>NZ_FTMI01000003.1:0-628728 GCF_900155925.1 Cellulosimicrobium funkei
GTGACGTAGGCCTGGTGGTGCTTGGAGTGGTGCAGCTCCATGATCCGCCCGGAGATGTGCGGCTCGAGCGCACCGTAGTCGTAGGACAGCTCGGGCAGGGTGTAAGCGGGCATCCGGATGTACCTCCTGGTACGGACCGCCGGAGGTGGTCCGACGGTCCCTGGGCAGTGAACTGACGGTGTCCCTGCCGCCTTAAGCGGGCGCTGCCGCGCCCCGGGGGCAGAGACGACGATGACCCGCGACCTGCCCGCCTGGAAGAGGGGGTTGGTCGCGGGTCATCGTCCTACTGTGCAGGAACCCGGAGGTCAGCGCTCGTCGGCGCCCTTCTCCGGCTCCACGAGGTCCCGACCGCCGCCGACGGGGGCGGTCCCGGCCTCGATCTGCTCGTGGCTCGTGCTCTCGAGGGCGTCGTGCTCACCGTGCGAGTGGGCGGCGGCGAGCTCGGCCGGCGTCACGGGCTCGATGCGGTCCTCGTAGAAGAACCGCGACAGGCGCTGGAGACGCTTGTCCTTCTTGTAGCCCTTGCGACGCACGCCGCGGGAGTCCGTCGCCGGCTCGATCTCGAGCGGGGCGTGGGCGGAGTAGTTGACCCGCAGCCAGCGCTCCTGCTCGTCGAGCGGGCGGTGGACCTCGATGTACTCGCCGTGCGCGAACCGGACGATCCGGCCGGTCTCGTGGCCGTGCAGCACGAGCTCGCGGTCCTTGCGCTGCAGCCCGAGGCAGATGCGCTTGGTGACCCAGAACGCGAACCAGGGGCCCACGAAGATCAGGATCCGGAAGGCCCAGGTGATCGTGTTGATCGACATGTGGAAGTGCGTCGCGATGAGGTCGTTCGACCCGGCGAGCGCCAGGATGATGAACGCCGTGAGGAACGCGACGCCCAGGCCGGTGCGAACCGGCACGTTGCGCGGGCGGTCGAGGACGTGGTGCTCGCGCTTGTCCTTCGTCACCGCGGACTCGAGGAACGGGTAGACGAAGAGGAACGTGAACAGCAGGCCCGGCACGACGACCGCGGGGATGAGGACGTTCAGCGACAGCGTGTACCCGCCGATGACGAACTCCGTCTGCCCCGGCATGAGTCGCAAGGACCCTTCGAGGAACAGCATGTACCAGTCGGGCTGTGCTCCCGCGGAGACCGGTGACGGATCGTAGGGGCCGTAGTTCCAGACGTTGTTGATCGCCATCGTGCCGCCCATGAGGGCGAGGATGCCGAACACGACGAAGAAGAAGCCGCCGGCCTTCGCGACGTACACGGGGAACAGCGGGAAGCCGACCACGTTGGTGTCCGTGCGGCCGCCACCCGGGTACTGCGTGTGCTTGTGGAGCACGACGAAGAACAGGTGGAGCGCGACCAGCGCGAGGATCAGGCCCGGCACCAGGAGGATGTGGACCGTGAACAGTCTCGGGATGATGTGCTCGCCCGGGAACTCGCCGCCGAAGATGAAGTACGACATGTACGAGCCGATGAGCGGGATCGCCTTGACGACGCCGTCGGTGATGCGCAGGCCGTTGCCCGACAGGACGTCGTCGGGCAGCGAGTAGCCGGAGAAGCCGGCGGCGAGGCCCATGATCATGAGCAGCATGCCGACGAGCCAGTTGACCTCGCGGGGCTTGCGGAACGCGCCCGTGAAGAACACGCGCATCATATGCGTGACGATCGACGCCATGAAGATCAGCGCGGCCCAGTGGTGGATCTGCCGCATGAGCAGACCGCCGCGGACCTCGAACGACATGTGCAGCGTCGACGCGAACGCGTCGGACATGAGCACGCCGTCCATGGAGGCGGGCTCGCCGTGGTAGGTCACCAGGGACATGCTCGGGACGAAGAACATCGTCAGGAAGATGCCGGTGAGGATCAGGACGACGAACGAGTAGAGCGCGATCTCGCCCAGGAGGAACGACCAGTGGTCGGGGAAGACCTTGCGCGCGAACTCCTTGACGGCGACACCGATGCCGGTGCGCTGGTCGAGGTAGTCCGCGGCCTTCCCGGCGGGGGTCGTCGGCGCGGCTGACTTCGGTGCGGCCGCCCGAGGTGCGGCGGTTCCGGTGCTGGTGGTCACTTCAGACGCTCCCAGAAGCTCGGGCCGATGGGCTCGTGGAAGTCGCTCTGCGCAACCAGGTAGCCCTCGTCATCAACGGTGATCGGCAGCTGCGGCAGGGGCCGCTTCGCGGGGCCGAAGACCACCTTGGCGCTGTCGGCCACGTCGAACGTCGACTGGTGGCACGGGCACAGCAGGTGGTGCGTCTGCTGCTCGTAGAGAGCGACGGGGCAGCCGACGTGCGTGCAGATCTTGGAGAACGCGACGATGCCGTCGTACGACCAGCTCTCCCCGGCGGGGGACTGCTCGGACACGATGTCGCGCGGGTCGAGACGGACCAGGAGGACGACGGCCTTGGCCTTCTCCGTGATCCACTCGTGGGACTGCATCTCCTCCTGCGAGGCCTCGGGGATGACGTGGACCACCGAGCCGATGGTGACGTCGGCGGCCTTGATGGGCCGGCCCGAGGGATCGATCGCGAGGCGCGTGCCCCGCTGCCAGAGGGTGTGCTTGAACTTGGAGACGTTCCAGTCGCCACCGACGCTCCCGACGAGCGGGACCGCGATGGTGAGCGGGAAGAGCGCGAGGGCGGAGATGACCGCGCCCTTGAGCACGCCGCGGCGGGCAATGCCCGAGTCCTTGACGCCCGCGTCGAGCTCGGCGAGCGCGGCGGTGCGCGTCTCGCGGTCGCTCGCGATGGGGTGGCGCTCGTCCACCTTCTCGTGGTCGGACATGAGGACCTTGGCCCAGTGCACCGCGCCGAAGCCGATGCCGAGCAGGGCGAACGCGATGGCGACGCCGAGCGCCACCGTCGAGAGGCGGACGCCCGCCGTGGTCCCGTCCGGCGGGATCACGAAGTAGACGACGAGGGCCGCGATGGTGCCGATGACGGAGATCCCGAAGAGGGCGGCGACCTGACGCTCGGCGCGCTTCGACGCCTTCGGGTCGCGGTCGGCCATGCGGCTCTTGTGCTCCGGCAGACCGGGGTCCGGGAACGTGTCGAGGGTGCCGTGCTCCTCGCGGTGCCCGACCTCGCGGTGCGAGGACTCGGACGAGCGGGGGCTCTGGTAGTCGCTCACGAGGACTTCGCTCCGATCCACACTGCGGCCCCGATGAGGAGGCCCATTCCGACGATCCAGGCCCACAGGCCCTCGCTGACCGGACCGAGCGACCCGAGCGACAGGCCGCCGGCAGAGCCGTCGCGCTGCTCGGCGAGGAACGCGATGACGTCCCGCTTCTCCTCGGGCGTCACGGTGGCGTCGTTGAAGACCGGCATCGACTGCGGGCCGGTGAGCATCGCCTGGTAGATGTTGCGCTCCGAGGTGTCCCACAGCGGGGGAGCGAACTTGCCCTCGGAGAGGGCGCCACCCGCACCGATCGCGTTGTGGCACATCGCGCAGTTGGTGCGGAAGACCGCGGCACCGTTGGCCGGGTCGCCCAGCGCTGCGTCGACCTGCTCGTCCGTGGGGATCGCGGGGCCGGCGCCGAGCGACGCGACGTAGGCGGCGAGCTGCGCCGTCTGCTCCTCGTCGAACTGGCGCGGCTTCTGGATGGCCTGCGGACCGTCCATCTGCATGGGCATGCGGCCGGTGGACACCTGGAAGTCGACCGACGCGGCGCCGACACCGACGAGCGAGGGCGCGGTGGCCGTGCCCTCGGCGTTCGGCCCGTGGCACGTGGCGCAGTTGGCCTGGAACAGCTTCTGGCCGGTCTCGATGTCCTCGGTGCTGGCGGTCTCGGCGTTGGCCGAAGTCGGGGCAAAGGCGGCGTAGACGCCACCGGTGACCAGCAGCGCCAGCAGCAGCAGCACGACCGGCGCGAAGCGGTGGTGTCTGCGGGCGGCGAGTGCCTTCACGAAATGATCCTCGTCTCGCAGGTGGGGGAGCAGGGGGCGGGTGGGCGGTCCGGGGCGGAACCCGGGCGCGACGTCAGCGCAAGATGTAGATCACGAAGAAGAGCGCGATCCACACGACGTCGACGAAGTGCCAGTAGTAGGACGTCACGATGGCCGTCGTGGCCTCGTGGTGCCCGAAGTTCTTGGCCGAGAACGAGCGGCCGAGAAGGAACAGGAAGGCGATCAGGCCGCCGACGACGTGGAGGCCGTGGAACCCGGTCGTGATGTAGAAGACGGAGCCGTAGGGCGTGGAGGAGATCGACACGCCGTGCTCGACGAGCTCGGCGTACTCGAAGATCTGACCACCGATGAAGAACGCGCCCATGAGGAACGTCAGCGTCATCCACTCGTTCATCCCCCAGCGGTTCACCTGGAAGATCGAGCCGGTGCGGACGGGCTGGAAGCGCTCGGCGGCCCACACGCCCATCTGGCACGTCACCGACGACAGCACCAGGACGGTCGTGTTGATCGCCGCGAAGGTCAGGTTGAGCTTGTCCGCCTCGAGGGCCCACTCGTCGGCGGGCATCACGGCGCGGACCGTGAAGTACATGGCGAAGAGGCCGGCGAAGAACATGAGCTCGCTGGCCAGCCACACGATCGTCCCGACCGAGACGGGGTTCGGTCGGTTGACGCTCACGTGCTGATGGGCGTGGGGGGCAGCCGTTGCGGTCGACACAGGAGCCATTATGGCCGACGAACCTCAGCTTCGCGGCACGCAGACGGCAGCCCGGAGGCGGTGAATCTCACAATGTCTCCAGAACTTCCCACGGAGACCTGCACTTGGTGACGGAAACCGTCCGAGTGCCATGAAACCCGGGCGTCCGGGGCGCGGGCCAGGGCCCTTGGTCCCCGGTCCGCCGCCGGTCGGCGCACGACCCGCCGCAGGGGTGCTGCGGAACGCTCCGACGTGCCAAGATGCCAGTCGGGACGTGCGTCCGCCACACGCGGCGCCGCGCGCTCCCGGGCCCACCCGAGGGAACGACGAAGGCGACGGTGACGACGATGACGACGACCGTGACGACGACGCACGGGGACACGGACGTGACCCCGCGCGCGCCGCGCATCCTGCTCTACAGCGACGACGTGACCGTGCGCGAGCAGGTGCTGCTCGCCGTCGGGCGGCGGCTGGGCGCGGGGCAGCCGGAGATCGAGTGGCACGAGGTGGCCACCCCGGCGGCGGTCGTGGCGTCGGCGGACGCCGGCGGGTGGGACCTGCTGGTCCTGGACGGCGAGGCCGACAAGGCCGGGGGCATGGGTCTGTGCCGCCAGCTCAAGAACGAGATCTACGCGTGCCCGCCGGTCCTGGTCCTCACCGGCAGGCCGCAGGACGGTTGGCTAGCATCGTGGTCGCTCGCCGACGACGCGGTGCCCCGGCCGTTCGACGCGGTCGCCCTCCAGCGCGCCGTCGCCGACCTGCTGCGCGCCTCCGGCACGCGGTAGCCGACCAGGAGACCGACCAGCCGAAGGGCCACCCGTGACCGCCACCCCGCACCCTGCCGCCTCGACCACGAGCGACTCGACGGGTGCGGGGCTCACCTGGCCCGGTCTGCTCACCGAGCTCGTCGCGGGGAACGACCTCGACGCCGAGCGCACCGCGTGGGCCATGGACCAGGTCATGTCGGGCGAGGTCTCGCCCGTGAGGCTCGCGAGCTTCCTCGTCGCGCTGCGCGCGAAGGGCGAGACGGTCGCCGAGCTCACCGGCCTCGCCGACGCGATGCTCGCGCACGCGAGCCGTTTCTCCGTGGACGGGCCCGCCGTGGACATCGTCGGCACGGGCGGCGACCGCGCCCACACCGTGAACATCTCGACGATGGCGTCGCTCGTCATCGCGGGCGCGGGCGTGCGCGTCGTCAAGCACGGCAACCGCGCCGCGACGTCGTCGTCGGGGGCCGCGGACGTGCTCGAGGAGCTCGGGATCCGGCTCGACCACGGTCCCGACCGCGTGGCGCGCATCGTGCAGGAGGCGGGGATCACCTTCTGCTTCGCCATGGTGTTCCACCCGTCGATGCGGCACGCGGGCGTCGCGCGCAAGGAGCTCGGCATCCCGACGGCGTTCAACGTGCTCGGCCCCCTGACGAACCCCGCGCAGCCGCGCGCGGCCGCGATCGGCGTGGCCGACGCCCGGATGGCGCCGCTCATCGCCGGCGTGCTCGCCGGGCGCGGCACGTCGGCGCTCGTGTTCCGCGGAGACGACGGTCTCGACGAGCTCGCGGCCACCGGCGGCGCCACGGTGTGGGAGGTGCGCGACGGCGCCGTGACGGAGCACCGCCTCGACCCCGTCGCCGACCTCGCGCTGACGCCCGTCACCGTCGAGGACCTGCGGGGCGGGAACGCGGCGCACAACGCCGACGTCGCGCGGCGGTTCCTCGCGGGCGAGCCGGGCGCGGTGCGCGAGACCGTGCTGCTCAACGCGGCCGCGGGCCTCGTCGCCGACGGCACGCTGCCCGGTACCGCGGAGGGCTCGCTCGTCGAGCGGCTGCGCGCGGCCTACGACGTCGCGGCCCGCAGCGTCGACTCCGGTGCCGCGCGCGCGGCGCTCGCCCGCTGGGCGGAGGCCGCGGCGCGCGACTGACGGCCAGTCAGCGGGCGCGCGACTGACCGCCGGTCAGTCGTCGAGGCCGAGGGCGAACGCCTGCTCGAGGTCCACGTTCGAGTAGGCGCGGAACGCGATGAACGTCTCGGTGCGCACGACGCCCTGGACCTTGCTGATGCGGTCCGCGATGACGTCGGCGAGCTGGTCGTGCTCCTGGACCCGCACCATCGCGACGAGGTCCGCCTTGCCCGTCACCGAGTAGACCTCGCTGACCCCGCGCAGGTCCGCGACCTCCGACGCCACCTCGGGGATGCGTGCGGGGTCGGTGTCGATCAGGACGATGGCGGTGAGCATGGTTCCTCCGGGGACGGGTCGTCGTCAGGCGACCACTCTACGGTCGGCCCGGCCGACGCGTGGGCCAGTTCGGGGCCGTCGGCTTCCGCGTGGCGCGCGACGTGGCGGGCCGTGACCGCGAGGTCCACGTGCGACCCGGCCGAGCGGACCGGGCACGCCCAGGGACCCGTGACGTCGACGATCCGCACCCCGGGTTCCTGGAGCCACGACAGCAGGATCTCGGCCTCGTGCGGATGGCTCGCGGGGGCCGGCGGCACGGGCGGTGCCACCGTCTCGGCCGTCGCGACGAGCGCGTGCACGAGCGGCCACGGGTCGGTGCCCGGGTCGCTGACGCCCGTCGCGGCGAGCCGCGCGTGCCGCACGACGACGACCTCCCACCCGCCGGCGTCCGTCGGGCGCGCGGCGACGAGCTCGGCGCACGCGGCGAGCGGGGCGAGCCGCTGCGCACGCGCCGCGCCCGTGAGGAAGGCGCGCAGGCGCTGGGTGAGCTCGCCGGCCTGCTCGAAGCGCTCGTCGCGCGAGAGCGCCACGATGCGGCGCCCGAGCTCGGCGACCACGCGCGACGGGTCGCCCTCGAAGGCCTCGCGCGCGCCCGCCGCGACGTCGCCGTAGCCCGCGTCGCGCTCGGTCGCCGTGCACGGGGCGGAGCAGCGGCCCATCTCGGCGAGCACGCACGCCGTCGCGCCCGGCGAGGCGACGACGGGGAGGCGCCGGGTGCACTGGCGCAGCGCGAAGGCGTCGTGCAGGGCGTCCACGGCGGCCTGGGCCTGGTGCCGCGAGGCGAACGGGCCGATGTGCGCCGCCGGTGCGCGGACGTCGCGGACCAGCGAGAGGCGCGGGTACGCCTCGTCGGTGAGCCGGACCCACGTCATGCGCTCCGGGTGCCGCGACCGGCGGTTGTACCGCGGCGCGTGCTCGGCGATGAGGCGCAGCTCGCGGACCTGCGCCTCGAGCGGCGTCGCGCACACGACGGGCGTGACGGCGTGCGCGATGCGCACCATCTCGGTGATGCGCCCGCGCTTCTCCGAGCGCGTGAAGTACGACCGCACGCGGCGCCGGATCGACGTCGACGTGCCGACGTACAGCACCTCGTCGCCGGGGCCGCGGAAGAGGTAGACGCCGGGCGCGTCCGGCAGGCCGTCGGCGAGGTGGCGCTTGCGGCGCACGTCCTGCGGCACGGGGTCCGTCGCCCCGGCGAGGTCCTCCAGGTGCGTCACGCCGAGCGGGCCGAGGCGGCCGAGGAGCGCGTGCAGCACGTCGACGGTGGCGCGTGCGTCGGCGAGCGCGCGGTGGTCCGGCGTGACGGTGGCGCGGAAGAGGGCCGCGAGCGTCGCGAGCTTGTGGTTCGGTGCCTCGTCGCGCGTGACGACCCGCCGCGCGAGGGGCACGGTGTCGAGCACCTGGTTCCCGGGCCAGTCGTAGCCCGCGGAGCGGCACGCGGCCTTGAGGAACGAGATGTCGAACGGCGCGTTGTGCGCGACGAGCACGGCGCCGCGCGCGAACTCGAGGAAGCTGGGCAGCACGGCCTCGATGCGGGGCGCGGTGGCGACCATGGACGACGTGATGCCGGTGAGCCGGGCGACGAAGGCGGGCACGGGCACCCCGGGGTCGACGAGCGTCTGGAACTCACCGAGCACCTCGCCGCCGCGCACCTTCACCGCGCCGATCTCCGTGATCCCGGCGCCCGCGGGGGAGCCGCCGGTCGTCTCGAGGTCGACGACGACGAACGTCACCTCGTGCAGCGGCGTGCCCAGGTCCTCGAGCGTGGGCTGGACGGGGACGCCCTGCGGTGCGGACCCGGCGCGGGGGGCGGCGAGGGCGGGTCCGGACGACATGGCGGCGAGGCTAGCGAGGGCCACCGACACCGCCGCCGCGAGGTCCGTCGGCCGCCCGCCGACACGAAGTCCGGGAGCCGGGGCGCGCGTCCCCGGGCGGCATAGGGTGGGACCGAGAGAATCAGGACGATCAGGGACGAAGCGCCCGCGATGACCCGCGGACGAGGTGCGGAGGAGGCGCGGCGCATGGTGGCCGACGGACCGGAGGACGCCCTGCCCGCGGAGCCGGACGTGCCGCCGTCGGTCCGCAGCCTCCTCGTGGCCGCCGCGGCGGACGCGCTCGGAGCGCTCGACACGGCCCTGGTCCCGGTCGCGCTCCAGCGGGTGCGGGCCTTCGCGCCCCGGCGGCGGGCGACGGCCGGTGCGGCGCCCCTGTGGCGGGCCCTGGTCGACGACGCGGGGTTCCGGCACGCGGTCGCCGCGGCCTGGTCCCGCGAGCACGACAGCGAGCCGGAGCCCGACGCCAGGCCCGCGGACGACCTGTCCCCGGCGCAGGTGCGCGAGCGGGCTGCGGGTGCGTTCCTCCTGCGGCCCGACGGCTGGCAGGCAGAGGTGGAGCAGGCCCGCTCGCTCGACGACACCCTCCGGGCGGACCGGTCGGCCCGGGACGAGGCGGCCCGCCTCCGCGGCGAGCGCGACCGGCTCGCCCGCCAGGTCGAGGAGCTCCAGGCGCGTGCCCGTGACGCCGACGCGCGCGCCGAGGCCGCGACGGCCGAGCTCGCCGCGGTACGCCGGACCGAGCGGCGGCTGCGCGCGGACGCGGACCGGGCGCGGGCCGAGGCGCGGGCCGCCGAGCGGGCGGCGCAGGGGGAGCGGGACGCCGCCGAGGTCGCGCTGCGGGACGCGCGCGAGGAACGTCGCGCGGCCACCGTCGAGCTGGCCCGGGCGCGCGCGGAGCGGGACGTGGCACGCCGGGCGCGGACGTCGTCGGCCGACCTCGCGACGGCCCGCGCGCGGCTCCTGCTGGACACGGTGGTCGACGCGGCGGCGGGGCTCCGGCGCGAGCTCGCGCTCGGCCCGTCGACCACGACGCCCGCCGACGACGTCGCCGCCGGGCTGCCGGACGCGGCGCGTCCCCGGCCGGGGTCGCGCGGCCGCGCGGCGGACGACCCGGCGCTCGTCGACGACCTGCTGTCGGTCCCGCGGACGCACCTGGTCGTCGACGGCTACAACGTGACGAAGACGGGCTACGGCGAGCTGTCGCTCGCGGACCAGCGCGACCGCCTCCTCTCCGGCCTGCTCCGCGTGGCCGCCGCCGGCACGGAGGTCACCGTGTGCTTCGACGGCGCCGACGGCGGCCCCCGGCCGGTGCACGCCCCGCGCGGCGTGCGCGTGCTGTTCTCGTCGGGGGAGATCGCGGACGACCTCATCCGGCGCCTGGTCGCCGCCGAGCCGCCCGGGCGCCCGGTCGTCGTCGTGACGAGCGACCGCGCCGTCGCCGACGACGTGCAGGCGATGGGCGCGGCGTGCGTCCCGGCCCACGCGCTCCTGGCGCGGCTCGCCCGCCGCTGACGACGCGGCCCTCCCCGGCGTGCTGCCGGGGAGGGCCGTGGTGCGCGGGGACGAGGGCCCCGGGGCCGTGTCAGCGGACGGGCGCGGGCCCGTCGACGTAGATCGCCTCGACGTCGGCCGCGAAGTCCTTGAGCACCTCGCTGCGCTTCACCTTGAGCGACGGCGTGAGGTAGCCGTTCTCGACCGTGAAGTCCGTCGTGAGGACCGTGAACTTGCGGATCGACTCGGCGCGGGACACCGCCTGGTTCGCGCGCGTGACCGCGGCGTCGAGGGCGGCGAGGACGTCCGGGTCCTTGGCCGCCTGCTCGACGGTCAGCGGCTCCTTGCCGTGCATGCTCGCCCAGCCGGGCAGGCCCTCCGGGTCGAGCGTCACCAGGGCGCCGATGAACGGCTTCTGGTCGCCCACGACGACGCACTGCGAGACGAGCGCGTGCGCGCGGATCCGGTCCTCGAGGACGGCGGGTGCGACGTTCTTGCCGCCCGCGGTGACGATGATCTCCTTCTTGCGCCCGGTGATGCGCAGGAAGCCGTCCTCGTCGAGCGAGCCGAGGTCGCCGGTGCGGAACCAGCCGTCGACGAACGCGTCCGCGGTCGCCTGCTCGTTGTTGTGGTAGCCGCGGAAGATGTGGTCCCCGCGCAGGAGGATCTCGCCGTCCTCGGCGATCCGGGCGCCGCAGCCGGGGAGCTGCTCGCCGACGGTCCCGATCTTCGTGTTCCCGGGGCGGTTGACGCTCGTCGGTGCCGTCGACTCGGTGAGGCCGTAGCCCTCGAGGATCCGCACGCCGATGCCGCGGTAGAAGTGGCCGAGCCGCTCGCCCAGCGGCGCGCCGCCCGAGACGGCGTACTTCGCGCGACCGCCGAGCGCGTGCCGGAGCTTCTTGAAGACGAGCGCGTCCGCGACCTTGTGCTGCAGGCGCAGCCCGATGCCCGGCCCCGACGGCTCGTCGAGCGCGCGCGAGTACGCGATCGCGGTCGCGGCGGCCCAGTGGAAGATCTTCAGCTTGCCGCCCGCGGCCGCCTTCTGCTCCGAGGAGTTGTAGACCTTCTCGAAGACGCGCGGCACCGAGAGGATGTACGTCGGCTTGAACGTGCCGAGGTCCTCGAGCAGCGTCTTGGTGTCCGGCGTGTGGCCCAGCACCGTGCCGCCGGCCACGACGAGCACGCCGATGAACCGCGCGAACACGTGGGCGAGCGGCATGAACAGCAGCGTGCGCCCGCCCGGCTCCCCGAAGACCTCGGGCACGGCGGCCACGGCGTTGACCGTGAGGGAGTAGAAGTTCTGGTGCGTGAGCTCCGCGCCCTTGGGGCGGCCGGTCGTGCCGGAGGTGTAGATGATCGTCGCGACGTCCGCGAGGTCGGCCAGGCCGCGCCGGCGCACGATCTCGGCGTCGTCCACGCCGGCGCCGTCGGCCGTGAGCGTGGCGATCGCGCCCGCGTCGATCGCCAGCACGTCCTGCAGGGCCGGGGCCTGGTCGCGCACCTCCTCGACCGTCGCCGCGTGCGCCTCGGTCTCCACGACGAGCAGGCGCACGTCCGCGTCCGAGAGGATCCACTGCACCTGCTCCGGGCTCGACGTCTCGTAGAGCGGCACGGGCACGGCGCCCGCCGCCCACGTCGCCCAGTCGAGCAGGGTCCACTCGTAGCGCGTGCGCGACATGATGCCCACGTGGTCGCCCGGCTGGATGCCGCGGGCGACGAGCCCCTTCGCGACGGCGACGACCTCGGCGTCGAACTCGCGCGCGCTGAGCGCCTGCCACGCACCGTCGGCACCCGTGCGGCGCTCGACCATCGGCGCGGCCGGGTCGGCCGCGACGCGGCTCGCGAGGAGGTCGTTGAGGTTCTTCGAGGGATCGACTTCGACGATCCGTGGGGCGCTGATCTCGTCCATTCTGGCTCCAGTGGCAGTAGTCGACGGTGGGAGAACCCTACCCAGTGGCGGCGTGTGCCCGAGACCTGCCGTTGTCGGTAGGCTTCAGGTGCTGTGCGCTGCTTGCGCAACGTTTCGCGCGGGCGCGGAGTTCCGGTGGCCCGACCCGTGGCGCGGGGTCGAGGCCCCGTCGTCGTGCGTGGTCCGTGAGCGGGCGAGCACCCGCAGCGAGACCTTGCAGTCAGCGGAACCGAGCGAGTAGAGGACGGGACATGCACGCCATCGGGGTGGACATCGGCGGGACGAAGATCGCGGCCGGGGTCGTCGACGAGAAGGGCGAGATCCTCGTCCAGACGCGCCGCGACACCGAGCCCGACGACGTCGCGAGCATCGACCGCGCCATCGCCGACGTCTATGCCGAGCTCACCGCCGACCACGAGGTCGGCGCGATGGGCCTCGCGGCGGCCGGCTTCGTCAGCCCGGACCGCACCTCGGTGCTCTTCGCGCCGAACATCGCGTGGCGCGAGTACCCGCTGGCGCGCAACGTGCGCGAGCTCATCGGCGACGTCGACGTCCCGATCGTCGTGGAGAACGACGCGAACGCGGCCGGCTGGGCGGAGTTCCAGTTCGGCGTCGCGCGCGACGCGACCGACATGCTCATGCTCACGGTCGGCACGGGGCTCGGGGGCGCGATCGTCGTCGACCGCGAGCTCGTGCGCGGCAAGTGGGGCGTCGCGGCGGAGGTCGGCCACATGCGCGTCGTCCCCGGCGGGCACTACTGCGGCTGCGGCCACGAGGGCTGCTGGGAGCAGTACGCGTCCGGGCGCGCCCTCGTGCGTGACGGGCAGAACGCCCTCATCGCCCAGCCGGACCGCGCGACGCGCCTGCTCGAGATCTGCGGCGGCGACCCGGACAAGCTCAACGGTCCCCAGATCACCCAGGCCGCGCAGGAGGGCGACGACCTCGCGGTCGAGCTGCTCGCGAACCTCGGCCGCTGGATCGGCGAGGGCGCGGCGTCGGTCACGGCGCTGCTCGACCCGGAGCTCATCGTCATCGGCGGCGGCGTCGGTGCGGCGGGCGACCTCCTGCTCCAGCCGGTGCGGCGCGCGTTCGCCGACCAGCTCTCCGCGCGCGGGCACCGCCCGGAGGCGCGGATCGAGCTCGCCGAGCACGGCAACGAGGCGGGCATCGTCGGCGCCGCGGACCTCGCGCGCCGCTGACGGGCGGCGCGGGCGCGGTGCGGGGGAGGCGCGGGCGTCAGACGACGGCGCCCGGCCCCCGGTCGTCGTCGTCCCGCCGGTGCGGCATGCGCCAGAGCAGGATCGCGAGCCCCACGAGGAAGGCGCCGCCGCCCACCTGCGCGACGAGCACGGGGTACGGGCGTGCCACGACCAGCACGACGAGCAGCAGGATCGGCACGCCGACGACGAGCGCCCACGCCATCGTCAGGAGCGGGTCGCGCCCGAGGACGAGCGGCGGGTCCGGGGGCACGAAGTGGCTCTCGGCCTCCTCGAGGTCCTCGACCTCGGGCGTCGTGGGCCAGTCGCGCGGCCCCGTCGGGCGCACCCAGGGCGCCACGGGCACGGACCCGAGCACGTCGCGGCCGCTGCGCGGGGCGCCCTCGGGCGCCCCGGCCGCCGGGTCCTGCGCGGCCCGGGGGTCGTCGCCCGGGCGGGCGCCCGGCTCGGACCGGTCGAGCTCGGACAGGTCCGCGAGCTCAGCCACGATGCCGGCCCACCGGGCGTCGACGTCGAGCGCGGGCTCGGGCGCCTCGTCGCGCGGCGCCGTCGCCTCCCCGTCGTCGGCGGCAGGGTGGTCCGCACCCGGCGCCGCGTCGTCGGGCGTGGGGTCGGGGACGTCGTCGGGCTGCGGGGAGTCCGGCTGGGCGTTCGGTGCGGCCATGGGAATCACTCTAGAGTCGGATGCACGTCCCGCGCCGGGACCCCGCGAGGAGGAACGTTGTTCTACTGGTTCATGAAGCAGGTGATGGTCGGCCCGATCCTGCGGCTCCTGTACCGTCCCTGGACGCGGGGCGTCGAGCACGTGCCGGACGAGGGCGGTGCCATCCTCGCGAGCAACCACCTCGCGGTGATCGACTCGTTCATCCTGCCGCTCGTCCTCGACCGCAAGGTCCAGTTCCTCGGCAAGTCCGACTACTTCACGGGCACGGGCGTCAAAGGCCGCCTGACCGCGGGCTTCATGCGCGGCGTCGGGACGATCCCCGTGGACCGCGCGGGCGGCAAGGCGAGCGAGGCCGCGCTCGAGACGGGCCTGCGCGTCCTGCGCGAGGGCGACCTGTTCGGCATCTACCCGGAGGGCACGCGCAGCCCGGACGGACGGCTGTACCGCGGCAAGACGGGCGTCGCGCGCCTCGCGCTCGAGTCGGGCGCCCCGGTGGTCCCGGTCGCGATGGTCGGGACGAACATCGCGCAGCCGATCGGCAAGGTCATCCCCACGCCGATGCGCATCGGGGTCGTCATCGGCGAGCCCCTCGACTTCTCGCGCTACCGCGGCATGGAGAACGACCGCTTCATCCTGCGCGCCGTCGCCGACGAGATCCAGTACGCGATCATGCGGCTGTCCGGCCAGGAGTACGTCGACATCTACGCGGCCACGGCCAAGGCGCGCCTCGCGGCCGGCCACACCGAGTCCGAGGTGGCGGGCGGAGCCCCCGGCGGGCGTCCCGCCCCGGACGTCCAGGTCCCGGAACCGCCGCCGGAGCCCGGCGCGGCGTCAGTAGACTGAGCGACGGCCGGTCGCGCCGGGCCCGTGCAGGGCCCGAGCCCCGTCGCCGCCACCCCGCCGGACCGCGTCCGTCCGGCCAGGATCCGTCCTACGAGAGGTTCTGAGTTCACATGTCGGTTCGTCGCGTCGCCCTCCTCACCGCGGGCGGTTTCGCCCCGTGCCTGTCCTCCGCGGTCGGGGGTCTCATCGAGCGGTACACGGAGCTCGACCCGGAGATCGAGATCATCGCCTACCAGTACGGCTACCACGGCCTGCTGACCGGCACGAAGATCGTCGTGGACTCCGAGGGGCGCAAGCAGGCGGGGATCCTGCACCGCTTCGGCGGCTCGCCGATCGGCAACTCGCGCGTCAAGCTCACCAACGCGGCCGACTGCGTCAAGCGCGGCCTCGTCCAGGAGGGCCAGGACCCGCTGCAGGTCGCCGCGGAGCAGCTCAAGGCGGACGGCGTCGACGTGCTGCACACGATCGGCGGCGACGACACGAACACGACCGCGGCCGACCTCGCCGCGTACCTCCACGAGAACGGCTACGAGCTCACGGTCGTGGGCCTGCCGAAGACGATCGACAACGACGTGATCCCGATCCGTCAGTCGCTCGGTGCGTGGACCGCCGCCGAGGAGGCCGCGGGCTTCGCCGCCAACGTCATCGGCGAGCACCGCTCGGGCCCGCGCATGCTCATCGTGCACGAGGTCATGGGCCGGCACTGCGGCTGGCTCACCGCGGCGTCCGCCGCCGAGTACCGCAAGTGGCTCGACGCCCAGGAGTGGGCTCCGGCCCTCGGCCTGACGCGCGAGCGCTGGGACGTCCACGCGGTCTTCCTGCCGGAGCTCGCGCTCGACATCGACGCCGAGGCCGAGCGCCTCAAGGCGATCATGGACGAGCAGGGCAACGTCAACATCTTCCTGTCCGAGGGCGCCGGCATGCACGAGATCGTGGCGCAGCTCGAGGCGGCGGGCGAGGAGGTCCAGCGCGACCCGTTCGGCCACGTCAAGCTCGACACGGTCAACCCCGGCCAGTGGTTCGCCAAGCAGTTCGCCGAGAAGCTGGGCGCCGAGAAGGTCATGGTCCAGAAGTCCGGCTACTTCTCGCGCGCGGCCGCCGCGAACGCCGAGGACCTGCGCCTCATCAAGTCGATGACCGACCTCGCGGTCGAGTGCGCGCTGCGCGGCGAGTCGGGCGTCATCGGCCACGACGAGGAGAACGGCGACCGCCTGCGCGCCATCGAGTTCCCGCGCATCGCCGGCGGCAAGGCGTTCGACGTGTCGCAGCAGTGGTTCGGCGAGCTCCTCGAGGGCATCGGCCAGCCGCTCGTGCCCGCGGCGCCCGCGGCCCACTGACCGGCACCACCGCACCAGGAACCTCGTCAGGGGACGCCGTATGACCACCACGAGCGAGCCGGGGACCGACTCCGGGCTCGACCACTTCCGCACGCTCGTCGCGCTCCAGCAGCCGACGTGGCCGGACGAGGCGGCGCTCGACGCCGTCCGTGACCGGCTGGCGGCCTCCGCGCCGCTCGTGGTGCCGGCGGCTGCCGACACGCTGCGCTCCCGCCTGGCCGCGGCCGGGCGGGGCGAGGCGTTCCTCCTGCAGGGGGGCGACTGCGCCGAGACGTTCGCGGAGGCGAACGCCGACCGGATCCGCAACAAGATCCGCACCATCCTCCAGATGGCGGTCATCCTCACGCACGGCGCGAGCATGCCCGTCGTCAAGATGGGCCGCATGGCGGGGCAGTACGCCAAGCCGCGCAGCTCCGACTCGGAGACGCGCGACGGCGTGACCCTGCCCGCGTACCGCGGCGACATGATCAACGGGCACGCCTTCACGCCCGAGGCGCGCATCCCCGACCCGGAGCGCCTCGTCCAGGCGTACCAGATCTCCGCGGCGACGTGGAACGTCGTGCGCGCGTTCACGACCGGTGGCTTCGCCGACCTGCGCCAGGTCCACGAGTGGAACCGCGGCTTCATGCGCAACCCCGCCTACGCGCGGTACGAGCGGACCGCGTCCGAGATCGACCGCGCGATCCGCTTCATGGACGCGTGCGGCGCCGACTTCGACGCGCTGCGCACCGTCGAGTTCTTCGTCAGCCACGAGGCGCTCGTGCTGGACTACGAGCGCGCGCTCACGCGCCGGGACGCGCGCACGGGGGACGCGTACGACACGTCGGCCCACTTCCTGTGGATCGGGGAGCGCACGCGCCAGCTCGACGGCGCGCACGTCGACTTCCTCTCGCGCGTCGCGAACCCGATCGGGGTCAAGCTCGGCCCGACGACGACGCCCGACGTCGCGCTCGAGCTCGCCCGCCGTCTCAACCCCGACGACGTCGAGGGCCGCCTGACCTTCGTCACGCGCATGGGCGCGGGCAACGTGCGCGGCGCGCTCCCGCCGCTCGTCGAGGCCGTGGCGCGCGCGGGCGTGCCCGTCACGTGGGTCACGGACCCCATGCACGGCAACACCATCACGTCCGCGAGCGGCTACAAGACGCGCCGGTTCGACGACGTCCTCGACGAGGTGCGCGGCTTCTTCGAGGTGCACCGCGCCGCGGGGACCGTGCCGGGCGGGCTGCACGTCGAGCTCACGGGCGACGACGTGACCGAGGTGCTGGGCGGGAGCGAGGAGATCGACGACGCGGGGCTCGCCCTGCGCTACGAGACCCTCGTCGACCCGCGCCTCAACCACCAGCAGTCGCTGGAGATGGCGTTCCAGGTCGCGGAGATGCTGCGCGGCTGAGGGCGCGGGGACTGCCGTCTCCCGTCGAGCGCAGGGCTGTGGCCCGTCCCGTGGTCGGGGCGGGCCACAGCCGTCTGCGCGGGTCGTGAGGTCAGAAGACGTTGAGGACGATGGTCGAGCCCTTGGGCGCGGTGCGCCCGTCACCGCCCGGGGGGTCCTGGGCGTAGACGATGTTGAGTGGGTGGATGCCCTGCGGGTAGCGGATCTCCACCTGGAAGCCCGAGTCCTTCAGGGCCTTCTCGGCGTCGGCGACGTTGCGGGTGCTGACGTTCGGGACATCGACGAGCGGGGGGCCGAGCGACACCACGACGTTCACGGTGTCCTTCCGGTGGGCGTCGGAGCCCTGCTCGGGGTCCTGGCGGATCACGAGCCCTGCGCCGACGGTCTCGGAGTACTCCTCCGTGACGGCGGGGACGAGGCCCTGCTCCTCGAGCGCGGCGACCGCGGCGTCCTTCGCGGCGCCCGTGACCTGCGGCACGACGACGGGCGCGGGCCCGGACGAGACGGTGAGCACCACCGGCACGTCGTGCCGGATCGTGGCGCCCTCCTCGATGACGTTGCCGTCGGGGTCCTTCACCGCCATGACCTGGCCCGACGGCACCTCGTCGTGCGGCGTGGCGACGGGGTCGCCGAGCGTCAGGTCGGCGCCCTCGATCGCGGCGGCCGCTTCCTCCTGCGTCGCGCCCACGAGGCCGGTCGGCACCGTGAGCATCCGCACGCCCTTCGACACGACGAGCTGCACGCTGCCGTCCTTGCGCACGTCCTCGCCGGACGCCGGGTCGGTCGCCACGACGGCGCCCTCGGGCACGGCGTCGTCGTAGCGCTCCTCGACCGTGTGGGAGAGGCCCGCGTCGTCGAGGATCGCGACGGCCTCCGGGCGTGACGCCTCGACGAGGCCGTCCGGGACCTGGGTGTAGGCGCCCGGCCCGGACGAGAACCACCACGCGGCGCCGCCGCCGACGCCCGCGAGGACGAGGAGGACGACGAGCGACCAGACGACCACGCGGCCGTGGCCACGTCGCCGCGCCGGGGCAGCAGGGGGCGGCGGGCCGGGCCGCGTGGTCGGCGCGACGACGTGCCCGACGGCGAGCGGCTCGGTGAGGCCCGCGGCCTCGCGGTCGCGCAGGCTGAGCGCCGCGAGGGACGCGGTCACGGCGGCGGACGGGTCGTCGGGCTCGGTCCGCGGGCCCGGACCCGGCGGGGGCGGCACGACGGCGGACCCCCCGGCGGGCGGGTCGACGCGCCGTTCGAGGTCGGCCGGGTCGAGCGCGGCCCGGGTCGAGCGCACGAGCGCGAGCGCGGCGCCGGCGTCGGCCGGACGGTCGGCGGGGTCGCGCGCGGCGAGCGCGCACAGCAGGTCGTCGACCTCGGGCGGGATCCACGGGGCGACGTCCGACGGCGGCGGCACGTCGTTGTTCACGTGCTGGAACGCGACCTGGATCGGCGTCGTGCCGGTGTGCGGGACGGTGCCGAGCAGCATCTCGTACGCGAGGATGCCCGCCGCGTAGACGTCGGTGCGGGCGTCGCACGTGCCGGTCGCGATGAGCTCGGGGGAGAGGTAGGCGACGGTCCCGAGGATCGTGCCCGTCGTCGTCGCGGTCACCTCGTTCACGGCGCGCGCGAGACCGAAGTCGGTGACCTTGAGCCGGCCCTCGGTGTCGAGCAGGACGTTCTCGGGCTTGATGTCGCGGTGCACGAGCCCCGCACGGTGGGCGGCGGCGAGCGCGTCGAGCACGTGGTCGAGCACGTCGAGCGTGCGACCCAGCGTCAGGGTGCGCTCGGTGAGCATGGTGCGGCGCAGGTTCGACCCCGCCACGTACTCCATCGTCAGGTAGCTCGTGTCGCCGTCGAGGCCCTGGTCGTACACGGCGACGAGGCCCGGGTGGGTGAGGCGGGCCGCGGCGCGCGCCTCACGGCGGAAGCGGGAGACGAAGTCGGCGCCGGACGCGCCCTCGGCGAGGTGGGGGTGCATGACCTTGAGCGCGACCTCGCGCTCGAGCCGACGGTCGATCGCGAGGTACACCGTCGCCATGCCGCCTCGCGCGATGCGCGAGACGACCTCGTACCGCCCGTCGACCAGG
Source organism: Cellulosimicrobium funkei (assembly GCF_900155925.1). Classification (NCBI taxonomy): domain Bacteria; kingdom Bacillati; phylum Actinomycetota; class Actinomycetes; order Micrococcales; family Promicromonosporaceae; genus Cellulosimicrobium; species Cellulosimicrobium funkei. The sequence goes on from NZ_FTMI01000003.1 coordinate 19,588, forward strand.
CGGCCGACGAGGGGATCGGTCGTCACGGTGGCCACGGGGAGAGTCTAGGTGGCCGGGTGTCACGATCCGGTGAGCGCGGCGCGCACGGCGTGGGTGTCGTGTGGAGGCACGCCGTAGGCTTGCCCGGTGACCGATCGCGACACCAGCCCCCGCCCCACGCTCGACGACCTCGTCGGCGAGTGGCTGACCCTCCCCGACGTCGCCGAGGCGCTCGGCACCGACGTCGGCAAGGTGCGCCGCCTCGTGCAGGAGCGGCGCGTCGTGGGCGTGAAGCGCGGCGAGCGCACGACGTTCCAGGTCCCGGCGCGCTTCCTCGTGCCGCTGCACCTGGTCGACCCGGCGAACGCCGGCCGCCCGGACGAGAGCGGCCGCGTGGGTGTCCTGTCGAGCCTGCAGGGCACCATCGTCGTGCTCACCGACGCCGGCTTCGACGACGCCGAGATCCTCGAGTGGCTCTTCACGCCGCACGACGAGCTCGGCGAGGCCCCGTTCGACACCCTCCTCAGCGGGCACAAGGCGCGCGTGCGCCGCGTGGCGCAGTCCGAGCTCTGACGCGTTCCGCCGTCGGCCCGATCGTCCGGGCCGACGGGCGGCGGTGCGGTCAGGCCGTGCGCTCGACGGCGGCGCGCGCGAGCAGCGCGAGCATCCTCGCGCCCGGCTCCGCGAGCCCGGCCCCGTCGAGGGCGGCTGCGGCGCGCTCGGTGAGCTCCGCGATGAGCGACTCGACGGCGTCGCGCGCGCCCGTCTCGACGAGGACGGCGCGCAGGTCCTCCACCGTGGCCGGGTCGAGGTCCGGGTCGCCCAGGTGCGTGAGCAGCAGCTCGCGCTGAGCGGGCGTCGCCGCGGCCAGCGCGCGCACGACGAGCACCGTCCGCTTGCCCTCGCGCAGGTCGTCGCCGGCCGGCTTGCCGGTGACCTGCGCGTCGCCGAAGACGCCGAGCACGTCGTCGCGGAGCTGGAACGCCTCGCCCACGGGCAGGCCGAACGCGCTCGTCGCGGCGACCGCGTCGTCGTCGGCCCCGGCGAGCGCGGCGCCGAGCGCGATGGGGTGCTCGACGCTGTAGCGCGCGGACTTCGAGCGGATGACGGCCCGGGCCCGCTCCTCGTCGGCCGCCGGGTCCTCGCCCCACGGCAGGACCTGCGCGTGCACGTCGAGGTACTGGCCGGCCGTGACCTCCGTCTGCATGCGGCCGAACACGCGTCGCGACCGCGTGGCGACCGCAGGTGCGAGGGCGTCGAGCGCGTCGCCGAGCTCCCGGTGGCTCGCGATGAGCGCGAGGTCGCCGAGCAGGATCGCGGCGTTCTCGCCGTACCGCGCGCCGTCGCCGGACCAGCCGAGGTCGCGGTGGCGCGCCGCGAAGGCGCGGTGCGCCGTCGGGCGCCCGCGGCGGGTGTCCGAGGAGTCCATGACGTCGTCGTGGAAGAGCGCCGCCGCCTGGAAGAGCTCGAGCGCCGCGCCGGCGCGCAGCACCGCGGGTCGGTGCGGGCCCGCTGCGTCACCGCCGTGCGCGCGCCACGACCAGTAGCAGAACGCGGCGCGCAGGCGCTTGCCGCCCGCGAGCAGCTCCTGCGTCGCGTCGGCGAGCACGTCCGTGTCCGGGTGGGTCCCGGCGAGCTCGGCGCGCATCGCCGCGGTCGAGGCGTGCAGGGCGTCGTCGACGCCTGCGCGCACCCCCTCGCGGTCGACGAGCGCGGCGGGGCTCGGGTCGGTGAGGTCCTCGGACGCCTGGGGAGGGACGGAGGGCGAGGTCGGCAGCGACGGGTTCGGCACGGGGGCAGCCTATGCGGAGCGGGCGACACCCTGCCCGCCCGGTCTCGTCGCGGGCGGGCGGCGCGGCGCCTCAGCCGGGGACGACCTGGCCGCTGATCGTCACGAGGCGTTCGGTCTCGTCGTCGAAGACGCCGACGGCGACCGACTCGGTCGGGGCCTCGGGCGCGGTCGTGCGGACGAACGTGGTGAGCGAGGTGAGCGCGCTCGGCACGGTCGACGGCGACACCTCGAACCCGGCCGGGCCCAGCGTGTCGGTGTAGTAGGCGGTGAGCGCCTCGACCGTGTCCGTCGAGCGCAGGTTCAGCGTGACGTCCACGAGCGCGCCGTCCTGCGACGGCCGCGCCGAGCTCGCGAGCACCTCGGCGCCCGGCGCCACCGGGACCAGCGCGGCGGGGAAACCCTCCACCAGGTCCCCGACCGCCGAGGCGGCGTCGTAGTCGGGCAGCGGCGTGCCCGGCGCGCCGGAGTCGGCGTCCGGCGCCGGCTGCTCCTCCCGGGGTGCCGCGGCGCCTTGCACGTCGGCCAGGTCCGCCTGGCACCCCGCCAGCGTCGAGCCCAGCACGGCAGCGACGAGGACGACGGCGGCCCGGCCGGCAGGGGAGAGCGCCGGGTGCGCGGCGGCGCGGGTTCGTGGTGGCACGCGCACACCGTAGTCACCCGCGCGTGCGCGAGCCACCACCGAGGTCGGGGGCCGACCACAGCCCCAGGTACGCGCCCCGCATCGTCCACAGCCGGGCGGCGGGCGCCCCGCACGCCGTCCCGACCGGCTGGGATGGGCGCATGACGACCCTCATCCGGGCCCAGGGCCCGCGCGAGCTCCTCGCCTACGTCCCCTTCCGGCTCGGCTACCGACCGCAGGACAGCGTCGTCCTCGTGGGGCTGCGGCCACCGCGCGGCCGCATCGGTCTCGTCGTGCGCGTCGACGTCGCCGACGCGGCGGACGTCGAGCACGGGCCGCAGCTCGCGCGGTCCGTCGTGGGGCACCTCGCGGCCGACGGCGCACGCCGCGTCGTGCTCGTCGTCTACTCCGACGCGCCGCTGCGCGCGTCGGGCGTCGCGGCCGCGCGGGTGCGGGCCGCCGTCGAGCACTGCCGCGAGGCCGCCGAGCCGCACCACGGGCCCGTCGAGGCGTGGGTCGTGTCGTCGACGGGCTGGTACGCGCTCGACTGCGCCGAGGACGACTGCTGCCCGCCGGAGGGAAGGTCGCTGCGCGAGCTCGAGTCGAGCGAGGTCGGCGCGCACATGGTGCTGTCCGGGGCGGCGCTCGCGGACTCGCGCGAGGAAGCGCTGCGGATCCCGCCCGCGGGGGCGGACGCGCGGCGCCGTGCCGCGCGCGCGGCACGGCGGGCGCGCGACCGCGCCCGGTCCGTGGCGGCCGGCGACGACGTCGCGTCCCGGGTCGCAGCCCGGGTGTCCGCCCTCGCGCTGTGGCGGACCGCGGTCGCGCAGGTCGTCGCGCGCGACCGGGCGCGGGACGGCGGGCGTACCGACGGCGGGCCGGTCGGCGACGGCGCCGGTGCCGCGGTGCCCGCCGCGACGGTCCTCGGGCGCCTGGCCGCGGGCCTCGAGTCGGTCCCCGTGCGCGACGCCGTGCTCCTGTCCCTCGTGCCGGGGACCGACGACCTGCCGGACCGCACCGTGCGGGGCGGGGACGTGGACGCCGGGACGGGCCGTGCCATCGCGGCCGTCGTGGACCCGGGCGCAGGCCTCGCGCCCGACCCGGCGGTCACCGGGCCGGCGAGGGCCGTGCTCGAGGCCGTCGTCGCCCACGCCCCGCGCGGGAGCACCGCGCCCGCGCTGACGCTCCTGGCGCTCGTGGCCTGGTGGCACGGCGACGGCGGCCGGGCCCGTCGGCGGCTGGCCGAGGCGCTCGCGGAGGACCCGACGTACCGGCTCGCGCTGCTGCTCGCGAGCGCGCTCGACGCCGGGGTCCCGCCGGGCTGGGTCCGCGCCGACGCGTGCGCCGACACGCACGACGTCGGGTAGGTTCGAGGCAACACGACCTGCGGTCGCCCCCGCGGCCGGCCGCACCCACGAGCCGTCTCCGGAGGACACATGAGCGTCGTCGTCGCGCACCTGAGCACGCCCGAGGGTCGCGAGGCTCTCGACAGCGCGGCCACCGAGGCCGTCCGGCGCGGCACCGACCTCGTCGTCGTCGTGACCGAGGCTTCCATGTCGACTCCCGAGCTCGTCGCCGCGCACGAGGACGACCTGCGACGCGTGGAGGCGCGCCTCGAGGGGACGGGCACGACGCTGCGCCGCGAGCAGGGCTCGGCGGACCTCGCGGACGACCTCGTGGGCGCCGCGGAGCGGTCGTCGGCGGAACTCATCGTCATCGGGCTGCGTCGGCGCAGCCCCGTGGGCAAGCTCATCCTCGGCTCGAACGCCCAGCGCATCCTGCTCGACGCGCCCTGCCCCGTGCTGGCCGTGAAGCCCGAGCGGCCCGCCGGCGTCTGACCCGGCCCGCGCGTCGGCGCGGACGGGGATCCCTGCGGTCCGGCGCGCGGAGCGCGCAGGGTGAGGGCAGCGCGGGCGGGGGAATCTTCCGGGGCCCCGGCCCGTTGTACACGTCACGAATCCGGGTGACGAACGTCGTGACGGCGTGGTGCGCCGGGCCGTCGGGAGACGGCCAGGTCCGACATCACCCCGTGTCGCGGCGTCCGGCGCACGGATCGCCGGTACAATATAGGTAGTCCGCCAGAGCCCGACGACTCACCGTGAGAGTCCAGAGCAGCCCGCACTTCACGGTTCACGTCCCCGCTCCGGCGGCCCTACCGCCCCCCATGATTGCCGAAAGGTCGGTTTGTGGCGCCCTCAACCCCGATTTCCGCACTCCCGCGAGAGTTCGAGCACCCCGCCCTGCAGGAGCTCCTGCGGCGCGGCAGCGCGAACGGTCGCGTCGACGCCGAGAGCTTCCGCACCGCGTGCGAGCAGGCTGCCGTCAACGACGCCAAGCGGCTGAAGGCGGTCTTCCGCGCGCTCGCGGGCGCCGGCGTCGAGGTCGACATCCCGACCACGACGAAGGTGGCCGCGGCGGCTTCCCCGCGCAGCACGACGACGGCGCGCACCAAGCCCGCCGCGACGAAGTCCGCGTCGGCGACCAAGCGCACGACCACGACGAAGGCCGCCCCGGCTGCCGACGCCGAGGGTGCGGAGACCTCGTCGACCGGCCCCGCCAAGCCCGCCGCCCGCAAGACCGCGGCCAAGGCCCCCGCCAAGTCCAAGGCGACGCCCGCGCGCGCCAAGAAGAAGGACGACGACGAGGACGACGCCGAGGTCGAGATCGAGGACCTCGAGATCGACGTGACCGAGGACGAGGAGGCTGCGGAGCCGGGCGCCAAGAAGGCTGCCGCCGCCGCGCCGAGCGACGAGCCCGAGGAGACCGGCTTCGTCGTCTCCGACGCGGACGAGGACGACGCCCCGGTCCAGCAGGTCGTGACCGCGGGTGCGACGGCCGACCCGGTCAAGGACTACCTCAAGCAGATCGGCAAGGTCGCGCTGCTGAACGCGGAGCAGGAGGTCGAGCTCGCGAAGCGGATCGAGGCCGGTCTGTTCGCGGAGGAGAAGCTCGCGGCCGAGGGCGACGACCTGGACCGCAAGCTCAAGCGTGAGCTGCAGTGGATCGCGCACGACGGCAAGCGGGCGAAGAACCACCTGCTGGAGGCGAACCTGCGTCTGGTGGTGTCGCTGGCCAAGCGGTACACGGGTCGCGGCATGCTGTTCCTGGACCTGATCCAGGAGGGCAACCTCGGTCTGATCCGTGCGGTCGAGAAGTTCGACTACACCAAGGGCTACAAGTTCTCGACGTACGCGACGTGGTGGATCCGCCAGGCGATCACGCGCGCGATGGCGGACCAGGCGCGCACCATCCGTATCCCGGTGCACATGGTCGAGGTCATCAACAAGCTCGCGCGCGTGCAGCGTCAGATGCTGCAGGACCTGGGCCGGGAGCCCACGCCCGAGGAGCTCGCCAAGGAGCTCGACATGACCCCGGAGAAGGTCGTCGAGGTCCAGAAGTACGGCCGCGAGCCCATCTCGCTGCACACGCCGCTCGGCGAGGACGGCGACTCCGAGTTCGGCGACCTCATCGAGGACTCCGAGGCCATCGTCCCGGCGGACGCGGTGAGCTTCACGCTCCTGCAGGAGCAGCTGCACCAGGTGCTCGACACGCTGAGCGAGCGCGAGGCGGGCGTCGTCTCGATGCGGTTCGGCCTCTCGGACGGGCAGCCCAAGACGCTCGACGAGATCGGCAAGGTCTACGGCGTGACGCGTGAGCGCATCCGCCAGATCGAGTCGAAGACCATGTCGAAGCTGCGCCACCCGAGCCGCTCGCAGGTCCTGCGCGACTACCTCGACTGACGCGTCGCGGCGGGCGGCCGGTGCACGCCACCGGCCGCCCGCCGTCGTCGCACGACGAAGGCCCCGAGGAGATCTCCTCGGGGCCTTCGTCGTGTCTGAGGTCTGTCTCTGAGGTGGTCGTCGCGGGTGACCGGGCGGTGGAGCCGGTCCCCGCGGTCGTGCGCTCCTGGCGCGGGACGGTGCTCGGCGGACCGGCGCGTCAGCGCGCGCCGTGCTCCGCGAGCAGCTTGTCGGTCTCGTCCTGGATGGACGTCGCGAGGTCGGTGTAGGCATCCGCGTGCGCCCGCGCGTGGTGGCCGCAGAACAGCAGCTCGCCGCTCGGCAGGACCACACGGACGTACGCCTGGGCCCCGCAGCGGTCGCAGCGGTCGGCCGCGGTCAGCGGTTCGGTGGTGGTCGTCGTAGCAGTCACATGAACATCAAACCATCCCCTCCTGAGGTTTCGTCCCGGGGGAGCGCCGGGTTCGCTACCCGCGAAGCGCGCTCACCCGCGCCGTGGCCTCCCGCCGGCATCTCGCCGCATCCCGCCGCATCCCGCCGCATCCCGCCGCATCCCGCCGCATCCCGCCGGATCGCGCGGCGTCCGCGGCAGCGCGGCGGGGCAGCACCGCGCTGTGGGCGCCCTCGTCTAGGCTTGCCGCCGTGACGACCACCTCCGCTGAGTCCAGCTACACCGCTCGGCACCTGTCCGTGCTCGAGGGCCTCGAGGCCGTGCGCAAGCGCCCGGGCATGTACATCGGCACGACCGACTCGCGCGGTCTCATGCACTGCCTCTGGGAGATCATCGACAACTCGGTCGACGAGGCGCTCGCGGGCAACTGCTCGAAGATCCGGGTCGTGCTGCACGCCGACACCTCCGTGACGGTCGAGGACGACGGCCGCGGCATCCCCGTCGACATCGAGCCGAAGACGGGCCTGTCCGGCGTCGAGGTCGTCTTCACCAAGCTCCACGCGGGCGGCAAGTTCGGCGGCGGGTCGTACACCGCGTCGGGCGGCCTGCACGGTGTCGGCGCGTCCGTCGTCAACGCGCTGTCCTCGCGTCTCGACGTCGAGGTCGACCGCGGCGGCAAGACGCACCGCATGACCTTCCACCGCGGCGAGCCGGGCGTGTTCAGCGACCCGAAGACCGGCCCGACGCCGGACGCCCCGTTCGAGCCGTTCGTGTCCGGGTCCGAGCTCGCGGTCGTCGGGAAGACGAAGCGCGGCGTCACCGGCACGCGCGTCCGCTACTGGGCGGACCGCCAGATCTTCCTCAAGACGGCCGTCTTCTCCTACGACGAGCTCGTCACGCGCGTGCGCCAGACGACGTTCCTCGTCCCCGGTCTCGAGATCACGGTGCGCGACGAGCGCGGCGTGCCCGGGACGCCGGGGGAGTCCGGGCCGCACGAGGAGACGTTCGTGCACACGGGCGGGTCGGTCGACTTCGTCGACTTCCTCGCGCCGGACACCCCCGTCACCGCGACGTGGCGCCTCACGGGCTCGGGCTCGTTCACGGAGACCGTCCCGGTGCTCGACGACCGCGGTCACATGACCCCGCAGGCGGTGCAGCGCGACTGCGAGGTCGACGTCGCGCTGCGCTGGGGCACCGGCTACGAGACCGAGGTCCGCAGCTTCGTCAACATCATCGCCACGCCCAAGGGCGGTTCCCACCTCGGTGGCTTCGAGCAGGGCCTGCTCAAGGTGCTGCGCAAGGCGGTCGAGACGAACGCGCGCCGCCTCAAGGTGTCGACGAAGGACGCGTCCGAGCGCATCGAGAAGGACGACGTGCTCGCCGGCCTGACGGCCGTCGTCACCGTGCGCCTCGCCGAGCCGCAGTTCGAGGGCCAGACGAAGGAGGTCCTCGGCACGGCGCCGGTGCGGGGCATCGTGGCGCGCGTCGTCGAGAAGGAGCTGAACGCCCTCCTCACCTCGACCAAGCGCGACGAGAAGACGCAGGCCGCGCTGCTGCTCGACAAGGTCGTCGCCGAGATGCGCGCGCGCATCACCGCGCGCAAGCAGAAGGAGATCTCGCGGCGCAAGAACGCGCTCGAGACGTCGTCGCTGCCGGCCAAGCTCGTCGACTGCCGCAGCGACGACGTCGAGCGCAGCGAGCTGTTCATCGTCGAGGGCGACAGCGCGCTCGGCACCGCGCGCCTCGCGCGCAGCTCCGACTTCCAGGCGCTGCTGCCCATCCGCGGCAAGATCCTCAACGTGCAGAAGGCGTCCGTGAGCGACATGCTGCGCAACGCCGAGTGCACCGCGATCATCCAGGTGCTCGGCGCCGGGTCGGGGCGGTCGTTCGACCTCGAGGCCGCGCGCTACGGCAAGATCGTGCTCATGACGGACGCCGACGTCGACGGCGCCCACATCCGCACCCTCCTGCTCACGCTCTTCTACCGGTACATGAAGCCGCTCGTCGAGGCGGGGCGCGTCTTCGCGGCCGTGCCGCCGCTGCACCGCATCGAGGTCATCGGTGCCGGGCGCCGCAAGAACGAGTACATCTACACGTACTCCGAGGCCGAGCTCGCCGCGACGCTCAAGAAGCTCGACAAGGCGGGCCGCCGCTACAAGGACGACATCCAGCGGTACAAGGGCCTGGGGGAGATGGACGCCGACCAGCTCGCCGAGACGACGATGGACCCGCGCCACCGCACCCTGCGGCGCGTCACGGCCGAGCACGCCGAGGCGGCGGAGCGCGTGTTCGAGCTGCTCATGGGCAGCGACGTCGCGCCGCGCAAGGAGTTCATCGTCGCCGGCGCAGCCGAGCTGGACCACGCCCGCATCGACGTCTGACGATGCCCGCCGGGCAGGACGCGCCACGGGCGGGCCACCCCGACCTGGTCCGCCAGCTGCGGCGCACCGTCCTGCTGGTCGCGGGGCTCAACCTCGCGTACTTCGTCGTCGAGCTCACCGTCGCGCTCGCGGCGGGTTCGGTCTCGCTGCTCGCCGACAGCGTGGACTTCCTCGAGGACACCGCGATCAACCTGCTCATCGCCGTCGCGCTGGGCTTCCCGCTCGCGCGGCGTGCGGTCCTGGGCAAGGCGCTGGCGCTGCTCATCCTCGTCCCCGCGCTGTTCGCGGCGTGGGAGGTCGTGCGCCGGTTCGGCGACCCGCCCGCACCCGAGGTGCTGCCGATCGTCCTCGCCTCGCTCGGCGCGGTCGTGGTCAACGGCGTGTGCGCGTGGCTCCTCGTCCGCGTCCGCCATCACGGCGGGTCGCTGAGCCGGGCCGCGTTCCTGTCGGCCCGCAACGACGTGCTCGTCAACGTCGCCGTCATCGCGATGGGGCTCGTGACCGCGTGGACCGGGTCCGGCTGGCCGGACCTCGTGCTGGGGTGCGGGATCATCCTCCTCGCGGGCCACTCCGCGTACGAGGTGTGGGAGGTCAGCGAGGAGGAGCGGCTGGCGGCCAAGGCCGTCGCGGGCGAGGAGATCGGGTGAGGGGCCGTCGTCCGACAGGCGGGCGACCCGGCGCGAGCCGGGCGGCGCTCCGTACGCTGGCGCCGTGACCCTCCGAACGCTCCGCGCCACGTCCGCGCGCCCGCTCACCGCCCTGACCGCCGTCCTGCTCACCGCGGGCCTGCTGGCCGGGTGCTCGTCCGCCGACGAGCCCGCCGCCGACACCACGTCGACCTCCACGGCGACCGCGGGCGAGGAGTCGAGCGCCCCGGCCGACGACGCGACGGACGAGGCGCCCGACGACGAGTCCGGCGACGGCGAGGACGCGCCCGAGCTCTCCTACGAGGGGCGCGCGGGCGCGACGGCCCTCGACCTGCTCCTCGAGGCGGACCCGTCCGCCCAGGTGACCGGTGAGGGCGAGAACGCGTTCGTCACGGCGATCGACGGCGTCGCCGCCGATCCGGACAGCGAGTTCTGGGCCCTGTACGTGAACGGCGAGATGGCTACCGTGGGAGCAGGCTCGCTCGAGACGAAGGACGGGGACGAGATCACGTGGAAGCTCGAGACGTTCACCTCGTGACGCGCTCGGAGAGCACGGCGCTGCGCTGGTGGCGGCCGGCGCTCGTCGTCACGCTCGCGGCGCTCGCCGTCGTGTGGCGGCTCGTGCGCGCCGACCTCGGTGCGCCCCCGAACCTCGAGCTCGTCACCGCGGCGACGTTCGCGGCGACCATCCTGCTGCGCTCGCGGTGGGCGTTCGTCGTGCCGCTCGCCGTGACGGTCGTGTCCGACGTCGTGCTCGGCAACACGACGATCGCGCTGTTCACGTGGAGCGCGTGGCTCGTCGTCGGGCTGGGCTCGCTGCTCGCGCGGGACACGACCGGCTGGCGCCGCGTCGGCGCGGGCGCGGCGTTCGGCGTCGCGGGCTCGCTGTGGTTCTTCGCGTGGACGAACTTCGGCGTCTGGCTGCAGGGTCGTGGCGTCTGGTACCCGGCGGGAGCGGACGGGCTCGTTGCGAGCTACGTCGCAGGTCTGCCGTTCCTGCGCACCATGCTGCTCGGCAACCTCGTGCTCGTGCCGCTGGTCGCGGCCGGGACGCTGCTCGTGGACCGGCTCGAGGCGTCGCACGTGATGGTCGGCGCCCGCGCCGTCCCCGCCGCCCGGTAGCGTGGTTCGTGCCGGACGGCCGCACGCGCCGAGCCGATGACGGGCGCAGCCGGGGCAGGAGGAAGCCATCCATGGCGGGACACCGGATCTTCGGGACGAGCTTCGCGAGCATCTACCCGCTCTACGTCACCAAGGTGGAGCGCAAGGGACGCACGAAGGACGAGCTCGACCAGGTCGTCGGCTGGCTCACCGGCTACGACGACGCCGGCCTCACGCAGGCGATCACCGACGAGATCACGCTCGAGGAGTTCTTCGACCGGGCGCCTGCGTGGAACCCGAACGCCTCGCTCATCACCGGGGTGATCTGCGGCGTCCGCGTCGAGGACATCGAGGACCCGCTCATGCAGAAGGTCCGCTACCTCGACAAGCTCGTCGACGAGGTCGCGCGCGGCAAGAAGATGTCGTCGATCCTGCGCGGCGAGGCGGCTACCGCCTCCTAGCGGCGCGCCTCACCCGAGCTCTTCCGCGAGCCCGACGATGATGCCGCCGGGCCCCCGCAGATAGCAGAGCCGGTACGCGTCCTCGAAGCGCACGATCTCCCGCAGCACCGCTCCGCCGTGGCGGGCGAGGCGCTCGACCGTGTCGTCGAGGTCGTCCACGGCGAACATCACCCGGTGCAGGCCGAGCACGTTCGGCGGGGCGGTGCCGAGCCCCAGGTCGAGCGGCGCCGGCGCGTGGTACCGCGTGAGCTCCAGCCGCCCGGGGCCGCCGGGGACGCGCATCATCGCGATCTCCGAGCGCATGTCGTCGAGGCCGACGACGCGCTCCGCCCACCGCCCCTCGATCGTCATCCGGTTCTCGAGCTCCATCCCGAGCTCGATGAAGAACGCGACGGCCGCGTCGAGGTCGTCGACGACGACGGCCACGTTGTCGAGGCGCTGGATCGCCACGGGTGCCTCCTGAGGTGCTGGGGGTCGGTGGGTCGTCCGGGGTGCTGGTCCGGCGCCGAGCAGGGCGTCAGGCGTCCTGCCCGACGCCGCGTCCCGGCTCGCTCATGTCGCCCGTGCCCGGCGTGCCGTCGCCGAGGCCGTAGCGCAGCAGGACCGTGCCCGCCGGGCTCGGTGCGGGAGGCTCGAGGAGGGTGAGGTTGGTGGGGACGGCGCCGCCGTCGAACACGGTCTTGCCCGTGCCGAGCACGATCGGGTGCACCCACAGGTCGAGCCGGTCGAACAGCCTCTCGCGCAGCAGCGTCTGCACCAGGTCGAGGCTGCCCACGACCTTGACGTGCTCGTGCCGGTCGCGCACCTCGCGCACCGCGGCGGGCAGGTCCGGGCCGAGCAGCGTCGACCCGGCCCACGGCAGGTCCGGTGTGCCGCGCGACGCGACGTACTTGGGGATGCGGTTGAACAGGGCCGCGAAGTCGTCGTCCTGCCCGCCCTCCTGGAGCGGCCAGTACGCCGCGAAGATGTCGTACGTGCGGCGCCCGAGCAGCAGCGCGTCCGTGCCCTCGTACGCCGCGGCGATCTGCTCGCCCGCGACGTCGTCGAGCAGCGGCGCCTGCCAGCCGCCGAACGCGAACCCGCCCTCCGGGTCCTCCTCCGGCCCGCCGGGCGCCTGCCCGACGAGGTCGAGGGTCGTGAACAGCTCGATCTCGATGCTACCCATGGCTCGGCTCCCGCGGCGTCGTGGTCTCGGTCACGGGTAAGACGTCGTCCGGTCGCCGAACTCATCGACGCGGCGACCGGGCGGGTCAGGTGGCGGGCGGTCCCGCGTCGTCGGGCTCGTCCGGGACCCACCGCAGGACGTCTCCGGGCTGGCACCCGAGGACGCGGCAGACCGCGTCGAGCGTCGAGAAGCGCACGGCCTTCGCGCGCCCGTTCTTCAGGACGGCGACGTTCGCCGGCGTGATGCCGACCGCGGCGGCGAAGTCGCCGACGGACATCTGCCTCCGCGCCAGGAGGACGTCGAGGTCGATGACGATCGGCACCTAGATCACCGCGGCCAGCTCGCGCCGGTCGGCGGTCGCGGTGCGGAGCAGCGCGCGCAGCACCACGACGAGCAGGGCCAGCGCGCCCCCGCCCACGAGCGAGCCGAGGAGGCCGAGGAGCACGAGCGGCCCACCGAGCTGCGCCCCGAAGGTCAGGTGACCGAACACCGTCGCGGCGAGGGTCGCGACCGTGACCACGCACCCGATCACCACGGTGACCGAGCGCAGCGCGCGCGGGTCGAACACCTCGTCGCGGGCGGCGAGGCCGAGCAGGCGCCACACCGCCACGAGGGCGACCTCGACCGCGAGCAACGCCAGCACGGCCAGCACGGAGTACGGGACCACGAGGCCGCGGACCTCCGGGTGCTGCGCCCCGACCTCGGCCGCGAGGAGGGGGGCGAGGAACATCGACAGCGCGGTGCCGAGGGCCACGAGGACGAGGAGTGCTCGTGTGCACGCGACGAGGGCAGGTCTCATCTATCGATTGTCGATAGATGCAACGGCTCTGTCAACGAACGAGGCACGACCCGTGGCGCGAAGGGGGAAGCGCGCGGCCGGGCGGTATCCGCTGTACCCGTCCGCCGGCGGCGTCGGCCGCGGAGGCTCTCTCGTCCGCGAAACGGTCGATGAGCCGAGCCACAGCGTGGCGTCCCGAGATGTTGCGGATCCTGGCCTGTAGATAACCGGGGCCCTTGCCGTCGTGGCGTCTAGCGTCCGGTCCAGGAGACCACGACCAGGAGGATCATCATGCGCGACCAGCACGAGCGCACGAGCCAGCACGAGCGAACGACCGCGGTCCCTCGCACGGGGCACCGTCCCCGTGCTCGCCTCGCCACCCGTCGGAGAGCCGCCGTCGGTCGCCTGCTCTCGGGACTTGGGGTCGCCGTCGTCCTCACGGTCGTCCCCGGCTGCGCGCTGCCCTTCGCCGAGACCGACGACGGCGCGACTCCTGCGGCGGCGGCGACGTCCCGGAGCGAGGGCGAGCCGGCGACCCCCTCCGGGGCCGAGTACGCGATCGTGTCGGGCCAGCCGGTGCGGACGCCCTGCTGGTCCTACGAGGGCCCGGAGGCGTTCGTGAACAACGTCGCCTCGGACCAGGAGGAACACTGTCACGGTGCCCTCGAGCTCTGGGGCGAGGTCGTCGACGGGGTGGTGGTGCCCACGGGTGTCGGGGCGGTCTACGGGCAGGTGTCGGTCGAACCGGTGCGGGTCGCGACGTCCGAGGCGTGGGGGGTCGGGACCGATCTCGGGGGAGCGGTCGACCTCCTCGCGGACTCGTACTTCGCGGAGAACGGCAGCATCCTCAGCCTGCACGAGGCGACCACCCTCGACGGCGTTCCGGCGAACATCACCCGGGTCGAGGGGAGCTTCGAGGAGACGCGGACGAAGGCCTTCATCACCGCCTTCGCACCCGAGCGGTTCGCGTCGGGCACGGACGAGGTCCAGTTCTTCGTGATCGCGATCGTCACCCCGTACGACAACGGCGACGAGCTCATCGAGCAGGTCACGGGCACGTGGACGTGGTCCTGACGCTGCTCCCCGCTCGCCCCGGCAGGACGCCCCGCGGCTGGCGATCGTCAGACGCTGAAGTACTTGGCCTCGGGGTGATGGAACACGAAGCAATCGGTCGACTGCTCCGGGTGGAGCTGGAGCTCCGCGGAGAGCTCGACACCCACCCGCTCGGGCCGCAGGAGCTCGACGACCTTCGTGCGGTCCTCCATGTCCGGGCACGCCGGGTAGCCGAGCGAGAAGCGGGCGCCGCGGTACTCGAGCTTGAACATGCCCTCGACCTCGGTCGGGTCCTCGTCGGCGAACCCGAGCTCGGCGCGCACGCGCGAGTGCCACATCTCGGCCAGCGCTTCGGTGAGCTGCACCGACAGTCCGTGGAGCTCCATGTACTCGCGGTAGTGGTTCCCGGCGAACAGCTTCGCGGTGTGCTGGTCGACGCTCGCGCCCATGGTGACGAGCTGGACGGGCAGCACGTCGTACCGGCCCGTCTCCTCGACCCACGACCTCGGCTTGACGAAGTCGGCGAGGCACAGGTGCCGGTCGCGGCGCTGACGCGGGAACGTGAAGCGCAGCCGCTCGGTCCCCGGCTCGCCGCCCGACCCGCCGTCGGGCGCGCCGATGCCCGCGAGCCCGGCGCCGTGGTGTGCGACGACCACGTCGTCGCCCTCCGACCACACCGGGAAGTACCCGTACACGACCGACGGGTCGACGACGCCCTCGGTGCGGATCCGCTCGTACCAGGCGTTGAGGCGCGGGCGCCCCTCGGTCTCGACGAGCTCCTCGTACGACGCACCGTCGTCGCCTCGGCCGGGCTTGAGCCCCCACTGGCCCATGAACGTCGCGCGCTCGTCGAGGAACGCCGCGTACTCGGCGAGCTGGACGCCCTTGACGAGGCGTGTGCCCCAGAACGGGGGAGCGGGGACCGGGTTGTCGGCCGCGACGTCGGACCGCGCGGGCAGGTCCTCGACGGGCGTCTCGGTCACGGTGACCACGGCGTGCCGGCGCTTCTTCAGCGCGGGCAGCCCGACGGCGTCGGGCGACTCGCCGCGCGCGACGCGCACGAGCGGCTCCATGAGACGCAGGCCCTCGAACGCGTCGCGCGCGTACCGGACGACGCCCGGGAACTGGCCCGCGAGGTCGTCCTCGACGTAGGTGCGCGTGAGCGCCGCGCCACCGAGCAGGACCGGCCAGCGGCCGGCGAGCCCCCGCGACGTGAGCTCCGCGAGGTTCTCCTTCATCACGACGGTGGACTTCACGAGCAGCCCGGACATGCCGATGACGTCGGCGTCGTGCTCCTCGGCGGCCTCGATCATCGCGGAGATCGGCTGCTTGATACCGATGTTGACGACCGTGTAGCCGTTGTTGGTGAGGATGATGTCGACGAGGTTCTTGCCGATGTCGTGCACGTCGCCGCGCACGGTCGCGAGCACGATCGTGCCCTTGGACCCGCTCGAGCCCTCGATCTTCTCCATGTGCGGCTCGAGGTAGGCGACCGCCGTCTTCATGACCTCGGCGGACTGCAGCACGAACGGGAGCTGCATCTCGCCGCGGCCGAACAGGTCGCCCACGACCTTCATGCCCTCGAGCAGGTGGTCGTTGACGATCTCGAGCGCCTTGATCCCGGACGCCATCGCCGCGTCGAGGTCCTCCTCGAGACCCTTGCGCGCGCCGTCGACGATCCGCCGCTCGAGCCGCTCGCCGACGGGCAGCGCCGCGAGCTCCGCCGCGCGCTGGTCCTTGAGCGCCGCCGAGTCCACGCCGTCGAACAGCTCGAGCAGCCGGGCGAGCGGGTCGTGCACGAGGTTCCCCTCGTCGTCGTACCGCCGCCGGTCCCACACGAGGTCGAGCGCGGCCTCGCGCTGCTCGGCGGGGATCTGCGCGAGGGGGAGGATCTTCGCGGCGTGCACGATCGCGGAGTCCAGCCCCGCCTCGACCGCCTCGTGGAGGAAGACCGAGTTGAGCACGGTGCGCGCGGCGGGGTTGAGGCCGAACGACACGTTCGACACCCCGAGCGTCGTGTGGATGCCGGGGTAGCGACGCGTGATCTCGCGGATCGCCTCGATCGTCTCGATCGCGTCGCGCCGCGTCTCCTCCTGGCCGGTGGCGATGGGGAAGGTCAAGGCGTCGACGATGATGTCGTCGACCCGCAGGCCCCAGTCGCGCGTGAGCGTCTCGACGAGCCGCGTGGCGATCCCCACCTTGCCCGACGCGGTGCGCGCCTGGCCCTCTTCGTCGATCGTCAGCGCGACCACGGCCGCCCCGTGCTCGACGACGTGCGGCATGATCCGCGCGAACCGCGACGTCGGCCCGTCGCCGTCCTCGAAGTTCACCGAGTTCACGACGGCGCGCCCGCCCACGAGCTCGAGGCCCGCCGCGATGACCTCGGGCTCCGTCGAGTCGATGACGAGCGGGAGCGTCGACGCGCTCGCGAGGCGCGAGACGACCTGCTGCACGTCCGCGACGCCGTCGCGCCCCACGTAGTCGATGCACACGTCGAGCAGGTGCGCGCCGTCGCGCGTCTGCGCCCGCGCGATCTCGACGCACTCGTCCCAGTTCTCCGCGAGCATCGCCTCGCGGAACGCCTTCGACCCGTTCGCGTTCGTGCGCTCGCCGATGGCGAGGAACGACGCGTCCTGGTGCAGGTCCGTGTGCGAGTACAGGCTCGCGACGCCGTTCTCGCGCTCCGGGTGGCGCTCGACGATGGGCCGTGCGCGCACCGCCTCGACGACGCGGCGCAGGTGCTCGGGCGTCGTGCCGCAGCAGCCGCCCACGAGGCCCAGGCCGAACTCGGTGACGAACTGGGTGTGCGCCGCCGCGAGCTCGTCCGGCGTCAGCGGGTACGTCGCCCCGTTCGGGCCGAGCACCGGCAGGCCCGCGTTGGGCATGCACGTCACGGGGATCTCCGCGTGCCGCGACAGGTGCCGCAGGTGCTCGCTCATCTCGGCCGGGCCGGTCGCGCAGTTGAGGCCGATCGCGTCGACGCCGAGCGCCTGGAGCGTGGTCAGCGCGGCCCCGATCTCGGAGCCCATGAGCATCGTGCCCGTGGTCTCGACCGTCACCTGGACGATCACGGGCACCTCGCGCCCGACGTCGCGCATCGCGTTCCGCGACCCCGTCACCGCGGCCTTCGCCTGGAGCAGGTCCTGGCTCGTCTCGACGAGGATCGCGTCGACCCCGCCCTCCAGCAGGCCCGCGGCCTGCTCGGCGAACGTGTCGCGCAGGTGCGCGTACGTCGTGTGCCCGAGGCTCGGCAGCTTGGTCCCGGGACCCATCGAGCCGAGCACCCAGCGCGGGTGGTCGGCGGTCGCGTGGGCGTCCGCGCGCTCGCGCGCGATCCGCGCCCCGGCCGCGGCGAGCTCGCGGATCCGGTCGTCGATGTCGTAGTCCGACAGGTTGGACCAGTTGGCGCCGAACGTGTTCGTCTCGATCGCGTCCACCCCGACCTCGAGGTACGCGTCGTGCACCGCGGCGATGATGTCGGGTCGCGAGACGTTGAGGATCTCGTTGCAGCCCTCGAGCCCCTGGTAGTCCTCGAGCGTCGGGTCCTGCTCCTGGATCATCGTGCCCATCGCGCCGTCCGCGACGACGACGCGCGTGCGCAGCGCCTCCGCGAGGGCCCGGGAGCGGGCGTCGGCGAGGTCCTGAGGAACGACGGTCGGCATGCTCGCAGCGTAGATCGCGTGCGGCACGGCACGGGGAGCCGTCTCAGCGGGCCGACGCGCCGCGCGCGGACTGAACGGGAAAAGCACGTGCCCGACGGCGCGGGCCCCCCTACCGTGGTCGCCATGTCCTCTCCCTCGACGACCGACCGCGCCGAGGCGGCGCCCTCGACGCTCGCCCCGATCGCCGAGCGCGCCGCCGCCCCCTCAACCCTGCCGCCGGTGACCGCGGGCGGGCTCACGTGGCGCCCCGCCACGCCCGCCGACGCGCCGGCCCTGCTCACCCTGCGCAACGACATCGCGGAGGTGGACGACGAGCCGTACCGCGAGACGCTCGCGGAGATCGAGGAGATCTTCACCGCGCCGTGGCGCGACGTCGCGGCCGACTCGATCGTCGGCGTCGACACCGACGGGACGCTGCGCGCCTACGGGATGGTCGACACCAACCCGGGGGACGCGCGCACCGTGCGGGCGTTCCTCGGCGGCGGCGTCCACCCGACCCATCGGGGGCGCGGGATCGGACGCGAGGTGCTCGCCTGGCAGGTGGCACGCGCCCGGCAGGTGCTCGCCGCGAGCGGCAAGGAGCTGCCCGCGCGGCTCGCCGTCTTCGGGGAGGACACCGACCCGCCCGAGAAGGCGCGGCTCTACGCGCGGGTCGGGTTCGTCGCCCGCCGCTTCTACTCCGACCTGCGTCGCGACCTCGCGGCCCCGGTGCCCGACGTCCCGCTCGACGGTTCCCTGCGCGTCGTCCCGTGGTCCGCCGAGCTCGACGAGGCGACGCGCCTCGCGCACAACGACGCCTTCCGCGACCACTGGGGGAGCGAGCCCCGCACCGCCGAGGCGTGGACGCACGGGCGCAGCGAGTTCGCGCCCCAGTGGTCGTTCCTCGTGGTCGACGACGCGCCCGACGTCGACGCGCTCCTCGCCGACCCGGCCACCGACCCCGAGACCGCCGCCGCGCTGCGCGCCGGCGAGCCGCTCGTCGTCGGCTACGAGATGGCGGGCCGGTACGACGAGGACTTCCCCGTGCGGGGGTACACCTTCGGGTACACCGAGCTCCTCGGCGTCCGGCGCGCGTACCGCGGCCGCCGCGTCGCCGTCGCGGCGCTCGCGGCCGCGATGCGCGCGTTCGCGGCGGACGGCATGCAGTACGCCGCGCTCGACGTCGACACGGAGAACCCGTCCGGCGCGCACGGCCTCTACGCGAGCCTCGGCTACGAGAAGGTCACCGGCTCGCGCATGTACTCGATCGAGCTCTGAGCGACCTCGGCGGGAGCGTCACAGCGACGAGGCGGAGAGCGCGTCGCAGTCCTGGAGGGTGCCGCCCTCGTAGCCGGTCGTGAACCAGCGCTGGCGCTGCTCGCTCGACCCGTGGGTCCAGCCCTCGGGGTTCACCTGGCCGGTCGCGGCCTCCTGGATGCGGTCGTCGCCGACGGCGGACGCCGCCGACAGCGCGTCGTTCAGCTCCTGCTCGGTGATCGGTGCCAGAAAGGTCACACCGGTGTCCGGGTCGACGGTGGTCGCGGCGTGGCCCGCCCACATGCCGGCGAGGCAGTCGGCCATGAGCTCGATGCGCACGGAGTCGGACTCCGGGCCCGTGCCCTGCCGGTCCGCCGAGTCCATGGCGCCGGTCAGCTGCTCGATGTGGTGCCCGAACTCGTGCGCGACGACGTACATCTCCGCGAGCCCGCCGTCGTTCGCGCCGAAGCGGTTCGTCAGGTCGTCGTAGAAGCCGAGGTCGATGTACACCGTCTGGTCGGGCGGGCAGTAGAACGGCCCGACGGCGCTCGTCGCCGCGCCGCACCCCGTCGAGACCTGCCCGGTGAAGCTCACGACCTCGGGCAGCGCGTACTCGACGCCGGCCTGCTGAGGGAGGGCCTCGGTCCAGTAGGCGTCGAGCGACTGGACGGTGCCGTTGAGCCGGCACTCGCGCGTCGTGTTCGCCTGCTCGGCGGTGCACGTGTCGATGTACTCCTGCTGGCCGTCGCCGTACGCGCCGGAGTCCGACCCGTCGCCGCCGGTCAGCGCGCTGAGGTCGACGCCCGTCTGGTTGCCGACGAACGCGATGAGCAGCGCGACGAGCACCGCGCCGATCCCGCCGCCCGCGATCAACGGGCCGCGCCCGCGGCCGCCACCCTTGCGGACGCGTCCGCCCTCGAACGAGCCGCCTTCCTGGAATGTCACAGGGGAACGCTACCCCCGGGCGCGGTCGCAGGCCTCAGAAGCGGACCAGCGCGCGCAGCACCCGCGCGAGCAGGTCGTGGTCGCCGCGGTGCTCGTGCCGCTCGGCGGGCCCGACGACGGGCGCCGGCGGCTCGCGACGCGGCAGCGTCCCGGGGTCGTCACCGGGTGCCTCGGCGACGGTCTCGGCCAGGTAGGTGTCGACGAAGTCGACGAGGAACCGCTCGACGCGACGGCCCGTGAGGGCGATGTTCCAGTCCGTCGGGCCCACGAGGATGACCGACAGGTCCTGCCCCAGCAGGTAGACGAAGACGCACGCCTCGGCGGTGTTGAGGATGCAGCGCGCGGAGCTGCCCGGGACGGCCGGGCCCTGGGTGAGGGCTGCGGCGACGGCCCGCGCCACCTCGACGACCGGGCCGGGGGAGGGGCCGGCGCTGCCGAGGATCCGGCCACCGGGACCGAGCGCGAGCACGTGCGCCTCGTGGTCGAGGGCGTCGTCGATGCCCCGCAGCACGTCCACCACGCTGCGGGGGGCGACCCGCCCGCGCTGGTCGAGGGCGTCCGCGACCACGGGCGTCAGAGCGACAGCGACTCGTCGAGCTGGGCGAGGCCGCGGCGCGCGAGCGCGAGGTTCGCCCGTCCGCGCTCGAGCACGAGGTAGGAGAAGGTGCCCCGCAGGCTCTCGCGCTGCGACAGGCGGATGAGGTGGTACTGGCGGCCGAGCGTGATGAGGATGTCCTCGATGCCGTCCTCGAGCCCGAGCTGCTCGATCGCCCGGAGCTTCGCGCGGATGACCTCGGTGTTCGCCGCCGCGGCGAGCTCGAGGTCGAACGGGGCGGCCTGCTTCTGGACCAGGGCCAGGCCGCTGCTGTAGTCGACGACCGCGATCGCGATCGCCCCGTCCAGCTCGAGGACCTTGCTCAGTGCTGCTTCGGCGTTGCTCAACGTGCTCTCCTTGCTCGGGTCCCCCCCGCCATCTCCTCGACGGTCCGGGACGTCCGGAGGCTAGCACGATGGGCTGATTGTCCCGTTCTGTTCCCTGTGCGTGGGACGACCGTGGGACGGTCCGGGAGGAAGTCGAGAGAAAGACCGCGCGGGCGCGGGCCCGCGGCCCGTAGAATCGTCGGGCCCCGTCGATCGGATCGCCCCACCAGGCTGGATCCACCGGGGTCACCCTTCGGAGAGGACCTGCACGTGATCACCGCCCACGGCGTCGAGCTGCGCGTCGGCGCCCGCGTCCTGCTGCACGAGGCGACGTTCCAGATCGCCGCGGGCGACCGGATCGGCCTCGTCGGCCGCAACGGCGCCGGCAAGACGACCCTGACCAAGACCCTCGCGGGCGAGACCCAGCCCACGGCGGGGAAGATCACGCGCGGCAACGACATCGGCTACCTGCCCCAGGACCCGCGCACGGGCGACCTCGAGGTCATCGCGCTCGACCGGGTCCTCTCGGCACGCAACCTCGACAGGATCGTGCGCCAGATGCGCGAGACCGAGGGCGCGATGGCGAGCGCGGACGCGGAGACGCACGAGGCCGCGATGGAGCGCTACCCCAAGCTCGAGGCGCGGTTCCTCGCGGCCGGCGGATACGCGGCCGAGAGCGAGGCGCACCGCATCACGAGCAACCTCGGTCTCGACGACCGCGTGCTCGGCCAGCCGCTGAGCACGCTGTCCGGCGGGCAGCGCCGCCGCATCGAACTCGCGCGCATCCTTTTCTCCGGTGTCGAGACGCTGCTCCTCGACGAGCCGACGAACCACCTCGACGCCGACTCGATCGTCTGGCTGCGCGACTACCTCAAGTCGTACAGCGGCGGCTTCGTCGTGATCTCGCACGACGTCGAGCTGCTGCGCGCGACGGTGAACAAGGTGTTCCACCTGGACGCCAACCGCGGCGAGCTCGACCAGTACAACCTCGGCTGGGACGCCTACCTCGCGCAGCGAGAGTCCGACGAGCGCCGTCGTCGTCGCGAGCGGCAGAACGCCGAGAAGAAGGCGGGCGCGCTCCTCGCGCAGGGCGAGAAGATGCGCGCCAAGGCCACCAAGGCCGTGGCCGCGCAGCAGATGATGCGCCGCGCCGAGAAGATGCTCGCGGGCATCGAGGGCGAGCGCCAGAGCGACAAGGTCGCGAAGCTGCGCTTCCCGAAGCCCGCGCCGTGCGGCCGCACGCCGCTCACCGCGAGCGGGCTGTCCAAGGCCTACGGCTCGCAGGAGGTCTTCGCGGGCGTCGACCTCGCGATCGATCGCGGCAGCCGCGTCGTCGTGCTCGGCCTCAACGGCGCCGGCAAGACGACGCTCCTGCGCATCCTCGGCGGCGTCGAGCAGCCGGACACGGGCGAGGTGCACCCGGGCCACGGCCTGAAGATCGGCTACTACGCCCAGGAGCACGACACGCTCGACATGGACGCGACCGTCGTCGAGAACCTGCGCCACGCGGCGCCCGACCTCACGGACACGCAGGTGCGCTCGGTGCTCGGGTCGTTCCTGTTCTCCGGCGACGACGCGGACAAGCCGACGAACGTACTGTCCGGCGGGGAGAAGACGCGGCTCGCGCTCGCGACGCTCGTCGTCTCGGCGGCGAACGTGCTGCTGCTCGACGAGCCGACGAACAACCTCGACCCCGCGTCACGCGCCGAGATCCTCGGGGCGCTCAAGACGTACGAGGGCGCGGTCGTCATGGTCACGCACGACGACGGCGCGGTCGAGGCGCTCGAGCCCGAGCGCGTCCTGCTGCTGCCCGACGGCGACGAGGACCTCTGGAGCGACGAGTACGCGGAGCTCGTCTCGCTGGCCTGACAGGCGTCAGGTCAGGAGGCGGCGGCGGTAGCCCTCGGCCACCGCGGCGGCGCGGTCCCGCACGCCGAGCTTGTCGTAGATGTGCTGGAGGTGGGTCTTGATGCTCGCCTCACCGATGAACAGCGTCGCCGCGGCCTCCCGGTTCGAGCTGCCGTTCGCGACGAGCTGCAGCACCTGCCTCTCTCGGTCGGTGAGCGTGCCGGCACCGGGGCGGCGCACCTGACCCATGAGGTGGTGGGTCACGGACGGCGCGAGCACCGGCTCTCCGCGGGCGGCCGCGCGCACGGCGCGGAGCAGGTCGTCCGGCAGGGCGTCCTTGAGGAGGTAGCCGATCGCCCCCGCCTCGATCGCGGGGAGGACGTCGCTCTCACCGTCGAAGGTGGTCAGGACCAGCACCCGGGCGTCGGGGACCTGCG
The DNA here is from genome assembly GCF_900155925.1 of Cellulosimicrobium funkei. NCBI lineage: Bacteria > Bacillati > Actinomycetota > Actinomycetes > Micrococcales > Promicromonosporaceae > Cellulosimicrobium > Cellulosimicrobium funkei. The sequence continues at coordinate 42,744 of NZ_FTMI01000003.1, forward strand.
CGCGCAGGGCGGCCGTGGCGGCGACCCCGTCCATCCCGGGCATGCGCAGGTCCATCAGCACGACGTCCGCCGCCAGTGCTCGCGCGCGCTCGACGCCCTCGGCGCCGTCCCCGGCCTCTCCGACCACGACGACGTCCTGTGCCCCGGCGAAGGTGTCGCGCAGACCGCCCCGCACGACCGGGTGGTCGTCGACGACGACGAGCCGGATCATCGGTCCGTCCACCCCCTCTCGCTCACGCCCCCGAGGGCGATCGCCGGGACGCGTGCGCTGACGGAGGTGCCCTCGCCCGGCGTGCTCTGCACCACCACCTGGCCCCCGACCCCGCGGATGCGCTGGCGCATGCTCGTGAGCCCGAAACCGGAGCCGGCCCCGTCGGCGAAGCCGCGTCCGTCGTCCCGCACGTCGAGCAGCACCTCGGTGCCCGTGTACGACAGCGTGACACCGACGCGCGACGCGTCGGCGTGCTTCGCCACGTTGGTGAGCGACTCCTGGGCGACCCGGAAGAGCGACACCTCGATCGCCGGGCTCAACGGCTCCCGCGTGCCGGTGATCTCGACCTGGGTGCCGACCCCCTGGTCGCGCGACCAGCGCTCGGCCAGGGTGCGCAGCGCGTCGGGCAGGTGCGCCTGCCCGAGCTCTTGCGGCGCGAGCGCCCGGACGGAGCGTCGCGCTTCCGTCAGGCTGCTCCGTGCGAGCCGGAGCGCCCGCGTGACGTGCTCGTCCGGCTCGCCCCGGGCGCTCGCGGAGCGCTCCGCGAGCTGGAGCTGCGTGATGATCCCGGCGAGGCCCTGCGCGAGGGTGTCGTGGATCTCGCCGGCCAGCCGCTGCCGCTCGTCCTGCGCCCCCGACTCGCGAGCCTGGACGACGAGCTGCGCGTGGAGCCCGGCGTTCTCGTGCAGGGCCGCCTCGAGCCGGTCGACGAGCTCCTCCCGCCTGCGCTCCTCCGGCTCGCTCCGCGCCGTGAGGAGGATGCCGGCGCCGATCGCCGCGGTCTGGACGGTGACGATCACGAGGAACTCCGCGAGCACGTCCGTGCTCGGGCCGGCCCACACGTCCATCGCCGCCCCGTTGAGGGCCATGGAGGTCGCGAGCACCCCGAGCACGCCGACCTGCCACGGCCGGAGCAGGTAGGCCTGGAAGAAGCCGGCGACGGTGAGCACGAGGAAGACGTCGGAGATCGCCATGAGGGCGACGCACAGCGCCAGCAGCCCGACGAGGTAGAGGCCCGCCGGCACCGGTCGCAGCGCCCTTCTCCGCAGCGGCAGCGTCTGCCCGAACAGCACCCACAGCGCCGTGGCGACGATCAGCCCGAGCGTCGACGCGCCTTCCGGCCAGAAGTCGGCCCCCGAGGGCGGCAGCGCCTGGACGAGGTAGGCGACCGTCGAGACGGTCAGCAGCAGCCACGGCGCGAACAGCTGCAGCAGGTCCCAGACCCGCAGCTGCTCCTCCCTCCACGCCAGCCGGGAGCGGTGGGCTGCCCCCGTCTCGTCCGTGGCGCGCGGCGGGAGCATGTCGAGGCTCGGGCCCGGCCCCGCCGCGAGTTCCCGCATCATCGACCCCTACTCCCAGCGGAAGAGCTTCGCGGCGACCGCGCTCGCGACGACCGCGATGCCCGCCATTATGGCAACCTGCAGCCAGAAGGGCTGCCCGGTGCTGGTGGCGGTGACCTGGCCCGCCTCGGCGGACCAGGCCGAGGTGAGGGCCTGCAGCCCGGGCGGCACGTGCTCGCCGACGGCACGCAGCGCGTCGGGCATGACGGCGCGGGGCAGGAAGGCCCCGCCGAAGAACATGAGCGCGACGAACAGGACCGTGCCGACCTGGTTGGCCGCGCTGCTCGTGCGGACCACGGCCGCGGAGACCAGGCCGACCCCGAGCAGCGCCGCGTAGCCGACGACGAAGGCCACGACGAACTCCAGCGGCCGCTCGGGCGGTGCGACGTCGAGCACCACCCAGGCGGCGAGGACGAGCAGCACGGCCGAGACGACCACCGACGCGGACGCGACGAGCATCTGTGCGAGCAGGACGCGCTGCGGCGGCAGGGGAGTGGTCGACAGCCTGCGCAGGATGCCGCGCTCGCGGTACGTCGCGACCACCGCCGGGACGTGCTGGACGGCGATCATCACCATCCCGAACACCAGCGCGGTCGGTGCCCAGACGTCGATCGCGCGCAGCCCGCCGGACTCCGGCGTCGGCTCGCGGAGCGCGGGGACCGCGCCCAGGCCGAGCAGGAGGGCTGTCGGGAACAGCACGCCGAAGACGACGGTGGTCGGGTCGCGGAGGAAGAGCCTCGTCTCCACGGACACCGTCCTGCGCAGAGCGCCCATCAGCCGGCCTTCCTCTCGGAGGCGTCCACGGAGCGCGGCGCACGTCCCGTGAGCGCCAGGAACGCGTCGTCGAGGTTGCGTCGGTCGACCCGGAGGTCCTCCGCGACGACCTGCGCCCGGGCGAGGGCCCCCGCGACGCTGCTCAGGACCTGCGCCCGCCCGGTGACCCTCCAGCGGTCGCCCACGACGTCCACCCCCGTCACGTCGGGCAGCACCGTCAGGACGCTCGCGTCGAGGCGCTGGCGCAGGCGGAAGCGGACCTGCTGCGGCGCGTCGACCCGCGCGACCAGGCCTGCGGGCGTGTCCACGGCCGCCACCCTGCCGTCGCTGATGACGGCGATCCGGTCGCCGAGGCGCTCCGCCTCGTCCATGAAGTGCGTGACGAGGACGACCGTGACGCCGCGGTCACGGACCCGCTCGACCACGCTCCACGTGTCGCGGCGCGCCTGCGGGTCGAGCCCGGTCGTGAGCTCGTCGAGGATCGCGATCCTCGGGTTGCCGACCAGGGCGAGCGCGATCGACAGCCGCTGCTTCTGCCCGCCGGACAAGGCCTTGTACCGGGTGCCGCGCTGGTCGCCGAGGTCGAGGAGCTCGACCAGCTCGCGCGGGTCGGCGGGGTCCCGGTAGAAGGAGGCGTAGAGGTCCAGGGCCTCGGCGACCGTGATCGCGTCGGGGAAGCTGCTCTCCTGCAGCTGGACGCCGAGCCGCCGACGCACCTCGGCCCGGTCCGCGACCGGGTCGAGCCCCAGCACCGAGACCGAGCCGGAGTCGGGCCTCCGGAGCCCGGCGATGCTCTCGACGGTCGTCGTCTTGCCGGCGCCGTTGGGCCCGATGATGCCGAAGATCTCTCCCTCGTCGACGGAGAACGAGACGTCGTCGACGGCGACGTGCCGTCCGTAGCGCTTGTGCAGATGACGGACTTCCAGTGCGGTCATGCTGCGAGGCTAGGGACGCGCGCCGCCCCGGGGATCGACCGTCGCGTCGCTGCTCGGGTGGACGCGCGCCTCCACCGTTCGGTGGACCCGGGGCGTCGTGCGGACGAGGCGAGCGCGACCTAGCGCGGCGGGCGCTCGCTCGCGGGCTCGCTCACGATGCCCGGCGCGGCGCCGAGCTGCGCGTCGATGAGCGCGTCCTCCTCGTCCTCGGCGCTCGGACGGCGTGAGCGCGGCTCCCGCCGGGCCCGCGCGGCGTCCGGGTCCTGGGCCGCGAGGAGGTCGCCGGCGGTGAGGGTGGTCTCCTCCCCGCGCGCGTCGCGCCGGTCGCGGCGCACGAGGAGCCAGAAGCCGGCGACCGCGCCGAGGGCGAACACCGCCCACTGGAACGCGTACGACAGGTGCGAGCCGGGGTCGGTGTCCGGCTTCGGCAGCGCCTCCAGGGTCTGCGCCGCGGGCGGCACCTCGGTGCGCAGCTGCCCGTAGGCGCCGACCGTGCGGCCGTCGGCCCAGCCGCCCCCGTCCGGGCCGGCGGCGAGGACCTGGTCCGTCGCGATGGCCTGCACCTGCCCCGTGGGCGCGTCCCGGCCCGACGGGGGCTCGTCGCCGCGCAGCGTCACGGTCGCCTCGACGTCGCCCGCGGGGGGCGGGGGCACGTCCCCGGGCGTGACGGCGTCGGTCCCGAGCGGCACGAACCCGCGGTCCACGACGACGACGAGCCCGTCCGGGGCGGACGGCGTGGGGTTCGTCACGAACGGGACGAGCACGTGGAAGCCGGGGCTGCCGCCCACCGGGCGGTTGCGCAGCAGGACCGTGGCGTCCGTCTCGTAGCGTCCCTCGAGGACCACCGGCCGCCAGAGGTCGGCCTCGTCGAGCTCGGTACCCGGAGTGGGCAGCACGTCGTCCACCGGGACCGGGTCCGACGTGTAGTTGGCCTCGATGCGCTCGATCTCGGCGTCGCGCGAGACGTAGCGGTTCCACTGCCAGCGGCCCGCGACGAGGCACAGCGCGACGAGGACGAGGACCCCGACCGCGAGCGTCGCCCACTGGCGCGGGGTGCGCGGCTGGTGGGCGTCCGCGGTGGCGCGCTGCGGCGTCGGGCCCGCGGGGACCTGCGGTGGTGCGGCCTGCGTCACGGGGCCGCCCGGCGCTCGAGCTCGTCGACCGGCACCGTCGAGCGCCAGAACGAGCGGGCGCCGAGGAACGTCTCCAGGTGCTCCCGGTGCGCGTCGCACGCGAGCCACACCTTGCGCCGCTCGGGCGTGTGGATCTTGGGGTTGTTCCACAGCAGGCCCCACGCGGCGGCCTCGCGGCAGCCCTTGGCGCTGCACACCAGCTCGTCCTCGCCGACAGGGTCGGCGAGGCCCAGGACGTCGGTCACCGGCGGTCCTCCTCGTCGTCGTGCGGCTCGCGGGGCTCGGCGCCCCCGATGCCGTGGCTCCCCGGCGCACCCGCCGTGGGCAGCGCGCGGTGCTCCATGGGGGAGGTGTCGTAGTGCGCCTGGTCGCGGCCCGCGTTGGCGACGAGCACCGCGCTGTACGGCAGCACGACCGCGCCGACGGCGAGGACCCACGTCACCCAGCTGCCCTGCGCCAGGATGGCGCCGAAGATGCACACGAGCCGGATGCCCATCTGGATCAGGTACTTGCGCTCCCGGCGCGCCTGGTCCGCGGCGAGCGGTTCCGGTGCGGCGGTGATGCTCGGGACCGCCTCGGCCGACCTCCGGGCGGCGCGTCGTGTGGTCACCCGTCCAGTCTACGTTTGTCGGGACCCCACAAAGTGTGGGGGAACGGTGTGACCTGGGCGCACCGCGCACCGCAGGGCCCGCGCACGGTACGGTCGGTGCGGCGCCGTCGCGCCGGGCCCGGCAGGGCCCACCCGGCACCGGCCGTGCGGGACCCGTCCCCGGCCGCCGACCCACCCGACCGTCCCGAGGAGCCGCACGTGTCCGAAGCCACCGCCCCCGCCCCGCGCACCGTCGTCGTCACCGGCGCGAACCGGGGCATCGGCCGTGCCATCGCCGAGCGCTTCGTCGCGAACGGCGACCGCGTCGCGACCGTCTACCGCGGCGGTGACCTGCCCGAGGGCGTCTTCGGCGCCGTGGCGGACATCACCGACACCGCCGCCGTCGACGCCGCGTTCTCCGAGATCGAGAAGGAGCTCGGCCCCGTCGAGGTGCTCGTCGCGAACGCGGGCGTCACGCACGACCAGCTCCTGCTGCGGATGACCGACGAGGACTTCGAGTCCGTGATCGACGTCAACCTCACCGGCACGTTCCGCTGCGTGCGCAGGGTGACGAAGGGCATGATCCGGCTGCGCCGCGGGCGCATCGTGCTCGTGTCGTCCGTGATCGGCCTCTACGGCGGCGCGGGCCAGGTCAACTACGCCGCCTCGAAGGCCGCGCTCGTGGGCATGGCGCGCTCGATCACGCGCGAGCTCGGGTCGCGCAACATCACGGCGAACGTCGTGGCGCCCGGCTTCATCGACACCGCGATGACCGCCGAGCTCCCCGAGGAGCGCCAGGCCGCGTACAAGTCCGCCATCCCCGCGGGCCGGTTCGCCCAGGCGGACGAGGTCGCCGGGGTCGTGCAGTTCCTCGCGTCCGACGACGCGGCGTACGTCTCGGGGGCCGTGGTCCCCGTCGACGGCGGCCTCGGCATGGGCCACTGACCGCACCCCGCGGCGCCACCGGCGCCGGCTCCGCGGCGCCGTCACCGACGCGCCCGCCCCACCTCTCTTTCAGTACGCTCGCCTCAGCGCGCCCACAGCGGGCGCACGACGGAAGGAAACCGATGGGTCTGCTCGACGGCAAGAAGCTCCTCGTCACGGGAGTGCTCACCGACTCCTCGATCGCGTTCCACGCGGCGCGGCTCGCGCAGGAGGAGGGTGCCGAGGTCGTGCTCTCCTCGTTCGGCCGCCAGATGAAGCTCACGCAGGCCTTCGCGAAGCGCCTGCCGGTCGAGGCGCCCGTCGTGCAGCTCGACGTCACGAACGACGACGACCTCGCCGGCCTCGCGGACGCGGTGCGCGAGCACACGGACCGGCTCGACGGCGTCGTGCACTCCATCGGCTTCGCGCCGCAGAGCGTCATGGGCGGCAACTTCCTCTCCGGCACCTGGGAGGACGTGGCGACCGCGCTCCAAGTGTCGACGTTCTCCTACAAGTCGCTCGCGGTCGCGGCGAAGCCGCTCATGACCGACGGCGGCGCCGTCGTCGGCCTCACGTTCGACGCGCAGTTCGCCTGGCCGGTCTACGACTGGATGGGCGTCGCGAAGGCGGGTCTCGAGTCCGCGAACCGCTACCTCGCGCGCGACCTCGGCCCCGACGGCATCCGGGCCAACCTCGTCTCCGCGGGCCCGATCCGCACCACGGCGGCGAAGTCCATCCCGGGCTTCGCGCAGATGGAGGACGCCTGGCCGAACCGGGCGCCCCTCGGCTGGGACCAGACGACGGCGGAGCCCGCCGCGCGCGCGGTCGTCGCGCTCCTGTCCGACTGGTTCCCGGCGACGACCGGCGAGATCGTGCACGTCGACGGCGGCGTGCACGCCATGGGGCAGTGACCGCGGAGGAGCGCAACGGCGCGCAGACCCCCGACGGCGGCACGCGCCGCCTCGTCCTGCTGCGCCACGCGAAGGCCGAGCCCGGCGGCGGGAGCGTCGACGACGTGCTGCGCCCCCTCGCGCTGAACGGCCGCCGGCAGGCGGTGCGTGTCGGCGCGGCGCTGCGCGAGACGGGGCTCGTCCCCGAGCGCGTGCTGTGCTCCTCGGCGCTGCGCACGCGTCAGACGTGGGAGCTCCTGTCGGCGCACCTGGGCGACGTCGCGCCCGACGTGCTCGTGAGCGACGGCCTCTACGCGGCCGACGTCGCCGACGTCCTGGACCTCCTGCGGACCACGGACCCGCGCGTCCGCACGCTGCTCGTCGTGGGGCACGAGCCCACGATGGCGGCCACCGCGTCGTACCTGGCGGACCCGGCGTCCGACGGCGGCGCGCTCGCCCAGGTGCGCGTCGGCGTGCCGACCGCGACGTACTCGGTGCTGGAGTCCGGGGCGTCGTGGGACGCGTGGGAGCCGCAGGCCGCCCTGCTGACCTACGTGGGCCGCCCGTCCTGACCCGGTCCCGGCGCACCCGCACGACAGAGCCCTGGCACCCCACGGTGCCAGGGCTCTCGTGCGTCCGGCGTCAGCGCGCGGCGTCGACCTGGTCGACGACCGCGAGCACCGCGTCGAGACGCGGTCCGTCGACGCCGTAGGGCGCCTGCTCGCGCACGACGGGCTTGGCCGCGAAGGCGATGCCGACGCCCGCGGCGCCGATCATGTCGAGGTCGTTCGCGCCGTCTCCCACGGCGATCGTCGCGCTCATCGGCAGGTCGAGCTCGGCCGCGAACTCGCGCAGCGCGGCCTCCTTCGCCGCGCGGTCGACCACCGGCCCGGTCGTGCGGCCCGTGAGCCTCCCTCCGGACACCTCGAGCCGGTTCGCGCGGAAGCGCGTGATGCCGAGCTCGGCCGCGAGCCCGGCCACGACCTCCTCGAAGCCACCCGAGACGAGCGCGACCTCCCAGCCGCGGCGCCGCGCCTCGGCGACCAGCTCGCGGACGCCGGGGGTGAAGGTCGCGCGCTCGCGGACCTCGTCGAACGCCTCGACGGGCACGCCCGCGAGGGTCGCGACGCGCTCGCGCAGCGAGGCGCCGAAGTCGATCTCGCCGCGCATCGCGCGCTCGGTCACCGCGGCGACCTCCCCGCGCGTGCCGGCGTGGTCGGCGAGGAGCTCGATGACCTCCTGCTCGATGAGCGTCGAGTCGACGTCCATGACGAGGAGCCGCACGGGGGCGCTCGGCGGGTCGGGGGTCACGCGAGGGCTCCTCGGGCTGGCGGTCGCGGGCGGGGCAGGGCTCGGCGCGGCGTCGGGCACGTGCACGACGCCGGTCGGGGAAGGCGTCACTCGACGACCGTCCCCTTGGGGACGACCGTGATCCCGGACTCGGTGACCGTGAAGCCGCGCGCGCGGTCCTGCTCCGGGTCGAGGCCGATGCGGGCCTGCTCCCCGACGACGACGTTCTTGTCGATGATCGCGCGGTGCACCTGCGCGTGGCGGTGCACCTGCACGCCGTCCATGAGCACGGAGTCCGAGACGGACGACCACGAGTGCAGGTAGGTGCCGGGCGACAGGACGGAGCCGACCGCCGTCGCGCCCGAGATGATCACGCCGGGGGAGACGATCGAGTCCGCGGCGTGGCCCAGGCGGCCGCGCCCGGCGTGCACGAACTTCGCGGGCGGCAGACCGGTGTAGCCGGTGTGCAGCGGCCACTCCTCGTTGTAGAGGTTAAAGACCGGCGTGACGGCGATGAGGTCCTTGTTCGCGTCGTAGTACGAGTCGATCGTCCCCACGTCGCGCCAGTAGTCGCGGTCACGGTCGGTCGAGCCCGGCACGTCGTTGCGGATGAAGTCGTAGACCGCCGCGGTGCCCTTCTCGACGAAGGCGGGCACGATGTCGCCGCCCATGTCGTGGCGGGAGTCCGCGTTCGCGGCGTCGGACGTGACGGCCTCGACCAGCGCGTCGGTGTCGATGACGTAGTTGCCCATCGAGGCGAGCACCTCGTCCGGGGAGTCGGCGAGGCCCACCGGGTCCGACGGCTTCTCGCGGAACGCGGCGATCTTCGTCGGGTCCTTCGGGTCGGTCTCGATGACGCCGAACTGGTCCGCCATCGAGATCGGCTGGCGGATGCCCGCGACGGTGAGCTGCGCGCCGGACTCGACGTGCGCGTCGACCATCTGGGAGAAGTCCATGCGGTACACGTGGTCCGCGCCCACGACGACGACGATGTCCGGACGCTCGTCGTCGATGATGTTGAGGCACTGGTAGATCGCGTCCGCGCTGCCGAGGTACCAGTGCTTGCCGACGCGCTGCTGCGCGGGCACCGGAGCGACGTAGTTGCCGAGCAGCGACGACATGCGCCACGTCTTCGTGATGTGCCGGTCGAGGCTGTGCGACTTGTACTGCGTGAGCACGATGATGTGCAGGTAGTGCGAGTTCACGAGGTTGGACAGCGCGAAGTCGACCAGGCGGTAGATGCCCCCGAACGGCACCGCGGGCTTGGCCCGCGAGGCGGTGAGCGGCATGAGGCGCTTGCCCTCGCCCCCGGCGAGGACGATGGCGAGGACTCGGGGTGCGGCGGCCATGCCCAGACGGTAGCCCCTCGGGGCGGGACCACGCAGCAGGACCCGCATCCTGGGCGCGGGTCGCGTCGGCCCCGCCCACCGGGGGTCCGCGGCGGGCGACTCGGCTACGGTGTGGCGCGTGAGAGTCGACCTCCTGACCCGTGAGTACCCGCCGCACGTCTACGGCGGGGCCGGCGTGCACGTCGCCGAGCTGTCCGCGGTGCTGCGGCGCCACGTCGACGTGCGCGTGCGCTGCTTCGACGGCCCGCGCGGCGACGACGGCGTGACCGGGTACTCCGTGCCCGGCGTCCTGTCCGGGGCGAACGCCGCGCTCGGCACGTTCGGCGTCGACCTGCAGATGGCCGACGACGTCGCGGGCGCCGACCTCGTGCACTCGCACACCTGGTACGCGAACCTCGGGGGCCACCTCGCGGGGCTGCTGCACGGCGTCCCGCACGTGCTGTCCGCGCACTCGCTCGAGCCGCTGCGGCCGTGGAAGGCGGAGCAGCTCGGCGGAGGGTACGCGCTGTCGTCGTGGGCGGAGCGCACCGCCTACGAGGGCGCGGCGGGGATCGTCGCGGTCTCCGGCGGGATGCGCGACGACATCCTGCGCGTCTACCCGCAGGTCGACCCGGCGAAGGTGCACGTCGTGCACAACGGGATCGACCTCGACGGCTGGCGCCGTCCCGAGCCGGGCGTGCAGCAGGACGTCGCCGACCGCGTCGTGCGCGACCTGGGGATCGACCCCGGGCGGCCCGCCGTGGTGTTCGTCGGGCGGATCACGCGCCAGAAGGGGCTGCCGTACCTGTTGCGGGCCGCGCGCTCGCTGCCCGACGACGTCCAGCTCGTCCTGTGCGCGGGCGCCCCCGACACCCCGGAGATCGCCGCGGAGGTCAGCGGCGCCGTCGCCGAGCTCCAGACCGAGCGCAGCGGGGTCGTCTGGATCGAGCAGATGCTGCCGCGCGCCGAGCTCGTCGCGGTGCTCGCCGCGTCGACCGTCTTCGTCTGCCCGTCCGTTTACGAGCCGCTCGGCATCGTCAACCTCGAGGCGATGGCCGTCGGGCTGCCCGTCGTCGGGACCGCCACGGGCGGCATCCCCGAGGTCGTGGACGACGGCGTCACCGGCCTCCTCGTGCCGATCGACCAGGCGGACGACGGCACGGGCACGCCGCTCGACCCCGACCGCTTCGTCGCCGACCTCGCCGCCGCCCTCACGCAGGTCGTGAGCGACCCCGAGCGGGCCGCCGCCATGGGCCGCGCGGCGCGGCAGCGCGTCGAGGACCACTTCGCGTGGGACGCGATCGGCGAGCGCACGCTCGAGGTCTACCGGACGGTGCTGGGGCAGTCGTGAGCACCGCGGGGAGCGACCGGGTCGACGAGGCGTCGCGCCTCGTCGCCGCCGCGCCCCGCGCCGTGTACCGCGCGCTCGTCGACCAGGACGCGCTCGCGACCTGGCTCCCGCCCGACGGCATGACGGGGAGCTTCGAGCGCTTCGACCTGCGCCCCGGCGGCGGCTACCGCATGGTCCTCGCCTACGACGACCCGCAGGCCGACCCCGGGAAGACGGGCGAGGGGACCGACGTCGTCGACGTCGCGATCCTCGACCTCGTCCCGGGCCGGAGCGTCGTGCAGCAGGTCGCCTTCGCCGCGGACGACCCGGCGTTCGCCGGGACCATGACGATGACGTGGACCGTCGAGCCGGTCGGGGACGGCGCGCGCGTCACGGTCCGCGCGACGGGCGTGCCGTCGGGGATCTCCCCGGCGGACCACGCCGCCGGGATGGCGTCCTCGCTCGCCCACCTCGACGCGTACGTGACGTCGCGCGCCTGACGGCCGACGCCGCGCGGACCGGGCCAGGCGGTGGCGGTCCGCGGTCCGGGTCAGGCCGTGGCGGTCCAGAACGTGGCGGCGCCCACGGCGTGGCGGGACGCGCGGTCGACCTCGCGCAGCGCCGTCGAGCGCTGGTCGGCCTGCCAGAGGTTGACGGCCCCGCCGTCGTCGGCGGTCGCGAGGTCGACGATCGCGCGCAGGCGCACGGCCTGCACGAGGACCTGGACGGCGCGCGGCGGGACGCCGGGCGGGAGCTGCCAGGTCGGGGCGCCGCCCGCGCGCAGGTCGGCGATGGCGCCCGCGGCGTCGTCGCGCCAGCGGGCGACGTCGAGCTCGTCGAGGGCGCGCGTGGCCAGCAGCAGCGCCGTGCGCAGGTCGCGCTCCGCCTCGGGGAGCGACCCGACGGCGCCGAGCACGCGCGCGCTCCACGGCCCGACCTGCGTGACGTGCCACGTGACGAGGTGGCCCGGCTCCAGGTCGCTGCCGAACTCCGTGACCTCGGGCACGAGCGCCCACGACCCGGACGACGTCGTGACCACGACGCACTCGCCCGCGTCCGTCGCGCGCGCGGCGGCCTCGGGCGGGACGCCCGACACGTCGCCGGGGACGGGTGCGAGCGCGACGACCTCGCGCGCGTCGCCGGCCCACGCGCCCGCGAGGTCCGCGAGCCGGACGTCGCCGAGCGCCCCGGACACCACGTGCGGCTCGTCGTCGCGCTCCACGGCGCGCACGAGGCGGGCGGTCCCGTCGTCGTCGCCGAGGCGCGCGGCGCGCAGCCAGAGCGCGAGCAGGGCGCTGCGGGGGAGGGCGCCCGCGCTCGACGCGGAGCCGGGGCCCGGGGCGGGCTGGGGGGCGTCGTGCGGACCCCCGGACGAGTGTGAGACCACGACGGCCAACCTATAGGGTCGGTGACCATGAGCGCGGTTCTCGACCTGAAGGGCGTCACCGTCCGACGCCACCCCAAGACCATCCTCGACGCGGTGGACTGGCAGGTGAACGAGGGCGAGCGGTGGGTCGTGCTGGGCCGCAACGGCGCCGGCAAGACGACGCTCCTGCAGATCGCGTCCGCACGCATGCACCCCACGGCCGGCACGGCCGACGTCCTCGGCGAGCGGCTCGGCCGCGTCGACGTGTTCGAGCTGCGCCCGCGCGTCGGGCTCGCGTCCGCGGCCCTGGCCGACCGCATCCCCGGCGACGAGACCGTGCGCGACGTCGTGCTCACCGCCGCCTACGGCGTCACCGGCCGGTGGCGCGAGGAGTACGAGGAGTTCGACGCGCAGCGCGCGGACGACCTGCTCGCCGCGTTCGGCGTCGACCACCTCGCGGACCGCACCTTCGGCACGCTGTCCGAGGGGGAGCGCAAGCGCACGCAGATCGCGCGCGCCCTCATGACGGACCCGGAGCTCCTGCTGCTCGACGAGCCCGCCGCGGGCCTCGACCTCGGGGGCCGCGAGGAGCTCGTGGGCGCGCTGGCGGAGCTCGCCGGAGACCCGGCGTCGCCGGTCCTCGTGCTCGTCACGCACCACGTCGAGGAGATCCCGCCGGGATTCACGCACGTCCTGCTGCTCAAGGACGGCGTCGTGCACACCGCCGGCCCGATCCGCGAGGTGCTCACCGCGGAGAACCTCAGCGACGCGTTCGGCGTGCCGCTGCTCGTCGCGCACGGCGGCGGCCGGTGGATGGCGCGCGCCGCGCGGGCGTGACCTCCGCGCGCGGCAAGCGCCCGGGGCGTGCACCGCGGGCGGAACTTCGGTAAAGTACACGTAAAGCGCGCACGTGGGAACGGGGGTCGAGATGGACTGGCTGTGGTGGGTCGGAGCGGCACTGCTCCTGGGTCTCGTGGAGATCATCTCGCTCGACCTCGTCCTCATCATGCTCGCCGGGGGATCGCTCGCCGCGGCCGGCGTCAACGCCGCCGGCGGGCCGCTCTGGCTCCAGATCGTCGCGTTCGCGGTCGTGAGCGTCATCCTGCTGCTCACGCTGCGCCCGTGGCTCCTGCGGCACCTGCGCTCGCGCGTCCCGCTCACGGAGACGAACGTCGCGGCGCACGTCGGCCGCACGGCGCTCGCCGTCGACCGCGTGAGCGAGTTCGGCGGCCGCGTGAAGCTCGTCGGCGAGGTCTGGACCGCGCGGACCGAGCCCGACGCGCCGCAGATCCCCGTGGGCACGGAGGTGCGCGTCGTCCGGATCGACGGTGCGACGGCCGTCGTCGCGCCGCTTCCCGCCCAGCACCCCACCGGGTCGTGACCAGCCGGCACACCCGCACCGCGCCGCCGGGCGACCGGTCGCGCGACCGACGACCAGGAGGCAGTCGATGAACGACCCCAGTCCCGGAACGATCCTCGCGTACGTCGTCCTCGCGCTGATCCTGATCTTCGTGATCGTCGCGCTCGTCAAGGCGGTGCGCATCGTGCCGCAGGCGGTCGCGATCATCGTCGAGCGCCTGGGCCGGTACTCGCGCACGCTCGAGCCGGGCCTGCACCTCCTGGTGCCGTTCATCGACCGCGTCCGCGCCTCGGTGGACCTGCGCGAGCAGGTCGTGTCGTTCCCGCCGCAGCCGGTCATCACGTCCGACAACCTCGTGGTGAGCATCGACACGGTGATCTACTTCCAGGTCACCGAGCCGAAGTCCGCGGTCTACGAGATCGCGAACTACATCACCGCGATCGAGCAGCTCACCGTCACGACCCTGCGCAACGTCATCGGCTCGATGGACCTCGAGCAGACGCTCACGAGCCGCGACCAGATCAACGGCCAGCTCCGCGGCGTCCTCGACGAGGCGACCGGCCGCTGGGGCATCCGCGTGAACCGCGTCGAGCTCAAGTCGATCGACCCGCCCCCCAGCGTGCAGGGCTCGATGGAGCAGCAGATGCGCGCCGAGCGTGACCGCCGCGCCGCGATCCTCACCGCGGAGGGTGTCAAGCAGTCGCAGATCCTCACGGCAGAGGGTGAGAAGCAGGCGGCGATCCTCCGGGCCGAGGGTGACGCGCAGTCCCAGATCCTCCGGGCCGAGGGCGAGGCGCGCGCGATCCTCCAGGTCTTCGACGCCATCCACGAGGGCGACGCGGACCCGAAGCTGCTCGCCTACCAGTACCTCCAGATGCTCCCGCAGATCGCGAACGGCACGGCGAGCAAGCTGTGGGTCGTGCCGACGGAGTTCACCGCGGCGCTCGGCTCGATCGCCAAGGGATTCGGCGGCGTGCCGGGGATTGACGGCGGAGGAGTGCCGAGCGGGGGCCCCGCCGAGGACGCGGAGGCGGCCGAGGCGAGCGCCGAGGCGCGTCGCGAGCGCGACCGCGACCGCGTGAGGTTCGGCGTCCCGTCGCTGACCGACCCCGCCGAGGCCCTGGCCGAGGCGCGGCGTCAGGCGGAGGCCGCGACCGCGGACGCGACGAGCTCGGGCACCCGGTCCGGCCTGCCGTTCGACCCGCAGACCGAGCGGGGCCAGCACCCGGGCGGCCCCGGCGAGCACCACGCGGCCGCGCCGGAGCCCGGGACCGCCACGCCGCGTCCGCTGGGCGGGCCGTCGCAGTACGCGCCGCCGCCTCCGCAGCCGATCGTCGAGGACGCGCCGACCACGGACGAGCCCCCGCGCGACGAGCCGCCCGCCGGCGGCCCGCCGCCGTCCTTCTCGCCGCGGCACTGACGGGGCGCCACCGCGCAGCCCGAGCGGCCGTGGTGGCCCCGGCCCCGCACGACGACGCCCCTGCGCCCACCCGGGTGCGGGGGCGTCGTCGTGCCGCCCGCCAGCGGTTCGCCGGGAGCGGACGACCTTGAGAGTGAGTGCTCACTCAGTTACCGTCGAGGCGTGGTCCCCGTCTCCGTACCCTCCGACGCTCCTCTCGACGCGCCCTCGGGCGCGCCGTCTGCGGCGTCCACCCCGGAGCGCATGCGCGCACGGCCGCTCTCGCGCGAGGAGCGCCGCGACGCGATCGCCGCCGCGACGATCCCGCTGCTCGTCCAGCACGGCGCCGCCGTGACGACGCGCCAGATCGCCGACGCCGCGGGCGTCGCGGAGGGCACGCTGTTCCGCGCGTTCGCGGACAAGGACGAGATCCTCCACGCCGCGGTCGTGCGCTCGCTCGACCCGGCGCCCGCCGTCGCCGCGATCGGCACGCTCCCGGACGACGACGGGCTGCGCCCGCTCGTCGTGAGCATCGTCGAGTTCCTGCTCGAGGCGCAGCGCGTCGGGATGCGGATCTTCGCCGCGGCGCACCAGGTGCTCGACCCGCACCGCGCGACGGCGGACCGCGCCGAGGCCGTGCGCCGGATGCGGGCCGGGGGCAGCCGGGACGCTCGTCGGGCCGGGTTCGACGCCCGGGAGCGCTCGGCGCGCGAGATCGTCGCGGCGATCGAGAGCAAGCTCGCGGCGCACCGGACGCAGCTGCGCGTGGACCCGGCGCTGGCCGCGCGGGCGCTGTTCTCGCTCGTCTTCGGAAACGCCTTGCCGCACCTCTCGGGCGGTGACAGGCTCGACGCCGTGCAGCTCGCCGACCTCATCCTCGGCGGCATCGGGGCGGACGTCACGACCGACCCGTCGCCCTGACCGGCGGCCCGTCCACGACGCGCGCGCACCCTCGCCCGGTGCCGCCCGCCCCGCGCACCCGCGTCCCGCGGCTCGCGCCCTCGTCCCGCAGCCCCCTCCCGGACAGGAAGCCCATGCTCGTCAGCCTCTTGCGGACGCGACTGCGTCCCTACCGGACGCCTATCGTCGTCCTCCTCGTGCTCCAGCTCCTCGCGACGCTCGCGTCGCTCTACCTGCCGAGCCTCAACGCCGACATCATCGACCAGGGCGTCACGCAGGGCGACACCGCCTACATCATGCGGACCGGCGGCCTCATGCTCCTCGTGAGCCTGGGCCAGGTCGTGTGCGCGGTCGCGGCCGTCTACTTCGGCGCGCGGGTCGCCATGTCGTTCGGCCGCGACGTGCGCGCCGGGCTGTTCACCAACGTGCAGCGCTTCTCGGCCCAGGAGATGGGCCAGTTCGGGGCGCCGTCCCTCATCACCCGCACGACGAACGACGTGCAGCAGGTGCAGATGCTCGTGCTGCTCTCGCTGACCATCATGGTCATGGCGCCGATCATGCTGGTCGGCGGCGTCGTCATGGCGCTGCAGGAGAACGTCGAGCTCTCCGGCCTGCTGCTCGTCATCGTGCCGGTCCTCGGGGTGAGCGTCGGGCTCATCATCTGGCGGATGGTCCCCTACTTCCGGCAGATGCAGAAGAAGATCGACGGCATCAACGCCGTGCTGCGCGAGCAGATCACCGGCATCCGCGTGATCCGCGCGTTCGTGCGCGAGCGTCGCGAGGCCGAGCGGTTCGACGTCGCGAACGACGCCCTGTTCGACGTCTCGCTCAAGGCGGGCAAGCTCATGGCGCTCATGTTCCCGACGGTCATGCTCGTCATGAACGCGTCGAGCATCGCGGTGCTGTGGTTCGGCGGGCGCCAGATCGACGCCGGCGACATGGAGGTCGGCGCGCTCACCGCGTTCCTGTCGTACCTCATGTACATCCTCATGGCCGTGATGATGTCGACGATGATGTTCATGATGGTGCCGCGCGCGGCCGTCTCCGCGGAGCGCATCACCGACGTCATGCAGACCCGCGCGACGGTCGTCGAGCCCGAGCGGCCCGTCGCCCTCACCACGCGGACGGGCCGTGTCGAGCTCGACGGCGTCGAGTTCCGCTACCCGGGGGCCGAGGAGCCCGTGCTCCACGACGTCTCGTTCGTCGCCGAGCCCGGGCGGACGACGGCGATCATCGGCTCGACCGGCTCCGGCAAGACCACGCTCCTCAACCTCGTCCCGCGGCTGTTCGACGTGACGGGCGGCGCCGTGCGGATCGACGGGACCGACGTGCGCGACCTCACCGGCGCAGACCTCGGCTCCCTCCTCGGCCTCGTGCCGCAGAAGGCCTACCTGTTCTCCGGGACGGTCGCCGACAACCTCCGCTACGGCCGACCGGACGCCACAGAGGAGCAGATGTGGGAGGCCCTCGAGGTGGCGCAGGCGCGCGACTTCGTCGAGGCGCTCGACGGCGGCCTCGACGCACCGGTCGCGCAGGGCGGCACGAACTTCTCGGGCGGGCAGCGTCAGCGGCTCGCCATCGCCCGCGCGATCGTGCGCGACCCGGCGGTCTACCTGTTCGACGACTCGTTCTCCGCGCTCGACTACGCGACGGACGCCCGCCTGCGCGCGGCGCTCGCGCCCCGCACCCGGCGCTCGACCGTGATCGTCGTGGCGCAGCGCGTCGCGACGATCCGGGGCGCCGACCAGATCCTCGTGCTCGACCACGGCCGCATCGTCGGTCGCGGCACGCACGCCGAGCTCCTCGAGTCCAACGAGACGTACCAGGAGATCGTCTACTCCCAGCTCTCGATCGAGGAGGCAGCATGAGCGGCGAGCAGGACGCCTCGCGCACGCCCGCGACGTCGGGCGACGGCGCTCCCGAGACCGGCACACCCGCGGCGGCCGGCGGGCGCGACGTCGCCGCGACCCGGCTCGCGGGCCGACCCCGCGGTGGCGGCGGGCACGGCCCCATGGGCGGCATGGGCGTCCCCGGGGAGAAGGCGCTCGACTTCAAGGGCTCCTTGCGCCGGTTCGTGGGATCGCTGCGCCCCGAGCGCGTGCCGATCGTCGCCGTCGTGATCCTCGGCGTGGTGTCCGTGGCGCTCGCGGTCGCCGGGCCGAAGCTCCTCGGCAACGCGACGAACATCATCTTCGCGGGCGTGGTCGGCTCGCAGCTCCCGGCCGGCGTCACCCAGGAGCAGGCCGTCGAGGCGCTGCGGGCGCAGGGCCAGGACCAGGTCGCCGACCTCGTCTCGGGCGTGCCGGGGCTCGTGCCGGGAGAGGGCATCGACTTCACCGCGCTCGCGACCGTGCTCGCGTGGGTGCTCGCCGTGTACGTCGGCTCGTTCCTCTTCGGCTGGCTCCAGGGGCGCATCACGGCGATCGTCGTGCAGCGCACGGTCTACCGGCTGCGGGGCGAGGTGCAGGCCAAGCTGGCGCGCCTGCCGCTGTCGTACTTCGACCGCAACGCGCGCGGCGAGATCCTCTCGCGCGTGACGAACGACATCGACAACATCTCCCAGACGCTCACCCAGACGCTGTCGCAGCTCGTGACGTCGGTGCTCACGGTGGTGGGCGTGCTGGGCGTGATGTTCTGGATCTCGCCGCTGCTCGCGGTCGTCGCGCTCGTGACCGTGCCGCTGTCCGTCCTGGTCACGGCGCAGATCGCGAAGCGCTCCCAGCCGCAGTTCATCCGGCAGTGGGCCGCGACGGGCCGCCTCAACGCGCACATCGAGGAGATGTACACCGGCCACACGCTCGTCAAGGTGTACGGCCACCAGCAGGCCGCGATCGACGACTTCGAGCGGGAGAACGCGGCGCTCTACGACGCGAGCTTCCGCGCGCAGTTCATCTCGGGCACCATCCAGCCCGCGATGGGCTTCCTCGCGAACCTCAACTACGTGATCGTCGCGGTCGTGGGCGGCCTGCGGGTCGCGTCGGGCACGATGACCCTCGGTGACGTGCAGGCGTTCATCCAGTACTCGCGGCAGTTCACGCAGCCCATCACCCAGATCGCGTCGATGATGAACCTGCTCCAGTCGGGCGTCGCGTCGGCGGAGCGCGTGTACGACCTGCTCGACGCGCAGGAGCAGACGCCGGACCCGTCGCCCGCGAAGACGGTCGAGCCGGTGCGCGGCCGCGTCGCGTTCGAGGACGTCTCGTTCTCCTACGACCCGGACGTCCCGCTCATCGAGCACCTCGACCTCGTGGTGGAGCCGGGGCAGACGATCGCGATCGTCGGGCCGACGGGTGCGGGCAAGACGACGCTCGTCAACCTGCTCATGCGGTTCTACGACGTGGACGGGGGCCGGATCACGCTCGACGGCGTGGACACGCGGGACATGACGCGCGACGACCTGCGCTCCGACATCGGGATGGTCCTGCAGGACACGTGGCTGTTCCAGGGCACGATCGAGGAGAACCTGCGCTACGGCGTCCGCGACGGTCGCACCGTGGACGACGAGGCGTTCCTCGCCGCGACGCGCGCGACGCACGTCGACCCGTTCGTGCGCACGCTGCCCGACGGGTACGCCACGGTGATCGACGACGAGGGCTCGAGCGTGAGCGCGGGGGAGAAGCAGCTCCTCACCATCGCGCGTGCCTTCCTCGCCGACCCGGCGATCCTCGTGCTCGACGAGGCGACGAGCTCCGTCGACACGCGCACGGAGGTGCTCGTGCAGCAGGCGATGAACGCGCTGCGCGAGGGCCGCACGTCGTTCGTCATCGCGCACCGCCTGTCGACGATCCGCGACGCGGACACGATCCTCGTCATGGAGCACGGCTCGATCGTCGAGCAGGGGTCCCACGACGAGCTGCTCGCGGCCGGCGGCGCGTACGCCCGGCTGTACGAGAGCCAGTTCGCGGCGCCGCTCGACGCCGAGGCGGAGGACCCGGAGGGCGTGGGCGCTCCCGCGGGACGCTGACACGCCGCGGCCCGCACCACGCCCACCCCGAGGGGTGAGGCGAGGTGCGGGCCGCGTGCGTCCCGGTGCCGTCGCGCTCAGGCGAGCGAGAGGAAGAGCTTCTCGAGCTTGGCCACGTCGAGCGTCGGGTCCTCGCCGTCCTCGGTCGGCTCGGTGAGGCACTGGCGCATGCCGGACGCGATGATCGCGAACCCGGCCCGGTCCAGGGCGCGCGAGACGGCGGAGAGCTGCGTGACGACGTCCTCGCAGTCCCGCCCCTCGTCGAGCATGCGCACGACGGCCGCGAGCTGGCCCTGGGCGCGCTTGAGCCGGTTGGCGACCTTGCTCATGTCGGTGGGGTCGAGCTCCACGGTCGTCCTCCTGCGTTCGTCGGTGTTCTTGTCGGTTCTCGTCGTGGCGTGCCTGGTCAGGCGCAGGTGCAGCGCTGCTCGGGCGGCACCTCGGCCATGACCTCGTCGGCGTGCATGCCGCAGCCGGTCCAGGTGGTCTTGCCGCACGTGCGGCACAGGGCGGGACTGCACATGGTGGGTCTCCTCGGGTGTGGGGGTCGATCGGTGGTGCGAGGGTCGGGGTCTGGCGGGGCCGGGGGCGGCCCGCGCGTGGTGGCGCAGGATCAGCGTCGCACGGCTCCGCCCGCGGCCTGCCACGCGCCGAGCCCGCCGGACAGGCTCGTCGCGGCGTAGCCGAGCGAGCGGAGCTGGCGCGCCGCGGTGCGCGAGCGCATCCCCGACGCGCACACGACGACGACGGTCGCGCCGTCCTTCAGCCGCCGCGGCGCGGCGGAGGGGACGTCGGCGAGCGGCACGTGCACGGCCTGGGGCGCGTGCCCGGCGCGCCACTCGTCGCGCTCGCGCACGTCGAGGAGCGTCGCGCCGTCGCGGACGAGCTGCACCGCGGTGGCGGCGTCGACGGTCGGGCGCACGCCGCCGTCGTCGGACGAGCGGGAGAACAGGCGGCGGAGACGGTCGATCATGCGGGGACTCCTTCGAGGGTGCGCGCGGCGCGCGGCGTGGTGGTCAGGGTGAGCCAGCCGCCGGAGAGGTTGCGCGCGTCGAGCCCGGCGGCGATCAGGACACGGGTGGCGAGGTAGGACCGCACGCCGCTCGCGCAGTGCACGGCGACGGGGCGCCCCGCCGCGGCGGTGCGCACCTCGTCGAGCCGCTCGCGCAGCTCGGTGTGCGGCACGTTGAGGGCGCCGTCGAGGTGGCCGCCGGCGTGCTCGGCGGGCGACCGGACGTCGAGCACGAGCGACGTCGCGACGACCTCGTCGAGGTCGGCCGCGTGCCACTGCGGCATGGTGCCGTCGAGCACGTTCTGCGCGACGAACCCCAGCATGTTGACGACGTCCTTGGCGGCGCCGTAGGGCGGGGCGTACGCGAGCTCGAGCTCCGCGAGGTCGTCGGCCGTGAGCCCGGCGCGCAGCGCGGTCGCGAGCACGTCGATGCGCTTGTCCACCCCCGCGCGGCCCACGGCCTGCGCGCCGAGCAGGCGGCCGTCGGGCGCGAAGCTCGCCGTCACGTGGACCGGCTCGGCGCCGGGGAACCAGCCCGCGTGGTGGGCCGCGTGGACGCGCACCTGCTCGTGCGCGACGCCGGCCGCCGCCAGGGTCGCGTGGCTCGGCCCGGTCACGGCGGCGGTGAGGCCGAACACGCGCACGATCGCCGTCCCGAGCACGGGCGCCTGCGGTGTGGTGCGGTGCCCGGTCATCGCGTCCGCGGCGCGCCGGCCTTGGCGGTTGGCCGGGCCGGCGAGCGGGACGGGGCCTGTCGCGCCGGTGACCGCGTGCACGACCTCGACGGCGTCGCCGACGGCCCACACGTGCGGGTCGGACGTGCGCTGGTCGGCGTCGACGCGGATCGCTCCGC
This sequence comes from Cellulosimicrobium funkei, assembly GCF_900155925.1. Lineage (NCBI taxonomy): Bacteria > Bacillati > Actinomycetota > Actinomycetes > Micrococcales > Promicromonosporaceae > Cellulosimicrobium > Cellulosimicrobium funkei. The sequence goes on from NZ_FTMI01000003.1 coordinate 64,342, forward strand.
GCTCGCCGAGCGCGAGCCCGGCCGCCGCCGCGAGGTCGCTCGCGGGCCGCACCCCGACGCTCACGAGCACCACGTCGGCGTCGAGGACGGTGCCGTCCGCGAGCTCGAGCGCGACGGCGTGGTCCGCGCCCTCGGGCTGCGGCACGACGGCGCTCGCGGAGGTCCCGAGGTGGAGACCGACGCCGTGGTCGCGGAGCTCGTCCGCGAGCAGCGGCGCGAGGTCGGGCTCCAGCGGCGGGAGCACCTGGTCGGCGCGCTCGACGACGTCGACCGTGAGACCGCGGCCGACGAGCGCCTCCACGGCCTCGAGCCCGATGAAGCCCGCGCCGACGACGACGGCCCGCAGCGGGGCCGTGCGGCCAGCGACGACCTCCGCCTCGAGCTGCGCGAGCCGGGCCGCCAGGGCGTCGAGGTCCGCCATGGTCCGCAGCGTGTGCACGGCCGGGTGGTCGAGGCCCGCGACGGGCGGGAGGACGGTGGTCGCGCCGGGCGCGAGGAGGAGCGCGTCGTAACCGAGCTCGTACGTGCCGTCCTCGGCGGCGACGGTGACCGTGCGCGCCGCGCGGTCGACCGCGGTGACGCGGTGGCGCGTCCGCACGTCGAGGTCGAGGCTCGCGCGGAGCGAGGCGGGCGTGTGCAGCAGGAGGGCGTCGCGCTCCGCGATCTCGCCCGCCACCTGGTACGGCAGGCCGCAGCCCGCGAACGAGACGTGGTCGGACTGCTCGAGCACGATGACCGACGCGCGCTCGTCGAGGCGGCGGGCGCGCGCGGCGGCGCTCATGCCGCCCGCGACGCCGCCGACGACGACGATGCGGCGGGCGCCGTCGGGGTCGGACGGGTGGGTCGTCGAGCCGGGGGTCGAGGGGATCATGCTCTGACGATACCCCCCGGGGTATCGGTCGACGCAAGCCGACGGGCTGAGAGGTCGGTCACGGGACGCCCCGGGCGCCGCGCGGCCGCTCACAGCGGACGGACAGCCGTGGCATCCGGACAGCACACGCCCGCTCCGTAGACACGGCCCATGAGCACCCCTGTCCCGCACCCCGCCCCTCCCGCCTCGTCCACGCCGCCCGTGTCCCGACGCCGACGACGGTGGCGTGCCGCGATCGTCACGGCCCTTGCCGTGCTGCTCCCGCTGGGTGGCGCCACGGCGTGGGCGCTGAACCGGTTCGTCGTCGAGCACGTCGAGATCGCCGACGTGTCGGCGTACGAGGCCTCGCAGGGTCTCGACGCGAGCGGGGCGTCGGGCCAGGGGGCGACCGCGGACGACGGCGCGGGCGCCTCGACCGGGACCTCTGCGGGCACCTCCGCGGGCACCGGGACGGTCGACGGCGACACGTACACGTCCGACAGCACGAGCATCACGGTCTCCCGGGTCACCACCGGGTCGGGGGACGACACCCTGACGTACTACGTGGCCGACGTCGTGCTCTCCGACATGACGGACCTGCGCTCCGCGTTCGCGCAGGACGCGTTCGGCACGAACATCACGGAGACGACGTCGGACATCGCTGCCGACAACGGCGCCGTCCTCGCGGTCAACGGCGACTACTACGGGTTCCGTGACACCGGCATCGTCATCCGCAACGGCGTCGTGTACCGGGACGAGGGCGCGCGCGAGGGCCTCGCGATCTACCGCGACGGCCACGTCGAGGTCTACGACGAGACGACGACGGACGCGCAGAACCTCGTCGACGCCGGGGTGTGGAACACGCTGTCGTTCGGGCCCGCGCTCGTCGAGGACGGCGAGGTCGTGGCCGGGATCGACGACGTCGAGGTCGACACGAACGTCGGGAACCACTCGATCCAGGGCGAGCAGCCGCGCACGGCGATCGGGGTCGTCGACGAGAACCACCTCGTCCTCGTCGTCGTGGACGGCCATCAGGAGGGCTACTCGCGCGGCGCGACGACGACCGAGCTCGCCGGGATCCTGCAGGATCTCGGCGCGACGACCGCCTACAACATCGACGGCGGCGGGTCCTCGACCCTCTGGTTCGACGGCGAGGTCGTCAACAGCCCGTCGCAGGGTCGTGAGCGGGGCACGTCCGACGTCCTCTACGTCGCGGACGGTGCCTGATGGCCGCCGCGACCACGCGCGAGCAGCCCGCGGACCCGGCGACGAGCGTCGCGCGGACCGCCGTCGTGGTGCCTGCGTACCAGCCCGACGCGCGGCTCGTCGCACTCGTCGATGCGCTGCAGGCGGCCGTCCCCGAGTCCCCGGTCGTGGTGGTCGACGACGGCAGCGACCGGCGGTGCGGGGGAGTGTTCCGCGCGGTGCGGGCGCTGGGCGCCGTGGTGCTCACCGTCCCGGTGAACCGTGGGAAGGGCTACGCGCTGCGGACCGGGATCCGGTGGGTGCGCGACCGGCTGCCCGGCCGCGGCGTGGTGTGCGCCGACGCGGACGGGCAGCACACCGTGGTCGACGTGCTGCGGGTCGCTGCGCGCTCGCAGGCCGAGCCCGAGGCCGTCGTGCTCGGCGCGCGGCGCTTCGCGGGCGACGTGCCGGTGCGCAGCCGCATCGGCAACGCCGCGACCCGCTGGGCGTTCGCCGCGACGACCGGCACGCGTGTCCGGGACACCCAGACCGGGCTGCGCGCCTACGGGCCGGGCCTGCTCGGCGACCTCCTCGCCGTGCGCGGGGACCGGTACGAGTACGAGCTGCGCGCGCTCCTCGAGGCGACCCGCGCGGGCCGCCGGATCGTCGAGGTGGACGTCGCGACGGTGTACCTCGACGACAACGCGTCCTCGCACTTCCGGCCCGTCGCCGACTCGCTGCGCGTGTGGGCGCCGCTGCTGCGGTTCGCGGCGTCGTCGCTCGGTTCGGCCGCGGTCGACGTCGTCGCGCTGCTCGCGCTGCACGCGGTCACCGGGTCGCTCCTCGCGGCCGTGGTGGGCGCGCGCCTGCTCAGCGCGGGCGTGAACTTCGCCGTGAACCGCCGCCTGGTGTTCCCGGGCGGGCGCGATCTCCCGCTGCGCGTCGCGGCGGCCCGGTACGTGGCGCTCGCGGCCGTGCTGCTCGCGGCGAGCTACGGGCTGCTCGCGCTGCTGACCGGGATCGGCCTGCCGCTCCTCGCGGCCAAGGTCGGCACCGACGCCGTGCTCGTCGCGACGAGCTACGAGGTGCAACGGCGCGTGGTGTTCGCGCCTCTCAGCGCTGAACGGCGTCCCGCTCGACGAGGGCGGGCACGTGGTCGCGCGCCGTCCAGCGCCGGCCGACCCACTTGATGACCTCGACGAGCAGGAAGACGACGAGCGCGAGCCCGAGCGTCTTGCCCCACTCCGCGAGCGCGATGGGCGCCGAGTCGAACCACGAGTGCATGAACGGCGCGTAGACGAAGACGGCCTGCAGCGCGAGCAGCGTCGCCGCCGAGACCCAGACCACCCGGTTGCCGCGCAGCACGTCGAGCGTGAGGCTCGACCGGTCGAGGAACCGGCAGTTGAACAGGTAGGCGAGCTGGCCCAGCGCGAGCATCGTGACCGCCGTCGTCTGCGCCTCGGCGAGCGGGACGCCCTGCGCCCGCTCGACGTAGAACAGCAGGATGGTCGCGCCGCCGATGAGGAGCGACACGAGCAGGATGCGGCGCACGTACGCGCCGTCGAGGATCGACGCCTTCGGGTCGCGCGGGGCGCGGCGCATGACGTCGGGCTCCGCCTTCTCGTACGCGAGCGCGAGCGACAGCGTGACCGCGGTGATCATGTTGATCCACAGCACCTGGACCGGCTGGAGCGGCAGGGTGAGGCCGAACAAGACCGCGACGAGGATGACGAGCGACTGCGCGCCGTTGGTCGGGAGCAGGAACAGGACGGACTTGCGGATGTTGTCGTAGATCCGCCGGCCCTCCTTGACGGCCCGCTCGATGGTCGCGAAGTTGTCGTCGGCGAGCACGACCTCCGCGGCCTCCTTGGTCGCCTCGGTGCCCTTGATGCCCATCGCGACGCCGACGTCCGCCTGGGTGAGCGCGGGGGCGTCGTTGACGCCGTCGCCCGTCATCGCGACGACCTCGCCGTGCGACTGGAGCGCGGACACGATCCGGATCTTGTGCTCGGGGCTCGTTCGCGCGTACACGTCGACGTCGCGCACCACCTGGCGCAGCTTCTCGGTGCTCATCTCCTCGAGCTCGGGGCCGGTGAGCACGGCCGGCGCGGACGAGCCGTCGTGGGCGTCGACGATGCCCATCTCGCGGCCGATCGCGAGCGCGGTTCCCGCGTGGTCGCCGGTGATCATCTTCACGCGGATGCCCGCGTCGCGGCACTCGGCGATGGCCTCGATCGCCTCGGGGCGCGGCGGGTCCACGATGCCGACGAGCCCGCACAGCTCCAGGCCGTCCGCGACGTCGGCGACGTCGAGGTCCGCCGTGTCGTCGGTGGTCGGGCGTCGCGCGGCCGCCAGCACGCGCAGACCCTGCCCGCCGAGCGCGTCGATCTGCGCGTCCCAGAACGAGCGGTCGAGCGGCTCGCTGCCGCCGTCCGGGCCGAGCTGGGTCGCGCAGCGGTCGAGGACGCGGTCCGGTGCGCCCTTGACGTGCACGTGCAGGCCGCCGTCGGGGTCGGCGTCGAGCGTCGCCATGAACTTGTTCTCGGACTCGAACGGCACGACGGCGACGCGCCGCCACCCCGTCGGGTCGACGCCGGCCTTCATGCCGAGCGTGCGCAGCGCGCCCTCCGTCGGCTCGCCGACGAGCCGCCATCCGTCGGTGTCCTCGCCGTCGGGCACGATCCGCGCGTCGTTGCACAGCATCATGACCGTCGCGAGGGCCGCGAGGTCGCGGTCGTCGGCGAGGTCCGCGTGCCGGGTGCCCGACGCCGGTCCCTCGCCCGCGCCGTCCACCTCGCCGGGTGCGCCGGTCGCCCCGGGGCGGGGTGCGTCGTCGGGCACGGTCACGTCTCCCACGGGCGCGTACCCCGCGCCTGCGACCGCGAACGTGCGCCCGCTCGTGCGGACCGTGCGCGCCGTCATCTCGTTCTTGGTGAGCGTGCCGGTCTTGTCCGAGCAGATCGTGGTCACCGAGCCGAGCGTCTCGACCGCGGGGAGCTTGCGCGTGATCGCGCGACGCCGGGCCATCTGCTGCACCCCGAGCGCGAGGGTGATCGTCACGAGCGCGGGCAGGCCCTCCGGCACCGCGGCGACCGCGAAGCCGATGGACGCCGAGATGAGCTCCGGGACGGTGAAGTCGTGGAAGACGCGGCCGATGATCACCATGACGACGGCCATCGCGAGGATGAGCACCGCGAGCAGCTTGCCGAACCGGTCGAGCTGGCGCGTCAACGGCGTCGCGAGGCTGCGGACCTCGGAGATCATCGTCTGGATCCGGCCGATCTCGGTCGCCGTCCCGGTCGCGGTGACGACGCCCACGCCCTGTCCGGCGGCCACGAGCGTGCTCGAGAAGAGCATGCTCGACCGGTCGCCCACGCCCGCGTCCGCCCCGACCGGGGCCACCGACTTTGCCGCCGCGACCGACTCGCCCGTGAGCGCCGACTCCTCGACGCGCAGGTTCGTCGCCTGGATCAGCCGGACGTCCGCGGGCACGCGGTCGCCCGAGCGCACGCGCACGACGTCGCCGGGCACCACGTCGTCGGCGTCCACGCGGGCCCACGCACCGTCGCGCCGCACCTCGGCGTTGACGGACAGCATGTTCCGGATGCCCTCGAGCGCGCTCTCCGCGCGCCCCTCCTGGATGAACCCGATCGCCGCGTTGATCACCGCGACCGCGAGGATCACCGTGAAGTCGACCCAGTCGCCGAGGATCGCCTTGAGCACCGCCGAGACGAGCAGGATGTAGATGAGGATGTCGTCGAAGTGGACGAGGATCCGCTTCCACAGCGGGTCGCGCTGCGGCGGCGGCAGCCGGTTGGGCCCCACCTCCGCGAGCCGTGTCGCGGCGTCGGCGCTGGAGAGGCCGCCTGCGTCCGTGCCGAGCTCGGCGAGGACGGCGTCGGGCGGGCGCGACCACGGCGCGTCGAGCGACCGTTCGGTCGTGCTCGCCGAGGTCGAGGAGGCCGCCGTGGCGGGGGTCGGTGCAGCGTCCGGCGCGGATCCCATGCCCCTATTCGACCCCCGATGCCCGGATCGCGCGAGGGGCGAAGGACCGTGACCCGCGACACGCCAGCGGCCGGCGGTCAGCGGTCAGGGTGAGGAGAACGGGTTGACGACGGGGACGCCGCTGTCGACGAAGTCCCGGGTGTTCCGTGTCGCCACCGTGAGCCCGTGGGCGAGCGCGGTCGCCGCGAGCAGGGAGTCGACGACGGGCAGCGGGCGCGCCGCGTGCACGACCGGCCATCGCTGCGCGATCTCGAGCGTGACGGGGAGGATGCGGTCCCCGTACGTCTCCTCGAGACCGTGGACCCACGTCTCGAGCGCGGTCGCCCGCGCGGCGTCGCGAGACATGAGGCGCTGGACCCCGGTGCGGATCTCGCCGACGGTCAGCACCGAGAGATAGATCTGAGCCGTCCGCAGCCCGCGGAGCCAGGCGACGACCTGCTCGTCCGGTCGGGTTCGCACGAGCTCGGACACGACGTTCGTGTCGAGCAGGTACCTCACGCGTCGGCCCCGAGATCGAGCTCGCGCAACGGAGTCCGGTCACGGGTGAGGTCGAGGTCGTCCGCCGTGGGTGCCTCGAGGAGATAGTCGGCGAGCTCCACCCGGACCCCGGCGAGCTCGTGGTAGAGGTCGATCCCGACGACGACGGCGATCTCCTTGCCGTGCCGGGTGATGACCTGGGGACCGTTCTCGGCCGCTCGCAAGACCTCGCTCAGGCGTTGCTTCGCGTCCTGCACCTGCCAGCTCATGCGACCCCCGCTCCTCTTCCTGTCTGGACAGACTAGACAGGACGGAGCCGGGGGACAAGGGCGCGTGGCATGCCTGGGAGAATCGACGACGTGAGCGAGACCAGCACCCGAGCCGGCCTGCGGGTGGTGCACGTCACCGACCCCGCCGACGACCGCCTCGCGGACTACAACCGCCTGACCGACGTCGCGCTGCGGTCCAAGCACGAGCCGGAGAAGGGGCTGTACATCGCCGAGAGCTCGACGGTGATCCGGCGGGCGCTCGCTGCCGGGCACCGGCCCCGGTCGTTCCTCATGGCCGAGCGCTGGCTCGACGACCTCGCCGACGACATCGCCGCGCTGCCGGTCGACGACGCCCCGGGCGGCACGGGCGAGCAGGTCCCGGTCTACGTCGGCGCGCCCGACGTGCTCGAGGCGATCACCGGGTTCCACCTGCACCGTGGGGCGCTCGCGGCGATGCACCGCCCGCCGCTGCTCCCCGTGCGCGACCTGCTCTCCGCGGCGCGCGGCGGGACGGGTGCGCGGCGGGTCGCGGTGCTGGAGGACATCGTGGACCACACGAACGTCGGGGCGATCTTCCGCTCCGCCGCTGCGCTCGGCGTGGACGCGGTGCTCGTCTCGCCGCGCTGCGCCGACCCGCTCTACCGCCGCTCGGTGCGCGTGAGCATGGGCACGGTGTTCCAGGTGCCGTGGACGCGGTTCGAGACGTGGCCGGGCGGGCTGGACCTGCTGCGCGACGAGGGTTTCACGGTCGCGGCGCTCGCCCTCGCCGACGACGCGGTGAGCCTCGACGACGTCGTGGCCGACCCGCCCGAGCGGCTCGCGCTCGTGCTCGGCACAGAGGGCGACGGCCTGTCGCGCGGCGCGATCGAGGCGGCCGACCGGGTCGTGACGATCCCCATGGCGGGGGGAGTGGACTCGCTCAACGTCGCCGCGGCGTCGGCCGTCGCGTTCTGGGCGACGCGCGTCCCCTGACTCGTCGGTCGCGGCGGGAGAGACGGGAACAACGATGCTCCCCGACGCGTTGGGCCCGTGTCCGTACGTCGTACGAGAAGAGGTCCCGTGCCGGTCCAGCCCTCCCCGTCCCTGCCTGCCACCACCCGCCCCCACCACGGGCGCGACCTTGCGGCGCATGCCATCGCCGAGGAGCAGCAGCACCTCGACGCCGCGCTCGCCCGTCGCGCGGACCTGCTCGCCGAGCTGGACGCACAGCTCACCGCTCCTGCCGACGGCGCTGCCTACCGGGACGCGGTCTCGGACCCGGCCGGTGCCGAGTCCGTCGTCGAGCGCGCGCGGCGCGCTGGGTTGCGCCGCCGTCGCACCGAGCTCGAGCGCGCGGAGAGCGGGCTCGTCTTCGGCCGCGTCGACACCGTCGACGGGGCCACGCGCCACGTCGGGCGCGTCGGGATCACTGCGCCCGAGGACGACGCGGACCCGCTCGTGCTCGACTGGCGTGCTGACGGTGCACGCGCCTTCTACACCGCGACAGCGCGCGAGCCGCAGGGTCTCGCGCGGCGTCGGCACGTGCGGACCGCGGGGGACCGGGTCACCGGCGTGGACGACGAGCCGCTCGACGGCTCGGCGACCGGGGCGGAGGAGGAGGGCGGGCTCGTCGGCGAGGGCGCGCTGCTCGCGGCGCTGTCGGAGCGCCGTACCGGGCGCATGGGCACCGCCGTCGCGACCCTCCAGACGGAGCAGGACGCGATCGTGCGCGCCCCGGCGGACCAGGTGCTCGTCGTGCAGGGCGGCCCGGGGACGGGCAAGACCGTCGTCGCGCTGCACCGCGTCGCATACCTGCTGTTCACCCACCCGCACCTCGCCGAGCGGGGCGTCCTCCTGCTCGGGCCGTCGTCGCGCTTCCTCGAGTACGTGGCGCAGGTGCTGCCCGCGCTCGGGGAGACGGCGGTCGTCTCGGCGACGTGCGACACGCTCGTGCCCGGCGTCGCGCCCGAGCGGGAGGAGGGGCGCGACGTCGCGGAGATCAAGGGGCGCGCGCTGTGGCAGGACGTCGTCGCCCGGTACGCGGACTCCCTCGTCCCGGACGCGCGAGCCCTGACGGTCCGCCTCGACGGCGAGCCGCTCACGCTCGACCCGGCCCGCGTCGCCCAGGTCCTGCGTGCCTCTCGCGCGGGAGGCCGCAGCGTGCTGGCCGCGCGGGGCCGGGCCGTGGACCTGCTGCTCGACGCTCTCGTGGACGAGGCCGCGGAACGCCACACCGAGCTGCTCGAACGGGTCGAGGAGGGGTTCGAGGACGTGCTCGGGAAGCTCGACGCCGGGCTCGCCGCGCGCGACGACCGCGCCCCCACGACCGGCGCGCGCGGCGGCGACGTCGACGGCGAGCTCACCGAGGAGGACCTCGACCGGCTCCGGGAGGATCTCGCGCGCGACGCCGGGTTCGCGGCCGCCGTCGACGCCTGGTGGCCCGTCACGGACGTCCGCACCGCGCTCGCGGACCTGCTGGGCGACGCCGCGCTCCTCGCGCGCCACGCGCCCGACCTGACGGCGGCCGAGGTGCGTCGCGTCACGAGCGGGCCGCCCGCGCTCGCACCGAGCGACGTGCCGCTGCTCGACGCGCTCGCCGACGCGCTGGGGGCTCCCGACGCGCCCGGCGAGCAGGGCGAGTTCCTCGCGCAGCGCGCGGCCGCGCGTCGCGACTGGGTCTACGGGCACGTCGTGGTCGACGAGGCGCAGGAGCTCTCGCCCATGCAGTGGCTCATGGTCCTGCGCCGCTGCCCGACGCGGTCCGTGACGGCCGTCGGGGACGTCGACCAGACCGAGGCGCCGCACCGCCACACGGACTGGGCGGACGCCGTCGGCCCCGTTCTCGGTGAGCGTTGGCAGCGCGCGGACCTCACCATCTGCTACCGCACGCCGCGCGAGGTCATGGCGCTCGTCGGCCCGGTGCTGCGCGCGGCGGGCAGCCGGAACGACCCGCCGCGCGCGGTCCGCGACGCGGGGGTCGAGCCGCGGGACGTCGTCGTCCCGGGCGGTGCGCCGGGACGACTGGGTGAGACGGTCGCCGCCGAGGTCGCACGCCTCGCGGCCCGGTACGACGGCGGGACCGTGGGCGTCGTGGCGCCGCTCGCGCGCCTCGCGACGCTGCGCGCGGCGGTCCAGGGCGGGCCCGTCCTCGGGACGTCCGAGGCGAAGGGCCTCGAGTGGGACGCGGTCGTCGTCGTGGACCCCGACGGCGTCGCCGCCGAGCCGCGCGGGTGGAACGGGCTGTACGTGGCGATGACCCGGTGCACGCAGGAGCTCGTCCGCGTCGCGGTGGGCGAGTCCGCCCGCTCGGCCTGAGGGCCGCGCTCAGTCCGAGGGCGCCGACCGGGCGAACCGGTCGACCTCCCGCACCACGACCTCGACGAGCGCCGGGTCGCCGAGCGGGAGGAAGTGCCCGGCGAGCGGCAGCTCGACGTTCCGTCCGCCCTCGAGGCGGCCGGTCTCGGGGATGTGGGGGTCGAAGCGCGGGTAGACGGCCGTGATGCGGGCGTCGACCCCGCGCTCGGCGGCGAGCGCGACCAGCGCGGCGTCGCGCGGCGAGAACGCGCGCAGGGTGCGGCCGAGGAGGTACTGCGCGTAGCGCGAGCCGTGGAACGGCGTCGCCACGGCGACCATGCCGGCGACGCGCGGCCCGGCGGCCGACAGCATGACGCGCTTGCCGACGAGGCCGCCCTTGCTGTGGGCGACGAGGACGACGTCGTGCAGGTCGGACCGCTCGAGGAACGCCGCCGTGCGGTCGGCAGCCTCGGCGAACGGGCGCCGGTTGTAGCCGAGGCCGGGCACGGCGTGCACGGGGTGCCCGGCCCGGGCGAGGGCCGTCGCGACCGGCCCGAGGAGCTGCCACGTCTCGTAGACGCCGGGAAGGAGCACGACGGGGCTCGCACCGCCGGGGCCGGTCGGGACGGGTCGGCGCGCGCGCAGGGCGCCCTGGACCTGGCGCGCGGCGACGTACGCGTAGTCCACCGCGCGGTCGCGCAGCCGCAACGAGCGGGGCCAGCGGGGCGCCCTCACGGCAGGTCCCCGGGCAGGTCTCGCGGCAGGTCTCGCAGCAGTCCGCGCGGCAGTCCACCAGCATCGCGCACGGCCGCGACGATCCCCTCCGGATCGGCGTCCATCGCGTGGTGGCGTCCCCGGACCTCGCGGAACATGCCGCGCGGCGCGGCGAGCGCGAGCTCGCGGCACCACCGGCGCGGGGCGATCGGGTCGTGCGCGCCCCGCACCACGACGAGACGCCCCGGCACCCGCGGCACGACGTCCTCGAGCCGGTGCGCCAGCATGTGCCGGACCTGGCGCGCGTAGTGCGGCAGCGAGCAGCGCAGCACGTAGTCGACGGCGAGCGTCCCGAGCGCGCGCGGCCGCTCGCCCACCGCGTCGCGCGCGAGCCGCAGCGCCTGGCGCGGCGCGCTGCGGGCGTCGCGGTCCGCGGTCGGCCCGACGAGCACGCCCGCGGGCGCCTCGCGGGGGTGGTCGGCCATCGCCTGGGCGACGACCTGCCCGCCCATCGAGTGGCCGACGAGCACGACGACGGGGCGCGGGGCGCCGTCGGGCAGGTCGAGCACGCGGCGGCGCACGTGCTCCGCGACGACCGCCGCGTGCTCCTCGATCGACACGTCGCGCGACGCGCGGGGCGCCGCGCCGAAGCCGGGCAGGTCGATCGCGTGCACGGCGACCCGGGGGAGCGCGCCCGGCCGCAGGAGCGCGCGCCGCACCGGGTCGAACGCGCGCGCCGACGACCCGACGCCGTGCACGAGCACGACCACGACGTCGGGCGCGTCCGCCCCGGACACGTGCACGACGGCGGTGAGATCGCCGACCGCGCAGCGCACCTCCGCGGTGCCCGCCGACGCTGCCGCCGCCGACGCCGCCGACACCGTCGACGGCGCGGACGACGCGCCGGAGCGGGCCCGGGCGAACCGGACCCGCTCCGTGACGTGCTGGGTGTCGTCGTCGGCCGTGGCCGACGACGTGCTCCGGGTCGTCAGCTGACGTCTCCTCGCCACGCGCCCGTCTCGGCCCCGCGGGACTCGATGAACTCCTTGAACCGGGCGAGGTCGCCCTTGACGCGGCGCTCGTCGAGCTGGAGGACGTCGCCCACCTTCTCCACGACCCCCTCCGGCGTCCAGTCGAGCTGGACCGTGACGCGGGTCTGCGTGTCGTTCAGCCGGTGGAAGGTCACGACGCCCGCGTGGTCGGGGCCCGACGTGCTGTTCCACGCCACCCGCTCGTCGGGGTGCTGCTCGGTGATCTCCGCGTCGAACTCGCGCTCGACGCCGCCGATCTTCGTCTTCCAGTGCGTGTGCGTCGCGTCGAGCTGGCGGATCTCCTCGACGCCCTCCATGAAGCGGGGGAACTCCTCGAACTGGGTCCACTGGTCGTAGGCCGTGCGGACGGGGACGTCGACGTCGATCGACTGGGTGACCGTGCTCATCGGTGATACCTCCTGTGGTTGGCGGGCGGTACGACCACACCCTTCCCGGGGTCCGTCCCGCTCGCGCGGCGAACGGGGGTCGGCCTCACTCCAGCGCGCTCGACGGGTCCCCGGACGCCGGCTCGGCCGCATCGGTGCGCGAGCCGAGGGAGTCGTCGCCCATGTCCTGCGCGTCCACGACGGCGAGCTCGTCGAGGAGGAACAGGAACGCGCGGGCGTAGGGGTTGTCGTCCACGCGCTCCCGGACGTCGGACCAGTCGATCTGCTCGCGCATCGCCCGCGCGACCGGCAGGAGCCGCGAGAAGTCGCAGTAGTGCTCGCCGAGGACGCGCAGCTTCGACGCCATGATCTCGGTCGCGGACAGCACAGGCATGCGGACCGCGAGGACCTCGAGCTCGTCGGTGCGCGCGAGCAGGTCGTCGTCGATCGGCTCGCCGACCATCCGGTACAGGACGTCGATGAGCTCGCCCCCGTGGTACGCCTTGAAGAGCCAGTTCTCCGTCGGCTCCGTGATCTCGAGCCCCGCCTCGCGCAGCACCTCGCGCGCGCGGTCCACGTCCACCTCGCGGATCGCGAAGTCGGCGTCGTGGCTCGGCTCCGGCGCCCCGCGCGCCCACGCCGCGTAGCCGCCGACGAGCGCGTGCGGGATCTCGGCCTCGGCCAGCGCCGCGGCGGTCATCCGGAGGCCGTCGTGCAGTGCGTCCCTGTCGTCCACCATGCCCAGGGTCTACACCACCCCGGGGGTGCTGGCACGTCGCCACGGGGGAGCGGTCGCCCCGCGGAGCGCGTGCGGCGTCGGGCCGTGGTCCCCACAATCGGGAGGGTGCGCCTCGCGACGTTCAACATCCTGCACGGGCGGTCGCTCGTCGACGACCGCGTCGACGTCGACCGCTTCGCCGGTGCCGTCCGGGCCCTCGACGCGGACGTCCTCGCGCTCCAGGAGGTGGACCGGGACCAGCCCCGCTCGCACCGCGCCGACCTCACCGCGGTCGCGGCCGAGGCGGCGGGCGCCGTCGACCACCGGTTCGTCGCGACGCTCGTCGGCGAGCCGGGCGTGTGGACCGCGCCGACGGGGGAGCACCAGCCGGGGCGCGCCGCCTACGGGATCGCCGTCGTGAGCCGGTACCCGGTCACCGCGTGGCGCACCGTCCTGCTGCCCGCGCCGCGCACGCGCGTGCCCGTGCGCTTCCCCGGGCGCCGGCTGCCGACGCTCGTGCGCGACGAGCCGCGCGCGGCGCTCGTCGCGCGCGTCGAGGCGCCGGGCGGGCCGGTGACGGTCGTGTGCACGCACCTGACCTTCGTGCCGGGGCGCAACCTCACGCAGCTCGTGCGGCTCACCCGGGAGCTCGCCGCCGACGTGCCCGACGGCGAGCCCGTCGTCCTGCTCGGCGACCTCAACATCGAGGCGCCCCAGGCGGCGCGCACGAGCGGGTGGCGCCCGCTCGCCTCCGCGCCGACGTTCCCCGTCGGCGAGCCCGCGCGCCAGCTCGACCACGTGCTCGCCCACGGCCCGGTCCGGGCGACGGCGCCCGCTGTCGCGGTCGACACGGGGCTGTCGGACCACCGGGCGCTCGTCGTGCCCGTCGTGCTCGGCGGGGAGCGGCACGCGTCCCCGACCCGCGCGCACGCGGCGGACGAGGACCACGCGCCGCCCACCGCGGGCGCGGGAGAGCCGCGACGGCGGACCGGCCGGGCCGCCGAGGGCTGACCGCGCGGCCGTTCGTGAGCCCCGTCACACGGACGTGAGGGGCTGGTTCCGGGCGGGCGACATAGATTAGCCTCACCTTTGTGAGTGGAACCTCAGCTGCCTCGGTCGCGCCGGGCCTGCCCGGCGCCCCGGCGCTCGCGGGTCACGACCTGCGGCTGTCCTACGACGACCGCACCGTGGTCCACGGCGCCGCGCTCGAGCTTTCCCCGGGGGCCGTCACGGCCCTCATCGGGCCCAACGGCTCGGGCAAGTCGACCCTCCTGCGCTCGCTCGCGCGCCTGCACCGGCCTGACGCCGGGACCGTCGCCCTGGACGACGAGCCCGACGCGCTCGCGCTCCACGCCAAGGACTTCGCGCGGCGCGTGACGCTCCTGTCGCAGAGCCGGCCCACGCCGTCGGGCGTGAGCGTGCGCGACGTCGTCGCCTACGGGCGCCACCCCTACCGCGGCCGGTTCCGCTCGAACGACCCCGACGGCCCGCGCGCGATCGCGCACGCCATGGACGTCACCGGCATCACCGCGATGGCCGACCGCGGCGTCGACGAGCTCTCCGGCGGCGAGCTGCAGCGCGTGTGGCTCGCGACGTGCCTCGCGCAGGACACGAAGGTGCTCCTGCTCGACGAGCCGACGACGTACCTCGACCTGCGCTACCAGGTCGAGCTGCTCGACCTGGTCCGCGACCTGGCGAGCGAGCACGGCGTGGCCGTGGGCGTCGTCCTGCACGACCTCAACCAGGCCGCCGCGGTGGCCGACCACGTCGTCCTGCTCCACGGCGGCGTCGTGCGCGCCACGGGCCGGGCCGAGGACGTGCTCACGACCGAGCTCCTCACCGAGGTCTACGGCATCCACGTCGACGTCTACACGCACCCCCTCACGGGGCGCACGTGCTGCGAGCCGCTCGGTCGGCACGCCGCCCGGCTGGACGCGGCCGTCCTCGTCTGACCGCGGCGTCCGCCGCCGGGCCGCGACTCTCCGCACCTCTTCGTACTCCTCCGCACCGTCTCCGCACCGAACCCGAAGGACACCCATGCGCTCGACCACCCGTTCCCTCGCCGTGGGCGCCGTCGCGCTCGCGACCGCGCTCGCGCTCACCGCGTGCGGCACGACCGAGGAGCCCGCGACCGGCGGCTCGTCCGACGGCGCGACGACCGACGCCGCGTCCGGCCCGGTCACCGTCACCGACGAGCGCGGCGAGGTCACCCTCGACGCCCCGGCCACCGACATCGTCTCGCTCGAGTGGGGCCTCACGGAGAACCTCGTGGCGCTGGGCGTCGAGCCCGTCGGCCAGGCGGACGTCGAGGGTTACAACACGTGGGACACCGTCGCGCCGATCGACGCGAGCACGCCCGACGTCGGCACGCGCGGCGAGCCGAGCCTCGACGCGATCTCCGCTCTCGAGCCGGACCTCGTCGTGACGACCACGGACCTGCCCGAGAACGTCATCGCGCAGATCGAGGAGGTCGCGCCGGTGCTCGCGCTGCGCGGCTCCGACGGCGAGGACCCCATCGGCTACATGCGCTCCACGGTCGAGACGCTCGGCACCGTGACGGGCCGCGAGGACGAGGCGGCCGCCGCGCTCGAGGAGTACGACGCGAAGATCGCCGAGGCCACCACCGCTCTCGACGAGGCGGGCCTCGCCGGGGCCGAGTTCACGATGGCCGACGGCTGGGTGACGAACGGCGCCGTCTCGATCCGCATGTACACGCCGGGCTCGTTCTTCGGCGCCATCGGCGAGGAGATCGGCCTCGTCAACGCCTGGACCGAGGGCGGCGACCCCGACTACGGCCTCGCACAGACCGACGTCGAGGGCCTCACCCAGCTCGGCGACGTGCAGTTCCTCTACGTCGCGAGCGACTCCGAGGCGAACCCGTTCGAGGAGGGCCTCGCCGGCAACGCCGTGTGGGAGCAGCTCCCGTTCGTCACGGCCGGCGACGTGCACCGTCTGCCCGACGGCATCTGGATGTTCGGCGGCCCGCTGTCCGCCGCGGCCTACGCCGACGCGGTCGTCGAGGCCCTGACGGCCTGACGCGGCACCCCCGGGCGCGTACCACGCCAGGACGACGAGAAGGCTGACGAGACCCACTGTGAGCAGGCGAGAGCAGCGCACCGCGCCGGAGCCGGACACCCTCCTCCTGGAGGACCCGGCTCCGGCCGTCGTCCCCGGCGCGGACGGCCCGGAGGGCGGCGTCCCTCCGGGCACCGGCACCGCCCCGGGCCCGACGGCGGCCGCCCCCCGCGCGCGGACGTCGCGCCTCGGGGTCGCGGGCGCGTTCCTCGCGGCGGCCGTCGTCGCGCTCGTGCTCGCCGCCGTGCACCTCACGCAGGGCACGGCCGACGTCGGCCCGCTCGACCTGCTGCGCCTCGCGACCGGGGGAGACGGGGTCGACCAGACGGTCGCGGTCCTCGTCGCGTCGCGCGTGCCACGGCTCCTCGCCGGCCTCCTCCTGGGCGTCGCGCTCGGCGTCGCCGGCGCGGTGCTGCAGTCGGTCGCGCGCAACCCGCTCGCGTCGCCCGACACGCTCGCGGTCAACGCGGGCGCCTACCTCACGGTCGTCGTGGTCGCCGCGTTCGGCCTCTCCGTCCCGTTCTACCTCCAGGGCGGCCTCGCGTTCCTCGGCGGGCTCGCCGCGGCCGGGCTCGTGCTCGTCCTGGCGCGCGGCGGCGCCGACGGGCCGACCCGGCTCGTGCTCGCCGGCTCGGCCATCATGCTCGCGCTCCACTCGCTGACGACGGTCCTCCTCGTGCTGTTCGAGCAGGAGACGATGGGCCTGTTCGCGTGGGGGAGCGGCTCGATCGTCCAGTCGGGCACGCGCACGGTCACGCTGGCCACGCCCGTCGTCGTGGTCGGCGTCCTCGCCGCGCTCGTGCTCGCGCGCCGGCTCGACCTCCTCGGGCTCGGGGACGACGCCGCGACCGTCCTCGGCGTCGACGTGCGCCGCACGCGCGTCGCCTCCGTGCTCGTCGCCGTCCTGCTCGCCTCGATCGCCGTGACCGTCGCCGGGCCGGTCGGGTTCGTCGGTCTCGCGGCGCCCGTCGTGGCCCGCCTCGTCGCGCGTCGCGTGCCCGGGCTCGGGCGGCACGTGCTCCTCCTGCCCTTCGCGGCCCTCGTCGGCGTGGTCGTCGTGCTCGGCGCCGACGTCCTGCTCCGTCTCCTGCTGCCCGGGACGCTCTCGATCGCGGTGCCGACCGGCATCGTCACGACCGTCCTCGGCGCGATCCTGCTCGTGTGGCTCGCGCGCCGCCTGCGCGACTCGGGGCCCGCGTCGTCGCGCGGCGGGCACGGTGCGCTGAGCCGGCCGCGCTCGCGGCGCGCGGTCGTCGTGGTCGTGGTCGTCCTGTCGCTCGCCGTCGCCGCGGCCGCCGTCGCGGGCCTCCTGCTCGGCGACCGGGTCGTGCTGCTGGGCGACGTCGCCAACTGGTGGGCCGGCGTCGCCGGCCGGCACGTGACGTTCGTGCTCGACCAGCGCGTCCCGCGCGTGCTCGCAGCCCTCCTCGCGGGCGCCGCGCTCGCGCTCGCCGGCACGATCGTGCAGGCCGTGTGCCGCAACCCGCTCGCGGAGCCGAGCCTGCTCGGCGTGACGTCGGGCGCCGGCCTCGGTGCCGTGACGATGATCCTGCTCGTCCCCGGCGTCGGGATCTGGCCGATGTCCGCCGCCGCCGCGGTCGGGGCCTTCGCCGTGTTCGGGCTCGTCTACGGGCTCTCCTACCGGGGCGGGCTGAGCTCCGACCGGCTCGTGCTCATCGGCATCGGCGCCCAGGCCGGGGTGATGGCGATCATCACGCTGCTCGTCGTCGTCGTCGCGCCGTGGGACGTGAACCTCGCGCTCACGTGGCTGTCGGGCTCCACGTATGGGCGCACGCTCGAGCAGCTGATCCCCGTCGCGCTCGCGCTGCTCGTGCTCACCCCGCTCACCGCGGTGTTCCGGCGCGACCTCGACGTCGTGGCGCTCGACGACGACACGCCGCGCGTCCTCGGCGTCGCGCTCGACCGCACGCGGCTGCTCCTGCTCGGCGTCGCCGCGCTGCTCACCGCCGCGGCCGTGTGCGCCATCGGGGCGCTCGCGTTCGTCGGCCTCGTCGCGCCGCACGCCGCCCGCGCGCTCGTCGGGTCGCGGCACTCCCGGGTCGTGCCCGTCGCGATGCTGCTCGGGGCCCTCCTCGTGTCCGTCGCGGACACGCTCGGCCGCGTCGTCATCGCGCCCGGGCAGATCCCCGCGGGTCTCGGCACCGCGCTGCTGGGCGCGCCGTACTTCGTCTACCTGCTCTGGCGCAGCCGCGGCCGCGGAGCGTGACGTGTCTCACCCCGCCGGGCGCAGGTCCGCATCCCGGACGGGTTGACCCCGCCGTGGGCGCGTAGGTTAGCCTCACCTGTGTGAGCCAGACCGTCGTCGCACCCCGCACCCGCGCTCGTCGTCCCGTCGCCCGTGCGACCGCCCCCTGGCGCTTCTTCGACGTCGAGGTGGCGCGGGTCGAGCAGCTCTCGCCGAGCTTCCGTCGCTTCACCTTCACCGGCCCGGAGCTCGACCTCTTCGGCGACCCGGGTCTCGACGTCCGGATCAAGTTCGTGCTCCCCGCGCCTGACGGCTGCTACGCGCACCTCGTGCGCGACGCCGAGTCCTGGTACGCCGCGTGGCGCGACCAGCCCGAGGAGCGCCGCAACCCGCTGCGCACCTACACGACCGTCGCGGTGCGCCCCGAGGCGCGCGAGGTCGACGTCGACGTCGTGCTGCACGGCGACGCCGGCCCCGCGTCGCGCTGGGCGCTCGCCGCCGAGGTCGGCACGCCGCTCGTCCTGCTCGGCCCCGACGCCACGTTCGACGGCCCGGCCGGCGGCATCGAGTTCCGGCCGCCCACCCGCCCGCACGCGCTCCTGCTCGCGGGCGACGAGACCGCGCTGCCCGCCCTCGCGGCGATCTGCGAGGACCTGCCCGCCGACGCGTGGGGCGAGGTCTACGTCGAGGTCCCGCACGTGGGCGACGCGCGCGACCTCGTGACCCCGCCCGGGGTGCGCGTGACGTTCCTCGCGCGCGACGACGTCCCCGGCGGGCCCCACGACGCTCACGGCGCGCGCCTCGTGCCGGCCGTCAAGGAGGCCGCCGCGCGCATGCTCGGTGCGGGCGTCCTCGGGACGGACCCGCCCGTCCAGTGCCGCACCGCGGAGGACCTCGAGGACGTCGACGTCGACGCGTCGATCCTCTGGGAGGTCCCGGGGCTCCTCGACGAGGAGACCGTCCTCTACGCGTGGCTCGCGGGCGAGGCGAGCGCCATCAAGACGCTGCGCCGCCACCTCGTGGCCGACCTCGGCGTCGACCGCCGCGCCGTCGCGTTCATGGGCTACTGGCGCGAGGGCCGCGCCGAGAGCTGAGGCGTTCCCGGGATCCTGTCGAGGGTCCCGTCGAGACACGAGAAGTGGCCCCCACCGAGCACGGTAGGGGGCCACTTCTCGCATCTCGGCTGTGCGGCGCCGCACAGATGCTGCGCGGTCGACGTCGGTACCCAGAGCGTCGGCACCGAGCGCACCGGCACGACGTCGGGCAACGAGAGAGGGAGGCTCGACCGGCCTCCCTCTTCAACGTATAGCGCACCGGGGGTCTTGCGGCAAGGCCCCCTCGGGGGCGCAGAATCTCCGCTCGTGCGCGGGTCGTCGTGGCCCGTGCGTCCCTCCGCAGGACCCGGACCGGAGCTGATGACGTTGCCCGACGCCCCCGTGACCGCCACCACCGACCCGTCCCGCCGCCCGTCGGCCCGCCCGACCGCGGACCAGGACCCGCGGCCCGCGCCGTTCTTCGACCTGCCCGCGCGGCTGGCCGCGAAGGCCGACCCGGCGCTGGTCGACCCCGACGAGCGCCACTTCGCGGCGATCGCCGCGAGCCTCGAGCACTCCGTGGCCGACCTCGCGCAGCGTCTCGACGCGGCCCGGCGCGCGCCGGGCGGGAGCGGCACCGAGGCGCTCGAGCGCGACCAGGAGATCCACCGCCTCAGCAGCCGGTTGCGGCTGCTGAGGCGCTACGGCGTCGACCTGTGCCTGGGCCGCATGACCTTCGCCGACGGCTCCGCCCCGGTGTACGTGGGCCGCGTGGGCCTCACCGACCCGGCGGGGGAGCGCCTGCTCGTCGACTGGCGCTCGCCCGCCGCCGAGCCGTACTTCGCGGCCACGCCCGCGCGGCCGCTCGGCCTCACGGCGCGGCGCCGGTACCGGTGGGCGCGCGGGCGCGTCACCGACTACTGGGACGAGGAGCTCGTGCCCGACGGCGCGGGGTCGAGCGCGGCGCTCGACGACCAGTCGGCGTTCGTCGCGAGCCTGGGCGCGAGCAGATCGCCGCGGATGCGCGACGTGCTCGGCACGATCCGGGCCGACCAGGACGCGATCGTGCGCGCGGGCTCGCGCGGCGCGCTCGTCGTCGACGGCGGCCCCGGCACGGGCAAGACGGTCGTGGCGCTGCACCGCGCGGCCTACCTGCTGTACGCCGACCCGCACGTGGGCGGCGGGCACGGGGGCCGACACGGTGGTGGGCACGCTGGCGGGCATGGCGGCGGGCACGGTGGTGGGCGCGGCGGCGTGCTCGTCGTCGGGCCCAGCCGTCCCTACCTCGCGTACGTGGCCGACGTGCTGCCCGGCCTCGGCGAGGAGGGCGTGCAGACCTGCACGCTGCGCGACCTCGTCCCCGAGGGCGCGACGGCGCGCGCGGAGGCCGACCCCGAGGTGGCCCGGCTCAAGGCGTCCGCCGAGCTCGTCGCCGCGATCGAGCCCGCCGTGCGGTTCTCCGAACGCCCGCCCGCCGAGGGCAGGGAGGTCGAGACGCCGTGGGCCGACGTCTGGCTCTCCCCGGCCGACTGGGCCGAGGCGTTCGAGTCCGTCGACCCGGGCACCCCGCACAACGAGGCGCGCGACGACGTCTGGGCCGCGCTCGTCGAGATCCTCGTGGACAAGGCCTGCGGGGGAGCCGCGGAGGACGGCGTCGACGTCGAGGCCGACGACGTGCGCCGCGCCCTGCGCGGCCACCGCGGGCTCGGCGCCGCGTTCGACCGCGCGTGGCCGCTCGTCGAGCCGACGGACCTCGTGGCAGACCTGTGGTCCGTGCCCGCCTACCTGCGCCTGTGCGCGCCGTCGCTCACGCCCGAGCAGGTGCGCGCGCTCCAGCGCGAGGACGCGCACGCCTGGACGACGGCGGACCTCCCGCTGCTCGACGCCGCGCGCCGTCGGCTCGGCGACCCGGAGGCGTCGCGCCGACGCCGCCGCAACGAGGCCGCCGTGGCGGCGGAGCGCGCGCGCATGGACGACGTCGTCGACCACCTCGTGGCGACCGACGACAGCGAGCTCGGGGTCATGCAGATGCTCCGCGGCCAGGACCTGCGCGACGCGCTCGTGGACGACGGCGCGCTCGTCGTCGCGACGCCGGACCGCCTCGCGGGGCCCTTCGCGCACGTCGTCGTCGACGAGGCGCAGGAGCTCACCGACGCCGAGTGGCAGATGGTCCTCAGCCGCTGCCCGTCGCGCAGCGTCACGGTCGTCGGGGACCGGGCCCAGGCGCGCCACGGCTTCCCCGAGGGCTGGCGCGAGCGGCTCGCGCGCGTGGGCTTCGCCCGCGTCGAGGAGGCGTCGCTGAGCGTCAACTACCGCACGCCGCGGGAGATCATGGCCGAGGCGGAGCCCGTCGTCCGGGCCGCGATCCCGGACGCGAACGTCCCGACGTCGGTGCGCAGCATGGGCGTGCCCGTGGCCCACGGGGCGGTCGCGGACCTCGACGCGGTCCTCGGCGCGTGGCTCGCCGAGCACGCGGACGGCACGGCGTGCGTCATCGGTGCCACCGAGTCGTCCGGGCCGTCCGGGCCGTCCGGCGAGGAGTCGGACGGCAGGGTCGGTGGCGTCGGTGGCGTCGGTGGCGAGGGCGAGGGGGCCGCGCGGGTGCGGTGGCTCACGCCCGAGACGGCGAAGGGCCTCGAGTTCGACCTCGTGGTGCTCGTCGAGCCGCAGGCGTTCGGCGACGGCGTCGAGGGCGCGGTCGACCGCTACGTCGCGATGACGCGCGCGACGCAGCGGCTCGTCGTCCTGGATCGCTGAGCACCGGGCGTCGAGCACGACCTGGCGGTCGTCAGGCCGCCCGTGGCGACCGCCAGGTCGTGCTCGGCAGGGGGACGGGTCAGGCGACCGGGACGGCCAGGTCCTCGACGACCTCGACACCGGGCAGGCGGCCCAGCAGGTCGCCGGGGAGCAGCAGCTTCGAGCGCCGCACGCCGCTGCCGATCAGCGCGAGCGCGCCGTCGGTCACGACGCGGGAGTCGACGAGCACGCGCCACCCCTCGGGCAGCCCGACGGGCGTGATGCCGCCGTACTCCATCCCGGACTCGGCCGTCGCGCGGTCGGTCGGCAGGAACGACGCCTTGCGCACGTCGAGCAGCTTGCGGACGCGCGTGTTGACGTCGGCGCGCGTGTGGGCCCGCACGACGGCGGCGGCGATGCGCTCGTCGCCCGCCCGTGCGCCGCCCACGACGACGCAGTTCGCCGACGCCTCGACGGGCAGGTCGAACGCGGCGTTGAGCGTCGCGGTGTCGGCGAGGTCGGGGTCGATCTCCGTCACGGCGACGAGCGCCGCGACGTCCGGGTCGACGTCGGCCCACCGGCGCAGCGCGTCGGCGGTCACGGGGGCGACGAGGTCGAGGTGGTCGAGCGCCGGCTCCCAGGTGAGCGAGCCGAGCGTGGGCAGGGTCGTGCGGGCGTCCATGGCGTCAGCCTGCCACCCCGGCGGGCCGCCGCGCGGGAGAGGCCGGATGCCGAACACGCCCCCGGAGCCCCTCGAGCCCGCCGAGCATGCGGTCGCGGCCCGTGCCGCCCGCCGGACGGGCGACAGCTGCATGGTCGGCGGGGGAGGAGGGTCAGGTAGAGGTCGAGGGTTTCGGGCAAGTCTCCAGTGGTGGTCGAAGGTTGGGGTGGGCATCTCGGACGAAGCAGGCGCCTCCGACCTGCGGAGTTGACACCTCGGAGCGGCGGTCGTTCACTGGAAGTGTTCGAACGTTTGTTCGAACACCCAGCGGGTGCAGCACACCGCCCGCAGCAGTCGACGCGCGGTGCGCGTCCCGTCCGAGCAGCATCCCGGGAGGCGAGATGACCCTTCTCGCCGACCTCGCCGAACGGGCGGGGGCACCAGGCCCGACGGCTGCGGCCGTCGACAAGGCCGAGCGCGCCCGTGCCGTCCTGCGCCGTGCGGAGGAGCGTACGGGGGTCCGCCGACACCGTCCCGTCGTCGCCCCCGCGGCCCCGGAACCGCTCACCGCCCCGGCGGCACCGACCGTCGTCCCGCGCACCGACACCGTCCCGCGCACCGACACCGTCCCGCGCGCCGGCACCGCCCTCCTCGCCGAGGTCGCCCCGCTCGCGGGCGCCGCCGCCTCGTCGGTCGTGCGGCCCGCCCCCGCGCCGCCCGACCCTCCGGCACGCGCCCGCACCCGCCACGTCCGGACCTCGGGCGCGAGCCGGGACGCGGGCACGGACGAGCGGGTGTGGCCGGTGCACGACGCGCTCGCGCCGCTCCTCCCGCTCGGCGCCCTCCAGCGCGGCACCGTGCTGGCGGTGCGCGGCTCGACGAGCCTCCTGCTCGCGCTCGTCGCGCGGCCGTCGCGGGCCGGGGCGTGGACCGCCGCCGTCGGGTTCCCCGCCGTCGGGCTGCTCGCGGCCGCCGACGCCGGCGCGGACCTCGACCGCGTCGTGCTCGTCCCGCGGCCCGGCCCGGACGCGGCGCTCGCGATCTCGGCGCTCGTCGACGGCCTGGACGTCGTGGTCGTCGGGCCCGACGCCGCCCTCACCGACCCCGACCGACGACGCCTGGCCGCGCGGGCACGCGAGCGCGGGGCGCTGCTCGTCGCCGCGGGGACGTGGCCGGGCGCGCACGTCGCGCTCACCGTGACGGGTGGCGGCTGGTCCGGGGCGGACCGCGGCGCGGGCTGGCTGCGCCGTCGCACCCTCGTCGTCGAGCGCGCGGGCCGCGGGGGAGCCGCGCGCCCCGCGCGGCTCGAGGTCGAGCTCCCGCTCGTCCACGAGGACTGGCCCGCGTTCCTCGCCGAGGACGCCCGGGGCACCCGGCCCGCGGCCGGGACCGGCGCCACCGTGGCCGGGGCCGCCGTGACCGCCCACGAGGCCGCCCGGGCCGACGACCCCGACCGGCCCTCCCGGCTCCGGCTCGTCGGATGACCACGAGCCCGACCCGCACGGCGGCCCTGTGGGTGCCGGACTGGCCGGTGCTCGCGGCGATGGCGGTGCGCGACGTCCCCGCGCACGTCCCCGCCGCGACGCACGACGGCCGCCGCGTCGTCGCCGTCTCCGCGACCGCGCGCGCCCACGGCGTGCGCCGGGGCATGCGCCGCCGTCGGGCCCGCGAGTGCTGCCCCGAGCTCGAGCTGCTCGACGTCGACGACGCGCGCGACGCCCGCGAGTTCGAGCCCGTCGCGCTCGCGGCCGAGACCGTCGTCGCGGGGCTGGAGATCACCCGGCCCGGCCTGCTGCTCCTGCCCGCCGCCGGGGCGAGCCGGTACCACGGGTCCGACGCCGCGCTCGCGGAGGCGCTCGTCGCGCGCGTCGCCGAGCGCACCGGCCACGAGAGCCAGGTGGGCGTCGCCGACGGCATCCTCGCCGCCGTGCTCGCCGCGCGGGACGCCGCCGTCGTCCCGCCCGGCCGCTCCGCCGCGTTCCTCGCGCCGCGGCCCGCGCGCGACCTCGTGCACGTCACCGCCCGGCCGGACGCCGCCGTCGCGGTCGACGAGCTCGTGGACCTCCTGGGCCGGCTCGGCGTGCGCACCCTCGGGGCGCTCGCGGCCCTGCCGTCCGCGACCGTCGAGGGGCGTTTCGGCGACCTCGGCGCGTGGGCGCACCGGCTCGCGCGCGGCGAGGACCTGCGCCCGCCCGCGCGGCGCCGCGTCGAGCCCGACGTCGCGGTGAGCGCCGAGCTCGACCCGCCCGCCGAGCGCGTCGACGTCGCGACCTTCGCCGCGCGTCGGCTCTCCGAGGACCTGCACGACCAGCTCGTCGCGCGCTCGCTCGTCGCCGGGCGCCTGCGCATCACCGCACGGACCGTCGAGGGCGACGACCTCGAGCGCACCTGGCGGCTCGACGGGCCGGGCGCGATGAGCCCGGCGCGCCTCACGGACAAGGTCCGGTGGCAGCTCGAGGGCTGGCTCACCACCACGTCCGTCCGCGCCGGGCGCGCGGCCCGGGCCGGGCGTCGTGGCGGCGAGCACGGTTCGCCCGGCGGGGCCGACGTCGTCCCGGGCGTCGCGCCGCTGGCCCGCCTGTCCCTCACGGCCGAGGAGGTCGTGCCCGCGGGGGCGGAGCAGCCGCGCCTGTGGGGCGCGTCGAGCGGCGAGGACGCGCGGGCCCACCGCGCGCTCGGGCGCGTGCAGGGCATCCTCGGCGGCGACGCCGTCCTGCGCGTCCAGGTCCAGGGCGGCCGCGACGCGACCGACCGCGTGCACCTCGTGCCGTTCGGGGAGGACGTCGTGCGCCCGCGCGACCCGGCCCTGCCGTGGCCCGGCGCGCTGCCGAGCCCGGCCCCCGCGCTTGTGCCCGTCGAGCCGCAGGACGTCGTCGTGCTCGACGACGCCGGGCGGCCCGTCGTCGTCGACGCGCGCCTCGCGATGAGCGGCGAGCCCGCGACCGTGCGGTGGCCGGCCCCCGCGCCGGAGGAGGGCCCGCGCCGTGCGGTGCCGCCCCGGGACGAGACGGCGCTGCCCGGGCCCGGGTCCGCGCGCGCCGTCGTGGACTGGGCCGGGCCGTGGCCGCTCGCCGAGCGCTGGTGGACGCCCGCGCCCCGGCGCCGCGTGCACGTGCAGGTCCTGCTCGACGACGGCCGCGGCCTGCTCCTCGCGAGCGCGCGCGGGCGGTGGACCGTGGAGGGCCTGTATGACTGACCGGACCACCGGCCCGCGCTACGCCGAGCTCCACGCGCACTCCGCGTTCAGCTTCCTCGACGGCGCGTCCCACCCCGAGGAGCTCGCCGCCGAGGGCGCGCGGCTCGGGCTGTCGGCGCTCGCCGTCACCGACCACGACGGCCTGTACGGCGTCGTGCGCTTCGCCGAGGCCGCGCGCAAGGTCAATCTCCCCACCGTCTTCGGGTCCGAGCTGCACCTGCCCGCGCCGACCACGACCGGCGCGCCCGTGCTCGACCCGCCCACCGGCGTCCCCGACCCGCGCTCGACCCACCTGCTCGTGCTCGCGCGCGGCACGCAGGGCTACCGCAACCTGTCGCGCGCGATCGCGACCGCGCACCTCGCGACGGGCACCAAGGGCGCCGCCGACTACCGCCTCGAGCAGCTCGCGGCGGAGGCCGCCGGGCAGTGGCTCGTGCTCACCGGGTGCCGCAAGGGCGCGGTGCGGCGCGCGCTCGTCACGTCCGGGCGCGCCGCGGCCCGCCGCGAGCTCGACCGTCTCGTCGCCCTCTTCGGCGCCGACAACGTGGCCGTCGAGATCACCACGACCGACGACCCGCGCGACGCCGACCTCCACGCGGCGCTCGCCGACCTCGCCGCCGACGCCCGGCTGCCGCTCGTCGCGACGACCGCCGCGCACTACGCCCACCCGCGCGACGCCGACCTCGCGGGGGCGCTCGCGGCCGTGCGCGCGCGCTCGTCGCTCGACGACCTCGACGGCTGGCTGCCCGGTGCCCCGACGACCCACCTGCGCTCCGCGGCGGAGATGCTCGCGCGCCACCCCCGGCACCCGCAGGCCGTCGCGACCGCGGCCGCGCTGGGGGACGAGTGCGCGTTCGACCTGCACCTCGTCGCACCCGACCTGCCGCCCTACCCGGTGCCGGACGGGCACACCGAGGCGACCTGGCTGCGCGAGCTCGTGCGGCGCGGCGGCGAGGACCGGTACGGGCCGCGCGGCCAGGAGAAGATCACGGGCGCGTGGGCGCAGATCGACCACGAGCTGCGCGTCATCGAGGACCTGCACTTCCCGGGGTACTTCCTCGTGGTCTACGACCTCGTCGAGTTCTGCCGCAGGAACGGGATCCTCGCCCAGGGGCGCGGCTCGGCCGCGAACTCCGCGGTCTGCTACGCGCTCGGCATCACGGCCGTCGACGCGGTGAAGCACGGCCTGCTGTTCGAGCGCTTCCTCGCGCCCGAGCGCGACGGCCCGCCGGACATCGACATCGACATCGAGTCGGCGCGGCGCGAGGAGGTCATCCAGCACGTCTACGAGACGTTCGGGCGCACGCACGCCGCGCAGGTCGCGAACGTCATCTCCTACCGGCCGAAGTCGGCGGTGCGCGACGCGGCCCGGGCGCTGGGGTACGACGTCGGGCAGGCCGACGCGTGGAGCAAGTCGATCGAGCGGTGGGGGTCGCTGCGCGGTCCCGACCCGTCGTCGCCCGCGGCCGACCGGGCGGCGAAGGAGCGGGCGATCGCGGCGAAGACCCCGGTTTCCACCGGCCCGGCCGCGCCGCGGGTCACGACGCGCACCGCCCGGAAGGACGCCGCGACGTCGCGCCTGTGGGGGAGCCGGGACTGGTCGCCCGACCTCACCGGCCGGGGCGCGCGCGTCGTCGACCCGCTCGCGGTGGACGAGGGCGACGTCCTGCGCGCGGACGACACGCACGACGTCGTGCCCGCGCACCGGCCGCCGTCGGCCGCGCAGGAGGGCGAGATCCCGGACGCGGTGCTCGACCTCGCCGACCGGATGCTGCGCCTCCCGCGGCACCTGGGCATCCACTCGGGCGGGATGGTCATGTGCGACCGCCCCGTCATCGAGGTGTGCCCCGTCGAGTGGGCGCGCATGGAGGGCCGCACCGTCCTGCAGTGGGACAAGGAGGACTGCGCGGACGCGGGGCTCGTGAAGTTCGACCTCCTCGGCCTCGGGATGCTCACGGCGCTGCGCATCGGGTTCGACCTCGTGGAACGGCACGAGGGCGGCCCGCGCCTCGCGCTGCACACGCTGCCCGAGGACGACCCGGCGGTGTACGACCTGCTGTGCGCGGCCGACACCGTCGGCGTGTTCCAGGTCGAGTCGCGCGCGCAGATGGCGACGCTCCCGCGCCTGCGGCCCCGGACGTTCTACGACATCGTCATCGAGGTCGCGCTCATCCGCCCGGGTCCCATCCAGGGCGGCTCCGTGCACCCGTACATCAACCGGGCGCGGGGCCGGGAGGAGGTGACGTTCCTGCACCCGCTGCTGGAGAAGTCGCTCGGCAAGACGAAGGGCGTGCCGCTGTTCCAGGAGCAGCTCATGCAGATGGCGATCGACGTCGCGGGCTTCTCCCCGAAGGAGTCCGACCAGCTCCGGCGCGCGATGGGGTCCAAGCGGTCGGTCGAGCGCATGGAGGAGCTGCGGGGCCGGCTCATGGACGGGATGCGGGAGAAGGGCGTCACCGACCCGGCCGTGCGCGAGGAGATCTACGACAAGCTCAAGGCGTTCGCCGACTTCGGGTTCCCCGAGTCGCACGCGTACTCGTTCGCGTTCCTCGTCTACGCGAGCTCGTGGCTCAAGGTGCACCACCCCGCGGCGTTCTACGCGGGGCTGCTCGCGGCGCAGCCCATGGGGTTCTACTCGCCGCAGTCTCTCGTGGCGGACGCGCGCCGCCACGGCGTCACCGTGCTGCGCCCCGACGTCAACGCGTCCGACGTCGAGGCGACGGTCGAGCGGCTGCCCGCCGACCATACGGGTGCGCCCGCCGACCATGCGGGTGAGGACCGTCATGGCGCCCGGACGGGCGACAGCCGCATGCTCGGCGGAGCGGTGGGGGTCGACACCCGATACGGGCCGGCGCCCGATCTCGGGCTCGCGGTGCGGCTCGGGCTCGCGAGCGTGCGCGGGCTCGGGAAGGACGCGGCCGAGCGCGTCGTCGCGGCGCGCGGGGCACCGGGGGAGGGGCGGGCCTTCAGCGACCTGCGCGACCTCGTGCGGCGCGTCGACCTCACGACCGCCCAGCTCGAGGGGCTCGCGACCGCCGGCGCGACCGACGGCCTCGGCGTGACGCGACGCGAGGCGCTGTGGGCGGCCGGCGCGCTCGCGCAGGAGGGTCCGGGGACGCTGCCGGGCGTGAGCGTCGGCGTCGAGGCGCCGGCGCTGCCCGGCATGACCGACGTCGAGAACGCCGTCGCCGACGTCTGGGCCACGGGCGTGTCCACCGACTCCTACCCGACGCAGTACGTCCGCGACGGCCTCAACGCGGCCGGGGTGCTCACCGTCGTCGGCGCCGTGGCGGTGTCGCGCGAGATCGAGCAGGTCGACGAGGCGGAGCGCGCGGCGGGCGAGGTGCCGGGCACGCGCCCGCACCCGCCGTCGCGCGTCGCCGTGGGCGGCGTCGTCACGCACCGGCAACGGCCCGGGACCGCCGGGGGCGTGACGTTCCTGTCGCTCGAGGACGAGACGGGCATCCTCAACGTCGTGTGCTCGCCCGGGCTGTGGCAGCGGTTCCGGAAGGTCGCGCGCGGGTCCGCGGCGCTCGTCGTGCGCGGGCGGCTCGAGCGGGCCGACGGCGCCACGAACCTCGTCGCGGAGCACCTCGCGCCGCTCTCGCTCCAGGTCGGCACGACCTCGCGCGACTTCCGCTGACGCGGGAGGCGGGACCGCCGCGCCCCGCACGGCGTGGTAGGAACGGACCGGGTGCCGCGCGTCCGCCGACGTCCGGGCCCGGACCGTCTCGCCGACGAGAGGAACCCGTGATGCCGCCCCGTCTCACCGCCCGCACGATGCTCTGGACCGGGCTCGGCCTGACCGTCGGGAGCGCGCTCGTCCAGAACGTCGGCCTCATGAACCTCGCCTACCCGTTCGCGGGCACCTGGTTCGTGGGCGTGCTGCTCACCGTGCTGCAGGTCGCGTTCACCGGGGGCGTCGGGCTCGCCGCGGGGTCGTTCGTCGTGCGGGCGCTCCAGCCCGACGACGTCGCCTCCCCCGGGCGGTCGCCCGCCGCGTCGCCGTGGGAGGACCGGGACAACCGGCTGTCCTGACCCGGGCGCTCGCGGCCGGTGGACGGGCACAGTCGTGCGGGGGCTGGTCGTGCGGGCGCGGTCGGCGCGGCCTACGGGCCGACCGGCACCGCGACGCACACCTCGAACGTGTCCCGTGCGCGGCGCAGCAGGTACCGCACCTCCTGCGCCTCCTGCTCGTTCGCGTACTCGTCGCGGTAGCTCCAGCGCGCGTGCGCCCAGACGAGCGCGTCGCCGACCTCCTCGACCCCGACGAGGTGCGCGACCACGCCGACGAGCCCGCGCTCGCGGAACCCCCGGGCGAGCTCGGCCGTCGACGCGCGCACGTCCTCGGGGTCGCCGAGGAGCACCGAGCCCGTCGTGCCGACGACGAGCGCCGGGAAGGCGTAGCTCTCGCCGATCGTGTCGAGGTCGCCCGTCGAGAGCGCGACGCCGTAGGTCGTGAGGAACGTGCGGACGTCGTCGGCGTCGAAGGACTCGGTGGAGGTCTCCATGGTCCCGTTCTACCCCGTCCGCGGGGCCCCGGCGCGGGCGGCGGGAGCTCCGGGGCCCGGGGTCAGGGCCGCAGGGCCGCCCCGACCTGCTCGAGGAGCGCGAGGTCGGCGAGGATCGTCGCGTGCTCGTCGGCGATCCGGCCCGCGTCGTCGGCGGGGTACGCCGTCGTGCGCGCCGCGGTAGGCGTCGTCGTGGTGGTCACGGGCGCGAGGACCGCGAGCCCGTGCTCGACCACCGGGGCGAGGTAGTCGGCGTCGAGCACGATCTCCGAGCGCTCGACGCCGCGGGGCGTGCGCACCGCGACCGCGAACCCTGCGGTGGGGTGGGTGCCCGGGTCCAGGAGGAGCAGGCGGACGTCGACACCGCCCAGCCGCGTCGTGGCGACGATCCCGTCCGCCGAGCGCGTCACGACGGGCGGCGACCACGCCGCCCCGGGCGGCGCACCGACGACGGCGCGCGCCGCCTCGACGACGTGGATGCCGAGGAAGAACAGCCCGTCGCGCTCGTCGTGCGGGTCCGCCGGGCCGGACACCTCGACGGCGGGCCGGGGCGGTGACGCCGCTGGCCCGGGTGGCGACGCCGGTGCCGCGGCGACGAGCGGCGCGACGGGATCTTCGGCAACGGTCGCGAGGGCGGTGCGCGCCGCCGCGACCTCGGGCGCGAACCGCAGCGCGGACGCCGTCGTCACGGCCGTGCCGAGCGCGTGCGCGACGTCGAGCGTCGCCCGCGCGTCGGCCACCGACGCGGCGAACGGCTTGTCCACGAGCACCGGGACGCCCGCCGCGAGGAGCGCACGGGTCGCGACGCCGTGCCGCCGCCCCGCGCGGTGGGCGACGATCGCGGCGTCGACGCGCCCGACGACGTCGGGCACGGTGGCGTCGCCCGCGTCCAGGAGCAGCCCGCCGGCCGCGGCGAGCTCCGCGCGGCGGCCGGGCTCCCCGTCGACGAGCGCCACGAGCCGCACGCCCGGCCAGCGCCGCTCGGCGGCCACGAGCCGCACGTAGTGGTCGGCGTGGGACGAGTCGAGACCGACGAGGGCGAGGCGCAGCACGCGGTCGATCGTCGCACGCTGGTCCGGGCGCGGTCGTCACCACGCCTGGGCGAGGAGCACCGCGAAGAGCTCGTCGGCGTCCGTCTCGAGCCCGCGCGAGGCGAACCACGCGGCCATGGTGCGGCAGTCGCGCAGCAGGAGCTCGGTGCCGAACGGGTTCGCCACGAGGTCCACGACCTGCGGCAGGTCGATGACGACGATCCGCTCGCCGTCCGCCAGGACGTTGTACGGCGACAGGTCGCCGTGCGCGTAACCGAGCCGGGCGAGCACGGCCATGGCGTCGCGGACCTGGTCCCACCACGACGCGAGGAGGTCGCGGTCGGGCCGCGTGCGCGCGAGCCGGGGCGCGGCCTCGTGCGAGACGCCGTCGGACGTGCCGACGAACTCCATGAGGATCTCGTCGCCGTCGATCTGGACGGGGTACGGGACGGGCGCACCGGCCGACCACAGCTCGCACAGCGCGGCGAACTCGGCGGCGGCCCACTGCCCGGCCGCGACCTGGCGGCCGTAGCGCGACTTGCGGTCGAGGGCGCGACGGTCGCGCGTCCGGCGCACGCGGCGGTCCTCGGTGTAGACGGTGTCGCGCCGGAACGAGCGGTGGTCGAGGTCGCGGTAGCGTTTCGCGGCGAGCAGGCTGCGGCGCGCGGGGTCGCCGGGGACGGCCCGCTCCAGGAGGAAGACGTCCGCCTCCTTGCCGGTCTTGAGCAGGCCGAGCTCGGTGTCGAGGGCCGCGTCGGCCGTCACCACCCAGTCGGGGCGCGGCTCCGGCCCGCGCTGTCCCTTCTCGACGGCGGACCACGTGGACCAGCGCTGGTCGTCGCCGAGCGCCGCGTCGAGGACGCCGGCCTCGGCCTCGGCGTCGGCCAGGTCGGCGAGGCGCCGCAGACGGCGCGGCGGGGGAGTGCGGGGGTCGCGCGCCAGGGCGGGCGGGAGGGAGAGGTCGGGGTACGGCAGGTCGTGCTCGGGCACGGGGGCTCCTCGGGGGAGGGGAGCGCGCGTCGCCGTGGCCGCCGGGTGGGCGGTCGGGGACGGTCGTCGCGAGCGGTCGTGGACCGGTCAGCGGCGGTGGGTGCTCCCGGGGGTGGTGGACACGCGAGCGGGGGTCGTCCAGCTCATGGCGTTCCTCCTCTCCTCCGGTGCCCGACGACGCGGGCGACGTGCTGCGACCGTCTCATCGCCGCGCGGCCCGGCGCAACGGAATTACGGCGGATACGATCGCGCCCATGACGGCGCCGTCGACGAGGGCTGCGGGACTGACGTCGCGGGACGTCGCGGAGCGCGTCGCCGACGGCAGGGTCAACCGGTTGCCGCCCCGTTCGGGGCGCACGACCTGGGACATCGTCCGGGCCAACACCGCGACGCGGATCAACGCCCTGCTCGGGGTGCTCCTCGTGCTGGCGCTGAGCACGGGCTCGCTCATCAACAGCCTCTTCGGTCTCGCGATCCTCGCCAACGCCGGCATCGGGATCGTCCAGGAGCTGCGCGCGAAGCGCACCCTGGACGCGCTGGCGATCGTGGGGCGGGCGCCCGTGCGCGTGCGCCGCGACGGGGCGGTGACGGAGGTCGACCAGGCGGACGTCGTCGTCGACGACGTCGTCGAGCTCGGCGCCGGGGACCAGGTCGTGGTCGACGGCCCGGTGGTCGAGTCCGCCTCGCTCGAGGTCGACGAGTCCCTCCTCACGGGCGAGGCCGACCCCGTCGTGAAGAGGCCCGGGGAGCGGCTCCTGTCCGGAAGCTTCGTGGTGGCCGGCTCGGGCGCCTACCGGGCGACGGACG
The DNA here is from genome assembly GCF_900155925.1 of Cellulosimicrobium funkei. Lineage (NCBI taxonomy): Bacteria > Bacillati > Actinomycetota > Actinomycetes > Micrococcales > Promicromonosporaceae > Cellulosimicrobium > Cellulosimicrobium funkei. Next base: position 97,497 of record NZ_FTMI01000003.1, read on the forward strand.
TCGGCCCGGCCGCGTACGCCGCGCGGCTCGCGCACGAGGCGAGCGCGTTCACGCTCGTGCGCTCGGAGCTGCGGTCCGGCATCGACTCGATCCTGCGGGTCATCACGTGGCTGCTGGTGCCCGCGGGCGTCCTCACGGTGGTGAACCAGCTCGTCATCTCGCGGCAGGGGTTCCGGCAGTCCGTGCTCGGCATGGTCGCGGCCCTCGTGCCCATGGTCCCCGAGGGCCTGGTGCTCCTGACCTCCGTCGCCTTCGCGATCGGGGTGGTCCGGCTCGGCCGGCGTCGGTGCCTCGTCCAGGAGCTGCCGGCCATCGAGGGGCTGGCGCGCGTCGACGTGGTGTGCGCGGACAAGACGGGCACGCTCACGGAGAACGGGATGCGCCTCGCCCGGGTGGACGTGCTCGACGGCCCCCGGGACGAGGTGGAGCGCGCCCTGGCGGCGCTCGCCGCCCTCGACCCGCGGCCCAACGCGTCCGTCGCCGCGGTCGCGGAGGCGTTCCCGGATGCACCGGGCTGGCGGGCGACCGCCGTCGTCCCGTTCTCGTCGGCCACGAAGTGGTCCGGCATGTCCTTCGCGGACGCCGACGGCCCGCAGGGGAGCTGGGTGCTCGGCGCGGCGGACGTGCTGCTGGACCCCCGGTCCGCCGTGGCGCAGCAGGCGACGGCCCTCGGCGCCGACGGCCTGCGGGTGCTGCTCCTCGCGTCGACCGACGCCCCGGTCGACGCCGCCGCCCCGGACGGAGGCGCCCCGGGGCACCTCGCCCCGCGGGCGCTCGTCGCGCTCGAGCAGCGGGTGCGCGCGGACGCCCGGCAGACGCTGGACTACTTCGACACCCAGGGCGTCACGGTGAAGGTCGTCTCGGGCGACAACCCGGTGTCCGTCGCTGCGGTCGCGCGGTCCCTCGGCCTGGGCGGTCCCGAGACGTCGGTCGACGCCCGGACCCTGCCCGCCGATCGCGAGGAGCTCGCGACGGTCGTCGAGGGCGCCACGACGTTCGGCCGGGTGCGACCGGACCAGAAGCGGGCCGTCGTCGGGGCGCTGCAGGCGCGCGGGCACACCGTCGCCATGACGGGGGACGGCGTGAACGACGTGCTGGCTCTCAAGGACGCGGACATCGGCGTGGCGATGGGGTCGGGGAGCCCGGCCGCGCGGTCCGTGGCGCAGATCGTCCTGCTGGACGACCGCTTCGCGACGCTGCCGTCCGTCGTCGGGGAAGGGCGCCGGGTGATCGGGAACATCGAACGGGTCGCGCACCTCTTCCTCACCAAGACCGTGTACGCGGTGGTGCTGGCCGTCCTCGTCGGCCTCGCCGGGGTCGGCGCGTGGCTCCTCGGGGCTGCGCCCGTCTCCTACCCGTTCCTGCCGATCCACGTGACCGTCGCGGCGTGGTTCACCATCGGGGTCCCCGCGTTCGTCATGTCCCTGGCGCCGAACGACGAGCGGGCGCGCCCGGGCTTCGTGCCGAGGGTGCTCCGGCTCGCGGTGCCCGCGGGCGTGTCGATCGGCGTCATGACCTTCCTGTGCTACCTCGTGGTGGACCCGGGCGCGGGCGGGGCGTCGTTGGGCGGCCCGACGGACACGCTTGCCCCGGCGGAGGTGCGGGCGTCGACCGCGGCCCTGGTCACCCTGCTCGTGGGCGCCCTGTGGGTGCTCGCCGTCGTGGCGCGCCCGTACACGGGGTGGAAGGTGCTCCTGGTCGGCCTCTGCGCGGTGTTCTACGTGGCGCTCTTCAGCGTCCCCGCGGCGCGGGAGCTCCTGTCGCTCGACGTCTCCGACCCCGCGACGCTCGGCGTCGGCCTGGCGTGCGGCGCGCTCGCGATCCTCCTCACCGAGGCGCTGCGGTGGTCGACGGCGCGCGTCCCCCGCGCCCGCGCCGCCGGCTGAGGACGGGCTCAGGCCGCCCCGGACGCGAGTACCTGGATCGCCGCCACCACGCGCTCGTACGTGCCCAGGGTGTCGAAGCCCATCTGGTCGAGCGCCGACCACACGAACCCGACCGTCGCGTACATCCCGACGGCCGTCGCGAGGGTCCACTCGCGCACCGACCCCGTGGAGCCGAGCAGGGGGAGGGCGAAGCTCCCGCTCGGGCGCCACACGTCGTCGACGACGAGCGAGCGCCGCACCCAGCGCGGCGAGCGGATCTTCACCGGCCACAGCAGGGGCGCGCCGTTGGTCGTGAGCACGTCGCCGAGGATGTGGATCGTGACGCCGAGCCCGACCGCGACGGGGAGCCAGTTCCACTCCTCCGGGGAGAACAGGGCGACGAGCACGGCGACGGTGAGCGACGTCACCCACGGCACGAGCTTGCCGCGCCGCGTGAGCTTGAGCGCCTTGAGCGCGAGCGCGACGAGCAGCACGGCGAGCAGACCGCCGCCGACGTAGACCGTGCCGAAGCTCCCCGTCTCGACCGTGACGAGCCCGGCGAGCCAGGCGAGCGCGGTGAACACCGCGATGCCGAGGAACGAGTGCGTGCCCTGGCGGTGCCCGCCCGCGACCGTCTCCACGGCGTCGGACACCCACTCGCTCACGGGCGGCAGCGAGTGCGCGAACGTGCCGTTGTGATGGTCGGCGTCGGGGAGGAGCGCGGCCCCGGCGCACACGACCGCACCCGTCATGACCCCGACCGACGACACGGGGTGCCAGCCGAGGGCGAACGGGGCCGTCGACGTCACGGCGATCCACGCCGCCGCACCCGTCGCGGCGTGGTTGGCACCCATCATGGCGGCGCATCTCCTGTCGTCGGGCCCGCGCGCGGTTCGTCGGCGTCGGGAGGTCTGTCCGGAACGTCCGGAACCCTACCCGGTGCCGCCGACAGTCCCGGTCGACCGCCCGGAAGGCCGGGAGCCAGGACCTTCGGCCGGGAGAAAAGTGTGCCAAGCGCCGACGTGCCCGGCGCGGGTGCGAGCTCGTCCGCGGGCAGGAAAGGCCGCCCGTGGGGGCAGGAAAGACTGCCGGCCGGTGGGCGCTCCGGGCGGTGCGGCGGCCCTCGGTCGGAGAATTCCTCCACGAATTCGAGAAATGGGGTTGTGTCGACCAGGAAAGGCGCGTACGGTCTTCCTCGGTCGACCACATTCCGGTGCGTGGGCCACCCGACACGACCGAGAGGAGCAGTGCCGTGCGCGAACCCGTCCAGCAGGACCGGCGACGTCCCGTCCTGCCCTGCGAGCAGCCGCGCGTCGTGCTGCCCGTGGCGTATCTCAGCGTGTCCTCGTTCCTCGTCGGCTACCCCGGCGGTCCTGTCGTCTGACCACAGCGTCGTCACGACAGGCCGTCCCGGACATCGCCGGGGCGGCCTTTTTCTTGTGCGGGAATGCACCCGGTCGGGGTGCATTTCTCGTGCTGCCTCTCTGCTCTCTCCGCCGTCGGCGCGCATTTATCGTGCGCCTGCGGTGAAAAGCACTGCCTTCGTGGTCCAACGGACACGACGCCGCTCTACGGAAGCGGAGACGGGGGTTCGACTCCCTCCGAGGGCACCTGGACGCTCGCGTCCCGTCTGCTCGACGTTAAGGAGCACCAGCGCGCGTAGCTCAGCGGACAGAGCGCCGGCTTCCGGAGCCGGGCGTCGGGGGTTCGAGTCCTCCCGTGCGCACCTCGTCGCCCCAGCCGGGGCGGCGTCATGATCGTCAGGACGACCCGAGGAGGTCAGCATCGTGAGCACCGAGGCCCACACGTTCCCCGTCCCGCTGTCGGGCGCGAAGGCACCCACCCTCATGTGGGCGCACGAGCACGCCGTCGAGCCGGCCGCGCTGCAGCAGCTGCGCAACATCGCCGCGCTGCCGTGGGTCGAGGGCGTGCGGGTCATGCCCGACGTCCACCTCGGCAAGGGCGCGACCGTCGGCTCGGTCATCGCGATGCGCGACGCCGTGTCGCCCAACGCCGTCGGCGTCGACATCGGGTGCGGGATGATCGGCGTCCGCACGTCCCTCACGGCGGAGGACCTGCCCGACGACCTCGGACCGGTCCGCGCGCGCATCGAGGCCGCGATCCCCGTCGGCTTCCACGCGCACGACGAGCCGGTCGACCCGCACCGGCTGCGCTCGATCTCCGGCCGCGGCCCGGCCGAGGTCGCGCGCGGCGCGGACGCGTTCTGGTCGCGGTTCTCCGGGCTGCACGGGCGCGTGTCGGACATCGAGGGCCGCGCGCGCCGTCAGCTCGGAACCCTGGGCGGGGGAAATCACTTCGTCGAGCTGTGCACGGACACCGACGGGCAGGTCTGGCTCCAGCTGCACTCGGGGTCGCGCAACATCGGCAAGACGCTCGCGGAGCAGCACGTCGCGGTCGCGAAGCGCCTGGAGCACAACCAGGGGCTCGTCGACCGCGAGCTCGCCGTGTTCCTCGGCGGCACGCCGGAGATGGACGCGTACCTCTCCGACCTGTGGTGGGCGCAGGAGTACGCGGCGCGCTCGCGAGCGGTCATGATGACGCTCGTCGTCGACGCCGTGCGCGCGTCGTTCCCCGGCCGCGAGATCGCGTTCGACGAGGCCGTGAACGTCCACCACAACTACGTCGCGGTCGAGCACGTCGACGGCCAGGAGCTCGTCGTGACCCGCAAGGGCGCGATCCGGGCCGGGAAGGGCGACCTCGGGCTCATCCCGGGGTCCATGGGCACCGGCTCGTACATCGTGCGCGGGCTCGGGAACCCGGAGTCGTACTGGTCGGCGTCGCACGGCGCGGGCCGTCGCATGTCGCGCACGAAGGCGAAGAAGACCTTCACGCTCGACGACCTCGCCGCCCAGACGACCGGCGTGGAGTGCCGCAAGGACGCCGGGGTGCTCGACGAGATCCCGGCCGCCTACAAGGACCTCGACGAGGTCGTCCGCGCCCAGTCCGACCTCGTCGAGGTCGTCGCCCGGCTCACGACGCTCCTCTGCGTCAAGGGCTGACCAGGCGGTCCGGGCGCGGCGAGCAGGTGGTTCTGGCGCGTCCCGAGGTCCGGACGAGCCAGGACCACCTGCTCGGCGCCGGAGGGGTGTCAGAGGCGGGTTCGGGGGAGGCGGACCGCGACGGTGGTGCCGGTGGGGCCGGGCTCGTCCGCCGTCGCGGACGTCACGGTGATCGTGCCGCCGTGGGCGGTGACGATCGCGTCGACGATCGCGAGCCCGAGGCCCGTGGAGCCGCCGGTGCGGTTGCGGGCGTCGTCGCCGCGCGTGAAGCGGCGCAGGAGCGTCGGCCGCAGGGGCGCGGGGATGCCGGGCCCGTCGTCGGCGACGGCGAGCACGACGGCGTCGGCGTCCGCGGTGAGCCGGACGTCCACGTGCGTGCCGGGCGGGGTGTGCGTGCGGGCGTTGGCGAGGAGGTTGGCGAGGACCTGGCGCAGGCTGGCCTCGTCGCCGGTCACCTCGAGGTCGACGGCGTCGTCCGGCAGGTCGTCCGGGTCCGGGGCGCCGGACGCCGGGTCGACGTCGAGGTCGTCCGCGCCGGGCAGGTCGAGCGCCCAGTCGTGGTCGGGTCCCGCGGCGTGCGCGTCCGTGACGGCGTCGACGGCGAGCACGGCGAGGTCGACGGGCGCGCGGTCGAGCGGGCGTCCGGCGTCGAGCCGGGCGAGGAGCAGCAGGTCCTCGACGAGGCCGGTCATGCGCACGGCCTCGGCCTCGATGCGGTCGAGCGAGCGCGCGGTCGCGGGCGGCACGTCGTCGGGGGAGCGGCGCACGAGCTCGGCGTACCCGCGGATGGAGGCGAGCGGCGTGCGCAGCTCGTGGCTCGCGTCGGCGACGAACCGCCGCACCTGGGTCTCGGAGTCGTGGCGCGCCTGGAGCGAGGTCTCGACGTTCTCGAGCATCCGGTTGAGCGCGGCGCCCACCTGGCCGACCTCCGTGCGCTCGTCGGTGAGGTCGTCCGGGACGCGCGGGATGGCGTCGATCTCGCCCTGCGCGAGCTCGAGCTCGGAGACGCGGCCCGCGGCGGCGGCGACGTCGTCGAGCGGGCGCAGCGAGCGCCGCACGAGCCAGGTGCCGAGGAGCACGGCCGCGAGGACTCCGGCCGCGCCGAGCGCGGCCTCGACGAGCACGTACCTCTCGACGGTCGCATCGACCTGGGCGGTGCTCGACGCGACGACGACGGGCTGCCCGTCCGCGGTGGTGCGGTGCACGGCGCGGAACGACCCGAGGTCGGGGAGGTCGACGTCGTGCGCGGCGCCGTCGACGGGGACGGCCTCGAGCGCCGCGACCTGGGCGTCGTCGAGCGCCTCGCGCCGGAGGTCCGGGGTGACGTACTCCGCGAGGACGAGCGCGCCGCCGTCGTACCGCAGCACGGCGCTGCCGGGGCCGGTGCCCGCGGGGAAGCGTGACGGGTCGTCGGGCCCGCCGGGCTCCGGCCCGGACGCGTCGCCGGTGCCGTCCGGGGGCTGCGCGGGGCCGTCGCCGCGGGCGAGCCGGTCGCTCGCCTGGCGCAGCTCGTGGTCGACCTGGGCGACGAGCTGGGTGCGCAGCACGACGGCGGACGCGACGGCGAGCCCGACGGTGACGAGCAGCACGACGGCCGCGAGCACGAGCACGAGGCGCCGGCGCAGCGCGGTGGGCCGCCGCTCCCTGCCGGTGGCCGTCGGGCGGGTCGTGCCGAGGTCAGGCACGGGCGCTCTCCGCGTCGGCGGCGGGCTTGAGCACGTACCCGACCCCGCGCAGCGTGTGGATCATGGGCGCGCGGCCCTTGTCGATCTTGCGGCGCAGGTAGGAGACGTAGAGCTCGACGATGTTGGCCTGGCCGCCGAAGTCGTAGTTCCAGACGCGGTCGAGGATCTGCGCCTTGGACAGCACGCGGCGCGGGTTGCGCATGAGGTACCGCAGGAGCTCGAACTCGGTCGCGGTGAGCCGGATCTCCTCGCCCCCGCGCCGCACCTCGTGCGCGTCCTCGTCGAGCTCGAGGTCGCCGACGACGAGCACCGAGTCCTCGCGCTGGGCGGTCGCGCCGCCGCGGCGCAGCAGCCCGCGCAGCCGGGCGACGACCTCCTCCAGGCTGAACGGCTTGGTCACGTAGTCGTCGCCGCCCGCGGTGAGCCCGGCGACGCGGTCCTCGACGGCGTCGCGCGCGGTGAGGAACAGCACGGGCACGTCGGCGCCGCGCTCGCGCAGGCGGCGCAGGACGGTGAGCCCGTCCATGTCGGGGAGCATGACGTCGAGCACGACGACGTCCGGCCCGGTCTCCCGCGCGGTGCGGATCGCGGTGTGCCCGTCGAGCGCGGTGGAGACGTCCCAGCCCTCGTACCGCAGCGCCGAGGTGAGCAGCTCGGCGAGGTTCGGCTCGTCGTCGACCACGAGCACGCGGACGGGGGAGCCGTCCGGGCGCGTGAGGCGCGGCTGGTCCGGGCGGACGACGGGGGCGGGGGCTGCGGTCATGCTCCCAGGGTCGCGCGCGACGCGGAGGCGTGCCTGTGGTGACCCTGTGCGCTCGCTGTGCCCCGAGGCGGGCCCGGTGCCCGCCCGACGCGCGCCGCGGGCCGGGGTGAGAAACCGCAGTCGCGAGTCGTTGAAACCTTGACTTTTGTGCGCCTGCCGTCAAAACTCGCTGCATCGGCAGCAGCCGACGTCCACGCACGCAGGAGTGCGCGCGTCGCCCCGTGGGGTCGCCGTCGGCGACCCTCCGGCTCGCGCTCTCGACGACGAGGGAGAAGCACGCATGGATTTGTTCAGCGGCATGACGTTCCGGCGGGCGGTGGCTGCGGCCGCCGCGCTGCCGCTCGTGGGCGGTGCCACGCTCATGACCGCGGGCCCGGCGGCCGCCGACGAGGAGGACTACAAGATCCTCGTCGTGGGGGAGACGCTCGGCTTCCGCCACTCGCACATCGACGACACCACGCGCGCGCTCATCGAGCTCGGCGCCGACAACGGCTTCACGGTCGACGTGTGGGACCCGCCGAACAGCTCGGCGGGGTGGTGGGGCAGCGGTTCGCCCGGCCAGCCCGACCTGACGATGGACTCCTCGCCGTTCACGAGCGCCGAGGACCTCGCGCAGTACGCGACCATCGTCTTCGCGTCGCCGGTCGACAACACCAACTCCCTCAACCCAGCCACGCCGCGCCTCCTGGACGACGCCGAGCTCGCCGCGTTCCAGGGCTACATCCGGGGCGGCGGCGGGTTCGTGGGCCTGCACGCGGCGACGGACACGATGCACACCGTGCCCTGGTACAGCCAGCTCACGGGCGGCGGCGCGCGGTTCGTCAGCCACCCGCAGCAGCAGACGGCGACGATGCGCGTCGAGAGCCCGGGTCACCCCTCGACGGCGCACCTGCCGGCCGTCTGGGAGCGGTTCGACGAGTGGTACAACTACACGACCAACCCGCGCGAGGACGTCCACGTCCTCATCACGCTCGACGAGTCGACGTACAACCCGGGCAACAACGCGATGGGCGAGGACCACCCGATCGCGTGGTGCCAGAACTTCGAGGGCGGTCGCTCCTGGTACGAGGGCGCCGGGCACACCGACGCCTCGTGGACCGACCCGCTGTTCCTCGAGCACGTCCTCAAGGGCGTCGAGTGGACCGCGGGCGTCGTCGAGGGCGGCGGCAACTGCGTCACCTTCGGCGAGGTCGACGAGCTCGTGGCGGGCCTGAACACCTCCGCGGTGGGCGACGGCGTCATCGCCGGCGCGATCTCGTCGCTGCTCGGCAGCGCGCGCAGCGCGGCCGACGCGGACGACCCCGCGACGGCCGTCCAGGTGCTCGGCGGCGCGCGGTCGCTCGTCGACCACCTGTCGGCGGCGGCGGGCGACCGCGCGCTGCTCGGCACGAAGATCGACGACCTCGTCGACTGGCAGTCGGCGCTCGTCGACGACGGCCCCGCGCTCGACCTCTCGGCCGAGGCCGAGCTGCGCACCATGGGCGGCAAGCAGTACCTCGCGGTCCGGGTGGTCAACCAGGACGACACGGCCGTGGACCTCACGGTCACCACGCCGTACGGGACCAAGGAGTTCGCGGCCGTCGCGCCGACCAAGAACGCCTACCAGGCCTTCGCGACGCGCCTCGTCGAGGTGCCCGCGGGGCAGGTGACGGTCACCGCCACCGCCGAGCGTGACGGCGAGACGGTCACCGAGGAGCTCGTGGTCGACTTCAGCGGAACCGCCTGACGCCTCCCGGCCCAGCAGGCACGACGCCCGTCGCACCCCGGTGCGGCGGGCGTCGTCGTGCGCGGGGCGGGCGGTGGGCGAGGTGTGATCTCGCGCACGTCGCGTGATGATCCGGGGCGCACCGCGTCCTCACTCCTGGACGACCGTCCAGGAGTGAAGGAGAAACCCGTGCCCCCCATCGCCCGACCCCCGCGTCACCGCGGCCGACCCGTGCGTCGCGCGCTCGCGGCCGCCGTCACGCTGCTGCTGGCCGTGCTCGGCCTCGCCGCCGTCCCGACGACCGCGAGCGCCGCCGAGCTCGACGCCATCACCGGCGTCGAGATCACCCGTCCCACCGGTGCGATCCACCAGGGGGACTCGATCCGTCTCGACGCCACGTGGGCGGTGTCCGACGACGCGCGCCCGGGCGACACGTTCCGTCTCGCGCTGCCCACGAGCCCGCGCGTCGCCGGGTTCGCCGACACGTTCGAGCTGACGGACCCGGCGGGCGCCGTGGTCGGCACGTGCACCGTCGACGAGACGCAGTTCCTGTGCACGCTCGGCGACTACGTCCTCGACCACACGGGCGTCGGCGGGACGGTGTACTTCTGGGCCCAGGTGACGGAGACGAGCGACGCGGAGGTGCTCGTGTTCACCACCGGCGGCGGCGTGGAGATCCGCGTCGACGTCCCCGGCGGCATCGGGGAGGGCGAGGGCGGTGGCGGCTGGCAGCCGCCCACCTCGCCGGTCAAGGGCGGCTGGTACGACCGCGCCGCGGGCGCCGTGCGCTGGGACGTGTACGTGCCCGGGCAGTTCCTCACGGGACCGGACGGTTCGCCCGTCGTGCTCACGGACACGTTCGACCCCCGCCTGACGCTCGTCGAGGACAGCGTCGGCGTGCTCGCGGTGCCCGTCGACCGGTGGGACGACGGCGACTTCTGGGGCTCGGGATTCTGGCTGGACCCGGCGGACTACGTCGTCGAGGCGGGGCCGGGCGCGAACCAGTTCCGGTTCAGCGTGCCGGACGCCCACGGCGCCGACCACGTCTACGTGCTGTCCTACGCGACGACGGTCCCGGCCGACGCGCGCGACGGCGACCGCTACGAGAACACCGTCACCGGCCTGGTGTCCGGCGACGTCGTGGCGTCGGCGGAGTACGCGGGCGCCGGCGGCACGGGCGGGGGCGAGGGCGTGCGCACGATCCGGCTCGCCAAGCGCGTCGACGGCGACGCGGCGCAGGGCGTGACGGGACCGTTCGCGTTCGAGCTCGTCTGCACGGGCGCGCAGGGCGAGGCGCTCGCCGGCTTCCCGCGCTCGGCCACCGTCTCGGCGGGGGCGAGCACGACGTTCGCGGGCGTGCCGGTCGGGTCCGTGTGCTCCCTGACCGAGATCGACGACGGCGGCGCGGACCGCGTGGCCTTCGCCCCCGCGGGGCCGATCGAGGTGACGGCGGCGTCGCCCGCGACGATCGACGTCGTCGCGACGAACACCTTCGACGCGCACGTCGGCGGGGTGGCCGTGACCAAGCGCGTGACGGGGCCCGCCGCGTCGGGGGTGCCGACGGGGACCACGTACCCGGTCGGCTACGCGTACGACGGGCCCGAGGGCGAGGTGACCGGGGAGCTCGTGCTCACGGACGGTGGCACCGAGGTGCTCCCGGACCTGCCGGCCGGGACGGTCGTGACGCTCACCGAGGCGGCTCCCGCGGCCCTCGACGGCGTCGCGTGGCGGGCGCCGGCGTTCGCGGGCGACGGGGTCGAGGTGCTCGACGACGGCTCCGCGCGCGTCGTCGTCGGGGACGGGACGACGGTCGAGGTCGTGCTGACGAACACCGCGGACGTGCCCGTCGTCCCCGACGGGCCCGGTGCCGAGGGGCAGCGGCCGGGCACCGCGGCGACGCCACCGAGCGGTGGCCTGGCGACGACCGGGGCCGGGCTCGGCGCCGCCGTCCTCCTCGCGGCGCTGCTCGTGGCGGCCGGCACCGTCGTCGTGCGGCGCCACGCCCGCGGCTGAGGCGACCGTGGCGCCCCCGCGGCGTCACGGCGAGCACGCCTCGCCGTGACGGCGCGGGGGGCGCGTGGGCCTCGTCAGGCGAGCTGGAGGGTCGTGAGGCAGGTGGGGTCGTCGTCGCGCGTCGAGACGGTCGTGGTGCCGACCCGGCCGTCGTGCTCGACGCGCAGCTCCGCGTCGACGTCGCGCGGGAGCCAGTAGCCCACGAAGCCGTTGGCCCCGAGCGTCGTGTCCTCCTCGACGAGCACGTCGCCGGTGGCCGCGTCGACCACGGTCACCGAGACCGGCTCGCCCGCGAGCTCGCCCTGGCACGTGGTGAGCGAGTGGTAGAAGCACTCGTGCGTCTCGTCCACGAAGGGCGCGACGGAGAGATAGAACGTGTCCTCGGGCAGCGGGACCGTGGTCTCGTACGACTCGTCGGCGAGCACGAGCTCCGCTGCGCGGACGGAGGCCACGAGGTCGGTCGGCCGGTCGGCCGTCTCGAGTCCTTCGAGCCGGTCGACGACCTCCTGGCCGCTGAGCCCGGTGAGGTCGTGGCGGTCGAGCAGGGCGTCCAGCGCGGAGGGCTCCGGGGACCCGCCGGAGCAGCCGGCGAGCACGAGGGCCGTGGCGGCCACGGCGGCCACGAGGGTCGGGAGGGCACGTCGTCTCATGCGCCGATCCTCTCAGAGCGCGACGCCCTGACCAGGGCCGGAGGTCCCGGACGCGCCGACGGCCGGGACCCTGGCGGGCCCCGGCCGTGCGGGTGGCGGACGGCGTCGCGTCACGCGGTGAGCATCGCCACCGGGTTGTCGTGCGTGAGGCGCGCGAGCACGTCGCGCGGCACCCCGCGCGCGGCGAGCATCTCGGTGAACACCGTCGGGACGTAGGCGAACCCGTTGCCGCCGTGCTGCACCCACATCTGCTTGAGGAACACGTCGTGGCTGAGCAGCACCTGGCCCGCGTGGCCGGCCTCGACGAGGCGCTGCACCGCGGTCGCGGTCGTGTGCGGGTCGGGGGACACGCCCTCCTTCGGGAAGGTGATGTCCATGCCGACCATGTCGAACTCGAGCCAGACGCCGCGCTCGGCCACGGACCGCTGGTAGCCCGGGTCGTCGGCGGACGGGTCCATGTGGCACAGCACGACCTTCTCCGGGCGCACGCCCACCTCGTCGAGCACGAGGTCGAGCACCTCGTGCGCGCGGCGCTGCCAGCCGGGCAGGTGCACCTGGAGCGCGACGTGCGGGTGCTCGCGCTGCGCGAGGGCCGCGGCGCGCAGCGACGCCGCCTCGCCCGGCGTGAACGACGGCGAGACGCCGATCTCGCCGATGATGCCGGGCCGCACGCCGGTCCCGCCGATCCCGTCGGCGAGCTCCGCGACGATCGCGGACGCCTGGGCGTCCACGGCCGCGGCGGCGATGCGGTCGCCCTCGAACTTCTCGAGGTACGCACCGCAGCCCGCGACCACGTGCAGGCCCGTACGGCGCGCGACCTCCGCGAGGCGCTCGGGGTTGCGCCCGATCGCGGCGCTCGACGTCGCGTCGACGATCGTGCGCCCGCCCAGCGCGGCGAAGCTCTCGAGCTCCGCCGCGACCGCGGCGACCGGCTTGTCCGCGATGTTGTCCGCGCAGCAGTACGGGTCCTGGCGCAGCGCCCACGCGACCGACGCGGAGACCGGTGCCTCGACGACCGCCTCGGAGAAGCGGTAGCTCGGCGGGTCGAGCACCCCGGACAGGTCGTTGAAGAGGTGCTCGTGGGGGAGCGTGAGGCCGAGGTCCGCAGCCGCGGCGCGGCCGGTGACCGTCTGGACGTGACCGGCGGGCGTGACGCTCATCGCGCGCTCGTCTCGCCGGCCTCGCCGCCCGCGACGGCCGCCGCGACGCCCGCGTCGGAGCCGTCCGGGCCGGGTCCGTCCGGGCCGTCGGAGTGCGCCGCCTTGCCGGACGGGATCATGCCGATCCCGGCGGCGACGAGCGCGATGACCGTGCCGACGACGGTCGCGACGTGCACGGTGTGGCCGAGCGCCGGGATCGCGGCGTCGAGGACGAGCGAGCCGACGAGCTGGCCCGCGACCGAGGCGAGGCCGAGCAGGAGCAGGCCGAGGCCGCGCACGAGGAGCGCCATGAGCGCGATCGACAGCAGGCCGAGCGGGCCGCCCAGGTACATCCACCACTCGCTCGGGAGCTGGAAGTCGACGCCGCCCACGGCCGCGCGCACGAGGTAGGCGATCAGCAGGGCGGTGAAGCCGACGAGGAAGTTCCAGCCGATCGAGACGAGCATCGACCCGGTGACGTCGGCGACGGCCGCGTTCCCGGCAGGCTGCCAGCCCGCGAGCAGACCGCCCACGAACGGCATGATCGCGAGCACGATCGTGTGCGGCACGGAGAAGCTCGGCGAGATGACGACGACGGTCGCCGCGATGGCGAGCGCCGCGCCCAGCAGGCGCGTGGTGGTGAGCGGCTGCTTGACGGACGCCGTGACGCCCAGGCGGTCGCAGATGACGCCCGAGATGACGAGGCCGGAGATGAGCGAGATCTGGAACGTCGCGACGCCGAGGACGCCGACGGTCACGCCCTCGGACAGGACGATGACGGCCCCGCACAGGCCCGCGAGGTAGTTCCACCACGGGATGGTGCGCGAGCGGATCAGGCCGGGGATCGCGAGCGCCTCGCGCCGGGTCGCGGGGCGCGCGAACACGACGACGAACATGAGGACCAGGCCGGTCCCGAACGAGATGAGGGCGGCGGCGTGCCCGTCGCCGATCGTCTTGCCCAGCTGGCCGTTGACGGCCGCCTGCATGGGGCCGAGGGCCCCCGCGAGGACGGTCGCGACGACGAGCAGGGCGGTCGCGGTGTCCTTGACCCTGCTGCGGCGGGCTGACGGGCTCACAGCACCTCCCTGAGTGCCGGACGGGGAACCGGTGGTCGCCGGCGTGGTGTGCTTCATTGCGTGACCGTGCCTTCCTCCGACGGTACGTCGGACTTAGCTGTGGAGCGGAATCCTGGTGCCCTCGGGGGCCAGGTCGGTGGCGCGCGGCAGGGAGTCGACGGCGCCGTGGCGGGTGGTGGTGGAGGCGGCGACGTGCGCCGCCCAGCGGGCGGACTCGACGAGGTCGCCGCCGTGGAGGAGGCCGTCCGCGAGCGCCGCGCAGAACGAGTCGCCGGCGGCGGTCGTGTCGACGGCGTCGACGCGCTCCGCCGGGACGGTGACGGGTGCGCCTCCCGCGGGGACGACGAGCGCGCCGTCGGCCCCGAGGGTGACGACGACGTCCCCGGGGTGGTCGAGCGCGCGGACCATGGCGAGCACGGCGTCGGTGCCGACGGGCTCGTCGCTCGCGCCGACGAGGGTCGCGAGCTCGAACCGGTTGGGCACGAGCACGCGGAACGCGGCGCGCACGGGGGCGGGCAGCGGGACGGCGGGCGCCGGGTTGAGCACCGTGGTGCCCGTCGCGGTGGCGGCGACGGCGCGCAGGGCGCCGAGCGGCGTCTCGCACTGGCACAGGACGGCGGCCGCGTCGCGGACGAGGTCGGCGCGCTCGGTGACGAACGCCTCGTCGACGACGGCGTTCGCGCCGGGCTCGATGACGATCGTCGACTCGGGCTGCTCCCACAGCACGACGGCGACGCCGGTGGGGCGGTCCGCCGTCGCGAGCCCGTCGAGGACGAGGCCCTCGACGGCGAGGCGGCGGCGGATCGCGCGGCCGTCGTCGTCGTCGCCGACGGCGCCGACCATGGCGACGCGGCGGCCGAGCCGGGCGGCGGCGACCGCCTGGTTGGCGCCCTTGCCGCCGGGGGAGCGGACGAGGCCCGTCGCGGAGACGGTCTCGCCCGAGCGGGGCAGGCGTTCGACGGTCAGCCTGAGGTCCATGTTCAGGCTGCCGACGACCACCACCTCGGGCGTCATCAGCCCGCGAGCCAGGTGACGGCCTGGCCGAACAGCGGGCCGTAGCCGGACCAGTCCATGAACTCGCGCGGGGCCCAGTGCGGGGAGATGTCGGAGGCGAACGCGAGCGTGCGCCCCTCGCCCTCGGTGCGGACGGCGACGAGCGGGCGGCCCTCGATGGTGGCGAGGACGGTCGCGTCGGCCTTGGCGGTGAGGCGCTGGTAGCCGAGGAGGATCGGCCACTCGCGGTCGAGGCCGGCGGTGACGGGGTGCTCGACGTCGGTCAGGGTGCCGCCGATGCCCTCGGGGGTCTCCTCGCGGTCGTCGTACGGGAGGATGTCGACGGGCAGGACGGCCTCGACCGCGGTGCCGTGGTAGTTCGCCTTGGCCTGGAAGCCCTGGAAGCTGAGGTAGCCGCCGGCCATCATGAGGCCGCCGCCGCGGCGCACCCACTCGGCGAGGAGCTTGAGCCGGTTCGGGAACGGGCGCCCCTGGGAGAACACGACCGGCGGGAGCAGGAGCGAGTTGGCGCCGATGTCGGACAGGATCACGACGTCGTAGGCGTCGAGCTCGTCGAGCGTGGAGGGGAAGTCCTCGGCGACGAGGTGCGAGGGCAGGTGCGTGACCTCGTGGCCCTCGGCGGCCAGCGCCTCGAGCAGGCGCGCGCACCCGATCTCGAGCTGGGCGTGGGGGAACGCGTCGTACCCCTTGTAGTCGGTGGTCGCGTTGATCCACGACTCCCCGGCGAGCAGAACCCGGCTCATCCCGGCCTCCTTGCGATCAGGTCGCGCGGCGACGTCCTCGACGACGTTGCGCAACGTTGTGTAGCGTTGCGCAAGACCGTAGGGGGCGAGCGGCGCGGCTGTCAACACCCGTGCGCGGCCCGACGCTCCCGGTAGAGTGCAGGGGATCTGGGGGACCGCCCCGAGGAAGGGGAGCCATGACGCTCACGCGTGTTGCGCAACGTGCCGGCGTGTCGGCCTCGACGGCGTCGCGCTACCTGCGCGGGCAGCTCAACGTCCAGCCGGAGACGGCGGCGCGGATCGACGCCGCGGTCCGCGAGGTGGGGTACGTCGTCCCCGCGCCCGGTCCCGCCGCGCGCGACGACGAGCGTCGCACCGGGGTGGTCGCGCTCGTCGTGCCCGACTTCGTCAACCCGTTCTTCACCGCTCTCGCCGAGGAGGTCGCGCGCCTCGCGGGCGACCGCCGCGTCCCGCTCGTCGTCGCGCTGTCGACGCGGCACGGCGACGCCGAATCCGGACTGGGGCAGCTCCTCGCGAGCGACGGCTCGCTCGGCGGCGTCGTCTACGTGGGGATGTCCCGCACCGACGACCGGCTCGCGCGCGCCGTCGCGGACGGGCTGCCCGTCGTCGTCATCGACGAGGAGGTCGACCTCGACCTGCCCGTCGAGACCATCACCGTCGACAACTACGGCGGCGCCTACCAGGCCACGAGCTACCTCGTGCAGCAGGGGCACCGGCGCATCGCCCACGTCGCCGGGCCCGCGGAGCTGTCCACGACCCAGGACCGCCTGCGTGGGTACGTCGACGCGATGCACGACGCCGGCCTCGACGTCGACCCGGACCTCGTGCGCCACGGGCCGTACACCGAGCAGTTCGGCGCCTCGACGTTCCCCTACCTCACGCGGCCCGGGAACGCGCCGACGGCCGTGTTCGTCGGCAGCGACATCGTGGCCGTCGGGATGCTGGGCGCCGCCGAGCTGCACGGCATCTCCATCCCCGAGGACCTCTCGGTCGTCGGGTGCGACGGCATCCGTGTCGGCCAGTGGCTGCGCCCCAAGCTGACGACGCTGGAGCAGCCCGTCGCGGCGCTCGCGCTCGCGGCGATGGACGCGATCGAGCGCTCGATGACCGGCACTCCGCCCGCGGTCCCGCCCGCGCGCACCGTGCTGCCGCTGCACCTCGTCGTGCGCGGCTCGGTCGCCCGGCCCGCGGACGGCTGAGGGGTGCTCGCCGGGAGCGGGCAGTGCGTGCCGTGACCGGGCTGCACCACGTCGAGATCTGGGTCGCGGACCTCGCGACGGCCCGAGCCGAGTGGGGCTGGCTGCTGGGCGCGCTCGGGTTCTCGCGCCGCAGCGAGTGGCCGGACGGTGAGTCGTGGGCCGGTGGCGGGGCCTACCTCACGTTCACGACGTCCCCGAACCTCACCGGGGCGACGCACGACCGCCGGGCCCCGGGGGTCAACCACCTCGCGTTCCGGGCCGGTGCTCCCGCGAGGGTCGACGCGCTCATGGTCGCCGCGCCCGACCACGGGTGGCGCCCGCTCTACCACGACCGTTACCCGCACGCCGGCGGTCCCGACCACTACGCCGGATGGCTCGAGAACTCTGCGGGGTTCAAGGCCGAGCTCGTCGCGTCGAAGGCGGTCGGCGGGGCGACGCCTCTCTGACGGCGGCACGTCGGGCCACCCAGGGGTACGGAGGTCTGCTGTCGCGGGAACAGCGCGGCTCGTCCGTTCTGCGCTGTTGGTACCTTTCCGCCATGACGTCACGCGCAGGGTCGGAGCACGGGCCGGGCCGAGGTCGGCGGGGTGCCGCGCTCGTCGTGGGAGGTGCCGCGCTCGCCGCCGCCGTGCCCGCCGTGCTGCTGGGCCGGGCGGCCAGCGAGTACCTGTGGGAGCTGTGGTGGCTGGACGCCGGGTCGAGCGAGCTGCTCGACGGGGTGCCCGACCAGCCGGTCGTCGTCCGCGCGCTGGTCGGTGCCGTCCTGTTGCTGGTCGTCGCGCTCTCCGCCGTCGGCCTGGCCGTCCGCGCCCGGGCTCGCGGCGGGCTGACGGCCGCGGTCGCGGCTCGGTGCGCACTCGTCGGTGCGGCGATCCCGGTCGCGGTGCTCACCGTGGCGCTCGTGCTCCAGTCGATGCTGTCAGGACCGGAGCAACCGCCGTTCGTCCCGTTCACCTAGCGGTCCTGCTCGCGGTCCTCCGCGGGAACGCGCCGTGCCCGGACGGCCACCGTCAGGCCGGCGACGAGGCACACGAGGCCGGCGACGGCCAGGAGGGCGGCGGCCACCAGGTGCTCCCGGTTGGACTCGATCGCCGCCGCGCTCCACGGCTCGGCCCGGCTCTCCGCCTGGTTGACGTAGTGCCAGACCGAGCCGAGGTGGTAGTTCCCCTCCCAGGTGGTGAGCCACCAGGCGAGGAGCGGCAGCACGACGCCGGCGGCCAGGAGCCGGGCGGCACGGACCAGGCGACGCTCTCGGCCGATCGGGTCCACGGTCCTCCTCTGAGCCGAGCCGAGCCGAGCGCCGCGCCGTCACGCCGCGCGTGCGTCCGCGGCCCGGCGGGTCCAGCGCATCACGACGTACAGCACCGCGCCGACGGCGAGCAGGATACCCGCGCGCAGCCAGGTCACGGCGTCCTGCTGCGTCAGGAGCAGGACGCACGACGCCACGCCCAGCACCGGCACGACCGTCGCGACGCGGAAGTGCGGCGCGTCGACGGGGTCGCGGCGCAGCACGAGGACCGCGACGTTCGTCGAGGCGAACACGAGCAGCAGGAGCAGCACGACGGTCTCGGCGAGGCCCGCGACGTCGCCCGTGAACACGAGCCCCATCGCGACCACGGTCGTCACGACGATCGCGACCCACGGCGTGCGACGGCGGGGGAGCACGCGCCCGAGCGTGGCGGGGAGCAGGCCCTGCTCGGCCATGCCGTACGCGAGCCGGCTCGCCATGATCATCGTGAGCAGCGCCCCGTTCGCGACGGCGATCAGCGCCACGAGGGAGAACACCCAGGCGGGCACCGACCCCTCCGCGTCGACGACCTCGAGCAGGGGCCCGGTCGAGCCGGCGAGCGTCTCGGGGTCGACGACCGCGACCGCGGCGACGCCCACCGCGACGTACACGACGCCCGCGGTGACGAGCGCGCCGAACAGCGCGCGCGGGTAGGTGCGGCGCACGTCGCGGACCTCCTCGGCGAGGTTCGCCGACGTCTCGAACCCGACGAACGAGTAGTACGCGAGGATGGCGGCCGCGAGGACGGCGAGCGCCGGCGTCGTGCCCTCCGCGAACTGCGTGACGCGGCCCGGCGACCCCTCGCCGCGCCCCAGCACGACGGCGGCCAGCACGACGACGAGCACGAGCCCGGACAGCTCGATCGCGGTCATCGCGACGTTGGCGCGCAGCGACTCCTTGATGCCGCGCGCGTTGAGCGCGGCCACGACGGCGAGGAACAGCACGGCCACGAGGCGGTCGGGGGCGTCGACGAACGTCGCGAAGTAGTCGCCGGCGAAGGCCAGGGAGAGGCCCGCGGCGCTCGTCACGCCTGCGGCGAGCATGGAGAACCCGACGAGGAACGACACGAGCGGGCTGCGGAACGCGCGGTCCGCGAACACGGCCGCGCCGCCGGCCTGCGGGTACTTGGTCACGAGCTCGGCGTACGACCCGGCGGTCAGCAGGGCGAGGCCGAGGGCGACGAGGAGCGGCAGCCAGACGGCGCCGCCCACCTCGCCGGCCATCTCGCCGACGAGCGCGTAGACGCCCGCGCCGAGCACGTCGCCGAGGATGAAGAGGTACAGGAGCCGTCCCCCGACCGAACGGGACAGCTTGGTGTCCGGGTCGGCGGCCTGCTGCTGGGGTGCGGTCGGTGCGCTCATCGCGTCACCGTGCCACGGCCCCGGATCGCTCGCGCCCGGTGCCGGACCGTGCGCCCGCCACGTGCGCCCGGACGAACCCGCGCGGGCACGGCGTGCGAGCCGCCGTGCGAGCCGACAGGAGGCGTGTGAGCGTGGGAGCCCCGGGTCCAGCCACGAGCCCGTCCGCACGAGCGCGACCGGCGGGACGGAACGTCCCCGCGTGCCTGCGTCGCGCTCCGTCGCGAGGAGACGAGCATGAGCGACACCCCGGAGACCTCGAGCGCGGCCCGCACCGTGCGCCGCGCCGTCGTGCTGGGCGGTGCCGGGTTCGTGGGCAGCCACGTGTGCGAGGCGCTGGTGGGACAGGGCGTCGAGGTCGTGTGCGTCGACGACCTGTCGACCGGGCGGGTCCGCAACCTCGACGCGCTGCGCGACGAGCCGCGGTTCCGCTTCGTCGAGGGAGACGTCGGCGCCGGGATCGACGTGCCCGACCCCGAGCGGGTCGACCTCGTGCTGCACCTCGCGTCGCCCGCCTCGCCCGTGGACTACCTCCGGCTCCCGCTCGAGACCCTGCTCGTGGGCTCGGCGGGGACGCGCCACGGCCTCGAGCTGGCCGAGCGTGCCGGGGCGCGGTTCGTGCTCGCCTCGACGTCCGAGGTGTACGGCGACCCGGAGGTGCACCCGCAGCGCGAGGACTACTGGGGCCACGTGAACCCCGTCGGGCCGCGCAGCGTCTACGACGAGTCCAAGCGGTTCGCGGAGGCGACCACCGCCGCGTACCGCCGCAGCCGCGGCGTGGACACGGGGATCGTGCGGATCTTCAACACGTACGGGCCCCGGATGCGGGGGCACGACGGCCGCATGGTCCCGACGTTCGTGCGGCAGGCGCTCGCGGGCGAGCCGCTGACCGTCGCGGGTGACGGCTCGCAGACCCGGTCGGTGTGCTTCGTGGACGACCTCGTCGAGGGCATCCTCGCGTTCGCGCGCACCGACCACCCGGGCCCGGTGAACCTCGGCGACCCGACGGAGCTCACGGTGGAGCGCGTCGCGCGGGACGTGCTCGCGGCGACGGGGAGCGACGCCGGGATCGTGCACGTCGACCTGCCCGAGGACGACCCGCGCCGCCGTCGACCGGACACGAGCCTCGCCGAGCGCACGCTCGGCTGGCGGGCCCGCACGCCGTGGGCCGAGGGCCTCGCCCGGACGATCGAGTGGTTCCGCTCCGACGGCGGCGGCGAGACGCCCGTCGCGGTCGGTGCGGCGCGCGGCGGCGCCACCGACGAGGCGGGTGAGCCGGCATGAGGGTCTCCGTGCACGGCTGCGGCTATCTCGGGGCGGTCCACGCGGCGGCCCTCGCGCGCCTGGGGCACGAGGTCGTCGGCATCGACGTCGACCCGGCGCGCGTCGCGGCGCTCGCCGAGGGCAGGGCCCCGTTCTTCGAGCCAGGTCTCGCCGCGCTCCTGGCCGACCCGGGCGGGGCGGGGTCGCTCACGTTCTCGACCGACGTCGCGCACGCGGGCGTCGCCGACGTGCACTTCCTGTGCGTCGGCACGCCGCAGTCGGCGGGCAGCGGTGTCGCGGACCTGCAGCAGCTCGAGGCGGCGCTCGCGGCGCTGCGCCCCCACCTGCGCCCGGGGTCGGTGGTGGTCGGCAAGTCGACCGTCCCCGTCGGCACGGCGGCCCGGCTCGCGACGGACCTGCCCGACGGCGTCCGGCTCGCCTGGAACCCCGAGTTCCTGCGCGAGGGGCACGCGGTCGCGGACACGCTGCACCCGGACCGGCTCGTCTACGGCGTGCCCGACGACGGCGACGCGCTCGTCGAGCGCCTCGACGCCGTCTACGCGCGGCTGCTCGACGACGGCGTGCCCCGCCTCGTGACCGACCTCGCGACCGCGGAGCTCGCGAAGGTGGCCGCCAACGCGTTCCTCGCGACGAAGATCTCGTTCGCCAACGCGGTCGCGGAGGTGTGCGAGGCCGCGGGCGGCGACGCGGTCGCGCTCGTCGGCACCATGGCGCTCGACCGCCGCATCGGCGGCGAGTACCTGGGCGTGGGCCTGGGGTTCGGCGGCGGGTGCCTGCCCAAGGACATCCGCGCGTTCGCGGCCCGGGCGCGCGAGCTCGGCGTCGGCCCGGCGGTGTCGTTCCTCGACGAGGTCGACGCCATCAACGACCGCTGCCGGGAGCGCGCCGTCGTGCTCGCGCGCACCGCGTGCGGCGGCTCCCTCGCGGGGCGACGCGTGGCGGTGCTCGGCGCCGCGTTCAAGCCGGACAGCGACGACGTGCGCAGCTCGCCCGCCCTCGCGCTGGCCCGGGCGCTCGCCGCGGAGGGGGCCGACGTCGTCGTCACCGACCCGCAGGCCCTCGCGCTCGCGCAGGCGGCCGCCCCCGAGCTCGGGTATGCCACGGACGCGCGCGAGGCGGCGACCGGCGCCGACGTCGTGGTCCTCGCGACCGAGTGGGACGAGTACCGCGACCTCGACCCCGGCGCTCTGGCCGACGTGGTGCGGTCGCCGCGCCTCGTGGACGCGCGCAACGCCGTCGACGGCGCGCGGTGGCGTGCCGCCGGGTGGGACGTGCGCGCGCTCGGGGTCGCCGCGCCGCGCGCGGCCCGACCTCAGCCGAGCAGCCCCACGGCGTAGCCCACGAAGAACAGGGCCGTCACGACGGCGACCACGCCGACGACCCCGATCCAGACCCACGGCACGGCCCGGTGCGGGCCGTGCTCCTCGTGGCCCTGCGGCGCGCTCACCTGGTCCTCCGCGGGCGGGGTCTCGCCGGGCTGCACGTCGCCGCTCGCCGAGAAGTCGGCCGCGGACGAGCGGTGCGAGGCGTCCAGCGGGTCGGGGTCGGGGGAGGCGGGTCCGGTCATGGTGCGGTCCTTCCGTCGGTGCGGGGGTCGAGATCGGGGGAGGTCATGCCTCGACGCTCAGGGCCTCGTCGCCCGCACGCATCTCGGCGGGGTCCTGCGGCCCCGCGAGGAGCGACCGCGCGGCCGCGACGACCTCGGCGACGGTGATGCGGCCGAGCGCCGGGTCGAGGTCGGCGGCGTGCGGGTCACCCCGGTAGCCGCGCGCCGCGTCGTCGGGCGCGTGCGCCGGCCTCTGCTCCGTGTCGCCGTGCCAGAGCACCGCGTGCCGCTCCGGGTCCACGGCGGGGCCCCACGTGGCGGGCGGCGTCGGGCCGAACAGCACCACCGACGGGGTGCCGTACGCGGTCGCCAGGTGGGCCACGCCCGTGTCCCCGCAGACGACGAGCCGGGCCGTCGCGACGACGTCGGCGAGCGCGGGCAGGTCGAGCGTCCCGGCCGTGTCGGTCACGCTGCCGGTCCCGTCCGGCGCCCCCGCGGGGCCGCCGAGGGCGGCGTCCGCGTCGGCCACGACCCGCGCGCACAGGTCGCGCTCGTCGGGGCCGCCCGTGACGACGACGTCGTGACCGGCGGCCGCGAGGTCGCGCGCGACCGCGGCGAAGCGGTCCGCGGGCCAGCGGCGCGCGCCGGACGCCGCGCCGGGGTGCACGACGACGTGGCGCCCGCGCGACCCCGGCGGGTCGAGCCGCAGGTCCTCGCGCGAGCACGCGCCGCCCGCCGCGGTGACGAGCCGGCACCAGCGGTCGACCTCGTGCTCGTCCGGGTCCCAGTCCGGCCCGTCGACCCCCGCGTCGCCCGACGCGAACGCGACGACCCGCTCCGGGGCGGTGTCGAGCAGCACCCGGTGGCTCTCGGGGCCGCTGCCGTGCAGGTTCACCGCCACGTGCCCGGGGTCCGCACCGGTGAGCGTCCGCGCCTCCTGCGCCCAGACGAGCGGCTCCAGGCCGCGGGTCGGCACGACGCCGTCGACGAGGCCGAGGTCGCGGAGCCAGCCGCCGACCTCCGCTGGCGCGGCGAGGAGCACGCGCCGGCCGGGCCACGCGCGCCGCACGCCCCGCAGCGCGGGCACGGCCGTCAGCGCGTCCCCGAGCCCGAGCGCGCGCAGCACGAGGACGGTCCCCTCGTCCTGCCCCGCGAGCCCCGGCAGGTCGGGCGCCGGCTCCGTCACGCCCGCCGTCACGGCCACGACGTCTCGCCGGACGCCATGACGAGCATCTCGCGGATCTCGCAGCCCACCGGCTGGCGCAGCGCCGTCACGACGGCGGCCGCGGTCGCGCGCGGGTCGTTGAGGTCGGCGTCCGGCCCCGGCTTGTACTGCTCGGTGCGGCCGTCGAAGAACGCGGTGCGCATCCCGCCGGGCACGAGGCACGTGACGCCGACGCGGCCCGCGAGCTCCGCGGCGAGCGCCTGGGAGAACCCGCGCACCGCGAACTTCGACGCGCAGTAGGCGGTCGCGTCCGAGACCCCCTTGAGGCCGAGCGTCGACGCCACCGTGACGACCGTGCCGCGGCGCTCCTCGAGGAACGGCAGCGCGGCGCGCACGACGGCGACCGTGCCGAACAGGTTGACGCGCACGACGCGCTCCCACGTCTCGACGTCGATCTCGTCGAGGCGCCCGCACGCATCGGTGCCGGCGGCCGTGACGACGGCGTCGGGCGGCCCGACCTCGAGCGCGAGCCGCTCGACCGCGGCGGCCGCGGCGGCGGAGTCGGACAGGTCGACGACCGCGTGCGGCACGCCGTCGGCGGGCGCGACCCGGTCCAGGACGACCGGCTTGCCGCCCGCCGCCGTCACCGCCTCGACGAGCGCGGCCCCCAGGCCGCTCGCGCCCCCGGTGACGTAGACGGTGCCGAGCTCGCGGGGTACGGGGACGTCGGTCCGCTGGGCGGACGTGGTGGTGGTCATGCGGTGGTCTCCTCCGTCAGGGTGGGGACCCCGGGCGCGAACCGCCCGGAGCGTTCGAGGATCGAGGTCGTGGAACGGCCGTCGACGTAGGGCAGGACGACGACCCGGCCGCCGTGGCGCCGGACCGTCTCCGCCTCGGGGAGCGTCTCCTCCGTGTAGTCGCCGCCCTTCGCCCAGACGTCGGGGCGCAGGCGGTCGAGCGCGGCGCGCGGGTCGTCCTCGTCGAACACGACGACGGCGGCCACGCAGTCGAGCGCGGCGAGGACCCGGGCCCGGTCGGCCTGCCCGACGACGGGGCGCTGCGGCCCCTTGAGCCGCTGCACCGACGCGTCGCCGTTGAGCAGGACGACGAGGTGGTCGCCCAGGCGCGCGGCCGCCTCGAGCGTCGCGACGTGCCCGGCGTGCAGGATGTCGAAGCAGCCGCCCGTGGCGACGACGGTGCCGCCCGCGGCGCGCAGCCGGGCGGCCACGGCCTCGGGCGCGTCGGGGTCCGACGGCGGGGCGTCCTGCGTCGCGCCGGAGGACGCAGGGGCCCCTGACGCGGGACCCGTCGCGTGCTCCCGTACCGCGCCCGGCGTGCGGTCGGCGAGGGAGTCGGCCCGGCGCCGGTAGCCCTCCGCGCCGCCCGCCGCGACCCAGGCCGAGGCCGAGGCGACGGCGGCGACGACCGCCGGGACGAGGCCCTCGCCCCGGGCGAGCGCGACCGCGGCCGTCGAGGCGAAGCGGTCGCCCGCGCCGCACGGGTCGCCGTGCGCCACGGTCGCGGGCACGTACGCGGGCTCGCCGCCCGCGCGCGCGACGAACGCCCCGCGGTCGCCCGCCGTGACGCACACCGCCCCCACGTCCCACGCGGCCGCGAGCGACCGCGCGAGGCCCCCGGGGTCGTCGGGCGTCGCGTCCAGGCCGAGCGCCTCCGCGGCGTCGAGCGCCTCCGCGAGGTTGGGCGTGACGAGCGCCGTCCCGGGCACCGGGGCGCCGCCGCGCGGGTGCGGGTCCCACACGAGCGTCCCGGTGCGGGCCGCGTGCGCGAGCGCGTCGCGGACCGGCCCGGCGTGGGTCGTCCCCGCGCCGTAGTCGGACACGAGCACGACGTCCGCGCCCGCGAGCGCCGCCCGCGCCGCGCGCTCCGACAGGTCGCCAGGGCGGGCGGGGCCGCCGTCGTCGACGCGCACGACGGTCTGGCCGCCGGAGCGCACGCGGGTCTTGCGCCGCGTCGTGCCGACCTGCGGCAGGGCGACGACGTCGAGGTGCGGGCGCAGCAGGGCCCGCAGCTCGGAGCCCGCGTCGTCGTCGCCGAACGGCGCGACGAGGCGCACGCCCGCGCCGTCGGTCGCGAGGAGCGCGGTCAGCCCCGCGCCGCCGGGGCTGCGCCGCACGCCGAGCGTGTCGACGACGGGGACGGGACCGTCGGGGGAGAAGCGGGTCACCTGGCCGTCGACGTCAAGGTCGAGGAGCACGTCGCCGACGACGACCACCTGCGGTCCGGTCGCCGCCGCGGAGGCCGGTGGGGGTGCCGGGGCCGGCCGGTCGTCGGCCGACCCGGCGCCCGGGAGGTCTGCCGCGGCGTGCGCCTCGCGGTGGCGCACGTGCGCGTCGAGCGCGGCGCACAGCGCGTGCACGACGACGAGGTGCAGCTCCTGGACGGACGAGGTCGACGCGCCGCGCAGGGCGAGCACGTCGTCGCACGCGGCGGCGAGCGCGCAGTCCCGCGGGCCCGTGAGCGCCCACGTCGTGAGGCCGAGCTCGCGCGCCCGGCGGGCCGCGGCGACGACGTTCTCGCTCTCGCCGGAGGTCGACAGGAGCACGAGCACGTCGCCGGGGCGACCGTGCGCCGCGACCTGTCGCGCGTACATCTCGGCGATGCCGTAGTCGTTGACGATCGCCGTGAGGCTCGACGTCTCCGCGTGCAGGCTGATCGCGGACAGCGGGGTGCGCTCGCCGTCGAAGCGGCCCACGAGCTCGGCGGTGAGGTGCTGCGCCTCGGCGGCGCTGCCCCCGTTGCCCGCGACGAGCAGCCGCCCGCCCGCGAGCACCGTGTCGGCGAGCCGTGCCCCCCACGCGTCGATTCGGCCCGCCTCGGCGGTGAGCAGGTCGAGGCCGTCGTGCAGGTCGTCGGCGTGCGCGCGCAGCCAGCGGCGCGCGGCGTCGTGCGGGCCGTCGCCGGACCCGGCACCGGGGGTGTCGCCGTAGGGCGTCCGGGGCGCGGTCACGGTGCGCTCACCGCCCGCAGCGCGGTGCGCCCGGCCGCCACCGGCCGGGCGCGACCGCGCTCGGCTCGGCGGGCCGCGGTGACGCGCTCGTACGACTCGGCGGTGCGCTCCGCGACCGTGACCCAGCCGTACAGGTGCTCGGCGCGCAGCCGCGCGGCCGAGCCGAGGCGTTCCGCGAACGCCGGGTCGTCGGCGAGCCGGCGCAGCGCGGCGGCGAGCGCCCCGGGGTCGCGCGGCGGGACGAGCAGGCCCGTGCGCCCGTCGACGACCGAGTCGAGCAGCCCGCCCACGGCCGCGCCCACGACGGGACGCCCGCACGCGGCGGCCTCGAGCGGGACGATCCCGAAGGGCTCGTACCAGGGGTCGCACACGACGGCGTCGGCGGCGTGCATGAGGTCGCGCACGTCGTCCTGCGTCACGCTGCCCACGAACCGCACGCGGCCCGCGACGCCGGAGGCCAGCGCGACGGCGCGCAGCCGCCGCACCTCGGGGTCGTCGTCGAGCGCGCCCGGCGCGGGGCCGCCCGCGACGACGAGCTCCGCGCCCGGCAGCGCGGCGAGCGCCTCGATGACGGTGTCGACGCCCTTGCGCTCGACGAGGCGGCCCACCGAGAGCAGGCGCAGGCGGCCGGGCTCACGGTGCAGGTGCTCGGTGCGGTCCGGGTCGGGCAGGAAGCGGCCGAGGTCCACGCCGCACGGCACGACGTCGATGCGGTCGGGGTCGGCGCCGAGCGCGACGAGCTCGGCGACCTCGTCGGCGCACGTCG
This sequence comes from Cellulosimicrobium funkei, assembly GCF_900155925.1. Lineage (NCBI taxonomy): Bacteria > Bacillati > Actinomycetota > Actinomycetes > Micrococcales > Promicromonosporaceae > Cellulosimicrobium > Cellulosimicrobium funkei. The sequence goes on from NZ_FTMI01000003.1 coordinate 124,744, forward strand.
CGACGATCCGGTCGACCGCGCGACACAGCAGGCGCTCGCGGGCCACGCGCTCGGCGGGGCTCGTGTCGTGCGCGCCCTGGTGGCGGCGCTTGACGGAGCCGAGGGCGTGGAAGGTCTGCACGAGCGGGACCCCGAGCGGGGGCGCGGACAGCAGGCCCGCGATCCCGGACATCCAGAAGTGGGCGTGCACGACGTCGGGCCGGGGCCCGGGCTCGATCCACCGCCGCAGGAGGTCGGCGCCGAACGCGTCCATGTGGGGCAGAAGGTCGTCCTTGGGCACGGGCACCGGCGGACCGGCGTCCACGTGCACGACCTCGACGCCCCGCGCGAGCGGGACGCGCTCCGGGAGGGACGCGTCGTCGCGGCGCGTGAACACCTCCACGCGGTGGCCCTGCGCGCCGAGCCGCGTGGCGAGCGACGCGACGTGCACGTTCTGCCCTCCGGCGTCGACGCCGCCGAGGGCGGCGAGGGGGCTGGCGTGCTCCGAGATCATCGCGATCTTCATGAGGTCACCTCCGTCAGGACCGTGTCCCAGCGCCGCAGGAACGCGGCGTGGGAGTAGTGCTCGAGCACGTGGGCGCGGGCCGCCCGGCCGTGCTCGCGGGCGTCGTCGGGGTCGGCGAGCCAGCGCCGCGCGGTCGCGGCGAGCTCGTCGGGACGGGCGCTGAGGAGCCCCGCGGCCGGGGGCACCGCGACGGGCGCCTCGGTGGTCGGCAGCGCGAGGACGGGCATCCCGAGCGCCATCGCCTCGAGCAGGGAGAGCCCGAGGCTCGTCCAGCGGTAGGGGTGCAGGTAGGCGCGCGACGTCGCGAGCCGCGCGTGCATCGCGGCCTGAGGGACGTCGTCGTGCAGGCCGTGCGGGAGGTCGTGCGGCAGGTCGTGCGGCGGGTCGTGCGGCGCGGCGCCGGGCGCCGCGAGGTGCTCGGCGAGCTTGCCGACGCCCATGCCGTAGACGTCGAGCGGCACGTGCCGCCCCAGCCCGACGAGCACGTCGGTCCCGGCGACGCGCCAGCGCCGCACGGGCTCGTTGACGACGACCCCGACGCTCGCCCGCTCCCCGGTGTACAGCGGGCCGGGGTCGGGGATGCCGTGGTCGACGACGAGCGTGCGCGCGTCGCCGGTGTCCCACATGAGCGCGTTGAACGCCGTGACGTGCACGATCGGCACGAGGCCCTCCTCGACGACGTCGAGGTCGGCGAGCGGGTGCCGGGTCGCGGCCGCGTGGCCCGTGGGGGCGTTGTGCTCGACGTAGACGGCCGGGACGTCGCGGCCGGGCACGAGCCCGGTCCAGCGCCGCAGCAGCTCGACCTCCTCGGGGCGCTGGAGCACCACGACGTCGATCGCGCGGTCCGCCGCGAGGTCGGCGAGCTCGTCCGGCGCGACCTCGCGCGCCCCGGGCGGCCAGTCCCAGGTGCGCGCGCGGCCGCGGCCGTCGGGCCCGCGGTCGGGGACGACCGGGACCAGGTACTCGTGGCCGCCGGCGACGAACGACGTCGCCCACGACCCGTGCACGTGCCACACGAGGATCCTCATCGGGTCACCCCCACGGTCCGGAGCGGTGTCGCGCGGGGCGCGGGCGTCCCCACGACGTGCGGGACGACGAGCCGGTCGACGGCCGCGACGACGTCGTCCGGGTCGACGCCGAGGCACGGGTGGCCGGGCACCGGGCACACCCGGGCGCGCGTGCCGCGGCACGCGGCCTCCTGGTCGCCGAGCAGGACGGTCGGCACGCCCCACGGCGCCCAGCGCTCCGCGGGGACCACGGGGGCGAAGAGGGACACGACGGGCCTGCCCACCGCGGCGGCCAGGTGCGCGGGCCCCGTGTTGCCGACGACGACGCACCGGGCGCCGGCGAGCACCGCGGCCAAGCCCGCGAGGTCCGTGCGCCCCGACAGGTCCCGCGCGCGCCCGGCGGCGACGTACGCCGCGAGGTCCGTCTCGCCGGGCCCGCCCGTGACGACCACCTCGTGGCCCGCGCGCACCAGCGCCGCGACGAGGTCGCGCGCGTGGTCGGGCGCGGGCGCCCGGGCCGGGACGGACGCGCCGGGGTGCACGACGACGTAGGGCCCCGCGGGCACGAGCGACGACACGTCGGGCAGCGGCCCGCGCACGCGCAGCCGGTCGCCGTCGGGCGGCGCGCCGAACCCCGCAGCGCGGACGAGGTCGAGCGCTGCTTCGACCTCGTGCAGGCCGTCCGCGCGGGTGTGCCGCACGTCGAGGAGCGAGCCCGGGTAGTCCTCGCTCACGGCGGCGACGCGCCCGACGCCCGCAAGCTTGAGCAGCATCGCCGCGGGCAGCGGGCTCTGGTGGAACGAGGTGAAGACGACCGCGGCGGCGTAGCGCCTCTCGGCGAGGGTCGCGACGAGGTCGAGCACGCTCGCGCGGTCGACGGGCGGGGGCCGGTAGCCGGACCAGGGGGCGTCGAAGACGAGCACGTCGCGCACGTCCGGGAGCAGCTCTGCCGCCGCGCGCCCGGCGGGGGCCGCCAGGACGTCCACGCGGCCGCCGTCGCGCGCGGCCGCGTGCGCCATCGCCCGCACCGCGGGGCCCGTGAGCAGGACGTCGCCGTCGCTGTCGAGGCGCACGGCGAGCACGTCGGCGCTCATGCCGCACGCTCCTCGTCCGGCGCCGCTGCGGACGCGCCGGGAACCGACGCGTCGGGGGAGTGCCCTCGGGGCGAGCCGGGCAGGCGGTCGTCGAGCGCGCGGACCGCCGCGGCGAGGTCCGGCACGACGCACGGGGCGGCGGCGACCTCCTCGGCGCGCGTGACGGGCGTCGGCACGAGGACCGGGGCCGCGCCCGCGGCGAGCGCGGCGCCCACGTCGGCGCCGATGTCGCCCACGACGGCGCACCGCCACGGCTCGACGCCGAGGTCGGCCGCCGCGGCGAGCACGAGGCCGGGACCGGGCTTGCGGCACGCGCACGCGTCGTCCGGCGCGTGCGGGCAGACCTGCCACGTGTCGAACGGGCCCAGCAGCTCCTCGACGCGCGCGTTCACGGCGTCGACCTGCGCGCGTGTGAGGAGCCCGCGCCCGACGCCGGACTGGTTGGACACCACGCCGAGCCGGACCCCGCGGGCGCGCAGGTCGTCGAGCACGGCGCGGGCGCCCTCGACGGTACGCACCGCCGCCGGGTCGCCGTTGTACGGGACGTCGTGCACGAGCGTGCCGTCGCGGTCGAGGAGCACGGCCGCGAGCGGCGGCGGCCACGGCTCGAGCCCGCGCCGGGCGGCGAGCGTGCCCGCGACGCGGTGCCGCACCGCGGCCAACGGGATGGCGGCGCTCGTCCACGCCATGCGCCGCAGCTCGGGCCCGAACGCGTCGTCGCCCGGCCGCGGCCCCGGCGCGAGGCGGCGCCCGAGGAACTGCGCGGTGAGGGCCGCCCACCCGAGCGCGCCGAGCGCCGCGACGCGCGGGCGCCGCGCGACGAGCCCGCCGACGCCGACCGCGGCGGCCGCGACGGTCGCGACGTGCCACGCGAGGCGGCCGCGGCCCGTCTCGGCACGCTCGCGCCACCCCGGCCCGTGCAGGGCGCGGAACGTCGCGTCGTCGCGGGTCCCGGCCTGCACGCGCAGGCTCACCGCGTCGTCCGCGGGGCGCACGGGGTGCGTCGTCGTGCGCGAGCCGCGCACGAGCTCCCAGCCCGCCTCGCGCACGCGCAGCGCGAGGTCGGCGTCCTCGCGGTAGGCGCGGGGGAAGCGCTCGTCGAACCCGCCGACCTGCTCGAGCGCGGCGCGCCGGTACGCCATGTCGGCGGTCGCCCACGCCGCGCGCTCGAGCCCGGCGGTCCCGCGCTCCCAGTCCGTCGGACGGCGGTGCGCGGGCAGCGGCACGTGCAGGCGGCCCTGCACGCCGCCGGTGCGGGGCGTCGCCGCCGCGAGGTCGTGCGCGAGGAGGCGCGCCCACCCGGCGGGGAGCTCGACGTCGTCGTCGAGGAGCACGACCCACGGCGCGGTCGTCGAGCGCCACCCGGCGTTGCGCGCGGCGGCCGGGCCCCGGCCCCCGGTGCGCACGACGCGTGCGCCGAGCGCACGGCCGGCGTCCCCGAGGTCGAGCGGGTCGGGCACCGGGTCGGTCGAGCCGGGCGGCGGCAGGCGGCGGTCGTCCGCGACGACGACCTCGGCCGGCCCGGGGGAGCCCGGGCCGTCGGCCTGGGCGACGAGGGTCTCCAGGAGCCGGTCGAGCGACGGGCGGCCGATGGAGGGCACGACGACGGCGTACGGCACCGGGGGAGCGGGGCGTCCCGCGGGCGCGCTCACGCCGTCGCCCCGGACGGAGCGGCGAACACGTCGGTCCGGCGCACCAGGTGCGGGCCGAGCACGAGCGCGTCCACGGGGGCGGACCCGAAGAGCTCGAGCGCGTCGCGCGGGTCGTCGACCATGGGGCGCCCCGCGGTGTTGAGGCTCGTGTTGACGACGACCGGCAGCCCGGTCAGCTCCTTGAACGCCCGGATCGTCGCCTGCAGGCGCGGGGTCGAGTCGTCGACGGTCTGGATGCGCGCGGTGCCGTCCACGTGCACGACGGCAGCGATCCGGTCGCGCCACGCGGGCGCCACCTCGTGCACGAAGAGCATGTACGGGCTCGGGACGGGGCCGCCGGAGAAGATCTCCGCGGCGTCCTCGAGCAGGACCATGGGTGCGACGGGCCGGAACTGCTCGCGGCCCTTCACGTCGTTCAGGCGCTCCAGGTTCTCCACCGGTCCCGGGTGCGCGAGCAGGGAGCGGTGCCCCAGCGCGCGCGGTCCGAGCTCGGCGCGGCCGTCGAACCACGCCACGACGCCGTTGTCGGCGAGGATGCGTCCGACCTCGGCGGGCAGGTCGTCGGGCGTCGTGAACGGCACCTGCGCGGTGCGCAGCCACCCGGCGAGCGCCTCGTCGCCCCACGCTCGGCCGAGCGCCGCCGAGCCCATCGGCTCGACGGTGTCGCCCGCCTCCGCGGCGAGCTGGAGGGCGGCGCCCAGCGCCGTGCCGGAGTCGCCCGCCGCGGGCTGGACCCAGACCTCCTCGAACGGCGACTCGCGCCAGACCCGCGAGTTCGCGACGCAGTTCAGCGCCGTGCCGCCCGCCATGGTCAGCACGCGGTCGCCCGTCTGCCCGTGGAGCCACGTGGCGAGGTCGACGAGCACCTCCTCGAGCCGCGCCTGCACCGACGCCGCGAGGTCGGCGTGCTCGGCCCGGCCGCCGTGCGCGGTGCCCCAGGTGCCGTCGTCCGTGCGGCGCGGCGCCCAGCGCTCCCAGTCGGGAACCTCGGCGACGAAGCCGCCGTCGCCGGTCGCGTAGAGCACCTCGCGCAGGTCGTCGAGGAAGCGCGGCTCGCCGTACGACGCGAGCGCCATGACCTTGTACTCGTCGCTCGACCGCAGGAAGCCCAGGTGCTCGGTGAGCGACTCGTAGACCAGCCCGAGCGAGTGCGGCAGCTCCTGGCTCGCGAGCACCTCGAGGCGGCCGTGGTCGTACCGGCCCGCGAGGTGGGACGAGCGCTCCCCGCGGCCGTCGAGCGACAGGACGCTCGCGACCGGGAACGGCGACGCCAGCGCGGCCGACGCCGCGTGCGCGACCTCGTGCGGCACGAACCGCACCGTCGAGGGGGACAGGCCCGGCAGCGCGGTGGCGAGGAACTGCGGCGCGCGCTCGGCGTACTGCACGCGCAGCCAGTCCCACGGGTCCGGCAGGCCCATCTCCTCGGCGGGCTTGGCCAGCGCCGGGTCGAACGAGTACGCGACGGCGTCCAGGTCCTGGGGGCGCAGCCCGCCCTCCTCGAGGCACCAGGCCATGGCTTTCTCGGGGAGCTCCCACGCCGCGAACGGCAGCGGTCGCTTGCCGTGCTTGCGCCGCGAGAAGCGTTCCTCCTCCGCGGCGGCGACCACCCGGCCGTCGACGACGAGGGCGGCGGACGGGTCGTGGAACAGGGCGTTGACTCCGAGGACGCGCATGGGCTGCGAGCCTTCCTCGTTCGGGTCAGGCTCGTGGTGCGCCTCGAGAAACCGGGGGCACTGGACCTGACGCGTGCGGGTCGGCTCTGCTGCAACCCGACTTCACCCTGACCCGGAGAAGCGGTTCTCGCACGCCGACGTCGCACCCATGGGTAGTTCTCTTCGTGTGATTCCCGGGAGGCCTGCATGACCACGACCACCGCACCCACCACCCACCCCGACCCGACCACGCCGGCCGCGGGCGAGCGCCGCCTCGACCGGACCGACCCGGCCACGGGTCGGCCCGCCGCCCCGGTCCGCTGCGCGGGCGCCGACGAGGTCGACGCCGCCGTGCGCGCCGCCGCGACCGCCTGGCCCGCGTGGCGCGCGACCCCGCCGGGGGAGCGGGCCGGTGCCCTGCGCGCCGCCGCCCGCGCGGTGCGCGCCGCCGTCGACGAGCTCGGCGACCTGCTGTGCACGACCACCGGACGGCTGCGGGCCGAGGCGCGCGCGTCGGCCGAGGTCGCCGCCGACCTGCTCGACGAGGCCGCCGTCGCGGGTCTCGGCCGTGCAGGGCGTGTGCTCGCGGGCGACCCCGCGGCGCTGGACGTCGTGCGCCGCGAGCCGCGCGGCGTCGTCGCGGTGATCACGCCGTGGAACGACCCCTACCCGGCGGCCGCCGGGCTGCTCGCCGCGGCGCTCGTCACCGGCAACACCGTGGTGCACAAGCCGTCCGAGCGCAGCGACGCCCCCGGCGTGCGCCTCGCCGAGATCGTGGCGGGCGCGCTCCCGCCGGACGTCCTGCGCGTCGTCAGCGGCGACGGCGGGACGGGCGCGGCCGTCGTCGCGCACGACGACGTCGCCCTGGTCGCGCACGTCGGCTCCACGGCCGCGGGCCGGCGCATCGCCGCCGCCGCGGGCGCGCGCGGGGCGAAGGTGCTGCTCGAGAACGGCGGCAAGGACCCGCTCGTCGTGGACGCGGGCGTCGACCCGGTGCTCGCCGCGCGACAGATCGCGACCGGCGCGTTCACCAACGGCGGCCAGCTGTGCACCGCCGTCGAGCGGGCGTACGTCGTCGAGGAGGTCGCGGACGCGGTCGTCGCCGAGCTCGCGTGCCTCGCCGACGCGGTCGTGGTGGGCGACCCGGCCGACGGCGCGACGACCATGGGACCGCTCGTCGACGACGCGCAGCTCGCCGTCGTCGAGGAGCACGTGCAGGGGGCGCTCGCGGCGGGTGCCGAGGTCGTGACCGGCGGCCGGCGGCTCGACCGGGCCGGGTCGTACTACGCGCCCACGGTCCTCGACCGGTGCCCGGACGACGTGGACCTGCTCACGACGGAGACGTTCGGCCCCGTGGCGCCGGTCGTGCGCGTCGCCGACTTCGACGAGGGCCTGCGCCGCGCGTCCGCGTCGGCGTACGGGCTCGCGGCGACCGTGCTCACGCCGTCGCTCGCCCACGCGCTGCGCGCGGCGGACGTGCTCGACGTCGGCACGGTCAAGGTGAACGCGGTGTTCGGGGGCGCGCCGGGCGGGTCGGCCGACCCGCGGCGCGGCAGCGGCGGCGGGGCCGGGTACGGGCCGGACCTGCTCGACGAGATGACCGTGCGCAAGGCCGTCCACCTCGAAGCGCTGGGGGAGCCGTGAGCCGCCGTGCGAGCGCGACGCTCACGTTCGGCGGGACGGCGACGGCGCTCCTGCGGTTCGGGCGCTTCACCGTGCTCACCGACCCGAACTTCCTGCACCGCGGCCAGTGGGCCTACCTCGGCAAGGGTCTCGCGTCGCGGCGCCGCACCCAGCCCGCGCTCGGGCCGACGGGCCTCCCGCCGCTCGACGCGATCGTGCTGTCCCACCTGCACGGGGACCACTTCGACCGGGTCGCGCGGCGCGGCCTGACGCGACAGGTGCCGCTCCTCACCACGCCGTCCGCGGCGCGGCGCCTGGCGCGGTACCACTTCGCGACGGTCGGCATGCCGACCGGCACGATCGAGACGTTCCGCTCGGGGAAGGAGACGCTCGACGTGGAGTCGGTCCCGGCGATCCATGCGCGCGGCGTCATGCGCTCGCTGCTGCCGGAGGTCATGGGCACCGTCTACACGCACCGCGTGGACGGCGGCCGCCAGACCCAGGTCTACGTCACGGGCGACACGCTCACGGGCGACCACGTGGACGTCGTCGCGGACGCGTTCCCGCACCTGGACTCGGTGGTCGCGCACCTGGGCGGGACGCGCATCCTCGGCCGGACCGTGACCATGGACGACGTGCAGGGGGCGGACCTCGTGCGGCGCGTCGGCGTGCCGCTCGTGGTCCCGATCCACCACGACGACTACGGCGTGTTCCGCAGCCCGCTGCGCGACTTCCTCGCGCGGTCGCCAGAGCTGCCCGGGGTCGAGATCCGGCCCGTGGCGCGGGGCGCGACGGTCGACCTCCGGGTCGACTGACGGGCGGATGCCCACCGTGGGGGCCCGCCCGGCGACCCACCACGAACAGCGACCTTGTGGTCGGTTTTCGTGAGGGGTCCGGCCCAACTTTTCGTCTGGATATTTCAACTTCTGACTTGGCATCAGCGAAAGTCGCGCTTAGGGTCGAACGCAGCGCGGGGCCAGGACGGCGCCGCGCAGGCCCCGGTCCCTGGGGCCGTCCACCCATCCGGGTCGACCGATCAGCGGCGATCGTCGAGCAGCGGCACCGAGCACAGGTGCCGCGCTGCTGGTCGGGGACCACGGGCTCCTCGATCCACGTCAAGGAGGACGTTGTGCACAGACCATCCACGAGCCGACGCAGGCTCGCCCGAGGTGCCGCGGCGGCGCTGTCCGCCGCGTTGCTCGTCCCGCTCGCGATGAGCGGGGCGAGCGCGCACCCCGGCCACGGGGGAGACGAGAGCGAGACCGCCGCCGAGGCCGCGCAGGACGACGCGGCACCCGACTGGAACAACTACGAGAAGGTCCTGCTGAGCAAGGACACCGGTGAGCCGATCGACCTCGCCGTGCTGCCGGACTCGCGGGTCCTGCACACCGCGCGCGACGGCGTCGTCCGTCTCACCGACACCGCGACCGGCCGGACGACGCAGATCGCGAAGCTCGACGTCTACGCGAACTCCGAGGACGGGCTGCAGGGCATCTCCCTGGACCCGGACTTCGAGGAGAACGGGTTCGTCTACCTCGTGTACGCGCCCCGCGTCATGGAGGGCACCTCGCCCACCGGGGTCGAGTACCCCGAGACGACGCCGCAGGGCAGCGCGCCGAACTCGCTCCCCGCGGGCGAGGACGAGAGCTACTGGGACCGATGGCTGGGCTACAACCAGCTCTCGCGGTTCACGTGGGACGCGGAGAGCAGCACGCTCGACCTGGACAGCGAGCGCGCGATCCTCAAGGTCGACGCGCAGCGCGGCCAGTGCTGCCACGTCGGGGCCGACATCGCGTGGGACGCCGAGGGCAACCTCTTCCTGTCCACGGGTGACAACACCCCGGCCGGCGCACCCGGCGCCGACGGCTACGCGCCGAACAACAACGCGCCCGGCATGAACCCCGGGTTCGACGCCCGTCGTGGCGCGGGCAGCACGAACGACCTGCGCGGCGCGATCCTGCGGATCGACCCGATCGAGGACATCGCCCCCGGGACCGAGGTCGGGCCCGGCACCACGTACACGATCCCCGAGGGCAACCTCTTCGACGACCCGCAGTACGCGGGGTCGGAGGACCTGGTGCGCGAGGAGATCTACGTGATGGGGCTGCGCAACCCCTTCCGGATCGACTACGACGTCGAGTCCGGGGCGCTCGTCTGGGGCGACTACGGTCCCGACGCGGCCAACGCCAACCCCGACCGTGGCCCCATGGGCTTCGTCGAGTGGCAGCTGACGACCGAGCCGATGAACGGTGGCTGGCCCTACTGCCACGGCCCCAACGCGAACTACAACGAGTGGGACTTCGCGACGGGCACGCCCGGCGAGTGGTTCGACTGCGAGGCCGGCGCGACGAACAACTCCACGTGGAACACCGGCCTGGACGTGCTCCCGCCGGCCACCGCGCCGCAGGTCTACTACGGCGACCGTCCCGGCGACCAGCCGGAGCTGCTCGACCCGCTGGTCGAGCTCGGCGGCACCGGCCAGGCGCCCATGGGCGGCCCGGTCTTCCGCTCCGCCGACTACCCCGACGCGCCGGGCAAGTTCCCCGCGTACTGGGACGGCAAGCCCTTCATGGCCGAGTTCTCCCAGGACTACGTCGTCGCGTTCACGCTCGACGAGCTCTCGTCCGCCGGTGAGGTCACCGCGGTCGAGGACTTCCTGCCGAACGCGCACCTGGAGACGGTGAACCAGCCGATCTGGGACAACGTCATGGACATGGAGTTCGGTCCGGACGGCTCGATGTACGTCCTGGAGTACGGGGACGGCTTCTTCCGCCAGAACCCGGACGCCGGGCTGTACCGCATCACCTACGGGTCGGAGAACAAGACCCCGCGCGCGGCGATCTCCGCCTCCCCGGTCTCGGGCAGCGACGCGCCGCTCGAGGTGACGTTCGACGCCTCGGCCACCACGGACGCGGAGACCCCGAACGAGGGCCTGACCTTCGACTGGGACTTCGACGCCGACGGCGAGTACGACGCCCAGGGCGAGACCGTGACGCACACGTTCACCGAGCGCGGCCGCTTCGCCGTGCAGCTGCGCGTCACGGACCCGGAGGGCAACTTCGGCCTCGCGATCCAGCAGATCACCGTCGGCAACACCGCGCCGGAGATCACGCTGAGCCAGCCGGACGGCGCGGTCTTCGACTGGGGCGACGCGGTCCCCTACACCGTCGCGGTGCACGACGCCGAGGACGGCGACGACCCCGTGTGCCGGAACATCCAGTACACGTTCGGTCTCGGCCACAACGAGCACGCCCACCCCGAGGTGAGCGGTCGCGCCGCCGACACCGAGGACGGCTGCGGCTTCACGATCCAGACGAGCCCCGACGCCGTCGAGCACGGCGAGGGCGAGAAGATCTTCGGCACGCTCGTCGTGACCTACACGGACCAGGCCCAGGGTGACGTCCCCGCCATCACCGGCGAGGCCACGCACATCCTCAAGCCCCAGGCGCAGCAGGCCGAGTGGTTCGACGCGGCCGAGGGCGTCGAGGTCGTCGAGGACGCGGCGGCGAACGCCGGCCGCTACGTCACCTCGTTCGACGAGGGCGACTCGTTCACCTACCGGCCGCTCGCGCTCGTGCACGCCCCGACGGGCGAGGCCGTCGACGAGGTCACCGTCCGCGGCAGCGGCGAGGGCACTGTCACGCTGAGCTGGCAGGGCGAGGGGGCCGTGTCCTCCGAGCCGCTGGCCGACTTCGCCTTCACGGGCGAGGGCTGGCAGGACGTCACGCAGACGCTGAGCAGCGTGCCCGAGGGCTCCGGCTCGGTCGTCGTGACGACCACCGGCGGCGTGGACGTCGACACGGTGACGTTCGCCGTGGGCGAGGGCGGCACCGAGCCGGTCGTCGTGCCGGCCGAGCAGGTGTCCATCCAGATGTTCTCGCTCATCCCGTGGGTCAACGAGGCGGGCCTCCCGGCCGTCCTCGAGCGCCTGTCGGAGATCGGCTTCAAGAACATCGAGCCCTTCGGCGGCAACTTCTCCGGATACACCGCCGAGGAGTTCCGTGCGCTGGCCGACTCCTACGGCCTGAGCGTGAAGTCGTCGCACTACAACGTCGACGAGGCCACGTTCGACGCGACCCTGGACTACGTGGGGACGCTCGGCCAGGAGTACGTCGGCTCGGGCGGCTGGCCCGCACCGGGGATCGGCACCTACGAGAACACGCTCGCGACGGCCGAGGCCATGAACCGGCTCGGGGAGCGGGCGGTCGACGCCGGCTTCACGAAGTTCTTCGGCCACAACCACGACGGCGAGTTCCGCACGACGTACGAGCACGAGGGGGAGACGCTCTCGGCCTGGGAGATCCTGGTCCGCGAGACGAACCCCGAGTACGTCACGTTCCAGCTCGACGTGGCGTGGGCCGCCCACGCGGGCGTTGACGTCCCGGCGCTCATCGAGCAGTACGGCGACCGGATCGAGCTGCTCCACGTCAAGGACGCCACGGGCCTGAACGCGGGCGGACGCCCGTCGTTCACCAACCTGGGCGAGGGCGAGGTGCCGCTCCAGGAGATCCTCACGGCGGCGCAGGAGGCCGGCGTCGCGTACTACGTCCTCGAGTGGGACCAGGCGCCCGACGGCGAGGACTTCGCGGCCCACGGCTTCGAGTACCTCACCGGCGTCCCCGCCGGCGAGGCCGGGCCCGACGTCACGGCGACCGCGCAGGCGCGCTGCCTCGCGGGCAAGACCTACGTCGCGGTGCGCGCCCTCAACGAGGACGACGTCCCGCTCACGGTGACGCTCGAGACGCCGTACGGCACGAAGACGGTCGAGAACGTCGCCCCGGGCGCGAACGCCTACCAGTCGTTCGCGGTCCGCTCCGGCGAGGTCGAGGCCGGCTCCGCCACGGTCACCGCCACCGACGCCGAGGGGAGGACGGCCACGGTCACGGCCGAGCACGACGCGCTGTCGTGCGGCTGACACCGGCCTGACGCGCAGGAGCGCCGGGTGAGGCGGACGTCCGACGCCGCCTCACCCGGCGCTCGCGCGTCCGGGCACCGACCCGCTCCGGACGCACGGCGGCCCGGGTGACGCACGCGTCACCCGGGCCGCCGTCGTGCGGGCCTGTCAGCCCTCCTTGACCTGGTCGCGGACGTCCGCCGCGGCCTCCTTGCCGTGCTGCCCCACGGACTGCGCGGCGTCCTTCGCGGCGTCGCGGACGGCCTCGGCGCCCTCCTTGGCGGGCTCCTTGAGGTCCTGCACGACCTCCTGCGCCGTGGACTTCACGTCCTCGACGAGCGGGGCCGCCTTCTCCTTGACCCCGACGGCGGCGCGCTGCTCGGCGCGGCTCGACGGGAGGAGGGAGGCGACGACGAGGCCCACGCCGAAGGCCACGAGGCCGACGGCGAGCGGGTTGCCCTGCGTCTGCTCGCGCACCGCCCGCGGGGCGGAGCCCACGGTGTCGGCGACCGAGGACGCCGTGCTGCGCGCCGAGTCGGCGACCGAGGAGGCCGCCTCGCGCCCGCGCTCGGCGACGCCGTGCGACGTGTCCCGGGCCGAGCCGACCGTGTCGTGCGCGCTGCCCATGACGCGGTCCTTGACGCTCGTCACGCCCGACCGCACGCGGTCCACCTGGCGGCGCGCCACGTTGCCGGGCTTGACCTTCTCCCCGAGGGCGTCGACGTCGCGGCTCAGCTCGGTCCGCGTGCGCTCGATGTCCGCCCGGATCTCCTCCGGATCGCTGGTGCTCATGAGTTCTTCTCCTCGTGTCCTCGGACGGCGTTCGGGATCTTCTTGAGGGTGTCCGTGGTCTCGGGCATGCCCTCGACCGTGCGCAGCTCCTTGCGTCCGCGCGCCGCGAGCACCGCGGCGACGATCGCCCAGAGCACCGCGACGACGACGGCCGACCAGCCCCGGCCCATGACGGCGCCGAGCGCCCACCACAGCGCCACGGAGAGGAACAGCAGGACCATGTGGCCCGCCACCCCGGCGCCGGCGAGCATCCCGGCGCCCTTCCCGGCGCGCTGCGCGGACTGCTTGGCCTCCGCCTTGGCGAGCTCGACCTCCTGACGCATGAGGGTCGACAGGTCGCGGCTCACCTCGGCGACGAGCTCGCCGAGGCTCTGCTGCTCGGCCTGCTGGTCCGCCGACGTCGGCACGGGCTGCGGCGTGGCCGCGAGGCCCGGGTCGGGGCCGCTGCCCGTCGTGTGCCGACCGGTGCCCGCCGCGGCGAACGGGTCAGGGGTGTACGACATCGGGGCCACCTCCCGGCCGGGCGCCCGAGCCGGGCGTCGTAGGCGGGTACGACGGCGCCGGGGGAGCGCCCTCGGCCGACGTCGCGACGTCGGGGTCGTGCGCCAGGCGGTCGTTCGCGAGGCCCGGGTACGCGCCCGCCGTGCCGATGTCCGGCGCGCCCGTCGTGCCCGTGCCGCCGGTCGTGCCCGGCACGCCGGTGGTCCCGGTCGTGCCGGTCCCGCCGACGGTCCCGGTGGTCCCGGTCGTCGCGCCGGTGGTCGTGCCCGTGCCCGTGGTCGTGCCGAGCGGTGCGGCGTGCGCGCCGCGCGTCGCGGACGGCGTCGACCCGGTGCCGCCGCTCTGCTCGCGGTCGGAGCCGGTGTCCGGTGCGTCCTTCATCCCGCGCACGAGGCGCCCGACCAGCAGGCCGGCCCCGGCGGCGAGGAGGAGGAACGTCCCCGGGCGGCGCCGCGCGAAGTCCTCGACCTCGTGCAGCACCGACGCGGGCTCGCGGTCCTCGAACCACTGCGCCACCTGCCCGGTGGCGTCCCCGGCGCGCCGCACGAGGTCGGTCGCGTAGCCCGGGTCCTCGGTGCCGTCCGCCATCTGGCGGAGCTCGTCACCGAGGGACCGCAGCCCGCTCGCGAGGCGCTCCTGCTGCGTGCGCGCCTGGTCGCTGAGCTCCGTCCTCGTCTGGTCGACCAGGCCGCGGGCGCGGTCCGTGGCCTCGTGCGCGACGTCGCGCGCCTTCTCCTTCGCGTCCTGCGCGACCTCGCGTCCGGCGTCGCCCGCGTGGGACGCGGCCTCGCTCGCGCGCTGCTTCACCCCGGACGCGGCGCCGCCGCCGTCCCCGGTGCCCTGCGCCGTCCCGACACCCGGCGAACCGGGCCCCGAGCCGTACGGCACGTTCGTCTCGCTCATGGTCGGACTCCCGTCGTCGTCGCCGCTCGTGCGGCGTGACTGGCGACGGAGCGGTAGCCGTGCCGGGCTCTCGCTCCGCCGGTACGGCCACCTCCTGGACCACCTCCCACGCTAGGCGCGGGCCGCGCGCACACAACTGGAACGGGGGTCGCCCCGCGGGTTGCGAGCGGACGGGGCCTTGCGACCGTGGGAGGAGGTCCAGCAGCCGGCCGCCCCCGCCGGGCCCGGCCCGGCAGCACGACGGCGCCCCCGGGCGCAGGAGGTTTCGACCATGGCCACAGGAGAGACCGGGTTCGACGACGTCACGTTCGACCTCATCTCGGTGCAGTACCACTCGCTCAAGGCCGGGCACGACTACGGCCAGTACGTGCGCGACGCCCGGAACGCGGGCAAGGAGGAGATCGCCGCGTTCTTCGAGAAGGTGATGGCGGAGGACTCCGAGCGGGCCCAGCAGTGCCACCGCTTCCTCGCCGACCTGACCCAGGACGGCACGTCCGCGACGTCCCCGCAGGGCTCCCAGCAGGGCTGATGCACCGCCGGCCGCCCGCTCGGGAGCCGGTTCGGCTCGCGAGTCGGGCGGTCCGTGGGGAGCATGGCGGTGGCGTCGAGCAGGGGCGCCGTCCGCGCGAGCGTCAGGAACACGTGATGACCTCCACCGCCCTCCCCGCCCACGTCCCCACCGCCGGGTCGGCGACCACCACCGGACCGGCGGACGAGCCCGCGCCCGGAGCCTCGCCGGCACCGGGGTCGGGCCGCCTGCCGCGGCCCCGTCCGCGGGGCCCGTTGAGCGCCGCGCTCCTCGCCGCGCTCGTCGAGCCCCCGGGTGCGGCCGACCTGCGGCCGGTCGAGGACGCCGTCGGGCCGGCGCTCGACGCCGCGGCCGGGACGATCCTGCGCGACGAGGACGTGCAGCTCACCCTCACCCTCCTCTACGAGCTCCACTACCGCGGGGTCGAGGGCGTCGACGACGACTGGGAGTGGGACCCGGCGCTGCTCGCGGTGCGGGCACGTCTCGAGGCCCCGTTCGAGGCCGCGGTGCGCGGGCGCGCCGGCCGGCCGGCGTGCGACGCGACCGACGCGGCGGGCGTCGCGCGACGGCTGTTCGAGCTCGCGGCGGCCGACGACGGCCCGAGCCTGTCGCGGTACGTCGCCAAGCGCGCCGACGCGGGGCAGGCGCGCGAGCTCCTCGCGCTGAAGTCCCTCTATCAGCTCAAGGAGGCCGACCCGCACACGTGGGCGGTCCCGCGGCTCGCGGGCGTGCCGAAGGCGGCGCTCGTGGAGATCCAGGCGGACGAGTACGGCGGCGGTCGGCCCGGCCGCATGCACGCCGAGCTGTTCGCGCAGGCGATGCGCGGCGTCGGGCTCGACGACACGTACGGCCGCTACGTCGACGCTGTGCCCGCGGTCGTGCTCGCGGCCCTGAACACGATGTCGCTCTTCGGCCTGCACCGGCGCCTGCGGGGCGCGATCGTCGGCCACCTCGCCGCGTTCGAGATGACGTCGTCGGTGCCGAGCCGCCTGTACGGCAACGGCTTCCGCCGCCTCGGGCACGACGCGGACACCACCTGGTACTTCGACGAGCACGTCGAGGCGGACGCGGTGCACGAGCAGATCGCGGCGCGCGACCTCGCGGGGCGCCTCGTCGAGCAGGAGCCCGCGCTGCGCGACGACGTCCTGCTCGGCGCGGCCGCGTGCCTGGCCGTGGAGGGCGACGTGGCCGCCCACGCGCTCGAGCGCTGGCAGCAGGGCGCGTCGGCGCTGCGCGTGCCGCTCGCCCCCGCCGTCGAGCCGCAGCCGGGCACCGGCCCCGCCGCGGCGCAGGAGGGCGACGCGCCGCGTGGCTGACGTGACCTACGTGCTGCCGCTGCGCCGCGAGCAGCCCGACGAGCCGGCGACGGCCGAGCTGTCCGCCTACCTGCACGACCTCGCGCGCCACGTCGACGTCGTCGTGGCGGACGGGTCGCCCGGTCCCGTCCGCGACCGCCACGCCGCCGCGTGGGGCGGCGCGGCGCGCACCGTCGCCGTCGGCCCGCCGCCCCCGGGCTGCAACGGGAAGGTGGTCGGCGTCCTCGCCGCCCTGGCCGCGACGACCGCGCCGCGCGTCGTCGTCGCGGACGACGACGTGCGCTGGGACGCCGCGACGCTCGACCGGGCGCTCGCGGCGCTCGACGACGCCGACGCCGTCGTGCCGCAGAACGTGTTCGACCCGCTGCCGTGGCACGCGCGCTGGGACACCGCGCGCTCGCTCGTGAACCGCGCGCTCGGTCACGACTGGGCGGGCACGGTGGTGCTGCGGCGCGACGCGCTCGGCCCCGACGGGTACGACGCCCGCGTGCTGTTCGAGAACCTCGAGCTGGAGCGCACCGTGCGCGCCCGCGGCGGGACGGTCGTGCACCGTCCCGACCTCCTCGTGGCCCGGCGCCCGCCGCCGACGCGGAAGTTCGTCGAGCAGCGCGTGCGCCAGGCGTACGACTCGTTCGCGCAGCCCGTGCGGCTCGCCGCGGAGCTCGCGCTCGCCCCGCTCCTCGGCGCGTGCGTCGCGGGTGCGGTGCGGTGCCGCGGGCCGGTGCGCGCGGCGTGGCTGGGGACGCTGGTGGCGCTGCTCGCGGGCGTCGTCGCGCTCGCCGAGGCGGGACGACGGCGTGCCGGGGGCAGCGCGGCGTGGCCCGCGTCGTCGGCGCTGTGGGCCCCCGCGTGGTTGGTCGAACGGGCGGTGTGCGTGTGGGTCGCGGTCGTCTGGCGCGTCCGCGGCGGCGTGCCGTACGCCGGCACGCGGATCCGCCGGGCCGCACACCCGACGGCCGCGCTGCGCGGCGCGACGACGCGGGCGGTGGCCGCGTGACGGGCGCCGGGCGCGCGTCGCGCGAGGAGCAGTCCCGGGCGGGGTCGCGCGAGGAGGAGGTCACGGTCACGGCGTGCCCGGACGGGCCGCTCCTCGTGCGCGGTCCCGCGCGGCTCGTCGACCAGCAGGGTCGTGAGATCGAGCGGCACCGCGCGACGGTCGCCCTGTGCCGCTGCGGCGGCACGGCCATCCCGCCGTGGTGCGACGGGACGCACAAGGTGAACGGCTACCGCAGCGGCGAGCCCGACGACGGGGCGCGCGGGACCGCCAGCGACGGCGGGACGGGCGCGTAGAACCAGCCGTGGAACGCGGCCCGCGCCGGCTGGGGCAGGACGCGGGCGACCGCCAGCATGGCCTTGCCCTGGAGACCGTGGACGACCTCGGGCCGGCCGTGGACGAGCGCGTCCACGGCCTGCCGCGCCACCGCGGCGGCGCTCGGCTTCGGCAGGCGCCCCACGTGCGTGCGCTCCATGCCGGCCTCCCGGAAGAACGGCGTCCGGGTGGGCCCGGGCAGGAGCGCGGTGACGGTCACGCCCGTGCCGGCGAGCTCGCCGCGCAGCGACCACGCGAACGAGCGCAGGAACGCCTTCGACGCCGCGTAGGTCGCGAAGTGCGGCGCCGGCATCTCGCCGGCGACGGACGCCGTGACCAGCAGCCGCCCGTGCCCCTCGGCGAGGAGGTCGGGCAGCAGCAGGTGCGTCAGATGCGCGACCGAGCGCACGTTGAGGTCCACGAGCCGCAGCTGCGCCTCGAGCGGGGTGCGGGCGTAGGCGCCGTGCACGCCGACGCCCGCGTTGAGGACGACGGTCGAGACGCCGAGCTCGCGCGCCCGCCGGGCGGTGGCCTCGACGCCGCGCGGCGTCGTGAGGTCGACCGTGAGGCCCTCGTGCGTCCCGCCGTGCGCGGCCAGATCGCCCACGGTCGCGTCGACGTCGCGGTCGGCGACGACCAGGACGTCGTGCCCCCGCCGGGCGAGCTCGTGCGCGAGCGCGCGGCCGATGCCGCTCGTCGCGCCCGTCACGAGCGCGTTCGCGCGGTCCCGCACGACCGCCGGGGGACGCGGCGTCACGGGAGGTCCGGGACGTCGTCGTCGCCGAGCGCGACCTCGGCGGGCGGCTCGCGCAGCGCCTGGGCCAGGTGGCCGCCGAGGAACGCGCTCGCCCCGGCGAGCCCGTAGGCGGCGAGCGACACGGCGACGCCCGACCGGCGCCGGCCGCCGCGGCGCAGCAGCCACGACGCGCCGTAGAGCAGCGAGACGCCGGAGTTGAGCGCGGCATGGACCGCGCCGACACGGCGCGCGCGGCGGTCGACGTCGAGGTAGTCGGCGAGGCCCGTGAGCGCGGTCGGCGCGACCGCGAGCACGCCGAGCCCGACGAGGCGCTGCGCCGCGGGCGCGCTGCGCTCGCCCCCGACGAGGTCGAGCACGGCGGCGCTCGTCCACAGACCGACGGGCACGTCGGTGAGGGTCGCGTGCAGGGCGTGGCCGAGCGAGCGGCCGTGCAGCTCCTCGCGCAGCCGTCCGTGCGAGGGGACGAGGGCGAGCGCGACGCCGCGCACGGTGCCGGAGAGCCCGTCGAGCGCGGGGGAGTCCTCGAGCCGCCGGGCGAGGCGCAGGAGGACGGGGGAGTCGTCGTCGCGGGCGGCGGTGCCGGGGGCGTCGGGCATGGTGGCTCCTCAGGTCTCGTCGAGCTCCCGTTCTCGAAGCTGCGTCGACCGTAGGCACGTTCGCGCGCGCTCGCGCGCGTGGGCCCGGACGCACGTCGCCCTCGTCCCGGCGGGCCCGGACGAGGGCGGTTCGCCGCGGGGCAGGCGTGCGGCGGTCTTCTTCACCGGCTGCCCCGCGACGGGCACCACGCTAGGGGCTCGGCTCCCTCGGCGGCCTTCCCCGCCGGGGGTGAAATCCGGCGTGTCGTGGTCCGGCCGCCCCAGATGCGACCGGCGGCGGACGGCCACAGGGTGGGAGGACGCTCGACGCGTCGAGAACGGGGCGCGTGCCGTGGTCCTCCCGTGCACGCTCGTGCCCGGGAGGCGACCTCCCGAGGGAGAGACCATGTTCTTCCACCGTCAAGAGCTCCAGCACCAGGCCACGCCGGACCGCCCGGACGCCGTCTACGCCCGCAAGCTCCAGGAGGTGCTGGGCGGGCAGTACGGCGAGATCACCGTGGCCATGCAGTACGGCTTCCAGTCCTGGAACGCCCACATCCCCGGCAAGTACCGCGACCTGCTCTACGGCATCGGTGCCGAGGAGTTCGGGCACGTCGAGATGCTCGCGACGATGATCGCGCAGCTCCTCGAGAAGGCGCCCGTCGGCGCCGTCGAGGGAGCGGTCCAGAACGACCCCACCGTGGCGGCGATCATCGGCGGCACGGACCCGCAGCACGCGATCGTCGCGGGGGCCGGCGCACGGCCCGTCGACTCGAACGGCAACCCCTGGTCGGCCGGGTACGTGACCGCGAGCGGGAACCTGCTCGCCGACTTCACGGCCAACGCCAACGCCGAGATGCAGGGCCGCGTGCAGGTGGCGCGGCTCTACCACATGACCGACGACGCCGGGGTGAAGGACCTCCTGGCGTTCCTGCTCGCGCGCGACACGATGCACCAGAACCAGTGGCTCGCGGCGGCGCAGGAGCTGCGCGACGAGGGCGTCGAGGAGCTCCCGGTGCCCAGCACGTTCCCGCTGTCGAAGGAGGACCGCGACGTGTCCTACCAGTACATCAACTTCTCCGACGGCGAGCACGCGTCCGAGGGGCGCTGGGCGAGCGGCCCGACCCCCGACGGCAAGGGCGAGTTCACCTACGTCGCCGAGCCGCCCGCGGGCGTCCCGATGCCGCCGCCCACGACGCCGGACGAGCGCTTCCACGGCACGACCGGGAAGCCCTCGACGCTCGAGAAGGCGAAGGGCGCCGTCAAGGACGCCCTGCACAAGGACTGAGAGGGGAGGCCGACATGACCGCCGCATCCGCACCACGGGGCGCCGCGCGGGCCGACCGCCCGGCGCGGGGCGTCCACCAGTACCTGGCGCTCGTCATCGGGATCGTCTACCTGCTGGTGGGCGTCGTCGGGTTCGCCGTCACGGGGTTCGACGGGTGGACCGTGCACGACCACTCGCAGACCCTGCTGGTCTTCGCGATCAACCCGCTGCACAACGTCGTCCACCTCGTCATCGGCCTCCTCGGCGTGCTGCTGTGGAGCCGGTCGTCGAGCGCCCGGACGTACGGCTGGATCCTCGCGATCGGCTACGGGGCCGCGTTCGTCTACGGGCTGGTCGTCGTGAACGACCCGGAGGCGAACGTCCTCAACATCAACGGCGCGGACAACGTGCTGCACGCGGTGAGCGCGGCCGCGGGCCTCGCCATCGCGCTGTGGCCGGCGCGCCGGGAGACCGGTCCCGCGACGCCGACCACGAGGACGGCCGCGTGACCGACACCCCGGTCGACCTGACGGCGAGCGAGACCGGGCGCGTCCTGCGGGACGTGCTCGGTCCGCTCGTCGCCCAGGGCGCCATCGTGCGGCGTCCCCGCGCGACCGCCTGGGCGGAGCGACGCCAGGTCGACCGCACGTCGCGCCGGGTGCTCGAGCGGCTGCGCGCCCGGTACGACGGCGCGCCGCTCGTCGTGCGCCTCGGGGGCCGGCGGCTCGTGCTCGCCACGCGGCCCGAGCACGTCGAGCGCGTCCTCGCGGGCTCGCCCGATCCCTTCACGCCGGCGTCCTGGGAGAAGCGGGGCGCGCTCGCCCACTTCCAGCCGGACGGCGTGCTGATCTCGCCGCTCCCGGAGCGGCTGGTGCGCCGCCCGTACAACGAGGCGGCGCTCGACATGTCCGAGCCCGTGCACCGCGACGGGGACGCGTTCGTCGCCGCGGTCGAGCGCGAGACCCGCGCGCTCGTCGCGACCGTCGAGGCGTCGGGCCGGCTGGACTGGGACACGTTCGCCGCGTCGTGGTGGCGCACCGTGCGGACGGTCGTCCTCGGCCGGGCGGCGCGCGACGACGAGCGCCTCGTCGCGATCCTCGACGCGCTGCGGCGCGACGGGAACTGGTCGTGGTTCCGGCCGCGCCGACCCTGGCTCCGCGCCGCCCTGGAACGGCGGATCGCCGAGCACGTGGCCGTCGCCGAGCCGGGGACCCTCGCGGCGCGCGGCCGCGACACCGGCGGGGCGGACGCCGTGCGTCGGCAGATCCCGCACTGGCTCTTCGCGTTCGACGCGGCGGGCGCCGCGACGTTCCGCGCGCTCGCGGTCGCCGCGGCGCGGCCCGCCGTGCGCGACCGGCTGCTCGCGGAGCCGACGACCGCCGGGGAGGGTCCGGCCGTCCTCCCGTACGCCCGCGGGTGCGTGCTCGAGTCCGTCCGGCTGTGGCCGACGACGCTCGCGATCCTGCGCGACGCGACGGCCCCCGTGCGCTGGGGCGCGCGCACCTTCCCGGCGGGCACCGGGTTCGTCGTGCTCAGCGCGTTCTTCCACCGGGACGCGGACCGCCTGTCGTTCGCCGACGCGTTCACGCCCGAGGCGTGGCTCGACGGCCGGGCCGACGCCGACTGGGGCCTCGTCCCGTTCAGCGGCGGTCCCGTGTCGTGCCCCGGCCGCAACGTCGTGCTGCTCCTGGCGTCGCACACGCTCGCGCGCGTCGCGCGCCTCGACCCGGCCGTCGCGCGCGGCCGCTACCTCGCCCGGGACCCGCTCCCGCCGACGATGGACCACCTCGGCCTGCGGTTCGGGCTGCGCGGCGAGACGGCCCGCCGGGAGGGCGAGCTCGCCCCGAGCGCGGCCGCCTAGACACCGCCTAGACACTGCCCAGGCAGCACGAGGGCCCGGGTGCGCCGCACCCGGGCCCTCGTGCTGCCGCGCGTCAGGCGTCGCCCGACGCCTCCCCGCCCGTGCGCGGGTTGACGTTCCCCGGCTCGGCGTCCGGGTCCGCGTCCTCCGACCCCGACCCGCTCGCCTGGCGCCCCTCGCGGGGGTTGAGCGACCGCGGGTCGGCGTCCGGGTCCTCGGCGGGGTCGTAGCCGCGCTCGTCGTTCTCGCTCATGTCGGCCTCCTCGGTCGGGCTCTCGTGCGGGTCTCGCGCCCCGGACGGGCGGCGCGTCCTGCCACCGTCGCACGACCTCCCGGCGCTCGCAGGCCTGGGGATGCCTGGCCGCCGACCCGCTCGTAGCCTGGGGACGGCGGCGTGACCGGCAGGTCCCGTCCGTCACGGAGAGTCGAGAAGGGGCCCCGCCGGCACGACGCCAGTCCAGGAGGTCCCGATGCCCGACGCGCCCAGCACGCTCGACACGCTGCCCCGCCTGCGGAGCCTCGCGGAGGTCGCCGAGCTCGTGGAGGTGGTGCGCCCCCTCTACGTGCGGTTCAGCGGCGGTCCGGAGCAGGACGCCGAGAGCGTGAGCCGCGACCACGAGAGCGGGTGCCTGCTGCCCGGTCTCAGCGTCAACCCGCTGACGCCCGAGCCGTGGTGGGACCGCCCGGTGGAGCACTGGGTGGCGCGCCAGCTCTGCCAGTACGCGCACCTCATGACGCCGGAGCGCTTCCCGTGGCTCCTCACGGGCGATGTCGCGGGGCGCGGCCCGGACAGCGAGCCGCTCCTCGTGGACGTCGTGCCGGCCGCGTCGCTCGACCCGCGGGTCGTCGAGGAGGCGGGCCGGCTCTACCGGGAGGCGTTCGACGCGGGCGACGACGGCACGTGAGGAGCGGCGCCGTCACGCGAGCCCGGGTCGCGTGCGCACGCGCGCGGCCGGGATCTCCCGGGGCCGCGTCGCCGTGTACCACCCGGCCACGAGGAGCACCATGAGCGCGACGTCCACGACGTCCCCCGCGTAGTACATGAGCTGCGCGCCCGTGCGCGCGTCGGCGGGAGAGACGCCCGCCGGCGGGTGGGCGTAGAGCCACTTCGCGAGCACGGAGTGCGCGGCGACGAAGGCGACGAGCACGCCCGCGCGCACCCGGAAGGACGCGCGGGACGGGTGCGGGTCCGGTCCGACGAGCGACGCGGTGAACAACCAGCCCGAGAGCAGGACGTGCGCGTGCACGACCACGCTCACGACGGCGGACGAGTGGGCGAGGTGGAAGAGCCCTGTCGTGTACAGGAGCCAGAGCCCGCCCGCGTCGAGGAGGCCCGCCACCACGGGGTGGCCGACGACGCGCGGCACGGGGGAGCGCAGCACCGCGCTGACGCGACGCGCCCGCACGGGCGGCAGGGCGCGCAGGAGCAGCGAGACGGGCGCGGCGAGCACGAGGAGCAGCGGCGCCAGCATGCCCAGCAGGACGTGCCCGGCCATGTGGGCCGTGAAGCTCGACCGCGACGCCTCCGCGAGCGGCCCGACGGTCGCGACGCCCGCGCACGCGAGCCCCGCGTACCAGGACAGCGTGCGCCGCACGGGCCAGGGGCTGCGCGACCGGGCCGCCCGCAGCCCGGCGGCGTAGGCGGCGGCGCCCAGGGCGAGCGCGACGACCGCGACGACCGTCAGCAGGGCGGGCCCGCCGGACGCGACGTGATGGTGCGGGGGCATCACGCGGTCCCGGCGGCGTCCGCACGGGCGGGCCGCGCGCGGCGCAGGACGACCAGCCCGACGACGAGCGCGACGACCGCCGTCCCGATCCACACGACGTCGTACACCAGGAGGTCGACGCCGTACCGGATCTGGTGGATCCCGAGGATCTTGTGGTTGAGGACGCCGTCCAGGAGCTGGAAGCCCCCGACGCCGACGACCACGCCACCGACCCACCGCGACCACGACACCTCCGTGCGGCGGCGCACGTCCGCGAGCAGGAACAGCCCCCAGACGGTGACGAACCAGCCCACCGCGTGGAAGACGCCGTCGGCGGCGAGCGCCACCTGGGTCGTCGACAGGTCGTAGAAGTGGTGCCACTGCAGGCCCAGGTGGAACACGAACAGATCGATGATCGACGCCGCGATCCCGGCACCGAACAGGACGCCCGACAGGACGGTCCGGCGGTCGTGCGCGCGCGCCGCGTCGGCCGGGCCGCTCACGAGCGGCCCGGGTCGTCGTCGGCGGCGTCCGGCGCGTCCTCGACGACGAGCGCGCGCAGGAGGGACTCCGCGACCTCGCGCGGGCTCACGTTCCGGTGCCGGGCCGCCGAGTCGACGATGCGGCGGGCCTCGTCGGCGGAGCACTGGTTCGTCTGCATGATCGCGCCGACGGCACGCTCCGTGGCGACGGCGTCGGACATGTCCCGGTAGAAGCCCGCGGTCGAGTCCTCGAGCGCCGCGAGCTCGAGCCGCAGCCCGACCGCGGACGCCACGAGCTGGGCGTACGCGTCGGCGGCGGTCAGGAGCTCCGGCGTCCACGGGTCGGGTGCGCGCGAGTACAGGTTGAGCGCGACGGCGACGTCCGCGGTGACGATCGCGGGGACGGCCACCGAGGAGACGAAGCCCTCCTCGGTGCACTGTCGTGCCCAGCGCTCCCAGCCGGCCGACTCCTCGACGGACGGCACGAGCCGGGAGCCGCCGTCCTCCATCGCGTCGATGCAGGGGCCGGCGTCGTCGAGCGCCTCGGCCTGGTCGCAGCGCGCCGCGGCGTCGGTGCTGCTCCCTGCGCGCACGCTCACGCCGGCCTGGCGCATCGTGATGCTGACCTCGAGGCCGTGGCCGAGGATCGTCGCGGCCCGGTCCGCGAGCTCCTGCGGGAAGCTGGCGATGCCCATCGTGCCCTCCTGGAGGTCGGCGCCCGCGCTGTCGCGGGCAGGTCCTCACGCTATGGCGGGTGCCCCCCGCTCGCGCGCACTCGCGTCGGGGTGCGCGAGCGGTTGCCAGTGCGGGGCGCGCGACTAGCGTCGCCTCATGGTGACCGTCACTCGGGCCGTGCGATGCCCCTCCGACGCGGTGCTCGGCGTCCTCGCGGACGGCTGGTCGTACTCGACGTGGGTCGTCGGGACGGCCCGCATCCGTGCCGTCGACGACACGTGGCCCGCGCCCGGGTCGCGGATCCTGCACTCGGTCGGGCTGTGGCCCGCGCTGCTCGACGACGAGACGGTCGTGCGCGCCTGGGACCCGGACCGGGGGATCGACCTCCAGGCGCGCGGCTGGCCCGCGGGCGAGGCGCGCGTGCGGATCGAGGTGCGCCCGACGGAGCAGGGCTGCACGGTGCGGATCACGGAGGACGCCGAGAAGGGTCCGGGCACGCTCGTGCCCCGACCGGTGCGCAGCGCGGTGATCGGCCCCCGGAACGTCGAGGCCCTGCGCCGGCTCGCGTACCTCGCGGAGCGCCGGACCCCGTAGCGCGGCGGCACCGTGCCCCCATCGCCCGCGCGTCAGGGGTCGCGCAGCAGCCGTGCCCACGCGGTGCGCACGAGCGCGCGGCGCAGCGACCCGCGCGGTCCGGCCGCGGCGAGAGCGGCCCGCGCCGCGTTCCACCCGCACGCCCCGTGGACCCCGCCGCCGGGATGGGCGGAGGCGCTCGCGAGGTAGAGCGACGCGACGGGCGTCTCGGGGCGGCCGAGGCCGGGGGTCGGGCGCAGGAAGAGCTCCTGGTGGACGGCCGACGTGCCGCCGTTGATCGCCCCGCCCGCGAGGTTCGCGTCGGCCGCCTCCAGGTCGGCCGGGGTCTGCACGAAGCGACCCACGACCGTGTCGGCGAAGCCGGGCGCGACCCGCTCGACCGCGTCCTCCACGCGGCGCACCTCGTCCGCGACGCGCTCGCGCGTCCACGGCACGCCGTGCGGCACGTGCGTGTAGGCCCACGCCGACTCGGTGCCCGCGGGCGACCGCGTGGGGTCCGACGTCGTCATCTGCCCGAGGACGAGGAAGGGCCGCTCGGGGACGTGGCCGCGCGAGAGCGAGGCCGCGACGTCGACGAACCCCGCGCGGTCGACGCCGAGGTGCACCGTGCCCGCACCGCGCGCCCCGGGCGCGGTCCACGGGACGGGCCGGTCGAGCGCCCAGCTCACCTTCACGGTCGGGTGGTCCCACTGGAACCGGCCGAGGTCGCGCACGAGCCGCGCCGGGAGCCGGTCGGCGCCGACGAGGTCGAGGTAGAGCGCGGGCGCGCTGACGTCGGCGAGCACGGCGTGGCGGGCGCGCACGTGCCGCCCGTCGGCCGTGCTCACGCCGACCGCGCGACCGCGCACCACGTGCACGCGCTCGACCCGCGCGCCCGTGACGACGTCGCCCCCGCGGGCGCGCAGCCGCGAGACGAGCGCGTCGGGGAGCCGTCCGGCACCCCCGGTCGGGACGGGGAAGCCCACGTCCTGGCCGAGCATGGCGAGCAGCCAGCCGAACACGCCGCTGCCCGCGGCGTCGGGCGGGACGTCGGCGTGCATCGCGTTGCCGGTGAGCAGCAGGCCGCCCCCCTCCCCGCGGAACGTCTCGTCGGCCAGGCGGCGCACGGGCAGGACGGCGAGCCGGGCGAGGTCGAGCGTGCCCGCCGCGCCGAGCCGGCGCAGCACGCGCAGCACCGGCCCGGCCGCCGGGAGCGGGCTGAACAGCGCGTCGAGGAGCGGGTCGCGCACGCGGTCCCAGCCCGCCACGAGCTCGAGCCACGCGTCGCCGTCGCCGGGCGCGACCTCGTCGAGCCCGGCGGCGGTGTCCTCGGCGCGGGCGCGCAGGACGGCGGCACCGCCGTCGTCGAGGGCGTGCGCCAGGACGTCCGGGGCGCGGGACCACGTGAGGCCGTGCTCCTCGAGGTGCAGGCCCCGGATCACGGGCGACCCCGCCGCGAGCGGGTAGAACGCGCTGAAGAGGTCCGTCTCGTACCCCGGCGCCGCGACCTCGGCGGAGCGGACCGCGCCGCCGTACGTCTCCTGCGCCTCGAGGACGAGCACGTCCCACCCGGCGTCGGCGAGCGCGTTCGCGGCGACGAGGCCGTTGGGCCCCGCCCCGACCACGACGGCGTCGACGGTGGTCAGGCCCACGGGTCGAGCACGACCTTGATGCAGCCGTCCTCCTTGCGCTGGAACGTGCGGTACGCGTCGGGCGCCGACTCGAGCGGCAGCCGGTGCGTGCGCAGGTCCAGCACGCCGAGCGGGTCGGAGACGTCGGCGGCGAGGGGGAGGACGTCGTCGGTCCAGCGGCGCACGTTCGCCTGGCCCATGCGCAGCGTCACCTGCTTGTCGAAGAGCTGCATCATGGGCAGCGGGTCCTTCGCACCGCCGTAGACGCCGGAGATCGAGATCGTGCCGCCGCGGCGGACCAGGTCGATCGCGGTGTACAGGGCCGCGAGGCGGTCGGTCGCGGCGCGCTCGGTGAGGGGCGCGGCGAGCGCGTCGGGCAGGACGCCGACGACCTTCTGGGTGGCCTCGGCGACGGGGGAGCCGTGCGCCTCCATCCCGACGGCGTCGATGACGGAGTCCGCACCGCGGCCCGATGTGAGGTCGCGCACCGCGCCGACGAGGTCGTCGACCGCCGACGGGTCGAGGGTCTCGACGCCGTGACGCTCGCCCATCGCGCGCCGCTCCGGCACGCGCTCGATCCCGACGACGCGGGACGCGCCACGGTGCAGCGCGATCCGCGCGGACATCTGCCCGATCGGGCCGAGCCCCAGCACCACGACCGTGCCGCCGGGCGGCACGTCGGCGTACTCGACGGCCTGCCACGCGGTGGGCACGACGTCGGAGAGGTAGAGGTAGCGCTCGTCCGGGGTGCCGTCGTCGGGCACGACGACCGGCCCGTACTGGGCCTGCGGCACGCGCAGGTACTGGGCCTGCCCGCCGGGCACCTGGCCGTAGAGCTTGGTGTACCCGAACAGCGCGGCGCCCTTGTCCTGCGACCGGACCTGCGTCGTCTCGCACTGGGTCTGCAGCCCGCGCTCGCACATCCAGCAGTGCCCGCACGCGATGTTGAACGGGACGACGACGCGGTCGCCGACCCGGAGGTTCCCCGCCTCGGGCCCGACCTCCTCGACGACGCCCATGGCCTCGTGGCCCAGGACGTCGCCGGAGTCGAGGAACATCCCGAGCACCCCGTACAGGTGGAGGTCGGAGCCGCAGATCGCGGTCGACGTGACGCGCACGATCGCGTCCGTGGGCTGCTCGATCCGGGGGTCGGGCACGTCCTCGACGCTCACCTTCTCGCGTCCCTGCCAGGTCAGTGCTCGCATGGTGCTGCCGTCCTTCCGTGGGTGGTGCGTGTGCGTGGTGCGTGGTGCGCGTGCGTGGTGGGGACCGCGGGCTCAGCCCTTGCTCCCCGTCGTCGCCACCCCCTCGACGAAGTGCCGCTGGCCGAGGAAGAAGAGGAGGATCATCGGGAGGGTCGTGATGACGGAGGCCGCGACGACGACCTCCCACTGCGACTCGCCGCCGGGGCCGAACTGGTCGATGAGCGCCTTGAGGCCGCGCGGGATGGTGAACGTCGAGGAGTCCTGCAGGTAGATGAGCGGGCGCATGAGGTCCGTCCACGCCGCCTGGGCCTCGAAGAGGAGCGTCAGGACGAGGGCGGGCCGGCACAGCGGCACCGCGATGCGCCAGAACATCTGCCAGTTGTTCGCGCCGTCGAGGCGCGCGGCCTCGAACGGCTCGCGCGGCAGGCCGAGGAAGAACTGCCGCAGCAGGAACACGTAGAACGCGCTCGCGAACAGGTTCCCTGCCCACAGCGGCACGTTCGTCCCCACGAGCCCGAGCTGGTTCCAGATGAGGAACGTGGGGATCATCGTCACGGCGCCCGGCAGCATCATCGTCGCGAGCACGAGCGCGAACAGGGCGCCGCGGCCGCGGAAGCGGAAGAACGCGAAGCCCCACGCGACGAGCGCGCTCGACACCGTGACGAGGCCCGCGGCGAGCACGGTGACGACGACGGTGTTCCCGAGCCACAGCGCGAGCGGTGCCTCTTGCCAGACGGTCACGTAGTTGTCGAGCGTGAACGTGCGCGGCACGAGCCGGTTGTCGAACACCTCGGCGCGCGGCTTGAACGACGCGGAGAGCAGCCACAGCAGCGGGTACACGAACGCGGCCGTGGCGAGCACGAGGGCGGCGAGCACGACGGCGCGCAGCCACCGGCGGCGCGGCCCGCGCCCGGCGCCGCGCGTCCGGGCGGGGGGCGGCGGGCCCTGCGCCTCGGGCGCGCCCGTCGCCGGGTCCGGCGCGGCGCCCGGGCCGCTCACGGCGGGGCGGGGGAACGAGGGCGCGGTGGTCATCGCTGCTCCCCCTCGTAGTAGACGAGCCGTCGGGACACGACGAGCTGGACGAGCGTGACGAGCATGATGACGACGAACAGCAGCCACGCGAGCGCCGACGCGTACCCCATGTGGAGCTCCTGGAACCCCTCCTGGAAGAGGTAGATCACGTAGAACAGCGCGGCGTCGTTGCGGTAGGTCGAGTTGCCGGCGCCGAAGTAGGCCGAGTACGCCTCGGTGAACATCTGGAACCCGGCGATCGTGTTGATGACGACGACGAAGAACAGCGCGCCGCTGATCATCGGCACCGTGACGGCGCGCGTGCGGCGCCAGAACCCCGCCCCGTCGACGCGCGCGGCGTCGTACAGGTCGTTCGGCACGTTGCGCAGGGCCGCGAGCAGGATGATCACGGCCGACCCGACGGTCCAGAGGCTGATGAGCACCAGCCCGGGCTTGATCCAGGCCTGGTCGGTCGTCCACGACGGTCCCTGGATGCCGAACCACGACAGCACCTGGTTGACGACGCCGTACTGGCCGTTGAACAGCAGCAGGAGCAGCACGCCGACGGCGACCGGCGGCGTCATCTTGGGGATGAAGAACGCGGTGCGGAAGAAGCCGGCCGACCAGCCCGCCTGGTTGAGGAGCAGCGCGAGCGCGAGCGCGACGACCGTGTAGAGGGGCACCTGGACGACCGTGTACACGAGCGTGTTCCACAGCGACAGCGCGACCTTCGGGTCCTGCGCCATCTCGCGGTAGTTGTCGAGGCCCACGAACGTCGGGTCGTTGATGACGTCGTAGTCCGTGAGCGACAGGTAGGCGCTGTAGAGGATCGGCCACGCCGTGAACACGAGGAACCCGACGATCCACGGGCTGATGAAGCGCAGCGCCGCGTTGCGCTCCCGCCGCGCGGACGCGCTCAGGCGCGGGCGGCGACCGCCCGGGGCCGTGCGCGGGCCGTCCGACGCCGGGGGAGGGGTCGGCAGGGTCGGCGCGACGTCGGCTGCCGCCACCTCAGTCCTCCTCGTCCCACCGCGCCCAGGCGTCGTCGAGCGCCTTCTGCGCCTCGTCCTGGGCCTGCGCGAGCGCCTCGGCCGGCTCCTGCTGGCCGTTGAGGACGCGGTTCACCGCGTCCTGCCAGGCGGTCTCGAACTCGTTGTCCGCGGGGTTCGCCGGGAGCGCGAAGGTCGCGTCGTTCGCCTCGTACATCGCGTCGATCGCGTCCTGCCACGGCTGGGGCGCGTCGTCGGGCACGAGGTCGTCGCGGATCTGCTGGTCCGCCTCCTCGTTGCCGGTGAGGACGCCCGTGAAGACCAGGCCGTCCTGCGCACGCGCGTCGGCGCGCGCCTGCGCCGCCTCGACCCAGGCGTCCTTCTCCGTCATGAGGCGCGCGAACCGGCACGCCGCCGCGGGGTTCTCGCTCCCGCGCGGGACGGCCCAGGCGGAGCCGGACGCGAACGCGATCGCGTCGCCGTCGGGCGTGCGCACGGCGTCGAACGCCATGGGGGCGTCCGGGGACGACTCGTTGAGCACGTTGATGTACCACTGCTCCATCGGCATCGCGCCGAGGGCGTCGGTCGCGAACTGGTTCCCGGCGCCGAAGAAGTCGGCGGAGTCGCGGAACGTCTTGACCGCGGGGAACCCGCCCTGGGCGTCGTAGATCCCCACCGCCCACTCGAGCGACTCGACGACCTCGGGGGCGTCGAGCTGCGCGGTGCGGCCGTCCTCGGAGAGGAGGTCGGCGCCCACCGCCTTCGACCACAGCGGGAGGAACTCGGGCAGCTTCGAGTCGAACCCGATGACGCTCAGCGCCCCGCCGTCGGTGCGCAGGAGCGCCTCGTTCGCCGCCGTGACGGCCTCGCGGTCCGAGCCGTTGACGTCCTCGACGGTGAGCCCGGCCGCGGAGAGCAGGTCGGCGTTCGCCATCGTCACCTGGACCTGGTTGAACTCCGGGATCCCGTACACGCTGCCGTCGAACGTCACCTGGTCGACGGCGGTGTCCACGAACGCGTCCAGGTCGATCTCCTCGGCCGCGACGCACTCGTCGAGCGGGAGGATCGCGTCGCGCGACGCGAACGTGCCGATCTGGTCACGGTTCGCGTACACCACGTCCGGCGGGTTGCCCGACGCGACCGCCGAGAGGAAGGCCTGGATGTCGAGCTCGCCCTCCGAGAGGCGCACGTCGACGCCGTCGAGGCCCTCGACGGCGCGGTCGTAGCGGACCTCGCCGATCTCGTCACCGGTCCCGAAGCCCATGACCGAGAGCTCGCCCGAGGGCGACCCGTCGGCCGTGAAGTCGACGTCCGAGCCGTCGTCACCGGTGCCCTGCGCACAGCCCGTCAGGGCCAGTGCGGCGACCACCATGCTCGTTCCTGCGGCTGCCGCGCCGCGTCGGCGGACCATCATCTGCCTCCTCGTGGGAGCCACGGGGCGGACGGCAGGGGTGCGCGACGCCACCGTGGTGCTCGACGGCGTCGGCGTCTGGCTGCACCGACGCCGCCAGTGAAGCACCGGCTCTGCCCGCTCACACGTCGAACCGCTGCTCCCGCCCGGCGCGCGGCGCGTGCCCGGCAGGCGCGCGTGCGGGCGCCTGCCAGGCGGGGGACCCTCGTGCCGTGGCACGAGACGAGACCAGCACGGGACGGACCCCGCCCGCGCCCCGGGTGGTGGCGGCCGGGACACGGGCGCGCCGCGCGGTCACGGCCGCGCAGCGGCAGTGGGTGCGCCACCCCCGGTGGTCGCTGGCGGTCAAGGGCGCGCTCGCGGCGGCCGTCGCGTGGTACGTCGGGGTGCTCGCCCCGGCCCCGTTCTCCGAGTACCCCTACTACGCCCCGCTCGGCGCGGTCGTCGCGACGACGAGCACGCTCGCGCGCTCCGTCCGCGAGTCGGCCCAGGCGATCCTCGCGATCCTCGTCGGCGCCGCGATCGCCCGGGGCGTCGACCTCGTCCTCGCCCCGAGCGCGCTGTCCGTGGCGGTCGTCGTGGGCCTCGCGCTCCTGTGCGCGGGCTGGCGGCGGTTCGGCGAGATGGGCACGTGGGCGGTGACGTCGGCCCTGTTCGTGCTCATCATCGGCAACGACGCGAAGGTCGAGTTCGTCGGCGCGTACGCCGGTCTCGTCGTCGTGGGTGCGGGCATCGGCGTCGTCATCAACCTGCTCGTGCCCCCGCTGCCCCTCACCCCGACCGAGGAGGCCCTCGACGGGCTGCGCGACACGCTCGTCGACCAGGTCGAGGCGCTCGGCGACGGTCTCGCGGGCGAGCGCCCGCCGTCGGCGGAGGAGTGGGAGGAGCGGCGGCGCGAGGTGGAGCCCACGCTCACCCGCGCGCGCGACGCCGTCGCGCGGACCCGGGAGGCCGCGCGCGCCAACATCCGGCTGCGTCGCCACCGCGACTGGGCCGCGTCGCAGGTGCGGCGCGCGCAGGAGCTCGAGGGGTCGGCCGACGTCGTCGGGTCGCTCGTACGGCTGCTCGTCGAGTGGGAGCGCGAGGACCGCGACGACCTCGCGCTCGGCGCGCGCCTGCGGCCGCTCGCGGCCCGCGCCCTGGACGCCTACGCCGGCGCGCTGCGGTCCGTCGGCACGGAGCCCGCCGACACGGACGCGCTCCGCGAGCTCTCCGCGCGGACGCAGGCGCTGCACGACGGCGTCCGGGCGGCGCGCCGCGAGGACGACCGCGACTACTTCG
Organism: Cellulosimicrobium funkei; assembly: GCF_900155925.1. Taxonomy (NCBI): domain Bacteria; kingdom Bacillati; phylum Actinomycetota; class Actinomycetes; order Micrococcales; family Promicromonosporaceae; genus Cellulosimicrobium; species Cellulosimicrobium funkei. Next base: position 157,945 of record NZ_FTMI01000003.1, read on the forward strand.
TCGCGGGCGCGGTCGTGCTCGCCCTGCGGCGCGGCGTGGCGGTGCTGACGGCCGGCTGACGCCGGGGAGGCCGCCGGGACGATGACGGCGGGCGACCGGACGTGCCGGTCGCCCGCCGTCGGGGGCGTCGCGCGGACAGGGCAGGAGGCCTGCGCGAAGGTCTGGATGCGGTCGATCTGGAGCGGCGGCTTCTTCTCGCCCGCGGTCACCGCGACCGGCAGCCGGTTCTGCGCCGGGGCGAGCGGGCACGTGACGAAGTTCGTGAACGCGCACGGGAAGGAGAAGGCGCGGTTGAGGTCGACCACGGTGTCGCCGTCCCGCTCGGTGTCGGGGATGCGCACGAGCCGGCCGTTGCCGTAGGTCTCCTTGCCGCTCGTGGTGTCGGTGAAGTGCGCGTTGCCGCGCTCGATGCCCGTGTCGTCGTCCGGGCGCCCGGCGACGAGGAGCGTGTGCTCCGTCCCGTCCAGGGTGAACGTCACGGTGCCGATCACGCGCTGCTCCTCGAACACCCCCCGCTCCACCGTCGGGTAGTCCGACGCCTGCTCGGCCGTCCGCGTGAACCGCGCCGGGAGGACCCACCGCTCGTCGAGCGGGAACGTCTCGATGTCGTCGAGGCGCTTGCGGGCCGCCTCGCGCGGGTCGCGGACGCGCACGCCGAAGATCTGGCGGCCGGTCGCGTCGGTGCGGCGGATGGTCTCGACGCGCAGGTCGCCGTAGAACGCGGGCACGAGGGAATACTTGTGGCCGGTCGACACGGGCGTCGGCGAGGTCACGGGGGCGCCGTCGAGCGTGACCGTCTCCCCGCTGCCGTCGGGCGTGTACACGACCTCGTCGTCCTGGACCGACCAGGTGCCGGGCACGCCCTCGACCTGCAGCGGCTCGTCGCCCGTCAGCCAGTCCTGGCTGACCATGGACATCCACCCGTACGGGCTCGTCAGCTCGTCGATCCGGGCGCGGTGCCACCGCTCCCACTCCTCGCGGTACTCGGCGCTCACTGCGGGCATGTCGGTCCTCTCGTCGATGTTTCGGGTCACGGGTCGGGTCACAGGTCGGGACAGGGTCGGGGCGCAGGTCAGGGCACGCGCGTCGCGCGCTCCACGAACGCGCACACCTGCGCGAACGAGTCGGCGTCGGCGAACGCGTTGCCCGCGGGGGTCCCGCCGGCCGACAGCTCGATGCCGGAGACGGGGTGGCGCGTCGGGCCCTGCGCGACGGGGAGGTGCGGCAGGGCGATCGAGTGGCCCGCGTCGGGGTAGTCGAGCAGCAGCGTCTCGTGGGCGTGGCCCGCGGCGCGCAGCGTCTCGACGACCTGGCGCGCGTACATGCTCGAGGGCCACAGGCCGTCGGCCATGCCGGAGACGCACGCGACGGGGCCCGCGACGCGCTCGACGGGGATGCGCGACGCGGCGGCGAACCGGCGGTCGCGCAGGCCGTCGACGTAGACGTCGCGGTACCGGTCCGGGGGCGGCCCGCCGGTCCACGGCTGCCACGTCACGCCGGGGTTGTCCTGCCACAGGTGCGGGAGCGGCTCGCCGTCGAGCGTCCACGTGGGGGAGTCCCACCCCTGCGCGGGGTCCGCGGCGCCCTGGGAGCCGTGCACGTGGGCCCCGGGCACGTAGGCGACGACGGCGCCCACCAGGCCCGGGTAGGTGGCGCCCAGCAGGAGCGCGAGCTCGCCGCCCCGCGACTGGCCGCTCACCACGACGACGCCCGCGCGCGGCGCGAGCTCGCGGTGCACGTGGCGCAGCGCGGTCTCGAAGTACTCCAGCGGCGTGCGGGTGATGTGGTCGGGCAGCCCGGGAACGCCGAAGTAGCCGAGCGCGAGCGCCTGCACGCCGCGCGACGCGTAGAGCGCGCCCCGCTGCTCGTTGATCCCCCCGCCGGAGCCGTTGAGCACGACGATCGTCGGGTGCGGACCGTCGCCTTGCGGCACGAAGAGCGTGCCGACGAGCCCGTCCTCGCGGACCTCGCGCCGTCGCACCCCGGGCCCGGTCCAGCGCTGCACGAGGTCGGCCGTCGCGCGCTGCGTGGCGTCGGACTCGTCCCACGCCTCGAGGCGCGTGCGCAGCGGGCGCGAGACGTCGGTCGCGGCCGGCCGGCCGGGCGTCGTGCCGGCCGTCGTGCCGGGCGTCGGGTCGGGCCGCTGCGACGTGAGGAGCGCCATCCCGTCGACGCGCCCGTAGTCGCCGGTCATCGGCGGGTCGCGGTCGAGCCGGACGGTGCCTGACCGGTCCGCGCGGTAGGTCGCGCGGGCGGACCACGCGGTCCCGGCGCGGTCCGTCGTCGCGCGGACCGTGACGAGCGCGCCGGGCGCGGCGCCGCTCACCTCGATGCGGCGGGCGACGTCGAGCAGGTCGTCGGCGGGGCTGACGGTGAGCCGGAGCGTCACGGCGTGCCTCCCGTCGCCGGGGCCAGCGCGTCCCAGACGTCGCGGTCGACGACGAACGTCTCCGCGTCCGGCCGGGCACCCGGGACACGGCCCCCGGCGCGCTCCCAGTCGTCGCCGAGGCGGTCGGCCCGGTCGGCGAGGTCCTCGGCGCCGAACGCGCGGGGGTCCAGCGCGAGCACCCAGAGCCCGCGCCCCACGGCGTCGCCGCGCGCCCCGGTCAGCAGCCCGGCGAGCGCCTCCACCGTGAGACCGAGGAGGGACCCGAGCAGCCCCGCCGGGAGCAGCGCGCCGACGGCGCCCGCGTCCCGGGTGGCCTCGCCGTCGGGGCCGAGCGCCGCGCCGTCGGGCAGGGGCGTGCCCTCCCGGGCGCGGCGCCGCGCGTCGGCGAGCGTGACGGCGCTCGTCGCGGCGTCCACGACGAGCGCACGACCCTGCCCGGCCCGCGGCACCGCCACGGCGAGCGGGTTCGTGCCGACCACGGGGACGGTCCCGCCGTACGGGGCGACGGTCGCGGGGGACTGGGCGAGCGCGACCCCGACCAGCCCGTCCTCGGCGAGCGCGCGGACGTACGCGCCGACGCGCCCCGTCCCGCCCGCGTGGCGCACGGCGACCACGCCGACGCCGAGCGCGCGGGCGAGCCCTGCGGCCCGGCGGACCGCCGCGGCGAGCGCGACCGGCCCGGGGAGGTCGTACGCGTCCAGCGTCGCGGTCGCTCCGGTCACGACGGCGGACGGCGCCCCGGTCCCGGCGCGCCCCGTCGTCGTCCGCTCGCGCGCGTCCCGCAGCTCGCGGACGAGGAGCGCGAGGCCGAACTCCGGCCACCCCGACGCGTCCCCCGCGACGACGGCGCGGGCCGCGAGGTCGGCGTCGGCGGGGTCGTGGGCGGCGAGCGCCGCGCGGGCCCGGGCACGGGCGTCCGCGGCGTCGACGCGCACGGTCGAGGTGGCGGGCACGGCGGTCCTCTCGGGTGGTGGGGATGGGTCGGGTCGTGCGGGCGGGGCGGGGCGCGGGCCGTCGCGCGGAAGAGACGCTCAGTCGTCGCCGAAGAACGCCCCGGAGTCGATCGCGAGGCCCATGACGACGCTGCGACCGCGGCGGATGTGCTCGAGCTCGAGGCGAGCCGCGCGCTCGCCGTCGCCCGCGCGGAGCGCCTCGATGAGGAGCCGGTGGTCGTCGAGCGGAGGCCCGGGCTCCAGGGGCTGGCGCCCGCAGAGCCGGAACGCCCGCTCCAGGTCCTCGAGCGCGAGCTCGGTGATCGCGTGCAGCCGGGGGTTGCGCGAGTACTTCGCGACCCGGCAGTGGAACAGGTGCGACGCCGAGAGGATCGACTGCACGTCCTGCGCCTGCGGGTACGTGCCCTCGGCGATCGCCGCGAGCTCGTCGACCTCGGCCGGGCTCGCGTGGGCGGCCGCGAGGCGCGTCGCCATCGGCCCCGTCGCCTCGCGCACGTCGAGCACGTCGACGAGCGTCTTGAGGGTGACCGGGGCGACGCGGCACAGCGCGCGCGGGCGCACGTCCACGAGGCCGTCGTGGTCGAGGCGGTGCAGCGCGTCGCGCACCGGCGTGCGCGACGTCCCGAACTCGGACGCCGTCTCGGTGACGTCGATCTCCTCGCCGGGGCGCAGCTCGGTGAAGATGATCCGGCGCCGCAGCTCGTGGTAGATCCGGTCCGCGGCCGGGACGACGCTCATGCGCCGGCCCCGGGCACGCGGGACGGGTCGTGGTGGGGTGGGTTCATGCTGCCTCCTACTGACGGGACCAGGGCACGAGACGTCGTTCGAGCACCGTGACCAGGGTCGTGGAGAGGTAGCCCAGCACGGAGATGGTGACGATGCCCACGTACATCTTCGCGACGGCGAACGTCGTCCACGAGCTCCAGATGAGGTAGCCCAGGCCGTTGCGCGACCCGACGAACTCCGAGGCCGCGATGATGACGAACGCGCCGCCCACCGCGAGCTTGAGCCCGGTGAAGATGCTCGGCAGCGCGGCGGGCAGCGCGACCGTGCGCCAGCGCTGGAGCCGGCCCGCGCCGTTGGCGGTCGCCACGTCGAAGTAGATCTGCGGCGTCTGGAGCACGCCGCCCATCGCGTTGTAGAAGACGTAGAAGAACACGCCGATCGCGACGATCACGTACTTGCTCGCCTCGCCGAGGCCGAACACGAGGAGCAGCAGCGGGAAGATCGCGACCTTCGGCACGGGCAGCAGGCTCGCGAAGATCGGCCCGAGGAGCGTGCGCAGGGTCGTGACCGACCCGAGCGCGATCCCGAGGACCAGCCCGGGCACGGCGCCGAGCACGAACCCGATCGCGATGCGCGTGAGCGTGATGCCCGCGTGCTCGAAGAGCTCGCCGCTCCCGACGAGCTGCGCGAACGTCTCGGCGATCGACGACGGCGGCGGGAAGAACCGCGCGTCGAGCACGTTCGTCCGGCTCGCGAGCTCCCACACCGCGAGGAGCAGGAGCGGCGTGAAGGGCCCGACGACCCGCACGAGGCGACCCGTCCGCCGGCGGCGCAGCTCCTCGGTCAGCTCGCGCGTGATCTCGGCCGTGCGGTCGTCGGCGTCGTGGGGCGCGTCCGGGGCGCCGCCCGGCGCGGCGTGGCCGCCCGGGCGGACGGGGGCGCGCTCGTCCGTGGGGGTCGTCATGCGACCGCCTCCCGGACGCCCGCGGCGGAGCGCTCGTCCGCCCCCGCCGCGTCCTGCACCGCGGCGTCCTGTGCCTCCGCGTCCCGCAGGAGCCGCCACAGCTCGTACGTGATCTCGCCGTGGCGCGGGTCGCGGCGCAGCTCGAGGATGTCGCGCGGGCGGTCGAAGGGGACCCGCACGTCGGCGAGGATGCGCCCGGGCCGGGCGGACATGACGACGACGCGGTCCGCGAGCACGAGCGCCTCGTCGACGCTGTGCGTGATGAAGAGCACCGACCGCGAGGTCTGCGACCAGATCTTCAGCAGCTCCTGCTGCAGCACGACGCGCGTCTGCTCGTCGAGCGCGCCGAACGGCTCGTCCATGAGGAGGGTCGCGCCGTCGTCGGCCAGCGCCCGCGCGACCGACGTGCGCTGCCGCATGCCGCCCGAGAGCTGGTGCGGGTAGAAGCCGCGGAACTCCGTGAGGCCCACCATGTCCAGGAGCGGGGCGACGCGCTCGCGCCGGGCCGAGCGCCGCACACCGCGCAGGCGCAGGGGGTACTCGACGTTCTGCTCGACCGTGAGCCACGGCAGCACGCCGTGGTCCTGGAAGACGACGGACGGGCGCTCGGTCATCGTCACGGTGCCGCGGTCGGCCTCCTCCAGGCCCGCGAGGATGCGCAGGAGGGTGCTCTTGCCGCACCCGGAGGGTCCGAGCACGCAGACGAACTCGTTGTCCTCGATGGTGAGCGACACGTCCTGGAGCGCGACGAGCACGTCGTCCCGGCGACGGTCGTGGAACCCCTTCCAGAGGCCCTCGACGGAGACGGCCGTCACGAGCCGAGCTCCGCGGCCCGCTCGCGCGCCTGCTCGAGGAGGTCGGCGCGGAAGATGCTCTCGACGTCCGCCTCGCCCTCGTACTCGAGCGTGCCGCGGTCGCGGAAGAACTGCTCCTGGGCGTGCACGTCCTCCCAGTCGATCTCGCCCGTCGGGTCCTGCTCCGTGAGCGCGAGCGACGTGAGCGTCTCGACCGGCAGCTCGGTGTACCGCGCGATGATCTCCTGGTTCGCCGGGTCGTCCCAGCCGCCCGCCTCGAGCTCCGCCGCGGCGCGCAGGTACGCGGCCGTGAACGCGACGACCGCGTCGGGGTGCTCGTCGACGTACTCGGTGCTGAACACCAGGGCGCCGAGCTCGGTGCCCGCGTGGTAGTCGATCGGGAGGATCTCGGACGCGATGCCCTCGCTCTCGAGCGACGACGAGATGGGCTCGATCGACCAGGCGGCGTCGACCGAGCCGCCCACGAGCGCGGGGCCCGTCTCGGGCGGGCCGACGTTGACGAGCTCGACGTCGTCGAGCGTGAGGCCGCCGGCCTCCAGCGCCTTGGCCACCGAGTAGATGCCGAAGCCGCCGTCGCCGGGGATGCCGACGCGGCTGCCGGCGACCTGCTCGATCGACGTGATGCCGGAGTCGGCCGCGACGACGAACGGGGCCGGGTTCGGCCCGCTCTCCGGCACGCGCGAGACGCTCGCGATGACCGAGAGCGACGCGCCGGCCTCGGTCGCGTTGAACAGGCCCGCGCCCCACGTCGCGCCACCGGCCGTGACGTTGTTCGTGCTGACGAGCTGGTAGGTCTCGCCCGACGTCCCGCCCTTGGCGAGGAGCTCGACGTCGACGCCCGCCTCCTCGAAGTACCCCTTGTCCTCCGCGAGGAAGAACGGCGCGTAGTCCGCGTAGGGGGAGTAGAGGAACGAGATCTGCGGCGCGGCGTCGTCCCCGCCGCCGGACGGGTCGCTCCCGCCCGCACAGCCCGCCAGGATCCCTGCCGCCGCGACGAGCGAGATGGTGACCGACGAGCGGCGTGAGATGGCCATGAGTCCTCCTGGGGTCTGACACACGAGCAAGCGCGCCGTGATGTGCTTGCCACTATGCGCTAGTGCATCAGTTGGCCCCAGCGTGGTCCCCATCGTCTCGCTGAGTGGGACGACGTAACGCGAAAGAACCCCGAACGGGGCATCGGCCGGCCGTGCGCGGCCCGCCCGCCCGGTCTGCCGTCGTCACGGCCCGAGGACGCGCGCCTTCTGCTCCGCGAGCTCGGCGTCGGTGAGGACGCCCCGGTCCCGCAGCGCGGCGAGGTCGCGCAGCTGCGCGATGCGCACGTCCATCGCGGACGCGCCGCCGGAGGCCGTCCCGCCGTGCCCGGGGTCGTGCGCCCCGCCGTGCGGCCCGACGTGCGCGCCGGACCGGTCGTCGTCGGGCAGCCCGGTCACGGCGCCGAGCACGCCGACGAGGTCGGAGTCCTGCACGCGGCACGTCGTGCTCGACGCCGGGTGGGCGCGCCCGACGTCGTCCAGCATCTGCTGCACGAGCGCCCCCACGGGGCCGCGGACGACGAGCTCGACGTCGGGCCGGTCGTCGGGTGCCGCGGTGCGCAGCTCGACGAGGTCGAGCCCCAGCGCCGCGAGCCGCTGGAGGAGGCCGTACAGCGCGGCCTGGTCGCGGACCCGCGCTTCCAGCCGCGTGCACTCCACGGACCGGCGTACGCCGAGCTCGGCGAGTTCGGGCTCGGGCAGCACCACCGGCCCCAGCACCGTCACCTCGACCAGCGTCGTGCGGTCCATGCGTCCTTCTCCCGGCTCGCCCACGTCGGTCCAGGATGCGCGGGCACGGACCCGGGCCGGATCACCCGGCGGGGGTGGCCCGCAGCGCCGGGCGACCGACTACCCCCGACGGGTGAGCACGCGGACGCCGGGGCCGCTCCACAGTGGGAGCGTCACGGGACCGCCGTGACCCGACACGAGGGGTGCCCGATGGACGGATTCTGGGACTGGTTCTGGCTCATGGTGTGGTGGTTCTTCTTCATCGCCTACCTCGTCGTGCTGTTCCAGATCGTCGCGGACCTGTTCCGCGACAAGACGCTCAGCGGCTGGTGGAAGGCGCTGTGGATCATCGCGCTGATCTTCGTCCCCTACCTGTCCGCGCTGATCTACGTCATCGCGCGCGGGCGGGGTATGGCGGAGCGGCACGCGGAGGAGCAGCAGGCGCGCCGGCAGGTCATGGACGACTACGTGCGGGCCACGGCCGGCACCGGCAGGTCGCCCGCGAGCGAGATCGCGGACGCCAAGGCGCTGTACGACGCCGGCACGATCGACGCCGACGAGTTCGCCCGGCTCAAGGCCCGAGCGCTCGCCTGAGGACGCGCGATGGCCGACGAGACCGCGCCGGGCCGCGAGGCGTCCGACGTCGCCGCGCGCCTCGCCGCGCTCGAGCGCGAGAACGCGGAGCTGCGGCGCCGGCTCGAGGAGCGGCCGGCCGCCGCGGCGCCCGCGGGCCCGGACGGCGACGCGACCGCGCCGGAGGCGGCGCGGCGGCCCCGGCGCGGGCTGCGCGCCGCCGCGTGCGCGGTCCTCATCACGCTCGGGGCGCTCCTCGCGCCGCTCGGCGCGGTGTCGGCGTGGGCGCAGCGCGAGCTCACGGACACCGACCGCTACGTCGCGACGGTCGGACCGCTCGCGGGCGACCCGGTCGTGCAGTCCGCGGTCGCCGGGCGGCTCACCGAGGTCGTCATGTCGCGCATCGACGTGGCCGCGCTCGTCGACGACCTCGTCAGCGGGCTCGAGGAGCGCGACGTCCCGCCGCGCGCGACCCGCGCGCTCGCCGCGCTGGAGGCGCCGCTCACGAGCGGCGTCGAGTCGCTCGTGCACGAGACGGCGACGCGGCTCGTGGAGAGCGACGCGTTCGAGGGCGCCTGGCTCCAGGCGAACCGGGTGGCGCACGAGCAGCTCGTCGCCGTGATGCGCGGCGAGGACGGCGACGTCCTGCAGGTGAGCGACGACGGCCGCCTGTCCATCCAGCTCTCCGGCCTGATCGACCTGCTCAAGGAACGCCTCGTGGACCGCGGCCTGGACGTCGCGGCCCGCATCCCGTCGGTCGACGCGACGTTCACCGTCGCGCAGTCCGCCGAGCTCGTCATGCTCCAGAACCGGTACGCCCAGGTCGTGACGCTCACGACGTGGCTGCCCTGGGTCGTGCTCGGTCTGCTGGCCGCGGGCGTCCTCGTCGCGAACCACCGCTCGCGCGCGCTCGTCGTGGCGGGGCTCGCCCTCACGGGGGCGATGGTCGCGCTGGGCGTCGGGCTCGCCGTCGCGCGGGGCCTGTACCTCGGCGCGCTCTCGGGGCAGGTGCTGCGGCTCGACGCCGCGGAGGTCGTGTTCGACCAGACCGTCGGCTACCTGCGCCTCACGCTGCGCACCGTCGGCGTGCTGGGCCTCGTGGTCGCGCTCGCGGCGTACGTGGGCGGGCCGAGCGCGTCGGCCCGCAGCCTGCGCGCGGGGCTCGGGCGCGCGGGCGCCGCCGTGCGCGGCTGGGGCGAGGGCCGGGGCGTCTCGACGGGTCCCGTCGGCGACTGGCTCGGCCGGCACAAGGCGTTCGTGCGCGTCGTCGTCGTGGCGGCGGCTGCGCTCGTCCTGCTGCTCGCGGGCACGCTGACGCCGGGCCTCGTCGTCGGGGTCGCTCTCGTCGCGGGACTCGTGCTCGTCGTCGTGGAGATCCTCGCCCGGCCGCCCGCCGTCGTCGCCTCGCCGCCCGGCGCCGGGCCGGCCTGAGGCGCGTGGCGAGGGTGCGCTCCGCTCGCCCTGCGGTCCGGGGGCCCCGGGAATACCCTGCCCCCATGGCCTCGGTCGAGCCCCGTGCCGAGCCGGAGGACGTCACGCGCGTCACGGACGCCTCCGGGACCTCGCGCGCCCGCACCACCGTCCCGGACCTGCCGCCCTCCACGGTGGGCCGCCCGGAGGTCGAGGCTCTCGTCGCGGCGGCGGCCACGCGCCGCCTCACCCTCGTGTCGGCGGGCCCGGGCTGGGGGAAGACGACCGTCGCGGCGCGGTGGGCGCGCGGCGGCACCGGCCCGCGGGTCGCGTGGCTGACGCTCGAGCCGTTCGACGACAAGCCGGCGGCCTTCTGGGCCGACGTGCTCGCGGCGCTGCGTGCGGCCGGGGCGGTGCCCGTGGGGCACCCGCTCGAGACCCTCGTCGTGCCGCCGCGCCTCACGCCCGCCCTCCTGCGCCGCATGCTCGCGGCGATCGAGGCGCTGCCCGAGCCCGTGGTCCTCGTGCTCGACGACTTCCACCACGCCGCGTGCGCCGAGGTCGCGGCGACGGTGGACGACCTCCTGCGCTACCGGCTGCCCCTGCACCTCGTGGTCCTCACGCGCGTCGACCCGCTCCTGCGCCTGCAGCGCCTGCGCGCGCAGGGCGAGATGACGGAGGTCGGCGCCGCCGAGCTCGCGTTCGACGCCTCCGCGGTCGCGGCGCTGGCGACGGCGCAGGGACGCGACCTGGCCGCGGACGACGCCGGGCGGGTCGTCGGCGAGACCGGCGGCTGGGCCGTCGGGGTGCGGCTGCGCGTCGAGGAGCACGACGCGACGAGCCGGGCGCGCGCCGCCCGCTCGGCGGCGGAGTTCCTCCTCGCCGAGGTCCTCGACAGCCAGGGGCCCGAGGCCCGGCGCTTCCTCCTGCGCACGAGCGTGGCGTCGGCGGTGTGCCCCGACCTCGCGGCCGTCCTCGACCCGGGGGCGCCGACGGACCGGCTGCTCCCCGGTCTCGCCGCGGCGGACGGTTTCGTCATGACGTCGGGTGGCCGGCGCACCTGGTACCGCTACCACCCGCTGCTGCGCGAGATGCTCCTGCACCAGCTGCGCACCGAGGACCCGGCGGGGCTGCGCGAGGCGCACCAGGCCGCGGCCCGCTGGTTCGCGCAGGACGGGCAGGCGCTGCGCGCGCTCGAGCACGCGGCGGCCGCGGAGGACTGGCCGCTGCTCGGCGAGGTGTTCGTCGAGGGGGCGGCGGCGGAGCTCGCCGGGCCGCACCGCGAGACCGTCGCCCAGGTCCTACGGCGCGTGCCGTACGCGACCCTGCGGCCCGACGCCCGCCTGCACCTGTGCGCGGGCGCGCTCGCGACCGTCGACGAGCGGTTCGACGCCGTGCGGCTCCACGTCGCGCGGGCGCGCGACCTCCTCGACGCTGCCGCGGACCCTGCCGCCGCGGTGCTCCTCGAGCTGCTCGCCGCGTCCGCGGCGCGCTCGACGGGCGACGTGCGCGCCCTCGCGACGGCCGCGGGCGCCGCGCTCGCCGCGGCGGACGCGGTGCCGTACCCGTTCCCCGCCCTCGAGACGTACCGGGGCCTCGCGCGGGCGCACCGCGCGGCGGGCCTCGCGTGGTGCGCGGTCGGCCCCGAGCCGGCAGGGGAGACGACGTCGGGGACGCTCGCCGCCCCCGGTGGCCGGTCGTGGCGCGCCCCGCAGCTCTACGTCCTCGGGGCGCGCGCCGCCGCGGCGCTCCTCGCCGTCGCGGCCGGTCGGCTCGACGAGGGGGACGGCGCCGCGCGCGCCGTGCTCGTCGAGGCGGAGCGCCGCGGCTGGGACGGGTACGCGCACGTGCGGCCCGCGCACGCTGCGCGCGCGTGGGTGCGGTACCTCCGGGCGTCGGACGACGGGCTCGACCGGCACCTCGCGCACGCCCTCGCGGCGGACGCCGGCGGGCGCGAGCCCGCGTCCGAGGCGGCCGTGCGGCTGCTGCAGGCGCTCGTCGCCGCGGACCGCGGGCACGCGCGCGCTGCGCGGCAGGCGCTCGTCGCCGCGGACCGCGCCCTGGGGCGGTCCGCGACGCCTCCCGTGCTCGCGGACCTGTGGGTGCGCGCCACGGCGGCCGCGCGTCTGGTCGACGACGGCACGGGCCCCGCGCTCGGGGCGCGCCTCGCGCGCGAACGCCTCGGGAGCGCCGCGGTCGTCGCCGTCTGCGGTGCGCGCGAGCTCCTCGCGGCGGGGCGCACCGGGGCGGCGGAGCGTGCCGTGGCGGGCCTCGGGGACGCGCCGGGGGAGGAGGCGGACGTCGTCGTGCGGGTGGAGGCGGCGCTCGTCGAGGCGTCCGCGCTCGCCCGGGCGGGCACGCGCCGCGTCGACGCCCCGCTCGGGCGGGCCCTCGAACTGGCCGCCGCGGAGCGGGTCGTCCGGCCGTTCCTCGCCGTCCGGGGCACCGCGCTCGACGAGCCGCTCGCGCGCGCGGTCGCGCGCCGCGACGACGCGCTCGCCGCGCTGCTGCGCACCCACCTGGACGCACCGGGCCGGGCACCGGAGCCGGTCCCGCTCGTCGAGCCGCTCACCGAGCGCGAGCTCGCGGTCCTCGCCGTCCTGCCGTCGATGGCGAGCAACGCCGAGGTGGCCGCCGACCTCTTCGTGTCGGTCAACACCGTCAAGGCGCACCTGAAGTCGGTCTACCGCAAGCTCGGCGTCGGCTCGCGGCGCGAGGCCGTGCGGCGCGGCCGCGAGCTCGGCGTCGTGCCCTGACGGGTCTGCCGAGGAGACGCGCTCAGGCGCGGCGCCGGTCCACCGTGCGCAGCACGAGCTTCCCGAGCTCGACGAGGACGAGGAAGGCGAGCGCGACGAGCGCGCACACGCCCCACTGGCCGCCGTCGAGGTCGACGGTGCCGAAGATCCGCTGCAGCCCGTCGAGCGTCGTGACGAGGAACGTGAGCCCGAGGGATGCGAGCAGGAGCACGACGAAGCGGCCGTTCGCGAGCGTCTCGGACGACAGGATGCTCGCCCGCGGGTCGCGCCACTCGAGCGCGGCGACGACGTGCAGGAGCGACATCGCGGTGAGGCCCATCGTCGTCGCGACCGCGAGGTCGGCGTCGGCCTCTCCCCACGCGACGGCGACGAGCGTGCCGACGGCGATGAGCACGCCCCCGACGGCGAGCCGCACGCCGAGCGCGCGCCCGATGACCGGCTCGGTGGGCGGGCGGGGCCGACGCCGCATGAGGCCGGGCGTCGCGGCGTCGAAGCCGAGGCCGACGGCGAGCAGCACGTCGATCGCGAAGTTGACCCACAGGATCTGCAGCGGCGTGAGCGGGGTGCCCCCGGCCACGGTGAAGATGCCCGCGCCGACGAACGTGAGGATGAACCCGACGAGGACGACCATCTGGAAGCGGATGTACTTCATGAGGTTGTCGTAGAGACCGCGGCCGCCCTCGACCGCCGCCACGATCGTGGCGAAGTTGTCGTCGGTGAGGATCATCTCGGCGGCGTCCTTCGTCACCTCGGTGCCCGTGATCCCCATCGCGACGCCGATGTCCGCGCGCGTCAGGGCGGGGGCGTCGTTCACTCCGTCGCCCGTCATCGCGACCACGTCGCCCTTGCGCTTGAGCACGTCGACGAGCCGCACCTTGTCCTCGGGCGCCACGCGCGCGACCACGCCGATCTCGCCGACCTCCGCCTCGAGCTGCGCGTCGGACATCGCGGCGAACTCGGCGCCCGTGAGCGCGCGCCCCTCGATCCCGAGCTGCCCGGCGATCGCCGCGGCCGTGGTGACGTGGTCGCCCGTGATCATCCGTACCCGGATGCCGGCGTCGCGGCACTCGGCGATCGCGTCGCGCGCCTCGCGGCGCGGAGGGTCCACGATCCCGACGAGCGCGAGGAGCTCGAGGTCGCGCACCGCGTCGAGCAGGTCGCCCCCGAGCTCGTCGCGCGCGACGGTGCGCCGCGCGACGGCCAGCACCCGCATGCCCTCGCCCGCGAGCGCGTCGTTCTCCGCGAGGACGCGCGCGCGGCCCTGGTCGTCGAGGGGCGCCGACCCGCCGTCGGCCGTGAGGTACCGGGCCGAGCGGGCGAGCAGCACGTCCGGGGCGCCCTTGACGAAGCACACGAGCTCGCCGTCGATCTCGTGGAACGTCGCCATGAGCTTGTACGCGGCGTCGAACGGGACCTCCGCGACGCGCGGGTGCTCGGCGCGCGTCTCCTCGACGTCGAGCCCGGCCTTGGCCGCGAGCACGACGACCGCGCCCTCCGTGGGGTCGCCGATGCACTCGCCGTCGCGCACGACGGCGTCGCTCGCGAGCGCCAGCGGGAGCGCGACCGGCTCGAGCGGGACGTCGGTCGACCCGGCCGCCGCGAGGATGCGGCCGGTCGTGGAGTAGCCCTCGCCGTCGACGGAGAACCGGCGCCCGGCGAGCACGAGCCGGCGCGCGGTCATCTGGTTGAGCGTGAGCGTCCCGGTCTTGTCGGAGCAGATCGCCGACGTCGACCCGAGCGTCTCGACGGACTTGAGGCGCTTGACGATCGCGCCCTCCTCGGCGAGGCGGCGCGTGCCGAGCGACAGGAGCATCGTCACGACGGCGGGCAGCCCCGTCGGGATCGCGGCGATCGCCAGGCTGATCCCGACCACGAAGAGGCTGTCGAAGTCCTCGCCGCGCACGAGCCCCAGCACGACGACCACGACGAGGGCGACCGCCGCCATGACCGTGATGATCACCGTGATGCGGTCGAGCTGGCGCGTGAGCGGGGTCTTGTCCTGCTCGACCCCGCTGAGCATCCCGGAGATGCGGCCCACCTCGGTCGTCATGCCCGTGGCGGTCACGACCATCTCGCCGCGGCCGCGCGTGACCTGGGAGTTCATGTACGCCATGTCGGTGCGGTCGCCGAGGGGGGCGTCGTCGGCCGTGACCGCCGCGACGCCCTTCGCGACGGGCGTGCTCTCGCCCGTGAGCCCGGCCTCCTCGATCTCGAGCGAGGCGGCGACGAGCAGCCGCCCGTCCGCGGGGATCTTGCCGCCCGCCTCGAACCCGACGACGTCGCCCGGCACGAGCTCCTCAGCGGGAACCTGCTCCTGGCGCCCGTCGCGGCGCACGGTGGCCGTCATGACGAGCATCTGCTGGAGTGCGGCGACGCTCTGGGCCGCCTTGCCCTCCTGGTGCAGGCCCATGAGCGCGTTGAGGACGGTGAGGGCGAGCACGACGACGCCGGTCGTCACGTCCCCGAGCGCGATGATGCTCACGACCGCCGCGCCGACGAGGACGAGCTGCATGAGGTCGCGGTACTGGCGCAGGAACGCCTGCCACGGCCGTTCCTTGCGCTCCTGCGCGAGCGCGTTCGGCCCGTAGCGCGCGCGCCGCTCGGCGACCTGCGCGGACGTCAGCCCGACGGCCGGGTCGACGTCGAGCGCCGCGCACACCGCCTCGGGCGGTGCCGTGTGCCAGGGGCCCGCGGGGGCCGGTGCCTGCTGTCGGGGGATCGGTGCAGCCGTCATCCTCGGCTCCTCTCGGGCGCTCGTCCCACCGTCGCAGCGGGCTCGGGCGGGGTCCTCACCCGGCGGGGGTGAACGCCCCGCGGCGGCGCGGCACCGGTGCGCGACGTGCCGCCGACGCCCGCGCTCGACGCGCGTGCCGCCCGGGCCTCAGCCGCGCGGCCCCACGAGCCCGCTCTCGTACGCGACGATCACGGCCTGCACCCGGTCGCGCACGCCCAGCTTGGCCAGCAGGTTGCCGACGTGCGTCTTCACGGTCGTCGCGGACAGCACGAGGCGGTCGGCGATCTCGGCGTTCGACATCCCCTCGGCCACGCACCGCAGCACGTCGAGCTCGCGCGGCGTGAGGGAGCGCAGCCGGGGGTCGAGGCCGTCGTCGACGGCCGGCTGCTCGCCCGCGGGCAGGTGCGGCGCGAAGAGGTCGAGCATGCGGCGCAGCACGCGGGGCGCGACGACCGAGCTGCCTGCCGCGACGGTGCGGATCGCCTCGACGAGCTCGTGCGGGCGCGCGTTCTTCAGCAGGAACCCGCTCGCCCCGGCGCGCAGCGCCGCGAACGCGTACTCGTCCACGTCGAACGTCGTGAGCACGAGCACGCGCGTCCCGGGGTGCTCGGCGACGACGCGCCGGGTCGCCTCGATGCCGTCCATGCCGGGCATCCGGACGTCCATGACGACGACGTCGGGGGCGAGTGCCGCGACCTGGTCGAGCGCGACGCGTCCGTCGGAGGCCTCGCCCACCACCTCGAGGTCGGGCTCGGACTCGATGACGAGCCGGAAGCCCATCCGCAGCAGCGCCTGGTCGTCGACGAGCAGCACGGTCGTCACGGTCGTCCTCCCTCGTCGTCGTGCACGTCGCGGTGCGGGTGCTCCTGCTCGGGGGCGCTCCGCGCCCCGACCTCGCCCGGGTCGCAGGGCAGGACCACGTGCACCGCCCAGCCGCCGCCCGGTCGCGGCCCCGCCTCGACGACGCCGCCGAGCAGCGCGGCGCGCTCGCGCATGCCCACGATCCCGCGCCCGGTCCCGCCGCCGGTCGCCAGGCGCGTGCCGCCCTCGTCGCGGACGTCGATCTCGACCGCGCGCGCGGAGCGCCGCACCACGACCTCGGCCGCGGGCGTCCCGGGCGCGTGCCGCAGCACGTTGGTCAGTGCCTCCTGCACGATGCGCACGGCCCCGAGCCGCAGCGACGTGTCCGCAGGCAGCGCGACGTCGAGGCCGCTCGCGGCGACGGGCACGCCCGCCGCGCGGAACCGTGCGACGACGGCCGCGAGGTCCGTCCCGGTCGGCTCGACCGGGGTGCCCGCCCCGTCGCCGCCCTCCTCGGGGTCGAGCGCGCCGAGGACGCGCTGCATGTCGGCCAGCGCGTCCCGTCCCGTGCGGGACAGCTCGTGCAGGGCCTCGCGCGAGCGGTCCGGCGCCCGGTCGAGCGCCGCGCCCGCGCCGTCGGACAGCGCGACCATCACGGACACGCTGTGCGCGACGACGTCGTGCATCTCGCGCGCGATCCGCGCCCGCTCGGCGGCCCGGGCGAGCGCCGCGCTCTGGTCGCGGTCGCGCGCCATGGCGCGGTAGCGCGCGACGAGGTCCTCGTCGTGCAGCCGCCGTGCGCGTGCCCCCGACCCCGTGGCCATCCCCAGCAGCAGGAGCGCGAGCAGGAGGAGGACCGACACCGAGCGCCGGCCGGGGGAGAAGGGAGGCTGCGCGAGGTCGCGCACCGGGTCGCCGTCCGGCAGGACGATCGGGTCGCTCCACAGCAGCATCTCGGCGAGGCCGATGTCCTGCCACCACCACAGCGCCGCCACGACGACGGCGAGCACAGCTCCGCACACGACCCACGCCGTGCGGGGCGCGCGCTCGGCGGCCACGGTGTGCACCGTGCACGCGAGGCACACGCCGAGCACGCCGAGCACGCCCGCCGTCGCGAGCGAGGCGACGGCCAGCACGGTGAGGGCCGCCGTGACGGTCAGCGGGCGCGACCGCCGGAGCAGGAGCAGGGCCGCCCCGAGGGCGGCGCCGACGAGCCAGGCCGCGACGACCACCTGGGCCACGGGCTCGTCGGGGCGGAACAGCCCCAGCCCGGTGGACCCCTCGACCGTCGCGAGCGCGACCGCCGCGGTGACGAGCCCGAGCAGCGCGACCGCGCCTGCGAGCGCGAGGTCGGTCGCCCACGGGTGCCGCGCGAGCACGCGGCCGACGGCGCCGCGCCGCCGCACGTCGGGCTCGGCGCGCGGGCCGCCGTCGTGCGCCCCGGGTGCGGACGGGAGGGCGAGGGGCGACGAGGGCACGGGCCTACTCTCCCACCGGCCGTCGCGGGGCGCGTCAGACGACGTCATGGCGCCGCAGCCGGTACGCCGCCGCGGCGAGCAGCGCGGCGGCCCACGTCGCGAGGACGAGGCCTCCGCCCCACGTGCCGAGGTGCGGTCCCAGGGTCGTCGCGTCGAGGGCGGCGAGCCGGGCGTCGTCCTGCAGCAGGCGCGCGCCCGCACCGGGCAGGAGGGCGCGCGCCGTGTCCGCGACGCGTCCCGGGTTCGTCGCGAGCACGTGGTCGAGCACGACGAGCAGCACGACCCCGCCGACGAGCGCCCCGTCCGGCCGCCGCACGAGCGCCCCCAGGCCCAGGCCCACGAGGGCGACCCCGGTCAGGTAGAGCACGAAGCCCGCCAGCACGCGCAGCGTCTCGCGGTCCGCGAGGTCGAGCACGAGCGCGGCGTCCGCGCGCTGCTCGGCGGTCGCGGCGAGCGCCGCACCCAGCGCGAGGGCCGCGACGGCGAGCGCGGCCGCCGTCGTCACGAGCGCCTGCGCCGCGAGCACGGGCAGGCGGCGGGGGACCGCGGCGAACGTCACGCGCGCGGTGCCGGTCCGGAACTCTCCGGCGCCGACGCCCGCGCCGAGCACGAGGAAGCCGAGCTGGGCGAGCACGGACCCCGCGACGGCGAGCGGCGCCCCGGAGGACCCGGCGTCGGGCCGGGCGAACGCGCCCAGCGCCCACGCCGTCCCCGCCGCCGCGGCGACGGTCGCGAGCGCGAGCCAGGCCGTCGAGCGCAGGCTCGTCAGCTTGTCCCACTCCGCCGCGAGCACCCGGGGCAGGGTCACCTGCGGCCGGTCGGGCGCGGGCGGGGTGCGGGCCGGTGCCGGGGCCGTCGGGGGGATCGTGGCGGCCACGTCAGACCACGTCCCGCGTGCGCAGGCGGACGGCGGCCAGGGCGAGCGGGACGAGGACCCACGCCGCGAGGACGAGCCCTCCGCCGACGGCACCCAGGTCGGGTGCGCCCTCGACCGCGCCCTCGCCCGTGAGCAGGGACGCCGCCCCGGTGGGGAGGAACGTGACGACCGTGTTCACCGCCGCCTGCGCCGACGAGACGCCCGCGGGCACCGCGAGCGGGTCGCCCGACAGGTCGGCCGCCAGCACGAGCGCGACCGGCAGCACGAGCACGACGAGCACCGCCGCGGTGAGCGCGGGGACGGGCCGCCGCACGAGCGCGCCGATCGCGAGGCCGAGCAGCGCCATGCCGGCGAGCAGGAGCGCCATCCCGACGAGGACCTGCGGCGTGCCGTCCCGGCCGAGGTCGAGCGCGAGGCCGCGCGCGCGGGCCGACGGCAGCAGCGCGAGCACCGCCGCCCCGACCGAGAGCACCGCGGTGAGCAGCGCGAACGCGGCGGTCGCCGCCGTCTGCCCCACGAGCACGGGCCAGCGCCGCGGCTCCGCGACGAACGTCGTGCGGAACGTGCCCGTGCTGTACTCGCCCGTCCCGACCAGGACGCCCAGGACGAGGGGCGGCACCTGGGCCAGCAGCAGGCCCGACGTGAGGGAGCCGAGCGGGTCGAACCCCGGGTCCACGGACGACGCCTGGGCCGAGAGGTACGTCAGCACGGCCGAGACGACGACGGTGATCGCGGCCGCCCACCACGACGAGCGCAGGCTCGTCAGCCTCGTCCACTCCGCGGCGACGGCACGGGGGAGCGTGGGGCCACCGGCGCTCGCGGGCCGGGGCACCGCCGGGTGCGCACGCCCTGACGACGCGGTCGGTGCGGTGGGGGCGGTCATCGGGCACCTCCGGCCGACGCCAGACCGGTCTCGCCCGCGGCACGGCCGCGGTACTGGACGGCGTCGGCGGTGAGCCGCAGGTACGCCTCCTCGAGCGAGCCCGCCGCGCCCGCGAGCTCCTGCACCGGCGCGTCGGCGAGCAGCCGGCCCTGGCCGATGACGACGACGCGGTCGGCGCACAGCGCGAGCTCGTGCATGAGGTGCGACGACAGCAGCACCGCGCGGCCCTCCGCCGCGAGACCGCGCACGAGCCCGCGCACCCACAGCACGCCGTCGGGGTCCAGGCCGTTGACGGGCTCGTCGAGGACGAGCGTCCCGGGGTCGCCGAGGAGCGCGCCCGCGATGCCGAGGCGCTGGCCCATCCCGAGCGAGAACGTGCCCGCACGCCGCCCCGCGACGCTCTCGAGGCCGGTCATCCCGATCACCTCGTCCACGCGCGCCCGCCCGATCCCGTGGGTGCGGGCGAGCGCCGTCAGGTGGCGGAACGCCGTGCGGCCCGGGTGCACGGAGCGCGCGTCGAGCATGACCCCGACCGCGCGCAGGGGCGCCGGCAGGTCCGCGTACCGGCGGCCGTCCACGGTCGCCGTGCCGGAGGTCGGGCGCTCCAGCCCGACGACGACGCGCATCGTCGTGGACTTCCCGGCACCGTTCGGGCCGAGGAAGCCCGTCACGGTCCCGGGCCGCGCCGTGAACGTCAGCCCGTCCACCGCCGTCGTGGGTCCGTAGCGCTTCGTCAGCGCCTCCACCTGGATCATCGGTCCTCCCGTCGTCCGCGGGCCCGGTCGTCGGGCACCGCCGCCGTCGACGCTACGGACGCCCGCGGGGCCCCGGCTCGGGCGGTCGGCGGAGATCCGCGACCCTCCCGCCTCCTCCTCGGGGAGGAGGAGGTCGTGCCCGGGTGGGACGGGGTGGCCGGGCGGGACGGGGTGGCCGGGCGGGACGGGGCGCGGCCCCTGCGGGGACGACGACGGTCAGGCGGTGGCGGTCCTCGCGGCCAACCGGACGCCCGCGTCCCATCCCGGTGCGCGCCCACCGCCCGGGGGGACGTGGTCGGTCGCGAGCCCTGCCTGGGCGAGGGACCACGCGACGAGCGAGTTCGAGTTCCACATCTCGCCCCCGCCGGGCGGCCGCCGACCCCACGTGAGCGGCGGGACGCCACGCACGGCCCGCAGGATCCGCGCGACCGCGGCGGCGTCGCGCGTGACGAGGACGGGTGGCCCGACGGCGTGCTCCCGGTCGGGGATCGCGCCGTGCGCCCAGCAGCGCACCTCGTACCGGAACCAGCGGGAGCGGCCCAGCGGCCGCAGACCCACGGGGCCGGTCACGACGACGCCACGGTCGCACGGCGGGCCGCCCCACGCAGGGGTCATCTCGACGACGTACGGCACCCCGTCGCACCGCAGCCCCAGCGCCGCGTGGAACAGCCGGCGGGGGCGCCGCCGCGCGAGCAGCGCGGCGGCGCGCTCCCACGCGGCGCTCGTGCGGCGGACGACGTGGCCCCCCGCCCCGACGGGCAGCCAGAGGAGCTCCGCCCGGTCGTCGCCGGGGGTGGGCGCGGTCACGCCCCGACGCTACGGCACGCGAACCCGGACGGGAGCGGTAGGCTCGGGGCCATGCTTCCGGCGTGAGAGCGCCGGCGGGATCCGAATGAGACAGCGGATCGAGAGGCCCCGTCGCTCCACACGACGGGGCCTCTCGCTGTCCCGGCGCGTCCTGCCGCCCGGCCGGGCGCCGTGCCTCAGCGGATGGGGGAGGGTCCGGCGTCCGCGAGCGGCAGGAACGGGTCGAAGATCGCGGCGACCGCTGCCGCGGCCCCGGCGGCGTCCTGCCGTGCGACGGCCTCGACCAGCTCGTGGTGGTGACGGTGCGCCGCCTCGTCGTCCGCGTTCTCCTCGTCGCGCATGTGCACGGTGAAGACGTCGAGCATGCTCGAGTAGAGCGTGACGTAGAGCGGGTTGTGCGTCGCGGCCACGATCGCGCGGTGCAGGTCGAGGTCGGCGCGCGCGCGGGCGTCGCGGTCGTCGGCCTCCCAGGCCGCCTCCCGCCGGTCGCGCAGCTCGCGCAGGTGCTCGACGTCGTCGTCCGAGCGGCTCGCCGCGGCGAGCGAGGCGGCGGTGCTGTCGAGGGCGAGGCGGAGCTCGAGGTAGTGGCGGCGGCTGCCGCCCGCGAGCTGGCGCTCCAGGGTGCCGGTCAGCTCGGAGCTCGAGATGACGAACGTGCCGCGGCCCTGCTCGCGGCGCAGCAGCCCCGCGTGGACGAGCGACTGCAGCGCCTCGCGCACGGTGTTGCGCCCGACGCCGAACTCCGCGACGAGCGCGGCCTCCGTGGGGATCCGTTCGCCGACCGCCCAGCGACCCGAGACGATCTCGTCCCGGAAGCGCGCCGCGGCCTGGTCGATGAGGCCTACTCGACGCATCGGTCCGCCTGTGCCAGACTGCTCCAGATTCATCCCATGATCCCATCATCCGCCGACCTCAGTGTGGAGTGTAGCGTGACCACCCTCTCTCCCTCCCGGCCCCGCGTGCGCCCCGGACGCCTCACGCTCTGGGCGGGCTTCGCCGTCGGGCTGACGGCCCTCAACCTCCGGACGGCGGTCACCGGGTTCACCCCGCTGCTGGAGATGGTGGGCGCCGACCTCGGGTTCGGGGTCGGCGTCGCGGGGCTGCTCGGCACGGTCCCCGCGGCGTCGTTCGCCGTGTTCGGCTTCCTCGCGCCCGCGGTCACGCGGCGGTTCGGGCTCGAGCGCACGGCGACCGTGGCCCTCGCTCTCACCGCGCTGTCTCTCGTGCTGCGCGCGTCCTCCCCGACGACGACCGTGCTCGTCCTGTCGACGGTGCTCGCGCTCGCGGGCATCGGGGCGGCCAACGTCGTCATCGTGCCGCTGGTGAAGGCCTGGTTCTCCGACCGGCTCGCGCTGTGGACCTCGCTCTACCTCCTCCTCATGCAGACGGGGCAGTTCGTCGCCCCGCTGCTCGCGGTCCCGGTCGCCGAGGCGAGCAGCTGGCGCGTGTCCGTGGGGCTCTGGGCCGGGCCCGCCGCCGTGGCCGCCGTCGTCTGGCTCCTGCTCGCGCTCCGGCTGCCCGCCGCCCACCACGCGCCCGCACCCGTCGCGGCGGCCGGCGCGCGCCTCCGGGTGGGCCGGTCGTCCACCGCGTGGGGCCTCGTCGGCCTCTTCGCCATGATGTCGCTGTCGAACTACGCGATCATCACGTGGGTGCCGGCGGTCCTCACCGACGCCGGGGGCAGCGCCGCGCTCGGCGGTTCCATGGTCGCGCTGTACTCGGCGTGGGGCGTGCTCGCGGCGCTGGTGGTGCCCCAGGTCGCCACCCGGATGACGAACCCGTTCGTCGTCGTGGTCGCGTGCTCGGTGGTGCTCGTCGCCGGGTACCTGGGCCTCCTGCTCTCCCCGCTCGACGGCACGGCGGTGTGGGTGTGCGCGCTCGGCATCGGGGTGAGCACCTTCCCCCTGTGCATGACGCTCATCAACCGGCGCACGCGGACGGCCCAGGCGGCGTCGGCCGTGTCCGGCTTCGTCCAGGGCATCGGGTACGGGCTCGCCTGCTTCGGGCCCCTCGGGCTCGGCCTGCTGCGCGAGGCGACCGGCTCGTGGACCGTCCCGCTCGTCGTGCTCGCCGCGACCGCCGTCCCGGGGGTCGTGGCCGGCTGGTTCGCCTGCCGACCCCGGTTCGTCGAGGACGCCGGCGTGTCCGCCGACCGTCCGGACGACGCGGCTCCCGAGGGCCCGGCATGACGTCCGCGTTCCCCGTCGACGGTCTCGCCGGCTGCGCTCCGGCCGCGGCCCGGCGCGACGACTACGGGGCGGACCGGTCGGGGTCGGCCGTGATCTCGATCGTGCCGCGGGTGCCCCACCCGACCGCCGCCTTGCGCGCCGTGAGGATCGCGTACCAGCGCAGCGCCCGGAGGAACGTGGCCTGCCACAGACCCACCAGGGGGGCGGTGGCGTAGACGGCGAACCGCTGGGCACGGCTCTGGTCCGAGCGGCGGAGCGTCAGGTACGGCGACGTCAGGACGAGCTGCGCCGCGACGAGGATCACCAACGACTGCCAGAGGATCGCGGCCTGGAAGATAGCGCCGGTGACCACGAGCGCGACCATCACGGCGGTCACCGCTCCGTACTGCATCCATCTCAGCGTGTGGTACCACCACGCGAACCGACCGACGGGCAGGTATCGCGCTCGCCATGCCGCACGGATCGTCGATCCCCGCATCCATCGCAGCTGCTGGCGCCGGTGGTGGGACATGGTCGTCGGCATGAGCGTGAACGCGAACACGTTGGGTTGCGCGACGGTCCGGCCACGCCGGAGCGCGAAGAGCGTCAGCAGCGAGTCGTCCGAGGCATGCATCTCGCGGCCCAGGAGCGTCTCGCCGAGGTAGGTCTCCTTGTTGTCCCGGAGGACGTCCCCGCGGTAGAACGCGCAGCCGCCGGAGTTCACCATCACCGAGCCCATGCGAGACATCGCGCCGCGGCTGACCATCTGCAGCGCGACGAACCACAGCTCCTGCATGCGGGTCAGGAGGTTGGTGCCGTAGTTGGAGACGAGGATGACCCCCGCGACCGACTGGACCCGGGCGTCCGTGAACGGGGGGAGGGCGTTGTGCACGGCGTCGGCGTCGAGCACCGTGTCCGAGTCGACGGTGAGGTAGATGTCCGCGTCGGGCTCGGCGTCGACCCCGGTCATCTGGGCGTGCCGCTTGCCGCCGTTCGGGGTGCGGACCCAGTGCGCCACGATCCCGAGCTCGGCGGCCGCCTTCTCGAACCACGCGCGCACCGGCGCGTAGTCGCCCGAGGTCGAGCCGTCGTCCGTGACGCAGACGGCGTCGAGACGGCGGGTCTGACGCAGCATGGAGTCGAGGCAGTCGCGCAGGGCCGCCTCGTCCTCGTTGTACGCCGGGACGAGGGCCACGACCCGCAACCGGGCGAGCTCGACCTGCTCGCCCGGCGTGGCGACGACGGTGCGTTCGAGCGACGCCGTCAAGGCCTCCCACACCACCATCAGCAGGCCGACGAAGTAGACGACCGTGACCGCCGTCGTCACGCCGAGCAGGGAGAGCAGGCGCCAGGAGGCGTAGCCGGCGATCGCGAGCCCGACGCCCGCCATGACGACGCGTGCGGCCGTCCCGGCGTAGCGGGCCGAGCGCGGTGCGGTGCTGATCGCGGTCATGACGACCTCCCGTGCCCTCTCGGGCGAAGTCAGCGGGCCTCGCTGCCGCGGTCGCGCGACCGGCGACGGGCGACACGCACCAGGATAATCCCGAGCAGCACGGTCGCGGCCCCCGCGATCGCCACCCAGGTCACGCTCGCGCCCGTCGTCGCCAGGGCGACGGTCGCGACCGGCGCTCCGGCCATCCCTGCAGGTCCGAAGTCCTCGCTCATGGTCGTGCCTTCCTTGAGATCCCTCCGCCGCGTGCGCGGCGTTCGTTGACATCTCAAGGTTCGGGCCCGGCACCCCTCCGGCTCCTCGTCCGAACGGGCGCGGCCCCTCCTCCGATCGGTCGGGTTCCGCGAGCCGGTACGGCGCCTGTCACAGGAGCGCGGTGAGCTCCAGCCGCTCCGGGACCACGTCGCGGCCCGCCGCCGGGGTGAGCGACACGACCAGCCCGTCCTCGCCGGCGAGGACGTCCAGGTCGCCCGCGAGGCGCGCCCGGTGCGCAGCGTGCACGACGGCGACCACGACGAGACGCGACGACCGGGGCCCGGCCAGGACCGCCGCGACGTGCGCGGGGTCGTCGACGAGCCGGTCGAGGGTGGTGACGTCGAACTCTCGCTCCCGCAGGTGCGCGGCCAGGCGCAGGGGCCCGGAGTTGCGGGTGTCGTCCACGTCCGGCTTGTAGGTCGTGCCGTAGACCACGACCCGCGGGCGCTCGCCGCGACCCGCGACCAGCGCCTCGATCCGGTCGGCCAGCCGCTGGTGGTAGCGGGCGTTCGTCGCTCGTGCGGAGGCCGTCGCCGTCATGTCGACGCCGATCGAGGCGGCGTGGTCGAGGAGGTAGTACGGGTCGACCGCGATGCAGTGGCCGCCGACCAGCCCGGGGCGGAAGTCCTTGAACGACCACTTCGTGCGGCAGGCCGCCAGCACCTCGGCGAGGTCGACCCCGAGGGCGTGGGCGTACTCGTTCACCTCGTTCATGAACGCGATGTTGACGTCGCGCTGACCGTTCTCGACGAGCTTGGTCAGCTCGGCCGCCTCCAGGCTGGAGACGGCGACGAGCCCTGCCGCGACCACGGGTTCGTACAGGTCCCACGCCGCCCGGGACGACGCCTCGTCGAGGCCGCCCACCACCTTGACGACCTCGGTGAGCCCGACCTCGCCGGGCGCGATCCGCTCGGGGGAGAAGGCCACGTGGAAGTCGCGCCCCGCGACCAGGCCGGAGCGCTCCTCCAGGATCGGCACGCACACCCCTCGGGTGACGCCGGGGTGCACGGTGGACTCGAACGATACGAGGCTGCCGGGCGCGAGGGCGCCGCCGACGTCGCGGCAGGCGGCCTCGACCGCGGACAGGTCCGGGCGGTCGTCGTCGCCGACGGGTGTGGGGACGGCGACGACGAACGCGTCGCAGCCTCGGAGCGCGGCGGGGCTGCGCACGGTCCGGAACCGCGCACCCTCGCGCGGTGTCACGGTGGCGGCGTCGCGTGCGGCCTGCGTCCGGCGCCCCGCGGTGAGGTCGTAGCCGACGACGTGATGACCGTGCCGGTACAGCTCCAGCGCGAGCGGTCGCCCGACATAGCCCAGTCCGACCACCGCGACCTTCCGCAGCGTCGGTCCGCTCTCGACGGGACCCGATGCGGTGTCCAGGAGTGCGCTCATCAGCGGTACCTCGGCTCTTCGACGTCCGGAGCGGGTTCGCCCTCGTGACCGGGCGGGATGACGCCGAGGCGTCGCAGGTGCGGCAGGGTGCTCGTCGTCCCGACCCACCACGACACCACCGTGGCCGGTCGTCGTCCATCGCACGCGTCACGGGGGCTGGAGGCCGGCCTGGAAGCCGATGATCGCGGCCTGGGTCCGGTTCGTGGCCCCGAGCTTGGCCATCGCGTGCGCGAGGTGGGTCTTGGCCGTGGTCTCCGACATGTAGAGGCGTCGGGCGACCTCGGCGTTCGACATCCCGGCCGTGACGCACCCGAGGACGTCGCGCTCGCGGGCGCTCAGTCGGTCGACGGCGCGGTGCGCGTGGTCGTCGTGGACGGGCAGACGGTCGCCGAGGGCGTCGAGCAGCCGACGCGTCACGGCGGGCGAGAGGATCGCCTCGCCCGCGGCGGCGACGTGCACCGCGTGGCGCAGCTCCGCGGTGGACGAGTCCTTGAGGAGGTACCCGGCGGCGCCGTCGCGCAGCGCGGGCAGCACGTACTCGTCGTACTGGAAGCTGGTCAGGACGAGCACGGCGACGGCCGGGTTCGTGCGTCGGATCTCGACGGTGGCGTCGAGGCCGTTCATGACGGGCATCTGCATGTCCAGCAGCACGACGTCGGGGCGGTGCGCCTGGACGGCGGCGACGCCTGCTCGGCCGTCGCCCGCCTGCCCGACGACGTCGATGTCGGGGTCCCCCTGGAGGAGCTCCACCAGGCCCTCGCGGAAGAGGACCTCGTCGTCGACCACGACGACCCGGATCATGGCTCTGCCCTCGGGATGACCGCCTCCACGGCGAAGCCTCCGTCCGGCGCGGGCCCGGCGCTCCATCGGCCCGCCAGCAGGTCCACGCGCTCGCGCAGCCCGTCGAGCCCGTGCCCGCCCGTCGTCAGCGGTTGCTCGGGGATGCGCGCCGGACGGGCGTTGGCCACCCGTACGCGGAGCGTCGCCGGTTCGTCCGCGACGTCGACCGTCGTGCGTGCGCCGGGCGCGTGGCGGACGGCGTTGGTGAGCGCCTCGCGCACGACGAGCACCGCCGTGCGTTCGGCGACGTCGGGAGGCTCCCGGTGGGCCGCCGTGACGCGCGCGTCGACCGGCTGGCCCACCTGCCGCATCTCCGTGACCAGTCCGTCGATCTCCGGGAGGGACAGGTGAGCGAGGTCCGGTGCGGCGACGTCGTGGCGGAGCCGTCCGAGCACCTCGCGCATGTCGTCGAGCGCGGCGCGCCCGGTCTGCCGGATCTGCGCGGCGACCGCGCCGGGGTCGGGCGCGGACCCCGCCTCGATGCGGTTCGCGCTCAGGACGATGAGCGAGATGCGGTGGGCGACGACGTCGTGCATCTCGCGCGCGAGACGGTCCCGCTCTCCGCGACGGACCGCGTCGGCGAGCTGCGTCTCCCGGACGATCTCCGCGTCCTGGCGCGCCCGCGCCGCGTCTGCCGTGGTCCGGGCGGCACCTCCCAGGAGCCACGCCAGCAGCGTCACGGCCACCACCGCCACCAGGTGGCTCGCCTCCCACGGTCGCGCGGAGACGACCCAGACCACGACGGCCCCGGCCTGGGCGCCCAGGACGGTCGTCGTGACCGCGCGCGTGGGTGCCAGGTCGCGGCCCACGAGGTAGGCGCACACCGCGGTGGCGACCACGGGGGAGAAGGCGCTGAGGACGGTGCACGCCACGTACGCTCCGAGCGGCCACCGGCCGAGCGCGACGAGCAGCACGGCGCCGACGACCTGCGCCGCCGCCTCGACCTCGACGGGACGACCGAGCATGTCCGCGTCCGCGCGCAGCACGACCAGGGTCACGCCGAGCATCGCGGTGGCGACCCCCACCGCGGCCTCGGCCCGCCAGCCACCCCTGGTGAGGACGCCCACGGTGACACGCTAGCCGCTCGTGCCGCCCGGCGACCGGCGAACGAGCACGTGTCCGCGCCGTGCCCACGGCTCGACCGGACGGTGGAGCATGTGCCCGGGGCACGACGAAGGCCCCTGGTCTGCGTCTCCGCAGGCCAGGGGCCTCGATCATGGTGTCCGGAGGGGGACTTGAACCCCCACGCCCGATAAAGGGCACTAGCACCTCAAGCTAGCGCGTCTGCCATTCCGCCACCCGGACGAGTGGACCTTCCCGGCGTTTCCGCCGTTCCGGTGCGGGGAAAAACATAGCACGGTTCGGGGGTGGTTCTCACATCGCCGTCACGGCCCGGACCAGGGCCGCGACCTCGACCTCGACCTCGTCGTCCAGCTCGACCAGGGCCGTGCGCGGCGCCCGGCGTGCGGGGACGACCTGGGGCAGACTGGGCGGATGGTGGCCACGACGCGACGGAGGCACGCGTGACGGACGAGCAGCGACCCGCGGCAGGCCCGGCACCGACAGCACGGCCGGGCTCCGGCACCGACCGCTCGGCGGCGTCGGTCAAGCACCTCGCCGGGGCGTCGAGCGCCGCGCGCAAGGTCGCGGGAGCGCGCCGCAACCCGTCGGTGGTGGGGTACGACGAGACCGTGCCCGCCTGGCTGCGCACGACGGCCGGCTGGTCGTGGCGCCTGCTCATGATCGTCGCGGCGGTCGCGCTCGTCTTCTTCGCGACCGCGCAGGTGCAGCTCGTGTTCGTCGCGGTCTTCCTCGCGCTCGTCATCACGTCCGTCCTGCGGCCGGTGACCGACTTCTACAGCAGGATCATGCCGCGCGGCCTGGCCACGGGGCTCGCGATCCTCACGGCCCTGCTCTTCTTCGCGGGCCTGCTGACGTACGTCATCACGTCGGTCGCGGGCCAGTGGCAGAGCCTCGCGGAGCAGTTCGACCAGGGCATCGAGCAGATCTTCGACTTCCTCGAGAACGGCCCGCTGCCGGTCACGATCACCGCGGACGACGTCAACGGCTGGATCGACAACGGGCGCCAGTGGCTCACGGAGCACGGCGGCGACATCGCGAGCCAGGCCGCGGCGAGCGCGGGCTCCGTCTTCGAGGCGTTCGCGGCCATCGCGCTCGCGATCTTCTGCACGGTCTTCTTCCTCGCCCGCGGCAAGGACATGTGGACGTGGTTCCTCAACCAGCTCCCGTCGCGCTCGCGCGACAGCTGGAAGATCGCGGGCGGCGCCGGCTGGTACACCTTCTCCGGCTACGCGCGCGGCACGGTGATCATCGCGCTCGTCGACGGCATCCTCGCGGGGATCTTCCTCGCGATCCTCGGCGTCCCGCTCGCGGCGCCGCTCGCCGTCCTGGTGTTCATCGGGGCGTTCATCCCGATCATCGGCGCCCCGCTCGCGATGATCATCGCCGCGATCGTCGCGCTCGCGGCCAAGGGCTTCCTCATCGCGCTGATCGTGACGATCGGCATCGCGCTCATCGGGCAGTTCGAGGGTCACGTGCTGCAGCCGCTCGTCATGGGCAAGCAGGTGTCGCTCCACCCGGTGGTGGTCGCGATCGCCGTGACGGCCGGCACCCTGCTCGCCGGGATCCTCGGCGCGGTCGTGTCGGTGCCGCTCGTCGCGGTCGCGTGGTCGGTGTTCTCGCACCTGCGGCACAAGGACCCACCGATGGAGGACGAGCTGCCGACGGCGAAGGAGATCGCCCTCGGGGACGTCGGCCCGGGCGTCACGCCGCCGCCCCCGGAGGGCGCGACGAGCTGACCGCCGCGCCTCCGGGGCGGCGCGGGGCCGAGGCGCGTCGACCCGTGCGGTGCCGCGTCGCGGGGAGGCGACCGGGATCACCGCGGGACGGCGGACACCCCCGCGTCGAGCCGGACCGAGACGTGCACGGTGTCCCCGACGTCCTTGCCGGTCGCGGCTCGCACGGACCGGAGCACCGCGAGCAGGTGCGGGCCGCCGTAGGCGACGAGGGACGCGTGGTACGCGACGTCGTCGACCGCCGCGAGCACGGGGACCCGGCCGCGCGTCCCGAACAGGTCGAGGACGTCGACGGGGAGCGTGACGAACGCTCCCGACCGTGTCCCGGCGGCGACCACCACGGCGTCGAACTCCACCGGGCCGGGGTCCGTCCACGTGGGCATGGCGTCGACCGTAGCGGAGAGCGCGGACGCGGGGAACGGGCCGCCCGGGCGATTTCCGCGCGGCCCGGTCAGCCGGCCTCGGGCCCGGCCGACCGGCCGTCGGCCCGTGCACGCGCGGCGCCACGACGGACGAGCGTCACCACGACCGCGGCCGCGGCGAGCAGCGCCGGTGCGACGAGCGACGCCCCCGCGAGGAGCAGCAGCACCGCCGTCAGGGCCGTCGCGACCGCGGCGAGCCACCAGCCGGGAGAGCGTCGGGGGAGCAGGCGCAGCGCCGCCACCATGCCCAGCGCGTAGACGGCCACCATGCTGCTCGTGTGGACGCGGACGAACGGCTCGAGGTCGAGCCCCGTGGCGACGAGCACCGCGAGGTAGCCCGCAGCGAGAGCGAGCGTGACGGCCAGCGCGCGGCGCGGCACCCCGGCACGGCCCGCGA
Source organism: Cellulosimicrobium funkei (assembly GCF_900155925.1). NCBI lineage: Bacteria > Bacillati > Actinomycetota > Actinomycetes > Micrococcales > Promicromonosporaceae > Cellulosimicrobium > Cellulosimicrobium funkei. Next base: position 188,366 of record NZ_FTMI01000003.1, read on the forward strand.
GCGCGGCGAGGGGGCGCGGGAGGTCGCCGTCCCGGGCGAGCGCCTGCCCGAGGTTCGCGAACGCGGCGAGGTAGGCGGTGAGCACCCCGGACGTGACGACCGCGGCGACGACGCCCACGAGCACCGGACCCGCGCCGGGCGCGCCCACGCGCGCGAGGTCGAGGAGCGCGACCGTCCCCGTCCCCGCGTCCGTCCCGAGCACCCCGACCGTCGTGACCTGGAGCGCCAGGTACGCGACGCCGACCACGACGAGCGCCACGCCCGTCGCGGCGGGGATCGTGCGCCGCGGGTCGCGGAAGTCGGCCGAGACGTGCGTGCCGACCTCCCACCCCGCGAACGCCCACACGAACAGGCTCACGGCGGAGCCCACGCCGGACCACCCCTCGCTGAGGAACGGCGTGAAGCGCTCGGCGCTCGCCGCCGGCGCCGCCGCGGCGACGACCACGACGACGGCCGCGAGCAGGAGCGTCGTCAGGCCGAGCTGGACGGCGCCCGCCACGCGCACCCCGAGCGCGACGGCGAGCGCCGGCACGACGACGAGCGCGACCGCCACGACCGGGACGACCGCGCGGTCCGCCCCGACGACGGCGACGACGTACTCGGCCCCGAGCACCGCGACGACGGGGACGCCCGCGCACACACCGAAGGAGAACCAGTACCCGGTGGCGCGGGCCGCCGTCGGGCCGAGCGCCGCACGCACCGCGCTCGCGACCCCGCCCCGGTCGGGGTGCCGTGCGGCGAGCGCGGCGAACGTCCCCGCGAGCGGCACGCTCGCCACGAGGACGAGCGCGACGGCGAGCACGGACGCGGGCCCGGCGACGCGCGTCGCGAGGCCCGGCAGCGCGAGGACGCCGGTCCCGAGGACGCTCGCGACGTAGAGCGCGCTGCCGCGCGCGAGGCCCAGCGTGCCCGTCGGGGACCGGTCGAGCGGGCTGGCGGGCAGATCCCGTCCGGAGGGGGAGGCCGGGCCGCCCGTCGGGGCGGGCCGGGCTGTGCGGGAGGTCGTCGGGTCCACCCGCCCACCCTGGCAACGACGGCGGGGCCGGACGAGTGGCAGGCAGGACACGCAGGCACAAGATCCTGCCACCCTGCGCACGACGGCAGCCTGCGGCCACACTGGACCATGAGGATCGGGATACCCACCGAGGTCAAGAACCACGAGGACCGCGTCGCGCTCACCCCCGCCGGCGCGCACCACCTCGTACGGGCCGGGCACGACGTGCTCGTCCAGTCCGGGGCCGGGACCGGCTCCCACCTGCCCGACGCGGAGTTCGAGAGCGCGGGAGCGCGCATCGTGCCGACCGCCGAGGAGGTCTGGGGCGAGGCGGAGCTCGTCTGCAAGGTCAAGGAGCCGGTCGCGAGCGAGCACCGCTTCCTGCGCGACGACCTCCTGCTCTTCGCCTACCTCCACCTCGCGGCCGACGCGGCGTGCACGCGCGCCCTGCTCGACGCCGGCACCACCGCGGTCGCCTACGAGACCGCCCGGGCCCCGGACGGCACCCTCCCGCTCCTGGCGCCCATGAGCGAGGTCGCCGGACGCATGGCGACCCAGGTCGGCGCGTGGCTCCTCCAGCGCCCGGCAGGCGGCCGCGGCGTCCTGCTCGGCGGCGTGCCCGGGACGCGACCCGGCCGGGTCGTCGTGCTCGGGGGCGGCACCGCGGGGCGCCACGCCGCCGAGATCGCCGTCGGCATGCGCGCCGAGGTCACGGTCGTCGACCTCGCGCTGCCCGTGCTGCGCGCCGTCGACCGGGAGTTCTCCGGGCACGTGCGCACCGTCGTGTCGAGCGCGTACGCGATCGAGCGCGAGGTGCTGGAGGCCGACCTCGTCGTCGGCGCCGTGCTCGTCGCGGGGGCGCGCGCCCCGCGCCTCGTCACCGACGACCTCGTCGCGCGGATGCGGCCCGGCGCCGTGCTCGTGGACGTCGCCGTGGACCAGGGCGGGTGCTTCGAGGGGTCGCGGCCGACGACCCACGACGACCCGACCTTCGCCGTCCACGGCACCACGTTCTACTGCGTCGCGAACATGCCCGGCGCGGTCCCCGTGACGAGCACGCTCGCGCTGACCAGCGCGACGCTCCCGTACCTCGCGGCGCTCGCGGACGCCGGGGTCGACGCGCTGCGGGAGGACCCGCTCCTGCGGTCGGGGGCGTCCACCCACCGCGGCACGCTCCTCAACGCGGCGGTGGCCGCCGCGCACGACCTGCCGTGGACGCCCGTGGAGGACGCCCTGCGCCGGTGACCCACCCGGGTCCGGGCACGGTCGAGCGCGGCCGTCGCTGCGATCTTCCGGGCGGCGATTCCGGATGACGCCGCGCGGCACGGCGTGCCAGGCTCGGGCGGGTGCACCCCTTCGCCCTCGACGACGGCCGCGTCCACCTGTCCACCCCGACCCTCGACGACGTCGACGCGATCACGGCCGCGTGCCAGGACCCCGACGTCGCCGCATGGACGGTGGTGCCGTCGCCGTACACGCGCGCGGACGCGGTGCAGTTCGTCGAGGAGTACGTCGGTCCCGGGTGGGAGCGTGGCAACGTCCTCACGTGGGGCGTGCGCGAGAGCGCGGGCCGCTCGGGCATCCCCGGTCCCGACGGCGTGGGCCCGGTCCTCGGCATGATCGGCCTGAGCCTCGACGACGCGCCCGAGGGCCGGCGGTCGGCCGAGATCGGCTACTGGACCGCCCCCGGTGCCCGGGGCCGGGGCCTCATGACGGCTGCGGGCCGCCTCGTCGTCGACTGGGCTCTCGACCCCGAGGGGGCGGGTCTCGCGCGGCTCTTCTGGCAGGCGTACGTCGGCAACTGGCCCTCGCGCCGGACCGCGTGGCGCCTCGGCTTCCGGGTCGAGGGCACGGTGCGCGGCTTCGCGCTGCAGCGCGGCGAGCGACGTGACGCGTGGCTCGGCACGCTCCTGCCCGACGACCCGCGCGAGCCGGCGGAGCCGTGGCCGGCGGACGCGCCGCCGTCGGGCCGCGCGGCCTGACGCCGTACCGCCACGGCGCTCCCGGGCGGCGAGGTATCCGTTTCCGTCGTGCCCGCCCGCGGGCCAAGATGGGCACCATGACCTCCGAGCCCACGACGCGCGCCGACGCGCCCGCGCCCACCACCGCGCCGGCCCTTCTCGACCTCGACCCCGCCAACCCGTTCGCGGCGCCGTCGGTGCTGCCGTACGAGCTGCCCGACTACGACGCCATCCGTGAGGAGCACTACCTCCCGGCGCTGCGGGCCGCGACGGCCGCGCAGCGCGCGGCGATCGAGGCGATCGCGAGCGACGACGCGCCGCCCACCGCCGCGAGCGTGCTCGAGGCGCTCGAGCGGTCGGGCCGCGACCTCGCGCGCGTGCTCAACGCGTTCTACAACCAGCTCTCGGCCGACGCGACGCCGGGCCTGGAGCAGATCGAGGAGGAGTTCGCGCCCGAGCTCGCCGCGCACCACGACGCGATCTACATGGACGCGCGCCTCTACGCCCGCGCCCGCGCGCTCCAGGACGCGGTGGACGCCGGCGAGCAGACCCTCGAGCCGGACGCCGCGTGGCTGCTCCGCACGCTGCTCGTCCGGTTCCGCCGTTCGGGCGTGGAGCTCGACGCGGAGCAGCAGGAGCGCCTGCGCGCGCTCAACGGCCGCCTGACCACGCTCGAGGCCGCGTTCGGCCGCAAGCTGCTCGCCGGCGCGAACGCCGCGAGCGTGCTCGTCACCGACCGCGCGGAGCTCGACGGCCTGGCCGAGGACGCCGTCGCGGGCGCGGCGGCGGCCGCCGCCGCGCGGGGGCACGAGGGCGCGTGGCTGCTGGAGATGCAGCTCCCCACCCAGCAGGGCGTCCTCGCCTCGCTCGCGCGCCGCGACGTGCGCGAGCGCGTGCAGCAGGCGTCGGAGTCGCGCGGTGCGACCGGCGACGACCACGACACGCGCGAGATCGTGCTCGAGACCGTGCGCCTGCGCGCCGAGCGCGCACGCCTGCTCGGTTACGAGCACCACGCCGCGTACGTCGCCGAGGACGCGACCGCCAAGACGACCGAGGCCGTGAACGCGATGCTCGGGCGGCTCGCTCCTGCCGCCGTCGCGAACGCGCGCCGCGAGGCGGCCGACCTCGAGACGGCGCTGCGGGCCGACGAGCCGGGCGCGACGCTGCGCGCGTCCGACTGGTCGTTCTACGCCGAGCGCGTGCGCAAGGACCGCTACGCGCTCGACGACGCGCTGCTGCGCCCGTACCTCGAGCTCGAGCGCGTCGTGCACGACGGCGTGTTCCTGGCCGCGAACCGCCTGTTCGGCATCTCCTTCGCCGAGCGCCACGACCTCGTCGGGTACCACCCGGACGTGCGCGTCTTCGAGGTGTTCGACGCCGAGACGCCGGGGGAGCCGGGCCAGGGCCTGGGTCTCTTCCTCGCTGACTGGTACACGCGCGAGTCCAAGCGCGGCGGCGCCTGGATGAACAACCTCGTCGACCAGAACCACCTGCTCGGGCAGAAGCCGGTCGTCGTCAACAACCTCAACATCGTCAAGCCGCCGGCCGGCCAGCCCACGCTGCTCGTGTGGGACGAGGTCATCACGCTCTTCCACGAGTTCGGGCACGCGCTGCACGGCCTGTTCTCCGACGTGCGCTACCCGTCGCAGTCCGGCACCGAGGTGCCGCGCGACTTCGTCGAGTACCCCTCGCAGGTCAACGAGATGTGGGCGTGGGAGCCGTCGGTCCTGCGCTCCTACGCGGTGCACCACGTCACGGGCGAGCCGATGCCTGCCGAGTGGGTCGACACGATGCTCGCCTCGCGCCAGTTCAACGAGGGCTTCGGCACGACCGAGTACCTCGCCGCGGCGCTGCTCGACCAGGCCTGGCACCAGGTCGGGCCCGACGGCGTCCCCGCGTCGGAGGCCGACGTCGTGCCGTTCGAGGCCGCCGCGCTCGAGGCGGCGGGCGTCGCGTTCGCGCCCGTCCCGCCGCGCTACCGCACGACGTACTACAACCACGTGTTCGGGGGCGGGTACGCGGCCGGGTACTACTCGTACATCTGGTCCGAGGTCCTCGACGCCGACACGGTCGAGTGGTACCGCGAGAACGGCGGCCTGTCGCGCGAGAACGGCGAGCGCTTCCGCCGCGTGCTGCTCGCGCGCGGCGGCTCGCAGGACCCGCTGCAGTCGTTCCGGGAGCTCCGCGGCCGCGACGCCGACATCGCGCCGCTCCTCGCGCGCCGCGGCCTCGACGCCTGAGCCGACGGCCCGGGGAGGCCCCTGAGCCTCCCCGGCCCGCGCTCAGGGTCCGCTCCGGGCGCGCGTACGCCGCCCGGCCGACGCCCGACGCCCCGCGGGCCTCCTAGCGTCGACACGTGGCCCTCGCCCGGGCCGCCACCGGCCCCGGTCCCGGAGGCCGCCGTCGTCCCCTGGAGCCCAGCCGCCATGCCGACCTCGCCGACCGTCCCGCCCGCCGTCGTCCCGGCCGCGGGCCCGCCGCACCGTGCGCGGCGGGTCGTCCTCGTGCTCGGCCTGGGCGCGCTCCTGCTCGTCGGGACGGTCGTCGCCGTCCTCGGCGTCGCGTGGGCGCGCGCCGCGACGAGCACGGCCGGCGCCGTGGAGTTCACCCGAGCTCTCGCCGTCCCGCCCCTCGCGGAGTCGCGCGTGGAGGACGGCGTGCGCGTCTTCGCGCTCGAGGCGCGCGCGGGCCTCGCGGACCTCGGCGCGTCCGCGCCCACACCGACGATCGGCCTGAACGGGGACTACCTCGGGCCCACGCTGCGGGCCGCGCGGGGCGAGCGGGTGCGCGTCGACGTGACGAACGCGCTCGACGAGACGACGACGCTCCACTGGCACGGCATGCACCTGCCGCCCGCGATGGACGGCGGCCCGCACCAGATGGTCGAGCCCGGCAAGACATGGTCGCCCACGTGGACGGTCGACCAGCCCGCCGCGACGCTCTGGTACCACCCGCACCTGCACGGTCGCACGGCGGACCAGGTGTACCGCGGCCTCGCGGGGATGTTCCTCCTCGACGACCCCGTCGGTTCGGAGGGCCCGGCTGCCGACCTGCCGCACGAGTACGGCGTCGACGACATCCCGGTGATCCTCCAGGACAAGCGCTTCCACGCCGACGGCCGGCTCGACGACGCGGTGTCGTTCCTGTCGCCGGTCGGCACGCTCGGCGACACGGTCCTCGTCAACGGCACGCCGGGCCCCTACCTCGACGTCACGACCGAGCGCGTCCGGCTCCGCCTGCTCAACGGCTCCGACTCGCGCGTCTACGACGTCGGGCTCGCCGACGGGGGCGCGTTCCGGCTCGTCGGGACCGACGGCGGCCTGCTCGCCGCGCCGCAGACCGTCGAGCGGGTCCGGCTCTCGCCCGGCGACCGCGCCGAGGTCGTCGTGACTCTGACGCCCGGGCAGCGCGAGGTGCTGCGCAGCTTCCCGCCCGACCTCGGCGTCAACCCCGTGTTCGAGCGCTTCTCCGGCGGGGACGACACGTTCGACCTCCTCGAGCTGCGCGCGGCCGCGACGCTCGCGCCCAGCCCGGACGTCCCGGCCGTCCTCGGAGCGACCGACCCGGCCGACGCGCTCGACGAGTCCGACGCCGTCCGCACCCGGCGCTTCGAGCTCTCCGGGAGCGCGATCAACGGCCGGTCCATGGACATGAACCGGGTCGACGAGGTCGTCACCGTCGGCGAGACCGAGGTCTGGGAGGTCACGGGCCTCGACGACACCCCGCACAACTTCCACGTGCACGACGTCCGGTTCCGCGTGCTCGACGTCGCCGGCGAGCCGCCCGGCCCCGACCTCGCCGGCTGGCAGGACACGGTCTACGTCCAGCCGGGGCGCGTGACGCGACTCCTCGTGCGGTTCGACGCCGCCGAGGGCACGACCGACCCGACGACCCCGTACATGTTCCACTGCCACCTGCTCACGCACGAGGACCGCGGCATGATGGGCCAGCTCGTCGTCGTCGCCCCGGGCGAGCAGGCGCCGTCGCGCCTCGACGCGCCCGACGGCTCCCCGCACCCCGGTCACGACGCCGCGCCCCTCGGCGGCACGGGCCCCCGCGGCCTCGCTCGGGGCCCGCACGGCGGTCACTGAGCCGCACGCCGGACGACGGCGCGTCCGGGATATGGGCGGTCGGGCCCGGCGGTCGGCGCGTCCTGCGGCGACGGGTAGCGTGTCGCTCATGACCGCTCCGCACCCGGACTCCCTGGCCAGCGCCCTCGCGGCGACCGACGCGACCCCCGGCGCGGTGCCGCGCGCCGAGGACGAGGTCGTGCGGATCTGCCGCGAGCTGCTGCGCATCGACACGTCGAACTTCGGCGACGGGTCGGGCCCGGGGGAGCGGGCCGCCGCGGAGTACGTCATGGGGCTGCTGCACGAGGTCGGGCTCGAGCCGGAGCTGTTCGAGTCGGAGCCCGGCCGGGCGAGCGTCGTCGTGCGGCTCGAGGGCGCGGACCCGACGCGACCGGCGCTCGTGCTCCACGGTCACCTCGACGTCGTCCCCGCGCAGGCGGAGGACTGGTCGGTGGACCCGTTCGCGGGCGAGGAGATCGACGGCCTGCTGTGGGGGCGCGGCGCCGTCGACATGAAGGACATGGACGCGATGATCCTCGCGGTCGTGCGCCAGATGGTGCGCGAGGGCCGCAAGCCCGCGCGCGACGTCGTCGTCGCGTTCTTCGCGGACGAGGAGGCGGGCGGTGCCTACGGGGCGCGCTACGCCGTCGACCACCGGCCCGAGCTGTTCGAGGGCGCGACCGAGGCGATCAGCGAGGTCGGCGGGTTCTCGGTCGAGGTCGGGGGGCGGCGGGCCTACCTGCTCCAGACGGCGGAGAAGGGCATCGCCTGGCTGCGCCTCGTCGCGGAGGGCCGCGCCGGGCACGGGTCGCAGGTGAACGACGACAACGCGGTGACGCGGCTCGCCGAGGCGGTCGCGCGCATCGGGACGCACCACTGGCCGAACACGCTCACGCCGACGGTCGACAAGCTGCTGCGCGGCGTGGCGGACCTCACGGGCCTGCGGTACGACCCCGAGGACTCCCGGTCGATCGAGGCCCTCGTGGCCGCGCTGGGCCCGGCGTCGCGGTTCGTCGGCGCCACGGTGCGGCACACGTCGAACCCGACGCAGCTCGCCGCGGGCTACAAGGCGAACGTCATCCCCGGCCGCGCCGAGGCGGCGATCGACGCGCGCCTCCTGCCGGGCCACGAGGAGGACGGGTTCGCGACGCTCCGCGCGCTCGCGGGCGAGCACGTGCGGGTCGAGGAGATCCACCGCGACATCGCGCTCGAGGTGCCGTTCGAGGGCGACCTGGTGGACGCGATGGTGGACTCGCTGCTCGCGGAGGACCCGGAGGCGACGGTGCTGCCGTACACGCTGTCGGGCGGCACGGACAACAAGTCGCTCGCCCGGCTCGGGATCACGGGCTACGGCTTCGCGCCGCTGCGCCTGCCCGCCGACCTCGACTTCTCCGGCATGTTCCACGGCGTCGACGAGCGCGTGCCCGTCGACTCGCTGCGGTTCGGCGTGCGCGTCCTGGACCGGCTCCTGCGCACCTGCTGACCGGAGGGCGTCGCGCGGTCAGGTCTCGCCGAGCAGCGCTCGGACGCAGGAGCGCAGCTGCGCGCGGTACCCCCCGCCGAACAGCACCGCGTGCACCGCGACCGGGTACACCTGGTGCAGCGCGACGCGGTGGCGCCACCCGCGCGCGAGCGGGTGCGCGGCGTCGTACGCGGCGAAGATCTCGTCGAGGAACGGCGCGCCGAACAGCGCGAGCATCGCGAGGTCGGCCTCGCGGTGCCCGCCGTGCGCGGCCGGGTCGATGAGCACGGCCTCGACCGCGCCCGCCGAGCCGCCCGTGCGGTCGTCCGGGGCGCCGCCCCGGCCTGGCGCCCACAGCACGTTGCCCGACCAGAGGTCGCCGTGCACGCGCGCCGGCGCGTGGTCGAGCGCGGGGCGGGCGAGGTCGGTCAGGCGCGCGGCGAGGCGGTCGAGGAGCCGCGCGTCCTCGGCGTCGAGCGCACCCCGGTCGCGGCCCTGCCGCGCGACCGGCAGGAGGCGCGCCTCGGCGTAGAAGGTCGGCCAGTCCGGCCACGCGCCCGTCGGCAGCGGCAGCGGGTCGTCGAGCGGGCCGAAGAACGCCTCACCGGACCACCCCGGCGGGGCAGCACCCCAGGCCGGCGCCCCGGTGTCGTGCACGACGGCGAGCGCCCGCCCGAACGCCCGGGCCGCCTCGCGGGTCGGCGCGGTCGTCGGCACGCGCTCCAGGTCGAGGTGGTCGGGGCCGACGTCGAGCACGCGGGCGACGCGCGGCCCGCCCGGGACGTCGAGCCATGCCAGCCCGGCGGCCTCGCAGCGGAAGAACCCCGCCGGAGCCGCGGCGCGCGACTTCGTGAAGACGGCCGGCGCCGCCTCGTGCTCGCCGCTCACCGGGCCGCTCTCACCGGATCGTGCTCGTGCTCACAGCGTCGAGCTGACCCGGATGATCTTGCGCCGCAGCCAGACCCGGCGCTCGCCCCCGACGTACAGCCGGGTGCGGGCCAGCTCCCAGCGCCCGTACTCCGCCTCGTCGGTGAGGAGCCTGCTCGCGTCCGACCGGCTCGTGGAGCGGTCGATCGTCAGGACGCGGTACTCGTACTGCCCGCCGTGCGCGGCCCATCCGGACCTCCGGCGTGACGTCGGCCTCTCCTCCACGTGCCACCGTCCTCTCTCGCCTGTCTCGGTCGCGGGCCGGGTGGTGGGACCGACCCGGCCAACGAGTGCCATTGTGCCCCTCTCGGCGCTACCGTCAGGGTATGACCGCTGACCCGCGTGCCGCGCTCGACCGGTTCATCGCCGCGCTCGAAGCCCACTACAACGCCGTCGCCGCACGTCGCGGGGAGGACGACCCCGCGGTCGACGACGCCTACTACGTCCTCGGGGACGCCTTCGAGGTGTACGACGAGGCGCTGGGACAGGTGCACGGGGAGGCGACGCCGTTCTACCTCGCGGAGGAGGACGACGACGAGGACGACGAGGACGACGACGCGGAGGAGGACGACGACCTCGACGACACGCTCGACGACGACGTCCTCTCCGGCGAGCTCGAGACCGACGGCGCGCGCTGAGCCGCCCGAGGTCGCCGAGGGAAGGACGGGGTCACCACCGCTCGGGGTAGCCGACGTCGAGCGCGCTCACGTCGTCGAGCGCGGCGCGCACGGCGTCGGGAAGCACGAGGTCGGTCGCGGCGAGCGACGTGCGCAGCTGCGCCGGGGTGCGCGCACCGACCACCGCGCTCGCGACGGCGGGGCGCCCCAGGAGCCAGGACAGCGCGACATCGAGCGGCGCGCGGCCCAGGCCCTCCGCGGCGGTGACGACGGCCTCGACGATCCCCGACGACGCGTGGTCGAGGTACGGCTCGACGAACGCGGCGAGGTGCGGGGACGCGCCGCGCGAGTCGGCGGGGAGCGAGCGCCGGTACTTGCCGGTGAGGACGCCGCGCCCGAGCGGGGACCACGCGAGCAGGCCCAGGCCCAGCGACTCGGCGGCCGGGACGACCTCGCGCTCGGCGCCGCGCTGGAGCAGCGAGTACTCGAGCTGGACGGCGGCGAGGCCGACGTCGTCGGTCCCGCCGAGGAGGGTCGCGGCCCGCGCCGTCGCCCATCCCGGGTGGTTGGACAGCCCGACGTAGCGCGCGCGCCCGGAGGTCACCGCGTGGCGCAGCGCCGACAGCGTCTCGGTGAACGGCGTGCGCGGGTCGGGCGCGTGCACGAGGAACAGGTCGACGTGGTCGGTGCCCAGGCGCGCGAGCGAGTCGTCGAGCGAGTCGAGGAGCGCGCCGCGGGACGCGTCGACCACGGGGCCCGACGGCGTGTGGCGCACCCCCGCCTTGGTGCAGAGCAGGACGTCTCGCCGGTCGACCTTCGCCCCGAGCAACGACCCGAGGAGCGACTCGGCGTCGCCGTCGGCGTAGGAGGCGGCCGTGTCCACGAGGGTGCCGCCGGCGTCCACGAAGTCCCGCAGCTGCTCGGCCGCGTCGAGCTCGTCCGTGTCCCGGGCCCACGTCATGGTGCCGAGCCCGAGCTCGGACACGCGCAGGCCGGTGCTGCCGAGGTGGCGGTTCTCCATGGTTGCCGAGGGTACCGGCGGGGGCCCGCGGGCGACCGTCGGGGCGCGCGGTCGGCGACCTGGTCGGCCCAGGTTCACCCGCTCGGTCGCGGGTCTGCACGTGCGCGGCTGCCGCGCCCCGAGCGGGTATCGTGACCGCTCGTGAACGCGTGGGAAGCCGTCCTCCTCGGCCTCGTCCAGGGCCTGACCGAGTTCCTCCCGATCTCGTCGAGCGCCCACCTGCGCATCGTCGGCGAGCTGATCGGGTCGCAGGACCCGGGTGCCGCCTTCACGGCGATCACGCAGATCGGGACCGAGACGGCGGTGCTGCTGTACTTCCGGCGGGACATCGCGCGCATCTGCGCCGCGTGGTGGCGCTCGGTGCGCGGCGACCACGGCACGGACTGGCGGGCGCGGCTCGGCCGGCACGACCACGACGCCGCGATGGCCTGGTACATCGCGCTCGGCTCGGTGCCCATCGTGCTGCTCGGCCTGCTGTTCCAGGACGCGATCGAGAACACGTTCCGGAACCTCTACCTGACGGCGCTCATGCTCGCGGTCTTCGCGCTCCTGCTCGGCTGGGCCGACCGCATCGGCGCCAAGCGGCGCACGCTGCGCGAGCTCTCGGCCGGGCAGGCGGTCGCGTTCGGCTTCGCGCAGGCGCTCGCGCTCGTCCCCGGCGTCTCGCGCTCGGGCGGCACGATCACCGCCGGCCTGCTCATGGGCTTCACGCGCGAGGCGGCGGCGCGCTACTCGTTCCTCCTCGCGATCCCGGCCGTCATGGGCTCGGGCTTCTACCAGCTCTTCAAGTCCGCGGACGAGCCGGCACCCGGGGCCCCCGGCGCCGGGGCGACCCTCATCGCGACGCTCGTCGCGTTCGTCGTCGGGTACTTCGTCATCATCGCGTTCCTCAAGATCGTCTCGACCTTCAGCTACACGCCGTTCGTGGTCTACCGCCTCGTGCTCGCGGCGCTCGTCGTGCTGCTCCTGCTCGTGGGCGTGCTGGAGCCGGGCGGGACGGCCGTCTCGACGCCGTGACCCTCTCGGGCCGCGGTCAGAGCCAGCCGACGCGCTTGAAGACGCGGTAGAGCAGGACGCAGCCGCCCGCCATGAGGGCGAGCGCGAAGGGGTAGCCGAACGCCCAGTGCAGCTCCGGCATGTTGCGGAAGTTCATCCCGTACACGCCCGCGACGATCGTCGGGTACACGAGGATCGCCGCCCACGCCGAGATCTTGCGCATGTCCTCGTTCTGCCGCACCGAGACCTGGGTCATGTGGACCTGGAGCATGTCCGAGAGCAGGTCGTCGTGCGCGTCGAGGTGCCGGTCGATCCGTTCGACCGTCGTCACGACGCGCTCGAGCATGCGCCGGTTCACCCCGAGGTGGTCGGGGACGTCCGGGTCGAGCAGCTCGGGCAGCTCCGCCGTGACGGGCATCAGGGCGCGCCGCGCCTCGGTGATCTCGCGCTTGAGGTCGTAGATGCGCTCGACCGGGTCCTCGCGCTGCTGGTCGAACACCACGCGCTCGGTGTCGGCGACGGCGTCGCCCAGGCCCAGCTCGACCTGCGAGGCGCCGCCGACGATGGCGAGGACCGCGGCGGAGACGATCCGCTGGACGGGCGAGCCGTGGGGGTCGCCGGGCGCGGCGACCTTGTCGAGCATGATCGCGTGCACGTCCGCGTCGCCCTCCTCGGCGGTGAGGACGAGGCCCGGGCCGAGCAGCGCGGCGAACTGGCCCGTGTGCACCTGGCGGTCCGACTCGGTGAACCATGCCGTCGGGGTCACCAGGAGGAGCCAGTCCGCCGCGACGCGGCGCACGTGCGCCAAGGGGTGGCGGTTGTGCCGCGCGAGGTCCTGCCGCGTCGGGCCCACCCCGGTCGTGACCTGGGCCGCGGCGTCGAGCACGGCGTCGAGGTCCTCCAGACGCGCCCAGGTCACCGTGGCGCGGGCGGCGTGCCGGTCGCCAGGCGTGTCCAGGGTGCCGGGATCGGCCGGGTGCACGCCGTCGGCGCCGGGCTCGACCGTCCACGCCGCGACGGCGCGCACGGTCGGTCGTCGGGGCGCCGGGGCGGGCGCGCCGTCGGGCGGGGTGCCCGTCCGCGGCTCGGTGGGGTTCGTCACGTCCGCATTGTCCCGCGCCCCGCACGGACCTGCCCGGTCGCCGTCGGGCGCGGCGCCGCGCCTCGCCCGCGTGCCGGACGGCGGTCCGACGGCGGCGCCCCGGCGGCTAAGGTTGACGCGTGCACAGCTGGCCCGCCCCGCAGATCCCCGAGCTCCCCGGACGAGGCCTCCCGGTCCGGGTGCACGACTCGTCGACCCGTGAGCTCGTCGTCGCCGCCGCGGGCGAGGACGCCACCCTGTACGTGTGCGGCATCACGCCCTACGACGCGACGCACATCGGCCACGCGGCCACCTACGTCGCGTTCGACCTGCTCGTGCGCGCGTGGACGGACGCCGGGCACCGCGTGCGCTACGCGTCGAACGTCACCGACGTCGACGACCCGCTGCTGGAGCGTGCCGCCGCGACCGGCGTCGACTGGCGCGCGCTCGCCGTCGAGCAGACCGCGCTGTTCGCCGAGGACATGACGGCGCTCGGCGTCGTCCCGCCCGACGTCTACGAGGGCGCGGTGGAGACGATCCCCGCCGTCGTGGACGCGGTGACCCAGCTCCTCGACGCGGGCCTCGCGTACCGCGTCCCGGTCGAGCCCGGTGCGGGCGGTACCGACCCCGGCCTGGGCGACGTCTACGCCGACCTCTCGGCCGACTGCGCGTTCGGCTCGGTCTCACGGCTCGCGCGCGACGTCATGGAGCACCTCTTCGCCGAGCGCGGCGGCGACCCCGACCGCGAGGGCAAGAAGGACGCGCTCGACCCGCTGCTGTGGCGCCGCGAGCGCCCGGGGGAGCCCGCGTGGGACGGCGGCGCGCTCGGCACCGGCCGCCCCGGCTGGCACGTGGAGTGCGCGGTCATCTCGCGCGACGGGCTCGGCCTGCCGTTCGACGTGCAGGGCGGGGGAGCGGACCTGCTGTTCCCGCACCACGAGATGTCGTCGTCGCACGACCGCATGCTCGCGGGCGGCGGTGCGCCCCGCGCGCACGTGCACGCCGGACTCGTCGCGTACGAGGGCGAGAAGATGAGCAAGTCGCGCGGCAACCTCGTGCTCGTGTCGAACCTGCGGGCTACGGGCGTCGACCCGATGGCGATCCGCCTCGCGCTGCTCGCGCACCACTACCGCGGCGAGTGGGAGTGGACCGACGACGACCTGCCCGCGGGCGTGCGACGTCTCGAGACGTGGCGCGACGCCGTGTCCGGCAACGGTGGCCCGGACGCGACCGCGACGCTCGCGGCCGTGCGCGCCGCGCTCGCCGACGACCTCGACGCCCCGACGGCGCTCGCCGCCGTGGACGCCTGGGCCGCGGAGTCGCTGCGCCCCGGTCGTGACACCTCTCGCGACGAGGAGGGCGCCCCGGGCGTCGTCGCGCGCGCGGTGAACGCCCTGCTGGGCGTCCGGCTCTGACGAGCCGCCCCGCGCTGACACCGCCGCCCGCGAGGCGGGCCGTGCGTCAGACGGTCGGGCCCTTGCCCGGGTTGCCGCGGTCGCGGCGGCGCAGGTAGCGCTCGAACTCGCGCGCGATGGCCTCGCCGCTCGCCTCGGGGAGCTCGGCCGTGTCCTTCGCCTCCTCGAGCTGCTGGACGTACTCCGCGATCTCCGCGTCCTCTGCGGCGAGCTCGTCGACGCCGTGCTGCCACGCCTCGGCGTCCTCCGGCAGGTCGCCCAGCGGGATCGGCTCGGACAGCAGCTCCTCGATGCGCGCGAGGATCGCGAGCGTCGCCTTGGGCGACGGCGGGTGCGCCACGTAGTGCGGCACGGCCGCCCAGAGCGACACGGACTGCATCCCGCGCTCCGCCGCGGCGTGCTGGAGGACGCCGACGATGCCCGTCGGACCCTCGTACGTGCTCGGCTCGACGTCGAGCACGGCCTGCAGGCCCACGCTCTCCGACGTCGCCGTCATGGGGATCGGCCGCGTGTGCGGCACGTCCGCGAGCAGCGCGCCGAGCGTGACGACCGTGCGCACGCCGTGCTCCTCCGCGACGTCGAGCAGCTCGCGGCAGTACCGGCGCCAGCGCATGGACGGCTCGATGCCGTGCACGAGCACCACGCGGCGACCCGTCGGCGACAGGACCGCCGACGCGATCGTCGTCGTGGGCCACGTGATCTCGCGGCGGCCGTCGTCGTCGGTCGTGACGACCGGGCGGTTCACCTGGAAGTCGTGGTACTCCTCCGGGTCCAGCTCGTCGACGTCCTCGGCGCCCCACACCTCGTGCAGGTGCTGGAGGGCGGCCGTGGCGGCGCTCCCGGCGTCGTTCCAGCCCTCGAACGCCGCGATCATCACGGTCTGGCGGGTGCCCTCGGTCGCGTTCTCGGTCATCACCCCAGCCTATGCGGCCGGGCCCGACGGCGTCGGGGCGGGTTCGCGCCCGGCGTAGCCGCCTCAGCCGCAGTCGAGCGCCGGGTAGGCGACGTCGTCCGACGACGACCGCCCGTCTCCCGTGGCCGTCACCAGCGCGCTGCCCGCGTCGAGCGTGGCCGAGCGCGCCGAGAACGACTGGTACGCGGACGCGCCGGGCGCGACGCCCGCCACGGTGCGCTCACCGAACGGCGTGCTCAGCGTGACGTCCACGGGCACCGCGCCGTCGTTCGTCGCGCGGACCGCGACGTACGCCCGCCCGGCCAGGCACCGGGGGACGGCGGTCGCGGAGACGTCGGGGCCGTCGAGGGCGGCGGACAGCGCGAGGACGCCGAGCACGGCCGTGGTCGAGCGCACGACGCTCGCCGACGCGCCGGCGTCCTCGATCGCCGTGGAGCCGAGAGCGAGCGCCTCCTGGACCAGGGTCTGCGCCGCGTCCCAGTCACGCCGGTCCGCGGCCTCGAGCGCGCGCCGTATCCGGACCTGGACCTGCGCCCCGGCCTCCGGCTCGACCGTGCCCGCGGCGACACGCTCGTCGACGAGGTCGACGACGTCGGTGTACCAGGAGGGGTCGGCCGCGACGTCGGCACCCACGAAGCCCGCCTCCACCGCGGCACGGGTCGACGCGACGACGGCGTCGCGGTAGTCCTCGACGTCCGGGTACCAGGCCGCGAGCGTGGCGTCGTCGACCGGGCGCGAGCCGCCGTCGAGGAAGCAGAACCCGGGCCCGGCGTTGGCGCCGGAGTTGATCCGCGTCGGGACGTCCTGCTGCGCGAGCCGGACGCCGCCCAGGCCCAGGCCGCGCTCGTCGCGCACCACCTGGCGCGGCGCCTGGTCGGTCAGCGTGATGGGCGCCGCCGACGGTGGGGCCGTCCCGTCCGCGACCCACGCGGCCACGTGGTCGTACACCGACGCCTGGACGAGGTGCTGAGGTACCCGGGAGCCGGACGGCTCCTCGCACGTCTGCGGCGTCCCGGGGTAGCCGCCGGGCGCGGAGCCGACGTCGCGGATCCGCAGCCTCCCGTAGTCGGTGATGAGCTTCCAGTCGCCGTGCGACGCGCCCGCGACCTCCCACGTGCGCCGCAGGTCGGTGTCGGGCTGGCGCTGCGCCGCCCCGAGGAGGTCGATCGCGACGTCGGTCTCGCTGTTGATCTTGAACACCGGCGTCTCGAGGTCGTCGCGCAGCAGGCCGCCCCCGCCGTGCAGCACGACGGCGTCGACGACCCCCGCGAGCGGGTCGACCGAGTTCACGTACGACCACAGCCGCCCCGCCGACTGCGAGTGCCCGGTCGCGACGACGCGCTCCGCCTCGAGCGGACCGAGCGGCGCCGTGCCCGCGGGGTCGCGCACCGCGGCCACGGCCTGGCTGAAGACGTCCCACGAGAGGGTGTCGTCGGTCACGGTGCCGCCGTCGGTGAGGTCGAGCGTGCCGTAGCGCTCGGGGCTCCAGGCCCGTAGGCCGGTGGGCGAGTGCACGCCCGCCCGCTGCGCCGACACCCCGACCCACGCGTAGCCCTCGCGCACCAGGTGCTCGTGCGTCTGGAACCAGTCGACCTCCTGGTCCCACTGGTTCGAGACGTTGTACCACTCGGCGATCACCGTGCCGTTGAACGTCGCGGGGTCGACGGGCCGGCGCACCACGACGCGGGTCCGGAACGCGTGCCCGGTGCTGAGGACCGTCGCGTCCGTCACGCCGTCCGCCTGGTAGCGGGTCGCCTCGCCCTCGACGAAGAACTCCTCCTCGACGTAGCCGCGCGCGGCCAGGTCGTAGTCGGTCGCGAGGAACGGATATCCATGGGCGGGATCGCCGGGCGCCGTCGTCGCGGGCACCGGGCCGGTCACCACGGGGTCGGGGACGGCGGCGCTCGCGGGGAGCGCGGTCCCGGCGAGCACGAGCACCCCGGCGAGGGCGAGCACGAGCGGGCGGCGGACGGGGGGTGCGGACATGGCGACTCCTTCGTCGGGCCCGACGGCGGTGGCGGGCGCTCAGCAGCCTAGGGAAGCCGCACGCTTCTGTCGACCGGCGCGCGAGTTCGGGAGCGGCGTCGCCAGAAGCCGTCGCGCGCGACCGCACGCCCAGGAACGGCGGCGCGCCCGCGGCAGAGCCGCCCGGTTAGGGTCGAGGGTGCAGGGGTTCGTCGTACGACCGTTGATGGAGACCGCTTTGCCTTCTCGTCCTGACAGCACGTCCGCAGGTCAGCGCTCTGCCGAGCGTCTAGAGGTCCCCGCGTTGCCCGAGGCGGTCCTGTGGGACATGGACGGGACGCTCGTCGACACCGAGCCCTACTGGATCGCGGCGGAGCACGAGCTCGTCGCCGCGCACGGCGGCACGTGGACGCACGAGGACGCGATGTCGCTCGTCGGGAACCCGCTGCGCGAGTCGGCGCGCATCCTGCGCGAGCGCGGCGGCGTCGACCTACCGGTGGACGAGGTCGTCGCGTTCCTCATCGGGCGCGTGATCGAGCAGGTGCGCGTCGAGGTGCCGTGGCAGCCCGGCGCGCGCGAGCTCCTCACGGCGCTGCGCGAGGCGGGCGTGCCGTGCGCGCTCGTCACGATGTCCTACCGCGAGCTCGCCCAGCCCATCGCCGAGATGGCGCCGCCGGACGCGTTCCAGGTGCTGGTCTGCGGCGACGAGGTCGAGCGCGGCAAGCCCGACCCGGAGCCCTACCTCCTCGCCGCGCAGCGCCTGGGCGTCGACGTCACGCGCTGCGTCGCGATCGAGGACTCGCCCGCGGGGATCGCCTCGGCCCGCGCCGCGGGGGCCGCGACGCTGGGCGTCGAGGCCGTGGTCCCGGTGCTCCCGGCACCGGGCCTGAGCCGGACGCCGTCGCTCGAGCTCGTCGACGTCGCGCTCCTGTCGCGGCTCGTCGCGGGCGACGTCGTCGACCTCATGGAGGACGACGCCGCCTGAGCCGCCCGGACGGCCTGCCCGACGGTGCGCGGGCCGTCGGGACGGACCCGCCGAGCGCATAGGCTCTCAGGGTGGACGGACCCGAACCTCGAGCACCCCGCACGCCCGCACCGGCAGGCCCGCGCACGAAGGGCTGGGTGATCGGCCGCGTCGTCGGCGCACCGGTGATCCTCACGCCGTCGTGGTTCCTCGCCGCGGCGATCCTCACGGTCCTCTTCGCGCCGACGGTGCAGCGGCTCGCCCCGCACCTCGGCCCCGAGATCTACCTCGTGTCCTTCGCGTTCGTGCTGCTGCTCTTCGCGTCCGTCTTCCTGCACGAGGTCGCCCACGCGCTCGTCGCGCGCGCCCGGGGCCAGCACGTGACCGAGCTCGCGGTGACGCTCTGGGGCGGCCACACGGCGTACTCCGGGACGTCGGCGCGCCCGCTCGACGGCTTCCTCATCTCGGTCGTCGGACCGCTGACCAACCTGGCGCTCGCGGTCGTGTTCTGGGTGACGTTCCAGGCGCAGCCGACCTTCTCCGTGCCCGCCCTCCTGCTGTACGCGGCCGCGTTCTCCAACGCGTTCGTCGGCTTCTTCAACCTCCTGCCCGGCCTCCCGCTCGACGGCGGCCAGATCCTCGAGTCCGCCGTGTGGGCCGCGACCGGGTCGCGGACGAAGGGCACGGTCGCAGCGGGATGGGTCGGGCGCGCGGTCGCCGTCGGGGTCGTCGCGTGGGCGCTCGTGTGGCCGCTGACCTACGGCGGACGGCCGGACCTGTGGACCGTCGCCTGGGCGGCGCTCATCGGGGCGTTCCTGTGGAGCGGCGCGGGGCAGGCCATCACCGTCGGGCGCACCCGCGAGGCGGTGTCCGGGCTCACCGTCCGCAGCCTCGCGCGCCCCGCGGTCGCCGTGCCGTCCACGGCGACGGTCGGCGCGGTCGGGCGCTCGGTGGCGCTCGCGGGCGGTCCGCACGTGGTGGCCGTCCTGGTGGACGGCGCGGGCCGGCCCCTCGGGTACGTGGATCCCGCCGCCGCTGCGGCCGTGCCGCCCGACGCCGCGGAGACGACCCCGGTCGGCGCCGTCGCCGTGCCCCTGCCCGGGGCCGCGACGATCGACGCCCACGGTGCGGGGCAGGACATGCTCGCCGAGCTCTCGCGCGTCGGGCGGGACGCGGCGGTCGTCGTCGTGACCGACGGCGGCCGCGTCGTCGGCGCGCTCGAGGTCGCCCGGGTCGTCGCGGCGCTGCGGGACGCCCGACGCGGACGGTGACCGGCGCGTCGTCCGCGCGCGCGACCGACCGGCGTCGGGCGCGGGGCGGGCGGCCCGTAGGATGGTCGCCCGTGACCTCCGAGCCCGCCACCACGCCCGGCCACCCGACCCCGCAGCCCGGTGGGGACGGCGCAGCCGCCCCCGCGCACGGCGCGTCCGACCGCCCCGGCGCGACGGGCGCGGACGAGCGCCGCGGCCCGCTCCGCGTGGGGGACAAGGTCCAGCTCACGGACCCGCGCGGTCGCCTGCACACCATCACGCTCGCGCCGGGCGCGACGTTCCACACGCACAAGGGCTACCTGCGGCACGACGACCTCATCGGCCGCCCCGAGGGCAGCGTCGTGCGCAACACCGCCGAGATCGAGTACCTCGCGATGCGCCCGCTCCTCGCGGACTACGTGCTCTCGATGCCCCGCGGCGCGGCGGTCGTCTACCCGAAGGACGCCGGCCAGATCGTCGCGATGGCGGACATCTTCCCGGGCGCGCGCGTCGTCGAGGCGGGCGTCGGGTCGGGCGCGCTGACGATGTCGCTGCTGCGCGCCGTCGGCGACGCGGGCGAGCTGCACTCGATCGAGCGGCGCGAGGACTTCGCCGCGATCGCGCGCGGCAACGTCGAGACGTTCTTCGGCGGCGAGCACCCGGCCTGGACGCTGTCCGTGGGCGACCTCGCCGACGTGCTCCCGACCGTCGCCGAGGACGGCACGGTCGACCGCGTCGTGCTCGACATGCTCGCGCCCTGGGAGAACCTCGACGTCGTCGCGCGCGCGCTCGTGCCCGGCGGCGTCCTCGTGTGCTACGTCGCCACGACGACCCAGCTCTCGCGCCTCGCGGAGGACCTGCGGGCCGACGGCCGCTACGCGGAGCCCGTCGCGTGGGAGTCGATGGTGCGCGGCTGGCACCTCGAGGGTCTCGCGGTGCGGCCGCAGCACCGCATGATCGGGCACACCGGGTTCCTGCTCACCGCACGGCGCCTCGCGGACGGCGTCGCGCCGCCCGAGCGCAAGCGCCGCCCGGCCAAGGGCGCGTACCCGACCGACGCGGAGCAGTGGTCGCCCGAGGAGCTGGGCGAGCGCCCGGTCTCCGAGAAGAAGATCCGGCGCGTGCGGCGCGACGTCGGCCAGGGCCCCGAGCAGACGACCGGTCCGGGCGCCGAGCAGAGCACGGACCGTGGCGCGGAGCACGGCGTGCAGCAGGGCGCGGACGAGGCCGGCGGGGCGCCCGACGTGTCGGGCGCGTGACGGTCCGGTAACGATCGGGGCGCCGCCGTCTCACCCTGGGTGTCGTCCGTGTGCACGGGCGAGACTTGTGCCTAAGGTCTACACCCGACCGCCGGACGATGGTCGGCACGGGCGCCTCGCGAGGCCCGTCGTCCGCCGTCCACCCGTGGTCGGGCGAGCCGGCGGCGAGAGGGACACCCGATGAGCGAGACATTCGGCCGTAGCGACCAGGCCCCGCAGGACGGCGCGCGCGAGCTCGCGCTGCTGTCCGCGAAGAACGAGAGGCTCGCCGAGGCGCTGCGCGCGGCCCGGGACCAGATCCTCGACCTCAAGCGGCAGATCGACGACCTCGCCAAGCCCCCGGGCACGTACGCGGTGTTCCTCGCCGCGCACCCGGACGGATCGGTCGACGTGTCCGCCGCCGGGCGCAAGATGCACGTCGGCGCGAGCCCCAGCCTCGACGTCCAGCGCCTGCGCCCGGGGCAGGAGGTCAAGCTCAACGAGGCGATGACCGTCGTCGCCGCGGGCGGCTACGAGCGCACGGGCGAGATCGTCACGGTCAAGGAGATCCTCGACGCCGACCGCGTGCTCGTCGTCGGCCGGGCCGACGAGGAGCGGGTCGTGCGGCTCGCCGGGTCGGTCGCGCGCACGACGCTCCGCGTCGGCGACTCGCTCACCATCGACACGCGCAGCGGCTTCGTGTTCGAGGTCATCCCGAAGTCCGAGGTCGAGGAGCTCGTCCTCGAAGAGGTCCCGGACATCGAGTACGAGGACATCGGCGGTCTCGGGCCCCAGATCGAGCAGATCCGCGACGCCGTCGAGCTGCCGTTCACGCACCCCGACCTGTTCCGCGAGCACGGCCTGCACCCGCCCAAGGGCGTGCTGCTGTACGGGCCGCCCGGGTGCGGCAAGACGCTCATCGCCAAGGCCGTCGCCAACTCGCTCGCGCACACCGTGGCGCGGGCGCGCGGCGAGCAGGTGGAGGACGGCTCGGGCGCGGCGCGCAGCTACTTCCTCAACGTCAAGGGCCCCGAGCTGCTCAACAAGTACGTGGGCGAGACCGAGCGGCACATCCGGCTGATCTTCGCCCGCGCTCGGGAGAAGGCGTCGCAGGGGACGCCCGTCGTCGTGTTCTTCGACGAGATGGAGTCGCTGTTCCGCACCCGCGGGACGGGCCTGTCGTCGGACGTCGAGACGACGATCGTGCCCCAGCTCCTCGCCGAGATCGACGGCGTCGAGCGGCTGGACAACGTCATCGTCATCGGGGCGTCGAACCGCGAGGACATGATCGACCCTGCCATCCTGCGGCCCGGGCGCCTCGACGTGAAGATCAAGATCGAGCGGCCCGACGCCGAGGGCGCCAAGGAGATCTTCGCCAAGTACCTCACGGAGGACCTGCCGATCCACGCGGCCGACCTCGCCGAGCACGGCGGCAACCAGCGCGAGGCCCTCGACGCGATGATCCGCTCGGTCGTGGAGCGCATGTACTCCGAGGAGGAGGAGAACCAGTTCCTCGAGGTCACCTACGCCAGCGGCGACAAGGAGATCCTGTACTTCAAGGACTTCAACTCGGGCGCGATGATCCAGAACGTCGTGGACCGCGCGAAGAAGTCGGCGATCAAGGACCTCCTGGCCACGGGCCAGCGCGGCATCCGCGTCGACCACCTGCTCGCCGCGTGCGTCGACGAGTTCAAGGAGAACGAGGACCTGCCGAACACCACCAACCCCGACGACTGGGCGCGCATCAGCGGGAAGAAGGGCGAGCGCATCGTCTTCATCCGCACGATCGTCCAGAAGAAGGGGGAGGGCGGCTCGCCGCGCACCATCGACACGGTCACCAACACCGGCCAGTACCTGTAAGCAGGGGTGGTCGCGCCGCCCCGTGGACGGCGCGGCGCGGCGTCGGAGGGCGGACATAGGGTGAGCGCGTGAGCGTACGACGGGTCATGGGGATCGAGACGGAGTACGGCGTCCTGCAGCCGGGGAAGCCGATGGCGAACCCGATGCTCATGTCGAGCCAGGTCGTCACCACGTACCGGGCGCTCGCCGCGCGCAGCGACGGCGCCCGGGGTCGGGCGCGCTGGGACTACGACGACGAGGACCCGCTGCAGGACGCGCGGGGGTTCCACGTGCCGCGCGCGTCGGCGCACCCGTCCCTCCTGACGGACGACCCGTCGCGCCCCGCGCCGTCGGGGCCGGTCGACCGGGCCGCGGAGGGCGGCGCCGCCGGGGCCTCCCTCCAAGAGGTCGCGCGGCCGACGACGGAGGAGTACGACGACCCGAGCGCGGCGAACGTCATCCTCACCAACGGCGCCCGGCTCTACGTCGACCACGCGCACCCCGAGTACTCCTCGCCCGAGGTCACGGTGCCGCACGACGTCGTGTGCTGGGACGTCGCGGGGGAGCGGGTCATGCTCGCCGCGGCGCGCGAGCTGGCCCAGGTGCCGGGCGGCGGCGTCGTGCTCTACAAGAACAACGTCGACGGCAAGGGCGCGAGCTACGGGACCCACGAGAACTTCCTCGTCGACCGCGAGGTGCCGTTCGGCGTCCTCGTGGAGATGCTCACGCCGTTCCTCGTGACCCGGCAGGTGTTCGCCGGCTCGGGGCGCGTGGGGCTCGGCCCGGCGGGGGAGGAGCACGGGTTCCAGATCTCCCAGCGCGCCGACTACGTCGAGGCGGAGGTCGGGCTGGAGACGACGCTGCGCCGCCCCATCGTCAACACGCGCGACGAGCCGCACGCGGACCGGCAGCGCTGGCGCCGGCTGCACCTCATCATCGGCGACGCGAACATGTTCGAGACCGCGACCTACCTCAAGACGGGCACGACGTCGCTCGTGCTCTTCGTCGTCGAGCACCTGGAAGAGCTCGGCCCGGAGGTGCGCGCCCGCCTGGCCGGGCTGCGCCTCGCGGACCCGGTCGCGGACGTCCAGCGCGTGAGCCGCGACCTCGACCTGACGCGTCGTCTCGCCCTCGCCGACGGGCGCGAGCTGACGGCGCTCGAGATCCAGCGCGAGTACCTGGAGGTCGCCGCCGACGCGGCGGAGCGCCTCGCGGGACCGGACGGGGTCGACGCCCCGACGCGTGACGTGCTCGCGCGGTGGCGCTCGGTGCTCGACCGTCTGGCGACCGACCGCGACGCGTGCGGGCGCGACGTCGAGTGGGTCGCGAAGCTGCGGCTCCTCGACCGCCTGCGCGAGCGCGACGGTCTCGACTGGGGCCACTCGCGCCTCGCGGCGATGGACCTCCAGTGGTCCGACGTGCGGCCCGAGCGCGGCATCTACCACCGCCTCCTCGCCGCCGACGCCGTGGACCGGGTGGTCACCGAGCGCGAGGTCGGCGCGGCGGTGCACCACGCGCCCGAGGACACGCGCGCGTTCTTCCGCGGCGAGGTCATGGCGCGCTACGGCGACGAGGTCTCCGCGGCGAGCTGGGACTCGGTGATCTTCGACGTGCCGGGCGCGCCGTCGCTCCAGCGCGTCCCGATGATGGACCCGCTGCGCGGGACGCGCGCCCACATCGGGGCGCTGCTCGACGCGAGCCCGGACGCCGCCGCGCTGCTGGCGGGTCTGGCAGGCCCGTCGTGACCGGCGGCGACTAGGCTGGACGCACGACGGCGCCCGCCCTCCGTGGGAGGGGCGCCGCGTGCGAGCAGGGCCGGGAAGGGCGCGAGCCCGGACGGGGTTGGAACGGACAGAGCGTCGGCGCGAGGCCGGCCGACGGACGAGGAGGCAGCCATGGCGGGTACCGAACGCACGCACGCGTCGCACGAGGACCGGCGTCCCGATGACGAGCCCGAGGCCCCGGCGACCCCGGTCGCGCCGCAGGCGCAGTCGCGCGACGCCGAGGTGGACGCGCTCCTCGAGGAGATCGACGAGGTCCTGGAGACGAACGCGGAGTCCTTCGTCCGGGGCTTCGTGCAGAAGGGCGGCGAGTAGGAAGGGTGACGGCAACCCGATGAGCACGGACCAGCCCGGGCGCCTGCCCGACGCGTTCACGACCCCCGGGTCGTCGTCCTTCCTGGAGTTCCTGTCCGGGCACGCCCCCGACCTGCTGCCGTCGCACCGCGTGGCCGGGCACGCGGCGTCCGGCACGCTTCCGGACGCGCCGCACGCCACCACGATCGTGGCGCTGACGTTCGGCGCCGAGGGCGTGGGCGCGGGCGTCGTGATGGCGGGGGACCGCCGCGCGACGATGGGCTCGATGATCGCGAACCGGGAGATCGAGAAGGTCTTCCCGGCCGACGAGTACTCGGCCGTGGGTATCGCCGGGACGGCGGGGATCGCCGTCGAGCTCGTGCGCCTGTTCCAGCTCGAGCTCGAGCACTACGAGAAGATCGAGGGCGCGCTGCTCTCGCTCGACGGCAAGGCGAACCGCCTGTCGACGATGATCCGCCAGAACCTCGGCCTCGCCATGCAGGGCCTCGCGGTCGTGCCGCTCTTCGCCGGGTTCGACCTCGACCGCGGCGCCGGCCGGATCTTCTCGTACGACGTCACGGGCGGGCGGTACGAGGAGCGGGCGTACCACTCGGTGGGATCGGGCTCGGTGTTCGCGCGCGGCTCCCTGAAGAAGCTGTGGCGCACCGGTCTCGACCGGGCGGCCTCCGTGCGCGTCGCGGTCGAGGCGCTCTACGACGCGGCGGACGACGACTCGGCCACCGGCGGCCCGGACCCGGTCCGCCGGATCTGGCCGGTGGTCGCGGTCGTCACGGCCGACGGCTACGAGCGCGTGCCGGACGACGAGCTCGCGGCGGTCGTCGAGCAGATCGTGGCGGAGCGCTCCGGGGCGGGCGTGGAGCGCGGCCGTCCCCCGGTGACGAACGCCGAGGCCGTCCCGCACGACCGCCCGCAGGACGGCCCGACCGGAGGTGACGACGCGTGAACATGCCTTTCTACGTCTCGCCCGAGCAGCTGATGAAGGACCGGGCGGACTTCGCGCGCAAGGGCATCGCGCGCGGCCGGTCGGTCGTGGTCCTCGCCTACGAGGACGGCATCGCGTTCGCGACGGAGAACCCGTCGCGCGCGCTGCACAAGATCTCGGAGATCTACGACCGCATCGCGTTCGCCGCGGTGGGCAAGTACAACGAGTTCGAGAACCTGCGCGTCGCCGGGGTGCGGTACGCGGACCTGCGCGGCTACTCCTACGACCGCACGGACGTCAACGCGCGCGGTCTCGCGAACGCGTACGCCCAGACGCTCGGCACGGTGTTCACCACGGAGTCGAAGCCGCTCGAGGTCGAGCTCGTCGTCGCGGAGGTCGGTCGCACGGCGGAGCAGGACCAGCTCTACCGCATCTCCTACGACGGCTCCGTCGCCGACGAGCAGGGCGTGGTCGTCATGGGCGGCCAGGCCGACCAGCTCGGTCGCGTGCTCCAGGACGCGTGGCGGCCCGGTCTCGGGCTCGCCGAGGTGCTGCGCCTGGCGGTGCACGCGCTCGCGTCCGGCGGCGAGGGGGACGACGCCCGCACCATCCCGGCCGCGCAGCTCGAGGTGGCCGTCCTGGACCGCACCCGGCCCCGGCGCGCGTTCCGCCGTCTCACGGGCTCCGTCCTCGAGGGCCTCCTCGCGGACGAGGACGCGGCGACCACCACCGACGGGACCGCCGAGGGCGCGCCCGACGACACGACGGGCACCGGCCCGACGGACGAGGGGTAGCGCCGCATGGACCGCAGGATCTTCGGGCTGGAGACCGAGTACGGCGTGACGTGCGCGTCCGACGACGGGCGCGGGCTCTCGGCGGACGAGGTCGCGCGGTACCTCTTCCGCAAGGTGGTCGCCTGGGGCCGCTCGTCGAACGTGTTCCTGCGCAACGGCTCCCGGCTGTACCTGGACGTCGGCTCGCACCCCGAGTACGCGACGGCGGAGTGCGACGACGTCCGTCAGCTCGTCGCGTACGACCGTGGCGGCGAGCGGATCCTCGAGGGCCTCGTCGCGGACGCGCAGCAGCGGCTCGAGCACGAGGGACTGCCCGGCCGGATCCACCTGTTCAAGAACAACACCGACTCGGCGGGCAACTCGTACGGCTGCCACGAGAACTACCTCGTGCGACGCCAGGGCGACTTCGCTCGCCTGTCGGACGTCCTCGTGCCGTTCCTCATCACGCGCCAGGTCCTCACTGGCGCCGGCAAGGTCCTCGCGACGCCGCGCGGCGCCGTGTACTGCCTGTCCCAGCGCGCCGACCACATCTGGGAGGCGGTGTCGAGCGCGACGACCAGGTCGCGCCCGATCATCAACACGCGCGACGAGCCGCACGCCGACGCCGAGAGCTATCGGCGCCTGCACGTCATCGTCGGGGACTCCTCGATGGCGGAGACGACGACCATGCTCAAGGTCGGCTCGACCGACCTCATCCTGCGCATGGTCGAGGCGGGGGTCCCCATGCGGGACCTGGCGCTCGAGAACCCCATCCGGTCGATCCGCGAGATCAGCCACGACATGACGGGCAAGCAGCCCGTCCAGCTCGCGAGCGGCCGGACGGTCACCGCGATCGACCTCCAGGGCGAGTACCTGCAGCGCGTGCGCGAGTTCGTCGAGCAGGACGTCGCGCCGACGCCCGTCGTCAAGCAGGTGCTCGACCTGTGGGAGCGCGGGCTGCGCGCCCTCGAGACGGGCGACCTCTCGCTCGTCGACCGCGAGCTGGACTGGGTCATCAAGTACCGCCTGATCCAGCGCTACCAGGCCAAGCACGGTCTCGAGCTCGACGACCCGCGGATCGCGCGCCTCGACCTCGCCTACCACGACATCTCGCGCACCGAGGGGCTGTACAACCTGCTCGCGGCGCGCGGCATGGTCGAGCGGGTGACCACGGACCTCGAGGTGTTCGAGTCGACGGCCGTCCCGCCGCAGACCACGCGCGCGAAGCTGCGCGGCGACTTCGTGCGCGCCGCCCAGGAGGCCCGCCGGGACTACACGGTGGACTGGGTGCACCTCAAGCTCAACGACCAGGCGCAGCGCACCGTGCTGTGCAAGGACCCGTTCCGGAACGTCGACGAGCGCGTGGAGCGCCTCATCGAGTCGATGTGATGCAGGACGTGATGTGACGAACCTGGCCCTCGCGGCCGGGCGCCCTCGGGGCGTCCGGCGCGCTCGTCGTGCGCCCGCGTCCCGGGCCGCGCTCGTGCTGCTCGTGGCGCTCCTCGCGGCGCTCGTGCTCGGTGCGTGCACGGAGCCGGAGGACGCGACGGAGACGCCGCTCAACACCGACCTCACGGTCGCCGGGTCGTCCGGCGCCCCGCCGGCGCTGGAGTACCGCGCGCCGCTCGACGTGCCGGACGCGCGGTCGGAGGTGGTGTGGCCGGGCGCCGGGGCGGAGCTCGTCGACGGCGGCCCGCTGCTGCTCAACCTCTACGCGGAGGACCTGCGCGACGGCACCGTCCTGCAGAACACGTACACGGACGCGCCGCGCTGGCGCACGCTGACCGACGAGTCCGTCGGCCGCGAGCTGCGTGACCTTCTGCGGGGCCAGCGCGTGGGGGCGCGCCTGCTGCGCCTCGAGGTGGACGACGGCGTCCCCGTCGCCCTGGTCGTCGACGTCCTGCCGACGCGTGCGTCCGGGGAGCCGGTCGAGCCGGTCGACGGCCTGCCCACGGTGACGCTCGACGAGCAGGGCGCACCGAGCGTCACCGTCCCGTCGGAGGCCGCGGCGCCCGCGGGCCTCGTGGTGCAGCCGCTCGTCCGCGGCGACGGGCGCCAGGTCGAGGTCGGTCAGGTGGTCACCGTCCGGTACTCGGGCGTGCGCTGGTCCGACGGCGAGGTCTTCGACTCGACGTGGACCGACGGCGCGGCGCCCCTGTCGGTGATGATCGGCATCGGCGAGGTCATCGAGGGGTGGGAGCAAGGGCTCCTCGAGCAGTCGGTGGGGAGCCAGGTGCTCCTCGTCGTGCCGCCCGACCTGGCCTACGGCGCGACCGCCAACCCGCTGGCCGGTGAGACGCTCGTCTACGTCGTCGACATTCTCGACGCCCAGTTCCCCGTGACCGAGGAGAACGCGGGCGACACCGGAACGGCCGACGACACAGCCGGCACCGACACCGGCACCGACACGACCGGCACGGCCGGCACCGACACGACCGGCGGAGCGCCGGCCGACCGAGGAGACTCCCCATGACCGTCGCGATCCGCGTGATCCCGTGCCTCGACGTCGACGCGGGACGCGTCGTCAAGGGCGTGAACTTCGAGAACCTGCGCGACGCGGGCGACCCCGTCGAGCTCGCCGCCCGCTACGACACCGAGGGCGCCGACGAGCTGACGTTCCTCGACGTCTCGGCGTCGTCCGGCAACCGGGAGACGACGTACGACGTCGTGCGGCGGACCGCCGAGCAGGTCTTCGTCCCGCTCACCGTCGGTGGCGGGGTCCGCTCGGCGGACGACGTGGACCGTCTCCTGCGCGCGGGCGCGGACAAGGTCGGCGTGAACACGGCGGCGATCGCCCGTCCGGAGCTCATCGCGGAGATCGCGGACCGTTTCGGCAGCCAGGTGCTCGTGCTCTCGGTGGACGCGCGCCGCACGACCGGCGACGTGCGGACGGAGTCCGGCTACGAGGTGACGACCCACGGCGGGCGTCGCGGCACGGGGATCGACGCCGTGGAGTGGGCGTCGCGCGCAGCGGGGCTGGGCGCGGGCGAGATCCTGCTCAACTCGATGGACGCGGACGGCACGACCGCCGGGTTCGACCTCGAGATGCTCGCCGCGGTGCGCTCCGAGGTGCGTGTGCCGCTGATCGCGAGCGGCGGGGCGGGCGCGCCCGAGCACTTCGTGGCGGCGGCGCGCGCCGGGGCGGACGCGGTGCTCGCCGCGAGCGTCTTCCACTTCGGCGCCCTCACCGTCGGCCAGGTGAAGGACGCGATGCGGGCCGAGGGCGTGCGGGTGCGCTGACCGGCGCGGACGCCCGGCGGCGGTGTCGGGAGCCCGTGAGAGGATCGGGCCACCCCCTGAACGAAAGACGAGGACCGTCCCGTGCCCGGCAGCAGGACGCGCCCCACCGGCGCCGACGCCCCGCCCGCCCCGACCGACCCGCCGGCCACCGCCGCCCGGCACGACCGCTCCCGCGACCGGCTCCCCGCCGAGCCGTCGGTCCGCCGACCGCACGCGCTCACCGGCTCCCGGGTCCGCCGCTCGCTCGCGCTCATGGGGCGCGGCATCCGCGACGAGCCGCGCACCTACGTGCTGGCGATCGGGTCCTCCGCGCTGTTCGGCGCGCTGACCGTCGCCGTGAGCAGCGCGGTCG
This sequence comes from Cellulosimicrobium funkei, assembly GCF_900155925.1. Taxonomy (NCBI): domain Bacteria; kingdom Bacillati; phylum Actinomycetota; class Actinomycetes; order Micrococcales; family Promicromonosporaceae; genus Cellulosimicrobium; species Cellulosimicrobium funkei. The sequence goes on from NZ_FTMI01000003.1 coordinate 218,462, forward strand.
GCCGGGTCACCGACGACGTCGTGGTGCCCGCGCTCGCGGGCGACGAGGCTGCGCGCGGCCGCATCTGGGTCGCGGGCCTCGTGCTCGCCGGGATCGCGCTCTCGCTCGCGGTGAGCGTCGCCGCGCGGCGCATCTTCGCGGGCAACGGGTACGCCGCGCTGCAGGCACGCCACCGCACCGCGGTGACCCGCCAGTACCTGCGCCTGCCGATGTCGTGGCACCGCTCGCACCCGGCCGGGCAGCTCCTGTCGAACGCGAACTCCGACGTCGAGGCCGCGACGGGCGTCTTCAACCCGCTGCCGTTCGCGCTGGGCGTCGTCGTCATGATCGGCGTCGCCGCCGTGATGCTCTTCCGGGTGGACGTCTGGCTCGCGTGCGCGGCGCTCGTCGTGATCCCTGTCGCCGTCGCCGTGAACATCGTGTTCCAGCGCTACATGTCGCCCGCCATCACGCGGGCGCAGCAGCTGCGCGCCGAGGTGTCCGACGTCGCGCACGAGAGCTTCGAGGCCGCGCTCCTCGTCACGTCGCTCGGCACCGCGGACCGCGAGGAGCGCCGCTTCGCCGAGCGCACCGACGAGCTGCGCGCCGCGAACGTGCGGGTCGGCGTCGTGCGCGCGTTCTTCGACCCCGTCATCGAGCTCCTGCCGTCGCTCGGCACGCTCCTCGTGCTGGGCGTCGGGACCGTGCGCCTCACCGCGGGCGACGTCGCGCCCGGCGACATCATCACCGCCGCGTACCTCCTGACCGTCATGGCCGTGCCGGTCCGCGCGTTCGGCTGGGTCCTCGGCGAACTCCCGCGCGCGCTCGTCGGGTACGAGCGCATCAGCCGCGTCGTCGACGCCGGGGGCGTGCTGCGTCCCGGGACGTCGGCCCTGAGCGGGACGGGTGCCGGGCTGGGCGTGCGGCTCGAGGGCGTCGGTGTCGACGTCCGGGCGGGCGGCCGCGAGCTCACGCTGCTCGACGGCGTGGACCTCACCGTGGCGCCGGGGACGACGGTCGCCGTCGTGGGCCCGACGGGCGCCGGCAAGACGACGCTCGTCTCGCTCCTCGCGCGGCTCTCGGACCCGACGCGCGGGCGCGTGCTCCTCGACGGCACCGACGTGCGCGACGTGCGCGAGGCGGACCTCACGACGCAGGTCGCTCTCGTCGCGCAGCAGGCGTTCGTGTTCGAGGACACCGTGCGCGCGAACGTCACGCTCGTCGACGACGGCGATCCCGGCCCGGACGACGCGGAGGTCTGGGCGGCCCTGCGGCTCGCGCGCGTGGACGACGTCGTCGAGCGGCTCCCGGAGGGCCTCGACGCCCCGCTCGGGGAGCGGGGGGCCAACCTGTCCGGTGGCCAGCGCCAGCGTCTCGCGATCGCGCGCGCGCTCGTCCGGCGTCCTCGCCTCCTCGTCCTCGACGACGCGACCTCGGCCGTCGACCCGCGGGTCGAGCAGGAGATCCTCGCGGGCGTCGCGCGGGGCGGCGACGACCGCCCGACGGTCGTGATGGTCGCCTACCGCATGTCGAGCGTCGCGCTGGCGGACGTCGTCGTGCACGTGGAGTCCGGGCGGGTGGTGGACGTCGGGACGCACGACGAGCTGCTCGCCCGCGACCCGGGGTACCGCGAGCTCGCGACCGCGTACGCGCGCGAGGCGGAGCGCCGGGAGAACGAGCGGGCCGACGCGACGGACGACTCCGTGCGCGAGGCGGGCGAGGACGAGCAGGTCCGCGACGGTCACCGTGACGACGACCTCGTGCGCCAGGAGGAGACGGAGGAGGACGACGTCGTGCGGCACGTCGAGACGGGGGCGCTGGAGGAATGACCCGGACCACGACCGAACGACCCGGGCGTTCGCCCCGCCGGGGCGCGGGTCCCGCCGTCGACGGCGGCGCGGACGTCCGCACCGGCGACGCGCGCATCGCCTCGGCGAGCTCCCTGGGCGTCCTCGCGACGCTGCGTCGCGGCGTGCAGGTGTCGCCGCAGATCCTCGCCGGCATCTGGGTGACCCTCGGCCTCGCCGTCGCCGCGGCGCTGGGCCGGGTCGTCGTGCCCGTGACCGTGCAGCAGACCATCGACACGGGCGTGCTCGCCGACGGCGGTCCGGACACGACGCGCGTCGCGGTGCTCGTGGGCGTCGCCGCCGGGATCCTCGTCCTCGCCGGGCTGTGCTCGGCCCTCGTCAACGTGCGCCTGTTCCGGTCGACCGAGGCGGGCCTCGCCGCGCTGCGCGTGCGCGCGTTCCGGCACGTGCACGACCTGTCGGTGCTCACCCAGAACTCCGAGCGGCGCGGGTCGCTCGTCTCCCGCGTCACGAGCGACGTCGACACGATCTCCCTGTTCGTGCAGTGGGGCGGCATCATGCTGCTCGTCTCGGTGCTGCAGATCGGCGTCGCGACGGTGCTCATGGCGGTCTACTCGTGGCAGCTCACGCTCGTGGTGTGGGCGTGCTTCGTGCCGCTGTTCCTCGTCCTGCGCCCCGCGCAGGCGCGGGTCAACGACGCGTACACCCAGGTCCGCGCGCGGGTCGGCGCGATGCTCGGCGCGATCTCGGAGTCCGTCGTCGGCGCGGAGACCATCCGCGCGTACGGCGCCGGGGCCCGGACGGCCCGCCGCATCGACGCCGCGGTCGACGCGACGCGGCGCGCGATGGTCCGGGCGCAGAAGCTCGTCGCCGTCGTGTTCTCGAGCGGCGTGCTCGTGGCGAACCTCGTGCTCGCGGTCGTCGTGGTCGTCGGGTCGCTGCTCGGCGTGGCGGGCGACATCTCGGTGGGGCAGCTCCTCGCCTTCCTGTTCCTCGTCCAGCTCTTCACCGGCCCCGTCCAGATGGCGACGGAGATCCTCAACGAGCTGCAGAACGCCGTGGCGGGCTGGCGCCGCGTCCTTGCGGTCCTGGAGACGCCGGTCGAGGTCGTCGACAAGGGCCCCGACGGCGTGCGCAGCCTGCGCGGCCCGGCCCACGTACGCCTCGAGGGCGTCCGGTTCGCCTACCCCGACGGGCCCGAGGTGCTGCACGGCGTCGACCTCGACCTGCCGGCGCGTGCCTCGGTCGCCGTCGTCGGCGCGACCGGCTCGGGCAAGACGACGATCGCGAAGCTCGTCACGCGGCTCATGGACCCGACGGGCGGGCGCGTGCTCCTGGACGGCACGGACCTGCGCGACCTGTCCGTGGCGTCCCTGCGCGAGCGCGTCGTGCTCGTGCCCCAGGAGGGCTTCCTGTTCGACGGGACGCTCGCCGACAACGTCGCCTACGGGCTCCGGGGCGCCGCCGAGGAGGAGCCGGCCGCCGCGCGTCGCGCCCGGATCGAGGCGGCCGTCGAGCGGCTCGGCCTCACCGACTGGGTCGCGGACCTGCCGGACGGGCTCGACTCCTCGGTCGGCCAGCGGGGCGAGTCCCTCTCCGCGGGCGAGCGGCAGCTCGTCGCGCTCGTCCGGGCCTACCTGGCCGAGGCGGACCTGCTCGTCCTCGACGAGGCGACGTCCGCCGTCGACCCGGCGACCGAGGTCCGGATCGCGCGGGCGCTCGCGTCGCTCACCGCGGGCCGGTCGACGCTGACGATCGCGCACCGCCTCTCCACGGCCGAGGCGGCCGACCTCGTCGTCGTCGTCGACGCCGGGCACGTCGTGGAGGTGGGCCACCACGACGACCTCGCCCGCGCGGGCGGGGTCTACGCCCGCATGCACGACGCCTGGGTCTCCCAGACCCGCTGACCCGCGCGGCCGGGCGACCGACGTCACGCCGGGTCGGGCGAGACGGGGGACCGGCGGCGGCCCGGCGTCTGGCAGGATTCTCGGGTGCCCGACTCCACGACCGGCCCGCAGACCACGACCCCGTCCGCGCTCGACCCCGAGGTCGCCGCGCGGCTCAAGCGCGACGACGCCGGCCTGGTCGCCGCGATCGTCCAGCAGCACGACACGGGCGAGGTGCTCATGCTCGGCTGGATGGACGACGAGGCGCTCCACCGCACCCTGACCACCGGGCGGGTGACGTTCTGGAGCCGGTCGCGCCAGGAGTACTGGCGCAAGGGCGACACGTCGGGCCACGTCCAGGTGGTGCGCTCGGTCGCGCTCGACTGCGACGGCGACGCGCTCCTCGTGCGCGTGCACCAGGTCGGCGCCGCGTGCCACACGGGCACCCGCACGTGCTTCGAGGCCGGCGGAGACCTGGGCGCCGTCGTCGGCGAGCTGCCGTCCGCGCCGGGTGCCCCGGACGCCGGGGCCGCGCCCGCCGTCGGACCGGACCCCGAGGAGGAGAACCAGTGAGCACGACCGTCGACCCGGCCGGAACCACCACCGTCCCCGCGGGCGGGCCCGCGTGGGGCACGACGTGGCCCGTGCTCGACGGCTTCCGCGCGCTCGCCCGCTCCCGCCGGGTCGTCCCGGTCGTGCGGCGCCTCCTGGCCGACGACGTCACGCCCGTCGGGCTCTACCGCACCCTCGCGCAGGGGCGGCCGGGCACCTTCGTGCTGGAGTCCGCGGAGTCGGACGGGCGCTGGGCCCGCTACTCGTTCGTCGGCGTCGCGTCCCGCGCGACCCTCACGGCGCGCGACGGCCGGGCGGTGTGGTCGGGCGACGTGCCCGCGGGCGTCCCGCGCGAGGGCGACGTGGTCGAGGTGCTGGAGGCGACGCTCGACGTGCTGCGCACGCCCGCGGTCGACGGCCTCCCGCCGCTCACGGGCGGGCTCGCCGGGGCGATCGGGTGGGACGTCATCCGGCACTGGGAGCCGACGCTGCCCGCGCACGCGCCCGACGAGCTGGGCGTCCCGGAGCTCACGCTGTGCCTCGCGACGGACCTCGCGGTCGTCGACCACGCGGAGGGCAGCGTGTGGCTCGTGGCGAACGCGATCAACTTCGACGACACGGACGAGCGGGTCGACGAGGCGTACGCCGACGCGGTGCGGCGCCTGGACGCGATGCAGGCGCGCCTCGTCGCCGGCGGTGCGCACGTCGCGTCGGTCGTGGCCGCCGACGCCGTCGAGCCGGAGCTCGAGTTCCGCTCGACGCGCGACGAGTTCGAGGCGTCCGTCGTGGCGGGCAAGGACGCGATCCGCGAGGGCGAGGTCTTCCAGGTCGTCCTCTCGCAGCGCCTGGACCTCGACTGCCCGGCGGACCCGCTGGACGTCTACCGGGCGTTGCGCACGATCAACCCGAGCCCGTACATGTACTACTTCCAGCTCACGGACGCGGACGGGCGCGACTTCGCGGTCGTCGGGTCGAGCCCGGAGACGCTGGTCAAGGTCGAGGACGGGCGGGTCACGACGTTCCCCATCGCGGGCTCGCGGCCGCGCGGCGCGACGCCCGAGGAGGACGTCGCGCTCGGGGAGGAGCTGCGCGAGGACCCCAAGGAGCTCGCGGAGCACATCATGCTCGTCGACCTCTCGCGCAACGACCTCGTCAAGGTCTGCGAGCCGACGTCGGTCGAGGTCGTGGAGTTCATGGCGACCAAGCGGTTCAGCCACATCATGCACCTGTGCTCGACGGTCGTCGGCACGCTGCGCGACGGCGCGACCGCGCTCGACGCCTTCCGGGCCACGTTCCCCGCGGGGACGCTCTCGGGCGCGCCCAAGCCGCGCGCGATCGCCCTCATCGACGAGCTCGAGCCCGCCTCGCGCGGGATCTACGGTGGGACGGCCGGGTACTTCGACTTCGACGGGAACATGGACATGGCGATCGCCATCCGCACGGCGCTGATCCGCGACGGGCGCGCGAGCGTCCAGGCCGGGGGCGGGATCGTCGCCGACTCCGTGCCGGCGCTCGAGTACGCGGAGTCGCGCAACAAGGCGGCCGCGGCGGTCCGCGCCGTGCAGGTCGCGGCGCGGCTGCGGGGGCTCGCGTGAGCCGCCCCGGCGGCCCGGCCCGCCGCACGGCCATCTGGGTCCTGCTGCTCCTCGGGGGCGCGACCCTCGCGGCGGCCGTGCCCACGTGGCTGCGCACGACGGGGGCCACCGCGCTCGACCCGCAGGTCGACGTCGCGGTGGCCGGCACGTCGGCCGCACCCGGCGTGAGCGCGGCCGCGCTCGTGCTCGTCGCGGCCGCGCTCGCGCTCGGCCTCGTGGGACGTGTCGGCCGGTGGGTCGTCCTGGCGGTCGCGGCGGCGAGCGGCGTCGTCGCGACGGTGTCGGCGCTGAGCGTCGCGATCGACCCGGAACCGACCGCCCGGTCGGCGGTGGCCGAGGCGACGGGCGTGACGGAGCTGATCGCACCGGTCGAGCTCACCGCGGCGCCCTGGGTGGCGGCCGTGCTCGGCGTGCTCACCGTGCTCGTGGTGGTGTGGGTGGCGCGCGGCGCGCGGTCGTGGGCGAGCGCCTCGACGCGGCACGAGCGGGCCGGGGCGGCGCCCGCGACGGCAGCCGGCACGCCCGCGGACGGGACGCCCGAGGCCAAGGGCGCGGCCGGCCCCGCCGACGCCGAGGACGTCTCCGACCACGACGCGTGGGACGCGCTCTCCCGCGGCGAGGACCCCACGGACCGCTGAGCAGCGCGGACGTGTCCCACGCGACGTCCGCCGACGTCCCGCGACGGGACGGGCCCCGGCCCGGTCCGATAGGCTCTGACCACATCTTGACGAAAGGCACGACCCTCATGGCCGAGAACCAGCAGACGACCGAGATCGCCTACCTGCCGCCCGCGGCACCGCCCACGAACCACGGCCACACCGTCGCCGCGTGGTTCACCATGATCGGCATCATGGTCGGCGCCCTCGTGGCCGCGATCGGTGTCGTGGTCGCCGCCGTCTGGCTGTTCTGGGTCGGCATGGGCGTCGTGGCCGTGGCGCTCGTCGGCGGCCTCGTGCTCCGCAACATGGGCTACGGGCAGAAGAAGCAGGACGCGCGGTGACGCAGCCGCCGGGACCGGGCCCGCACGACGGCACGCCCCCGCAGGACGGGTCGCAGGCGCCGTACGGCTCGTCGGTGCCCGGCGGCGCGCAGCACCCCGGCCCGCAGGACCCGGACCAGGGCTACACCGGGCAGCAGCAGCCCGGTCAGCCGTACCCGGGCCAGCAGTACCCCGGGCAGCCGTACCCCGGCCAGCAGTACCCGGGCCAGCCGTACCCGGCAGGCGCCTACGCGCCGCCGCCGTACTACCCGAAGAACAACCTCGCGATCTGGTCCCTCGTCCTGGGCATCGCCGCGTTCGTGCTCAGCTGCGGCTTCTTCACGGGCATCCCCGCGGTGATCGTGGGCAACGCGGCGAAGCGTGCCGTCGCGGAGGGCCAGGCGGACAACGACGGCATGGCGACGGCGGGGATCATCCTCGGCTGGGTCGCGATCGGCCTGTCCGCGATCGGTCTGCTGCTCCTGCTGGTGTTCTTCCCCGCCGTGCTCGCCTGGGTCGGCACGATCCCCGACCAGTACTGACGGGGCGGTCACGTGACGTCCGAGGCGGTGCGCCGACGGCTGGTGCCGCGCGAGGCCGTGGCGCCGCTCGCCGTCGGTGCGCTCGTCGCGGCCGCGACGGCGTACGTGGGCGCAGTCGACCCGAACCGCCCGGGCCACTACGTCACGTGCCCGCTGCTCGCCCTGACGGGCCTCGCGTGCCCCGGGTGCGGCGGCCTACGGGCCACGCACGACCTCGTGCACCTCGACCTCGCCGCGGCCTGGTCCATGAACCCGCTGTGGGTCGTCGTCGCGCCTCTGCTCGTCGTGCTGTGGGGCGTGTGGCTCGTCCGTGCCTGGCGCGGCCGCCCCGCGCCGCGCGTGCCCGCGGGGGTGGCGTGGACGTCGCTCGCCGTGCTCGTGCTCTTCGGGGTGCTGCGCAACGTGCCCGCTCTGGTCCCGTGGCTCGGCCCGGTGGCCGCCTGAGCCGGCGGCCGTGACTGCGACCGGCCGCGCCGCGCGCGTCTCGGGGGCTGGGCCGTGGTCATCGTCACTCGGGGGCGGCTCTACGATGGCAGGTACCTCCCTGTCAACGGGTCGGCCCGAACCTGTGGGTGCACGCCGGCCGACCGGCCCGGCAGGGGGCGGGACGACACGGGGAGTGGTGGGACGATGACGGTGCTGGACGACATCGTCGCGGGTGTGCGCGAGGACCTCGCGGTACGCCAGGCGACGACCTCGCTCGACGAGCTCAAGGAACGAGCCGCCCGCGTCCCCGGTGCGCTCGAGTGCGTAAGCCGCCTCAAGGCGGACGACGCCGTGGCCGTCATCGCCGAGGTGAAGCGGTCGAGCCCCAGCAAGGGCGCGCTCGCGTCCATCTCCGACCCGGCCGAGCTCGCGGGGGAGTACGAGAAGGGCGGCGCGGCCGCGATCTCGGTGCTCACCGAGCAGCGGCGGTTCAACGGGAGCCTTGCCGACCTCGACGCCGTCCGGGCGCGGGTCGACGTCCCCGTGCTCCGCAAGGACTTCGTCGTGACGCCGTACCAGGTGTGGGAGGCGCGCGCGCACGGCGCGGACATCGTGCTCCTCATCGTCGCCGCGCTCGAGCAGACGGTGCTCACGTCGCTCGTCGAGCGCGTGCACTCGCTCGGCATGACCGCGCTCGTCGAGGTCCACACGCTCGACGAGGTGACGCGCGCGCTCGACGCCGGGGCGCGGGTCGTGGGCGTGAACTCGCGCGACCTCAAGACGCTCGACGTCGACCGCACGACCTTCGCGCGCCTCGCGCCCGCGATCCCCGACGAGGTCGTCCGCGTGGCCGAGTCCGGCGTGCGCGGGCCGCACGACGTCATGGACTACGCCCGCTCCGGCGCGCACGCCGTGCTGGTCGGCGAGGCGCTCGTGACCGACGACGCGCCGCGCTCGTCCGTCGCCGACCTCGTCGCGGCCGGGTCGCACCCGTCGCTGTGGTCCGTGCGGCCCTGAGGCACGACGGCACCGTCCGTCACGCCGCAGGCGCCGCGCCCCGGCCCAGCACACCCCACCACGCAGGAGGACCGGCCCCGTGCCCGACTCGACACCATCGACCACCCCTCCGAGCGGCGCGCACTCCGTCCGCGCCGACCTGACGCGCTCCCTCGCGACCCAGGAGGGCCCCTACTTCGGCGAGTTCGGCGGGCGCTACGTGCCCGAGGCGCTCGTCGCCGCGCTCGACGAGCTCGAGACCGAGTACCGCAAGGCGCTCGACGACCCGGCGTTCGTGACCGAGCTCGCGCGCCTTCAGCGCGAGTACACCGGCCGCCCGAGCCCGCTCACGGAGGTGCCCCGCTTCGCGGAGCACGCCGGCGCCTCGCGCGTGTTCCTCAAGCGCGAGGACCTCAACCACACCGGCTCGCACAAGATCAACAACGTCCTCGGCCAGGCGCTGCTCGTCAAGCGCATGGGCAAGAAGCGCGTGATCGCCGAGACGGGCGCCGGCCAGCACGGCGTCGCGACGGCGACGGCCGCGGCCCTGCTCGACCTCGAGTGCGTCGTGTACATGGGCGAGGAGGACACGCGGCGCCAGGCGCTGAACGTCGCGCGCATGCGCCTCCTCGGCGCCGAGGTCGTCCCCGTGACGATCGGCCAGCGCACCCTCAAGGACGCGATCAACGAGGCGCTGCGCGACTGGGTCGCCAACGTCGACACGACGCACTACCTGCTCGGCACCGTGACCGGGCCCCACCCGTTCCCCGAGATGGTGCGCGAGTTCCACCGCGTCATCGGCGAGGAGGCGCGCACGCAGATCCTCGACCGCATCGGGCGCCTGCCCGACGCGCTCGCCGCGTGCGTGGGCGGCGGCTCGAACGCGCTCGGGCTCTTCAACGCCTTCCTCGACGACGAGGGCGTCGAGCTCTTCGGCTTCGAGGCCGGGGGCGAGGGCATCGAGACGGGCCGCCACGCGGCCCGCTTCAGCGGCGGCGCGCCGGGCGTCCTGCACGGCGCACGCTCGTACCTCCTCCAGGACGAGGACGGCCAGACCCTGCCGAGCCACTCGGTGTCCGCCGGGCTCGACTACCCGAGCGTCGGGCCGGCCCACGCGTGGCTCCACGACCTCGGCCGCGCGACGTACCTGCCCGTGACCGACGCCGAGGCGATGGACGCGTTCCGGCTGCTGTGCCGCACCGAGGGGATCATCCCCGCGATCGAGTCGGCCCACGCCCTCGCGGGCGCGCTGCGCATCGGGCGCGAGGCCGCGGCCGCGGGCCGCACCGACCACGTGATCCTCGTGAACCTCTCGGGGCGCGGGGACAAGGACGTGGCGACCGCCGCACGGTGGTTCGACCTCGTGGACGACGACGCGATCGCCGAGACGGCGACGGGCACGGAGGGACAGCTGTGAGCGCCGCCCAGACCCAGGACGCACCCGGGGCGTCGACGCCGGGGACGGCGTCGGCCACCGCCCGCCGTCTGCTCGAGCTGCGCGCGGAGGGCCGTGCGGGGCTCGTCGGCTACCTGCCGGTCGGCTTCCCGACGGTCGAGCGCTCCGTCGAGGCGGCGCTCGCGCTCGTGGACTCGGGCGTGGACGTGCTCGAGCTCGGCATCCCGTACACGGACCCCGTCATGGACGGACCGGTCATCCAGGCCGCTGCCCAGGCGGCGCTCGACGGCGGTGCGCGCGTCGCGGACGTCTTCCGCGTCGTCGCGGCCGTCACGGAGCGCACGGGCGGACGCGTGCCGGTGCTCGTCATGACGTACTGGAACCCCGTGCTGCGCTACGGCGTCGAGGCGTTCGCGCGCGACCTCGCGGCGGCCGGGGGAGCCGGGCTCATCACGGCCGACCTCGTCCCCGACGAGGGCCGCGCGTGGCTGGACGCCGCCGAGGCGCACGGTCTCGACCGCGTGTTCCTCGTCGCGCCGAGCTCGACGCCGGAGCGCCTCCGGCTCACCGCGCGCGCGTCGCGCGGCTTCGTCTACGCGGCCTCGACGATGGGCGTCACGGGCGTGCGCGCCGCCGTCGGGCCCCAGGCCGCGCGGCTCGTCGCCGACACGCGCGCGGCGGGCGCCGAGCTCGTGTGCGTCGGCCTCGGCGTCTCCACGGCCGAGCAGGCCGCGGAGGTCGCGCGCTACGCCGACGGCGTCATCGTCGGCTCGGCGTTCGTCCGGCCCCTGCTGGGTGACGCCCCGTGGGACGAGCGGCTCGCCGCGCTCCGCACGGTCGCCGCCTCGCTGGCGGCCGGGGTGCGGTCCGCCCGCCAGGAGCAGCCCGGCACGACGACGCCCGGCGGGGTGGTCGCATGAGCGCCGCGCTCGCCGTCGGGCAGCTCGTGGAGGCCGCGGGCGCCCTGCCCTCGGCGATCCCGAGCCCGCCCCAGCACACCTGGTACCTCGGGCCGTTCCCCATCCGCGCCTACGCGCTCGCGATCCTCGCCGGGATCGGCGTCGCCCTGTGGCTCACGCGCCGCCGCTGGGTCGAGCGCGGGGGAGAGGCCGACGACGTCCTGGAGATCGCGTTCTGGGCGGTCCCGTTCGGGATCGTCGGCGGGCGGCTCTACCACGTCTTCTCGACGCCCGACCCGTACTGGGGCCCGAACGGGGATCCCGTCCGCGCGCTGTACGTGTGGGAGGGCGGCCTCGGCATCTGGGGCGCGGTCGCGCTCGGCGCGGTCGGCGCGTACATCGGGTGCCGGCGCCAGCGTGTGAGCTTCCCGGCGTTCGCGGACGCGCTCGCCCCGGGGCTGCTCCTCGCGCAGGCCGTCGGCCGCCTCGGCAACTGGTTCAACCAGGAGCTGTTCGGCTCGCCCACGACGCTGCCGTGGGGCCTGCGGGTCGACGACTCGGTCGCCGCCGCGGCCGGCTACCCGCCGGGCACGCTGTTCCACCCGACGTTCCTCTACGAGATGGTCTGGAACATCGCGGCTGCCCTGCTCCTGATCTACCTGGACCGTCGGTTCCGGCTCGGTCATGGTCGGGTATTCTGGCTCTACGTCTTCGTCTACACGCTCGGTCGGGTGTGGATCGAGATGCTGCGCATCGACGAGGCCGAGCTCGTCCTCGGTCTCCGGCTGAACGTCTGGACCTCGATCCTGGTCGGTGTCGGTGCGTTGGTAGCGTTTATCGTTGTCGGGCGTCGCCACCCCGGGCGCGAGGAGACGGTGTCCCTCGACGCGCCGGGCGAGGCGCCCGCCACGGAGCCCACGGAGCCGGTCGAGGAGTCGACCGACGCCGCGGACCCCGAGAAGACCGCGGACTCCGACGACTCGGAGGAGTCCGAGCAGGCAGATGCCGCGCGACCAGACCCCGGTCGCTGAGCCTCCGTCACTCAACGGCGATTCCGCCGGGCGACCGCCCGGTGGTTCCGTCATGTCCACCAGGGCCGACGACGTCCCGAACCCCCCCAGCTGGAACCAGCCCGGCCGTCTCGGTCGGGCGCCTGTGAGGACGGTGTTGATGACCACGCCGCAGTATCGGGACGCGCACCGGGCACCCGCCCTGTCCGCCCCTCCCACGGCATCCGGTCTGTACGACCCCGCCGCCGAGCACGACGCGTGCGGCGTCGCCTTCGTGGCGACGCTCCGCGGCACGCCCGGACGCGACATCGTGGACGCGGGGCTCACGGCCCTGCTCAACCTGGACCACCGCGGCGCGGTGGGCGCCGAGGAGAACAGCGGCGACGGCGCGGGGATCCTCACGCAGATCCCCGACGCCTTCGTGCGTGACGTGGTCGACGCTGAGCTCCCGCCCGCCGGGCACTACGCCATCGGCATGGCGTTCCTCCCGCAGGACCCCGAGGCGGCCGCCGCCACGGCCCGCGCGGTCGAGGCGATCGCCGCCGAGGAGAAGCTCGAGGTCCTCGCCTGGCGCGACGTCCCCGTGACGGCCGACCTCGTGGGCCCGAGCGCGCGCGCCTCGATGCCGTTGTTCCGTCAGGTCGTCGTGGCCGACCCGTCGCGCGAGCTGGCCGGCGTCGACCTCGACCGCCGGACCTACCGCCTGCGCAAGCGCGCGGAGAACGAGCTCGGTCTCTTCTTCGCGTCGCTGTCGGCGCGCACGCTCACCTACAAGGGCATGCTCACGACGGCGCAGCTCGAGCCGTTCTTCCCCGACCTGTCCGACCCGCGGTACGCGAGCGAGATCGCGCTCGTGCACTCGCGGTTCTCGACGAACACGTTCCCGTCCTGGCCGCTCGCGCAGCCGTTCCGGATGATCGCGCACAACGGCGAGATCAACACGGTGCGCGGCAACCGGAACTGGATGGCCGCGCGCGAGGGCACGCTCGCGAGCGACGCCCTCGGCGACCTCGCGCCGCTGCTCCCGGTCTGCTCCGACGGCTCGAGCGACTCGGCGAGCTTCGACGAGGTGCTGGAGCTGCTGCACCTGTCGGGCCGCTCGCTGCCGCACGCCGTGCTCATGATGGTCCCGGAGGCGTGGGAGAACCACGCCGAGATGGACCCGGACCTGCGCGCGTTCTACGAGTACCACTCGACGCTCATGGAGCCGTGGGACGGCCCCGCGTGCCTCAACTTCACCGACGGCACCCTCATCGGCGCGGTCCTCGACCGCAACGGCCTGCGCCCCGGGCGCTACTGGGTCACGGAGGACGGCCTCGTCGTGCTCGCGAGCGAGGCGGGCGTGCTCGACCTCGACCCCGCGACGATCGTCCGCAAGGGCCGTCTCGAGCCGGGCCGCATGTTCCTCGTCGACACCGGCCAGGGCCGGATCATCGAGGACGAGGAGATCAAGTCCCAGCTCGCGGCGCAGCGCCCGTATGCGCGGTGGGTCGCGGAGAACGCGGTCTACCTCGACCAGCTCCCCGAGCGCGAGCACGTCGCGCACAGCCCCGCGTCGGTCGAGCGCCGCCAGCGTGCCTTCGGGTACACGCAGGAGGAGCTCAAGGTCATCCTCACGCCGATGGCCAACACGGGCGCCGAGCCTCTCGGCGCCATGGGCACGGACACGCCCATCGCCGTCCTCGCGAAGCGCCCGCGCCTGCTGTTCGACTACTTCACGCAGATGTTCGCGCAGGTCACGAACCCGCCGCTGGACGCGATCCGCGAGGAGCTCGTCACGTCGATCGGCGGGGCGATCGGCCCCGAGCCGAACCTGCTCGTCGACACCCCGGAGCACGCGCGCAAGCTCATGCTGCCGTTCCCGGTGCTCGACAACGACCAGCTCGCGAAGATCATCCGCGTCGACAAGGACCCGAACCTCGCGGGCGTCTTCCGCGCCGTGACGATCAAGGGCCTGTACCGCGTGGCGGGCGGCGGCGAGTCGCTGCTCGCGCGGCTCGAGGAGATCTTCGCCGAGGTCGACGCGCACGTCGCCGCCGGCGCGAGCTTCATCGTGCTGTCGGACCGCGACTCGGACGCCGAGCACGCGCCGATCCCGTCGCTCCTGCTGTCGAGCGCGGTGCACCACCACCTCCTGCGGCGTCACACGCGCACGCAGGTGTCGCTCGTCGTCGAGGCGGGGGACGTGCGCGAGGTGCACCACGTCGCGCTCCTCATCGGCTACGGCGCCGCCGCGGTGAACCCCTACCTCGCCATGGAGACCGTCGAGGATCTCGCGCGCCGTGGCTACCTCGCGGTCGACCCGGCCAAGGCTGTCGCGAACCTCATCAAGGGCCTCGGCAAGGGCGTCCTCAAGGTCATGAGCAAGATGGGCATCTCGACCATCTCCTCCTACCGCGGCGCCCAGGTCTTCGAGGCCGTGGGTCTCTCGCACGACCTCGTGCAGGCGTTCTTCACGGGCACGACGTCGCGCCTCAGCGGGATCGGGCTCGACGTCGTCGCGGCCGAGGTCGCGGCGCGCCACGTGGACGCGTACCCGCGCTCCGGCAACCACCGCCCGCACGTCCGCCTGACCACGGGCGGCGAGTACCAGTGGCGCCGCGACAGCGAGGAGCACCTGTTCGACCCGGAGACGGTCTTCCGTCTCCAGCACTCGACGCGCGAGCGCCGGTTCGACATCTTCCGCGAGTACACGCACCGCGTGGACGAGCAGTCCTCGCGGCTCATGACGCTGCGCGGCCTCCTCGAGCTGCGCGAGGGCGAGCGCCCCGCGGTGCCGCTCGACGAGGTCGAGCCCGTGAGCGAGATCGTCAAGCGCTTCAACACCGGCGCGATGTCGTACGGCTCCATCTCGGCCGAGGCCCACGAGACCCTCGCGATCGCGATGAACCGCCTCGGCGGTCGGTCGAACACGGGCGAGGGCGGCGAGGACCCGGAGCGCCTGTACGACCCGGAGCGTCGCTCGAAGGTCAAGCAGATCGCGTCGGGCCGCTTCGGCGTCACGAGCGAGTACCTGACGAACGCCGACGACATCCAGATCAAGCTCGCCCAGGGCGCCAAGCCCGGCGAGGGCGGTCAGCTCCCGGGCCACAAGGTGTACCCGTGGGTCGCGAAGACCCGGCACTCCACGCCGGGCGTCGGCCTCATCTCGCCGCCGCCGCACCACGACATCTACTCGATCGAGGACCTCGCGCAGCTCATCCACGACGCGAAGAACGCGAACCCGGCGGCGCGCGTCCACGTCAAGCTCGTCTCCGAGTTCGGCGTCGGCACGGTCGCGACGGGCGTGTCCAAGGCGCACGCGGACGTCGTCCTCATCTCGGGCCACGACGGCGGCACGGGCGCGAGCCCGCTCACGTCGCTCAAGCACGCGGGCACGCCGTGGGAGATCGGCCTCGCCGAGACGCAGCAGACCCTCGTGCTCAACAACCTGCGCGACCGCATCGTCGTCCAGGTCGACGGGCAGATGAAGACCGGGCGCGACGTCGTCGTGGCCGCGCTGCTCGGCGCCGAGGAGTTCGGCTTCGCGACCGCGCCGATGGTAGTCTCGGGCTGCGTCATGATGCGCGTCTGCCACCTGGACACGTGCCCGGTGGGCGTCGCGACGCAGAACCCGGAGCTGCGGGCCCGCTTCACGGGCAAGCCGGAGTTCGTCGTGAACTTCTTCGAGTTCATCGCGGAGGAGGTGCGCGAGTACCTGGCGCGCCTCGGGTTCCGGAGCATCGAGGAGGCGATCGGCCACGTCGAGTACCTCGACACGCGCCAGGCGATCGACCACTGGAAGGCGCAGGGTCTCGACCTCGCGCCCATCCTCGAGAAGCCCGTCCCCGTCGAGGGCGCGTCGCTGCGGAACACGACGACGCAGGACCACGGCCTGGAGAAGGCGCTCGACAACCAGCTCGTGGCGCTGGCCGAGGACGCGCTGGAGCGGCGCGAGCCGGTGCGGATCTCGCTGCCGGTCCGCAACGTCAACCGCACGGTCGGCACGATGCTCGGCCACGAGGTGACCAAGCGCTTCCGCGGCGACGGCCTGCCCGACGACACGATCGACGTGACCCTCACGGGGTCCGCCGGCCAGTCGCTCGGCGCCTTCCTCCCGCGCGGCGTCACGCTGCGCCTGTTCGGGGACGCGAACGACTACGTCGGCAAGGGCCTGTCGGGCGGGCGGATCGTCGTGCGGCCCGACCGCAACGCGGTCCTCACCGGGTCGAGCAACGTCGTCGCCGGGAACGTCATCGGCTACGGCGCGACGTCGGGCGAGATCTTCCTGCGCGGTCGCGTCGGGGAGCGCTTCGGCGTCCGCAACTCGGGCGCGACGCTCGTCGTCGAGGGCGTGGGCGACCACGGGTGCGAGTACATGACGGGCGGCACGGTCGTCGTGCTGGGCCCGACCGGGCGCAACTTCGGCGCCGGCATGTCCGGCGGCACCGCGTACGTGCTCGACCTGCGCGAGAGCGCCGTGAACACGAGCGCGCTCGCGACCGGCGAGCTCGGGCTGAGCCCGCTCGAGGACGCCGAGGTCGCGCTCGTCGAGCGGCTCGTCCGCCGTCACCACGAGGAGACCGGGTCGCCGCTCGCGGCCGAGCTGCTCGAGGACTTCGCCACGGCGGTGCAGCGCTTCACGCGCGTCCTGCCGACCGACTTCGCCCGCATGCGCTCGGCGCTCGAGAAGGCCGAGTCGGCCGGTCTCGACCCGGCCGCGCCCGGCGTGTGGGACCAGATCTTGGAGGTGGCCCGTGGCTGACCCCCGCGGATTCCTGAAGGTGCGGGAGCGCGAGCTGCCGCCGAACCGCCCGGTGGCCGTGCGCCTGCGGGACTGGAAGGACGTGCACGCGCACCTCGAGGAGGGCCAGCCGTTCCTCAAGGAGCAGGCGGGCCGCTGCATGGACTGCGGCATCCCGTTCTGCCACCAGGGCTGCCCGCTCGGGAACCTCATCCCCGAGTGGAACGACCTCGTCTACCGCGAGCAGTGGGCCGACGCGATCGACCGCCTCCACGAGACGAACAACTTCCCGGAGTTCACCGGTCGCGTGTGCCCGGCGCCGTGCGAGTCGAGCTGCGTGCTCGGCATCAACCAGCCGCCCGTGACGATCAAGAACGTCGAGGTCTCGATCATCGACGAGGCCTTCGAGCGCGGGTACGTCACGCCCCAGGTGCCCCAGCGGCTCACGGGCTTCACGGTCGCGGTCGTCGGGTCCGGCCCCGCCGGGCTCGCCGCCGCGCAGCAGCTCACGCGCGCCGGGCACACCGTCGCGGTGTACGAGCGCGACGACGCCGTCGGAGGCCTGCTGCGCTACGGCATCCCCGACTTCAAGCTCGAGAAGCACCACATCGACCGCCGCGTCGCGCAGATGGAGGCCGAGGGCACGCGGTTCCGCCCTGGCGTCGAGATCGGCGTCGACATCACGTGGGACGACCTGCGGGCGCGGTACGACGCCGTCGTGGTCGCGACCGGCGCGACGGTGCCGCGCGACCTGTCGGTGCCCGGGCGCGAGCTCGACGGCATCCACTTCGCGATGGACTTCCTGCACCAGGCGAACGCGGTCGTGGCGGGGCACGAGGTGCCCGACCAGATCACGGCCACGGGCAAGCACGTCATCGTCATCGGTGGCGGCGACACGGGCTCGGACTGCCTCGGCACCTCGCTGCGCCAGGGCGCGGCGAGCGTCACGACGCTCGCGATCGGCAAGCAGCCGCCGCTCGAGCGGTCCGCGACTCAGCCGTGGCCGACCGACCCGATCGTGTTCGAGGTGTCCTCGTCCCACGAGGAGGGCGGCGAGCGAGAGTTCCTCGCGTCGACCGTCGCGTTCCTCGGTGACGAGAACGGGGCCGTGCGCGCGCTGCGCGTCGCGGAGACCGAGTACCTGCCCGATGGCCGTCGCGTGCCCAAGGAGGGCACCGAGCGCGAGATCCCCGCGGACCTCGTGCTCGTCGCGATGGGCTTCACCGGACCGGAGACGGCTGCCCTCACGACCCAGACCGGCGCGGACCTCACGGGGCGCGGCCTCGTGGCGCGCGGCGACGACTTCGCGTCGTCGCTGCCCGGGGTCTTCGTGGCCGGCGACGCCGGTCGTGGGCAGTCGTTGATCGTGTGGGCGATCGCCGAGGGGCGGGCGGCGGCGGCATCCGTCGACGCCTACCTTCAGGGAGGGACCGAGCTGCCCGCGCCCGTGCGCGCGAACACCGTGTCCTTGCGCGCTTGACGTGCACCCCGACGTCGGATGTCCGGCGCCGGGACGATGAGCGGGGCATCCTAGGGAGGGGCACCCCGCGACGACCGGCTCCTGGCCGGTCGGAAGACTAGAGGCTGGAGATATGCGCAGAGCAAAGATCGTCTGCACCATCGGACCCGCGACCGAGTCGAAGGAGCAGCTCCGCGCGCTCGTCGACGCGGGCATGGACGTGGCGCGGATCAACCGCAGCCACGGCAGCGCCGAGGAGCACGCGGCCGTCTACCACGGCGTGCGCGAGGCCGCCGCCGAGTCGGGCCGCTCCGTGGCCGTCCTCGTCGACCTCCAGGGGCCGAAGATCCGTCTGGGCCGCTTCGCGGGCGACGAGAAGCACTGGCTCGAGGAGGGTGACACCTTCACGATCACGACCGAGGACGTCGTCGGGACCAAGGAGCTCGTCTCCACGACGCACAAGGGCCTGCCGGGCGACGCCCGCGTCGGCGACCCGATCCTCATCGACGACGGCAAGGTGCTCGTCCGCGTCACCGCCGTCGAGGGCCCGCGCGTCGTCACGCGCGTCGAGGTCGCCGGCCCGGTGTCGAACAACAAGGGCCTGAACCTCCCGGGTGTCGCGGTCTCCGTGCCGGCGCTCTCCGAGAAGGACCAGGACGACCTGCGCTGGGCCCTCAAGCTCGGCGCGGACATCATCGCGCTGTCGTTCGTGCGGTCCGCGAAGGACTTCGAGGACGTCAAGCGGATCATGGACGAGGAGGGCCGCACGGTCCCCGTCGTCGCCAAGATCGAGAAGCCGCAGGCCGTCGACAACCTCGCCGAGATCGTCGACGCGTTCGACGGCGTCATGGTCGCCCGCGGCGACCTCGCGGTCGAGCTCCCGCTGGAGCAGGTGCCGCTCGTCCAGAAGCGCATCGTCGAGCTCGCGCGTCGCAACGCGAAGCCCGTCATCGTCGCCACGCAGGTGCTCGAGTCCATGACGAACTCGCCGCGTCCGACGCGCGCCGAGGCGTCCGACTGCGCCAACGCCGTCCTCGACGGCGCCGACGCGGTCATGCTCTCGGGCGAGACGAGCGTGGGCGAGTACCCGATCCTCACGGTCCAGACGATGGCCCGGATCATCGAGGCGACGGAGGAGGCGGGCCGCGAGCGCATCGCGCCGCTCGGCTCGACGCCGCACACCCGCGGTGGCGCCATCACGCGCGCGGCGGCCGAGATCGGCGAGATCCTCGGTGCGAAGTACCTCGCGACGTTCACGCAGTCGGGCGACTCGGCGCGCCGCATGTCGCGCCTGCGCTCGTCCATCCCGCTGCTCGCGTTCACGCCGCGCGAGCACGTGCGCAACGTCCTGTCGCTCACGTGGGGCACGCAGACGTACCAGGTGCCCGAGGTGGAGAACACCGACGCGATGGTCGGCCAGGTCGACACGACCCTGCAGGCCAACGGCCTCGCCGAGGTCGGCGACCTCGTGGTCGTCGTCTCCGGTGCCCCCGTGGGCCAGCCGGGCACGACGAACTCGATCCTCGTGCACAAGATCGGCGACCACTCCGACACCCGGAACTGACGTCCGGAGCTCGCACCGGAGCTGACGCCGCGCGCCCGCCACGGGCGCTCGTGCTGCCCGACGGCGGCGCCCCCTGCGCGGGGGCGCCGCCGTCGGTCGTCCTGCGCGCTCGGGAAAGCCCGCGACACGGCCCCCGGCGCGCCCCTACCCTCGCGGGATGCGAGCCGTGCCTGCATCCCTGGACCCCGCGGTCGTGCGTCGGGTCGACGCGCGGCTGGACGCCGTCGTGCGCGACGAGGGCGTCGAGGTCCCGCTCGCGGTGGAGAGCGGCAGCCGGGCGTGGGGGTTCCCGTCGCCGGACTCGGACTACGACTGCCGCTTCGTGTACGTGCGCCCGGAGGCCGACTACCTCGACCCCTGGCCGCGGCGCGACGTCGTCGAGACGCCGCTCGACGCGGTGCTGGACGTCAACGGGTGGGACCTCGTCAAGGCCGTGCGGCTGCTCGTCCGCGGGAACGCGACGTTGCTGGAGTGGCTGCGCTCGCCGATCGTCTACCGCGGCGACCCCGCGTTCCGCGCGGACCTGCTCGCGCTCGCCGAGCGGGTCGTCGACCGCGACGCCGTGCGGCGCCACTACCTGCACGTCGCGCTGGGCCAGCGGGAGCGCTGGTGGACCGCGGACGACGTGCCGCTCAAGAAGCTCTTCTACGTCCTGCGCCCGGCCGCGACGCTGCGCTGGCTGCGCGTGCGGCCGGACGCCGTCCCGCCCATGCGCCTCGCGACGCTGCTCGACGAGGGCGAGGCACCGAGCGCGGTGGTGCAGGAGGCGTCCGGGCTCGTCGCGCTCAAGGCGGTCTCGCGCGAGATGGGCGCGGGCCCGGTCCCGGCCGTGCTCCGCCGGTTCGTCGACGACGAGCTCGCCGCCGCCTCGGCGGCCGCGGCGGTGGCGGGAGCCGGGTCCCTGACGGCGCGTTCGGTGGCGGGGGATTTCTTCCGGTCGGCGGTCGCGCGGTACGGCCCGGAGGGGTCGCGTTCGACGGCGGCTGCGGGCGCGCCGGGCGTCGCGTCGGGGGAGTGGCGGTGACCGACGGGCGCGCGCCTCGCTCGAGCGAGCACGGCGGGTCGGCCCTACCCTCGCGTGGGTGACCAGCGACCAGATCGAGGACGTCGACCAGGACCTCTACGCGGCGGCGAGCGACCCCGACGCCGACGGCGCGGCGGCCGCCGCGCGCGAGGCGACCTTTCGTGCGCTCGTCGCGCGCCGCGACGCGCGCGAGACCGCGGAGGCGGCCGCCGGCGTCTGCGAGCAGGTCCAGCAGGTGGCGGAGGCCGCCGAGCGCAGCGCGCAGGACGCGCTGAGGTCCGCGACCGTCGCGCACGCCGCCGCTCTCCTCGGCGACGAGGCGATCGCCCGGCAGGCGGCGCGCGACGCGAGCGCCGCCGCCCGGGAGGCCGCGCGCGAGGCGGTCGTGCTGGACAGGGCGCGGCCCGAGCTCTAGACGGCGTCGGTCCGTGCGCGGGGCCCGTCGCCCGTCCGCCCCGTCCCGAGTCCCGCGGCGCCGCTCTTCCTCGCCCTCTACCCTGGGCCCAGCGCTCGGCGACCGCTCGGTGCTGACCATCCAGCCACCGGTCGACGGTGGGAGAGCGAGGTCCGTCGTGCCCCGAGCGCACCGGCGCGGGCGCTCCTCGGGGGGCACGGTCCTTCCGGCCCTCCGGGAGCGCTACGACCTGATCGACGGGGTGCGGGTGTACTCCGTCGTCGCGGAGCCGCACCGGGCAGACCGCCCGGAGGGTCGGGCCGTACCCGCCGACGTGGTCCTCGTGCACGGGCTCGCGCTGTCGACGCGGTACCTGGAGCCGGGCGTCCGCCGGCTCGGGACGGACCGCCGCACCGCCGCCCTGGACCTGCCGGGCGTCGGGCGCAGCGGCCGACCGCCGCACCTGCCGTCGATGGCCGAGATGGCGGACGTCGTGGCCCGCTGGATGGACGGGCTCGGCATGACGGGCGCGGACGTCGTCGGGCACTCGTTGGGCTGCCAGATCGTCAGCCATCTCGCCGCGGAGCGGCCCGACCTGGTCCGGCGGGTCGTGCTCGTCGGCCCCTCCCGGGACCCGGAGCACCCCCGGTGGTGGCAGAGCGCGTGGCGCCTGCTCCTCGACGGCCCGCGCGAGAGGTGGTCGCTGCTGCCGATCGCCGTCGTGGACTACCTGCGTGCCGGTCCGGTCGCGGCGGTGCGGGCCCTGAAGCAGGCGCGCCGCGCCGAGGTCAGCCACCTGGTGCAGAGCATCACGCAGCCCGTCCTCGTGGTCGTCGGGGACCGCGACCCGCTCGTCTCGGGGACGTGGGCCCGCCGCCTCGTCGACGCGCTGCCCGACGGGCGGCTCGTCACGGTCCCGGGGGCTCCGCACGGGCTGCCGTACTCGAGCGTCGAGTCCTTCGTCGCGACGACGCGAGAGTTCCTCGACCGCGACGAGCCGTGACGTCGAGCACCGTACGCCTGCCGAGATGAGGGGTGCCCCGGGTGGGATTCGAACCCACACTGGATCGGGTTTGAGCCGAACGCCTCTGCCGGTTGGGCTACCGGGGCCGCGCGCGGAGGTGTCCAGCCGGGTTCCGCCGCGCGGGCACCATCGAACCACACGCGCGCGCCTTCACGAGAATCACACTCCTCGGAGGGTGAAACGCGGGGGCGGCACCCGGTGCGGCGCACTACGATGAGTCCCGTGAGTGACCAGACAGCGCAGCCCGAGGACAAGCAGCCGCTCGACCTGCCCCCGATGATCGAGCCCGAGCCCGCCGCCACCCCCGCCCCGTCGGGTCGCGCCGCGCGCCGCGCCGTCGTCGCGGAGGACGAGGCCCTGATCCGTCTCGACGTCGTCGAGACGCTGCGGGACGCCGGGTTCGACGTCGTCGGCGAGGCCGGCGACGGTGCGACGGCGGTGAAGCTGGCGCTCGAGCTCAAGCCCGACGTCGTGGTCATGGACGTGAAGATGCCCGAGCTCGACGGCATCTCCGCGGCGGAGCAGATCGGCAAGGCGCACGCCGCCCCGGTCGTCCTGCTGACGGCGTTCTCGCAGGCGGAGCTCGTCGAGCGGGCGCGCGACGCCGGCGCCATGGCGTACGTCGTCAAGCCGTTCACCCCGGCTGACCTGCTGCCTGCGGTCGAGATCGCGATCTCGCGCTACTCGCAGATCTCGGCCCTCGAGTCCGAGGTGGCCGACCTCGCGGAGCGCTTCGAGACGCGCAAGCGTGTCGACCGTGCGAAGGGCCTGCTCATGACGAAGATGGGCCTGTCGGAGCCGGAGTCGTTCCGCTGGATCCAGAAGACGTCGATGGACCGCCGCCTCACGATGCGCGAGGTCGCGGACGCCGTCATCGAGCAGGTCGGCGGCGCCTGAGCCGCCCGCCACGCCCGGCGCGCCGCGCGGGGGTCCTGATCAGGACCTTTGTCATGGGGCTCCGGGCGGGCTATCGTCTTGGACTGGCGTCCAGCAGTTCCGGGGCGGTGAACACGGTCGCCACGTAGTGCTCATGTCGACGGCCGACGGTGCTGTCCGAGCGACGTGGACCTTCTCACGCCCCACGTCCCTCGGTGCCGCCGCCGGTCCCACGGTGCGAACGAGGAGGAGCGCAGTGCGCCCAGCAGTGGAGGTCAGGCCCGCGGTCGGTGACGACCTGCCGGGGATCGCTGTGCTGTGCTCGGAGGCACGCCGCGAGTCGGCGTCCGGGGCGCAGATCTGCGCGCCCGACGAGGACCGCCTGGTCCGGCACCTGTCGGTGCTGCTCACCCTGCCCGGCGGCAACGTGCTCGTCGCCCTGCACGACGGCCGCCCCGTCGGGTTCGTCCTGGCCCGCGTGCTCGACCCGCACCTGTTCGCGGACGAGCCGAGCCTGTACGTCGAGGCGGTGTACGTGGGGGAGGACGCCCGGCGCCGCGGCGTGGGTCACGCGCTCCTCAGCGCGACGGCCGAGCTCGCCGCGTCGTCCGGCGCGACGCACGTCTACTCCGTGCCCATCCCCGGTTCCCGAGGCGTGCAGCGCTTCCTCGCGCGACTGGGCTTCGGCCCGGTGGCCGGGCACCGCGTCGTCTCGACGGCGGTCCTGCAGCGCCGGCTCGCGGCCGACCTCACCCCGGCCCGCCGGGGCACGCGCTCCCTCGAGGACCTCATCGCGCGCCGTCGGCGCGCCCGCACCGAGACGATGTCGGGGCCGGTCGACCTGCGCGAGTTCCAGGCCGAGTACAACAGCCGCGCGGGCGTGGTGACGCCGGCCGACACGCGCGAGACCCTGCCCGGCTGAGCCGGGCTCTCGCGCCCTGCGGCCGGCGTCGCCCCGGTCAGCCCTGCGCGAGGATCATGCACGTGAGGCGCGCCGTGCACACGCGGCGCCCCTCGTCGTCGGACACGACGATCTCGTAGCTCGCCGTCGTGCGCCCGCGGTGCACCGCGACCGCCTCGCCGTGCACCCAGCCGTCGCGCACCCCCCGGTGGTGCGTCGCGTTCACCTCGATGCCCACGGCCGCGCGGCCGGGCCCGCCGTGCAGCTGCGCGGCGATGGACCCCAGCGTCTCGGCGAGGACGACGGACGCGCCCCCGTGCAGCAGCCCCGCGGGCTGCGTGTTGCCCGCCACGGGCATGCGTGCGGTGACACGGTCGGCCCCCACCTCGCCCAGCTCGATGCCCATGCGCTCGATGAGCGTCCCCTCGGTGCGCAGGCCCATCGCCTCGTAGGCGTGGCGCGGGGCGTCGGGTGTCGACGGCGTGGCGGGGGACGGCGTCCCGGTCCGGGCGGCGTTCTGGTCGGAACCGTGCGTGTGGGTCATGGGCGATAGGTTGGCACCCGTGACGATCTCCGCGCGACCTCGCCTCCTGCTCATCGACGGACACTCCATGGCCTACCGCGCGTTCTTCGCGCTCCCGGCGGAGAACTTCTCGACGACCACGGGGCAGCACACGAACGCGGTCTACGGGTTCACCTCGATGCTCATCAACCTCCTGCGGGACGAGGAGCCCACGCACGTCGCCGTCGCGTTCGACGCCGGGCGCCAGTCCTTCCGCACCGAGATCCTGCCCAGCTACAAGGGCACGCGGGAGTCCACCCCCGAGCCGTTCCGGGGCCAGGTGCCGCTCATCAAGGAGATCCTGGAGACGCTGCACATCCCGACGCTCGAGCGTGAGGGCTACGAGGCCGACGACATCTTCGCGACCCTCGCGACGCAGGGCGCCGCCGCCGGGATGGAGGTGCTCGTCTGCTCGGGGGACCGAGACTCGTTCCAGCTCGTCGGCCCGGACGTCACGGTGCTCTACCCGAAGAAGGGCGTCTCGGAGCTCGCGCGCATGGACAGCGCCGCCGTCGTCGAGAAGTACGGCGTGCCGCCCGAGCGCTACCCGGACCTCGCCGCCCTCGTCGGCGAGACGTCCGACAACCTGCCGGGCATCCCCGGCGTCGGCCCCAAGACGGCCGCCAAGTGGATCACGGCGTACGGCGACCTCGACGGCCTGCTGGACCATGCGGACGAGATCAAGGGCAAGGCGGGGGAGAACCTGCGGGCGCACCTGGACCAGGTCCGCCTCAACCGGCAGCTCAACGCGCTCCTGCGCGACCTCGAGCTGCCCGTCGGCCCCGACGACCTCGCGACCCGTCCCTGGGACCGCGAGGCCGCCCACCGCGTCCTCGACGCCCTGGAGTTCCGCGCCCTGCGCGACCGGCTCTTCGCGATCGCCCCCGAGGGCGAGGTCGAGGCCGAGGCGGGGTTCGACGTCGCGCTCGCCGACGTCCTGCCGGGGGGGCTGGGCGCCTGGCTGGCCGAGCACGGCACGCGCCCGCTGGGCGTCGAGGTGGCCGGCAAGGCCGTGCCCGGCGGCGGGGACGCGTGGGGCCTCGCGGTGTCCGACGACGCCGGGGCGGCCGTCGCGCTCGAGCTCGCCGACGTCGCGGGTGCCGACGACGAGGCGCTCGCCGCGTGGCTCGCCGACCCGGAGCGACCCAAGGTCGTGCACGGCGCGAAGTCGGCCTGGCACGAGCTCGCGGCGCGCGGCTACGACCTCGCGGGCGTCACGTTCGACACCGAGCTCGCCGCGTACCTGTGCCACCCCGACCAGCGCGGCTACGACCTGGGCGACCTCGTCGTGCGGCACCTGCACCGCGAGCTCCGCCCGGACACGGAGGCGGGCAACGACGCGCAGGGCGCGCTCGACCTCTCGCTCGACGGCAGCGGCGAGCAGGAGCGCGACGCGGTGCGCGCGCTCGCCGTCGCCCAGCTCGGCGAGGTCCTCGCGGGCGAGCTCGAGGACCGGGGGGCCACCACGCTCCTCGCCGACCTCGAGCTGCCGTTGTCCCAGGTGCTCGCGCGCATGGAGCAGCGCGGCATCGCGGCGGACGTCACGTACCTGCGCGAGCTCGAGCAGCACTTCGGCGACCTCGTCGCGACCGCCGCGTCGGAGGCCTACGCCGTCATCGGACGCGAGGTGAACCTGGGCTCCCCGAAGCAGCTCCAGGAGGTGCTGTTCGACCAGCTCGGGATGCCCAAGACGAAGAAGATCAAGACGGGCTACACGACCGACGCGTCGGCGCTCGCGGACCTCTTCGTCAAGACGCAGCACCCGTTCCTCGAGCACCTGCTCGCCCACCGCGACGCGTCGCGGCTGCGCCAGACGGTCGAGGGGCTGCTGAAGTCCGTCGCCGACGACGGCCGCATCCACACGACGTTCCAGCAGACGATCGCGGCGACGGGCCGGCTCAGCTCGACCGACCCGAACCTCCAGAACATCCCGATCCGCACCGAGGCGGGCCGGCGCATCCGGCGCGCGTTCGTCGTCGGCGAGGGCTTCGAGACGCTCATGACGGCCGACTACAGCCAGATCGAGATGCGCATCATGGCGCACCTCTCGGGCGACGAGGGCCTCATCGAGGCGTTCCGGTCGGGGGAGGACCTGCACTCCTACGTCGGGTCGCGCGTGTTCGAGGTCCCGGCGGCCGAGGTCACGCCCGCGATGCGCTCGAAGATCAAGGCGATGTCGTACGGCCTCGCGTACGGGCTGTCGGCGTTCGGGCTCTCGCAGCAGCTCACCATCGAGGTGGGCGAGGCCCAGAAGCTCATGGACGACTACTTCGAGCGCTTCGGCGGCGTGCGCGACTACCTCACGGGCGTCGTCGACGAGGCGCGGGCCACGGGCTACACGGCCACCATCCTCGGGCGCCGCCGGTACCTGCCGGACCTCACGAGCGACAACCGGCAGCGCCGCCAGATGGCGGAGCGCATGGCCCTCAACGCGCCGATCCAGGGCAGCGCGGCCGACATCATCAAGGTCGCGATGCTCAACGTGCAGCGGGCGCTCGACGAGCGCGGGCTGCGCTCACGGCTGCTCCTCCAGGTGCACGACGAGCTCGTGGTCGAGGTCGCCCCCGGCGAGCGCGACGCGGTCGAGGAGGTGCTGCGCACGCAGATGGGCGCGGCGGCGGACCTCGACGTGCCGCTCGACGTCTCGGTCGGAGTCGGTGCCACGTGGCACGAGGCGGGTCACTGACCCGGGCGCGTCAGCCCGGGAGGCGCGTGCGGAAGATCGCCGTCCCGGGCAGGTAGGCGCCGCGCACCGGTCCCCAGCCGCCCCACACCTCGGTGTTGTCGGCGGGCCACTCGGGCTCGACGACGTCGCGCAGCTCCAGCCCGGCGGCGACCACCTCGCGCACGTGGTCGCCCAGGGTGCGGTGGTACTCGGCGTAGACGACACGGCCGGCGGCGTCGGTCTCGACGTAGGGCCGGCGGTCGAAGTAGGACCGGTTCGCGGTCAGCCCGCGCTCGCTCGGGTCGTCGGGGAACGCCCACCGCATCGGGTGCGTCACCGAGAACGTCCACGTGCCGCCGGGCCGCAGCACGCGTGCGACCTCGCGGTGGACGGCCGCCGCGTCGGGCACGAACGGGATCGCGCCGAACGAGGTGAACGCGACGTCGAACGTGGCGTCGGCGAACGGGAGCCGGCGCGCGTCGGCCTGGACGGCCGGGACGCGCACGCCCGTCGCCCGGTCCAGCGCCGCCCCCGCGGCGAGCATGCCGCCGGACACGTCCGTCGCGACGACCTCCGCTCCCTGCGTCTCGAGCCAGCGCGAGCACTGTGCCGCGCCCGCGCCGACCTCGAGCACCCGGCGTCCCGCGACGTCGCCGAGCAGACGCGCGTCCCGCTCGCGCAGGCCCTCCGGGCACCAGCAGAAGTCCGCCGCGCCGAGGAAGGTCCCGTGCTCGTGGAGGTACTCCTGCGCGTTGACGTCCCACCACCCGCGGCCGGCGCGGCCGCCCTCGGTCGCGGGCACGTCGCGGTAGCCGGCGTCGGCGGTCGGACCGGGGGCCGCGCCGGAGGGCGCGACGACGGGCGGCTCGGGCGAGGAGGGCGCACTCATGCCTCCCATTCTCCCGGTCCCCGCCGCACGGCCCGTCCGGTCGGGACCTTGGTCGTCGGCGTGCCCGCGGACCGGGACGGGCGATGACCCGTCGCGCGGGGGTGGCTAGGGTTGAGGGCGACGCGGTGCCGCGGAGGTCGGCACCTCCGTCGACGCCCGGCATGCGCGCGAGGCCGCGCGACGCGACGACGAGACGGAGGAACAGGTGCGCATCGGACTTCTCACCGGCGGGGGCGACTGCCCCGGGCTGAACGCGGCGATCCGGGCCGTGGTCAAGCAGGGGACGGGGGAGTACGGGCACACCATCATCGGCTTCCGCAACGGCTGGCGCGGCGTCGTCGACGGCGACGTCCACCCGCTCGGCCGCCAGGACATCCGGAACGTCCTGCCCGTGGGCGGCACGCTGCTCGGCACGGCGCGGTTCCACCCGCGCGAGGAGGACGGCAGCATGGACGCCGTGCTCGCGACGGTCGAGGCCGAGCACCTCGACGCGCTGATCTGCATCGGCGGCGACGGCACGCTGCACGCGGCAAGCCGTGTCGCGGAGGCGGGCGTGAAGATCGTCGCCATCCCCAAGACGATCGACAACGACGTCGAGGGGACGGACCTGTCGATCGGGTTCCACACCGCCGTGAACATCGCGACGGAGGCGCTCGACCGCGTGCACACGACGGCGGAGAGCCACAACCGCGTCATGGTGGTCGAGGTCATGGGCCGCCACGCCGGCTGGATCGCGGTCAACGCGGGCATCGCCGGCGGCGCCGAGGTCGTGCTCGCGCCGGAGCAGCCGTTCGACATCGACCAGGTCGTGAAGTTCCTCCGCCACCGCCACCGCGCGCACGCGAACTTCTCGATCGTCGTGGTGGCCGAGGGCGCCGTGCCGCGCGAGGGGTCGTCGATGGAGTTCACGCAGCAGCTCGGCCGGTTCGGGGAGATCGTCGCCGGCTCCATCGGGGAGCGCGTGAGCGCCGAGATCGCGGAGCGCACCGGGTTCGACACCCGGCTCACGGTGCTCGGCCACGTGCAGCGCGGGGGCGAGCCCACGCCGACCGACCGGATCCTCGGCAGCCGCTTCGGCGTCGCGGCCGTGGACGCCGTGAGCGCGGGGACGTCGGGCGTCATGACGGCGCTGCGGGGCGAGCGGGTCGAGCTCGTGCCGCTCGCGGAGGTCGCGGGCCGGCCGAAGCGGGTCCCGGAGGAGCTGCTGCGGGTCGCCCGCGTGCTCGCGTGACGCGGAACCGGTAGTCGGGACGCCCCGGCGGGCCGCGCGAGACGCGTTGACCGCCGGGGTGACACCCAGATAGGGTGGACGGCGGTGCGCTGCGCCTGCCTGCATCCCGAGCCACGACGTCGACCACGACGTCGGAGCGTCCGGGGGCGTCGGCGGGAGACGCGCCGAAAACCCTACCCGCTCGACTACACCTGTCCGCATCGGAGCATCGAACTCAATGACCATCTCTACCCCCGCGAAGTCCGCACCCCAGGTTGCCGTCAACGACATCGGCACCGAGGAGGACTTCCTCGCCGCCGTTGACGCGACCATCAAGTACTTCAACGACGGCGACATCGTCGAAGGCACGATCGTCAAGGTGGACCGCGACGAGGTCCTCCTCGACATCGGCTACAAGACCGAGGGCGTCATCCCCTCCCGCGAGCTGTCCATCAAGCACGACGTGGACCCCGGTGAGGTCGTCAACGTCGGCGACGCGGTCGAGGCCCTCGTCCTCCAGAAGGAGGACAAGGAAGGCCGTCTGATCCTGTCCAAGAAGCGCGCCCAGTACGAGCGCGCCTGGGGCACGATCGAGAAGATCAAGGAGGAGGACGGCGTCGTCACCGGCACCGTCATCGAGGTCGTCAAGGGTGGTCTCATCCTCGACATCGGCCTCCGTGGCTTCCTCCCGGCCTCCCTGGTGGAGATGCGTCGCGTCCGCGACCTCCAGCCGTACGTCGGCAAGGAGATCGAGGCGAAGATCATCGAGCTCGACAAGAACCGCAACAACGTCGTCCTCTCGCGCCGTGCCTGGCTCGAGCAGACGCAGTCCGAGGTCCGCTCCACCTTCCTGCAGACCCTGCAGAAGGGCCAGGTGCGCCCCGGTGTCGTCTCCTCGATCGTCAACTTCGGTGCGTTCGTGGACCTCGGCGGCGTCGACGGCCTCGTGCACGTCTCCGAGCTGTCCTGGAAGCACATCGACCACCCGTCCGAGGTCGTCGAGGTCGGCCAGGAGGTCACGGTCGAGGTCCTGGACGTCGACTTCGACCGCGAGCGCGTCTCGCTGTCGCTGAAGGCGACGCAGGAGGACCCGTGGCAGACGTTCGCCCGGACCCACGCGATCGGTCAGGTCGTCCCGGGCAAGGTCACCAAGCTCGTCCCGTTCGGTGCGTTCGTGCGCGTCGAGGACGGCATCGAGGGCCTCGTGCACATCTCGGAGCTGGCCGTGCGCCACGTCGAGCTGCCGGAGCAGGTCGTCAACGTCGGTGACGAGGTCTTCGTCAAGGTCATCGACATCGACCTCGAGCGCCGCCGCATCTCGCTGTCGCTCAAGCAGGCCAACGAGGGCGTGGACCCGGAGTCGGACGACTTCGACCCCGCGCTCTACGGCATGGCCGCCGAGTACGACGAGCAGGGGAACTACAAGTACCCCGAGGGCTTCGACCCGGAGACCAACGAGTGGCTCGAGGGCTTCGAGGCGCAGCGCGAGGCGTGGGAGGCGGAGTACGCCAAGGCGCACGAGCGCTGGGAGGCGCACCGCAAGCAGGTCGCCGAGGCGGTCAAGGCCGACTACGACGCCGCGTCGGGCGAGACCACGAGCTCCTCGAGCTCGTCGTCCTCCAGCACGTCCTACTCGTCGGCCCCGGCCGCCGAGGCGACGGGCACGCTCGCGTCGGACGAGGCGCTCGCCGCGCTCCGCGAGAAGCTCACGGGCAACTGACCCGGCCGGCGGCCCCGCGCGGGACGCCACGCTGAGCAGACGAAGGCCCGCCACCCCTCGGGGTGGCGGGCCTTCGCCATGCCCGGAACGTGCCCGGGCACTCACGGCGCCGACCAGGTGGTCCTGGTCCGTCAGCGGCACCGGACGAGCCGGGACCGCCTGGTCGACGGCCCGGGACGGCCTGCTCGGCGGTCGGGCCGTCAGGCGGTCGCCGGCTCGGGGGCCGGGGCAGTGGCCGGGTCGGTGCCCGACGACGCGGGCGAGTCGGCGAACTGCGTCCGGTAGAGCGTGGCGTAGCGCCCGCCCCGTGCCAGGAGCTCGGTGTGCGTCCCCGTCTCGACGACGTGGCCGGCGTCGAGCACGACGATGAGGTCGGCCTCGCGCACGGTGGAGAGGCGGTGAGCGATGACGAGCGAGGTCCGCCCACGCAGCGCCTCGGCGAGCGCGGCCTGGACCGCCGCCTCGGAGTCCGAGTCGAGGTGCGCCGTCGCCTCGTCGAGGACGACAAGCCGAGGGGCCTTGAGGAACACCCGGGCGATCGCGAGGCGCTGCCGCTCGCCGCCGGACATCCGGTAACCGCGGTCGCCCACGACGGTGTCCATGCCGGACGGCAGGGCGGCGACGACGTCCCACACGTGCGCGCGCCGCAGCGCGGACTCGAGCTCGGCGTCGGTCGCGTCGGGCTTGGCGTACCGCAGGTTCTCCGCGATCGAGTCGTGGAACAGGTGCGCCTCCTGCGTGACCACGCCGACAGCGTCGTGCAGGCTCTCCTGCGTGACGTCGCGCAGGTCGCGACCGGCGATCCGGACGTGCCCGGCGCTCGGGTCGTACATGCGCGTCACGAGCTGCGACACGGTGGTCTTGCCCGCGCCGGACGACCCGACGAGCGCGACCATCGCGCCCGCGGGCACGGAGAACGAGACGTCGTGGAGCGTGTCGGTGGTCGGGTCGGTGCCCTCGACGGCCACGGACTCGAGCGAGGCGAGGGAGACCTCGGCCGCGCTCGGGTAGCGGAAGGTCACGCCGTCGAGCTCGAGGCTCGCGCCCTCGCGCGCGACGTCCGCGGCGAGGTCGTCGGCGTCGGGGGCGTCCGTGACGGTGGGCTCGAGGTCGAGCACCTCGAGCACGCGCTCGAAGCTGACGAGGGCCGTCATGACGTCGACCTGGACGTTCGACATCGCCGTCAGCGGGCCGTAGAGACGGCCCAGGTAGGCGGTGAGCGCGACGACCGTGCCGACGGTCAGCGAGCCCGAGATGGCCATGACGCCACCGAGTCCGTAGACGATCGCGACGGCGACGGACGCGACGACCGTGAGCCCGACGCGGAACACGGTCCCGTACATGGCCTGGCGGACCCCGATGTCACGGACGCGGCGCGCCTGGGCGGCGAACCGCGACGACTCGCGGTCCGGGTCGCCGAACACCTTGACGAGGTGGGCGCCCGCCA
Source organism: Cellulosimicrobium funkei (assembly GCF_900155925.1). Classification (NCBI taxonomy): domain Bacteria; kingdom Bacillati; phylum Actinomycetota; class Actinomycetes; order Micrococcales; family Promicromonosporaceae; genus Cellulosimicrobium; species Cellulosimicrobium funkei. Next base: position 250,988 of record NZ_FTMI01000003.1, read on the forward strand.
CGTTGAAGCGCTCGTTCATCGTCTGCGCCGCCTCGGCGTTGAGCTCGTAGCTCTCCCGCGTGATCGCGGCGAGGCGCTTGCCGACCCAGCGGGCGGGCAGGACGAACGCGGGCAGGAGGGTGAGCGCGAGGAGCGTCAGCTGCCACGACATCGAGAGCATCGCGGCGAGCACGAACACGACGGTGAGCAGGTTGGAGAACACGTTCGACAGGGTCGACGTGAACGCCTGCTGGGCGCCGAGGACGTCGCCGTTGAGCCGCTGGACGAGCGCACCGGTGCGCGTCCGGCTGAAGAAGGCGAGCGGCATGCGTTGGACGTGGTCGAAGACGGCGGTGCGCAGGTCGACGATGAGCCCCTCGCCGATGCGGGAGGAGAACCAGCGCTGCGCGACGCCGAGCGCGCCGGAGAGCACGGCGAGGCCGGCGGCGACCGCCGAGAGCGCGACGACGAGGCCGACGTCGCCGGCGGTGATGCCGTCGTCGATGATGCGCTGGAAGAGGAGCGGGGTGACGGCACCGGCGGCGGCGTCGACGGAGATGAGCACGAGGAACGCGGCGAGCTGGCGCCGGTAGGGCCGGGCGAACGTGAGCACCCGGCGGATCGTGCCGCGGTGCAGCCGTCGGGAGGTGACGGAGGCGTCCTGGCGGAACGAGCGCATGCCGCGCCCGCCGCCGGCGCCGGGGAGGGATGAGGGGAAGGACATGGGGCCTCCTGGGTGGGGGAGGGGCGCGTCGTCCGCGGCGGCGGTGGCCGTCCGGCGGGCGCGGTCCGAGGATCGCTCGCGCGACAACGATAGTGAGTCTAACTCACAATGAGCCGATACCACAAGTGGGCCCGGTCCCGGTACGCTCGGCCTCGTGACGACCGACGCGAGCCAGCCTGCCACGCCGGGCGCAGCCCCGGGCGGCCGAGCCACCTCCACCGACGAGGCGGGGGAGTTCCTCGCGCTCCTGCACGCCGCGCTGCGCAGCGTGCGCCGCGAGGCGAGCGAGCGGCTCGAGCCCGCGGGCACGACGCCCGGCCAGTTCCGGATGCTGCGCTTCCTCTCCCGCTGCGACGGCCCGTGCCGGCTCGGCGCGGTGGCGTCGGCGCTCGACGTCGCGCCGCGCTCGGTCACATCGAAGGTCGACGACGCCGAGCAGGCCGGTCTCGTGCGCCGCACCCCCGACCCGCAGGACCGTCGCGCCACGCTCGTCGAGCTGACGCCGCGCGGGCGCGAGGTCGTCGAGCAGGTCGGGGCGGAGAGGTCGTCGAGCGCGGGCACCCTGCTGGCCCGCCTGGACGCGCGCGAGCGCGCCGAGCTGCTCCGGCTGCTGCGCGCGGTCGCGGGCGAGCGGCCCGACGACGGCGAAGCGGCCGAGGGCTCCCCGGGGGCGATCTCCTCCCGCTGAGCGCCGGCTGGTCGAGGGGCGCCCTGCGCCCCGACGCGGGGCGGTGCGCCGGCTGGCAGGATGGGACGCATGTTTCGCATCGGCCTGACCGGAGGAATAGCGGCGGGGAAGTCCGTCGCGCTCGCCCGCTTCGCCGAGCTGGGCGCGGTGGTCGTCGACTACGACGCCCTCGCGCGCGACGCCGTCGCGCCCGGCACCGTCGGCCTCGACGAGGTGGTCGAGGCCTTCGGGCCCGAGGTTCTCGGTGAGGACGGCGCGCTCGACCGGCCCGCGCTCGGACGCGTGGTGTTCGGGGACGACGCCGCGCGCGAGCGGCTCAACGCGATCGTGCACCCCGAGGTGCGCCGGCTCGCCGCCGAGCGCGAGGCCGCGGCCGGTGCGGCCGACCCGCGGGCCGTCGTCGTGCACGACATCCCGCTCCTCGTCGAGACGGGCGACCCGGCGCGGTTCCACTGCGTCGTGGTCGTGCACACGCCCGAGGACGTCCGGGTGGACCGCCTCGTGACCTCGCGCGGGCTGAGCGAGGACGAGGCGCGCGCGCGGCTCGCCGCCCAGGCCGACGACGCGGCGCGCCTCGCGGCCGCGGACGTCACTCTCGACGGCTCGGGCGAGCCCGACGCGCTGCGTGCGCAGGTCGACGCGCTCTGGGCGCGCGTGCGCGCGGAGGTCGACGCGGAGGTGCTCGCGGAGCTCGAGGAGCGCGAGGCGTGACGGTCGTGGTGAGCGGCTTCGAGCCCTTCGGCGGCGACGCGACGAACCCGTCGTGGGAGACCGCCCAGCTCCTCGCCGAGCGCGGTGAGGAGCTCGTGGGGGACCGCGTGGTCGCCGTCCGGCTCCCCGTGACGTTCGCCGGGGCGTGGCCCGCGCTCGACGCCGTCGTCCGGGAGCACGACCCGGAAGTCGTCGTGGCGCTGGGGCTCGCGGGCGGCGCCGGGCGCGTGCGCCTCGAGCGCGTGGCCGTCAACGTGCGCGACGCCCGGATCCCCGACAACGCCGGGGCGCAGCCGGTCGACGTGCCCGTCGTGCCGGGGGCGCCCGTCGGGCACTGGTCCACGCTCCCGCTCAAGGCGTCGCTCGTCGCCGTCCGGGAGGCCGGCGTCCCCGTGGAGGTCTCCGGGACGGCCGGCACCTACGTGTGCAACGACGTGTTCTACGCCCTCATGCACCACTGGGGCTCCGTGCCGGGCCGCCGTGCGGGCTTCGTGCACGTGCCCGACGCCGGCGCGGTGCCCGTCGAGGACCAGGTGACCGCCGTCGCGGCCGTCGTGCGGCAGGCGCTCCTCGGCGCCCCCGAGCCGCGGGTCGCCGCGGGCACCGAGAGCTGAGCGGGCGCCCGGGGGCAGGCAGGTCGCCCTGCCGGCCCCCGGGCGTCGCGGACCGTCAGCCCGCCGCGCGGCGCAGGGTGACGACCACGAGCAGGGCCGCGCCCCCGGCGAGCAGGAGCGCCGCCAGCACGGCGAGCACGACGACCGAGGAACCGGTCGAGGCCAGCCCGCCCCCCGGCGTCGGCTCGCTGCTGGGGGACGCCGACGGCGTCGGGTCCGTGCTCGCCACGGGCGTCGCCTCCGGAGCGGGCGTGCTTTCCGCGGCGGGCTCGCCCGACACCTCGGCGCCGGGCGTCTGGGTGGTCGTCGAAGGCGTCGTCGTCTCGGTGCCACCTGGGGTCGGAGTCTCGGGAGTCTGCTTCGGCTTCGGCTCCGGCTCCGCGGCGACCGGGACCGGCTCGCACGGGCCCGCGAACGGGTAGTTGTGGTGCTCGATGCCGGCCCCTCCGGTGTACGCGACCGCGCCGTTCGCGAGGACGCGCCCGTTCGTCGACGTGGACACCGTGAGCGTCGCGTCGGCGCGCGGGACGACGATCGTGCCGGGGAACTGGTCGTTCGTGCCGAGCGCGACCTGCGTCGCGTCCGGGAACGCCCAGAGGAAGTGGGACGACAGGTACTGCGTCGCCTGGTAGAGGCGCACGCCGTCGTACGCGACGTACGCGAGGGACGGGATGCGCACCGTGGACCCGCTGACGCTGAGCAGCACCGGCCCGGTGCCCGTGACGTGCAGCTCGCGGAGCGATGCGGCACCCTCCGCCGTGAGCGCGTACCGCGCGCCCGCCTCGACGGTCAGGATGCCGTTCTCGGGGGCGACCTGCTCGGCGCCGTCGGTGGCGTCGGCGGCGATGCCGGCGACGAGCGCGGGGAGCTCGTCGTAGGGCGCGAGCGCCGCGTCCCGGCCGACGCCCTGGCGCACGGACCCGTGCGTGCCGAGCGCGTTCGCGCTCTCGGTGCTCGGCGCCGAGCCGGTGATCGCGCCGCCCACCACGACGTTGCCGCCGCGCGACGCGTGGAACCCGACCTGCGTGTTCCGCGCGGTGGCGAGGTCACCGCCGACGACGAGCATGTCGGTCCCGCCCGCGGGGGTGATCGCGGACCCGCCGCCGCCCGCGGTCCCGACGTTGAGGGAGCCGGCCCCCGTGAGGTCGGCGTCCTTGCCGACCACGACGCGGCCCTCGAGCTCGGTCGCGGTCGCGACGGTGAGCCCGCCGCCCGCCCAGATGCCGACGCCCGCGTCCTCCACCGCGGTGAGCTCGTACACGCCGACGGGGCGGGTCGTGGCGTCCGCGGAGCAGACGTCGTCGGCGTCGACGACGGGCGTCGCGCTCGCGGGCGCGACGAAGCCGGCGGACAGGACCAGGGTGGTGAGGGCGATCAGGGGGATTCCGCGGGGGCGCGCGGGGTGCAGGTGCATGAGGGCTCCAGGTCGAGGGGTCGTTGACGGTGCTGACGAGAGCTGCGTGCAGGCCTCCACGCCCGTGGCCGGCCGGTCACCGGAGCTCCACGGGCGTCGGGGAGCGGGCAGGTCGAGGGAACCCTAGGGGTTCGGCACCACGCCTTCCAAATTGCGCGCGGGTGAACTCGGGTGTATACGGTGCGCAGCCCGTCGAGGCGCTCCCGCGAACGATGTGGGTGGCTGGACGTACCGTGGTCACATGCGTCCCGTGACCGATCTCCAGCGCGCCACCGCTCCGTTCGAGGTCATCTCCGAGTACCAGCCGTCGGGCGACCAGCCCACGGCCATCGCGGACCTCTCGCAGCGCGTCCGCGCGGGCGAGAAGGACGTCGTGCTGCTCGGCGCCACCGGTACGGGAAAGTCCGCCACGACGGCCTGGCTGATCGAGGAGCTGCAGCGCCCGACGCTCGTCATGGCTCCCAACAAGACGCTCGCCGCGCAGCTCGCCACGGAGTTCCGCGAGCTGCTGCCGAACAACGCGGTCGAGTACTTCGTCTCGTACTACGACTACTACCAGCCCGAGGCGTACATCGCGCAGACGGACACCTACATCGAGAAGGACTCGTCCATCAACGACGAGGTGGAGCGGCTGCGCCACTCCGCGACGAGCTCGCTCCTGACGCGCCGGGACGTCGTCGTCGTGGCGTCCGTGTCGTGCATCTACGGCCTGGGCACTCCGCAGGAGTACGTCGACCGGATGGTGCGCCTCGACGTCGGGATGCAGGTGGAGCGTGACGACCTGCTGCGGCAGTTCGTCACGATGCAGTACACGCGCAACGACATGGCGTTCACGCGCGGCACGTTCCGCGTGCGCGGCGACACGGTCGAGATCATCCCGGTCTACGAGGAGCTCGCGGTCCGTATCGAGTTCTTCGGCGACGAGATCGAGAGCATCCAGACGCTGCACCCCCTCACGGGGGAGGTCATCCGCTCCGAGCCGAGCATCCACGTGTTCCCCGCGACGCACTACGTCGCCGGCCCGGAGCGCATGGAGCGCGCGATCTCCTCGATCGAGGCCGAGCTCACCGAGCGGCTCGACGAGCTCGAGCGGCAGAACAAGCTGCTCGAGGCGCAGCGGCTGCGCATGCGCACCACCTACGACATCGAGATGATGCGCCAGATCGGCACGTGCTCCGGGATCGAGAACTACTCCCGGCACATCGACGGCCGCGAGGCGGGGTCGCCCCCGAACACCCTGCTCGACTACTTCCCGGAGGACTTCCTCCTCGTCATCGACGAGTCGCACGTGACCGTGCCGCAGATCGGCGCGATGTTCGAGGGGGACATGTCGCGCAAGCGCAGCCTGGTGGACCACGGGTTCCGCCTGCCGAGCGCGATGGACAACCGCCCGCTGCGGTGGGAGGAGTTCGTCGAGCGCATCGGCCAGACCGTGTACCTGTCGGCCACGCCGGGCGACTACGAGCTCTCGATGGCGGACGGCGTGGTCGAGCAGATCATCCGCCCGACGGGCCTCGTCGACCCCGAGGTGATCGTCAAGCCGACCACCGGCCAGATCGACGACCTCCTGCACGAGATCCGCGAGCGGGTCGACCGTGACGAGCGCGTGCTGGTCACGACGCTCACCAAGAAGATGGCCGAGGACCTCACGGACTACCTGCTCGAGAAGGACGTCCGGGTCCGCTACCTCCACTCCGAGGTCGACACGCTGCGCCGCGTCGAGCTGCTGCGCGAGCTGCGGCTCGGCGAGTACGACGTCCTCGTCGGCATCAACCTGCTGCGCGAGGGCCTCGACCTGCCCGAGGTCTCGCTCGTCGCGATCCTCGACGCCGACAAGGAGGGCTTCCTGCGCTCGCCCAAGTCGCTCATCCAGACGATCGGCCGCGCGGCCCGCAACGTGTCCGGCCAGGTGCACATGTACGCGGACCGGATCACGCCGGCGATGGCCGCGGCGATCGAGGAGACCGAGCGTCGCCGCGAGAAGCAGATCGCGTACAACACCGAGCACGGCGTCGACCCGACGCCGCTGCGCAAGCGCATCTCCGACGTGACCGACATGCTCGCGCGCGAGGACGTGGACACCGCCGAGCTCCTGGCCGGCGGCTACCGCCAGCCGGGCAAGGGTGCCAAGGGCAAGGCCCCGGTACCGGGCGGGCCGAAGGAGGGCGCGTCGTCGGGCAACCGGCTCGCGGGCGCCGCGGCGAGCGACCTCGCGGAGCTCATCCAGGAGCTGAGCGACCAGATGCACGCGGCCGCGGGCGAGCTCCAGTTCGAGCTCGCGGCCCGGCTGCGCGACGAGATCTCGGGGCTCAAGAAGGAGCTGCGCCAGATGCACGCCGCGACGGCCTGACCGGTCCTGGGGGGACCGGCCGGGGGTCGCCGCGGGCGCGCCCGCGGAACAGTCCACGGTGGCGTGGTGTTGTCACACGAGCAGGAGCGATGGCCTATGCTGGCTCCTCGTTGAAGGGGAGTATTCCTCCGCGGTGATGTCGTCATCACGGTCGGCGCAGTCGTCGGCCCGGTGTCACCGGTCCCGCAACCACCAGCCCGCGTCTCGGACGCGCGCGCATGGCGGTGCGTGGCGGAAGAGACCTTCGGTACTCAGTGCTACGTACCGGAGGTTTCTGCATGGACGTCCCTGTCTGGGCCTGGCTCGTCACCATCGGCGTGATCCTCGCGATGCTCGCCGTCGACTACGTCGGCCACGTGCGCACGCCGCACGCCCCGAGCCTGCGCGAGGCCAGCTGGTGGTCCGCGGGCTACGTCGCCGTCGCGGTGCTGTTCGGCGGCATCGTCTGGGCCGTCTGGGGCTCGACGTACGGCGGCGAGTACTTCGCCGGCTACATCACCGAGAAGAGCCTGTCGGTCGACAACCTCTTCGTCTTCGTGCTCATCATGACGAGCTTCCGCGTCCCGCGGCTGTACCAGCAGAAGGTGCTGCTGATCGGCATCACGATCGCGCTCGTCCTGCGGACGGTCTTCATCCTGCTGGGCGCCGCGCTCATCGAGAACTTCAGCTGGATCTTCTACGTCTTCGGCGCGTTCCTGCTGTACACCGCGTGGACGCAGGTGAAGGCGGGCTCCGGTCACGACGAGGAGTTCCACGAGAACGGCGCGCTCAGGCTGACCCGCCGCCTGTTCCCGACGACGGAGACGTACGTCGAGGACAAGATGACGACCAAGATCGACGGGAAGCGCTTCATCACCCCGATGCTCATCGTCATGATCGCGATCGGCAGCGCCGACCTGCTGTTCGCCGTCGACTCGATCCCCGCGATCTTCGGCCTCACGCAGGAGACGTACCTCGTGTTCGCGGCCAACGCGTTCTCGCTGCTCGGCCTGCGCCAGCTCTACTTCCTCATCGACGGCCTGCTGGACCGCCTCGTCTACCTCGCCTACGGCCTCGCCGCGATCCTCGGCTTCATCGGCGTGAAGCTGCTCATCCACGCGCTGCACAAGAACGAGGTGCCGTTCATCAACGGCGGTGAGCACATCACCGTCATCCCGGAGATCCCGACCGCCCTGTCCCTCGGGTTCATCGTCGTCGTGCTCACGATCACCACGGTCGCGAGCCTTGCCAAGGACCGCGCCGACCGTCGACGCGAGGCCGAGATCTCGGAGGGCTAGCCACCGATGGTTCACGAACTTCCCGTCTGGTTCGAGTGGGCGTCGCTGTCGGCGCTCGCCGTCCTGCTCCTCGTCGACCTGTTCGTCGTCGGGCGCCGGCCGCACGTCCCGTCCATGCGCGAGAGCGCGCTGTGGGTCGGGTTCTACGTCGCGCTCGCGCTCGTCTTCGGGGCGGTCGTCGGAGCGGTGGGGGGCGCGGCACCGGCCGGGGAGTTCTACGCCGGGTGGCTCACCGAGTACAGCCTCTCGGTGGACAACCTGTTCGTGTTCGTCATCATCATGGCGCGCTTCGCGGTCCCGCGGGAGCAGCAGCAGCGCGTCCTCATGGTCGGGATCATCGTCGCGCTCGTCCTGCGGGGAGGGTTCATCCTGGCGGGCGCCGCGATCATCTCGCAGTTCGTCTGGGTGTTCTACCTGTTCGGCGCGTTCCTCGTGTACACGGCGATCAAGCTCGTGGCGGGCGGCGACGAGCCCGAGGAGTACCACGAGAACCGCGCCGTCCGGGCGCTGCGCCGGGTCCTGCCGCTCGGCACCCGGTACGACGGCGGCCGGCTGCGCACGGTCGAGGACGGCAAGCGGGTGTTCACGCCGCTCGTCGTCGTGTTCCTCGCGATCGGCAGCACCGACCTGCTGTTCGCGTTCGACTCCATCCCGGCCATCTTCGGGCTCACGCAGGACCCGTTCATCGTCTTCACGACGAACGTCTTCGCCCTCATGGGGCTGCGCCAGCTCTACTTCCTGCTGGGCGGTCTGCTCGAGCGGCTGGTCTACCTGCCGATCGGCCTGGCCGTCATCCTCGGGTTCATCGGCGTCAAGCTCATCCTCGAGGCGCTGCACGAGAACACGCTGCCATTCATCAACGGCGGCGAGCACCTCGAGGCGGTGCCGACGGTCCCCATCTGGCTCTCGCTCGTGGTGATCGTCGGGGCGCTCGCGGTCACGACCGTCGCGAGCCTGCTGCGCACCCGTGCGCTGCACGCACGGAGCGAGCCGGCGGACGGCGAGGAGCCCGGGACCGCGGCGTCGTCCACGGAGGACGTCACGGAGGACGCCACGGAGACCGTGACCGACGAGGCGCCCGCCGCGGGGGAGACCCCGCCGCAGAGCGGCGGGGTCCCTCGTGGGGGCGCCGCGCGCTAGCGCCCGGCCGGGACGGCGGTGCCGGCGAGCGCGCGGCCCGGCTCAGACGCGGTCCGCCCAGTCGCCGATCACCGGCGACCACGGGCGGACCGCGCGCTGTGCGACCAGCCCTGCGCGCGCGAAGGGGTCCTCGTCGAGGACCGCGGCGACGGCGTCGGGCGTCTCCCCGTCGAGGACGAGCAGCGCTCCGGCGGGCGCGTCCTCGTGGGCGGGAAGCGGACCGGAGGCGAGCAGCGTGCCCCGGGTGTGGAGGTCGGCGAGGAACGCGCGGTGCTCGGGTCGCAGGGCGTCGAGCTCGGCGCTGCGGTCGGCGTAGACGTAGGTGACGGCGTGGATCGGCATGGAGCCAGTGAACCAGGCCGGCCCGACGGCGCGGGGCCCGGTCCGCGCCTCGGCTGCGCCCCGTGCTGCCTGCCGCCCGCTACCGGTCCCGCGCCATCGGCCACGCGCTACCAGCCCCGCTCACGCCACTCGGCGAGGTGCGGCCGCTCGGCACCGAGCGTCGTGTCGGCGCCGTGACCGGGATAGACCCACGTGGCGTCGTCGAACCGGTCGAAGACCCGCTCGACGACGTCGGACAGCAGGCTCGCGAACCGCGCCGGGTCGCGGTCGGTGTTCCCGACCCCGCCGGGGAAGAGCGAGTCCCCGGTGAACAGGTGCACCCGGCCGGGCACGGCGTCGGCCTCGGCGACGTCGTCCGGCTCGCGGTAGGCGAGCGCGACGGAGCCCGGCGTGTGCCCGCGCAGCGCCACGACCTCGAGGTCGATCGCGCCCACCCGCAGCACGTCCCCGTGCCGTAGGCGGCGCTCGACGGGTACGCCGGACGCCGCGGCGACCGCGTCCGCGTCGGGCTCGCCGGCAGCCGACCACGCGCCCGTCGCACCGACGACCGGCGCGAGCGCCCGGAGATGGTCGGCGTGCCGGTGCGTCGTGACGACGCCGTCGAGCCGTCCCGACGGCGAGCCCGCCCGCACGAGGCCGAGCACGTCGTCGGGCGCGTCGGCGGCGTCGACGAGGAGCTGGGCGCCGGTGCGCCGGCACGTGAGGAGGTAGACGTCGTTCGCGAGCGGCCCGACGGCGAGCTTGCGGATCTCGACCTCGTCGAGGCGTCGCAGGTCGTGCGGGCCGCCCACGGCGACCTGTCCGGTGTACGTCATGCGCCCAGTGTGCCGTCCGCTCGCGGCGGGCGGTGCGCCGCGACCCCGGGCCGCGGTGACCCGGGTCACGGCGGAGCGCGTGGACGTGGGGCGCTCGTGTGCGTTCGCCGGGTGCCGTGCGGAGGTGACGTCGAACACCTGTGCGAGTGTGGGTGGTCCGCCGTACGATGCTGCGGTGAGCAATCGCCTCGTCATCTCCGGTGCCCGCGAGCACAACCTGCGCAACGTCGACCTCGACCTCCCGCGCGACAAGCTCATCGTCTTCACGGGGCTCTCCGGCTCGGGCAAGTCGTCGCTCGCCTTCGACACCATCTTCGCGGAGGGGCAGCGCCGGTACGTCGAGTCGCTGTCCGCGTACGCGCGCCAGTTCCTCGGCCAGATGGACAAGCCGGACGTCGACTTCATCGAGGGCCTGTCGCCCGCGGTATCGATCGACCAGAAGTCCACGAACCGCAACCCGCGCTCGACCGTCGGCACCATCACCGAGGTCTACGACTACCTGCGCCTGCTGTTCTCGCGCGCCGGGACGCAGCACTGCCCGGTGTGCGGCGAGCGCGTCACCGCGCAGACCCCGCAGCAGATCGTCGACCGCCTCCTCGAGCTGCCCGAGGGCACGCGCTACCAGGTCCTCGCCCCGGTCGTGCGCGGCCGCAAGGGCGAGTACTCCGAGCTCTTCAAGGAGCTGCAGACCAAGGGCTTCGCCCGCGCCCGCGTCGACGGCGAGGTGCGCACCCTCACGGACGTCCCGGCGCTCGAGAAGAAGCTCAAGCACGACATCGAGGTGGTCGTCGACCGCCTCGTCGCGCGCGAGGGCGTCCAGCGCCGGCTCACCGACTCGGTCGAGACGGCCCTCGGGCTCGCGGGCGGGCTCGTCGTCGTCGAGCTCGTCGACGCGGACGCGGACGACCCGGCCCGGGAGCGCCGTTTCTCGGAGAAGCGCGCGTGCCCGAACGACCACGAGCTCGCGCTCGACGAGATCGAGCCGCGCACGTTCTCCTTCAACGCCCCGTACGGCGCGTGCCCGGAGTGCACGGGCATCGGGTTCCGTCTCGAGGTGGACCCGGACCTCGTGGTGCCGGACGACGAGAAGTCGCTGCGCGAGGGCGCGGTCGCGCCGTGGGCGCAGATCTCGTCGGAGTACTTCGAGCGCGTCCTCACGGCGCTCGCGGACGACCTGGGCTTCTCCATGGACACGCCGTGGCGCGCACTGCCCGAGCGCGCGAAGAAGGCCGTGCTCCACGGCCAGAACCACCAGGTGCACGTGCGGTACAAGAACCGCTGGGGCCGTGAGCGGCAGTACTCGACCGGCTTCGAGGGCGTCATCACCTTCCTCGAGCGCCGGCACACCGAGACCGAGTCGGACTGGTCGAAGGAGAAGTACGAGGCCTTCATGCGCGAGGTCCCGTGCCCCGTGTGCCAGGGGGCACGCCTCAAGCCGGAGGTGCTCGCGGTCAAGGTCGGCGGCAGGTCCATCTGGGACGTGTGCCGCCTGCCCCTGCGCGAGGCCGCGGCGTTCCTCGGCTCGCTCGAGCTCGGCGCGCGCGAGCGCGCCATCGCGACCGAGGTCCTCAAGGAGATCGACGCGCGCCTCGGGTTCCTGCTCGACGTCGGCCTCGACTACCTCTCGCTCGAGCGACCGGCCGCGACGCTCTCCGGCGGCGAGGCGCAGCGCATCCGGCTCGCGACGCAGATCGGCTCGGGCCTGGTCGGCGTGCTCTACGTGCTGGACGAGCCGAGCATCGGCCTGCACCAGCGCGACAACCGCCGGCTCATCGAGACGCTCACGCGCCTGCGCGACCTCGGGAACACGCTCATCGTCGTCGAGCACGACGAGGACACCATCCGCACCGCGGACTGGGTCGTCGACATCGGCCCGGGCGCGGGGGAGCACGGGGGGCGCGTCGTGCACTCGGGCGACTACGCGGGCCTGCTCGAGGCGCCGGAGTCCGTCACGGGCGCGTACCTGTCGGGGCGGCGCAGCATCCCGCTGCCGGCGCAGCGGCGTCCGACGGACCCGGGCCGTCAGATCAAGGTCGTCGGCGCGCGCGAGCACAACCTCACGGGCATCGACGTGAGCTTCCCGCTCGGCACGTTCACCGCGGTCACGGGCGTCTCCGGCTCCGGCAAGTCGACGCTCGTGAACTCGATCCTGTACACCGTGCTCGCCAACGAGCTCAACGGGGCCCGGCAGGTCGCGGGCCGCCACACGCGCGTCACCGGCCTCGAGCACCTCGACAAGGTCGTGCACGTGGACCAGGGCCCGATCGGGCGCACGCCGCGGTCGAACCCCGCGACGTACACCGGCGTGTGGGACCACGTGCGCAAGCTGTTCGCGGAGACGACCGAGGCCAAGGTGCGCGGGTACACGCCGGGCCGGTTCTCGTTCAACGTCAAGGGCGGCCGCTGCGAGGCGTGCTCGGGCGACGGCACGCTGAAGATCGAGATGAACTTCCTCCCGGACGTCTACGTGCCGTGCGAGGTGTGCCACGGCGCGCGCTACAACCGCGAGACGCTCGAGGTGCACTTCAAGGGCAAGACCGTCGCGGACGTGCTCGACATGCCGATCGAGGAGGCGTCCGAGTTCTTCGCGGCCGTGCCCGCGATCTCGCGGCACCTCAAGACGCTCGTCGAGGTCGGGCTGGGCTACGTCCGGCTCGGGCAGCCGGCCCCGACGCTCTCGGGCGGCGAGGCGCAGCGCGTCAAGCTCGCGAGCGAGCTGCAGAAGCGCTCGACGGGCCGCACGATCTACGTGCTCGACGAGCCGACGACGGGCCTGCACTTCGAGGACATCCGCAAGCTGCTCGGCGTGCTCCAGTCGCTGGTCGACAAGGGCAACAGCGTCCTCGTCATCGAGCACAACCTCGACGTCATCAAGAGCGCGGACTGGGTCGTCGACATGGGACCCGAGGGAGGCTCCGGCGGCGGCAAGGTCGTCGCGCAGGGGACGCCCGAGCAGGTCGCGCGCGTGGAGGCGAGCCACACCGGGCGCTTCCTCGCGGAGATCCTCGAGGGGCACGACCCCGTGCCCGTCGGGCCCGCGCCGTCGGCGTCCTCCGGTGCGTCGGCGCCTGCGGCGAAGGCCGCCAAGTCGACGAAGGGCCGGTCCGCGGCGGCGCGGCGGGCGACCGACGAGAAGCCGAAGACGGGGCGCCGCAAGGCGTCTGCGGCCTAGCCACGGAGCGGCACGGGTGCGGGTCGACCAGGCCCGCACCCGCGCGGCGTGCTCGGCGCTCGCCGCGTGCTCGCCGCGCCCGGCGTCAGGCGGCGGCGCGCCGGGCGGGCGCCGGCTCGACGAGCACGCGGAAGTTCACCGAGCGCGCGATGAAGCAGTGGTCGTGCGCGCGCTGGTGGAGGGCCGCCAGCGCCGCCTCGTCCGTGCCGGGTCCGTCGTCGACCACCACGCGCGGGTGCAGCGTGACGTCCGTGAACTGGCCCTCGCCCCCGGACTCGACCCGCATGGTGCCGGTCGCGTCGTCGACGTACTCGCGCACGACGACGCCCGCCGCCGCCGCGAGGTGGAGGAACCACAGCATGTGGCACTGCGACAGGCTCGCGAGGAACAGCTCTTCGGGGCTGTACCGGGTCGGGTCGCCGCGGAACGCCGGGTCCGCGGAGCCGGGCAGCGGCGGCCTCCCGTCGAGGAGCACCTCGTGGTCGCGGCTGTAGGCGGTGTAGGACGCGGTGCCGCGGTCGCCCGCGCCGGTCCAGCGGGTCGTCGCGGCGTAGCCGTGCTGTGCGCTCATGGCCGACACCCTAACGGCCGGTGACGCGCGTCACACGGCGTCGTCGCCGCGTCCCCGCGTCCACGGGCCGCCCCACCCCCACAGCCACCGGCGTCGGTGGCCTGACCTAGGCTGGAGAACATGGCAGATCCCGCGACGTACCGCCCTGCGCCGGGGGAGATCCCCACGTCGCCGGGCGTCTACCGGTTCCGCGACGAGCACGGCCGCGTGATCTACGTCGGCAAGGCCAAGAACCTGCGCGCGCGCCTGTCGAACTACTTCCAGGACGTCGCGAACCTGCACCACCGCACCCAGACGATGGTCACGACGGCCGCGTCGGTCGAGTGGACGGTCGTCGGCACCGAGGTCGAGGCCCTCGCGCTCGAGTACACGTGGATCAAGGAGTTCGACCCGCGGTTCAACGTCAAGTACCGCGACGACAAGTCGTACCCGTACCTCGCGGTGACGATGGGCGAGGAGTTCCCGCGCGCCCAGGTGATGCGCGGCGCGAAGCGGCCCGGCACGCGGTACTTCGGGCCCTACGGCCACGCGTGGGCGATCCGCGAGACGCTCGACCTCCTGCTGCGGGTGTTCCCCGTGCGCACGTGCTCGGCGGGGGTCTTCAAGCGCGCCCACCAGACGGGTCGGCCGTGCCTGCTCGGCTACATCGACAAGTGCTCGGCGCCGTGCGTCGGGCGCATCACGCCCGAGGACCACAAGGCGCTCGCCGAGGACTTCTGCGACTTCATGGCGGGCGACACGCAGCGGTTCGTGCGCCGGCTCGAGCGCAAGATGAACGAGGCCGCCGCCGCGATGGAGTACGAGGCCGCGGCACGGCTGCGCGACGACATCGCCGCGCTCCAGCGCGCGACGGAGAAGAACGCGGTCGTCCTCGGCGACGGCACCGACGCGGACGTGTTCGCGCTCGTGGGCGACGAGCTCGAGGCGGCCGTCCAGGTGTTCCACGTGCGCGGCGGTCGCATCCGGGGTCAGCGCGGCTGGATCGTCGAGAAGGTCGAGGACGTCACGGACGCCGAGCTCGTCGAGCACCTGCTCCAGCAGGTGTACGGCGCGGCGGAGGAGGCCGTGGCGGCGGACGCCGGGACGCGCGCCGGGCGCGACCTCGCGCGCGACGCCGTGCCGCGCGAGGTCCTCGTCCCCGTCCTGCCGCCGGACACCGACCAGGTCACCACGTGGCTCTCCGGGCTGCGGGGCGCGCGGGTCGACGTCCGGGTGCCGCAGCGCGGCGACAAGAAGGAGCTCGCCGCGACGGTCCGCGCCAACGCGGAGCACGCGCTCGCGCTGCACCGCACGCGGCGCGCGGGCGACCTCACGACCCGCAGCCAGGCGCTGCGCGAGATCCAGGAGGCGCTCGAGCTCGAGACGGCGCCGCTGCGCATCGAGTGCTACGACGTCTCGCACAACCAGGGCACGTACCAGGTCGCCTCGATGGTGGTCTTCGAGGACGGGCTCGCGCGCAAGAGCGAGTACCGGCACTTCACGGTCCGCGGCCCGGACGGCGACGGCGCGGCCGACGACACGGCGGCGATGTACGAGGTGATCTCGCGCCGCTTCAAGCGCTACCTGTCCGACCGCTCGCGCTCGGGCGAGGTCGAGCTGGACCTCGAGGCCGACGACGTCGTCGACGGGTCCGACGCCGCGGCGCGCCGGGCGGAGCGTGCCGCGGAGGCGGCGGGCTACGTGCCGCGCAGCGGCGAGGTCGACCCCGACGCCCCCGTGGACCGGCGCGCGCGCTTCGCGTACCCGCCGAACCTCGTCGTCGTCGACGGCGGCCCGCCGCAGGTCGCCGCCGCGGCGCGCGCCCTGGCCGACCTCGGCATCGACGACGTCGCGCTGTGCGGCCTCGCCAAGCGGCTCGAGGAGGTCTGGCTGCCGGGGGAGGAGTACCCCGTCATCCTCCAGCGTTCCTCCGAGGGCCTGTACCTGCTCCAGCGCGTCCGCGACGAGGCGCACCGCTTCGCGATCGCCCAGCACCGCAGGCAGCGCAGCAAGGGCATGACGGCCTCGGCGCTCGACGACGTCCCCGGCCTCGGCCCCGCGCGACGCACCGCGCTCCTCAAGCACTTCGGCTCCCTCAAGCGGCTGCGCGCCGCGAGCGTCGAGGAGATCGCGAGCGTCCGCGGCATGGGCGAGCGGACGGCGCAGGCCGTCGCCGCGGCGCTCGGCGGCGGGACCACGGACGAGCGGCCCTCCCAGGACACTCCGGCGCAGGACGAGGCCGCGGCCCGCGCGTGACGGCTGGCATGCTGGGGGCATGACCTCGGAGCCGACCCCGGACCTCAGCCCGCAGGGCCAGCCTGCCCGCGTGCCGGAGCCCTCCCCGACCACCGTCCCCAGCGGCATCCCCGCGATCGAGGCCGCGACCCACGCCCCCGAGCCGAGCGAGGCCGAGGTGCTCATCATCACGGGCATGTCGGGTGCCGGCCGCACCCGGGCCGCCGCCGTGCTGGAGGACCTCGACTGGTACGTCGTCGACAACCTGCCGCCGCGCATGATCGTCCCGCTCGTGGACCTCATGACACGGTCCGGCTCGACGCTCGAGCGCATCGCGGCCGTCGTCGACGTGCGCGGGCGCGAGTTCTTCACCGACCTCGTCGAGGTGCTCGACCACCTGCGCCAGAGCGGCGTGTTCTACCGCATCCTGTTCCTCGACGCGTCCGACGAGGTGCTCGTGCGGCGCTACGAGCAGGTCCGGCGCCCGCACCCGCTGCAGGGGGAGGGGCGCATCCTCGACGGTCTCGCGGAGGAGCGCCGTCTGCTCGCGAGCCTGGAGGAGCGGTCCGACGTCGTGATCGACACGTCCGATCTCACCGTGCACGACCTCGCGCGCGAGGTGCGCGCCGCCGTCGCCGACGGAACGCCGGAGACGCTGCGCATCAACGTCGTCTCGTTCGGGTTCAAGTACGGGCTGCCGCTCGACGCGGACCACGTGGTCGACGTGCGGTTCCTCGCCAACCCCTACTGGATCACCGAGCTGCGCCATCTCACCGGCCGGGACGCGCCCGTGCGCGACTACGTGCTCGGGCGCCCCGGCGCGCTCGAGTTCGTCGACCGGTACGTGAACGCGCTCGAGCCCGTGCTGGCCGGCTACCTGGGGGAGGAGAAGCGGTACGTGACCATCGCCGTCGGCTGCACGGGCGGCAAGCACCGGTCCGTCGCGATCAGCGAGGCGATCGCCGCACGCCTGCGCGCCCAGGGGCAGCGCGTCATCGTCACGGCCCGCGACCTCGGCAAGGAGTGACCGGCGCCGTGGTCAACCTGCGCAACCCCGCCGTCGTCGCCCTGGGCGGCGGCCACGGGCTCTCCGCGAGCCTGTCGGCGCTGCGGCTCATGTCCGACCGCCTCACGGCGGTCGTCACCGTCGCCGACGACGGCGGCTCCTCGGGACGCCTGCGCGAGGAGCTCGGCGTCCTGCCGCCGGGAGACCTGCGCATGGCGCTCGCGGCCCTGTGCGACGACTCCGAGTGGGGCCGCACGTGGAGCGCGCTCCTGCAGCACCGGTTCACGTCGCAGGGCGACCTCGACAACCACGCGGTGGGCAACCTGCTCATCGTCGCGCTGTGGGAGCTGCTCGACGACCCGGTGGCCGGTCTCGACTGGGTCGGCAAGCTCCTCGGGGCGCGGGGGCGCGTGCTCCCCATGGCGGCGGTGCCGCTCCGGATCGAGGCGGACGTCTGGGCGGATGGCCGGCTCGAGACGGTCGTCGGGCAGAGCCGCGTCGCGGTCACCCACGACCGCATCGAGCAGCTCCGGCTCGTGCCCGCCGACCCGCCCGCGTGCCTGGAGGCGGTGCGGGCCGTCGAGGAGGCGGACTGGGTCGTGCTCGGCCCCGGGTCGTGGTTCTCGTCGGTGATGCCGCACCTGCTCGTGCCCGAGCTCGCGCGAGCCCTGCACGAGACCTCGGCACGCCGGTGCGTCACGCTCAACCTGTCGAGCGAGACGGGGGAGACGTTCGGTCTCACCGCGACGGAACACCTGGAGGTGCTGCACAAGCACGCGCCGGAGCTGCGGATCGACGCCGTCGTGGCCGACCCGTCCGCCGTCGAGGACACCGAGCAGCTCGCGGAGGCCGCGGCGCGCATGGGCGCCCGGCTCCTGCTGCGCCAGGTCCGCCGGGGGGACGGCACGCCGCGGCACGACGCGCTGCGCCTCGCGGCGGCCTACCGCGATGTGTTCGACGACGTCCTCGGGGACGTCGGCTCGCCCGCCCCCTGAGCACTCGCCGCCTGCTGCGACCCCCACGGCCGGGCGCGCGACGGGCCCTCGCCACGGTGCGATCCGGACACCACGGCGGCCGCCCCCGCGCTCCGGGACGCCGCCGCGACACGCTCCCATCGGTGGCAGGATGTCCCGCATGGCGCTCACGGCACAGGTGAAGGACGAGCTGGCACGACTGCGGGTGGACAAGACCTCGTGCCGCAAGGCGGAGGTGTCCGCGATGCTCCGCTTCTCGGGCGGCCTGCACCTCATCTCGGGTCGTGTGGTCATCGAGGCCGAGCTCGACACGGCCATCGCGGCGCGGCGCCTGCGCGAGACCATCGCCGACGTCTACGGCCACACCAGCGAGCTGATCGTGGTGTCCGCCGGAGGGCTGCGCAAGAGCAGCCGGTACGTCGTGCGGGTCGTGCGCGACGGCGAGTCCCTGGCCCGCCAGACCGGCCTCCTCGACCAGCGCGGCCGGCCCGTGCGCGGGCTGCCCCCGCAGGTCGTCTCCGGCGGCGTGGAGGAGGCCGAGGCCGCGTGGCGCGGCGCCTTCCTGGCCCACGGGTCCCTCACGGAGCCCGGGCGCTCGTCGGCCCTCGAGATCACGTGCCCCGGCCCGGAGGCCGCCCTCGCGCTCGTCGGCGCGGCCCGGCGCCTCGGGGTGTCCGCCAAGTCGCGCGAGGTCCGCGGGATCGACCGCGTGGTGATCCGCGACGGCGACGCGATCAGCGCGCTGCTCACACGCCTCGGCGCGCACGAGGCGGTCCTCGTCTGGGAGGAGCGTCGCGCGCGTCGTGAGGTGCGCGGCACGGCGAACCGGCTCGCCAACTTCGACGACGCCAACCTGCGCCGCTCCGCGCGCGCCGCCGTCGCGGCAGGCGCCCGGGTCGAGCGGGCGTTCGAGATCCTCGGCCCCGACCTGCCGGAGCACCTGCGCGAAGCGGGCGAGCTGCGCCTCGCGCACAAGCAGGCGTCGCTGGAGGAGCTCGGCCAGCTCGCGGACCCGCCGCTCACCAAGGACGCCGTCGCGGGGCGCATCCGGCGCCTGCTCTCGACGGCGGACAAGCGCGCCGCCGAGCTCGGCATCCCGGACACCGAGGCGGGGCTGAGCCCCGAGCTGCTCGACCTCTGAGGAGCGCGGCCCTCCGCCCGCGACCGTCGCGCCGCTCGGCCGCCACCGTGGCGCCCGTCCCCTGGACGTCACGCACCGGCGGGACGATGGTCCCGAAGCATGGGATTCAGGTCACATGACGGAGTGGTGTTGGTATAGGCTCGTCAGTGTCAGGTGACAACGACGTGCTCCTTCGCTGACACCCCTCGTGGGCGTGGGTGGTCCCGGCTGTCGCCGTGACGGTCCACGAGCACGGAGGATGCTGTGCCGGGATCCGGGCAGCGGGGCACGGGCGCGATCACCACCTGCGTACGACGGCGTACGTGATCGTTCGGCATCAACCGTGTGCGTCGGGACAACCGGCGCGCCCTGAGGAGGGCATTGTGACCATCCGCGTCGGTATCAACGGCTTCGGTCGTATCGGACGGAACTTCTACCGCGCCATCGTCGAGTCGGGCGCCGACATCGAGATCGTCGGCGTGAACGACCTCACGGACAACAAGACGCTCGCGCACCTGCTCAAGTACGACACGGTCCTCGGCCGTTTCCCGCTGAGCGTCGACTTCGACGACGACAACATCATCGTCGACGGCAAGAAGATCCGTGCGCTCGCGGAGCGCGACCCGGCGAACCTCCCCTGGGGCGAGCTCGGCGCCGACATCGTCATCGAGTCGACCGGCTTCTTCACCGACGCGACCAAGGCGAAGGCGCACATCGACGCCGGCGCCAAGAAGGTCATCATCTCGGCCCCGGCCAAGAACGAGGACGCCACCTTCGTCATGGGCGTGAACTCGGACCAGTACGACCCGGCCGCGCACCACATCAT
Source organism: Cellulosimicrobium funkei (assembly GCF_900155925.1). NCBI lineage: Bacteria > Bacillati > Actinomycetota > Actinomycetes > Micrococcales > Promicromonosporaceae > Cellulosimicrobium > Cellulosimicrobium funkei. The sequence goes on from NZ_FTMI01000003.1 coordinate 270,925, forward strand.
CTCGAACGCGTCGTGCACCACGAACTGCCTCGCCCCGCTGGCGAAGGCGCTCAACGACTCGATCGGCATCGAGCGTGGTCTCATGACCACGATCCACGCCTACACGGGTGACCAGAACCTCCAGGACGGCCCGCACCGCGACCTGCGTCGCGCCCGCGCCGCCGCGCAGAACATCGTCCCGACCTCGACGGGTGCGGCCAAGGCCGTGTCGCTCGTCCTGCCCGAGCTCAAGGGCAAGCTGGACGGCTACGCGCTGCGCGTCCCGGTCATCACGGGCTCGGCGACCGACCTCACCTTCACCGCCTCGCGCGAGGTCACGGTGGACGAGGTCAACGCCGCGCTCAAGGCGGCGGCCGAGGGCCCGCTCAAGGGCATCCTCGAGTACGTCGACGACGAGATCGTGTCGAGCGACATCGTCACCAACCCGCACCAGAGCATCTTCGACTCGAAGCTCACGAAGGTGATCGGCGACCAGGTCAAGGTCGTCTCCTGGTACGACAACGAGTGGGGCTACTCGAACAGCCTCGTCGCGCTGACCGCCCTGGTCGGCGAGAAGCTCTGAGCCACCTGCTGACGCAGCACATCCCTGCGTAGCACCATGCGTCCGCGTGCGCGTCCCGGCACCGCCCGGTGACGCGCACGCGGACGTCCTCATGTGCGGGCCGGGCCGGCTGCCGGCAGGCGTCCCGCACGACGGCGACAGAACCGTAGGAGACCGTATGAAGACCATCGACTCCCTGGGCGACCTGCGCGGCAAGCGCGTCCTCGTCCGCTCCGACTTCAACGTCCCGCTCGACGGGACGACCATCACGGACGACGGGCGCATCCGCGCCGCGCTCCCGACGCTGAAGAAGCTGACCGACGCGGGCGCGAAGGTCATCGTCACCGCGCACCTCGGCCGCCCCAAGGGCGAGCCGGACCCGAAGTACTCCCTCGCGCCCGTCGCGGCCCGCCTGGGCGAGCTGCTCGGCGTGCCGGTGCACCTGGCGCAGGACGTCGTCGGCGACTCGGCGCGCGAGACGGTCGCCGCGCTCGGCGACGGCGAGGTCGCGCTGCTGGAGAACATCCGGTTCGACCCGCGCGAGACGTCGAAGGACGACGCGGAGCGCCAGGCGCTCGCCCGCGACCTCGCGCAGCTCGCGGACGTCTTCGTCTCCGACGGCTTCGGCGTCGTGCACCGCAAGCAGGCGTCGGTCTACGACGTCGCGCAGGTGCTCCCGTCCGCGGTGGGCGAGCTCGTCCTCAAGGAGGTCGACTCGCTGCGCAAGGCGACGGAGGACCCGCAGCGCCCCTACGCGGTCGTGCTCGGCGGCTCGAAGGTCTCCGACAAGCTGGGCGTCATCGCGAACCTGCTCACCAAGGCGGACCGCCTGCTCATCGGCGGCGGCATGGTGTTCACGTTCCTCGCGGCGAAGGGCTACGGCGTCGGGAAGTCCCTCCTCGAGGAGGACCAGATCGACACGGTCAAGGGCTACCTCGCGGACGCGGAGAAGAACGGCGTCGAGATCGTCCTGCCGACGGACATCGTGGTGGCCGACGCGTTCGCCGCGGACTCGCCGCACGAGGTCGTCGCCGCGGACGCGATCCCGGCCGACAAGATCGGCCTCGACATCGGCCCCGAGTCGGCCAAGCTCTTCGCGAGCAAGATCGTCGACGCGAAGACCGTGGTCTGGAACGGCCCCGCCGGCGTGTTCGAGTTCGAGGCGTTCTCGGGCGGGACGCGCGCCGTGGCCCAGGCCCTGGTCGACGCGACGTCGAACGGCGCGTTCACCATCGTCGGCGGCGGCGACTCGGCCGCCGCGGTCCGGATCCTCGGCTTCGACGAGGCGGGCTTCAGCCACATCTCGACCGGTGGCGGCGCGAGCCTCGAGTTCCTCGAGGGCAAGGACCTGCCGGGGATCTCCGTCCTCGAGGGCTGACCGCCCCCCGTACCCCTCCGCGCCGCCCGCTCCCGCGGGCGGCGCGGGCCCCACAGAGAGAAGAAGGACCCGTGGCGAACACCCGCACCCCGCTCATGGCGGGCAACTGGAAGATGAACCTGGACCACCACCAGGCGACCCACACCGTGCAGAAGCTCGCGTGGACCCTGAAGGACGCGAAGCACGACTACGCGGCCGTCGAGGTCGCCGTGCTGCCGCCGTTCACCGACCTCCGGTCGGTGCAGACGCTGGTGGACGCGGACAAGCTCGAGCTCAAGTACGGCGCGCAGGACGTCTCGGCGCACGCCGAGGGCGCGTACACCGGCGAGATCTCGGCGTCGATGCTGGCCAAGCTCGGCGTGAGCTACGTCGCCATCGGGCACTCGGAGCGCCGCCAGTACCACGGCGAGACCGACGCCCTGGTGAACGAGAAGATCGTCGCCGCCGTGGGTCAGGGCATCGCCCCGATCCTGTGCGTGGGCGAGGGCCTGGACGTGCGCAAGGCCGGCGAGCAGATCGCCTACACGCTCGCCCAGGTCGAGGGCGCCCTCGCGGGCATCCCCGCCCCCCAGCTCGCGACGCTCGTCATCGCGTACGAGCCCGTGTGGGCCATCGGCACGGGCGAGGTAGCGACGCCCGAGGACGCCCAGGAGGTCTGCGGTGCGATCCGCGGCGCCCTCGGCGACCTCTACGACGCGGACCTCGCGAACGCGACGCGCATCCTGTACGGCGGCTCGGTGAAGTCCTCGAACGTGGCCGCGATCATGGCGCAGCCCGACGTCGACGGTGCGCTCGTCGGCGGCGCGAGCCTCGACCCCGAGGAGTTCGCGAAGATCGCGCGCTACCAGTCGCACGCGACCGGCGCCTGACCTCCGCCTCGCACCCCGCACCGACGGCCCCGGGACCGCGTCCTGGGGCCGTCGGCCGCCGTCCGGGGACGACGGCGGACGGGGTTGGCCGCGGCGGCCTCGCGTCGCCTACTCTTGTCCCCTGTGCCGCGGGTCACGCCCGTGCACGACAACCGTGCGGTCGGTCCCGACATCGGTCGGGCCGGCCCTGAGCCTCAAGGACGTACTCGTGGACGTGCTGCGCATCATCCTCCAGATCCTGCTGGTGCTGACCAGCGCCTTCCTCACCCTGCTCGTGCTCATGCACAAGGGGAAGGGCGGCGGCCTCTCCGACATGTTCGGCGGCGGGATCTCGAGCTCCGTGGGCAGCTCCGGCGTCGCCGAGCGCAACCTCAACCGCATCACCGTGGCGTTCGCCCTCGTCTGGGCCGTCGTCATCGTGCTCCTGGGTCTCCTCCAGAAGGTCGTCTGACCGCACGCGCCCACCGGGGCGTCGTCGGGACGGCAGGAGAGTCCGCAGTCGGCAGGGGGCAAGCCGCGCACGGTCGCGCGGTCCGGGCAGGAACGAGTGCCGACGGCGGCACGGACGGGGGAGAGAGCACGTGGCAGGTGGTAACGCGATCCGAGGGTCGCGCGTCGGGGCGGGACCGCTCGGGGAGTCCGAGCGCGGCGAGATCGCGCCGCGCTTCTGGGTGTCGTACTGGTGCGCCAACGGTCACGAGACGCGACCCAGCTTCTCGTCGGAGGCGGGCATCGAGGCGCCGGAGACCTGGGACTGCCCGCGGTGCGGGTTCCCGGCCGGTCAGGACCAGGAGCACCCGCCGACGCCGTCGCGCAACGAGCCCTACAAGACGCACCTCGCGTACGTGAAGGAGCGGCGCAGCGACGAGGACGGCGTCGCGATCCTCGACGAGGCGCTCGCCGCGCTGCGCGCCCGCCGCGGCCGCTGAACCCCGCCCGGGCGGTACGGATAGCGGCTCAGCCGCGCACGCGCGCGAGCACGAAGCCGTCGTAGCCCTTGGACCCGACGGTCTGCACGGCCGTGGCGTCGAGGCGCGGGTCCGCGACGACGCGGTCCGCGATCTCCCGCACGCCGAGCACGTTCGGGTCGGTGCTCGCCGCGTCCGCGACGGCCCCGCCGCGGACGGTGTTGTCCACGACGAGGAGCGTCCCGGGGCGCGAGAGCCGCAGCGCGAGGTCGAGGTAGACCGGGTTCGAGGGCTTGTCCGCGTCGACGAACACGAGATCGAACGGCGCGGCGCCGTCCGCGACGAGCCCCCGCAGCGTGTCGGCGGCCGGGCCGACGACGACGTCGACCGTCCCGGAGAGGCCGGCCGCGGCCAGCGACTCGCGCGCGACGGCGGCGTGCGCCGGGTCGATCTCGCACGTGACGAGCGTGCCGTCGGCGGGCAGGGCCCGGGCGAGCCAGATCGTCGAGTAGCCGCCCAGGGTGCCGACCTCGAGGATCCGCCGCGCGCCCGACGCGAGCGCGAGGAGCTGCAGCAGCCGGCCCTGGGCGGGGGAGACCTGGATCTCCGGGAGCCCGGCGTCCCGGGCGCGCGCCGACGCGGCGGCGAGCACGTCGTCCTCGGCCACCAGGGGCGCGAAGTACGCGTCGACGGCGTCCCACGTGGCCGCGGGGTCCGCCGGGTGCTCGCCGCCGGTCGTCACGCGCGCCCCTCGTCCGTCTCGGTCGGGGTCCCGGTGCCGGCCGCGGCGACGTCGACGAGCCACAGCGTGGCCTCCGTCCCCGCGACCGCGGCGGCCGGGGTCTCGCGCACCGGCGCGCCGGCGAGGGCCGACGCCACCGCGGGGGCCTTCTCGGCGCCCGCCGCGACCACCCACACCTGACGGGCCCGCGCGATCGCCTCGAACGTCAGCGTGACGCGCTCGGGCGGCGGCTTGGGGGAGCCGTGGACGCCCGCCGTCGGGGTGCCCGTCACGTCGAGCCCGGGGTGGTCGGGGAAGAGCGACGCGACGTGGCCGTCGGGGCCCATGCCGAGCAGCAGGACGTCGAAGGCCGGGACCTGCTCGCCGTCCGGCGCGTGCTCCGCGAGCGTCGCCGCATACGCGGTCGCCGACTCCTCCGGGGTCGCCGCAGCGCCCGCGGCCGGCATCGGGTGCACGTTCTCGGGCGGGAGGTGCGGCAGGTGGTCGAGCAGCGCCGCGCGCGCCTGCGTCTCGTTGCGCTCGCCGTCGCCGGACGCGAGGAAGCGCTCGTCGCCCCACCACACGTGCACGCCCGACCAGTCGACGGCGTCGCGCGCGGGGTGGCGCGCGAGCGCGGCCAGGCTCGCGATCCCGACGGTCCCACCCGTCAGCACGACGTGCACGGGCCGGCGGACCGACTGCATGTCGAGCAGGCGGGTCACGAGCCGCGACGCCACCGCCTCGGCGAGCACGCCGGCGTCGGGGTGCACGACGACGAGGCGCGCCGGGGTGCCCGGCCCCGCGGCGGTCATGCGCCCACCTTCTGCAGGCCCTTGGTGAGCACCTCGCCGTAGATCTCGTCAGGGTCCAGGCGGCGGAGCTCCTCGATGAGGGCCTCGCTGAGCGTCCGGATGGGCAGCGCGACGCGGCGGTCGGGCTTGCCCGGCTGGCTGATCGTCACCGTGCGGCCGTCGGGGCGGTCGAGGACGATCGGGCCGCTCTTGCGCTCGAGGGTCACGCGCGTGATCGCCTCGGCGCCGCGCCGTCGCACCACCTGGGCCGGGCAGCGCAGGCGCGAGCCCAGCCACGCGGCGAGCAGGTCGAGCGACGTGTGCTTCGCCTGGCCCTCGACGACGACGCTCGTCACCGGCTCGTAGGGCGGCTGGTCGAGCGCCGCGGCGATGAGGCCGCGCCACAGCGTCACGCGGGCCCACGCGAGGTCGGAGTCGCCCGGTCCGTACGTCTGCGCGAGCTGCGCGAGCGTCGCCTCGGGGTCCTTCGCGGTGATCGAGTCGGTGATGCGCCGTTGCGCCATGGCGCCGACCGGGTCGTCGTCGGGGGACGCGGGCGGCTGGCCCGGCCACCACACGACGATGGGCGCGTCGGGCAGCAGGAGCGGCATGACGAGCGTGTCCGCGTGCTCGAGCAGCGGCCCGGCGGTGCGGAGCACGACCACCTCGGACGCGCCCGCGTCGCCGCCGACGCGGATCTGCGCGTCGAGGTGCGGCGTCGCGCTGCGCCCCGACGGCGCGACGACGATGACGCGGCACGGGTGCTCGCGGCTCGCGTCGTTCGCGGCCTCGATCGACGTCTCGACGTCGGACTCGCGCGCGATGACGACGAGCGTGAGGACGCGGCCCAGCGCGATCGCGCCGCCCTCGTCGCGCAGGCGCACGAGGCGCTTGTTCACCGCGTTCGTCGTCGTGTCGGGCAGGTCGATGATCATCGCGGGGTCCTCGCCGGTCGGAGGGTCGTGCCGCGTACCGGCGCACGACGGGGTCGGGGGGTCTCTCGGGTGCGCGTGGCCCGCTCGGCGGGCGCCGGCGCGGTCACGGGCGCCGCCAGGCGCGGCCGTCGCGCGCGAGCATCGCGTCGGCGGACTCCGGGCCCCACGTCCCCGACCGGTACGGCTCGGGCTTGCCCTTCGCCGCCCAGTGCGCGGTGATCGGGTCGAGGATCTTCCAGGAGAGCTCGACCTCCTCGCGCGTGGGGAACAGCGGCGGGTCGCCGAGCAGGACGTCGAGGATGAGGCGCTCGTACGCCTCCGGCGAGGACTCGGTGAACGCGTGCCCGTAGCCGAAGTCCATCGTCACGTCGCGGACCTCCATCGCGGTGCCCGGGACCTTGGCGCCGAAGCGCATCGTCACGCCCTCGTCCGGCTGGACGCGGATCACGAGCGCGTTGTTCCCGAGGTCCGACGCCTGCGAGCTCTCGAACGGCAGGTGCGGGGCCTTCTTGAACACGACGGCGACCTCGGTCACGCGGCGCCCGAGGCGCTTGCCCGTGCGCAGGTAGAAGGGGACGCCCGCCCAGCGGCGGTTGTCGATGTCGACGCGGATCGCCGCGTACGTCTCCGTGGTGGAGGTGTCGGGGATGCCGTCCTCCTCGAGGAAGCCGATGACCTCCTCGCCGCCCTGCCAGCCGGCGGCGTACTGCCCGCGGGCGGTGTGCCGGGACAGCTCGCGCGGCAGCCGCACGGCGGAGAGAGCCTTGATCTTCTCGGCCCGCAGGGAGGGCGCGTCGAACGACACCGGCTCCTCCATCGCGACGAGCGCGAGCAGCTGGAGCAGGTGGTTCTGGATGACGTCGCGCGCGGCGCCGATGCCGTCGTAGTAGCCGGCGCGGCCCCCGATGCCGATGTCCTCGGCCATCGTGATCTGCACGTGGTCGACGTAGTTCGCGTTCCAGATGGGCTCGAACATCTGGTTGGCGAAGCGCAGGGCGAGGAGGTTCTGGACCGTCTCCTTGCCGAGGTAGTGGTCGATGCGGAAGACCGAGTCGGGCGGGAAGACCTCCGACACGACGGCGTCGAGCTCGCGCGCGCTCGCGAGGTCGTGGCCGAACGGCTTCTCGATGACCACGCGGCGCCAGGCGTCCTCCGCCGAGCGGGACAGCCCCGACTCGGCGAGCTGGCGGCACACGACGGGGAACGCGCTCGGCGGGACCGACAGGTAGAACGCGTGGTTGCCGCCCGTGCCGCGCTCGGCGTCGAGCGTCTCGACCGTCTCGCGCAGGCGCTCGAACGCCTCGTCGTCGTCGAACGAGCCCTGGACGAACCGGATGCCCTCGGAGAGCTGGCGCCACGTCGCCTCGCGGAACGGCGTGCGCGCGTGCTCCTTGACGGCGTCGTGCACGACCTGCGCGAAGTCCTGGTCCTCCCAGTCGCGGCGCGCGAAGCCCGTGAGCGCGAAGCCCGGGGGGAGCAGCCCGCGGTTGGCGAGGTCGTAGACCGCGGGCATGAGCTTCTTGCGGGCGAGGTCGCCCGTGACGCCGAAGATGACGAGCCCGCACGGGCCCGCGATCCGGGGCAGGCGCAGGTCGAGGGGGTCGCGCAGAGGGTTGTGCTCTGGCGTGATCTTGGCCGGTCTCACCTGGTGGCACCGTTCCGTTCGGGGAGGGGTCGGAGGACTGCAGAAGGACTGGGGCGTCTGCGGATCATAGGGGCGTCGCGACGGGGTGCGCCGCCGTTCCCGCAGGTCGGACGCGCGGCCGGGACGCCGGCCGCGCGCCGGAGGTCAGGAGGAGGCGAGGCGGCGGAGGTTGTCGCGCGTCGTGGCGAGGAGCTCGGTCCAGCTGTCCTCGAACTTGCGCACGCCCTCGGCCTCGAGGCGGTCGGTGACCTCGACGAGGGAGACGCCGAACGACTCGACGGTCTCGATCGTGCGCCGCGACGCGGTCGCCGTGCCGGTGATCGTGTCGCCCGTCACGACGCCGTGGTCCGCGAACGCCTGGAGCGTCGCCTCGGGCATGGTGTTCACGACGCCGTCCGTGACGAGCTCGTCGACGTACATGGTGTCGCGGTACTCGGGGTTCTTCACGCCCGTCGAGGCCCACAGGGGGCGCTGGGGCTGCGCGCCGGACGCGACGAGCGAGCGCCAGCGGTCCGTCTGGCGGAACTCCTCGTACGCCTCGAACGCGAGGCGCGCGTTCGCCACGGCGGTCTGCCCGCGCAGGTCGAGCGCCTCGGGCGTCCCGACCTTCTCGAGCGCGGCGTCCACCGCGGTGTCGACGCGCGAGACGAAGAACGAGGCGACGGAGCCCACGGGCGCGAGGTCCACGCCGTCGGCGCGCGCCTGCTCCAGCCCGATCGCGAACGCCTCCATGACCGCGCGGTAGCGCGCGAGGGAGAAGATGAGGGTCACGTTGACGCTGATGCCCTGCGCGAGCGTGCGCGTGATCGCGTCGAGGCCCGCGACGGTCGCCGGGATCTTGATGTAGACGTTCGGGCGGTCGATCGTGCGCCACAGGCGCTCCGCCGTGACGACCGTCGCGTCGGCGTCGTGGGCGAGGCGCGGGTCGACCTCGATCGAGACGCGCCCGTCGACGCCGTCGGTGGCGTCGTAGACGGGGCGCAGGAGGTCGGCGGCGGCGCGCACGTCGTCCGTCGTGATGCGCTCGACGGCGGCCTCCACGGCCGCGTCGTCGGTGCCCGCGGCCGCGAGGTCGGCGAGCTGGGCGTCGTAGGCGTCGCCCTTCGCGAGCGCCGACGCGAAGATCGTGGGGTTCGTGGTCACGCCGACGACGCCGCGCGTCGCCACCAGCTCGGCGAGGTTGCCGGTGCGCAGCCGTTCTCGGGAGAGGTCGTCGAGCCAGATCGACACGCCCGCTCCCGTGAGCTGCTCGATGGGGCCGGGGACGGTGGTGGGCTGCGTCATCGGACTTCCTCTCGTGGTGCTCTCGCTGCGGGCGTGCGCCCGGGTCGCCGCCCGTGGCGGTCGTCCGGGGTGTCCCGAGGTGGGGCCGCGTGCACGGCCCCACCTCGGAATCTACGAAGGGTCAGCGCAGGTCGCCAGTGCCGCCCTCCGAGGGGGTGGGCTCGGCGCCCGGGGCGTCGTCGCCGCGCGCCGCGGCGATCGACTCGCGCGCCGCCGTCGCGACGGCCTCGGACGTGATGCCGAACTCGCGGTACAGCACCTGGTAGTCCGCGGACGCGCCGTAGTGCTCGAGGCTCACGGAGCGGCCGGCGTCGCCGACGAGCTCGCGCCAGCCCTGCGCGACGCCCGCCTCGACCGAGACGCGCGCGCGGACGGCGGACGGCAGGACCGACTCGCGGTAGGCGTCGTCCTGGCCGTCGAACCACTCGCGGCTCGGCAGCGACACGACGCGCGCCTGCACGCCCTCGGCCGCGAGGATCTCGCGCGCCTCGACGGCGAGCTGCACCTCGGAGCCGGTGCCGATGAGGATGACGTCCGGCGTGCCCTCGGTGTCGAGCAGCACGTAGCCACCGCGCGCCGTGCCGGACGCGTCGGCGTAGCCGTCCGTCCCGCGCGGGAACGTCGGCACGTTCTGGCGCGTGAGGATGAGGCCCGCCGGGCGCTCGGTGTTCTCGAGCACGGTGCGCCAGGCCCACGCGGTCTCGTTCGCGTCGGCCGGGCGCACGACGTCGAGGCCCGGGATCGCGCGCAGCGCCGCGAGGTGCTCGACGGGCTGGTGCGTCGGGCCGTCCTCGCCGAGGCCGATCGAGTCGTGCGTCCACACGAACGTCGTGGGGATCTCCATGAGAGCGGCGAGCCGGACGGCGGGACGCATGTAGTCGCTGAACTGGAGGAACGTGCCGCCGTAGGCCCGCGTCCCGCCGTGCAGGACGATGCCGTTGAGGATCGCGCCCATGGCGTGCTCGCGGATGCCGAAGTGCAGCGTGCGGCCGTACTCGTGGCCCGGGAACTTCTTCGTCGCGTGCTCGGCCGGCACGAACGACGGCTCACCGTCCATCGTCGTGTTGTTCGAGCCCGCGAGGTCGGCGGAGCCGCCCCAGAGCTCGGGCAGCACGTCCTTGAGCGCGGTGAGGACCTTGCCGGACGCGGAACGCGTCGCGACGGCCTTGCCCGCCTCGAACGTGGGGAGCGCGTCCTCCCAGCCGGCCGGGAGCTCGCGGCGCGAGAGGCGGTCGAGCAGCTCCGCGCCGGACGGGTTCGCCGTCTTCCACGCCTCGAACGCCCGGTCCCAGGCGGCGCGGGCGTCGGCCTGGCGCTCGCCGACGGCGCGCGTGTACGCGAGCACCTCGTCGTCGATCGCGAAGCTCGCCTCGGGGTCGAGGCCGAGCTCGACCTTGAGGCCCTTGATCTCGTCGGCGCCCATGGCGGAGCCGTGGATGCCGCCGGTGTTCTGCTTCGTGGGCGACGGGTACCCGATGATCGTGCGCAGCGCGATGATCGACGGCTTGCCCGTCTCGGCCTTGGCGGCCTCGATCGCGGCGTGCAGCGCGTCGACGTCCTCCGCGTAGCCCGTGCCGCCGTTGGTCCAGTCGACGCGCTGGGTGTGCCAGCCGTACGCGGCGTAGCGCGCGAGGACGTCCTCCGTGAACGCGATGTCCGTGTCGTCCTCGATCGAGATCTTGTTGTCGTCCCAGATCACGACGAGGTTGCCGAGCTGCTGGTGGCCCGCGAGCGAGGAGGCCTCGCTCGTCACGCCCTCCTGCAGGTCGCCGTCGGAGGCGATGACGTAGACGTGGTGGTCGAACGGAGACTCGCCCGCCGTGGTCGACGGGTCGAGCAGGCCGCGCTCGCGGCGCGCCGCGAACGCCATGCCGACCGACGACGCGAGGCCCTGGCCGAGCGGGCCGGTCGTGATCTCCACGCCGCGGGTGTGCTTGTACTCGGGGTGGCCGGGGGTCTTGGAGCCCCACGTGCGCAGCGCCTCGATGTCCTCCATCTCCAGGCCGTACCCGGCGAGGAAGAGCTGGAGGTAGATCGTCAGCGACGAGTGGCCCGCGGAGAGCACGAACCGGTCACGACCCACCCAGTGGTCGTCGGACGGGTCGTGGCGCATGACCTTCTGGAACAGCAGGTACGCGGCGGGGGCCAGCGAGATCGCGGTGCCCGGGTGGCCGTTGCCCACCTTCTCCACGGCGTCGGCGGCGAGCGCCTTGATCGTCTTGACGGCCCGGTCGTCCAGGTCCGTCCAGTCCAGGGGCGTGTGAGCAGGGGACAACGCGTTCACCGAACCTCATTCCCGTCCGGAGCGCGCGCCCCGGATCCTCGCGACAACTCGAAGCAACCGTTGAACATTTCCCGGCCTCACGCCTCTGGGGGCGGGGCGGCCCGGTGCCCGTCGCGGCCCGGAGGCCACGTCCGTGGCGGGCGGTCCGACGCGGGACGGTCGCGGGCACCAGCCTATACGCGCGCGCCGTTCCCGGCCGGGCGGTGCCCACGTGCTGGATTTCGGTCGGATGTCACACAATCGCCCGGCCCGTCCGGTCGGCCCCCGCGCAGGCGGGGACGTACGATGAGCGAGGACGACCGGCGGTCCGTCCCAGCTCGCCCCCCACCTCAGAACGGAACACCGAAGCGCGTGCACACCACGAGCCAGGCACCGATCGACGGGACCGGAAGCCCGTCGAGCGCCGCGTCGACCCAGCAGCCGTCCTCCCCGACGGCCCCCGCGACCCCCGTCGCCCCGACGGCCGAGGCCGCCCGCGCGACGCGCGCCCTGCGCGAGCGGGTCGGCGCCTACGTCGCCCTCACCAAGCCGCGCATCATCGAGCTCCTCCTCGTTACGACGGTCCCGACGATGTTCCTGGCGCAGGGCGGGCTGCCCGGGCTGGGCCTCATCCTCGCGACGCTCGTCGGCGGCACGCTCGCCGCGGCCTCCGCGAACGTCTACAACTGCTACCTCGACCGCGACATCGACGAGGTCATGAACCGCACCAAGCGGCGCCCGCTCGTCACGGGCGAGATCACCCCGCGCGCGGCGCTCGTGTTCGCCACCGTCCTCGGCGTGGTGTCGCTGGTCTGGTTCGCGCTGCTGGTCAACGTCGTCTCCGCGTGGCTGACCTTCGGGGCGATCGCGATCTACGTCGTCGGCTACACGATGATCCTCAAGCGTCGCACCCCGCAGAACATCGTGTGGGGCGGCATCGCGGGCTGCATGCCGGTGCTCATCGGCTGGTCGGCGGTCACGGGCTCGCTGAGCTGGGCGGCGCTCGCGCTGTTCCTCGTCATCTTCTTCTGGACCCCTCCGCACTACTGGCCGCTCTCGATGAAGTTCAAGCGCGACTACGCGAACGCGGGCGTCCCGATGCTCCCCGTCGTCGCGGACGACAGCAAGGTCGCGCGCGAGATGATCCTCTACGGCGTCGCGATGGTGGCCTCGTCCCTCGCGCTGTGGCCGCTCGCCGGCATGACCTGGGTCTACGGCGTCGTCGCCACGGCCCTGGGCGCGTGGTTCCTGTCGTCGTGCGTGACGATGCTGCGCCGGGCGCGCGACAAGGCCGACGGCAAGGGCGGCAAGGTGGGGGAGATGAAGGTCTTCCACGCGTCCATCACGTACCTGACCCTGCTCTTCGTCGCGGTGGCGGTCGACGTCTTCCTGCCGCTGTGAGCCCGGTCGTCCCGGGCGGGCAGTGACGCCATGAGCCCCGGCGAGGCCCACGTGCCCGAGGCGCTGGACCGCGCCGCGCGCGAGTACCTGGCGCACCTCGCCGTCGAGCGCGGGCTGTCCGCCAACACGGTCGCGGCCTACCGCCGCGACCTCGCGCGCTACGTCGCGTTCCTCGCGTCGCGCGGGAACCACGCCGTGCGCGACGTCGAGGCGGACGACGTCGCCGACTACGTCACCGCGCTGCGGACCGGGGCCGACGGCGGCGCGGCCCTGTCGCCGTCCTCGACCGCCCGGTCGGTGGCGGCCGTGCGCGGCTGGCACCGCTTCTGCGCGGCGGAGGGCCTGGCCGACGCCGACGCGTCGGCCGACGTCCGCCCGCCCGCCCAGGGCAGACGGCTGCCGAAGGCCATCTCGACCGACGAGGTCGCACGCATCCTCGAGGCGTCCGGCGCCGGGGACGGGCCCGGCCCCCTGCGCGACCGCGCGCTCCTGGAGCTCGTGTACTCGACCGGCGCGCGCATCACCGAGGCGGTGAGCCTCGACGTCGACGACCTGGACCTCGACAGCGGCGCGGTGCGTCTCCTGGGCAAGGGCGGCAAGGAGCGCGTGGTGCCCGTCGGGTCGTTCGCGCGCCGCGCCCTCGACGCCTACCTCGTGCGCGGGCGCGCCGCGCTCGCCGCGAACGGCCGGGGGACGCCCGCGGTGTTCCTCAACACGCGCGGCGCGCGCCTGTCCCGGCAGAGCGCGTGGGCCGTGCTGCGCACCGCGGCCGAGCGCGCCGGGATCGAGCACCCCGAACGCATCTCGCCGCACACGCTGCGGCACTCGTTCGCGACCCACCTGCTCGCCGGCGGCGCGGACGTGCGCGTCGTGCAGGAGCTGCTGGGCCACGCGTCGGTCACCACGACCCAGATCTACACGCTCGTGACGCCCGACACGCTGCGCGAGGTCTACGCGGCCGCGCACCCCCGCGCGCTGGGCTGATCCCGCGCCGCGACGGGGCCAATGCGCCCCCCAGCACCGCCGCAGCACCGCCGCGAGTACCGCCGCGCCACGTCCTCCCGGAACGCGGCGCGCGGGCGCGTACGCACCGGCCCCGGCGAGGTCCTGCGATACCGTGGCGGACGTGAGCAGCCAGGCCGAGACCCAGCCCGAGACGCGCGGCGCGCACGGCTCGCACGGCGACGCCGTCCGTCCGGTCGTCCCGCAGACCTCCGCCGAGGGGGACGCGGCGCCTCCCGTCGAGCAGCCCGAGGACCGTGCCGCCGCCGAGCCGCGCGTCGACGTCGTCGGCCGCACCCTTCCGGAGTTCCCCGTCCCGGCCTCGCTCGCCGCGCACGGCCCGGGCCGCATCATCGCCATGTGCAACCAGAAGGGCGGCGTCGGCAAGACGACGACCACCATCAACCTGGGCGCCGCGCTCGCCGAGTACGGGCGCAAGGTCCTGCTCGTCGACTTCGACCCGCAGGGCGCCGCGTCCGTCGGCCTCGGCGTCAACCCGCACGAGCTCGACCGCACGGTCTACAACCTGCTCATGGAGCGCGGCGCGGACATCCACGACGTGCTCGTGAGCACCGACGTCGAGAACCTCGACCTGCTGCCCGCGAACATCGACCTCTCGGCCGCCGAGGTGCAGCTCGTGGGCGAGGTCGCGCGCGAGTCCGTCCTGTCGCGCGTGCTGCGCCCGGTCGTGGACGACTACGACGTGATCCTCGTCGACTGCCAGCCCTCGCTCGGCCTGCTCACCGTCAACGCGCTCACCGCCGCGCACGGCGTGCTCATCCCGCTCGAGTGCGAGTTCTTCGCGCTGCGCGGCGTCGCGCTGCTCGTCGAGACGATCGAGAAGGTGCGCGACCGGCTCAACCCGCGCCTCGACGTCGACGGCATCCTCGCCACGATGTTCGACTCGCGGACGCTGCACTCGCGCGAGGTCGTCGCGCGCGTGCACGAGGCGTTCGGCGACAAGCTGCTCCACACCGTGATCGGCCGCACCGTGAAGTTCCCGGACGCGTCCGTCGCGGCTGAGCCCATCACCGTGTACGCGCCGAACCACCCGGGCGCCGTCGCGTACCGGCAGCTCGCCCGGGAGCTGGTCGCCCGTGGCGACGCCGCCTGAGCCGCCATCACCGACGGAGCCGCCGGCGCGGGCCGGGTTCGAGGTCCGGCTCGACAACTTCAGCGGGCCCTTCGACCTGCTGCTGTCGCTCATCACGAAGCACAAGCTCGACATCACCGAGGTCGCGCTCGCGCGCGTGACGGACGACTTCATCGCGTACATCCGCGCGGCCGAGCGCGCCGCCGCCGTCGCGCGGGCCGCGGGGGAGGACCACCCCGGCTGGGACCTCGGCACCGCGAGCGAGTTCCTCGTCGTCGCCGCGACGCTGCTCGACCTCAAGGCGGCCCGGCTGCTGCCGACGGGCAGCGTCGAGGACGACGAGGACCTGGCGCTGCTGGAGGCCCGCGACCTGCTCTTCGCCCGGCTGCTGCAGTACCGCGCGTACAAGGACGTGTCGGGCCTCCTCGCCGAGCGGTTCGAGAGCGCCGGGCGCCGGTTCCCGCGCGTCGTGCAGCTCGAGCCGCACCTCGCCGCGCTGCTGCCCGAGCTCGTGTGGACCATGGGTCCGGACCAGGTCGCCGTGCTCGCGGCCCGCGCGCTCGCCCCCAAGGCGCCCCCGCCCGGCGTCTCGCTCGACCACCTGCACGCCCCGGCCGTCAGCGTGCGCGAGCAGGCGGGGATCGTCGTCGACCGCGTGCGCAGCCACGGTACGACGACGTTCCGCGCCCTCGTCGCCGACGCGGGGGAGACGGCCGTGGTCGTCGCGCGGTTCCTCGCGCTCCTCGAGCTGTTCCGCCAGGCGCTCGTCGCGTTCGACCAGGTGACGCCGCTCGGCGAGCTCACCGTGCGGTGGTCGGGCGACGACGACGCGGCCGAGCGGCCGCTCGCCGACGTCGGCAGCGAGTTCGACGAGGGCGACGAGCCCGACCCGACGGACGCCCTCGCCACCACCGACCAGGAGGTCCCCGCGTGACGCAGCCCGACGACGGCCCGGCCACGGACGACGCCCGCCCGCCCGCCGTGCACGACCTCCCGGGCGGCCTGCCGTCCGCGCTCGAGGCCGTGCTCATGGTCGCGGACGAGCCGATCCCGCCGGTCGAGCTCGCGGCGGCGCTCGCGGTCCCGGTCGACGAGGTGCTGGACGCGCTGCACGAGCTCGCGGCCGAGTACCGCGGCGACGACGGCGGTCGGCCCCGCGGGTTCGAGCTGCGCGCGGCGGGCGGCGGGTGGCGTGTGTACTCCGCGCCCGCGCACGCCGAGGTCGTGGGCCGGTTCGTGCAGGGCGGCCAGACGGCCCGGCTCACGCAGGCGGCGTTGGAGACTCTGGCCGTGATCGCGTACCGTCAACCGGTCAGCCGCGGCCAGGTGTCGGCGGTACGAGGGGTCAACGTGGACGGCGTGGTGCGCACGCTCGTGGCGCGCGGGCTCGTGGCCGAGGTCGGCCAGGACCCGCACACCGGCGCCGGCCTCTTCGGCACCACGGGGTACTTCCTCGAGCGCATGGGCTTCACGTCGCTCGACGAGCTCCCCCCGCTCGCGCCGCACCTGCCGGACATGGACGACCTCGAGGGCCTCGACGGGCTCGCCGACCTGCGCGCTCCCGCGCGGCCGACGGGCGTCGCGGCGCCGACGGACGCTCCCGACGTCGCGGCTGACGACGCGGACGGCGCACCGGCGCCGACCGCCACGACACCCCGCGTGACGCACGACGTCACGCAGGAACCGACGGACGAAGGACACGCATGAGCTCGAAGGACGGACGCCGCTCCGGCGACGGAGGGCGCGGGCGCACGCCCCGCGACGGGGCGGGCGACGCACGCCGCGGCGGGAACGGCGACGCGCGTCGTGGCGGCCCGCGGGGCGGCGACGGCGCACGCGCGGGCGGCGCGCCCCGGCGCGGCGGCTCGTCCGCGCAGGGCTCGTCCGCGGGCCGCGGCGCGGGCGACGGGCGGGAGCAGGGCGCCGGTCGTGGCCAGGCCGGTCGGGGTCGCCCTGCCGCGGGTCGCGGCACGTCGGCACCCCGCGCCGGTCAGGCGGCGGCCCGGCCGCGCCGTCCCGTGCGCGGGAAGCCCAGCGAGCCCCAGCGCGACGTCCACGTCGAGGACGGCGTGCGCCTGCAGAAGGTGCTCGCGTCGGCCGGGCTCGGGTCGCGCCGCGCGTGCGAGGACCTCATCGCGCAGGGCCGCGTCGAGGTGGACGGCGTGCGGGTCACCGAGCTGGGCGTGCGGGTCGACCCGGCGCGCGCCGTCGTGCACGTGGACGGGATGCGCCTGCAGCTCGACTCCTCGCGCGTGACCCTCGCCCTCAACAAGCCGCGCGGCGTCGTGTCGACGATGCACGACCCGGACGGTCGCCCGTCCATCGCCGAGCTCGTCGCCGACCGGCCCGAGCGCCTGTTCCACGTGGGCCGCCTCGACGCGGACAGCGAGGGCCTGCTGCTGCTCACGAACGACGGCGAGCTCGCGAACCACCTCGCGCACCCCTCGCACGAGGTCGCCAAGACCTACCTCGTCACGGTGCGCGGCAAGGTCGCGGGCAACGTCGCGAACAAGTTCCTGCACGGGATCGAGCTCGAGGACGGGGTCGTGCAGGCGGACGCGTACCGCGTCGTCGACCAGGTCGCGGACCAGACGATGATCGAGGTCGTGCTCCACTCGGGCCGCAACCGGGTCGTGCGGCGCATGTTCGAGGAGGTCGGCTACCCCGTGACGCGCCTCGTGCGCACGCGCATCGGGCCGATCGCGCTCGGCAACCTGCGCCCCGGCACGACGCGTGTCCTCGGGCGCACCGAGCTCGGCACGCTCATGGCGGGCGTCGGGCTCTAGGCCCGGCCCGCGCGTCCCGCACCACCACCCCGACGGACCGCCGCGAGGCGGGCCGTCCCGCACGAAGGAGCACCATCCATGCCGGTCCGGGCGATCCGGGGCGCGACCCAGCTCGACGCCGACGAGCGCGAGCACCTGTTCGCGCGCACGCGCGAGCTCGTCCAGGAGGTGCTTGACGCGAACGCCGTCGACACCGGCGCGCTCATCTCGATCCTCTTCACGTGCACCCCCGACCTGGTGGCCGACTTCCCGGCCGCCGCGGCGCGCGAGATGGGCCTCGGCGACGTGCCGCTCATGTGCGCGACGGAGATCGCGGTGCCCGGCGCGCTGCCGCGCGTGGTGCGCCTCATGGCGCACGCGGAGCTCGACGTCGACCGCGCGGCGGTCCAGCACGTCTACCTGCACGGGGCGACGGCGCTGCGCAAGGACCTCGCCCAGTGAGCGCGGGGACGTCGGGCGCGGGGGAGGGTCGCGCCGACGGCGCGCTGACGGTCGCGATCGACGGGCCGTCGGGTTCGGGCAAGTCGAGCGTGTCGAAGGGCGTCGCGCGCCGCCTCGGCCTCGCCTACCTCGACACGGGCGCGATGTACCGCGCCGCCACCTGGTGGTGCCTCCACCGCGGAGAGGACCTCGCCGACCAGGACGCCGTCGCGCACGCCGTGCGCGTCATGCCGCTCGTCATGGGCCTCGACCCGTCCGGTCCGACCGTCCACGTGGACGGGACCGATGTCGGCGAGGCGATCCGCTCGACCGAGATCTCGACGGCCGTGAGCGCCGTCGCGACCAACCTCGCGGTGCGCGCGGAGCTGCGGCGTCTCCAGCGCGCGGTCATCGAGGCCGAGCGCACGCCCGCGGGTTTCGCCGGCGGCCGCGGCGTCGTGGCGGAGGGCCGGGACATCACGACGGTCGTCGCCCCCGACGCCGACGTGCGCGTGCTCCTCACCGCGAGCGAGGAGGCCCGCCTCGCGCGCCGCTCGCTCGACGTGCACGGGACGGCCGACGCGGCCGCCGTCGAGGCGACGAAGGACCAGGTGCTGCGGCGCGACCGCGACGACGCGACGGTCTCGCAGTTCCAGGTCGCGGCCGACGGCGTCGTGACCGTCGACTCGTCGGACCTCGACCTGGAGCAGACGATCGACGCGGTGCTCTCCGTGGTCGAGCAGGTCACCGGGCGGGTGGTCGGCCCGCGCCAGGGCTTGTGAGCCGCGGCACGGGAGACGGCGTCCCGTCGCCCGCCGGGCCGGCGTGGTCGCGCTGGGTGGGCCGCTTCCTCGCGCGCGTCGTGTGGGCGACCGAGGTCGTCGGCGCGGAGCACGTTCCGGCCGACGGCCCCGTCGTGCTCGCCGCGAACCACACCGGCGTCGTCGACGGGCCGCTCGTCCTCGGAGTCGCGCCGCGCCCGCTGCACGTCCTCGTCAAGGAGGAGATGTTCACCGGGCCGGTCGGCTGGGTGCTGCGCGCGGCCGGGCAGATCCCCGTGGACCGCACCGGCGGGCGCCCCGCGCTCGCGGCCGGGCTCGGCGTGCTGCGGCGCGGTGGCGCGGTCGGCGTCTTCCCCGAGGGCGCCCGCGGGCGCGGCGACGCCACCTCCGCGCGTGCCGGGGCCGCGTGGCTCGCGCTCAACGGCCACGCCCGCGTGGTGCCGGTCGCCGTCCTCGGAACGCGCCGCGCGGGCGAGGGCGTCAACCGGATCCCCGGGCTGCGCCGTCGGCTCGTCGTCCGCTTCGGGGAGCCGCTCACCGTCGAGCGCGCGCCCGGGGTGAGCGGCAAGCAGGCGCTCGAGGACGCGAACGAGCGCATCCGCACCGCGCTCGCCGAGCTGGTCGCCGACACCGTCGCGCTGACCGGCGTGGCGCTGCCGCTGGACGACCCGCGCGGGGACCGGCCGACGCCGTGAGGGCGGACCGCCCGGTGGCGCACGTCGTGGGCGACCGCCCGGGCACGGGTCTGCTCGTCGGGCTCGCGTCCGCCCTCGCGTTCGGCGCGAGCGGCCCGTTCGTCAAGCCGCTCCTCGAGGCGGGCTGGACGCCCGGCGCCGCCGTCCTCGCGCGCGCCCTGTGCTCGGCGCTCGTCCTCGCCCCGGTCGCGGCCGTCGCCCTGCGGGGCAGCCACCGCCTCCTGCGCGAGGAGTGGCGGCTCGTCCTCGGGTTCGGCCTCGTCGCCGTCGCGGCGACCCAGCTGTGCTACTTCGCGGCCGTCGCGCGCATGCCCGTCGGCATCGCGCTGCTCGTCGAGTACCTCGCGCCCGTGCTGCTCGTCGGCCTCGCCTGGGCCCGCACGCGCCACGTGCCGCCCCGGCTCACGCTCGCGGGCTGCGCCGTCGCGGTCCTCGGGCTCGTGCTCGTCGTCGACCCGGGCGGCGCCCGCCCCGACCTCCTCGGCGTCCTCCTCGCGCTCGGTGCTGCAGTAGGGCTGGGCGCCTACTTCGTGCTGTCCGCGCGCCCGACGCGCCTGCCGCCCGTCGCGCTCGCCGCGAGCGGGCTCGGCGTCGGGGCGCTCGCGCTCGGCGCGGCGGCGCTCGCGGGCGTGCTGCCCTTCGCCGCCCCGCTCGTCGACGTCACGCTCCTCGGCTCGCCCGCGCCCTGGTACGTCCCGCTCGCGGTCGTCGTGCTCGTCGCGACGGCGTTCGCCTACGTCTCGGGCGTCGCCGCGACCGTGCGCATGGGCGAGCGCCTCGCGTCGTTCGTCGGGCTGTCCGAGGTGCTGTTCGCCGTCGCCATCGCGTGGCTCCTGCTCGGCGAGGTGCCGAGCCTCGTGCAGGCCGCGGGCGGCGTGCTCGTCGTCGCCGGGGTCGTGCTCGTGCGCCTCGCGGGCACGCCCGCCGCGCGGTAGGTTCGCGCTCAGGCGCCGGCGCCCCGTCGCAGGGCCGGGCAGGCGCCGCCCGCGGGGGAGGGAGCACGCATGGCCGAGCCGCCCGGCAAGCCCACGACCGTCGACGAGTACCTCGCGACGCTCGCCCCGGACGCGCGCGACGTTGTCGCGCACCTGCGCTCCGTGGTGCACGACACGGTGCCCGGCCTGGGCGAGCGCATCAGCTACGGCATCCCGACCTTCACCCGCGACGGCCGGTACGTCGTCTACCTCGCGGGCTGGGCCCACCACGTCTCGCTCTACCCCGTGCCCGAGGTCGACGACGCGCTCGCGCGCCGCATCGCGCGCTACCAGGACGGCAAGGGCACGCTGCGGTTCCCGCTGGCGGAGCCCGTGCCCGACGACGTCGTGCGGGCCGTCGTCGCGCGGCTCGCCGCCCGCCGGGACGGTGCCGCGGGCTGACACCGGGCGCCCCGGACGGGCACCCGCACGACGCGCCCGCGGGCCGGTTCGGAGCCTGGCCCGCGGCCTGGGAGAATGGACCCCATGACCACACCCGACCCCGCCCAGCCCGGCACGCCCGGACGGACCGACGCCGTCGGTCAGGCCGAGGAGCCCCTGGCGCCCGCGGACGCCGCGGACGACGAGGCGCGCGAGCGCGCGCTGCGCGCCGGACTCGACGACTACGAGCTCGAGGACGCCGACCTCGCGCTGCTCGACGCCGACGAGGACGCGCTCGACGGCGCGGCGCCCGAGGCGCCCCTGCCCGTGCTCGCCGTGGTCGGGCGCCCGAACGTCGGCAAGTCGACGCTCGTCAACCGCATCCTCGGCCGTCGCGAGGCCGTCGTCGAGGACAAGCCGGGCGTCACGCGCGACCGCGTGAGCTACCCGGCCGACTGGTCCGGGCGCCGCTTCACGCTCGTCGACACCGGCGGCTGGGAGGTCGACGTCGCGGGCATCGAGTCCAAGGTCGCCGAGCAGGCCGAGGTCGCGATCTCCCTCGCCGACGCGGTGCTCTTCGTCGTCGACGCGACCGTCGGCGCGACCGCGACGGACGAGCGCGTCGTGCGCCTCCTGCGCGAGTCGGGCAAGCCCGTCGTGCTGTGCGCCAACAAGGTCGACGGGCAGTCGGGCGAGGCGGACGCCGCGTACCTGTGGAGCCTCGGCCTCGGCGAGCCGCACCCCGTGTCCGCGCTGCACGGCCGCGGGACGGGCGACCTGCTCGACGCCGCGATGGCGGCGCTGCCCACGGAGTCCGAGCACGGCGAGGTGCGGCCGACCGGGCCGCGTCGCGTCGCGCTCGTCGGGCGCCCGAACGTCGGCAAGTCCTCGCTGCTGAACAAGCTCGCCGGCGCCGACCGCGTCGTCGTCGACGAGATCGCGGGCACGACGCGCGACCCCGTCGACGAGCTCGTGACGATCAAGGACGTGCCCTACGTCCTCGTCGACACCGCCGGCATCCGTCGCCGCGTGCACCAGACGAAGGGCGCCGACTTCTACGCGTCCCTGCGCACGCAGGCCGCGATCGAGAAGGCGGAGCTCGCCGTCGTGCTCGTGGACGCGTCCGTGCCGCTCACCGAGCAGGACACGCGCGTCATCTCCCAGGTCGTGGACGCGGGCCGCGCGCTCGTCATCGCGTACAACAAGTGGGACCTCATGGACGACGACCGCCGCCCGTACCTCGAGCGCGAGATCGAGAAGGACCTCGTCCAGGTGCAGTGGGCGCCGCGCGTCAACGTGTCGGCCCGCACCGGCTGGCACACCGACCGCCTCGCCCCGGCGATGGAGCGCGCGCTCGACTCCTGGGACACGCGCATCCCGACGGGCCGCCTCAACGCGTTCCTCGGCGAGCTCGTCGCCGCCCACCCGCACCCGCTGCGCGGCGGCAAGCAGCCCCGCATCCTCTTCGCGACGCAGGCCTCGACGCGCCCGCCGCGGTTCGTGGTGTTCGCGACCGGGTTCCTCGAGGCGGGCTACCGCCGGTTCATCGAGCGACGTCTGCGCGAGACGTTCGGGTTCGAGGGCTCGCCCATCGAGATCAGCGTCCGCGTGCGGGAGAAGCGCAAGCGGTGAGCACGGGCACGGGGCGCGCCTCCGCCGGGACCTCCCGGCGGAGCCGCGCCCTGCGCCTCGGCGCGGCCCGGGACACCGCGGCCGTGCGGCACGTCGTGACGTTCCTCGTGGTCGCCGTCGCGACGGTGCTCGTGACGCGGTTCTTCCTCGCGGCGTCCGGGTACCCGCAGGTCGGCGGGGGAGACCTGCACGTCGCGCACGTGCTGTGGGGCGGGCTCGGGATGGCGCTCGCCCTCGTGCTGCTGCTGTCCTTCGTGGGCCCGGCGCCGCGCTCGCTCGGCGCGTTCGTGGGCGGGATCGGGTTCGGGCTGTTCGTCGACGAGATCGGCAAGTTCGTCACCGCGGACAACGACTACTTCTACGAGCCGACGGCGGCGCTCATCTACGCGACGGTCGTCGTGCTCGTCCTCGTCGTCGAGGCGCTGCACGGGTGGCGGCGCCACCACCCGGCCGAGTACCTCGCCGTCGCGACCGACCGCGCCGTCGCGGGCGTCGCCGGCGGGTTCACCGACGACGCGCGCGACGAGGCCCGCGCGCTCGTCGCGCTGGGCCGCGGCGAGCCGACGGCCGACGAGGTCGCGGCGCTCGTCGAGGCCGTTCCGCCCGACGACGTCGACGTGCCCGACCCGGTGCGCGCCCTCGTACGGCGCTCGTCGGCCTGGTTCGCGCAGACGCTCCAGCGCCGCTGGGCCGCCGTCGTCGTGGTCGTGCTCGTGCTCGGGACGGCGCTGGGCTCGCTGCTCGCGGGGCTGCGCGTGCTGGTCGGCGACGTCGACGTGCCCACCTGGGTCGGGGCCGGCATCGCCGCGGGCGTCGCCGCGACGGTCGCGTGCGTCGTCGTGGGCGTGGTGGTGTCCCGCCGCGGGCGGCCCGAGGACCGCCGGGCCGGCGCCGTGTGGGTCCGGCGCGGCGTGCTCGTCTCGCTCCTGCTCACCCAGCTCCTCGTGTTCCGCGCTCTGCAGTGGGTCGGCGTCGCGGGTCTCGTGGTGGACCTGCTCGTGCTCGCGGCGCTCGGTGCCGCGCTCGGCGGCGACGACGAGCGCCGTCGGACACCGCGCCGCTGACGCGTCGTCGCCGCGGTGGGCGACCTCTCCTGACCGACGACGGCGGCCGCCCCCGGGAGGGGACGGCCGCCGTCGGCGCCGGTGGTGGGCCGCTCAGCCGAGCGGGCCGTACAGCGCGGGGGAGGTGCGGGCCTGCGTGGCCTGCTCGAGGGCGTACGCGAGGCCGAGCAGCGGGCCCTCGTCGAAGTCGCGGCCGAGCAGCTCGAGGTTGACGCCGCCGCCGGTGACGGTGCCGTCCGTCGCGACCGCCTGGCCGATCGGGACGGTCACCGCGGGCAGCCCGGTGTTCGGGCTGAGCCGCAGGTTGGTGCCGATCGTCCCGTACGGGTTGGCGCTCGGGTAGACGAGCGCGTCGAGGTCGGCGTCGTCGAGCATCGCGGTGACGAGCACCTTGCCCTCGGCGAGGACCTTCGTGTGCGACCCCTCGGGACCGGCCCACGCCTGGTACGTCTCCTCCGTGACCGCGTCGCGCGAGACGTACGTGCTGCGGCGGGACGGCACGTAGCGGTTCGAGTCGACGATCCCCTGGAGCGTGCGGGCCTCGACCTGCGGCGCGAGGTGGGTCGCGACGTACGCGTCGAGGTCGTGCTTGAACTCGTTCGTCGAGCCCGACCCCTCGGAGAGGACGCTCGCGAAGCCGTTGGGCAGGACCGGCGACCACGTGGTGGGCGGCGTGACCTCGACGACGGTCGCGCCGAGCGACTCGAGCGTCGCGCGGGTCTGCGCCCACAGGCGGAGCGTCGCCGCGTTGCTGCCGAGCATCGACGGCACGTAACCGATGCGGGCGCCGTCGAGCGCCCCCTCGTCCAGGTACTGCGTGTACGACGCCGGGACCTCGCCCTCCTGGCGCGACGTCACCGGGTCGGCGGCGTCGACCCCGGCGACGGCGTCGAGCGCGACGGCCGCGTCGAGGACGGTGCGCGCCATCGGCCCGCCCGTGTCCTGGCTCAGCGCGAGCGGGATGATGCCGTCGCGGCTCGCGAGGCCGACCGTCGGGCGCACGCCGACGAGCTGGTTGTACGACGACGGGACGCGGATCGACCCGCCCGTGTCCGTGCCGAGGCCGAGCCCGGCGAGGTTCGCCGCGACGGCCGCCCCCGTGCCGCCGCTGGACCCGCCGGCGGTGCGGCTCGTGACGTACGGGCTCGCGACGAGCGTGCTCGTCCCGGCGTCCTGGAAGGACGAGAACTCCGACGCGAACCCGAACGCGAACTCGTCCAGGCTGGCCTTCGCGAGGATCACCGCGCCGTCGGCGCGCAGGCCCTCGACCATCGTCGCGTCGGTCGTCGTCCGGTTGTCGTCCCAGCAGCCGCAGCCGCCCGTGGTGGGCATGTCCTTCGTGTCGTAGTTGTCCTTCACCGCGACGGGCACGCCGAGCAGCAGGCTCGTCATGCCGTCCGTCGCGCGGACCGCGTCGGCGCGCGCGGCGGCCTCCAGCGCGACGTCGCTCGTGCTGATGATCGAGTGCAGCGGCCGCCCGCCCGCGCCCGTGTCGACGAGCGTCGTGTCGTACGCCGCGATCCGGTCGAGGTACTCCTGGGTGATCGCGACCGACGTCGTGGTGCCCGCGTTCATCGCGGCCTGCATGTCGAGCACGGACGCCTCGACGAGCTCGAACGGGCCGTCGTCGTACACGATGCGCTGCGAGACGGCGGCGAGGTCGGTCACCGTGATCGTGCCGTCCTCGTCCGTGTCGGCGGGCGCGACGTCGTCCCACACCGCGTCGGCCGACGTCGCGCCGAGGGCCGCGGCGACGACCGCGAGGTCGTCCGTCGTGACCTGCTGGTCGCCCGTGAGGTCGAGCGCGGTCCAGTAGGGGGCGAGGAGCGGCGCGGGTTCGGCGCTGGGCGCACCGGTCGCGGCGGGCGCCGTCGTGACGCCGAGGACGAGACCACCGATCGTCAGGGCGGCGAGCCCGCCGGTGGCGGCGCGCCGGTGGGTCGTGGTCACGGACGGCTCCTTCGAGGGGACGGGCGCGCGGTGCGCGGGCGAGAGGTCGGGGCGGGGCAGCGGGCCGGTCATCGCGTGGCCGCCCGACGCCGCGCGAGCAGGATGCCCGTGCCGACGGCGACCGCGAGGAGCGCGGCGCCGACGAACCACGCGACGCGCACCCCGGTCGACGCGAGCGCGCCGCCCGAGGCCTCCCCGGACGGGGACGACGACGAGTCGGACGCGCCGTCGTCCCCGGGGGGTGTGGTGCCGCCGTCGTCGACGGGCGGCGTGGTGGTCCCGTCCGTCGGCTCCGCCGTGGGCGGGACGTCGGCCGCGGTGACGGTCGTCGTGGCGCTCGCGGCGTCGGTGAGCGTCGCCGTCCCGGCGTCGGCGCCCACGAGCGTGGCGGTCGGGACGGCGAAGGCCGCCGCGCCGTCGGACACGGCGGTGAACGTCAGGGTCGCGAGGGTGACGTCGCCCCCGAGGCCGGGCGAGGTGCCGAGCCGCGTGTGCGTGACGACGACCGTCCCGGCCGCGTCGTCGGTCGCGTCGGCGAACCCGCCGTCCGGGGTCACGACGGAGTCGTCCACGAGCTCGACGAGGTCGGGGTCGTAGGCGACGGCGAGGTCGTAGGCGTAGAGGTCGACGGCGCCGGGCGCGGCGACCGTGACGGTGATCTCCGCGCCGACCTCGACCGACGCGGGCGCCGTGAGGGAGACCTGGGCGACGGACGGTGCGGCGTGCGCGGGGGCGGCGAGGGCCGCCGCGGCGACCGCGAGACCGCCGACGAGGGCGGCGCGGACGCGGAGCCGTCTGCGGGGGACGGGACGGGTCATGGGCGAGCGGTCCTTCCTCCGGGCGCGCGGAGGTACGGCGCGACCGGCGGTCGTGTGGTGGGGCCCCCTGCCGTCAGCGATGCTCACAAGTCGCTGTTTCCCGGGCGTTTCGCGACGGTTAGCACGAGCAACGAACAGGGTCTCGGTCCGGTCACGATCCCGACGACGCGGGTCAGCCGAGGACCGGCGGCTCGCCCTCGCGCACCTCGGGGTCCGGCAGGCGGCGCATGCGCAGCGCCGCGACGACGCCGAGGAGCCCCGCGACGAGCGGCACGAGGAGCGCGACCTGCAGCGCCCGCGCCCGCACGTCGTCGTTGATGGCCACGACCTCCGCCCGCACCGCAGGTGGCTCGTCGGCGAGGAGCTCGACGAGCTGGGCGTCGCTCATGATCTCGGCGTCGTCCTCGAGCACCCGGGCGACCTGCTCCTTGTCGTCCGGGGGCAGCACGTCGCTCGCCTCCGCCCGCGCCGTGAACCCCGCCGCGAGCGACGCCAGCATGACCGCGCCCGCGACGGCGAGGCCGAGCGAGAGGCCGAACGACCCGGCAGCCGAGCTCACGCCCGCGGCCTCGCTCGCGCGCTCCTCCGGCACGGGGGAGAGCGTGTACGCGTTGAGCTGGGAGACCAGGAGCCCCAGCCCGGCGCCCGCCACGACGAGCGGCAGCGCGAGCCACCAGCCCGACGACGCCCTCGGCACCACCGCGACGAGCGCCACCACGCCCACGACGAGCAGGAGGAAGCCCGCGAGCACGCGGGAGGCCGGCCGCCGTCGGCCCGGGCGCTTGCCCGCGACGAGCGCGGCGGCGAACATCGTCAGCGACAGCGGGGCGAGCGAGAGGCCCGCGAGCAGCGCGTCGTACCCGAGCGCCATCTGCAGGAAGATCGGCAGCGCGATCATCGCGCCGCCCAGCGCGACCTGCTGCAGGAGCTGCTGCGACACCCCGATCCGGAACGCGGGCGAGCGGAACAGCCCGGGGTCGACGAGCGTCGTCCGCCCGGCCCGCGCGCGGCGCACGAGCCACCACGCGAGGCCCACCAGGCCCAGCGCTCCGACGAGGACGAGCGCCCCGACCGCCTCGCCGCCCTCCTGCCACACGAGCACGCCCAGCACGACCCCGCCCATGCCGACGACGGACAGGACCGTCCCGACGACGTCCACCGCGCGGTCGCCCGTGTACGGGACGTCGCGCACGAGGCGCACGCCCACGAGGACGACGACGATCACCACGGCCTCGAGCCCGAACGCCACGCGCCACGACAGCGTCGTCGTGATGACGCCGCCGAGCAGCGGCCCGACCGCCGCCGCGATCGACGCCGCCGCGCCCACGAGCGCGTACGCCGCCTTGCGCGCGGTGCCCTCGAAGTTGCCGTGCACGAGCGACTGCATCGCCGGCAGCAGCAGCGCGGCCCCGAGCCCGCCGATGACCGACCAGAAGACCACGACCGCCACGAGGCTCTGCGCGAGCGTCATCGCCACCGCGCCCGCCCCGTACGCGAGCAGCCCGACGACGTACGCGCGCCGCCGGCCCACGAGGTCGCCGACCTTGCTGCCCACGAGGATGAACGACGCCGACACGAGCGCCTCGAGCGCGATCGCGGTCTGGACGCCGCTCACGGTCGTGCCCAGGTCGCGCACGACGGCGGAGATCGACACGTTCATGAACGACGTGTCGACCACGAGCACGAACATCGCGGCGGCCAGGAGCAGCGCGAGGCGCCGGTCGGCCGCCGTCGGCCGACCCGCGGTGCGACCCGTGCTCTGCTCCACGTCGACCCCCGTCCGGCGTCCATGCTCGCCGCCCGGGTCGTCCCGGCGCCTCACCCGTCGCGGGTGCTCCGCCGCCCACGCCGCCGAGGTCGGCGCGGTGCGCTGGGAGGATCGCGGTATGGCCGCTCAGGGGTGGACGTCGCGCCACGTCACCGTCGAGGGCCGCGAGGTCTTCGTGCGCTCCGGCCCCGAGGTCGCGGGCGCCGTGCCGATCGTGCACGTGCACGGCTTCGCCATCTCCGGCACGTATCTCCTCCCGACGGCCGAGCGTCTCGCCCACCGCGCGACCGCCGTCGTGCCGGATTTGCCCGGGTACGGGCGCAGCGAGGAGTGGGGCCACCCGCTCGGTATCCCCGCCCTCGCGTGGGCGCTCCTGTCGACGCTCGACGCCCTCGGGCTCGACCGGGTCGTCCTGCTGGGCAACTCCATGGGCGGGCCCGTCAGCCTCGAGGTCGCGCACGCCGCCCCCGACCGGGTCGCCGGCGTGGTGCTCGCCTCGCCCGCCGGGGGCGTGCACAACCAGCCGTTCGGGCGCGCCCTCACCCAGCTCGCGCGCGACGCCGTGCGCGAGAGCCCGCGCATGGCGCGCGTCGCCGTGCCCGACTACGTGCGGTTCGGGCCGGTCAACGCGCTCCAGCTCTTCGCCGAGCTCGCCCGGTTCCCCTCGCTCGAACGCGTCCTGCGCGTCCCCGTGCCGACGCTCGCCGTCCTCGGCACGCGCGACCCGCTCATGCCGCCGCCGTGGCGCGTGCGGGAGGTGGGGGCGCTCGCGCCCCCGCACGTGACCGTCGCGGCGATCGAGGGCGCGCCGCACGCCATGAACTTCAGCCACCCCGGCGAGCTGGCGCACGTCGTCGGGTGCTGGCTCGACGGGCGCGACATCACCGACGACCCCGACGAGCCCGGTGTGGCCCGGGTGCTCCAGGTCGCGCGGGGGGCCGGGCCGGTCGTGTGAGCCGTCGTGTGCGCCGCGGGCCGGGTCGTGGGTTGGGACGTGACGGTGCACGGCTCGGTACGGTGCTCGCAGGGCGTTCCGCGTCCTGGCACGGACGGGAGCGCGCGAGAGCGAGGAACGAGCGGTGACGACGACGGCGGCTGCGGTCGAGCTGAGCATCGAGGACCTGCGGGCGGTCACGGGGTACGCGGCCCGGTGCGCGGAGCCGGCGCTGGAGCTCGTCGAGGCGGTCCGGCCCGACGACGCACGCCCCCGCGAGGCGGTCGAGGCGGCCCGCGCGTTCGCCGACGGCGGCGCGCGCGGCAAGGCGCTGCGCGACACCGCCTGGGCGGCCCTGCGCGCGGCGAAGGAGGCGGGCGACCCCGCCGCCGCCGAGGCCGCCCGGGCCGCGATGGCGGCGGCCGGCGCCGCGTACCTGCACCCGATCGCCGACGCCCACCAGGTCAAGCACGTCCTCGGGTCCGCGGCCCACGCGGCGCACGCCGCCGCGCTCGCCGCGGGCGGGGACGGGTCCGGCGAGAGCGTCGCGAGCAGGTGGCTCGACACCGCGCGGGCGCTCGCGACGCCCGAGGTCGTCGCCGTGCTGCGTCGCTACCCGCCCGCGCCGGGCGGCGGCGGTCGCGTCGGCGAGCTGGTCCGACGGCTCGACGCGGCGCTGCGGGACGGCACGGGGCCGTCGGAGGGCGCCGTACCGGACGAGCGGACGTAGTCGGCACCCGCCGGGACCTCCAGGCATCGTCAGCTGCGCCGGATCCGCTGGGCGAACAGGTCGAGTACGGCGAGGATCCCCTCGTGCTGCCAGACGCGGTTACGCCGGAGGCCGCTGCGCTCGCGAAGGACCCCCGCGTCGGCGAGCTGGCTCAGCGCTCGCTGGGCGGTGACGTCACTGAAGCCGAGGTGGTCGCGGAGGAACGCCGCGTTGATCACCGGATGGGCCACGAGGTGCGGCACGACGCTCCAGGCGGAGGCCTGGGGCCGCAGCCCGGAAAGCTGTTCCCGCGCTGTGGCGACCTGGCCCGCGAGGTCGTCGACGAGCCGCGCTCCGGCCGTCGCGG
Source organism: Cellulosimicrobium funkei (assembly GCF_900155925.1). Classification (NCBI taxonomy): domain Bacteria; kingdom Bacillati; phylum Actinomycetota; class Actinomycetes; order Micrococcales; family Promicromonosporaceae; genus Cellulosimicrobium; species Cellulosimicrobium funkei. The sequence continues at coordinate 301,036 of NZ_FTMI01000003.1, forward strand.
CGAACCGGCTCGCGCGGGAGAGCTGCTCGACGATCGGCCAGGCGTCACCGGCGCGGAACGCGGTGAGCGCGTCGAAGTAGGCCTCGGTGTCGATGAGGAGGCCCGCGGAGACCGGGGCGATGGTGTTCCGCGTGAGGCCCTTCGAGCGCAGCATGGCGTGCACGAGGGCCCGGCCGGTGCGGCCGTTGCCGTCCGTGAACGGGTGGATCGTCTCGAGCTGCGCGTGCGCGACGGCGGTCTGGACGAGGACGGGAAGGTCCTCCCGGCGGACGAAGGCCATGAGGTCCGCCATCGCTCCAGGGACGAGCTCGGGCTGGGGCCCGACGTGGGTCGCGCCTCTCGGGCTGATGCTCGACGAGCCGACCCAGACCAGAGTGCCTCGGTGACGCCCCGCGTGCTCCTCCCATCCGGGCTGCCCGGCGAGGAGCTCGCGGTGCATCGTGAGGATCGACGCCTCGTCGAGCCGGTCGGCGAGGTCGATGGCGGCTTGCATGGCCCGGACGTTCGCGACGACGGTGCGTGCGTTGGTGCTCGTCGTCTGGTCGATCTCGGCGAGTGCGAGCTGCTTGGCGCCGACCGTCAGGTTCTCGATCTGCGACGAGGAAGCGGACTCGGTGCGCAGCAGGATCGAGGACATCGGACCCAGGGTGGGGTTGTCCGGCCCGAGCGTCGCGCTGGCGTACGAGTCGAAGCGTGCGAGAGCGGCGGCTGCTTCCTCGGCATCGGCGGACTGCTGCGGCGTCAGTACGGGGGAGTAGTCCGCGATGGCGGTCGGGATGGTGGACTCGTAGGGCCCCGAGCCAGCCGCCACCTGCGCGCGCGTCGAGAGGCCGTCGTTCTCTGCTGTCCAGTAGTGGCTCACGTGAGCCACCGCTGGGACGGCGAGCGCCTGAACTGCTTCCATGACGTCACCTTACTTACAGTTTCGGCGAAACTGTAAGTAACGGGCGGCGTCAACTATCACTTGAGGGTTCCACGCTCGGTGTGTCGAACCGCACGGCCCCGGAGAGCGGTTGCGGTCGATGTCGTGCGCACGATAGATGCATCATGTATCTATGCCACGCACCACCAGCGCTTCTGCCACGGAGCAGGCGTACCGGCACGTGAAGACCCTCGTCCTCGACGGGACCCTGCCCGGCGGGTCCATGACGAGCGAGGGCGAGATCGCCGAACAGCTCGGCGTGAGCCGCACGCCGGTCCGGGAGGCGTTCCTGCGCCTGGAGGCCGAGGGACTGCTCCGGCTCTACCCGAAGCGCGGCGCGCTCGTCGTGCCGGTCGCGCCCGGCGAGGCCGACGACGTCCTCGACGCGCGCCTGCTCGTCGAGACGCACGCCGCCCAGTCCGTCGTCCGCCTGCCCGACACCGAGCTCGCCAGCCTCGTCGCGCTCCTGCGCGACCTCGTCACCGCCCAGGAGGCCGCCGTCGCCGACGGGGACGTCGCCGAGTACGCGACCCTCGACGCGCGGTTCCACCAGGAGATCGTCGCGGCCGGGGGCAACGCGCTGCTCACCACGTTCTTCGTGAGCCTGCGCGAGCGCCAGCAGCGGATGGTCGCGCACAGCGTCCGGTGGGACCCGGGCCGTGCGACGACGTTCGTCGCCGGGCACCGCGCGCTCGTCGATGCGCTCGAGGTGCGCGACACCCGCACCTACAAGCGCCGCGTCCAGCGCCACCTCGAGGACGCGAGGGCCGGCCTGTGAGCGCGGCTGCCTCGAGCCCCACGAGCGAGGCCGCCGCGCCGGGGGCGAGCGCCGCCGTCGGACCGCGGGCGTGGCTCGCCGTCGCGGCGGTGATGTTCGCCGTCGCGTGGGGCGGCAACGAGTTCACGCCCCTGCTCGTCATGTACCGCGAGGTCGGGCACTTCTCCGCGGTGACCGTCGACGCGCTGCTCGCCGCGTATGTGCTCGGGATCGTCCCCGCGCTCCTGCTCGGCGGACCGCTCTCCGACCGGTACGGGCGCCGCCCGCTGCTCCTGCCCGCCGCGCCGATCGCGCTGGCGGGGTCGCTCGTGCTCGCGGCGGGGGAGTCGTCCGCCGCGCTGCTCGCGACGGGCCGCGTCCTGTGCGGCGTCGCGCTGGGCCTCGTCATGGCCGTCGGCACCACCTGGGTCAAGGAGCTCAGCGATGCGGCCGCCCGCGCGTCCGGCGTGCCCGACGGCGGCTCCGGCGCCCGCCGCGCGGGCCTCGCCCTCACGCTGGGCTTCCTCGTCGGCGCCGGCGTCGCCGCGGTGCTCGCCCAGTGGGCGCCCTGGCCCACGCACACCGCCTACCTGCTGCACGCGGCGCTCGCCGTCGCGACCGGCGTCTGGCTGCTCGGCGTCCCGGAGACGCGCGTCGTGCCCGACGGCGGGACCCGGGGCCGGCTGCGCGACGACCTGCGCGTGCCGGCGGTCGCGCACCGGCGGTTCCTGCGCGTCGTCGTGCCCGTGGCGCCCTGGGTGTTCGGGTGCGCCGGCAGCGCCTACGCCGTGCTGCCCGGCCTCGTGTCCGCCAGCGCGGGCAGCGCGCCCATCGCGTTCTCCGGGCTCATGACCGTGCTCGGCCTCGGCTGCGGGGTCGGCATCCAGGTGCTCGGCCGCCTCATCGACACCCGGCACAGCGCGCGGGCGTCCGTCGTGGCGATGTCCATCGTCGTCGTCGGCATGGGCTTCGGCGCCTACGCCTCGGCGCGGCTCGACCTCCCGACGGCGCTCGTCGCCGCCATGGTGCTCGGGGCCGGCTACGGGCTCGCGCTCGTCGCCGGGCTCAGCGAGGTCCAGCGCATCGCGACGCCCGACGACCTCGCCGGCCTGACGGCCGTCTACTACTCGCTCACGTACATCGGGTTCTGCGTGCCCGTGGCGCTCGCGGCGCTGTCCGTGCGGTGGACGTACGCGCAGATGTTCCTCGGCGGCCTGGTCATCGCCGCGGTCTGCCTGGTGATCGTGGCGAGCGCGTGGCGCGCGCACCTGCCGACGGGGGAGCGGGACGCCGCGGCGACCTCCGGCGAGACCGACCGCACAGCCCCGACCGGGGCAAACGGTGCGCTGGAGGCGTCACGGATGGGGTAGAGTATCCGAGGCTTCACGGGGTCCGATCCGGTCGGATCTGGCTCGGTGATCCAGCCACGGGCTGTGGCGCAGCTTGGTAGCGCACTTGACTGGGGGTCAAGGGGTCGCAGGTTCAAATCCTGTCAGCCCGACACACGAAGAGGGACCGGCACCTGCCGGTCCCTCTTCTCGTCGTGCCGTGACCGGACGCGATGGCCGCTTGCTAGGGTGGCGGCGACATGCACCTCATGGCCGCACTCCGTTCGCTGCTCGCCGGGCGCCGGCGAGGGCTTTCGGGTGCCCTGCTGATCGCTGCGCTGCTTCTCGGCATCGTGACGATGCACGCGATGAGCGGGTCGTCGACGGCCCACGTCGGGCCTGCGGCGGTCATCGCCGAGACGAGCCACCCTGCGGGCGCACCGGTGGCCGACGACGGCCCCGGGCACCACGAGCAGGGTGGCTGCCTCGACTGCGGCGGGCACGAGATGGCGTCGGCCATGTGCCTCATGGTGCTGGTCGTGCTGCTCGCCCTCGTGCGCCCCGGGCGCGGCCTCCTCGCACGCCTCACCCCCGTCTGGTCCCGCCTCGTCGAACCGGGGCGCGCTCAGCCCTTCGTCGGCCTCGCGCCGTCGCTGCACCTTCTCGGCATCTCTCGGACGTAGGAGCCGCACGCCGTCGACGCGCCCTGCGTCGACCGATACGCCCCGCACCGGGGCGCGTGTGGTTCCTGAGTACCGAGACGAGAGGTCTTTCCCATGAAGTTCAAGAGTGTGCTGGTGCCGGCGATCGCGCTGGTGACCGTCGCGAGCCTGGCGGCGTGCTCGACCGACGACGAGCCCGGGAGCGGGGCGGCGCCGTCGTCCGCCACGACCGGGGCCGAGGAGCAGGACGGCACGGCGGAGGGCGGCACGTTCAACGACCAGGACGTGATGTTCGCCCAGATGATGATCCCGCACCACGAGCAGGCGATCGAGATGTCCGACGTCATCCTGGCCAAGGAGGGCGTCGACCCTGAGGTCACGGACCTGGCGAACCAGATCAAGGACGCCCAGGGTCCGGAGATCGAGCAGCTGACCACGTGGCTCGAGGAGTGGGGCTCCCCGATGGAGGAGTTCGGCGCCATGGACCACGAGGCGATGGGCCACGGGTCCATGGACGGGATGATGAGCGAGGAGGACATGCAGGCCCTGGACGCCGCACAGGGCGCGGAGGCGGGGCAGCTGTTCCTCGAGCAGATGATCGTCCACCACGAGGGTGCCGTCGAGATGGCGCAGACCCAGGTCGACGAGGGCGAGAACGCGGACGCGGTCGCGATGGCGCAGGAGATCGTCGAGACCCAGCAGGCCGAGATCTCCACCATGGAAGACCTGCTCGCCTCGAGCTGATCCCGCCCCGCGGGGCGTGCGCGCTGTCGCACGCGTCTGACGTGCGCGCGCCCCGCGGGCCCAGGCCGAAGGACCCCACACCGTGCTCGACCCTGCCCTCACGAGGCGGGTGACCGGGTGGGCCGCAGCGGGATCCGTGCTGCTGCTGGCCGCCTGCACCCCGACTCCACCACCGACACCCGACGCGACGACGCTCGCGTCCCAGGACCTGCCCGACTTCGGGCACGTGCACGACGTCCAGGTCGTGCGCGACGACCACTCCCTCCTCATCGCCACCCACACCGGGGTCTGGACCCTCGGCGACCCGTTCCAGGACGACCCCGGGCCGGTCGAGCGGGTCGGCACGGGCCGCCAGGACACGATGGGCATGACCCTCGCCGTCGACGGCACCGTGTACGCCTCGGGCCACCCTGCGCCCGGGGAGCAGCCGGAGCTCGAGAAGCCCAACCTCGGGCTGATCCGCAGCACCGACGGCGCCGCGACGTGGGATCCCGTCTCCCTCACCGGGGAGGTCGACTTCCACGCCCTGAGCACCGCGAGCACCGGCGACGGCACCGTCCGCGTCGTCGGGCTGGACTCGGGGACCTCCACCGTGCTCGTCAGCGACGACTCGGGCGAGACGTGGTCGCGGGGCGCGACCGTGGAGGCCCGGGACCTGCACCTCCTGGATGCGGACCCGGACACGGTCGTCGCGACCACGCCCACCGGCCTGCAGCTCAGCCGCGACGCCGGCCGGAGCTTCGCCCCCGACCGGGCGGCGCCCGCCCTCGTGCTCGTCGACGACGAGCGGGGCGGAGCGCTGATCGGGATCGACGCCCGGGGCGTCGTCTGGACCGGCACGCCCGGCACCGAGAGCTGGGACAGCCACGGCACCGCGCCCGAGGGCGTGCAGGCCATGACCTACGTGCCCGACGACAGCCCCGGCAACCAGCCGTGGATCCTCGTCGCCACGGAGACCGGCCTGTTCACCAGCCGCGACCTCGGTGCGAGCTGGGACGCGGCGCTCGGCGCCGACCGCGGGTGAGACGTCGCCCGCAGCCTCATGCTCCTCGCGGAACGGTCCGCGAGGGATCCCGGAGGGTGCCGAGCCCCGTCAGCTCCGGGAGCACACCATCGACCACCACGACAGGGGCGGGGGAACCACTCAGGCGAGCACCGCGGTGCTCTCGGGGTGAAGCCGGGCCGCAACCACCGGTCCGGCCGGGTCACTCTCCGACCCGAACCCGACAGCTCACCCCGTAGGCACGAAGGAGACCACCATGAACGCAAGAAACGCGGGACGCCACCGTGCGTCCCACCGACCGATCACGCCGCTGACCTCGATAGCCCGCACGGCGCAGGAGGGGACGGCGAACGCCGCCCGCAAGGGCGTCCTCCTGGCCGCCGGGTCGGGGCTGCTGGTCTCGGGGTTCGCGGCGCCTGCCAGCGCCGCGCCGAGCACGGAGCCGCAGGCCGTGTCCGGGGTCGACCTCAGCGCGCTGACCGAGCAGGCCCGCCAGGCGCTCAGCGCCGCACCGGCGGTGACCGTCTCCGCCGACGCGTCGTTCGCGATCGAGCAGGCACCGGTGACCGTCACTCCCGCCCCGGAACCGGAGCCGGAACCCGAGCCGGAGCCGGAGCGTCAGGAGCGTCCGTCCCGGAGCGAGGAACGGACGAGCACCTCGGCGGAGCAAGGTGCCACGGAGGAGGCCTCGGCTCCCGTCGCGGTGCCGTCGTCGGCGGCGGGCTCGGCCGTGGTCAGCATCGCGGCGCGCTACCTCGGCGTGCCGTACCTGTGGGGCGGGACGACCCCGGACGGGTTCGACTGCTCCGGCTTCACGTCCTACGTCTACGCCCAGGTCGGCATCGACCTGCCCCGGACCTCGTCCCAGCAGCGGTACGCGGGGACGGTGATCTCCCGAGACCAGGCGCAACCCGGTGACCTGATCTGGAGCCCGGGGCACATCGGCATCTACGTCGGGGACAACCAGCAGATCGAGGCTCCGTCGCCGGGCAAGACCGTCCGGTACGGGGAGATCTGGCAGTCCAACCCCACCTTCATCCGGGTGGGCTGACCGCAGGAGGGCCCCACCCGGCGGGTGGGGCCCTCCCTCGGCCGATATACCCTTGTGGGGTATGGCTCGCGGGCGTCGGTCCCGTCGGCACGACAGGAAGAAGGACAGGCATGGCGTCCCGGGGACATCGCGGCGAGCACGGACCGACGGCGGTCCGCCACCAGGCCCGCCACCAGGTGCGGCACCAGGGCATCGACGCGTGACGGCGACGACCTCGACCGACGAGACGACCCCCACTGAAGAGCGGGGACGTCGTCCCCGCCCCGCGCGCACGGTGCCCGGCATCACGGCGTGCGGGCTGTGCGCGGGGGAGACGCTGGCCGCCACCGACACCCGTCCGGGCGGGCAGCTCGAGCGTCTGCGCCGGATCGCCGAGAGCGGGGACGCGCGCCTGACGGTCGTGGACTGCCTCGACGCGTGCGAGCGCGGGGACGTCGTCGTGGTGCGGCCGGTCCCCGCCGCACGCGCCGCCGGCCCCGCCTGGTTCGAGCAGCTGGCGGGCGACGAGCTCACCGCCGCCCTGCACTCGTGGATCCGCGCGGGCGGGCCGGGCCTGGCGCCCCTGCCCGACCAGCTGGCCCCGCGAGTGATCTCGGCCCAGGCCGAGGTACCACCGCCCCCGGACGTCGCCACCACAGGGTGAGGGTCCGTCACCTACGCTCGGGGCATGCCGACCGTCCTGCTCGTCCGTCATGGCCGCACCACCGCGAACGCGAGCGGCATCCTCGCCGGGCGGGCCGACGGCGTCGCGCTGGACGCCGTCGGGCGCGACCAGGCGGCCCGGGCGGCCGAGCGCGTCGCGGGCGTGCCGCTCGCGCGGGTCGTCACCAGCCCGCTGGAGCGGTGCCGGCAGACCGCGCGAGCCCTGCTCGACCACCAGGCGGACGACCCGGAGTCGTTGACCGAGCACGGGATCACCGAGTGCGACTACGGGCAGTGGCAGGGGCGTGCGCTGAAGGACCTCGCCCAGGAGCCGCTGTGGTCGGTCGTGCAGGCGCAGCCGTCGGCGGCCGTCTTCCCGGGCGGCGAGTCGATGGCCGCGATGCAGGCCCGGGGCGTCGAGGCGGTCCGGCGGCACGACGCTGAGGTCGCCGCCCGCCACGGTGCGGACGCGGTGTGGGCGGCGGTCTCGCACGGCGACGTCATCAAGTCCGTGCTCGCCGACGCGCTGGGGGTGCACCTGGACCTCTTCCAGCGCATCGTCGTCGGCCCGGCGTCGATCTCCGTCGTCCGGTACGGGCCGCACCGCCCGGAGGTCGTCGCCATGAACACCGACGCGGGCGACCTTTCCTGGCTGCGCAGCGCCGCGCCTGCCGGTGACGCGCCGGTGGGCGGGGGCGCCGGGCCGGGCCAGGCCGACGCCGCGCGGTAGCCGGGCCGACGTCCGACCCGTGGCCGTCCCGTGCGGACGGGCCGTGCGCTCGTAGAGTGAGGTCATGCCCACTCTCGTCCACGAGTACGACTGGCCGGACCGCGTCGTCGTGGGGACCGTCGGGTCGCCCGGCTCCCGCACGTTCTACCTGCAGGCGCGCGAAGGCACGCGGACGACGAGCGTCGCGCTCGAGAAGGAGCAGTCCGCCGTCCTGGCGGACACGATCCAGCGCCTGCTGGACGAGCTCATGGAGGAGCCCGACAACCGGTACAGCGTCCCCGCCGACGTCCCGGCCGAGCTCGTCGACGACGACCCGCTGGACCTCCCGGTCGAGGAGGAGTTCCGCACGGGCGCGATGCGGCTGACCTGGGACCCGCGCACGGCGCAGGTCATCGTCGAGGCGTTCCCGCTCGTGGACGACGACGACCTCGATCCCGAGGCGGACGAGCCGGAGCCCGCCGAGTCGCTCCTCGTCAAGATGCCCGTGGGGACGGCCCGCGCGTTCGCGCAGCGCACGCGCGCCGTCGTGAGCGCGGGCCGCCCCCCGTGCCCGCTGTGCGGCCGGCCGGTCGACCCCGACGGGCACGAGTGCCCGTCGCCCGACGAGGCGTGACGACCCCGCACGACGACGCCTTCACCGAGGCGCCGCTCGACGTCGTCGGGCGGATCCGCGTCGCGTCGAACGCGACGTTCCTCGCCCGGCTGGGCGACGTCTCGGTCGTGTACAAGCCGGTCGCGGGCGAGAAGCCGCTGTGGGACTTCCCGGACGGCACGCTCGCGGGTCGCGAGGTCGCCGCGTACCTCGTCTCGGAGGTGTTCGGCGGGGGAGTCGTGCCGCGCACGTGGCTGCGCGACGGGCCGCTCGGCCCGGGCATGGTGCAGCTCTGGCAGGACGTCGACGCGGCGCAGTCGCCGGTCGACGTCGTGCCCACCGACGAGGTGCCGCGTGACGGCGTGCGGACGGTGCTGGAGGGCGTCGACGAGGACGACCGCCCGGTGAGCGTCGTGCACGAGGACTCGCCGGCGCTGCGGCGCATGGCGGTGCTCGACGCCGTCGTGAACAACGCCGACCGCAAGGGCGGGCACGTGCTGCCGCTGGCGGACGGGCGGCGCCTCGGCGTCGACCACGGCGTCACCTTCCACGTCGAGCCCAAGCTGCGCACCGTCCTCTGGGGCTGGCTCGGCGAGCCCCTCGCCGACGACGAGCTCGCGGGCGTCGAGCGGGTGCGCGCGGGCGTCGACGGCGACCTCGCCCACCGCCTGCGCGGTCTCCTCGCGCCCGACGAGGTGGCCGCCCTCGCGGATCGCTGCGACCGGCTGCTGCGCACGGCGCGGTTCCCCGCCCCGGAGGGCGACATGCCCGCCGTCCCGTGGCCGCTGTTCTGACGCGTCGCCGCGGCTGACCCGTCGACGGCGCCGCGCCCGACGTCCGCCGGTCCCGACCCCGTGCGTAGACTCGCGCGATGAGCCTCCTTGCCGCCGAGCACGCTCTCCAGGCAGCCCAGCGCGCGGGCGACGTCGCCGCGCTCGACGCGCTGCTGCACCCGCGGTGCGTCGGCGCCGGTCCGGACGGGTCGGTCTTCTCCAAGGAGGACGACCTCGCGAGCCACCGCTCGGGCGCGCTGCGGATCACGCGGCTCGAGGAGGAGTCGCTCGTCGTCCAGGAGGACGGCCCGAGCGGGACGACCCGGCTCGTCGCCGCCGTGGACGCCGTCCAGGACGGGGCCGCGCTGTCCGCGCGTCTGGTCTACACGCGCCTGTGGGTGCGCGCCGACGGCGCATGGCAGGTCCTGGCCGCGACCCTCGCCCCGGCCCCCGAGCCCGCCTGACCGGGCCCGCCCGACCGGGCTCGCCTGACCGAGCCGCCCGCGCCGAGGCCGCCTGACCGCGGCGGCCGTGCCGGGCCGACGGCCCGGCCGGCTCAGCGACCGTGCGGGTCGGACGCGTTGAGGGTCCGCACGACGTCGTCGTAGTCGCCGCGCGCCTCGCCGTACCGGAGGAACTTCACGCGCTCCACGAGGATCTCGTGCGCGTCGGGCTGCGCGCGCAGCAGGTCGACGACCTCGGTGACGAACTCGTCCAGCGGCATGGCGATCGCGCTCTCGCGCTGACCCGGCATGAGATCCGTCGCCACCGACGGCGGGACGAGCTCGACGACGTCGACGCTCGTGTCGGCGAGCTGGAGCCGCAGCGCCTCGCTGAGCATGTGGATCGCGGCCTTCGACGCGTCGTACGTCGGCGTGGCCGCGAGCGGCGCGAACGCCAGCCCGGACGACACGGTGACGATCGTCGCGCGCAGCCGGGTCTGCAGGTGCTCGACGAACGCGCCGACGAGCCGGATCGGGCCGAGCACGTTGGTCGTGACGATCTGCTCCGCGGTGTCGAGGAAGCCCTCGGGGTGATGCCAGTCCTCGGTGCGCATGATCCCGGCCATGGTGACGAGCGTGTCGAGGTCGGGGTGGCGGTCGAGAACCTCCTTCGCGGCCGTGGCGATGCTCTCGGGGTCGGTGGTGTCGATGCGCACGGTGTCGAGACCGGGGTGCTCGACGGCGATCCGCTCCAGGAGGTCGGTGCGGCGCCCGCCGACGACGACGGTGCTGCCCTGCTCGTGCAGCGCGACCGCGAGCGCCAGCCCGATGCCGCTCGTCGCGCCGGGGATGAAGACGGTGCTGCTCGTGATGTCCATGCCTCGATCCTGAACGCCGTGCGCGCGGCGCGGCAGAGTCCGGTGGACGGGGGACCGGCGATCCCTGGCACGGGCGCCGTGAACCCCGGACGATGGGCGCATGGACCGCGCCGCGCTCGCCGACTTCCTCCGCCGTCGCCGGGAGGCGCTGCAGCCGGGCGACGTGGGGCTCCCGGCCGGGGTGCGCCGTCGGGCACCGGGCCTGCGCCGCGAGGAGGTGGCGCAGCTCGCGCTCATGTCGACGGACTACTACACGCGTCTCGAGCAGCAGCGCGGGCCGCAGCCGAGCACGCAGATGCTCGCGTCGATCGCGCGAGCCCTGCGCCTGTCCGACGACGAGCGCGACTACCTCTACCGGGTCGCCGGCCACGGGGTGCCCGACCGGGCGACCGATCCCGGGCACGTGGCTCCCGCGCTGCAACGCGTGCTCGACCGCCTGGACGACACCCCGGCGCTGATCCTCGACCCGCTCGCGCAGACGCTGGCGCAGAACGACCTGGCGCGCGCGCTCTACGGCGACGCGTCGGCGTACTCGGGGTGGGACCGCAGCGAGATCTACCGGTGGTTCGCCCACCCGGCGACGGCGCGGGCGATCTACCCGGCGGACGACCGGGACCGGCAGGGCCGCGCGCTCGTCGCGAGCCTGCGCTCGGCCGTGGCGGTGCTGGGCGCGTCGTCGCGCGCGGGCGAGCTGGTGCGGGTGCTGTCGCGCACGAGCCCGGAGTTCGTCGCGCTGTGGGACCGGCAGGAGGTGGCGCGCCGGTTCGTGGACCACAAGACGCTCGTGCACCCGGTGGTCGGGGAGATCGAGGTGGACTGCCAGGCGCTCACCACGGAGGACCAGCTCCAGGTGCTCCTCGTGCTCACGGCGGCGCCGGGCACGGAGGCGGCGGACAGGATCCGCCTGCTCGGGGTCGTGGGCACGCAGGACCTCGCGGTGCCGTCGTCCGGCCCGCAGCCCTCCTGACGCCTCAGGGGTCGAGGCGCCGGCGCAGCAGGCAGAACACGTTCCCCTCGGGGTCGGCGAGGACGTGCCACGGCTCGTCGCCCGTCTGGCCGACGTCGGCGGGCCGCGCGCCGAGGGCGAGGAGCCGCTCGAGCTCGGCGTCCTGGTCGCGGTCGGTGGGGTTGACGTCGAGGTGCAGCGGGAGCTTGCCGGAGCGCGGGTCGGTGCTCGGGCTGAGGATGAGGGTCGGCTGCGGGCCGCCGAACCCGACGTCGGGCGGGCCGATCTCGATCGACCCGTCCTCCTCGCGGTCGAGCTCGACGTAGCCGAGCACGTCGCACCAGAACCGGGCGAGCAGCTCGGGGTCGGCGCAGTCGAGGACCAGCTCGCTGATGCGGGACGCCATGCCTCGCAGCCTAGGGGGCGCCCCGTCCCGGCACCCGGCGGGTGACGCCCGATCGTGGCACCCTGGCCGTCACACGTGCGGCGAGAGAGGGAGCGGGATGGGTCTGGGCAGACGGCGGTCGGGCAAGCGGGCGGACGAGCGCGCCGAGGAGGCTCCCGCCGCGGAGCGGGTCGCCGTCGCGGAACGTGCCCCTGCCGGGGAGACGGGCACCGCCGCGGACCGGGCCGACGCCGTCGAGCCCGCGCGCCCGGCGGGGGCGTCCGCGCTCTGGTCGGACGGCCTCGGTCGCGCGGGCACGCGCTCGGTGCAGGTGCTCGCCCTCGTCGCGCTCGTCGCCGTCGCGGTGTTCGCCGTGACGCGGCTGACGCTCATCGTCATCCCCGTCCTCATCGCGCTCGTGCTCGCCGCGGCGATCTCGCCGCTCGTCGGCCTGCTCCGGCGCAAGGGCGTGCCGTCGTTCCTCGCGACGGTCGTCGCGCTGCTCGCGCTCGTCGTCGTGCTCGGCGTGGTGGTGTGGCTCGTCGCGGCGGCGGTCGTCAAGCAGTGGCCGGAGCTGCGCGACCAGGCCGTCGAGGGCTTCGACGAGCTCCAGACCTACGTGCAGAACCTGCCGTTCGACATCACGGAGGAGCAGATCGCGTCGGTGCGCGACTCGCTCGTCGGTCTGCTCCAGTCCGACGCGGTCGGCGCCGGGGCGCTCGCGGGCGCCTCCCAGACGGTCGACTTCGTCGCCGGGTTCTTCGTGATGATCGTCGTGCTGTTCTTCTTCCTCAAGGACGGCCCGGCGATCTGGGAGTTCCTGCTGCGTCCGTTCGAGGGCGCCCGGTACGCGCGCGGGCAGCGCATCGGCGAGACGACGGTCCGCACGCTCGGCGGCTACGTGCGCGGGACGGCGATCGTCGCCGCGGTCGACGCCGTCGCGATCGGCATCGGCCTCGCGATCGTCGGGGTGCCGCTCGTCCTCCCGCTGTCCGTGCTCGTGTTCCTGCTCGCGTTCATCCCGCTCGTGGGGGCCACGCTCGCGGGTGTCCTGTGCGCGCTCGTCGCGCTCGTCGCCGTCGGGCCGGTCGAGGCGCTCATCGTCGTCGCGATCGTCATCGCGGTGAACCAGCTCGAGGGCGACCTGCTCCAGCCCGTCGTCATGGGCCGCACGCTGCGCCTGCACCCGCTCGTGATCCTCGTCGCCCTCACCGCGGGCACCGTGCTCGCGGGCCTCACCGGCGCCGTGCTCGCCGTGCCCATCGCGGCGTCGATCTGGCGCGCGATCCAGGTCTGGGACGGCCCCGACCTCCCCGCGCGGTTCGCGCGCCAGAAGCGGCACGAGACCGTGGACGGCGCGCCGGCGTCGTCGTCCTGACGGCGGGCGCCGGCCGGGCTCACGCCCTGGCGGTCCCTGCGCGCGCCCAGAGGGCGGCGAACTCCGTCGTGTCGATGGGGTGGACGTCGCCGGTCCCGGCGAGGTCGTCGTCGCCGAACGGCTGGTCCGTGAGGAACCCCGCGTCGTCCTCGACGACCTCGTCGTACGCGTACCGGCGCCAGGTCCCGTCCTCCAGCCCCACGACCTGTCGCACGGCGACCACCTCGCCCGCGAGCGGCACGCACGCCCACGCGTAGGCCCGCCCGTCGAGCTCGCGCCCGCTCGCGAGGTACCACCAGCGGTCCGCGTGGTCGGCCGCGCGGCGGAGCGTCGCGACGCTCCGGGCGAGCGCGTGCGCCGCGGCGTCCTGGTCGGTCTCGATGTCGCCGTGCTGCACGGGGACCAGTGTGTCACCGCGGGGGGCGGCACGACGGGCGTCGTCCCGCGCCGCGCGCGAGGATCGGGACGACGGTCCCGCCCGGACGACCGAGGAGCGACGCATGGCCGACCCCGACGCCCCGCAGCAGGAGCGCGCGCCGTCCGGCACGCTCGACGACCTTGCGCGCGGCACGACGATGGCCGGGGCGCTCGCGTTCTTCGACACGCTCGCGCCCGTCGACGGCGAGTCGCTCCCGGGGTTCTGGTGGGGGTCCGGGCTGCCGACGGGGCACGTGCTCGACGGCGCGCTCGAGGCGCTGGGCTGGGCGGGCAAGCGGTTCGAGCGCGGCGGCGACGCGCACCCCCTCCTGTTCGACGGCGCGGGCGGCGGCCTGGTGGACGTCAACCCCGCGTTCGTGCCGCTATCGCTCGTGCTGCGGGCGGCCCCGGCGCTGCGCCGACCGCCGGTCGCCCGGGTCGTGCGGGCGTTGCTGCCGCTCACCCGGACGCGGTCGCCCCGGGCGCGGGTGCGCGCCGTCGTGCACCGGGGCGTGGTGACCGCGGCGATGACCTACGACGCGCTCCCGGTCGAGGACGCGCTGCGCGCCGTCGCCGACGACACGCTCGTCGGGTGCATGGAGGCGCGCGGCATGGGCCGCCCGTTCTTCTTCGTGCTGCGGCGTGCCGCGGGTCAGGACACCTTGCCCTGGAGCAGCCGCCGCCAGTAGATCGTGGGCTGCAGGTAGCGGTCGAACAGCAGCAGGCTGCGGCGCGGGCGCGCGAGGTCGACGACGCCGAACCCCGGGTCGGGCCGCCGGTCCCGGTCGAACTCGGCGAGGAGCAGGCGGTCGCGCGACGTCGTGACGGGCGCGACCGAGTAGCCGTCGTAGCGCTGCATCGGGGTGCCGCGCCGTCGGGCCTGGATGTTGCGCGCCACGACGGGCACCTGCCGGCGCAGGGCGCCGCCCGACGGCATCGCGTCGACCGCCGCGGCGTCGCCGAGCCCCCAGACGCGCGGGTGCGCGACGTGCTGGAGGGTCCCGGGGTCGACCGCGACGAAGCCGTCGCTCTCCGAGGACGCGAGCCCGCTCGCGGCGACCCACGCCGGAGCGCGGTGCGGCGGTGCGACGTAGAGCGCGTCGTAGGAGATCTCGTCGGTCCCGTGCGGCCCGCGGAGCCGGGCCGTGCGGTGGGTCGCGTCGACGGACACGAGCGACGTCGCGGTACGCACCCGCACGCCGTAGCGCCGGGCGGCGGCGCGCAGCGCGGGCTCCGCGCGCGGGTCGTCGACGAGGCGCGGCGACTCGACCGCGAGCTCGACCTGGATCGCGTCGAGCACGCCGGTGCGGCGCCAGTGGTCGGCGGCGACGAACAGCGGCTTGAGGCCCACGGGGAAGCACGGCACGTGCCGTGCCGAGATCGCGAACACCACCGTGCCGGAGGTGAGGGACGACAGCAGCTCCCACGTCTTCGGCGCGAGGTCGGGCAGGTAGCTCGTCGCGGCGAACGGCGTGCCCATCGCCTGCTCGGCGCCGGGCACCGCGTCCCAGTCGACCTCCGACCCGGGGCACACCGCGAGGTCCCCGTAGCCGAGGGCGCGCCCGCCCGCGAGGTGCACGAGCGAGCGCTCGGGGTCGACGCCGACGACGCGGTCGGGGTAGAGGCGCACGCCGTCGGGCACCACGTCCTCCTGCGGCCGGGTGAGGTCGTCGAGGGTCGCCATGCCCGACGCGACGTAGGAGAGCAGCGGCCGGTACTGGTGCGTGGTCCGCGGGTCGACGACGGCGACGTCGGGGCAGCCGTCGCGGCGCAGGCGCCCGGCGAGAGAGAGCCCTGCGTTGCCGCCGCCGAGGACGAGCACGTCGTGGCGTGCCGGTGCGTTCATGGCGGGTCCGATCTGCCGGGGGTGGGGCGCTCCACGCTACGGCCGGGTGAGCCCGCACGCCCTGCCAACTGCATGCAACCAAGGGGTTGCACAGCGTAAGGGTGAAGTGCAACCCTGAGGTTGCATCATTAGCGCCGGTCGCGGGTCGCGCCGGCGGGACCGAGACCCGTTCGACGGGACGCACCGGGAGGGCGACATGACCGGACTGCTGCAGGACAGGGTCGCCGTGGTCTACGGCGGCGGAGGCGCGATCGGCGGGGCCGTGGCGCGGACCTTCGCGCGGGAGGGGGCTCGGGTCTTCCTCGCGGGCCGCACGCAGGACCGTCTCGACGCCGTCGCGCGCGACATCGCCGCGGCGGGCGGCCGCGCCGAGACGGCTCGACTGGACGTGCTCGACGAGCCGTCGGTCGAGGCCCACGCCGCGGCCGTCGCCGCGGCCGCGGGCGGGATCGACGTCGTGCTCGACGCGGTGAGCGTCCCCCACGACCAGGGCACCCTGCTCGGGGACCTCTCGTTCGAGGAGTTCTGGCGCCCGGTCGAGGGGTTCCTGCGCGGCCTGTTCCTCACGAGCCGGGCCGTGGCGCCCTACCTCGCGCGCGACCGGCCCGGAGTGCTCCTCACGCTGTCCGAGCCGGGCGCGCGGCTCGTCGTGCCGGGCATCCTCGGGCACGGCGTGAGCGCGGCTGGCAAGGAGACGCTCACCCGGCTCCTCGCGGCCGAGCTCGCCCCGGCCGGGGTGCGGGTCGTCGGGCTGCGGCCCCACGCCGTCCTCGACGGGCCGGCCCACGGCTCGTACACGCGCGAGCTGTTCGCGCCCGCCGCGGCCGCGGCGGGACAGACCGTCCAGGAGCTGCTCGACGACGGCCCCCTCGCCGCGGGGACGCTGCGGGGGCGGCTCCCGACGGTCCAGGAGGTGGCCGAGGCCGCCGCCTTCCTCGCGTCCGACCGCGCCGCAGCGATGACGGGGACGATCGTCAACCTCACCGGTGGCGCGGTGCCCGACTGACCGTCACGACGCGGCGACCGCACCGAGGCGCCGGGCGACGGCGTCGCACGCGGCGACGAGCTCGGCCGGGCCCGCGGCGAGCAGGTCGGCGTCGAAGGCCGCGACACGCGCAGCGAGCGCCACCCACGACCACGACCCGAGCCGGACCCGGCAGCGCTCCGGGCCCGCGGCCTCGACCGCGCCGTCCTCGACGAACGGTGCGACCACGCGCGCCGGGGCGGCGAGCTCGACCCAGCCCTCGCACGGCCACCGCGTGGCCGGTGCCTCCCAGGCCCCCGGGCTGCTGGACGTCGCCGCCGTGCCCGAGGCCCGGTGCGCTGTGCTTCCCGTCGCCGTGCTGCCTGCCGTCGTGCTGCCGGCGGGCGGCACGGGGCCCGCGACGGCGCCCGTGAAGCGCGCCGCGACGAACGCGCCGACGTCGCCGCCGGGCACCTCGCGCGCAGCGAACCGTGGTCCCGTCGGAGTGCGCGGCGTCATCCGGTCGAGCCGAAAGGTGCGCCAGTCGTCGCGGTCGAGGTCCCACGCCACGGCGTACCAGCGCCCGTCGTGCACGACGACGTGGTGCACCTCGGCACGGCGCGGCTGCCGGACGCCGGCGCGCGGGTCGTCGGGTCGCACCGTCCCGGATGTCGCGCCGGGGCTCACGTCGGGGATCGCCTCCGGTGGCGCGTCGAGCGCCACGGCCGCGTAGTCGAAGCGCAGCATTTCCCGGCGGCGCGCCGCCGCGCTCACGGCGAGCAGGACGTCGAGGTCGAGCCGGACGGCCGGGCGCCCAGGTGTCGGAGCGACGGTCGTGACGTCGACCGCGTCGACGCGGTGCCGCAGCCGGGCGGGCAGCACCTGCCGCACGGTCGTGAGCGCGCGGACGGCGGCCTCCGCGAGGTCGTCGCCGACGCCGCTCGCGGTGATCGTGCGCAGCGCGACCGTGAGGGCGACGACCTGCTCGTCGTCGAACAGGAGCGGCGGGAGCTCGGCGCCCGCGTCGAGGCGGTAGCCGCCCACGCGTCCCCGCGTCGCGACGACGTGGTAGCCGAGCTCGCGCAGCCGGTCGACGTCGCGCCGCACCGTGCGGGCGTCGACGCCGAGGCGCGCGGCGAGCTCGGGGCCCGTGCGGTCCGGGCGTGCCTGGAGCAGCGCGAGCAGCAGGAGGGTGCGGCGCGAGGTCTCGGTCATGGCTCCATGCTCGCGCAGAATGCGGACACGATCCGTCCTGATGGAGCGCGAGAGTCGTGGGGTGCGCACGGGCCGACGGCCCGGCGCACGGCCCCCGGCGACCGTCGCGGGCCACGAGCCTCCCGAGGAGAGCCCATGTCCGTCCAGACCACCCCGCACCTCAACTTCCGCGGCGACGCCCGTGCCGCGCTCGAGCTCTACCGGTCCGTGTTCGGGGGCGAGCTCGTCGTCACGACGTACGGCGACCTCGGCCAGGCCGCCGACCCGGCGGGCGCCGACCTCGTCGTCTGGGGCCAGGTCAGTGCCCCGAGCGGGTTCCGCGTCATGGCCTACGACGTCCCCGCCGACCGGCCGTGGAGCCCGGGCGAGGCGCCGTTCTTCGTGTCCGTGCGCGGCGAGGACGTCGAGGAGGTCCGCGGCTACTGGGACGCGCTCGCCGACGGCTCGACCGTCGTCGCGCCGCTCGCGTCGTCCGACTGGGCGCCTGTGTACGGCATGCTCACCGACCGCTTCGGCGTGACCTGGGTGCTGGACGTCGCAGCGCCCCGCTGACCCCGGACCCTGGCCCCTCCTGCACCGGGAGAACCCGCCGGCGAGCACGGGACCGGCGACCGGATCTGCCCCGATCCGGTCGCCGGTCCCGTGCTCGCGCACCAGGAGTCGGCGACGTCACGCCCGACGGCGCAGGAGGACGACCGTCGCGGTGCCGCCCAGGACCAGCAGGAGCGCGAGGACGAGGAGGGAGGCCGCGTCCGCGCCGGTGGACGCGAGCCCGCCGGGGCCCGCCGTCGCCGGCTGTGTCGGGGCCGAGGTGGGCGTCGGGGCCCGGTCGTAGGTGTTCGCCACGACGAGCTCCGCCGTCTCGTCCTCCGCGACCGTCACGCTCTCGGGTGCCACGACGGTCCGGGTGAGGAGCGTGGTCGCGGTGCTGCCGTCGACGGTCTCGGTGACCGTGCAGGTCGTGCCTGCGGGGATGCCGTCGAGCTCCAGGGCCACGTTGTCCGCGCCCGTCAGCCCGCCCGGGAGCTCGACCTCCTGGTCGAACGCGCCGTCCGGGTCGTCGCACGTCAGGGCGAGGGTGATGGGCCCCTGGGAGCCGGCGGCAGGTCCGTCGACGGCCTTGCGGACGAGCAGCCCGCCCGTGGCGACCACGTACGTGTTCGTCACCGTCACCGTGGTGGTGTCGCCGTTGCTGATGATGACGGACTCCGGAGTGATGTCCGTCCCCGTGACGACGACGCGGCCGTTGTCACCGTCGTCGCTCTCGGTGACGACGCACGTCCACTCGGCGGGCAGACCGCTCACGACCTCCGTGTGCTCGCCCGCGGCGGCTCCGGCCGGGACGGTGACCGTCCGCTCGACGGTCTCGCCACCGCCCGGCGCCGTGCACACGACGTCGAGCACGACGTCGGACTGCAGCCCGGCGCCGTCGCCGGTCACGACCTTGGTCACCTCGAGGCTGCCCGCGGCGAACGGCTCGAGCAGCGCGCCGGCTCGTCGGGTCAGCTCCGTCGGCTGTGCCAGGACGAGCTTCTGCGCCTCGTCGCGGCCCGTGTTCGTGCCGTCGTAGAGATAGACGGTGCTCTCGAGGACGGTCACCTGTCTCTCCAGGACGAAGCCGTACGGCGGGGTGTCCCCGGCGAGCCGCGCCCAGAGGGTCGCGCCGGGTGGGACCGTGGCGCCGTCGGCGAGGAGGTCCGTGCCCTCGGGGTCGGTGAACACCTCGGCGCCGAACGACCGGATCGTCGCGGGCCCGCCGGCCTCGACGGTGAAGGGCCCGACGATGTCGCCCGTCGTCGGTGCGGCGAGGTTCTCGGGCGTCACCTCGAGCAGCGGGGGCGTGGGCTCGGGCGAGGGCCCGTTCGCGATGGCGTCCGCGACGATCTGCGCGGTGTACTGCCGCACGGGGTCGGTCGTCGCGAGCACGTACTCGTCGGAGAAGAACCAGATCGCGGCCTGGACCGCGGCGGCGCGGGCGTTCGCCGAAGGGGCGGCCGCGGGCTCATTCGTGACGGGGTAGTAGTTGTGGAGGATGTAGCCGACGTACCCCAGGTTGGGCACGTTCGCCTCGTCCCAGGTGCCGATCTCGTAGTTGACCCCGGTCCGCGTGTCGGTGAGCAGGTCGATGCAGTAGGTGAACGTCGTCTGGCCGGACGCCGTGTCCGTGACCTGGATCGCCCCGGCGAACTCCGCGTCGTTGGCGGTCGATCCGGCGGGCACGTCCGCGGGATACCCGGCGAGCGGGTCGAACCCGGCGGGTGCGGTGAAGCCCGTGACGGCCTGTCCCGCGCCGAACCCGGTGATCGAGATCTCCGTGAAAGGACCCCGCGGCCCGGCGCCGACCCCGTCGGGGTCGGGCTTCGCGTGGGCGGGCGGGGAGCCGACCACGAGCAGGACGGCGAGGAGAGCCAGGGCGGAGAGCCAGGCCACGGGCCGCAGCGATGCGGTCGGGGGCGTCGTCGTGGTCGCTGCGTGCACTGTTCCCCCTGGTCGAAAGTTGTCGGCGCGTCCTAGATTCCCGCCGTGGAGTGAGAAGCGCCACACTTTCGACGGTGTGCGCCTCGGCGTGTCGGTTGTACGAGCCGCGAGGTGCGCTCCTCTCTCCAGGTGCAGGGGGACCGAACCGAGGGGGAACCCATGCCCGGAAGCAAGAAGTCGGCACCGCGGAAGCCGAGCCGGCGCGAGGTGCCGCAGACGCCCGACACCGTCGACGCGCTCTACCCGCCGCTGCCCGAACGCATCCCGTTGACGCTCGAGTCCATCGCGGGCGACGAGCCCACGTACGCGGAGATGCTCGAGTCCATCTGCGGCGCGACCGACGACTCCCAGCCCGTCGAGCAGTACGACGGCACGCTCGGCGTCACGCGCGCGTACGTGGACGCCCACCAGAAGCAGGCCGTGCAGGTCCAGTGGAACGCGGGGCTCGGCGGCGTCTTCACCAACCCCGGCAACGTCGACGGCGTGCGCTGGGGGAGCGGCACCCTGATCGCTCCCGACCTCGTCCTCACGTGCGGCCACCTGTTCGACCAGAGCGCCGACGGCTGGGTCCTGCCCCGCCAGAACGGGTCGATGCAGGTCCTCACGCCGCAGCAGATCGCGACGAGCATGCACATCAACGTGCTCTTCCAGGTGGACCCGTCCGGCGTCCTGCGCACCGAGCAGAGCTTCCCGATCGTCGCGCTCGTCGAGTACCGGCTCGGCGGCCTCGACATGGCCGTCGTGCGCGTGGGCGGCAACCCGGGCAGCACCTACGGGTTCACGGCCGTGGCCACGGCCAACCCGGCCGTGGGCGACATGCTCGCCATCATCGGCCACCCCGCCGGGATGCCCAAGCGCGTCGAGGCCGGCCCGGCGACGGTCGTCACGACGAACCAGATCCGGTACGACGACATCGACACGCTCGGCGGCAACTCCGGGTCCGGGATCCTCGGGCCCGCGGGCGAGCTCGTCGGCGTCCACACGAACGGCGGCTGCAACGCGGCCGGGACCGGGTCGAACTTCGGCACGGCGATCGCGGGCATCCGTGCCGTGTCGCCGACGCTCCAGGCCCTGCCGCACGGGGCGCGCACCGCGACCGCCGACGACGGCTTCACGTCCCTCGCGCAGGACGTCATCGCGACCGTCAAGGCCGCCGACCAGGTCGGCACGCTC
This sequence comes from Cellulosimicrobium funkei, assembly GCF_900155925.1. Lineage (NCBI taxonomy): Bacteria > Bacillati > Actinomycetota > Actinomycetes > Micrococcales > Promicromonosporaceae > Cellulosimicrobium > Cellulosimicrobium funkei. Next base: position 322,363 of record NZ_FTMI01000003.1, read on the forward strand.
CTGGGCGCCGACACCGCGCGCGCCGTCGACGTGCTGACGATCCGGCAGGCCGACTCGCACACGGTCGCCGACCAGATCGGGACGTCGTTCCTCCGGGACCAGGGCGGGACGCCGCGCGCCCTCGACTCCGTCTTCCAGGGCGACACCCGCTTCGCCGCGGACAACCCCGTCGGCACCGGGATCGCGGGCGACGTCGGCTCCGGACCCGGCGACACGCTCCAGGAGGGGATCGTCGACCCCGGCGACGTCTTCGACCCCGTGGTCAACCCCGCGATCGGGCGGCTCGTGCAGGCCGGCGTGCTCGCCGGGGCGCGGCCGTTCGTCCAGGGCGCGGAGTCGCTCGTGGACGAGGACGGTCCGGGCGAGGCGGTCGACGTCGTCGGCGCCCTCGTCGAGGCCGTCGCCGAGGCGCGCGCGACCCTCGAGGCCGTCGAGGCGACGCTCGCCACCCTCCAGGCCGGGCAGTGACCCGGGCGACCTCGCCCACGGACCGGACCGGGAGCCCGCGATGATCGGCATCGTGTCGCACGCGGACGACCTCCACACCACGGAGGTCGTCCGCCACCTGGACGCGCTCGGCGCGCCCCACGCGCTCCTCGACACGGGGCACGCGCCCCGCGACGTGGCGCTGACCTCGACCCAGGACGCCGCCGGGTGGCGCGCCGACTGGGTCGACACGAGCGCCGAGGGCGTGAGCGCGGTGGACACCACCACGCTGCGCGCCGTGTGGTGGCGCCGACCGCAGCCGTTCGCGCTGCACGACGACCTGCGCTCCGCCCAGGACCGCGGGTTCGCCCACGGGGAGGTCGCCGCGGCGGTGTCCGGGCTGTGGTCGTGCCTGCCCGCCACCTGGGTCAACGACCCGGACCGCGACGAGGCCGGCTCCCGCAAGATGTGGCAGCTCCAGGTCGCCGCGCGCCTCGGGCTGCGCGTGCCGCGCACGTGCATGACCAACGACCCGGCACGCGCCCGGGAGTTCCTGCACCGGGAACCGGGTCGCGTGATCTTCAAGCCGTTCAGCGGCACGCCGGCGACGTGGCGCGAGACCCGCCCCGTGCGGGACTCGGACCTCGCGCTCATCGAGAGCGTGCGGTACGCGCCGGTCATCTTCCAGGAGGCCGTCGCGGGGTCGGACGTGCGCGTGACGATCGTCGGCACGCAGCTGTTCGCGGCCGAGCTGCGCACCGAGGAGTCGGCGTACGCGTACGACTTCCGCGTCGACACCCACCACTGCCCGACGTCCGTGCACGACCTCCCCGAGCACGTCGCCACGGCGCTCCTGCGGCTCATGGAGGTGCTCGGCCTCTGGTACGGCGCGGTCGACCTGCGCCGCACGCCCGAGGGTGACTACGTGTTCCTCGAGATCAACCCGGCCGGGCAGTGGCTGTTCGTCGAGTACGCGACGGGGCAGCCGATCGCCGCGGCGCTCGCGGCGCTGCTGGCCCGCCTCGACCGCGAGGAGGCCCCGGGCGCGACGCGGCGGCGCACCTGGCGCGGCAGCGCGGACTGAGCGCTGGGCCTGTCGCCGGGCTGTCGCCGACCGGTCGCGCGCGGGGCGGTGTCCGTGCGCGTCAGCGCCAGCGGTCGCGCCACCGCTCCCACGGTGGCGCGACCGTCCAGTTGAGGCGCAGCGTGCGCCACGCGCGGTCCATGCGGCGACGGCGCTGGCGCCGCCCGCGCAGCGAGCGCGCCGACACCCCGACGCGCCACGACCGGTCGAGCACCGTGCGCCGGCCCGGGCCGAGGCGGAACGACAGGTCGAGGTCGTCGTGCACCTCCGGGTCGTCGCGCACGACGGCGTCGCGCACGGCGGTCCACGCCGAGCGGCGCAGGGCCATGCACGAGCCCCAGAGCGCGGTGTGGCCGAGCGCGAGGTGGCACAGCACGTAGTACGCGCCGAGGTAGGCGATCGCCACGGCGGCGCGCGCACCGCGCGGCAGGTCGTCGAACGTGCCCGTGCCGGTCATCGCGTCGAGCGTCGGGTCGGCGGCCATGCGGTCGACGACGCGCTGCACCCACCCCGGGTCGGGGAGCGAGTCGGCGTCGAGTCGCGCGATGACGTCGCCGCGCGCGGCGTCGTACCCGGTCGCGGCGGCCGCCGGGATGCCGACGCGCTCCTCGCGCACGACGACGGCGCCCCAGCGGCGCGCGACGAGCGCGGAGTCGTCGCGCGACGCGTTGTCGACGACCACGACCTCGAGCGGCGCGACGGTCTGCCGCGCGATGCGCGCCAGGCAGCGGTCGAGCGCGGCGGCGTCGTCGCGGACCGGGACGACGACCGACACGGTCGGGGCGGTGCGGGGCGTCACGGCCGGTCCTGGCGGACCGCGGTGCCGCGCGCGAGGAGGATCCCGGCGACGACCGAGCCGAGGAGCCCCGTCGCGAGGTCGGTGACGGTGTCGCCGTAGCCGACGCCGATCCGGTCGTCGAGGAACGTGTGCCCGGCCCACTCGCCCAGCTCCCACAGGATCGCGAGGACCGCCCCGAGACCTGTGGTCACCACGGCGACGCCCGTGCGCCACGGTCGGTCGTCGGCGTGCGGGGAGGGCAGCGCCCCGACGCGGACGAGCGTCACCGTCGCGAGCGCCGCGATCAGACCGGTGCAGACGGCGTGCACGGGCAGGTCGAGCCACGGCACCGCGCGGTACCACTCGAGCTGGGCGGCCCAGGCGGAGGCGAGCAGCGCGGCCCCGTAGCCGACGTCGAGCACGCCGGTCACCCCGAGGGCGCGCGGCACCATCGTCCCGCCGAGCACGAGCAGGAACAGCGCGACGCCGACGCCGTCGAGCGTCGCGCCGGCCACGACGACGCTGAGCGCGGCCCCGGCCCGGACCGCGTCGCCCGCGAGGATCGCGCCGCGTGCCGGGGCGGCGAGGGAGGGGCCCGCCGTGGGGGCGGGGGTGGCGGGCATGCGGGGCTCCTGGGAGGGTGGTGCGGCGGCGGGGATCTCAGCCTCACACCCCGGCGCCGCGTTCGCACGCCCGTCCGCCGGGAGCGCTCGTCGCGCCTCCCGAGGCGCCCGTCGCGCGCCCGTCCGCGGTTCCCCGTCCGCCGTGTCCCGTGCGGCACGGCGCAGGGGGTCAGTCCCAGGTGGCGGTCGCCGGGTCCACGCCGTGCGAGCGCGCGTTCGCCTCGACCGCGGCGCGCAGCCACGCGGCCAGGCCCGGGGCGAGGCCGTCGTAGTGGGCACGGAACCCGGCGTCGTCGACGAACCGCCGCGCGAGGCACACGTGCCGCGCCGGCGGGCAGTCGAAGTGCGCGCCCATCGAGACTCGATGCCGCTCGGCGAGGGCGGCCGCCCGCGCCGACGCGGGGTCGACGCCCGCGCGGCACGCCGCCGCGAGGTCGGCCTCCAGGGCCGCGACGTCGTCGGCCAGGCGTTGCCAGTCCTCGGGCGTGCGCTCCGCCGACCGCTCGGCGTACTGCGCCCACTGCGCGGTGTCGCCCCAGAGCGCGCGCGCCTGCCCGGGCCACGCCGGGTCCCAGCCCTCGCCGAACAGCGCCACCTGCTCGGTGGGCGTGAGCAGGAGCCCGCGCTCGCGCGCCGTGACGAGGCGGTCCAGCGCGCGGGCGGTGCGCTCCATCCGGGCGATCCGCTCCCCGAGCAGCGCCCGGTGCCTGCGCAGCGCGTCCACCGCCTCGTCGCCGGTCGCGTCGAGGAGCGCCGCGACGTCCTCGATCGCCACGCCCAGCTCCCGGTACGCCACCACCCGCCGCAGCCGTGCGACGTCGGCCGCCGCGTAGAGCCGGTAGCCCGCCGGCGTCCGTGCCGAGGGGCGCACGAGCCCGACCGCGTCCCAGTGGTGCAGCGTCCGGACGGTGACGCCCGCCGCCGCGGCTGCGTCGCCGACCGTCAGCGGGTCGGCGCCGCGGCCGGGCATCGGGTCGGTGGTCACGTGACCCAGTGTCCACCGCGGAGCCGCGGTGCTCACGGGGCGGGCGCCTCGATCCCGATGCCCTCGAGGAACCGGGCGGGGTCGCTCCCGGCGACGAACGGGCGTGCCGCCGTCATGACGACGCGCGCGTTCTCCGGCGTGCGGACCTCGACCTCGACGGAACCCCACGGCATCTCGCGCGGGCCCGTCGTGCAGCCGGGCGTCACCGCCTCGCACGCGGCGACGATCGCGTCGACCTGCGACAGCACGCACGAGAAGCTCACCGTCAGGGCCGGCAGGTCGGGCGCGGGGGTGCCCGGGACGAGGAGCACGTCCTGGAACGCCCAACGGCGCAGGTGCACCATGCCGCCCGGCACGGAGAACAGGTCGAAGAACCCGAGCCCGTGCGTCCAGAGCTCGACGGACGCCGCGAGGTCGTCCGTCGGGACGGTCACGAACTGCGGCATCCCGTAGATGCCGCGGAACGGCTCCGGGGCGACGGCGTCTGGCCCCGGGACGGGGACGGGGGAGAGGTCGAAGGCGGGGAACGTGTCGGTCATGCGGGCAGCCTGCGCCCTGACGTCGCGTCAGGGTCAAGCGCCCGCGCGCGTCTCGTCGGCCAGCAGCGCGTACACGACGCCGTCGACCCAGCCCAGGTCCCGGTGCAGGGAGTCGCGCACCCCCACGCCCTCGCGCCGCATCCCCACGCGCTCCATGAGCCGCCACGACGGCTCGTTCGCGAGGAACGCGCTCGCCACGACGCGCCGCAGGCCGAGGTCCTCGAAGCAGACCCGCAGCAGCGCCCGCACGGCCTCGGTCGCGTAGCCCTGCCCCTGGTGCGCCGGGTCGAGCACCCAGCCGATCTCGGCCTCGTCGTCGTGCGGACGGTCGACGACGTCGCGCTGCGCCCAGCCGTCGCGGACCGCGAGGTAGAGGTCGCCGACCACGGCACCCTCGCGCTCCACGACGAGGGTCGTCGCGAGCCGGCCCGGCTCGGCGTGGTGCTCGCGCCACTCCTCGACCGCGGTGAACCGCTGCGTGAGCCACCGGTCCACCTCGGGCAGGCCGCGGTAGGCGAACAACGCGTCGGCGTCGTCCGGCCGGGCGCGGCGCAGCGTCAGGCGAGCGGTCCGCACGGGCCACGCGACCCGCTCCAGGGCGTCGGGGCGCACGTCGGTGGCGTCGGTCATGCGCCCACCCTGGCACGTGCGTGGCCTGCGCATCGAGGGGATTCCCGCGGCGCCGGACCGTCGGCCCGCGCCGCGGTCCCGACGACGGGCGCGTACGACGGCACGCCCCGCGCCGGTCTAGGGTCGCCCCCATGACGCTGTTCCTCGACGACCCCGACGAGGGTCTGTCGCCCGCGACGAGCCACCCCGCCTTCGTGTCCCTCGCGCCGGAGCCGTTCTACGACGAGGGCGAGGACCTCGCGCCGTTCGGCAACGACTCCGGGCACGACGCGCTGCGCGACCTCGAGGAGTGGTACGCCGCCGACGGGCGCGACGACGCGCTTCCCGCCTTCGTCGACGGCCTCCTGGCGGCGTGGGACCTCGGCGTCCCCGAGGACGTCTGGGCGTCCGGGCGGCAGGGTGTCGCGGACCGGCTCCGCGGCGGCGACGTCGACGAGGCGGCGCTCGCGGCCGAGGCCCGCGCGCAGATCGCCATCGTGCTCGGTCAGCTGAAGATCCGCGGCGGGCTCACCCCTCACGCGCGGGCCCTGGGCGTCGCGGTGCTCGACGTGCTCGCCGCCCTCAACGACCACGCGCGGGCCGTGAGCCCGGGCTGGCGGCACGCCGACGCCGACGCCGCGGCGACCGCCGCGATGGCCGCCGTCGTGCGGGCCGCGCCGGACCTGCCCTGACGACCCCGGCCTACGCCGGCGGCGGGTCGTCGTCGGCGCGGCCGCCGACGAGGTTCCGCACGCGCTCCCTGCGCGCCCGGTAGCGCGCCCCGAAGCGCTCCTGCGCGCGGGCGAGCCGGCGCGGCCGGCGACCGTACCGACGTCGGGCCCAGAACGACGACGGCTTTGCCAGCCGCAGCGCGCCCACGAGCGCGACGACCGGCACCACCACGCCGACCAGGCCCGTCGCGAGCTTGCCCTTGAGGACGCACACGAACGCGAGCGCGAGGTGCACGACGACCGTCACGGTGTAGGCGAGCCAGCCGCCGGACGCGTCGTCCGACGTGACACCGATGGGTGACGCGGACAGGAGCAGCGCTCCGCCGAGGGCCCCGCCGACGAGGATCGCGTCGATCGAGCGCTGGCCCTCCTCTGCCCAGTAGACGTCGTCGACGTAGAGCCACAGCGCGAACTCGTCGAGCGCGAGCGCGGCGCCCGCGCCGAACAGCAGCGCGAGCACCTCCGACCACGGGTGCCCGGGGGAGTAGCGGAACTCGAGCATGCCGGTCAGCAGCACGAGCAGGATGCCCCACACCTGGTGGTGCACGTGGACGCCCCCGATCGACACGTCCCCGAGGAGGGACCGCCGCGAGGGCGGCGGGGCGTCGTCCGCGGGCTCGTGCCCGGGCGCCCCCGTGGTCGTCGCCGCGGCGGCCGCGGCGCGGGCGCGGATGCGGCGCGTGATCGACCGCACGACGACGAACGTCACGACGAACCCGACGAGCGCGAACAGCGCCGGGGCGCGGCCCGTGTCGACGACGTGCTCGGTGTACCAGCCCACGGTCCCCTCCCGGCCGGTGGTCCTGGGTCCATCGTCCGAGGTCCGGGGCGACCCGTCGAGCGGGCCGCCCCGGACCGGCGCTCAGCGGGCGGGTTGCTCCGCGCCCGGCGCCACCTCGTGGAGCCCGCCGTCCCGGTCGAGCTCGAGCCGCACGTCGACCCCGAGGCGGGCGAGGAACCCGTCGTCGTGGCTCACCACGAGCAGCGCGCCCGCGTAGCCCGACAGCGCCTCGACGAGCCGCTCGACGCTGCGCACGTCGAGGTCGTTCGTCGGCTCGTCGAGCACGAGGAGCTGCGCGGGCGGGTCGGCGAGCAGGAGCCGTGCGAGCGCGACGCGGAACCGCTCGCCGCCCGACAGCGTGCCCACCGGGCGGTCGACGGCCGACCCGCGCAGGAGCAGGCGCGCGAGGTGGTTGCGGACCGTGCCCGGCGCCACGCCCGGGGCGCCGTCGCGGACGGTGTCGAGCGCGCTGCGCGCGTCGTCGAGCTCGTCGCGCCGCTGCGGGAGGTAGCCGACCCGGTCCGTGAGGAGCGTCCCGCCGGCGCGTCCCGGCTCGGGCGCGCGCCCGGCGAGCAGGTTCTCCAGGAGCGTCGTCTTGCCGGTGCCGTTGGCCCCCACGAGCGCGACCCGCTCGGGCCCCTGGACGACGACCGTGCGGTTCGTCCCGTGCAGCTCGGCGAGCCGACGCCCGCGCGGGACGTCCGGGTCCGGCAGCACGAGGTGCACGTGCTCGTCGTCGCGCACTCGGGCCGCCGCCGCGTCGAGCGCCTGCTGCGCGGCCTGGACCTTGGCGTCCAGGCCCTGGCGCATCGAGCCCGCCGAGACCTGGGCCGCGGACGCGCGCAGCCCCATGGAGATGCGTGACCCGGTGCGGTTCGCCTGGGCGGTCCGCGCCGTCCGCTCGCGGCGCGCGAGCTTCGTCTCGGCCTCGACGCGCTGGCGCTTCTCGGCGCGCAGGGCCTGCTCGGCGCTCCGCGCGGCCTGCGCCGCCGCGGCCTGGTCGACCTCCAGCTGCGCGCGCCACGCGCTGTACGGGCCGCCGAACGTGGTCAGCGCGCCCGCGTGCAGCTCGGCGGTCTCGTCGACGTGCTCGAGCAGCTCCAGGTCGTGGCTCACGACGACGAGAGCCCCGGGCCAGTCGTCGACGAGCACGGCGAGCCGGGCCCGGGTGGCACGGTCGAGGTTGTTCGTCGGCTCGTCGAGCAGCGTGATCGCGCTGCGCCGCACGCGCAGGCCGCTGATCGCGACGAGCATCGCCTCGCCGCCGGACAGCTCGCCGACGCGCCGGTCGAGGCCGACGCCGTCGAGCCCGATCTCGGCGAGCGCCTGGGCGGCGCGCGCCTCGACGTCCCAGTCGTCGCCGACGGCGTCGAAGTGCCGCTCGTCGACGTCGCCGGACTCGATCGCGCGCAGGGCGTCGAGCGTCGCGTCGATGCCGAGCAGGCGCGCGACGCTCGCGTCGCGGCCGAGCGTGAGCGTCTGGGGGAGGTAGGCGACGTCGCCGGTGGTCGTCACGCGCCCGGAGGTGGGCGTGAGAAGGCCGGCGACGAGGCGCAGGAGCGTCGACTTGCCGGCGCCGTTGTCGCCGACGAGGCCCGTGCGGCCGGTGCCGAACGTGCCGGAGAGGTGGGAGAGCGCGACGGTGCCGTCGGGCCACTCGAACGTGAGGTCGGTCAGCGTCACCGCGGACCGGTGCAGGGTGGACATGGGTGTGCTCCTCGGCCCGCGGTGCCGCGGGCGTGGTCGTGCCGGGAAGGTCGGGCGGGCCGTCGTCGCGCGGGCGCGCGGACGGGCCGCCGGTGGCGGGAGCGGTGGGGCGTCGTCCCGGCACGCCGAGGCCGCGGCACGAGCCGGGCAGGGGTCGCCGACGAGGGCTCCGACGGGGCGGAGCGGGGCGAGGGGTGCGCTGGGACGGGCCGCCGACGGCTCGGCGGCTAGAGTCTGTCGACCTCGATGAGCACGTGCCGATGCTAGCAGCGCGGCCCGGCGGGGTCTGCGGGCGCGGGGGCCCGTCACCCCGCCGGAGCCTGCTCCCGACCCGTGGCGAGCGAGGCGACGAGCGAGGCGACGAGCGCCGCGGCGGCCGCGCCCGGGTGCGGCCGCGTCACGAGCCCGAGGGACCACGCCTCCGGCGCGTCGAGCGGCACCGCGACCGCGCCCGGCGCGGGCTCGTACATGTCCGCGGGGACCACCGCGACGCCGAACCCGGCGGCGACGAACGCGGGCAGGTCGCCGACGTCGGCCACCTCCGTGTCCGCGCGCGGCGCGACGCCCGCGTGCGCGAACGCGCGCTCGGCGACCACCCGGTTGCCGAACCCGCGCGGCGTCGTCACGACGTGCTCGTCGGCCAGGTCGCCGGGCGCCACCGACCGCGCCCCGGCGAGCGGGTGGCCCGCGGGCAGCACCGCGACGAACGTCGACGACGTGAGGCGCGTGTACCGCAGACCGGGGTGGTCCTCGGGCCCGAGCCCGGTGAACGCGACGTCCACGACACCGCGCCGCACGTCCTCCCCGAGGCCCGTCGACCCGGCGGGCGACGGGGTGAGGCGCAGCACCACGCCGGGGTGGCGGTCCCGGAACGCGGCGAGGGTGCGCGGCAGGCCGAGGTACCCGAGGTTCGTGAACACCCCGAGCCGCACCGTGCCGCGCACGTGGTGCGGCCCGGGCGCGACGGCGGCACGGGCCTGGTCGACGGCGTCGAGCACCGCCCGGGCCCGGGGGAGCAGCGCCTCGCCCTGCGAGGTCAGCGCGACCGAGCGCCGCGTGCGCTCGAACAGGCGGGCGCCGAGCTCGGCCTCCAGGGCGCGCACGCCCGCCGAGACGCTCGACTGCACGGCGAAGACGCGCGCGGCGGCGCGCGTGAAGCTCAGCTCCTCGGCCACCGCGACGAAGTACTCGAGCTGGCGCGTCTCCATGCCGCTCACCCTACGACGTTCTATCGCTGACATCGATCAAGAGGATCGGTACAAGTCGTTGGACACGATCAGGAGCACAGGCGCACGGTGGACGCATGACGACGACCTCGGCACCTCCGACCCGCCCCGCACCCGCGCGACCGGACGACGCGCAGCGGTCCTCCCGGCCGCCGCGTGCGCGGCGCACGCGGCCGCTCGTCTCGCACGGGTCGGGGTTCCTCGTGGTGGCGCTCGCGTTCGCGACGGCCATGGCGTTCTCGACGGTCCCGACGCCGCTCTACCCGCTGTACCAGGCGCGCGACGGCCTGCCGACCGTCGCCGTGACCGTCGTCTTCGCCGCGTACGCCGTCGGGGTCGCCGCGAGCCTCTACCTCGTCGGGCACCTCAGCGACCGGTTCGGGCGCCGCCGCGTCGTGGTCCTCGGCCTCGTGGCCGAGCTCGTCGCGGCCGTGCTGTTCCTGCTGCCGGACGGTCTGGGCGGCCTCGTCGTCGCGCGGCTCGTCTCGGGCGTGGGGATCGGGGCCGTCACCGCGACGGCGACCGCGCACCTCGCCGAGCTCCGCGCGGCAGCCCGGCCCGGCGGCCCGGCGGACACGAGCGCCGTCGCGGGCCTGGCGAACATCGGCGGCCTCGCGCTCGGACCGCTCGTCGGCGGGCTGCTCGCCCAGGCCGCGCCCGCGCCGCTCACGACGCCGTACGTCGCCTTCGCCGTCCTGCTCGCCGCGGCGGTCCTCGCCGCCGCGCTCGTGCCCGAGACCGTGCCGCCCGCCGTCGCCCCGTACCGCTACCGCCCGCAGCGCGTCGCCGTGCCGCGCGGCGGGCGCGGCACCTTCGTCGCCGCGGCGGCCGCCGCGTTCGCGGGCTTCGCCGTCTTCGGCCTCTTCACGTCCCTCACCCCGAGCGTGCTCGCGACCGTGATGCACGAGGAGTCGCGCCTCGTCGCCGGGCTCGTCTCGGCCACGGTCTTCGCCGCGGCCGCCGTCGCGCAGCTCGCCACGGGCCGGCTCGCCCGCCGGCGCCAGGTCGCGCTCGCCGTCACGCTGACGCTCACCGGGCTCGCCGTGCTCGCCGTCTCCGTCGGCACCGCGAGCCTGCCCGGGTTCGTGGCGAGCGCCGTGGTCGCGGGCGCGGGCGTGGGCATCCTCTTCCGGGGCGCGCTCGCGACGGCGGGGGCCCTGGCGGAGCCCGGCCGCCGGGGGGAGGTCCTGGCGGGGGTCTTCCTCGTCGCGTACCTGGGGCTCGCCGTCCCCGTGCTGCTCCTGGGGCTCTCGCTCACGGTCGAGCCGCTGCGCCTCATGGTCGTCGTCTTCGCGGCGGCCACCGCGCTGCTCGTCGCGGCGGCCGCGCCGGGCCTGGCACGCCGGTCCTGAGCGGGCGGGGCGGACCGCGGTCCGCCCCGCCGTGCCGTGGGTCAGCGGGCGAGCTCGACCCGCGCGACGCCCCAGCCGAGGGCGTCGTGCCCGACGACGCGCCACCCGGCGCGCGCGGCGAGCCGGGCCACGTCGTCGGGCGTGCGGGGTCCGGACCCCGTCGTCGCGAGGGACAGCAGCGCGTGCTCGTGCGCGTGCGGGCTCAGGCCGTCGGGCGTGAGGTCCTCGACGAGCACGGCCCGACGCGCGGCCGCCCCCATCGCGGCGAGGAGCGCGACCACCTCGTCGTCGGTGCGGTGCCCGGTCCCGAGCGCGCACACGGCGAGGTCGGCGCCGGGCCAGGAGCCGGACGTGGCGTGGGGCGAGCCCGTGCCGGCCTGCTCCTGCAGGACGGCGAGCGGCACGGGGTCCTCGACGAGCGTCGTCGTGCGGTCACCGGGCACGTCCGCGAGCAGGTCGGCCACGACGAGCGCCCCCGGCCCTCCGACGGCCACCGACCGCGCGCCCGACCACACGGGCCACGTCGGGAGGCCGGTGAGCACGTAGGGCAGGACGTCGGCGCCCTCGACGACCTCCGCGGCGAAGTCGACGTCGGCCTCGACCTCTGCGCGCAGGGTCCGGCCGCGCGAGCGCGCCCACGCCGGGGCGTCCTCGCGCAGCGCCGGGGCGAGCGCGGCGAGCGCGAGGACCGCGTCGGCCTCCAGGCCCTCGTACTCCTCGCGCGCGTGCTCGTCGTCGAGGAGGTCCTCGCCGGCGTCGGCCAGGGCCACCTTGTCACCGTCCGAGGTCACGACCCCCGACGCCGTGAGGACGTCCACGAGGACCCGGACCGCCGCGGGCGCGACGCGGGCCGCCTCGGCGAGCGCCGCGACGTCGCGCGGGCCGTCGCCGAGCGCGTCGAGCAGCCCGAGCTGGAGTGCGGCGCGCGTCGCGAACCACGGCACGGGGGACGGCACGCCCGCGGGCTGCGCCGCGGGGGCGGTGCCGGTCGCGATGCTGCCGGGCGCGTCGCTCGCGGTGCTGCCCGGGACGCCGCCCGAGGTGTCGCCGACGGTGCTCGCGGAGTCGCCCGGCCTCGCGCCCGAGGGCGCCGGCTGCGCGTGCCAGTACCCGGTGACGTCGACGTGCGTGCGAAGCACGCCGCGCTCGCGCGTGAGGTGGCGGCGCACCGGCAGCAGGGCCCGGCTCTCGCTCGCAGCCCACGCGTAGACGCGCCCGGGCCACCACGTGATCGCGCGCACCGCCTCGCCGAGCGCGCCGCGGTCGCCCTCGGGCGCGACGACCCAGCGGACGGTGTCGCCGTCGCGCAGCGCGAGGTCCTGGCGCGCCGACGCGTCGCCGACCGTCACGACGACCTGCACGGGCGCGTCGACAGGACGCTCGTCGAGGAAGCGGCCGATCGCGGGCAGCGCCGTCTCGTCGCCCGCGAGCAGGGCCCAGTCGACGTCGTCGGGCCACACGGTGGAGGCCTTGGGGCCGACGAACCACAGAGCGTCGCCGGGGCGCGCCGCCCCGGCCCACGCGGCGGCGGGCCCGTCGCCGTGCAGCACGAGGTCGAGGTCGAGCTCGCCCGCCACCGGGTCCCAGCGGCGCGGCGTGTAGTCCCGACCCTGCCGGTTCGGCGCGGGCGGCCAGTCGATGCCGTGCGCGCGCTGCACGGGCAGCGCGGACGCGACGTCGCCGTCGGACGCGAGGACGAGCTTCACGTGGTCGTCGAACCCCGGGGCGTCGAACGCCGGCATCGGCAGGCCGTCGCGCTCGAACGCGCCGAGCTCCGGCCCGACGAGCGTCACGCGGCGCATGCGGGGCGTGACGTCGACGACGCGCGCGACCTCGACGCGCCGCAGGACGAGGGGGTGGGTGCGCAGGCGGTGCTGGGCCATCAGGAGAACTGCTCCTCGACGACGTCGAGCAGGGCCATCGCCTCGTGGTAGTCGCTGCGGATCGTCCACGTGGGCAGCTCGTGCGCGGTCCCGGCGGCGAACGACGGCAGCGCGGCGAACACCGGGTCGGCGGCGAGCGCGTCGAGGTCGACCTCCGCGCCGTTGAAACCGATGACGAACACGTTCGGCGCCGTGACCACCGACGTCACCTGCTCGGCCGACACCTCGAACATGTCACCGCCCGGCGTGTACGGCTCGGCCCCGGTCTGCTCCTGGATCGGCTGGACCGCGAACCCGAGCCGCTCGAAGATCGCGGGCAGCCCCTCGCCCTCCTGGAGGGCGTACGTGGTGCCCTCCGCCGTGCGGGCGAGGAACGCCGTCTCGCCCGCGGGCACGGTGATCGCGTCGCGCACCTCCGTGAGCCGGTCCTCGTACCCGGCGGCGAGCTCCTCGGACGTCGCCGCGTCGTCGAACACGTCCTCCGCGAGGAACGCGAGCTGCTCCTGCCACGTCGTGTACGTGCCGCTCACGAGGACGGTCGGGGCGATCTGGCTCAGGCCGTCGTAGACGTCCGTCGCCTGCTTGAGCGGGAAGCCCCACCCGCCACCGACGATGAGGTCGGGCTCGAGCGCGAGGATCGCCTCGAGGTTGAAGCCGTCGGCGCTCCACTCCAGGAGCTCCGTGCCGTCGGCCTCGGCCTCCTGCGCCCAGAGCGGGGAGAAGGCCGGCTCGGGGTCGTCGGTCACCTCGGGCACGGTGGCGAGGACCGGGACGTCGAGCGCGTAGAGGTAGCCGGCGAGCGCGTGGTTGAGCACGACGACGCGCTGCGGCTCCGTCGGGACGGTGACGTCGCCCTGGTCCGTGGCGACGACGCGCTCCGCTGCGGACGAGCCGGTGGGCTCTCCGGAGCCCTCCGCCCCGGCGTCGGACGTGGTGGTGCCGCCCGAGCACGCGGAGAGCGCGAGCGTCGCGGCGGCGACGAGCGCGGCCAGCGCGGTGAGGGGCCGGCGGGTGGGACGGCGGGACGGCAGCATGGGACCTCGCACTCGGGAGCAGGGACGCGGGGGCCGCACGGCGTGACCGGGGCGCACCTCGCGAGGTTAGGCTAACCACACCTGCGCGCCGTGCCGTGTCCGGACATGACACGGACGCTCCCGGACGCGACACGACCGGGCGCGACAGAACCGGGCGCGACACGTCCGCACGGTGCGCCGCGGGACGCGTCCGAGGTCGTCGCGCGGGACGGCCGGACCGGAGGGTCCGGCCGAGGAGAGGAGCGCCGCATGACCCCGACCGCGCTGGGCGCCGTCGTCCCGGAGAACGCCGTCCGCTTCCTCGGCCACGACACCCACGCGCACGACGAGCCGCACCTGGTCCACGTCGTCGCGGGCACCGCGGAGCTCGTGGCCGACGGCGCGCCCCTGACCCTGCGCACGCACGAGAGCGTGTGGCTCGCCCCCGGCGTGCCGCACTCCGTGCGCCTGCCGGGCGGGGCGATGGCCCTCGGGCCGGTGCTCTCGCCGGGCGTCGAGCCCCCCGTCCGGGTGCACCGGCTCGGCGTCGTGCCGGCCGTCACGGACGTCCTGACCGCCGTGCTCTGCGCGGGCCCGGTGACCCCGGAGCAGGTCGCGCCGTTCCGCGCGGCCCTCGAGGAGGTGCTCCGCGGGGTCACGGGCGACCACTTCGTGCTGACGCTCCCGTCGCACCCGGTCGCGCGCGCCGTGGCCGAGGACGCCCGGCGCGGGGGTGCGACGCTCGAGGAGCTCGCCGACCGACGGCACGCGAGCGCGCGCCACGTCCAGCGGCTCTTCGTCGAGGAGACGGGGCTCCCGTTCGGGCGCTGGCGCACACGCGCCCACCTCAACGTCGCGATCGCGCGGCTGCGGGGCGGCTCGCAGCTGGACGCGGCGGCGCGCGCCGCCGGCTACGCCACGCGGGCCGGCCTGCTGCGCGCCCTCAGCCGGGAGACCGGGCAGCCGGTCGCCGACCTCGCGCGGGACCCCCTGGCGGTCCTCGACCGCGCGCCGCGGGACGCGGGACGCGGGACCCGGGCGGCTCGCCCCGCCGAGCGGCTGAGCGCCTGAGCCGGATCAGCGGTCGCGCACGACCCGGTAGCGCAGCGCGGTGCGGACGCCCACCTCGTCGACGCTCACCTTCTCCAGGGTGGCGGGGACGCCGCCGTCGAACAGCCGGACGCCGCCGCCGAGCAGCACCGGCATGACGTCGACGGCGAGCTCGTCGACGAGGTCCGCCGCGAGGAGCTGGCGGAAGAGGTCCGCGCCGCCCACGAAGGTCACGTCGCGGTCGCCGGCGGCCTCGACGGCGCGGCGCACCGCTTCCTCGACCCCGTCGGTGACGAACTCGATCCACAGCCGCTCGTTGCGGCGCGGCGCGACGGGCAGCGGGTGGTGCGTCACGACGAAGAGCGGCGCCTGGAACTCGTAGTCCTCCGCGTAGCTGTCGGGGTCCTCGGCGCCGTCGAACGTGCGTCGCCCCATGAGCACGGCGCCGGTCTCGTCCTGGAGCCGGCGCATGTAGTCGCTGCCCACGAGCGTGTCGAAGTCCGCGTAGAGCGCGGCGCTGCTCCCGGCGGCGTCCTGCACGAACCCGTCGAGCGACAACGTCGCCCCGGCGATCACCTTGGCCATGGATCCTCCTCGTCCCTGTTGCGCGGTCGAGGGGGAGACCCGGGGCGGCGCGCGGACTCATCGGTCGGCGGGCGGCCTCCGGATCGGCCCGCTCCCGGACGGTGCCCGCCGTCGGGCCGTTCGGCAGTTCTCATTATCGTGTTGACCCTGTTCGCGGGCCGTCGTGAGAGTGGCTGCGGTCCCACCCGCTCTCTCACCGTGGAGGCAGCATGCCGGACGACCCTCGCCCACCCGTCCCTCGTCCCCTGACCCGTCGCGCGCTCCTGCGCGGTGCCGTCGTGCTCGGCGCGGCGACCGCGACCGGCACGCTCGCCGGCACCGTGGGCGGCATCGCCGCCCCGGCGCCCGCGCACGCGGCGGTGCCCGGCTTCCCGACCTTCCGCTACCTCGGGCAGCCGCTCGACCGGAGCACGTTGCGGTACAACCCGACGAACGAGCTGATCTTCCCCTCGGTCCGGTACGTCGCCGGGCGCGTCGAGAACCCGCTCGGCCGCTGGTACATGTACTACGCCCCGCACGACGCCCCGGGCGGCATCTGCCTGGCCTACGCGGACTCCGTCACCGGCCCGTGGCGCGAGCACCCCGCCAACCCGATCATCCCGCGCACGTGGGCGGGCTTCGACGTGAGCCACGTGTCGAGCCCCGACGCGTTCTGGAACCCGGCGGACCGCCGGATCTACCTGTTCTTCCACGGCGAGAACCACACGACCCGGGTCGCGAGCTCCGCCGACGGCCGCAGCTTCACGTACCACAACCGGGTCGTGGGGACGTACATGCTCCCGGGCGTGAGCGAGACGTCGTACGCGCGCGTCTTCCCGCACCCGACGCAGTCGGGGATCTACGTCATGCTGCTCATGGGCAACCACGGCGGGACTCGCAAGATCTACGTCGGCTGGTCGCAGTCGCTGACCTCCGGCTGGCAGGTCAAGCCGGAGCCGCTCATCACGCCGGCCGCCGGGGAGGGCGGCCAGGTCTCCGGGGCGCACTACTGGTCGCGCAACGGCGGGGGCCACGTCGTCTACCACGCGGGCTCGGGCAACATCCACGTCGCGCGCGTGGGGACGGGCTTCGACCGCGAGGACCACCTCGGGGTCCTGTACGACTCGGGGTCCGCCGCACCGGACCACGGGCGCGCCGCGGCGCCGTCGTTCGTGGAGGTCGACGGCCGCCTGCACATGTTCTACGAGGCCGGCCAGCGCGGCTCCACGACGATCGCCCTCGCCCGCGCGGACTGACGCGCCGGCCGGGCGTCCATCGCCCCGGGCGCCCGGTCGGGCCCGTCACGCGAGGTCGACGTCGGCCCACAGGGCGGCGTGGTCGGACGCCGCGTGCACGGGCGACGTCATCGTGTCGTAGTGCGGGAACAGGGTCCCGTCCTTCCCGCCCCACACGCCCCGGCGGAAGACCGACCCGCCGACGGTGCGCTCGAACAGCGCGGGGGAGAGCAGGACGTAGTCGATCTTCTGGCTCGCGGTCCCGTTGCCGTACGTCCCGGGACGCCCGTCGCCCCGGAAGTCCGGGTGCACGCTCACGTCGCGCAGGTCGGTCCCCTCGAGGAGCGGGCGCAGCGGCACCGACCCCGGTGTGTCGTTGAGGTCGCCGACGACCACGACGTGCTCCTCGCCGCGGGCGCGCAGGCCTGCGTAGATCGCCGCGGTGCGGGTCGCCTGGCGGCGCCGGGTCGCGTCCGACTCGGCCTGCGTCCCGTACCCCTTGGACTTGAAGTGGTTGACGAGCACGGTGAGCGTGTCGCCGCCCGGCAGCACGACGACGTACTCGGGGCAGTCACGACCGAAGACGAGGCGTCCGCGCGAGTCCCGGTCGTCGACGTGGGAGCGCACCGTCCCGATCTCGTAGGGCCGCCGCGTGAGCAGCCCGACGTCGATCCCGCGGTCGTCGTTGCCGTCGATGACCATGACGTGCGGGTAGAGCGCGCGCCCGGAGCGGGTGACGCCCGCGTCGGTGAACCGCTTGAGCGCGACGCGGCTCTCCGCCTCGACGACGGCGAGGACGTCGGCACCGACATCGGCCACGACGCGCGCCGTGTGGGCCATCGCGAGCTCGTCGACCCGGTCCTTGACGAGGTCGACCCAGCCGACCCAGTCGCCCCGCCCGGTCGCGACCACCTCGGTGCGGGCCGTCCCGGCGGCCTGCGACCCGGTGCGGCGCACGAGCCGCCCGCGCACCTGGCGCAGCACCGCGAGCGCGGCGGCGTCGGCGCGCAGCAGGCCGAGCGTCTCCAGGTGCTCCAGGATCTCGGCGCGGACGTCGGGGCCGTACCGCTCCTCGGCGATCAGGGCGTTGACCCGGGCGTGCGCCGCCAGGACCGCGTTCCCCGCGGTCAGCGGGCCCGCCATCGCGCGCGGCCGCTCGAACAGGTTCTCGACGTTGAACGTCCCGATCCGGACCGTCGCCATCGTGGGCTCCCTCGCGCGGCCCGGGACCCGAGGTGGGTGCGCGGCGCGGACCGGCTCCACCAGGAGGGAGGGGCGCGGCCGGTGTCCCGGACGCCGCCGTGGTCGCGGTCGCGGTCGCGGTCGCAGGACCGCACCACGCGGCCGGCCCGGCCGGTGTCACCGCCACCGGCCGGGCCGCCCGTGACCGGCCGGGCGCGCCGGCCGGTGACCCGTCAGCGTCTGCGCGGGGCGGGCGCCGACGGGTAGATGTCGCGGAACGCGGGCTCGAACGGTCTGGACAGGAGCGACAGGCCTGCCTGCTCGGGCGTGCGCCCGCCCTTGGCCGCGTTGCACGGCTCGCACGCGGCGACGGCGTTGAGCCACGTCGTCGTGCCGCCCTGGCACCGCGGGACGACGTGGTCCATCGTCGTCGCGGTCCCGCCGCAGTACGCGCACCGGTAGCGGTCGCGGCGCAGGAGCGCGGCGCGCGAGTACGGCACGCGGCCCTGCCGCTCGTACACCCAGCGCGCGTGCACGTACCGCACGAGCGCGACCGACCGGGGCCGCTGGTAGGGCCCGAACGTCTCGCCCTCGACGGCCTCCAGCACCTCGGCGACCTGCCGGTGCAGCATGCGGATCGCGTGGCGCAACGACACGCGGCCGAGCACCTGGCTGCCGCCGAGGTTGTAGATGACCACCTCGCTCATCGTCGCTCCTCCTGTCGTGCGTTCGCGTGCCGTGCCCCGGGACGACGAGAGCCGCCCCAGGACGGTGCCCCAGGACGGCTCTGCAGGTGGACGACGCACGTCGTCTACCTGAGGAGCGCCCTTCGGGACGGGTCGACGGACCACTCGTGCGTCACGCGGGTCCACCTGCCCTTCACCGGTCGTCATGGTCGAGCGTCCGGGCGGGTCTCGACCGGACGCCACGAGGCTATGCCCGCGAGCGCGCGACGTCCACGGTTTTGCGCCCGGGCGGCGTCAGGCGTCGTCCCCCGCGTCCGTCCCCGCCGCCGTCGCACCGGGCTCGGCGCCCGGCCCCGGGTCGCGCTCCGTGCCCGACGCCGCGTCGCCCGACGCCGGACGGTGCGCGCGCCCGGCACCGGAGAGCTGGACGAGCAGCGCGCCCGACAGGACCCAGACGAGCCCGGCGGCCGAGACCGACCCGCCCGCGAGCGCGGCGACCGCCCCCGCCGCCACGACGGGCACGGCGAGGACCAGCGCGGTGCGGACGTCGCGCAGCACTGCGTGGACGCCCGCGGACACCAGGCCGTGGACGGCGAACGCCCCGACGAGCAGCGCGAGCTCGGCCGGCTCGAGGGCGCGCGCCGGGTGGTCCAGCACGCCGCCGAGCGCGCCCGCGAGCGTGGCGAGGGCCCCCGTCGTCACGAGGTGCAGGAACCACGCGACCCGGGGCGGCACGCCGGCCGGGCGCAGGAGCGCCACGCCCGCGTAGCCCGAGCGCACCGTGAGCGCCCACAGCCCGACCAGCAGGGTGAACGCCCCCGCACCCGCCACGAGCAGGGTGCGGTCCCACTCCGCCTCGCTCGCGGCGTCGATCGCCTGGATGAGGCCCTCGCCGAGCACGATGATGACGAACAGCCCGAGCCGCTCGCCGAGGTGGGGCACGTCGCTCGCGGCGGCGTCGACCGTCGTCGGGACCTCCAGGTCGCGCCGCCGCCCGCGGTCCGGCGCGCCGGATCGTGCACGACGGCCGCCGAGCGCACGACCCCGGCCCCGGCGCTCGCGGACCTCGTCGAGGCGTTCCTGCGCGCGCCGCACGAGCCGCTCGCCCGAGAGCGTGAGGAGCAGCACCAGGTCGATCGCGAGGCCGACGCCCCACAGCACGTAGCGGGTCTGGCCGTCGGCCCACCACGACACGACCCACGGCACGACGCCGGCGAGCGCCTGCACGACGGGCAGGTCGACGACGACGGTCGTGCGCCGCCACGGGCGTGCGGCCACGAGGCGGCCCACGACGTAGGCGACGGCGAACGCCCGGGCGTGCTCGTCGTGGATGCCGGGGACGGCGGCGATCATCACGGCGAGCGCGGCCATCCCGGCGAGGATCGGCAGGGACCGCGCGCCCTCTCCCGCGACGTTGCCGTACGTCGTGAAGCACGCCCACACGAGCCAGAAGGCCGTGTACGCCACGACGTACAGCGCGAGCCCGCCGCCGTCGTGGTCCTCCTGGAGGAGGTGGGCGAGCATGCCGATGCCCGCGACGACGACGAGGTCGAAGAACAGCTCGAGCCAGGAGGCGTGGCGCTCCTCGCCGACGGGCGAGGTCCCCGCCGCGGGGGCGGCCGTCACGGGCGGCCGTCGGGCGCGTCGGGCGCGTCGGTCGAGGTGGGTGAGGTGGGCGAGGTGGGGACGGGCGCGGGTTCGAGCGGGAGCCGCACGACGAACCGCGTGTCGCCCGGCACGGACGTCACGGCGAGGTCGCCGTGGTGCTTGTTGACGACGATGCGCCACGAGATGTCGAGGCCGAGCCCGGTGCCCTGCCCGACGGGCTTCGTCGTGAAGAACGGCTCGAAGATGCGCGGGCGCACGGCGTCGGGGATCCCGGGGCCGGTGTCGGCGACCTCGACCTCGGCGTGGTCGTCGACGCGCCGGGTGGTCACGGTGAGGGTCCCGGTGCCGGCCATGGCCTGGGCGGCGTTCTCGACGAGGTTGGTCCACACCTGGTTGAGCTCGGCGGCGTACACGGGCACGGGGGGCAGGTCGGGGTCGTAGCGGCGCACGACGTCGACGCCGTCGAGGGTGTGGTCGAGCATCGTCAGGGTGGAGTCGAGCAGCTCCCGCAGGTCCACGGGCCGGAACGGCGCCCGGTCGAGCTGGGAGTACTGGCGGGCGGCCCCGACGAGGGAGGAGATGCGCACGGTGGCGTCCTCGATCTCGGCCATGAGCTGCTCGGTCTCGATGGTGTACGCGAGCCAGCTCACCGCGCCGGTGAGCGCGCCGGCGTCGACCCGTCCGGCGACGCGGTCGAGCCACGGCTCGTCGATGCCGGCCTGGACGAGCGCGGGGGAGACCCGCCACCCCTCGGGCAGGCCGTGGTCGTCGAGCCAGTCGGTGAGGCGGTCCTCGAGGTCGGAGGTCTCCAGGGCGCCCACGGCGTCCGCGGTGCGCGTGTCCGCGTACCGCTCGAGCGCCTCCTCCTGGAGCCGGATCAGCTCGGCGAGCGTGGCGCGGTCGTAGGGGCCGTCGGCGATGAGCGCGAGCTTGTGCCGCATGGCCGCGACGCGCTCGCGCAGGGTCCCGGTGGCGCGCACGGCGGCGGCGGCCGGGTTGTTGAGCTCGTGGGTGAGGCCCGCGGACAGGGACCCGAGCGCGAGCAGCCGCTCGCGCTGCCCGACGAGCTGCTGCGCGTCGCGCGTGCCCCAGAACACGCCCTCGAGCAGGTGCACCGCCATGGGGAACCACTCGGTCATGAGCTTGGCGAAGTCGTGGGCCGCGAGCACGAAGAAGCGCGAGGGCTCGAGCGCGCGCGCCGAGTGCAGGTAGGTCTGGGGCAGCCGGTCGCCGAGGTAGGCGTTCCAGGCGCCCAGGTAGACCCCGACCTGACGGGTGCGCGAGACCTCGACCTCGTCCTCGCCGACGCGGCGGTAGAGCGCGACGCCGCCGTCGAGCAGGACGTAGAACGCCTCGGCGGGCGCGCCCTCGTGCAGCAGCCAGCCCGCGTCGTGCCGCTCGACGTGGCCGGTCGCGCACAGCCAGGCGAGCTGGTCGTCGGTGAGGTGCTCGAACAGGAACGTGGCGCGCAGCTCGTCGACGTCGCACGGCAGCCAGCCGCGCGCGGCGGCGGCCGCGGCGGTGCCGGGCGCGGTGCTGGCGCCCGCGGGGGGCGGGGTCGTGGTGGGGTCCTCGGTGCTGGTCACGGTGTCGCCTCCGGGTCGGTCGGGGCTGTGTCGTCGGTGCTGTGTCGGTGGTGCTGTGTCGGTGGTGTCGGCGGGAGCGTGGCGGGACGGGGTCAGAGCTGTTCGAGATAGCGGTGGACGAGCATGACGGCCATGGCCCCCTCCCCGACGGCGGACGCGACGCGCTTGGCCGACTCCGCGCGCACGTCCCCGGCGGCGAACACGCCGGGCACGGACGTCTCCAGGTGGTAGGGCGGGCGGTCGAGCGTCCACCCGGCGGGCGGGGCGCCGTCGCGCAGGAGGTCGGGTCCCGCGAGCACGAACCCGCGGGGGTCGCGCGCGACGACGCCGTCGAGCCAGTCGGTGCGGGGCGCGGCGCCGATGAACACGAACGCCCACCCGCACTCGACGCGCGACGTCGCGCCGGCGTCGAGGTCGCGCAGCTCGAGGTGCTCCAGGTGGTCGTCGCCCGACGCCGCGACCACCTCCGTGCGGGTGAGGACCCGCACGCGCGGGTGGGCCTCGACCTGCTCGACGAGGTAGGACGACATGGACCGGGCGAGCGAGTCGCCGCGGACGACGAGCGTCACCTGCTTGGCCTCGCGCGCGAGGTAGAGAGCCGCCTGCCCGGCGGAGTTCGCGCCCCCGACGACGTACACCTCCTGGTCCTGGCATGCGGACGCCTCGGTGAGCGCCGAGCCGTAGAAGACGCCGCGGCCCACGAGGTCGGCGAGGCCCGGGCCGTCGAGCAGCCGGTAGGAGACGCCTGAGGCGAGGATGACGGTGTGCGCGTCGATCGACGTGCCGTCGGGGAACCGCACCGAGCGGGCCGGGCCGTCGACGTCGAGCTCGACGGCGTCGCGCGTCGTGACGATCTCGGCACCGAACCGCACGGCCTGGCGGCGCGCGCGCTCGGCGAGCTGGGCGCCCGAGATCCCGTCGGGGAAGCCGAGGTAGTTGTCGATGCGCGAGCTCTGGCCGGCCTGGCCGCCGGTCGCGGTGCGCTCGACGAGCACCGTGCGCAGCCCCTCCGACGCCCCGTACAGTGCCGCGCTGAGCCCCGCGGGTCCGCCGCCCACGACGACGAGGTCGTAGAAGTCGGCCGCGGGGCGCGTGGCGAGCCCGACCCGCTCGGCGAGCGTCGCGTCGTCGGGCGCGACGAGGGGCTCGCCCTCGGGCGTGACGACGAGGGGGAGGGTCTCGCCGTCGGCCTGCGCGGCGGTGAGCAGGCGCGCCCCCTCGGCGGACTCGGACGGGTACCACCGGTAGGGGACGCGGTTGCGCGCGAGGAACTCGCGCACCTGCGACGAGCGTGCCGACCACCGGTGCCCGACGACGACGGTCTCGGCGGGCCGGCGGCGGTCGGTCGCGGACCACGCCTCGAGCTGGGCGTCCACGACGGGGTAGAGCTTCTCCTCGGGCGGGTCCCACGGCTTGAGCAGGTAGTAGTCGAGGTCGACGACGTTGATCGCCTCGATCGCCGCCTCGGTGTCCGCGTAGGCGGTGAGCAGGACGCGGCGCGCCGCGGGGAAGAGGTCCATCGCCTGCTCGAGCAGCTCGACGCCCGTCATGCCGGGCATGCGGTGGTCGGCGAGGACGACGGCCACGTCCTCACCGCGCAGCGCGAGCTCGCGCAGCGCGGCGAGCGTCTCGGCACCGGACTCGGCGCGCACGATCCGGTACCGGTCGCCGTAGCGGCGGCGCAGGTCGCGCGCGACCGCGCGCGAGACCCCGGGGTCGTCGTCCACGGTGACGATGGCGGGGCGGGTCGTCGCGACGGTGGGTTCCACACGGCCTCCTCGGGCACCAGGACGGGCGACTGCCATCCTCTCCCCGCCGTGGCCGCGCGTCCACGGCGACGTGGCGCAGGTCACTCTTGACGCGGGACCGCGCTGCGCTAGGTTAGGCAAGGCAAACCTCAGGTTGCCCCGCCGCGATCCGCGGCGGTCCTCTCCCCGTCCTGGAGCCTCGCATGCTCTCAGCACGATCCGGCGCGCCCGCGCACGGTACCCCGACCGCCCCCGCGCTGCTCACCGGCGCGACCGCGGGCGCCTACGCGAGCACCCTGCACGCCGTGGTGGACGACGTCGCCGCGCGCATGGCCGCCGTCGACCAGCCCTGGTCCGGCGCGAGCCGCACGTATCTGGCCGCGCTCGTCGACGCCGCCGACCTCGACGGCCCCGGCGTCGGGACCGACGCCGCGCTGCGCGAGGCCGCCGACCTCTACGCGACCCACGCCGTGTGGTTCCACCACCCCGCCTACGCCGCGCACCTCAACTGCCCGGTCGCGCTGCCCGCCGTCGGCGCCGAAGCGCTGCTCGCCGCGATCAACACGTCCGTCGACACCTACGACCAGTCGACCGTCGCGACCCTCATGGAGCGCCGCCTCGTCGCCTGGACCGCCGGCCGCGTCGGGTACGTCGCCGGCGACGGCGTCCTCACGTCGGGTGGCACCCAGTCCAACCTCCACGCGCTCTTCCTCGCCCGCGAGCGCGCCGTCGAGCGCGCGGCCCGCGACGGGCTCGGACGCTCGGCCGTCCTGCCGCGCCTGCGCGTCCTGGCCGCGGGGTCCAGCCACTTCAGCGTCGCGCGCTCGGCCCTGCTGCTCGGCCTCGCCGACGACGCGGTCGTGCGGGTCGAGGCCGACGCCGACGGGCGCGTCGTGCCCGCGGCGCTCGCGGCCGCCGTCGCCGCGGTGCACGCCGCGGGCGAGGTCGTCATGGCGGTCGTCGCGACCGCCGGCACGACCGACCGCGGCTGCGTGGACCCGCTCGCCGCGGTCGCGGACGTGTGCGACGCGGCCGACGTGTGGCTGCACGTCGACGCCGCCTACGGGTGCGGCCTCCTCGTGTCCCCGACGCGCCGGGACCTGCTCGACGGCATCGAGCGCTCGCGGTCGGTGACCGTCGACTACCACAAGGCGTTCTTCCAGCCCGTGTCGGCGAGCGCGCTGCTCGTGCGCGAGCGCGCCGACCTGGAGCGCGTCGCGCACCACGCGGACTACCTCAACCCGCGCGAGAACGCCGAGCCGAACCAGGTCGACGTGTCGCTCCAGACGACGCGCCGCTTCGACGCGCTCAAGCTCTGGACGACGCTGCGCGCGCTCGGGCCCGGCGGGGTCGGCGCGATGGTCGACGCCGTGTGCGACCTCGCCGCGCAGGTGCACGCCGACCTCGCGGACGACCCCGAGCTGCGCGTGCTCGGCCGCACGGACCTGTCCACGGTCCTGTTCCGCTACGAGCCGCCGGGGCTGTCCGCGGCGCACGCGGACCGCCTCGTGCCGCTCGTGCGGCGCGTGCTGTTCGAGTCCGGTCGCGCGGTGGTCGCCAAGACCGTGCTCGACGGCGTCCCGTGCCTCAAGCTCACGCTGCTCAACCCGACCGTGACGCTCGCGGACGTGCGCCACGTGCTCGACCTCGTGCGCACGACCGCCCAGGCGCTCGTCGAGCGCGACGAGCTGCTGCACGACGACGACGTCGCGGCGCACGCCGCGGACCTCGTGGCGTCCCTCGCGACCGCCGGGGCGGTGACCCGATGAGCACGACTGCCCCCACGACGAGCGGCCCCGGCCCGGCGCCCCACGACCCGGCGCGCGTG
The DNA here is from genome assembly GCF_900155925.1 of Cellulosimicrobium funkei. NCBI lineage: Bacteria > Bacillati > Actinomycetota > Actinomycetes > Micrococcales > Promicromonosporaceae > Cellulosimicrobium > Cellulosimicrobium funkei. The sequence goes on from NZ_FTMI01000003.1 coordinate 347,587, forward strand.
CGCGACGTCGTCGGCGTGGGGATCGGGCCGTTCAACCTCGGCCTCGCGGCGCTGTCCGCGCCCCTCGACGACGTCGACGCCGTGTTCCTCGACGCCGCCCCCGAGTTCCGCTGGCACCCCGGCATGATGATCGAGGGCGCGACGATCCAGGTCCCGTTCCTCGCCGACCTCGTCACGATGGCGGACCCGACGTCGCCGTACTCGTTCCTCGCGTTCCTCAAGGCCACGGGCCGGCTCTACCCGTTCTACATCCGCGAGTCGTTCTACCCGCTGCGCGCCGAGTACGACGCGTACTGCCGCTGGGTCGCGGCCCGCCTGGGCTCGCTGCGCTGGTCGCGGCGCGTCGTCGCCGTCGAGCACGACCCGGCCGCCGACGCGTTCGTCGTGCGCGCCGAGACGCTCGCGCCCGACGGGAGCGTCACCGGCACCGAGGAGCACCGGGGTCGCCACCTTGTGCTCGGCGTCGGCACCTCGCCGGTGCTGCCGCCCGCGCTGCGGGCGCTCGCGGACGAGGTCGCGCGCGGCGAGCACCCGGGTGCCGGGCCGCTCGTGCACAGCGCGCAGTACCTGCCGCACCGCGACGCGCTCGCGGACGCGGGCTCGGTCACGGTCGTGGGCAGCGGCCAGTCGGCCGCCGAGGTCTACCGCGACCTGCTCGACGGCGTGCACGGCGACGCGCGGCGCCCCGGCTACCGGCTCGACTGGGTGACGCGCTCGCCGCGCTTCTTCCCCATGGAGTACACGAAGCTCACGCTCGAGATGACGTCGCCGGAGTACACCGACCACTTCCACGCGCTGCCGCTCGAGCTGCGCCAGCTCCTCGGCCGCGAGCAGCGGGGCTTGTACAAGGGGATCAGCGGCGACCTCGTGGACGAGATCTACGACGCGCTGTACCGCCTGAGCCTCGACCGTCCGGTGCCGACGACGCTGCTCACCGACACCGAGGTCGTCGCGGCGCGGTACGAGCCGGCCGCCCGCGGGGGTGACGGGGCGAGCGCTGCCGGGCAGCCCGACGCGGCGGGGTCGGCCGGGGAGTACGTGCTGCGGCTGCGGCACGCGCAGCTCGGGCGGGAGGTCGAGCGCCGCACGCGCGCGCTCGTCGTCGCGACGGGCTACGCCGCCTCGGTCCCGGCGTTCCTCGACCCGGTTCGCCACCTGCTCCGGTTCGACGAGCTCGGGCGGTTCGACGTCGCGCGCGACTACACGGTCGACGGCGCGCGCCGCGTCCACGTGCTCAACGGCGAGGAGCACACGCACGGCATCACCGCCCCGGACCTCGGCTTCGCGGCGTGGCGCAACGCCGTCGTGCTGCGCACCGTCACGGGCCGCGAGGTGTACCCGGTGGAGGAGCGCATCGCGTTCCAGACGTTCGGTCTGCCCGACGACGAGGCTCCTTCGGCTTCCCCGTCCCCGGCCACCACTCCCGCGACGACCCCCGCCACGTCGGACGCCGCGGCGCGCGTCGCGGCGGGCGAGCGCACGGGAGGTGAGGCTCGATGAGCGCCACCACCACGGCGACGGCGGCGTCGGCCGTGCCGTCGCCGGGCCCGACGGCGTCAGGTGCTGCGGCGTCGGACGACGCGGCGTCGAGCGCGAGCCCGGGCGCCGCCTTCGCGGTGCGGGTCCGGCTCGGCGACGGCCGCGCGGACGTCTCGTTCGAGCCCGCCGACCCGGTGCGCGACGCCGCGCTCGTGCAGGGCTGGCTCGCGCACCCCCGCTCGGCGTTCTGGCAGCTGGGCCACCTCGACGTCGACGGCGTGCGGGACTACCTCGCCGGGGTCCGCGCCGACCCGCACCAGGACGCGTGGCTCGGCCGGGTCGACGGCGTGCCGGCGTTCCTTCTGGAGACGTACGACCCGGCGCGCGTCACGCTCGCCGACGTCCCCGCGGCCGTCGCCCTGCTGGAGCCGGGCGACGTCGGGATGCACCTGCTCGTCGCGCCCCCGGCCGGGCCCGCGCGCGGCGGGTTCACCTCGGCGGTGATGGGCGCCGTCGTGCGGTTCTGCCTCGACCCCGCGGGCCGGGGCGCCCGCCGCGTCGTCGTCGAGCCGGACGTGCGCAACGCCGCGATCGCGGCGAAGAACGCCGCGGCCGGGTTCCGCGTGCTGCGCGAGGTGGAGCTCCCCGGCAAGACGGCGCACCTCGCCGTCGCGACGCGCGCCGACCTCGACGCGAGCCCGCTCGGCGACGGCGTCGACCACGCGCCGCACCTGCGCCCCGACCTCGCCGAGCGCGCGCACCGCCACCTCGTCGCGAAGACGATCGCCGAGCTCACCCACGAGCGGCTGCTCGCGCCGCGCGCGGAGGTCTGGCCGGTCGAGGCCGACGGGGCGGGGCAGTACGTGCTGCCCGTCGCGGACGGCTCGGTGGAGTACCGGTTCGTCGCGCGGCGGTACGCGCTCGAGCACTGGGTGCTCGACGAGGCGTCGATCCGGCGCACCACGACGGCCGGGCACGGCACGGCGGGCCGGCGCGGCGACGTGGGCGACCCCGCGGGTGCGGGCGGCACGTTCGCGCGGCGTGAGCTGCCGGTCGACGCGCTCGACCTCGTCGTCGAGCTCCAGCCCGACCTGCGTATCCCGGACGACCTGCTCGCCACCTACCTCGAGGAGGTGTCGTCCACGCTCGCGAGCGCGACGGCGAAGCTCGAGCGGTACGAGCGCACCGGCGGGCCGAGCGCCACCGACCTCCTCGGCGCGTCGTTCCAGGAGGTCGAGGCGGCCATGACGGAGGGGCACCCGGGGTTCGTCGCGAACAACGGGCGCATCGGGTTCGGCCTCGCGGAGTACCGCGCGTACGCGCCCGAGAACGGGGGTCGCGTGCGGCTGCTGTGGCTCGCCGCGCGGCGCGAGCACACCCACCTCGCGCTCGGCGCCGGGCTCGACGAGGAGACGCACTACGGGGCCGAGCTCACGCCCGACGAGCGCGCCGCGTTCGCCGAGCGGCTCGCCGCGCGCGGCCTCGACCCGGCCGACTACCTCTACCTGCCCGTGCACCCGTGGCAGTGGGAGCACCGCGTGCCCATCACGTTCGCTGCCGACGTCGCGCGCGGCGACCTCGTCCCGCTCGGGCCGGGCGCCGACGAGTACCAGCCGCAGCAGTCGATCCGCACCCTGTTCAACCTCACGCGGCCCGCCCGCCACTACGTCAAGGTCGCGCTCGCGATCCAGAACATGGGGTTCCTGCGCGGGCTGTCGCCCGCGTACATGCGCGACACCCCCGCGATCAACGACTGGGTCGCGCACCTCGTCGCCGCCGACCCGGAGCTCGGCGGCCGCGGGTTCACCGTGCTGCGCGAGCTCGCCTCGATCGGGTACACCGGCGACGTCTACCACCGCACCGCCACGCCGTCCCCGCACCGCAAGATGCTCGCCGCCCTGTGGCGCGAGAGCCCCGTGCCGCGCACCGCGCCCGGGGAGCGCCTCGCCACCATGGCCGCGCTCCTGCACCGCGACCCCGACGGCGCCGCGCACGCGACCGCGCTCGTGCGCGCCTCCGGGCTCGACCCCGCCGACTGGGTACGCGCCTACCTCGACGCCTACCTGCGCCCGCTCGCCCACGCGCTCCTCGCGCACGACCTCGCGTTCATGCCGCACGGCGAGAACCTCATCCTCGTGCTCCGCGACCACGTCGTGGTCCGCGCGGTCATGAAGGACGTCGGCGAGGAGATCGCCGTCCTCGGCGACGCGCCGCTCCCGCCCGGCGTCGAGCGCGTGCGCGCCGTCGTCGACGACGAGGAGAAGGCGCTCGCGATCTTCACAGACGTGTTCGACGGCGTCCTGCGCCACCTCGCCGCGATCCTCGCCGGGGACGGCGTGCTGCCCGAGGACCGGTTCTGGCGACTCGTCGCCGAGTGTCTCGACGCCCACCGCGCCGACCACCCGGACCTGCGCGGCGGCGTCGACCTGCGCGCGCCGCGGTTCGCGCACTCGTGCCTCAACCGCCTCCAGCTGCGCAACACGCTCCAGATGGTCGACCTCGCCGACCAGTCCGCGTCCCTGCTGTACGCGGGCACCCTCGCCAACCCCGCTGCGCGGGAGGGCTGACGTGACGGCGAGCCCCGGCGGGTTCTCGGTGCACCGCGACGCGTGGGGCGTCCCGCACGTGCGGGCCGCCGACGAGCTCGCGCTCGCGCGCGGCCAGGGGTACGTCACCGCGCTCGACCGCGGCTGGCAGATCGAGGTCGACCGGTGGCGCGCCGAGGGACGGCTCGCCGAGCGCCTGGGCGAGCCGGGCCTCGCGTGGGACCGGTTCGCCCACCGCGTCCGTCTCGCCGACACCGCGCGTCGCGCCTACGCGGCGCTCGCGGACGACGACCGCGCCTGGGTCGACGCGTACACCGCGGGCGTGAACGACGGTCTCGAGCGCGGGCGCGACGTGCCCGAGATGCACGCTCTCGCCGACCCGGCCTGGCACGGCGGGGGCGACCTGCCGCCGCACGAGCGGTGGCCCGCGTGGGCGCCGCTCGGCGTCTTCCTTGTCGCGCACGTCCTGTTCTCCGGCTTCCCGCACGTGCTGTGGCGCGACCACGTCGCGCGCACGCTCGGGGCCGCCGTCGCGCGGTCCCGGCCCGACGTTCCCCCCACCGCGGTGCTCGACCTGCTCGCCGTCGACGGCGGCCCCGGCTCGGGGTCGAACGCGTGGGCGCTCGCGGGCGCCCACACGCGCGGCGGGGCGCCGCTGCTCGCGGGCGACCCGCACCGCCTCCTGGAGCTGCCGGGCGTCTACCAGCAGGTGCGCCTGGCGTGCGACGCGTACGACGTCGTCGGCCTCGCCTTCCCCGGTGTCCCGGGGGTCCCGCACTTCGGGCACGCGGGCGCGGCGGCGTGGGGCGTGACGAACGCGATGGCGCACCACGTGGACGTCGTGGCGGAGCGGCTGCACCGCACCGCGGACGGCGGTGTCGTCGCGGAAGGGCCGGACGGTCCGGAGCCGGCGGACGTCGTCCACGCCACGGTTCGCGTGCGCGCGGTCGGCGGCCCGGTCGAGCACCGCGTGGAGACGATCGAGACGGCGCGTGGGGTGGTCGTCACGGGCGGCCCCGACGACCCGGGCCGGACGTTCGCGGTGCGCCTGCCCGCTCGCGTGGACGCCGACCTCGGGGTCGCCGCGTGGCGACGGCTCCTGCGGGCCGGGTCGGCGCGCGACGTCACGGACGCGTTCGCGACGTGGGTCGACCCGGTCGACCGCGTGCTGGCGGCGGACCGCGCGACCGTGCTGTCGGTGACGGCGGGGCGCGCGCCCCGCCGTGACCCGGCCGAGCGCGCGCTGCCCCTGCCGGGGTGGGCCGACGCCGGGCGCGCCCGCCCGTGGGTCGTGCCGCCCCCGCCCGTGGTCGTCGACGACGTCGCGGTCGACGCGAACGAGCGGCCCGCGCGGCCCGACCTCGACCTGGGCCGCACGTACGCCCCGCCGCACCGCGCTCGCCGGATCCGGGCGCTCCTCGCGGCCGCGGGCGACGACGCGACCGCGGCGAACCAGTCGCGCGTCCACGCGGACACGCTGCTCGGCGGCGCGGACGACCTGCTCGGGTGGCTCGACCGCGACGCTCGCGCCCCGGGCGCGGCCGGGGCCGACGGCAGCACGACCGCGCGTCCCGACCCCGCGACGGTCCGCGCGGCGGCCCGGCTGCGCGCGTGGGACCGCCGCATGGACGCGGACAGCGCCGACGCGGCGCTCTTCGCGTCCTGGCGCGGCGCGCTCGTCGGCCGGGTCGCGGCGCACCCCGCGCTCGCGCCTCTGCACGCGCCCCACGGCCTCGACCCGGTCTTCGCGCCGTGGCTGTCGGTCACCGCGCGCGTCGCCGACGCGCTGCCCGCGCTCCTCGGCGCCGCGTGGCTCGGGATCGACGGCGCCGCGCTCGCGTGGGCCGCGCTCGCCGACGTCGTGCGGGCGCGGGACGACGAGCCGGGCCCGGCGCCGGTGTGGGGCGACACCCACCGCGTGCTCGGGCTGCACGTGCTCCTCGACGTGCCGGGCGCGCCGGTCCCGCGCGTGCCGGACGTGCCGCTCGGGGGCGACACGGACACCGTGCGCTGCACCGCGAGCGTGCCGGGGGTCAGCGACGTGTGCGTGCGCGGGTCGGTCGCGCGCTGGGTGTGGGACCTCGCCGACCGGGACGCGAGCCGCTGGGGCGTGCCGTTCGGCGCGAGCGGCGACCCGCGCTCGCCCCACTTCGCCGACCGGCTCGCCGCCTGGGCCGACGCCGAGACCGTGCCCGTCGTGACCGACTGGGCCCTGCTGCGCCACGAGGAGACCCGATGACCACGACCGACCCGCCCGCCCCCGGCCGCCTGCGCACCGGCGCGCCCGGGGAGCTGCTCCTCACGCACCACGCGCCGGGCGGAGGGCGCCTGACGCTCCGCGCCCTCGACCCGGACGCCGACCTGGACGTCCTGCACGCCTGGGTGACCCGGCCGTGGGCACGGTTCTGGGGACTCGGGGACCTGTCCCGGACGGAGCTGCGCGACCTGTACGCCTACGTCGGCTCGCTGCCGACGCACCACGCGTTCCTCGTGCGATGGGACGACACCCCCGTCGCGCTCCTGCAGACCTACGAGCCGGAGCACGACCCCGTCGGGGAGGCGTACGCGGTGGCGCCGGGCGACGTCGGGCTGCACTTCCTGCTCGGCGGGCGCGGTCCGCGCGGGACGGACCTGTGGGCCGCCGTCGGGCCGCTGGTCGTCGCGTTCTGCCTCGCCGACCCGCGGGTGGACCGGATCGTCGTCGAGCCGGACGCGGCGAACGAGCGGGCGCACACCCGGATGCGGGCCCTCGGCTTCGAGGTGGCGGAGCGGGTGCGCGTGGGGGAGAAGGACGCGCTCCTCGCGTTCCTGCCGCGCGACCGCGCGCGCGACCTGCTCGACCGGGCGGAGAAGGCGGCGGCGCCGGGCTGACCGGCTGCGCCGCTGAGCGCGGTGGCGCGCCGGCCGGGCGTCGGGCTAGCCGCCGGTGAACGGGGCGATCGTCAGCGGAGTCCCGAGCGCCTCGCACGCGTCGCCGAGGTCTGCCTGGGCCTGCGACCACTCCGGGGAGCCCACGCCGGTCGACTCGGCGAACGTCCCGACCGCGACGGCCGGCGCGGCCGCCTGGAGGTCACCGACCGCCGTCTGCACGGCGCTGTCCCCGCCGGACGGCAGGCGGCCGAGCACGCGGGTGGCGAGCCTGTACCAGCCGTCCCGCTCCTGCTCCGCCATGCGGCCGTCGGCGAGGCCGAGGTCGGCGTTCTCCACGATCGTCATGACGTCGCTGAAGGCGACGCAGGTCGCGGCGTCGTCCGGGGCGCCGTCCTGCGCCGGGGCGTCCGTGGCGGGCGACGGCGCAGCGCTGCTCGCCGCCTCCGGTCCCTCGGTCCCGTCCGCCGGGCCCGCACCGCCGGACCCGCACCCGACCAGGACCGCCGTGCTCAGCACCACGGCCGCTGCCGCCACCCACCCTCGCGCTCGCATCCGCGCATGCTACCGGTACGGGGACCGCGCACGACGACGGGCGGCGACCCGGGGTCACCGAGGAGCGGCGACCGCGTGACCGGCGTCGCGCAGCACTCGGGTGGCCTGCTCGAGCCGCACCTCCGGGACCAGCACGAGGTCCGCGTGGAACGTGGACGCGACGAACACCGGTACACCCGCCTCGCCCAGCGGCCCGACGACGGACGCGAGCACGCCCGACGTCTCCAGCCCGTGCGCCGAGCCGTAGAAGCCCGCCCACCGCTCGGCGTCGTCGAACGGCGAGGCGTGCCGCACGACCGTGAGCCCTTCGGGGGCGCGCACGAGCGCGACCCACTCGTCGTCCTCGGGGAACGTGGCGCCCGGGACGTGGCCGAGCAGGAAGCGGTCGGGGACGACGTGCAGGTCGAGCGAGGTCATGGCCGCACGGTAGCGGTGGGCGCCCACACCGGGGCGTGGCGAGACGACGGGCTGCTCGCCGGACGAGGGCGGCGGGCGGGTACCGCGACCGGCACGGAGCCGCCCGTCAGCGGGCCAGGCGCTCCACGACCGCCCCGTACAGCCACGGCGCGGCGCTCGCGGCGGGCACGATCGCGCGGCGGGCGGGGCTGCCCGCCCAGGCGAGCAGCCCGGAGGTGAGGACGCGGTAGTCGCGCGTGGCGCGGGACCAGGCGCGCTCGTACCCGGCCGGGTCGTCGAGGTGACGCACGGCGGCCTCGGCCTGGGCGAGCCCGACGCGCACGCCCTCGCCGGTGAGCGCGTCGACGTACCCGGACGCGTCGCCCACGAGGCGCACGTGCCCGGCGGTGCGGCGTCGGGCGCGCTGGCGCAGCGGCCCCGCGCCGCGGACGCGCCCGAGCACGGGGGCGTCGCGCACGCGGTCCGTGAGCTCGCCGAACGCGTCGAGCCCGTGGTGCGCGTCCTGCGGTGTGCCGCGGGCGCCGTCGCGGTGGGTGAGGACGGCGACGCCGACGATGTCGGGCGCGACCGGGGTGACGTACGCCTCGGCGTCCGGTGCCCAGTGCACCTCGACGAGGTCGCTCCACGGGGCGAGCCGGTAGTGGGTGCGCAGGCCGAACCGGGCGCGCCCGTGCGGCGGGGCGTCGAGGCCGGTCAGACGGCGCACGGTGGAGTGCAGTCCGTCGCAGCCGAGCACGCGGGCGGCCCGCACGACCTCGTCCGCGCCGCCGTCCGGCCCGGGTGCCTCTCCGGCGGGTGCGCGCGCCGCGCCGAGCACGACGTCGACCCCGCGGGCGTCCTGGCGCAGGGTCCGGAGCGTGGCGTGCTCGATCGTGACGCCCTCGGCGAGCGCGCGCTCGCGCAGGGCGGCGTGCAGCGCGGTGCGCCGGACGCCGCGGCCCGGGCCGGCGGCGAACGGGTGGTCGGCGTGGCGGGTGGCGTCGCGGTAGCTGATGCCGGCGAGCGGGTGGCCCGGCGGGTCGACGCCGAGGGCGAGGACCGCGGCGAGCGCGCCGGGGAGCAGCCCCTCGCCGCACGCCTTGTCGATGACGCCCGCGCGGCGGTCGACCACGAGGACGTCGTGCCCGGCGCGGCGGGCGTGCAGGGCGGCGGCGAGCCCGACGGGCCCGCCGCCGACGACCAGCACGTCGACGTCGCGGTCGGTCGTGCGGCGGTCGGTCGACCGGGGAGGGGTCACGGCACGGCCGGGTGCGCGGCGGCGCCGCCCGCGGTCGCGCGGGCGAGGGCGCGCTCCTCGGCAGGGATGCGGAAGCGGGCGAGCAGCACGGCGTTGAGCAGCGTGAACGCGACGGCCGTGATCCAGCACGAGTGCACGAGCGGCAGCGCGACGCCCTCGACCACGACGGCGACGTAGTTGGGGTGGCGCAGCCACCGGTAGGGGCCGCGTGCGACGAGCGGCAGGCCCGGCACGACGATGACGCGCGTGTTCCACCGCGGCCCGAGGGTCGCGATGCACCACCAGCGCAGGCCCTGGCTCGCGAGCACGAGGACGAGCATGGGCCAGCCGAGCCACGGCAGGAACGGGCGGTCGGCGAGCCACGCCTCGGCCACGCACGCGATCAGCAGACCCGTGTGCAGGGCGACCATTGCGGGGAAGTGGCCGCGGCCGGACTCGACGCCGCCCCGGGCGAACGACCAGCGGGCGTTGCGGGTGGAGACGACGAGCTCGGCGAGCCGCTCGACGGCGGTGGCGCCCACGAGCACCACGTACCAGGCGAGGCTCATCCCTGGACCTCCTCGGCTCGCGCGACCGCGTGCCCGCCCGCGTGACCGGGCCCGTGCGCCCGGCGGGGGCCGCGGCCGTCGAGCCGCAGCAGGACGAGCTCGGTGCTCACCCCGGGCCCGAACGCCATGAGGACGGCCGGCGCGCCGGGCGGCACGTCCGTGCGGGCCAGGGTCGCGCCGAGCACGTGCATCACCGACGCCGACGACAGGTTCCCCACGTCGCGCAGGGACGCCCGGCTGAGCGCGAGCTCCTCCTCGGCGAGTCCCAGGGTCTCGCGCACCGCGTCCAGGACGCGCGGGCCGCCCGCGTGCACGACCCACGCCCCGACGTCGCCGGGCTCGAGGTCGTGCTCGGCGAGCAGGGCCTTGACGTCGCCCAGCAGGTGCGCCCCGATGAGCTCCGGCAGACGCGCCGACAGCACGATCTCGAACCCTGTGTCGCCGACGCGCCACCCCAGGTCGCCCGTCGTGCCCGCGTGCAGGTGCGAGCGCGAGTCGACGACGCGCACGCCCCGGGCGTGCACGCCCGCGCCTGCCCGTCCGTACGGGCCCGGGCGGCGGGCGAGGCGGTGCTCGTCCCCGACGAGGACGGCCGCCCCCGCGCCGTCGCCGAACAGGCCCGACGCCACGATGTTCGCCGTCGACGGGTCGGTGCGCTGCAGCGTCAGGGAGCACAGCTCGACGGCGACGAGGAGCGCGACGTCCCGCGGGCGTCCCCGCAGCAGGTCGTCCGCCCGCGCCAGGCCCGCCGCGCCCCCGGCGCAGCCCCACCCGAACGACGGCGTGCGGCGCACGTCCGGTCGCAGGCCGAGCCGGGCCGCGACGAGCACGTCGAGCGTCGGCGCGCCCACGCCGGTGACGGTCGTGAGGACCACGTGGTCGACCTCGTCCGGGCGCAGGCCCGCGTCGTCGAGCGCCGCGCGGCACGCCTGCTCCGCGAGGTCGGTCCCGAGCGCGAGGAAGGCGTCGTTGGCCGAGCCGAACGACAGTCCGCCGTAGTCCTCCAGGGGCAGCGCGAGATGACGGGTCTCGACGCCCGCGTGGGCGTGCAGCCGGCGCGTGAGCGCACGGCGCACCGGGTCGTCGGTGAGCAGCTCGCTCGTGACCCGGGAGATCTCGTCCTGGCGGTACGCATGCGCGGGAAGCGAGGTCCCGACGGCGACGACGCGCGACATGCCCGCATCGTCCCACCGGCCCGGTCCGCCCGCGCGGGGGGAGGGGTGCGCCGCGGCGACGAGCCCGGGCGCCGGGCGCGCGACCCGGCGGCGGGCTAGGTTGCCGCCATGGTGACCGGTCGCTCGCGAGGGCTCGTGCGCGGCCTCGTGGTCGCGAGCCACTTCCCGCCCACCGTGATGGTCACCGCGTTCGCCCTCGCGCTCTCCGCGGGCATCGGCGCCGGCGCCCGCACGACGACGCTCGTCGCGCTCGCCGTCCTCACCGGCCAGCTCTCCGTCGGCTGGTCGAACGACTGGCTCGACGCGCGCCGCGACGTCGCCGTCGGTCGCGCCGACAAGCCCGTGGTCACGGGCCTCGTCACGGCGGCCACCCTGCGTGCCGCGGCGCTCGTGGCGCTCGGCGCGTGCGTCGTGCTGTCCCTCGCGACCGGGCTGCTGCCCGGGGCGGTGCACGTCGTCGCCGTCGGGGTCGCGTGGTCGTACAACGCGCTGCTCAAGGCCACGTGGTGGTCCTGGGCCCCGTACGCCGTCTCCTTCGGGCTGCTCGCCGTGTTCGTCGTGCTCGCCGCCCCCGGGGAGGGCCGCCCCGCCCCGTGGGCCGTCGCGGCCGCCGCGCTGCTCGGCGTCGGCGCGCACGTCGCGAACACGCTGCCCGACCTCGAGGACGACGCCGCCACGGGCGTGCGCGGCCTGCCGCACCGGCTCGGGCGCCGCGCGAGCTCCGTGCTCGCGCCCGTGCTGCTCGCCGCGGCGTCCGCGCTCGTCGTGACCGCACCGCCCACGGCCCCCGGCCCCGTGACGTGGGCCCTGGGCGCCGTCGCCGTCGTGCTCGCCCTCGCCGCCGGCGCCGTCGGGGTCGTGCGCCCGCGCAGCCGCGCCCCGTTCGCGCTCTCCATGGCCGTCGCGGGCGTGTGCGTCGTGCTGCTCGTCCTCGCGGCGCCCGCCGTCGTCGTGCCCGGCTGACGGTCAGCCCGCATGACGGTCAGCCGGCCGCGCGCACCAGACCCTCGACCACGGCCGCCGCACCCGGGGACCGACGCTCCCCGTACGTGACCACGAGCACGCGCCGCGCCGCCCCCGGCAGCGCCCGCACCGTCACCCGCGGGTCCCGGTGCGCCCGCAGCGCCAGCGCGGGCAGCAGCGACACCCCCACGCCCGACGCCACGAGCGCCTGCACCGCGACGTAGTCGTCCGTCTCGAACGCGACGCGCGGCGTGAACCCCGCCCGCTCGCACCGGCCCACCAGGTCCGCCCGGCACCGCTCGCAGCCCGCGATCCACGCCGCGTCCGCGAGCGGCGCGAGGTCCACCTCCCCTGACGACGCCGCGGCCTCGTCCGTGGCGGAGTCCCTCCCGGGGTCCGTCCCCGGCTGCGGACCGGACCCCGCCCGCACGAGGAACAGCTCCTCCGCGAGCACCGGCACCGCGCGCAGCCCCTCCACGTCCAGCGGCGACCGGTCGTGCTCGAACACCAGCGCCACGTCCACCGCACCGCGCCGCAGCGCGTCCAGCGCCTCAGGCGGCTCCGCCTCCACCAGCCCCACGCCCAGACCCGGGTGCTCGCGCGCCAGGCGACCCACGACGTCGGGCACCAGCGTCGCCAGCGCCGACGGGAACGCCGCCAGGCGCACCCGACCCGCCGACAACGACACCAGGGCGTCCAGCTCCTCGCGCGCCGCGCCCACGCGCCCCAGGATCTCGTCCGCCCGCGCCGCGAGCAGCCGACCCGCCGCCGTCAGCCGCACGCCCCGGCCGTGCCGCTCCGTCAGCGGCACCCCCACCTCCGCCTCCAGGCGCGCCAGATGATGGCTCACCGACGGCTGCGCATAGTGCAGCGCACGCGCCGCTCCCGTCACCGAGCCCTCGCGCGCCACCGCCGCCAGCACCCGCAACCGCGTCAGGTCCACGTCCCCACCCTCCTGCGCGAAGCATAGATCCCGTCGATCAGTCGCCACAGAACAGGCATTGGACCGATGAGACGCCTCGCGGCACCGTGGACCCGTGCCCCCCGCAGACCTCGCCCCGCCCACGATGCGCGACGTCCTCGACGCCCGCCGCCTCCTCGCCACCCACCTCCGGCCCACCCCCACCCGCAGCTACCCCGCGCTCGACCGCGCCACCGGCACCCACGTCGTCGTCAAGCACGAGAACCACCAGCCCACCGGAGCCTTCAAGGTCCGCGGCGCCCTCAACCTCCTCCTGCGCCTCACCCCCGACGAGCGCACCCACGGCGTCACCGCCTTCTCCACCGGCAACCACGCCCAGGCCGTCGCCCACGCAGCCCGCACCACCGCCACCCCCTGCACCATCGTCATGCCCACCCACCCCAACCCCACCAAGGCCGACGCCGTCCGCGACCTCGGCGCCCGCCTCGTCCTCACCGGCACCACCTTCGACGACGCCCGCGAGCACGCCACGGCGCTCGCGGGCGAGGACGGGTCCCGGCTCGTCAGCGCGGCGAACGAGCCGCTCCTCGTCGCCGGGGTCGCGACGGCGTACCTCGAGCTCCTCGCCGACGCGCCGGACCTCGACGTGCTCGTGGTCCCCGTGGGCGGGGGGAGCGGCGCTGCCGCGGCGTGCCTCGTCGCCCAGGCGCTCGCCCCCGGGCTCGAGGTGGTCGCCGTCCAGTCGGCCGCCTCGCCCGCCGCGCACGACTCGTGGCGCGCGCGCGACCTCGTCGCCCGGCCCAACACCTCGCGCGCCGAGGGCCTCGCCACCGGCACCGGCTTCGCGCTCACCCAGGCCGTCCTGCGCGAGCACCTCGACGACTTCGTGCTCGTCGACGACGACACGATCGACCGCGCCGCCGCGCTCTACCTCACCGCGGCGCGGACCGTCGCCGAGGGCGCGGGCGCGGCCGCCCTCGCCGCCGTCCTCGCCGACCCCGCCCGGTTCGCCGGGCGCCGCGTCGGCGTCGTCTGCTCGGGCGGGAACGCGAGCCCGGCGGAGCTGCGCCGCGTCTCCGCGCACCTGCCCCGGTAGCCGCCTCGGAGCCGGAGCGCGCGACGACGGCGGTCCCGGCGGCCGGACCGCGGCCCCGGGCCTAGGCTCGCCCCATGGCCCGCTACCTCGACGTGCACCCCGACAACCCGCAGCCGCGCGCGATCGCGCAGGTCGTCGCCCTCCTCGAGGACGGCGGCCTCGTGGCCTACCCGACCGACTCCGGCTACGCGCTCGGCTGCCGCATGGACGACCGCGAGGGCGCCGACCGCATCCGCCGCATCCGCCACCTCGACGACCGGCACCACTTCACGCTCGTGTGCGCCGACTTCGCCCAGCTCGGCCACTTCGTCATGGTCGACAACGCGGCGTTCCGGTCGATCAAGGCCGCCACCCCGGGCCCGTACACGTTCATCCTGCGCGCGACGTCGGAGGTCCCGCGCCGCCTCGCGCACCCGAAGAAGAAGACCGTGGGCGTCCGCATCCCCGAGGACACCGTCGCCCAGGCCATCGTCGCCGCGCTCGGGGAGCCGATCCTGTCGAGCTCGCTCATCCTCCCGGGCTCGACCGAGGCGCTCACCGACGGCTGGGCCATCAAGGAGGAGCTCGACCACGTCGTCGACGCGGTCGTGGACGGCGGCGAGCGGGGCAGCGAGCCGACGACGGTCGTCGACTTCTCCGACGGCGCCCCCGAGGTCGTGCGCGTCGGCGCGGGCGACCCGTCCCGCTTCGAGTAGGACACTGCCGGGTCGTCGTCGCGGCCACCCCGGACGGGATCGGCCGCGCCCGCCGGCCGCTCACGCCCGCGGGCCCAGGAGCAGCCGCAGCCGCTCGCGGTCCACCGGGTCGACGAGCGCCCCGCGCTCCTCGCGCACCCACCAGTCGCCGGTGCGTCGCCGCTCGGCGCGCGTCGTGTACCGGTAACGGAAGACGCGGGCCCGCACCCAGCGCGGGGCGGGTCCGTCGGGATCGTCGGCGAACGGGTCCGCCGCGAGCAGGCGCAGGGTCGGGCGGTCGGCCTCCAGGAGCCGGAGCAGCAGCACCTCGAACCACCGCGTGCCGGGCGACCCGAGCGCGAGGAACCACATCTGCCAGTCCAGCCGCAGGTGGTAGGGCGCGACCTGCGGCGGACGGCGGGCCACGTCGCCCGGCTTGCCCCGGAAGGCGTACTCGACCCAGTCGTCGGGACCGGGGGAGCGGGCCGTCGTCCCCTCCACGACGACCTCGTCGCGACGCCGCGAGACCGAGCCGAACGCGCCGTACGCGTTGACGAGGCGGAACGGCTCGAAGCCCGCGTTCATGAGCTGCCGGCGCGCGACGAGGTTCCGCGCCGGGCGCACGCCGAGGACGAGCAGGAGCGCCGACACCGCGAGCACGGCCACGACGAGGGTGACCGGGCCGCCCAGGGCGGCGCCGCCGTCGGGCACCGGAGCCTCGCCGCGGCCGAGCGCGGGCACGAGCCACGACCCGACGGCGGCCCACGCGCCGTCGCTCACGACGCCGAGCCCGAGCACGATCGTCAGCCAGTTCAGCCACGCGAAGTTCCCCGTCACGAGCAGCCACGCCTGCGTGAGCACCACGACCCCGCCCGCGACGCTCGCGACCGGCTGCGGCGCGAAGAGCGCGAACGGCACGACGAGCTGCGTCACATGGTTGCCCGCCACCTCGACGCGGTGCCACCACCGCGGCAGGTGGTGCGCGTGCCACGAGAACGGGCCGGGGAGGGGCTGCGTCTCGTGGTGGTACTCCAGGGCCGTGAGGTCGCGCCACGCGCGGTCCCCGCGGAGCTTGATGAGTCCCGCGCCGAGCTCGAGCCGGAACAGGCACCAGCGGGCGAGGAGCAGGACGAGCAGCGGGGGAGGGGCGCCCTCGCCGGACGAGCCCAGCCACCCCACGAGGAACGTCACCTCGCACAGGAGCGACTCCCAGCCGAACCCGTAGAACCGCTGCCCGACGTTCACCACCGACAGGTAGACGGCCCACAGCACGAGGAAGGCGAGCGTCGTCAGCCACCACGGCCCGCGCTGCGGGACCCCGACGACGAGGAGCGCCGCCAGCCCCGCCCCGCCCCACGCGAGGGCGACGACGAACCGGTCCGAGCACCGCCACCGGAGCAGGCTCGGGGCGTCGCGCCACGTCGTGCGTGCCACGAACGTCGCGGCGGGCAGCAGCCCGCGCTCGCCCAGCAGCGGGCGCCACTGCCGCGCGACGACGACGAACGCGACGACGAGGACCGCCGCCGTGCCGCGCTGCAGCACCTCGCGCGCGACGTCGTAGCCGGGCGCCCAGAACCACGACCCGAGCCAGGTCGCCACGTCGTCGGGCAGGACGTCCGCCATCTGCCCACGGTAGGGCTGTGAGCCCTGTCTCACCCGTGGTCCGCCCGTCCCCGCGCCGGGCCACGACCGCGTCACGCCCCTACCATCGGGGCATGAGCAGCCAGGGCCTGAGCCAGTCCACCGACCGCATGCGTGACGCGGGCGTCGCGCCCGCCGCCATCGACGTCTTCGCCCGGTTCTACCGGCTCCTCGAGTCCGGCGCGACCGGCATGATCCCCGAGTCCGACGTCGAGCCCCTCACCGACGTCACGCACCGCGACGAGCTCGAGGTGCCCGAGGACGCCGCCCGCGAGGCGCTGCGCCGCACGGCGGTCATCAAGCTCAACGGCGGCCTCGGGACGTCGATGGGCATGGACCGCGCCAAGTCGCTCCTCACCGTGCGCGACGCCGACCCCCAGCACCCCGACGGCGGGCCGCTGACCTTCCTCGACGTCATCGTCGCGCAGGTGCGCGCCGCGCGGCGCGCGACCGGGGCGCCGCTGCCGCTGCTGCTCATGAACTCGTTCCGCACACAGGCCGACACGCTCGCCGCGCTCGCCCCGCACGACGACCTCGCCGTCGGCGACCTCCCGCTCGACTTCCTGCAGAACCGCGAGCCCAAGCTCCTCGCGAGCGACCTCACGCCCGTCGACTGGCCCGCCGACCCGGAGCTGGAGTGGTGCCCGCCCGGCCACGGCGACCTGTACACCGCCCTCTACGCGTCCGGCGCGCTGCGCGCCTTGCTCGACGCCGGGTACCGCTACGCGAGCGTCTCGAACTCCGACAACCTCGGCGCCGCGCCCGACGCCGCGATGGCCGGCTGGTTCGCCGCGAGCGGGGCGCCGTTCGCGGCCGAGGTCGCACGCCGCACGCCCGCGGACCGCAAGGGCGGTCACCTCGTCGTGCGCCGCAGCGACGGGCGCCTCGTCCTGCGTGAGACGGCGCAGACCCCGGCCGACGACCAGGACGCCGCCGCCGACATCGGCCGGCACCGGTACTTCAACACCAACAACCTGTGGTTCGACCTCGAGGCGCTGTCGGCCGAGCTCGACCGCACCGGCGGGGTGCTCGAGCTCCCGCTCATCAAGAACACCAAGACCGTCGACCCGACCGACCCGTCGTCGCCCGAGGTCGTGCAGATCGAGTCCGCCATGGGGGCCGCGGTCGAGGTGTTCGACGGCGCCGTCGCGATCGAGGTCGGCCGCGACCGGTTCCTGCCGGTGAAGACGACGAACGACCTCCTCGTGCTCCGCTCCGACGTCTACGACCTCGACGACGCGTACCGGTTCGTCGCGCGTACCGACGCCCCGTTCGTGGACCTCGACCCGGCCCACTACAAGACCATCGCCGCGTTCGACGCCCGGTTCGACGACGGCACCCCGTCCCTGCGCGCAGCCCGCTCGCTCACGGTGCGCGGGGACTGGACCTTCGGCTCCGGCGTGACCGTCACCGGCGAGGCCGAGCTCGCCGACCCGGGCGGCTCCGCCCGCGTCCCCGACGGCGCCGTCGTCGGCCCGGACGGCCTCAGCGCCTGACGCGGAGGCAGAGCCCGGGTCGGCCGAGGTAGAGCCCCGGTCGGCCGAGGTAGAGCCCCGGTCGGCCGAGGTAGAGGCGTGGTCCGCCGGGGCAGAGGCGTGGTCGGCCGAGGTAGAGGCCTGGTCCGCCGGGGTAGAGGCGTGGTCGGCCGGGCACTGCAGGCGCCGGGCGGGTGCGCTGCCCTCGCCTCGCCTCGCCTCGCCTCTCGGCCCGACGGCGGTGGCGGCCCAGCTTGTCGTGGTCGCCTGCACCGACGGGTCGAGCGAGCAAGCATCGACCTGCGAGCAGCTCTGCGTCACGCGACGACGGCTCTACTTCGCGTGACCGGGCCTCTACCTCGCGCGACGACGGCTCTACCTCGCGCGACGACGGCTCTACCTCGCGGTGTGCGGGGTTCCTGCGCGGTGTGCGGGGTTCTTGTGCGGGCGCGGTCAGGCGGGGACGTCGACGACGCGGCTGTCGCCGCGGCGCGCGACGAGGGCGCCGGACGACGCGGCGGCGAGGTCGGCGTCGAACCGGTCGAGCTCGGCCGGGGGGACGAGGACGGTGAACGCGGCCGTCGTGCCGTAGTCGACGCCCTCGAGCGTGCCGTCGTGGTGGTCGCACCAGTCGCGCAGGACGCCGTGGAGCCGCCCGGCGTCGGCGTGCGGGACGTCGACGTGCACCGCGGTGAGCACGGCGCGGCGCACGGGTCGCGCGAGGTCGAGCGCCTCGCTCACCGCGCTCGAGTAGGCGCGCACGAGGCCGCCCGCGCCGAGCAGGACGCCGCCGAAGTACCGCGTGACGACGGCGACGACGTCGGTCACGTGCCGGTGCCGCAGCACCTCGAGCATGGGGATGCCCGCGGTGCCGGAGGGCTCGCCGTCGTCGGTGGAGCGCTGCTGGTCGGCGTGCGGGCCGACGACGAGCGCGACGCAGTGGTGGCGCGCGTCCCAGTGCTCCTTGCGCACGCGTGCGACGACGGCGTCGGCCGCGGCGACGGACGGGACGGGGGAGAGGTGCGCGAGGAAGCGGGACTTCTTGACGACCAGCTCGTGGTCGACGGGTCCGGCGATCGTCCCCCACAGCTCCCCGGTGCCCGCGCTCACCCTGCGAGCCTAGCCGCGACGGCGCCCGGGTCGGTCGTCGACCCGGGCGCCGTCGACGGGCGTCGTGGCGGTCAGTCCGCGCCGGACTCCATCGCGGCGCGGTCGAGGAGCGCGTCGTCGCCCTCGGCCATGCCGCGCGACGCGATGACCTCGGCGCCGCCCTCGGGCATCGCGCCGATGAGCTCGGTGGAGGCCTGCACGGCGCCGATGAGCGCCGCGTGCGTGGTGCCGACGATCCCGATGCCGGCGTACTGCTCGAGCTTGGCCCGCGAGTCGGCGATGTCGAGGTTGCGCATGGTGAGCTGGCCGATCCGGTCCATCGGGCCGAACGCGGAGTCCTCGGTGCGCTCCATCGACAGCTTGTCCGGGTGGTAGCTGAACGCAGGCCCGGTGGTGTCGAGGATCGAGTAGTCCTCGCCGCGGCGCAGGCGCAGCGTGACCTCGCCGGTGACGGCCGTGCTGACCCAGCGCTGGAGCGACTCGCGGATCATGAGCGCCTGCGGGTCGAGCCACCGGCCCTCGTACATGAGGCGGCCGAGGCGGCGGCCCTCCGCGTGGTACTGCGCGAGGGTGTCCTCGTTGTGGATCGCGTTGACGAGGCGCTCGTACGCGGCGTGCAGGAGCGCCATGCCGGGGGCCTCGTAGATGCCGCGGCTCTTGGCCTCGATGATGCGGTTCTCGATCTGGTCGGACATGCCGAGCCCGTGGCGGCCGCCGATCGCGTTGGCCTCCTGGACCAGCGCGACGGCCGACTCGAACTCCTCCCCGTTGATCGTCACCGGACGGCCCTGGACGAAGCCGATCGTCACGTCCTCGGTCTCGATCTCGACCGCGGGGTCCCAGAACCGTACGCCCATGATCGGGTCGACGGTCTCGATGCCCGTGTCGAGGTGCTCGAGCGTCTTCGCCTCGTGCGTCGCGCCCCAGATGTTCGCGTCCGTGGAGTACGCCTTCTCGGTGCTGTCCCGGTACGGCAGGTCGTGCGCGAGCAGCCACTCGGACATCTCCTTGCGGCCGCCGAGCTCTGCGACGAAGTCCGCGTCGAGCCAGGGCTTGTAGATGCGCAGGTGCGGGTTGGCGAGCAGCCCGTAGCGGTAGAACCGCTCGATGTCGTTGCCCTTGAAGGTCGACCCGTCGCCCCAGATCTGGACGTCGTCCTCCTGCATCGCGCGGACGAGGAGCGTGCCCGTGACCGCGCGGCCCAGGGGAGTGGTGTTGAAGTACGCGCGGCCGCCGGAGCGGATGTGGAACGCGCCGCACGCGAGCGCGGCCAAGCCCTCCTCGACGAGCGCGGCGCGGCAGTCCACGAGGCGCGCGATCTCCGCGCCGTAGGCGGTCGCGCGACCGGGCACGGAGCCGATGTCGGGCTCGTCGTACTGGCCGATGTCGGCGGTGTAGGTGCACGGCACCGCGCCCTTGTCGCGCATCCACGCGACGGCGACGGACGTGTCGAGGCCCCCGGAGAACGCGATCCCGACGCGCTCGCCCACGGGCAGGGAGGTGAGAACCTTGGACATGGGCACGAGTATGCAGCATTCTGCATACGTATTCAATTCGGTGGTCAGGGGTCGCGACGGGCCGGGCGGCGACACGCCCGCCAGTCACTTCGGCACAAAAAGTGTGCCAAGCGGTAGGGTCCACCCATGCCCGACGACGCGACGTCACCCACCAGCCCGGACACGGCCGGCCGCGCGACCACCGGCACCAGCACCAGCACCAGTGCCGCGTCCCGCTACCCGCGCCCCACCGTCACGCTCGACGAGGCCGAGTGGGTGTGGCGCCTGCTGGCGACGGAGGCGATGGTCGAGGCCGCGAAGCCGGAGACCGTGCGCCTCGCGGTGATCGCCGGCCTCACGCGCGCGACGGGCGCGCGCTACGGCGACCTGCTGCGCTGCACGGTCGACGCGATCGACCTCGGCCCGGCGACGGAGCGCGCGGGGGAGGGGAGGGTCGTGCTCACGCACGGCAAGCACCGCACGGTGCGCGAGCACGTGCTGAGCGCGAGCGTCGTCGTCGTGCTGCGTCGCTGGATGGCGGTGCGGGAGGTGCTCGCGGCGGACCTCGAGGGGTCGGTGCCGCGCGCGCTGCTGCTCACGGTCCACCACACGCACGACAACGGCGTCACGGTGTCCAGCGGCCTGCCCATCACGAAGCAAGGCCTCGTGCTGTCGTGGCGGCGGTTCGTGCACCGCACGAACGCGCGCTACGGGGCCGTGCGGGCGCCGCTCCCGACGCGCTTCGAGCAGGTCCGGCGGGCCTGGGTCGAGGCGTCAGCCCCGGCGGGGAGCGGGATCGTCGCCGGGCCCGGTCTCGGCGACGACGCCGGGCGGGACGCCCTCCTCGCCGCCGAGCTCCTGGAACAGCGTGAGGTGGAGGCCGGCGGGGGCGTCGAGGCGTGAGTTGAGCGACCCCCAGGGCGTGCGCGTCGGCGGGGCGACGAGCGACGCCCCGGCGGCGACGGCCCGGTCGGTCGCACCCTCGGCGTCGTCCACCTCGAGCGCGACCCGGAGGTGCCCCGCGACGCGACGCCCGACCTCCAGGTCGTCGATCGCCCGCACGTGCCCGGGGGAGGCGATCTCGAGCGTCGCCCGCCCGACGTCCAGGATCGCCACCCGGTCGTCCTCGCCGTCCGCGTAGGCGATCTGCTGGGGGAGGCCCAGGACGTCGCGGTAGAACGCGAGGGCGGCGTCGTAGTCCTCCGCCTCGACGACGAGCCGGAGCTGGCGGACGGGCGGCGGTGCGGCGTGCGGATCGGTCATGCCGAGACCCTACGCTCCTCTCGAAATAAATAGTGTGCCAAGCGCACACATGCGTCCCGCACCCAGAGCAGGAACCTCGCCAACCAGCCCCGAAAGGCGAGGGCCCCGCCACGACTCGCGTGACGGGGCCCGGTCGCCGTCGGGACGACGGCCGTGGAGGGGAGCGGGGTCAGGGCTGACCGGCCGCCGCCTCCTCGGCCTTGCGCGCGGCACCGGCCTCGGTGCGCGCACCCTCGGTGGACAGGTCGCCGCCCGTCGACTCGAGGTGCGCGCGGACGAACCAGTGGAAGAGCTCGAGGTCGTGCAGGTGCCCGATGAGCAGGTCGTTCGTGACGTCGTCGAGCTCCTCGGTCGCGGCCGCCGCCTCGCGGTGGGCCGTGATGACGCCGACGTACACCTCGTCGAGGGCGCCGAGGTGCGCGATCGTCGAGGCGCGGCCCAGGGAGTAGTCCTCCCAGGTGCGGGCGGCGACGAGCGCGCCGGGCGTGCCCTGCGGGGAGACGCCGAGGGTCGCGATGCGCTCGGCGGTCGCGTCGACCATCGCGCGGACGGCGTCGACCTGGGGGTCGATCATCTCGTGGACCGCGATGAAGTGCGGACCGACGACGTTCCAGTGGATGTGCTTGAGGGTGAGCTGCAGGTCGTTGAGCGCGTGCAGCCGCTCCTGGAGGATCCCGGCGACCTGGGCCCCTTCCTCAGGGGTGAGCGACGGGACCGTGTACTTCGGCAGGTCGGAACGAGCAGCCATGGGTTGCCTCCTCGGGGTCGGTGACGCGCGCCGGGACGGCGGCGGGACGACGGCGCGGGTGCCGTCTGCGTCCATCGTGGTGCCGGGGCGCGGTCCTCGCAGGACGAGTGCTCAGTCCCGCGGCCGCACGAGCAGGACGACGCCGAGCACGGCGAGGCCGCCGAGCGCCGCCGCGACCGCGGACGAGACGTCGGCCAGCGCGACCGACCGCACGGCGAGCGCGACGACGAGCAGCGCGGCCTGGAGCACGACGACGCGGCGCAGGTCGGGCGCGAGGGCGCGCAGCTCGGCGCGCGCTCCGGGCGGCACGTGGTCGCTCCACCACGCGGTGCGGAGCACGAGGTGCCCGAGCGGGAGGAGGGCGAAGACGGCGGGGTCGAAGGGCGCGGTGCCGTCCACGAGGAGCACGACGCCGCCGACGAGGACGAGGAGGTGGGGCACGGGCGGGGCGGGGAGGTACGCGGTGAGGACACCGAGGCCGACGGCGACGCCCCACACGAAGGACGGCGCGAGCCCGGTCGTCTGGAGGGCGGCGGCCGCGAACCCGGTCGCGAGGAGGAGCAGGGCGGCGCGCGCCGCCCACGCGGGGAACGTGGGACCCGTCTCGACGACGAGCCGGGGCGGCGGTCCGGCGGTGACGGTCTCGCGACGTGCGGGCATCCTCATGGTCGACCGCCCGGGGTCGCGCCCGCCGGATGCCGGTCGAGGCGTCGTGCGGCGAGCTCGAGCGCGCCGCGGGCGCCGTCGGCGTCGGGGGTGCCGTCGTACCAGCGGACGACGGTGACGCCCCTGCGGCGCAGCTCGTGGATGCGGGCGTCGCGCTCGTGGCGGGTGATGCGCCAGGCGACGGCGACGTGCTCGTCGACGTCGGCGACGCTGACGGGCGGGAGGACGTCGACGACGACGACCACGTGGCCCGTGTCGTGCCACTGGTGGGCGAGGCGGGGCGCCTCGTCGTCGAGGAGGGTGGAGAAGAGGTAGACAGCGGCGCCGGCCGGGACCTGGGGCGGCCGGTGGCGCGCGGTGGGGTCGCCGACGGGCCGGGCGAGGGCGAGCCCGTGGAGGATGCGGCGCAGGTGGCGCCGTCCGCCGCCGGGGCGGACGGGCCGGGCGAGGCGACCGAGGTCGTCGAGGGCGACGCGGTCGCCGTCGGCGAGGACGGCGTGCGCGACGGATGCGGCGGCGTGCCGCGCGAGGTCGAGGGACGTGGGCTCGTCGGGGCGCTGCTCGCCGACGCCGTTCCAGGTGGCGAGGTCGGGGGCGACGTCGTCCCGGGAGTCGACGACGAGGACGACGGTGGCCTCGGCGGTGCCGTAGGTGCGGCGGACGTACAGGGTGTCGAGGTCGGGTGCGCGGCGGGCCGTGGCGCGCCAGTCGATGCGGCGCAGGCGGTCACCGGGGCGGTACGCGTCGACGTCGCGGAGCTCGGTCCCGTCTCCGGGCCGGCGGGAGGTGCGTGGACCGGAGAGCCCGCGCAGGCGGGAGGACAGGGGCGTGCGGCCGAGCGGCGTGGCGCGGGGCAGGACGAGGCGCCGCGGCCCGGCGGCGACGTGCGGAGGCTGCTCCTCGACGCCGTCGGGCCCGTAGGCGGCGAGGTCGACGCGCAGGGTGTCGGTCGGGCCGGTGCGGACCGACGGGGCGTGCCAGGCGAGGTCGCGCGAGCCGCGGGTGACGTCGACGAGGCGTTCGATGACGAGGCCGCCGGGGGCGACGCCGCGCAGGCGCAGCAGCTCGACGCCCGGAGGGACGTGGGCGTGTGTGCGCGCGGTGACGGTCCCGGGAGCCGCGGCGGGGTCGAGGGCGACGCGGAGCGTGACGGGCCCTCGCGGCCGGTGGATCCAGCCCCAGACCGCGGCGAGGAGGGGCGCGACGCCGAGTAGCGCCACGTCGGGGCGGCGCACGAGGACGCCGAGCGCGAGGAGCGTGGTGCCGAGGAGGAGGCCGGCACCGAGGTGGACGGTGGTGCGCCACGGCGGCGGCGCGTCGCAGTCCGGCGTCCCGGGGCCGGTCATGCGGCCCGGCCGACGGTGGCCGGTCCGGCGACGGTGCGCAGGAGGTCGTCGACGAGCGCCTCGGGGCGCAGGTCGGCGGCCCAGGCGCCGGGAGTGAGGGTGAGGCGGTGTGCGAGCACGGGGACGGCGACGCGCTTGACGTCCTCGGGGAGCACGACGTCGCGTCCGTCGAGCACGGCGACGCCGCGCGCGAGGAGCGCGAGGTTCTGGGAACCGCGGGGCGACGCGCCGACCTCGAGGTCGCGGTGGGTGCGGGTCGCGGCGGCGAGGTCGACGCAGTAGGCGAGGACGTCGGGGTGGACGTCGACCTGCTCGACGGCGGCCTGCATGGCGAGGACGGTGCCGCGGTCGACGACCTGGCGCACGACGGGGTCGTCGTGCCGGCGCGCGATGCGGCGGGCGAGGACCTCGCGCTCCTCGTCGCGGTCCGGGTACCCGACGGACAGCCGGACCATGAAGCGGTCGAGCTGGGCCTCCGGGAGCGGGTAGGTGCCCTCGTGCTCGACGGGGTTCGACGTCGCGACGACGTGGAAGGGCCGCGGCAGCGGGTACGTGGTGCCCTCGACGGTGACCTGACGCTCTGCCATGGACTCGAGCAGCGCGGACTGGGTCTTGGGCGCGGTGCGGTTGATCTCGTCGGCGAGCAGGAGCCCGGTGAACACGGGCCCGGGCCGGAACTCGAAGGTCCGGGTCGCGGGGTCGTACACGGAGGAGCCGGTGACGTCCGAGGGCAGCAGGTCGGGCGTGCACTGCAGGCGCGTGAAGTCGAGACCGAGGGCGCGCGCGAGGCTGCGCGCGGCGAGGGTCTTGCCGAGCCCCGGCACGTCCTCGAACAGGACGTGGCCCCCGGCGAGGACGGCCGCGAGCGCCAGGGTGAGGGGTTCGCGGGCTCCGACGACGGCGGTGGCGACCTCGTCGAGGACGGCGTGGCCGTGCGCGGCGACGGTGGGGACGTCGAGGGTCGCGGGCGGCGTGGTACCGGGGTGGGTGGTCATCGGGGTGTCCCTTCGTCGGGGCGGTCCGGGGTGGTGGGCAGGCGGTCGAGGGCGGTGAGCCAGGCGCGCAGCTCGGCGGGGGTGGGGAGGCGTCCGGTGGTGGTGAGGTCGTGGGTGGTGCGGGCGACGCGGGGGCCGAGGAGGCGGGCGATGTCGGGTGCTGCCGTGGGGTCGTGGAGGGGTCCGGTGCCGTGCCGGTCGAGGGTCTGGTCGGTGAGGTGGCGCATGCGGCGTGCTGCGGAGGGGGTGACGCGTCCGTCGCGTCCGAGGACGGACCAGCCGAGGTCGGAGACGTCGCGTCGGTTGCCGTCGCGTCGGAGGGTGGGGAGGTGGGGCCAGACGGTGTCGCCGGCGTAGCCGGTGCGGTGTCGGAGCAGGGTGGCGGCGATCCCGAGGGCGGTGAGGGTGAGGGTGTGGGCGGGGGAGGCGCCGAGGGTGGTGAGGAGGATGCCGAGCCCGACGACGGTGGCGGCGGTGCGCAGGGTGGTCCGGTCGGTGGGGCGGAGGCGGGTCCGGTGTGCGCGGGGGTTCACGGTCGTGCTCGGTGGTCGGTGGGGGCGCCGGTGTCGGGTGGGGAGCCGAGGTCGGTCGCGATGCGGGTGAGGGCGTGGCGGGCGGCGTCGAGGTCGGTGGTGCCGAGGGGGTTCTCGCCAAAGCGTGCGCGGTGGTAGAGGCGGCGCAGGGTGGCGACGGCGTGGGGGTCGGCGGGTGTGCTGGTGAGGACGGCGGTGGTGAACTCGGTGGGGGTCTGGGCGGGGTCGCGTCGGGTGCCGGCGCGGGCGGCGGCGTGC
Organism: Cellulosimicrobium funkei; assembly: GCF_900155925.1. NCBI lineage: Bacteria > Bacillati > Actinomycetota > Actinomycetes > Micrococcales > Promicromonosporaceae > Cellulosimicrobium > Cellulosimicrobium funkei. Next base: position 373,598 of record NZ_FTMI01000003.1, read on the forward strand.
TCGAGGGCGACCCAGGCGGCGACGACGGCGTCGTGGGGGTCGGCGTCGGGGGTTCGCAGGTGGGCGCGGACGCGGTGGACGGCGTCGCGGAGCTCGGGGACGACCTGGTCCTGCGCGAGGAGCGCGGTGTCGCCGGGTCGGGCGAGGAGGAGGTCGCGGTGGCGTCGTCGGGCGAGGAGCCGTGGGAGGTGGCGGCGGGCGAGGACGACGAGGACCACGAGGACGACGGCGCCGAGGAACCACAGGAGGTAGGTGTCGAAGGACATGCCGGTCGCGTCGAGGGGGATCTCGAGCTCCTGCGGTGCGGTGGGTGCTTCCTGGGGCACGTTCTCGGGCGGCGGGCCGGTGGGGTCGCGGGCGAGGTCGCTGAGCCAGGTGGGTGCGTCCCAGCTCCAAGGGGCGCTGGTCGCGGCGGCGAGGACGGCCGCGAGCGCCAGTGCGGTGACGGCGGTGAAGCGGGCCGGGCCGGACCGGCGGTGGTCGTGGTCCCCCTGCGTCGTGGTCATGCGGGTCTGAGGGACTCGGCGTGGGCGCCGGCGACGGCGGCGGTGAGGAAGGCGGCGGGGTCGGTGTCGAGTCCGCGGCCCATGGTGGACAGGCGGACGGGTGTGTCGTGCAGGGCGTGGAGGAGGTCGGGTCCGGCGGGGACGTGGACGGGGTGGTGGCGGCCGGTGGGGGCGGCGAGGGTGTGGGCCTGGTGGGTGATGCGGGCGGTGAGGTCGGGGCCCCAGCCGGGGAGGTTCTCGACGTCGGGGGTGGGGACGGGCAGGGGGAGGTCGCTGGGGGCGAGGGCGACGCGGCCGTAGGCGGTGAGGGAGTGGTGGGAGATGCCGAGGTGGCGGTCGCGGGGGTCGGCGCCGGAGACGCGCAGGGAGGCGACGGGTCGGCCGCGGAGGGTGGCGACGGCGTTGAGGGCTTCGCCGGCGGCGACGCCGGAGAAGCCCCAGCGGGTGCCGGTGCCGAGGTTGCCGGGTCCTTGGGCGACGACGACGAGGTCGGCGCCGGTGACGTGGTGGGCGGCGAGGAGGCCGGTGTGGACGGTGACGGCTTCGAGGTCGCCGCCGAAGGCTTGGCCGACGGTGATGCAGGTGTCGATCCAGCCGGTGTCGCGCAGGGTGGCGATGGTGCGGGAGAACGCGGCGGGCAGGGCGCCGCCGTCGGTCATGACGTAGGCGATGCGGGGGGTGGGGCGGCCTGCGAGCGCCGCGGCGTGGCGGGCGCCGGCGACGACGGCGGGCAGGGCGGAGTGGAGGTCGGCGACGACGACGGGGGTGTCGGCGAGGTCGTCGGCGTCGCGCAGGGTGTCGTGGTGGGGGGACTCCTGCTCGTCGACGCCGAGGACGAGGGCTTGCAGGGGGGTGTAGCGGGCCTTGACGAGGTGGCCGGGTCCGGGGGTGGGGTCGGGCGGGAGGGGGGTGGCGGGCTGGGCGGGGCCGACGACGAGGGCGTAGCCGCCGGTGCCGAGGCCGCGGGCGAGGGCGGAGACGTTGAGGAGGACGTGGTCGCCGGGGTGGGGGGTGCCGACGAGCTGGGTGTAGGCGAGGGCGCGCACGGTGGCGTGGGGGTCGTCGGGCCGTCCGGGCAGGGGTGTGTGGAGCTTGACGTCGAGCTCTTGGGCTCCGGTCCAGGCCTTCGCGTGCGACACCACGGTCGCGGTCCGCCACGTGATCACGCGGCACACCCTATCGACCGACTAGCGTGGTGCCGATGTCCGAGCCCACTGCTGCCTCCGCGCCCTCCGTCGCGTCGTCGTCGGGGGGTTCGTCGACGAACCCTGCGGCGCGTCTGCTGAACCTGGTGATCGCGTTGGTGAACACGAACGCGTCGATGACGAAGCAGCAGATCCGGTCGAGCGTGGCGGGGTACGGGGACGCCCCTTCGCCCGACGCGTTCGAACGGATGTTCGAGCGGGACAAGGACACGTTGCGCGACCTCGGTATCCCGATCGTCACGGTGGACGCGGGCGGGCACGCGGACGAGGTGGGGTACCGGATCGACCAGGACGCGTACGCGCTGCCTGCGGTGGACCTCACGCCGGCGGAGCTGGGTGTGCTGGCGCTGGCGGCGCAGTTCTGGCAGGACAAGACGCTGCGGACGGACATCTCCCGGGCGCTGACGAAGCTGCGGGCGGCCGGTGCGGGGGAGACCGCGATGGACGTCGTGGCGGGTCTGGCGCCGCGGGTGCGGGCGGTGGGGGACGCGTACGCGACGCTCATGGACGCGATCTCGGCGCGGCGCGTGGTGTCGTTCACGTACCGGGCGGCGAGCACGGGCGAGGTGCGGCCGCGCCGGGTGCAGCCGTGGCGCATCGCGGCGCGGCGCGGCGGCTGGTACCTGGTGGGCCTGGACCTGGACCGGGGCGCGCCGCGGTCCTACCGGCTGAGCCGGGTGGAGGGCCGCGTGCGGGCGTCGGGGCCGCGCGACGCGTTCGAGGTGCCGGCGCACGTGGACGTGGACGCGGCGCTGGGCACGCGCGACGCGGGCGGGCTGGCGCGCCTCGCGGTGGTGCCCGAGCGTGCGGGGGCGCTGCGGGCGCGCGGCACGGTCGTGGGCTCGGTACCGGACGCGCGCGCGGGCGACGGCGCGGGCCGCGACGTGCTCGAGGTGGCGTACGACGTGCGGTACGCGATGGCGGACGAGGTCGTGGGGTACGGGGACGCGGTGCTGGTGCTGGGCCCGCCGGACCTGCGCGAGGCGGTCGTGCGGCGGCTGCGCGACGCGGCGGGACTGGCGACGGGCCCGGCCGACGGCGGCGGGCAGGCGGAGGTGGAGCGTGGCTGAGCGCGCGGACGACCGGCTGGTGCGCCTGCTGGGCATCGTGGCGTACCTCGACGGGGCGGGCCCGGTGCCGGTGGGCGAGCTCGCGCGGCACTTCGGCGTCAGCGAGCGCCAGGTCCTGGACGACGTCGACGCCCTGTGGGTGTCGGGCACGCCCGGGTACTGGCCCGACGACCTCATCGACTTCGACGCGGACTCGATCGAGCGCGGCGTGGTGCGCCTCACCGAGGCCCGTGGCATGACCCGTCCGCTGCGGCTCGGCACGCGCGAGGCGGTCGCGCTCATCGCGGCGCTGCGTGCGATGCGCGAGACGGCGGCGGTGCAGGCCGACCCGGAGCGTGCGGGCGTCGTGGAGTCGGTGCTGCGCAAGCTGACCGACGCGACCGGGGAGGCCGCGGCGGCGCTCGACGTGCAGCTCGCACCCGAGGGCGACCCGCGCGTGGTCGCGGCCATCACGAGCGCGCTCGTCGCGGGCCACCGGCTGCGCATCCGGTACGTCACCGCCGCGGACGAGGAGTCCGAGCGCGAGGTCGACCCCGTGTCCCTGCACACGCAGGACGAGCACGCGTACCTGCTCGCGTGGTGCCACCGCGCCCAGGGGCGGCGCACGTTCCGCGTCGACCGCATCCTGGCCGCGACCGAGCTCGACCAGGCCGTCGAGGGGCACGACGTCGACCCCGACGTGGACTTCACGCCCACCGGCGACGCGCCCCTCGCGACCATCACGTTCGCCAGCCCCGCGCGCGCCGTGGCCGAGCAGGTCCCCGTGGAGGCGGTGCGCAACCTGCCGGACGGCGCGTTCGAGGTGCGGCTGCGCGTCACCAACCCGGTGTGGCTGCGCCAGCTCCTCACCGAGCGCGCCCGCCACGTCCTGGCCGTCGAGCCGGCCGCCGTCGCGCAGGACGTGCGCGAGGCCGCGAGCGCCGCCCTGGCCGCGTACGCCCACCTGCCCGGCGACGCGCCGGGTGAGGCACCGCACGAGGGGAGCGGGCGCTCGGGCGAGCGGCCCGCTGGCTAGGGTGGGCGGCATGTGGTTCTGGGTCTGGACGCTGCTCGTCGTGGGCACGCTCGTGGGCGCGTTCTTCCTCGCGCGGCGCCTGTGGCGCTCCGTCAAGGGCCTGGGGCGTGAGCTGTCGCGCGCGTCGCAGGTCGCGGCGGACCTCGGTGCGCGGGCGGACGAGCTGGCGCGCGCCCAGCAGGAGGCGCAGCCCTCGACCGCGCCCACGCTGTTCGACGACCCGGTCGAGCTGCGCGCCCGGGTGGACGTGCTGCGCGCGGACCGCGAGGAGCGGCGCGTGCAGCGGCGCCGCCGCGACGAGCAGGTGTGGTCCCGCTGGCGGCGGTTCAACGCCTGACGGGCACCCGTCGCGACCGTGCACGGCGCGCGGGCGACGCCTCGGGGCGCAAGGACCGTGACCTATGATGGCGCGAAGAGCAACGTCGCCCCTGGCCGCCCACGAGTAGGTAGTAGGTTCCCGCCGTGAACATCCTTCGTCACCCCGCGACGATCGTCGTCCTCATCCTCCTGGTCCTGCTGCTCTTCGGGTCGAAGCGGCTCCCCGACATGGCGCGCTCCGTCGGCCAGTCGCTGAAGATCTTCAAGAAGGAGGTCAAGGACCTGCGCGAGGACGACGACACGACGACGACCACCACGCCGTCGGGCACCACCGCGACGACGAGCACCGGCACCACCACCGGCGCGACGGGCACGGGTGCGACGAGCGTGACGGGGGGCACGGCGTCGTCCACGCAGGACGACACCCCCAAGGCGTAGTCGGTGTCCCGCACTCCCCGTGACCCCGAGGGGCGCATGCCCCTGCGCGAGCATCTCGTCGAGATCCGCAAGCGCCTCTTCCTCGCCGCGATCGGCATCGTCCTGGGTGCCGTCGTCGGGTGGATCGTGTACGAGCCGGTGCTGCAGGCCCTGCAGCAGCCGCTCGTCGACGCAGCCGAGCGCCGCAACGTCCTGACGGGACTGAACTTCGAGGGCGTCGCCACGGCCATCGACATGAAGGTCAAGGTCTCCCTGTTCCTCGGCGTCCTGCTGTCGAGCCCGTGGTGGCTGTACCAGCTCTTCGCGTTCATCACGCCCGGCCTGACGTCCAAGGAGAAGCGGTACGCGTTCGGGTTCATCGGCGCCGCCGTCCCGCTGTTCCTCGCCGGCGTCGCGCTCGCGTGGGTCATGCTGCCGCGCGCGGTCGCGCTCCTCAACGAGTTCGTGCCCGACGGCAGCGCGAACCTCATCAACGCCCAGATGTACCTCGGGTTCGTCATGCGCCTCATGCTCGCGTTCGGCATCGCGTTCCTCGTGCCCGTGATCATGGTCGCGCTCAACACGATGGGCGTGGTGCGCGCCGCGACGTGGCTCGCCGGGTGGCGCTGGGCCGTGCTCATCTCGTTCCTGTTCGCCGCGATCATGACGCCCACGCCCGACGTGCTCACCATGTTCTGCGTCGCGCTGCCCATCTGCGCCCTGTACTTCCTCGCCTACGGGATCTCCGTCCTGCACGACCGGCGCGTCGACCAGCGCGACGCCGCACGGCTCGCCCTGTGAGCACCACGCCCCGACCGCGCCCCACCGGGCGCGGGGGCCGCGCGTGAGCACGGTCGCGCTCGTCGTCAACCCGACGGCCGGGCGCGGGCGGGGCCGCACCGCAGGCGCACGCACGGCCGAGGCGCTCACCGCGGCCGGGCACGACGTCCTCGACCTCAGCGCCCCCAGCCTGCCCCTCGCGCAGGAGTCCGCCGACGCCGCCGTCCGCGGCACCGGCGCGACACCGGGCGTGGACGCGCTCGTCGTCGTCGGCGGCGACGGCATGGTGCACCTCGGCGTCAACGCCACCGCGGGCACCGGCGTGCCGCTCGGCATCGTCGCCGTGGGGACCGGCAACGACTTCGCCCACGCCCTCGACCTGCCCACCGGCCGCCCCGACCGCTGCGTCGACGCGCTCCTGGGCGCGCTCGGACCCGCCGCGAGCGCCGGGGCGCGCGTGCGCGTGGTCGACGCCGCCCGGGTCGCGGGCGAGCACGTGCCCGTCGCGCGCTGGTACGCGGGCGTGCTGTCCGCCGGGATCGACGCCGCGGTGAACGCGCACGCCAACGCGGCGACCTGGCCGCGCGGACGGTCCCGGTACGCGCGCTCCGCCCTGACCGAGATCACCCGCTACCGGCCCTACGGGTACCGCGTCACGGTGCGCGGCGTGCCCGCGGGAGACGACGTGCCGGACGTCCTCGCCGGGGCGCCCCTGCTGCCCGCGCCCGACGCCGCGCAGCACCCCGACGCGGCCGACGGCCCGGACGGGCGGGCGTTCGTGTGGGAGTCGCCGGGCGCGCTCGTCGCCGTCGCGAACAGCCCCCGCTTCGGCGGCGGGGTCCGCGTCGCGCCCGACGCCACGCCCGACGACGGCCTGCTGGACGTCGTCGTCGCGGGCCCGCTCGGGCGGTGGGGCGCCGCGCGCGTCTTCCCCGGCATGTACGCGGGGCGCCACCTCACCCACCGCGCGGTCGGGACCGTGCGCGCGACGTCGGTCACCGTCGAGCCGACCACAGCAGGCGCCGCGCCGCCGCACGCGTTCGCCGACGGGGAGCACCTCGGCCCGCTGCCGCTGCGCGTCGACGTCGTCCCCGGCGCGCTGCGCGTGCTCGACGACGCGGCCCGCTGAGCAGGGGGCTCTCGACCGGCGAGGTGGGCGGCGGACCGTAGGCTGACGGCATGACGGCCGACGAATCGCCCGCCGCCCGCTACGCCGCGTCCCGGGCCCGCCAGGCGGCGTCCCGCACGCAGCTCGCGGACTTCCGGCAGGTGCTCGACTTCCCCCTCGACGACTTCCAGGTGCGCGCGTGCGAGGCGCTCGAGGAGGGCCGCGGCGTGCTCGTCGCCGCACCCACCGGCGCGGGGAAGACGGTCGTGGGCGAGTTCGCGGTCCACCTCGCCCTCGCGAGCGGGCGCAAGGCGTTCTACACCACCCCCATCAAGGCGCTGTCCAACCAGAAGTACGCCGACCTCGTGCGCCGCCACGGCGCCGACGCCGTGGGCCTGCTCACCGGTGACACGACGATCAACGGGGAGGCGCCCGTCGTCGTCATGACGACCGAGGTGCTGCGCAACATGCTGTACGCGGGGTCGCGCACCCTGGACGGGCTCGCGTACGTCGTCATGGACGAGGTGCACTACCTCGCCGACCGGTTCCGCGGGCCCGTGTGGGAAGAGGTGATCATCCACCTGCCCGACGACGTGCAGCTCGTGTCCCTGTCCGCGACCGTGTCCAACGCGGAGGAGTTCGGCGACTGGCTGGAGATGGTGCGCGGCGACACGACCGTCGTCGTCAGCGAGCGCCGGCCCGTGCCGCTGTGGCAGCACGTCCTCGTCGCGTCCGCGAACCCCGCGGCCGGGGTCGCGCACGTAGGCGCCGGGCGCGCGCCCGGCGCGGACCTGCTCGACCTGTACGCCGGGACGGTGGACCCCACCGACCCGGGCGTGAACCCGCCCATCAACCCCGACCTGCTCGCCGCGTTCCGCACCGCGCCCCGCACCGGCGGGCCCGGGCCGGGCGGACGGCGGGGGTCCGGCGACCGCGGGTACCGGGGCCGCGGCGGGCGTCGCCCGGGGCCGGACCGGTCCGTCGTCGGGCGGCGCACCCCTGCCCGGTTCGCCGTCGTGGACGCGCTCGACGCGGACGGGCTGCTGCCCGCGATCTACTTCATCTTCTCCCGCGCCGGGTGCGAGGGCGCAGTACAGCAGTGCCTCACCGCGGGCCTGCGCCTGACGTCGCCCGCGGAGGAGGCCGAGATCCGGCGCGTCGCGGAGGAACGCACCGCGACCATCCCCACCGAGGACCTGGAGGTCCTCGGGTACTGGACGTGGACGGAGTCCCTCGCGCGCGGCATCGCGGCCCACCACGCGGGCCTGCTGCCCGTGTTCAAGGAGACGGTCGAGGAGCTGTTCAGCCGCGGCCTCATCAAGGTCGTGTTCGCCACCGAGACGCTCGCGCTCGGCATCAACATGCCCGCCCGGTCCGTCGCGCTGGAGAAGCTCGTCAAGTGGGACGGCACCGCGCACGTCGACGTCACCCCGGGGGAGTACACCCAGCTCACCGGGCGCGCCGGGCGGCGCGGCATCGACGTCGAGGGGCACGCCGTCGTCGTCGACCACGCGGGCCTGGACCCGGTGCACCTCGCGGGCCTGGCGTCCAAGCGCCTGTACCCGCTGCGCTCGAGCTTCCGGCCCACGTACAACATGGCGGTCAACCTCGTCGCGCAGGTCGGGCGCGACCGGGCGCGCGAGGTCCTGGAGACGTCGTTCGCGCAGTTCCAGGCCGACCGGGGCGTCGTCGGCCTGGCCAAGCAGGCGCAGGCGCACGCCGAGGCCCTCGACGGGTACGCGCAGGCGATGACGTGCGACCGCGGCGACTTCGCCGAGTACGCGGCGCTGCGGCGGCGCATCACCGCGCGCGAGGGCGACCTGTCGCGCGCCGCGAGCCGGTCGCGCCGCGCCGAGGTCGTCGCCGCGTTCGAGCGCCTGCGGCCCGGGGACGTCGTCGAGGTGCCGTCCGGGCGGCGCGCGGGCTACGTCGTCGTGCTCGACCCGGGGGAGGGCGCCGGGTTCGACGGACCGCGCCCCACCGTCCTGACGCAGGACCGCCAGGTGAAGAAGCTCACCGTCGCCGACGCACCCGGCGGGATCCGCACCGTCGCCCGCGTGCGCATCCCCAAGACGTTCAACGCGCGCGTGCCCGCCCAGCGGCGCGACCTCGCCTCCACCCTGCGCAACGCGCTCGGCGCGCTCGACGAGCCGGGCACGCGCCCCGGCCGCACCACCCGCGCCCGGTCCGGCGCGTCCGACGACGCCCAGCTCGCGCGCCTGCGCGCCCAGCTGCGCGCCCACCCGTGCCACGACTGCCCCGACCGGGAGGACCACGCCCGCTGGGCGGAGCGGTGGGCGCGGCTGAAGAAGGAGCACGACCAGCTCGTGCGGCGCGTCGAGGGCCGCACCGGCTCCATCGCGCGCGTCTTCGACCGCATCTGCGACGTCCTCGTCACGCTCGGCTACCTCGCGCCCGCCGAGCCCGCGCAGGACCCGGCCGCACCGCTCGAGGACGCCCTCGACGAGGAGGAGACCCCCGGCGGCCCGCCCACCGGTCGCGCCGCCCGCGAGGCCGCGCGCACCGGGCTGCAGGTCACGCCCGACGGGCAGTGGCTGCGCCGCCTCTACGCCGAGAACGACCTGCTCCTGGCCGAGTGCCTGCGCCGCGGCGTGTGGGAGGACCTCGACGCCCCCGCCCTGGCCGCCGTCGTGTCCACGTGCGTGTACGCCGGGCGCCGCGAGGACCACGGCGAGCCCGACGTCCCCGGCGGCCCCCAGGGCAGGCTGGCGCGCGCGCTCGAGGCCACCACGCGCGTGTGGTCCGAGGTCGACGACCTCGAGGACGAGCACGACATCGACGCGACCGGCCCGCTCGACGAGGGCCTCGTCACCGCCGTGCACCGCTGGGCCGTCGGGCGCAGCCTCGACGCCGTGCTGCGCGGCTCCGAGATCGCGGCCGGCGACTTCGTGCGCTGGTGCAAGCAGGTCATCGACGTCCTCGACCAGGTCGCGGGCGCCGCCCCCACCCCCGAGGTCCGCCGCACCGCGCGCCAGGCGATCGACCGCCTGCGCCGCGGCGTCGTCGCCTACTCCAGCGTCTGAGCGCACCCCGCACCGGCGGCGCCCCCGTCGGCCCGGGCGTGGGACCGCCTCGCGAGGCCGGCTCGCGAGGCCGGCTCGCGAGGCCGGTTCGGAAGGTCGGCTCGGAAGGTCGGCGCTGCGGCCGTACGGCGTGACGTGCACGACACGCGCCCGGACCTGCGCCGACGCCGCCACCGGGCGGTGAAGCACGGCGGGTTGTGGCGGTATCGTGAAGGACTGTGGCCTCAACCCTGTACCGCGGCGGCGTGATCCACTCCCCGGCCGACCCGTTCGCGGAAGCGCTCCTCGTCGACGACGGCGTCATCGCCTGGATCGGTGCCGACGACACGGCCGACGGGCTCGCCGCCCGCGCCGACCGCGTCATCGACCTCGACGGGGCGCTCGTCGCCCCCGGGTTCGTCGACGCCCACGTCCACCTGTTCGAGGTCGGGCTCGCCCTGGCGGGCGTCGACCTGTCCGCGAGCGCCGGCGTGACGTCGCTCGCGGCCGCGCTCGACGCCGTCGCGAAGGCCGCGGCCGGCGCGCACGAGGACGACGTCGTGCTCGCCTTCGGGTGGGACGAGCGGTCCTGGCCCGAGGGGCGGCCCCCGACGCGCGAGGAGCTCGACGCCGCGGCGGGCGGCCGCGCGGTGTACGCGGCGCGGGTCGACGTGCACTCGGCGGTGGTGTCCACGACGCTCGCGCGCCGCTGCGCGCTCGAGACGCGGCCCGGGTGGGACGAGTCGGGCTGGGTCGCGGGGGAGGCGCACCACGTCGCGCGCGACGTCGCCCGGGCGGTGTCCCCGGCGCGGCGCACGGACCTGTACCGCACGGCGCTGCAGGCCGCGGCCGAGCAGGGCGTGGTGTCGGTGCACGAGATGAGCGCCCCGCACATCGACACGCGCGCCGGGCTGCGGGAGATCCTCGCCCTCACGGCGGACGCGTCGTCGGGCCTGCCGCACGTCGTGGGGTACCGGGGCGAGCTGTGCGCCACGGCCGACGACGCCCGTGCGCTCCTCGCGGACGTGCCCGGGCTCGCTGGCATCGCGGGCGACCTCAACGTGGACGGGTCGATCGGGTCGCGTACGGCGGCGATGCGGCTGCCGTACCAGGACGGGCCGGACCGCGGCGACCGCGGGAACCTGTACCTCACGGCGGAGCAGATCGCGGTCCACCTGTCCGCGGTCGCGGCGGCCGGCACGCAGGGCGGGTTCCACGTCATCGGGGACCGTGCGATGGACGAGCTCGTGCTCGGGCTCGGCCTCGCGGCCGAGGCGCACGGGCAGGGCGCGGTGCGCGCGGCGCGGCACCGGGTCGAGCACGCGCTGTTCGTCGACGCGACCGCGCTCGCCACGCTCCTGCTGTACGGGGTGAGCCTGAGCATCCAGCCCGCGTTCGACGCCGCGTGGGGCGGCCCGGACGGCATGTACGCGGCGCGCGTGGGGGCGATGCGGGCGCAGGGCCTGAGCCCCTTCGCGGACCTCGCGGGTGCGGGCGTGCCGCTCGCGTTCGGGTCGGACGCGCCGGTGACGCGGATCGACCCGTGGGCGGGCGTGCTCGCCGCGATGTCGCACGTCGACCCGGACCAGCAGATCTCGGCGCGTGCCGCGTTCCGTGCGCACACGCGCGGCGGGTGGCGCATCGCCGGGCTCGACCACACCGGCGCCGGGCAGCTGCGGGTGGGGGCGCCCGCGCACCTCGCGGTGTGGCGCGGGGAGCACCTCGTGGTGCAGGGCGCGCTGGGCCGCACGACGTCGTCGTGGAGCACGGACGCGCGCGCGGGGCAGCCGCTGCTGCCCGAGCTCGGGCCGGACGTGCCGCGACCGCGGTGCCTGCAGACCGTGCGGGCCGGAGTGCCCCTGTTCGACACCTTCGTCTGATCGCTCCCGCTTGACAGGGCGGTGAGCCGGAGTAGTTTCGACAGGGTGTTCCGGCCCCCGTGGCCGCAGGGGGATCAGCCACCGACGACGACCCCTCGGCGTGCCGCGCCGGGTACCTGGCCGGGCTCGCGCGCTCAGTAGAAAACGTGCTCCGCCGGTGGCGGCGTCGTACGGGCCGAAGGGCGCGCGAGCCCGCACACACTCCTTTCCCGCCCCCGCCGACCCTCCGCGGACGGCGGCGGCCCGCCAGGTCTTCGTGCAGGTCCGTGGCGTAGGGTGCACCCGTGCACGCCCCCGAGCCCCCGGCCGCTTCCGCCGGGCGATCCCGCCCCGCAGGCACGGCCGCCCGTGCGCCCGAGACGGGCACGCCCCACGACCGGCAGCCCGACGCCGTGCCGGACGCTGGGCCAAACGCACGGCCCGACGGCCGACCCGAGCGCGAGGTCCCCGCGGGTCCGTCGACCGCCGTCCCGTCGCGGCCCCTGACGCTCCTGCTCGCCCTGGCGGGCGGCCTGCTCACCGACACCGCGTTCCCCGACCGCGGGTGGTGGCCGCTCGCGTTCGTCGGCGTGGCCGCCCTGTTGTGGGCGCTGCGCCGCGACGGCGCGCGCTGGGGCTTCCTCGTGGGCCTGGTGTGGGGCCTGGCGTTCTTCCTGCCGCACCTGTGGTGGGCGAACTATGCGACCGAGACCGTGCCGTGGCTCGCGCTGTCCGTCATGGAGGCGTGCTTCGTCGGGCTGCTCGGTGCCGCGTGGGTCTGGGCGCGCCGCTGGTCATGGCTCACGGGGCACCCCGGGCAGCAGGCCGTCGCGTTCGCGGTGCTGTTCGTCGGGGCCGAGCAGGCGCGCACCGAGGTGCCGTTCGGCGGGTTCCCCTGGGGCCGGCTCGCGTTCTCCCAGGCGGACTCCCCGCTGGGTCGCGCGGCGTGGCTCGGGGGAGAGGTCCTCGTGTCGCTGCTCGTCGCGCTCGTCGGGGCGCTGCTCGCGGTCGCGGTGCTCGCCGTGGTGCGCCGTCGTGACGTCGCGACCAGCGACGTCGTGGCCGGCGCCGTCGTCCCCGTGGCCGTCGCGGCCGCGCTCGTGGTCGCACCGCTGCTCGTGCCGCTCGACACGCGCGCCGAGGCGGGCACGCTCGCCGTCGGGGCCGTGCAGGGCAACGTGGGCGAGCCCGGCCTCGGGTCGTTCGCGAACCGGGCCGAGGTGCTGAACAACCACCTGCAGGGCACGCTCGCGCTCCTCGACGACGTCGAGCCGGGCGACCTCGACGTCGTGCTGTGGCCCGAGAACGGGTCCGACCTCGACCCGCAGACCACGCCCGAGGTGGCGCGCGCCATCGACGACGTCGCGCAGGAGGTCGGCGCGCCGATCCTCGTCGGCGCGCAGGAGTACCCCGAGACCGGCGGCCGGTACAACGTGTCGCTCCTGTGGGAGCCGGGCACCGGCGTCGTCGACCGCTACGCCAAGCAGCACCCGGCACCGTTCGGCGAGTACATCCCGCTGCGCTCCCTGCTGCGCGTGTTCTCCGACCAGGTCGACCGCGTGAGCATCGACATGATCGCGGGCACCGAGACCGGCGTCGTCGACCTCGACGCGCCCCGCCTGGGGCGCACGGTGCCGCTCGGCGTCGTCATCTGCTTCGAGGTCGCCTACGACGGCCTCGTGAACGACGCGGTCGACGCGGGCGCCGAGCTGCTCGTCGTGCCGACCAACAACGCCTCGTTCGGGTACACCGCCGAGTCGACGCAGCAGCTCGCGATGTCGCGGCTGCGCGCCGTGTCGACGGGCCGCGCGACCGTGCAGGTCTCGACCGTCGGCGTGAGCGGCGTCATCGCCCCCGACGGCACGCTCCTGCAGAGCACGGGCCTGTTCACCGCCGACCAGATGGTCGCCGACCTGCCGCTGCGCACCAGCCTCACGCCCGCCGTGCGGGCCGGGGACTGGCCGGGCCGCGCCGTCGAGCTCCTCGCCCTCGGCCTCCTCGCCGCGGGCGTCGTCACCGCCGTCCGCGAGCGGCGCACCCGGACCGCCGCGGCGCCGGCCGGGGACGAGGCACCGTGAGTCCGCGCGCGGGGGAGGGCGGCGTCCCGGGCGGGCGCGTGCTCGTCGTCGTGCCGACGTACGACGAGGCGCTGACCCTGCCGGGCACGCTCGCGCGCCTGCGCGCCGCCGTCCCGGACGCGGACGTGCTCGTCGTGGACGACGCGAGCCCGGACGGGACGGGCGACCTCGCCGACTCCGCGGCCGCCGCCGACCCGGGCGTGCACGTGCTGCACCGGGCCGGGAAGGAGGGCCTGGGCGCCGCGTACGTCGCGGGGTTCGGGTGGGGCCTGGACGCCGGGTACGACGTGCTCGTGGAGATGGACGCCGACGGCTCCCACCAGCCGGAGCAGCTGCCGTCCCTGCTCGCCGCCCTCGGCCCCGCCACGGTGGACGGCGCGCACGACGGCGCGGACCTCGTCATCGGGTCGCGCTGGGTCCCGGGCGGGCGCGTGGAGAACTGGCCGCGGCACCGCGAGGTGCTCTCGCGCGCGGGCAACGCGTACGTGCGCCTCGCGCTGGGGCTGCACCTGGGCGACGCGACGGCGGGCTACCGCGCCTACCGCGCGTCCGCGCTGCGCGCCGTCGACCTCGCGAGCGTGGAGTCGCACGGGTACTGCTTCCAGGTCGACATGGCGTGGCGGGTCGTGCGGACGGGTGGCCGCGCGACGGAGGTGCCGATCACGTTCGTCGAGCGCACGGCGGGGCGGTCGAAGATGAGCCGCGCGATCGTCACCGAGGCGCTGTGGAAGGTCACGGTCTGGGGTGCCCGACGGCGCGCGGCCCAGCTCGCGAGCCTCGCGCGGTCGGTCGCGGGGCGGCACGGCACGCGCTGAGGCGTCGCCGCGGTGCTGGGCGCGACGCGGAGAGGCCCGGACCCCTCGCGGGGGTCCGGGCCTCTCGTGACGGGTGCGGCGAGGCGTCAGGCGCTGCGGCGCAGCTTGCCGGCGCGCAGCAGGCCGAGGCGCTCGTCGAGGAGCTCCTCGAGCTCGGAGATGGTGCGGCGCTCGAGCAGCATGTCCCAGTGGGTGCGGGCGGGCTTGCCGGCCTTGGGCTCGGGGCGCTCCGCGTCGCGCAGCAGCGCCTCGGCGCCGCAGCGGCACTCCCACACCGGGGGGACCTCGGCGTCGGTCGAGAACGGCAGGATGATGGTGTGCCCGTTGGGGCAGTCGTAGTGCGCCTGGAAGCGGGGGGCGAAGTCGACGCCCTCGTCCGACTCCATGCTCTTCGCACCGATGCTCATCCCGCGCAGCGAACGGTCGGCCATGGTGTCCTCCTGAGGGGTCTTCGGGGGTGGGTGGGCGCGCCCGGTGGGGGTGCGGGCAGCGGCCCGGTCTACGAGAGGCAACGCCTCACGTGCGGTCGGTGTTCCGACGCGCCGTGAAGGTCCGGTGAACGTCGCGGGGCCTCACGACCTGGTGGCCCCCGCGGTGCGTCGTGCCGGCCCGCCTCGGCGCGCCGTCCCAGGCTCCCGGGTTTCGATGCCCCGCGCAACTCCGCGGCCCCCGCCCGGCCCCGGACGTGTGCACGCTCACACCCCCGGGCCGGGAGTGTGGGAACAAACCCGGGGGGAGCCGGGTTGAGCGGCATGTACATGCAAACGCATCGACCTAGGACTCACGGGAGCACACCATGCAGTTCGGCATCTTCACCGTCGGCGACGTCACGACGGACCCCACGACGGGCCGGACCCCCGACGACACCGAGCGCGTGCGGTCCATGCTGACGATCGCGAAACACGCGGACGAGGCGGGGCTGGACGTCTTCGCCACGGGGGAGCACCACAACCCGCCGTTCGTCCCGTCCTCGCCGACGACGATGCTCGGCTACCTGACGGGCGTGACGAAGAACATCGTCCTGTCGACCTCGACCACGCTCATCACGACGAACGACCCGGTGCGCCTCGCGGAGGAGTACGCGATGCTCCAGGTCATCTCGGACGGCCGCATGGACCTCATGATGGGCCGCGGCAACACCGGCCCGGTGTACCCGTGGTTCGGGCAGGACATCCGGCAGGGCATCCCGCTCGCGATCGAGAACTACGCGCTGCTGCGCCGGCTGTGGACCGAGGACGTCGTGGACTGGGAGGGCAAGTTCCGCACCCCGCTCCAGGGCTTCACCTCGACGCCGCGGCCGCTGGACGGCGTCCCGCCGTTCGTGTGGCACGGGTCGATCCGCAGCCCCGAGATCGCCGAGCAGGCCGCCTACTACGGCGACGGGTTCTTCCACAACAACATCTTCTGGCCCATGAGCCACACCAAGCAGATGGTGCAGTTCTACCGTCAGCGGTGGGAGCACCACGGCCACGGCCCCGCGGACACCGCGATCGTCGGGCTCGGCGGCCAGGTGTTCATGCGCAAGGACTCCCAGAAGGCGTGGGACGAGTTCCGCCCCTACTTCGACAACGCGCCCGTCTACGGGCACGGGCCCTCGATGGAGGACTTCACGCGCGAGACGCCGCTCACCGTCGGCTCGCCGCAGCAGGTCATCGACCGGTACGCCGCGATGCGCGACCACGTGGGCGACTACCAGCGCCAGCTGTTCCTCGTCGACCACGCGGGCCTGCCGCTCAAGACCGTGCTCGAGCAGATCGACCTCCTCGCGGGCGAGGTCGTGCCCGTGCTGCGCAAGGAGATGGAGGCCGTCCGCCCCGCGCACGTGCCGGCGAACCCGCCGAGCCACGCCGAGCGCGTCGCGGCCGCCCGCGCCGCCGGGACCGAGGGCGCCGCGCACGTCGGCGGCACCGAGGACCTCTGGACCGGGCGCACCGCCGAGGACGACACCCGCACCGCCACCGCCGGTGCCGCGTTCGGCCTGTGACGCCCGCGACACCCGCGCCGTGACCACCCGCCCGACGGCGTACGGTCGAGGAGTGCCCCGCACCCGCGACCGGCCGCCGTCGGGCACTGCAGCACCCGGCCCGCGACGGGCCGCACCCCGCACCGCACGTCAGCACCTCAGGAGCACCGCATGACCGCCAGCACCCCCGCCCCGGACCGCCGCCTCGTCGTGGTGTCCGCCGGGCTGTCCAAGCCGTCCTCCACGCGCCTGCTCGCCGACCGGCTCGGCGAGGCCACGGTGCGCGAGCTGCAGGGCCTCGGCGTGAGCGCCGAGATCGAGACCGTCGAGCTGCGCGACCACGCGCACGCCGTCGTCGACGCCATGCTCACCGGCTTCCCGACCGGCGACCTCGCGGGCGTGCTCGAGCGCCTCACCGCCGCCGACGGGATCGTCGTGACCACCCCGCTGTTCACCACCACGTACTCCGGGCTGCTCAAGTCGTTCGTCGACGTCCTCGACAAGGACTCGCTCACCGGCACGCCCGTCCTGCTCGGCGCGACCGGCGGCACCGCCCGCCACTCGCTCGCGCTCGAGTACTCGCTGCGCCCCCTGTTCACCTACCTGCGGGCCGACGTCGCCACGACGTCCGTGTTCGCCGCGACCGACGACTGGGCGGCCGCCGAGGGCGACTCCGGGGGCGGCCTGCCCGCCCGCATCGCCCGCGCGGGCCGCGAGCTCGCGGAGAAGGTCGCGCTGCGCAAGAACACCGGCCCCGCCGACCCGTTCGCCGGGACGCCCGACTTCACGGCCCTGCTCGGCGGCCTGTGACCTCCTGACCGCGCGCCCCGGCCACCGGTGCTCCGGCCGGGGCGCGCACCCCCGCCCGACCTGCGACGACACCCCGCCCGCACCGCGACCGGCCTTGCCCCCGGCAGGCCCGTCGCGGCAGGATCGGGGGACCGACGACGGGGGAGCACCATGCGCCGCAGCACCACCGAGGACCAGGCCGCGCGACCCGGCGACCCGGAACCGGCCACGCGCCCCGCCGCCCCGCAGACCCTCGCCGTCCCCGTCGTCGAAGCCCTCGCCGACCACGCGCCCCGCCCCGACCATGACGTCGCGGCCCCACCCCGGCGCCGGCCCGTCGGCATCGTCCGGGCACCGCAGCCCACCCCCGACGCCGCCCGGTTCACCGCCGCACCCCGGTACCCCGCCATGTTCCACGTCGCCGGGGGCCGCCTCGTGTGGGACGGCACGCGCCTGCGCCTCGTGCGCGGCGACGACACCGTCCTGCAGCCCGCCGGGCGGCCCGTCGTCACCGTCACCGGCGACGGCCCCACCGTCGCCGTCACCTGGCGCGACGACCAGCACCCCACCGCCCGCGCCACGCGCGCCGTCCTGCTCGAGGGCTCCTCTGCCCGGTTCGCGCGCTTCGCCCGCTCGCTCGCCGCCACCCGCCCCGGCGCCATCGAGCTCGACGACCGCACTGCGCCCTCCGCCCGCGTCCCGCACCTGCGCCCCGACCATGCCGGGACCGACCGCCGACCGGGAGTGTTCACGCGTGCCCTGTGGCGCGTCGTCGGGCGCGTAACCACCGACCCGGCACCGACCGGCAGGGGAGCGGACCTCGTCACCCGGCTCGAACGCCTCGCCGCCCTCCACCGCGCCGGAGACCTCACCGACACCGAGTACGCCCGCGCCAAGCAGGCCCTGCTCGACTGACCGGCCCGACGGGGGAGTACCTCAGTCCCCGACCGGACCCCACCCGATCACGTCGACCTCGATCATCACGGACCGGCCGTCGCGGAAGTCCCCGTACCGCGCCCACGCCGGCGTGACCCGCAGCAGCACGATGTCGTCGTCCAGCAACGACCCCGCGAACTGCGGGAACGCCGCCGCGTACGCCGCGGCGCAGCGCCGCCGGCCCGCACCGGCCGGGACGTCCGCGACACCCTCGCACTGCACGGTCGTCCCGTCCGTCCCCCCGACCGTCACGGCGACGCGCGGGTCCCGGGCCACGTTCGCCACCTTGCGCGACGACGCGCGCGCGTCGAACACCAGCTCACCCGCGTCCGTCGCCGCCACCGCGAGGAACGCCGCCTGCGGGCCACCGTCATGACCGATGGACGCCACGACCCCCCACCCCTGAGAACGGACGAAGCCGACGAACGCCGCACGATCCATGCCGCCACCGTAGCCTCCGCCGTGATATCCATCCACGATGGACCTGTCCCGCCACCCGGCCCGACCCACCCTCCTCGTCGGCGCCGCGCTCGTCGCCCTCACCGCCTGCTCCGGGCCCGTGACACCCCAGGATCTCGTCACCCGCCTCGCCGACGCACCCACCCCCGACGACGCCCTCGTCGACACGATGACGCCCGACGAGATGGACCCCACCTCCGCGCGACGCCTCAGCGAGCTCGACGGGGCCACCTTCTACGCCGGGTCGGGCACCCGCGACGGGCAGGACGTGGTCTGCCTCGTCACCGTCGTCGAAGGCGACACCCCGGACGACGACGCCGGAGCCTCCACCTGCGGCCTCGTCACCGACCTCGACGACGGCCACCTCCGCCTGGAGTACGGCGACGCCCAGACCCTCGTCACCGCCACCCTCGTCCCCGACGGGCTCCCCACCGACCCCGACCTCACCCGGCTCACCCCCAACCTCGCCGCCCAGGTGACACGCACCACCTGACCCCACGCACTACAGCCGGAACGCCCGCGCTCACCCCGCCAACGACGCCTCGACCACAGCCAGGTCCCGCACCGCGAACCGGTGGTGCTCCCACTCCTCCTCCAGGATCACGTGCACGCACGACAACGTCGTCTCCGGATACTCCGGCGACCACGGGTTGTGACGCACCACCCCCAACGACTCCGGCGTCACCCCCGCCAGGAAGTCCCGCACCATCGCCACCCGGCCCGCCCGCGCCTCCAGCACGTCGCCGAACGACGGCGTCCCCACAGCGAACAGCGACAGGTCCAACCCGTCCTCCGCCGCCTGCGGACCCGGCTGCCCCAGAGGATGGAACGGCTGCTCCACCCCCAGCACCGCACGCCCCAGCCACGCGTCCGTCGCCAGCACCAGGTGCCGCACCGTCTGCGCGAACGACCACTCACCCTCCACCGACACGTCCACGGCGCTCGCGGGCAACGCCGCCACCCGCTCCAGCGTCGCCGCCCACGTGGACTCCAGCGCCGCCCACGCCACCCGCAGACCCTCCGGATCCGCCGCCCGCCGCAGCTCCCGGCCCGGGAACCGCCGGTCCAGCTCCGCCTCCACGAACCCCCGCACGTCCACCCCGTTCACCAGCACCGGAGCATCGCCGTCCGACAACCACGGCGCGTCGACGTCCAGACCCTCCACCTGCGCACCCCGCACCACGACCCCGGACAGGTCCGGCTCCACGAACCGCGAACCCCGCAGATCCACACCCTCGAACGTCGCACCCCGTAGATCGTCGGAGCGGGTGAACCGGACCATGAGCGCCTCCTCGAGAACGGCCCGCCCGCCACGACCTGCCAGACCCGGGGGAGAGGACCCATCGCGCCGACGACACGACACGAAGGTCCCGGCCCGGGGGAGAGGCGTCAGCACCTCCCGGGCGGACGGCGAACGGGGACGTTCGCACCGTACGCCGCCCGACCCTCGCCCCACCAGAGCCCCCCGGCCATCGGCCCCACGACCTGGCCCACGCACCCCCCGGGCTGGTGCCCCGACACCGGACCGGGGGAGCATCACACCATGCCGATCCTTCCCACCGACCGAGACCCCCGCCTCGTCACCATCCGACGCGGAGGCACCCTCACCGACGAGCACCACCACCAGATCGCCCGATGGGCCGTCGACTGTGCCGAGCACGTCCTGCCCCTCTTCGAACGCGCACGACCCGACGACACCCGACCCCGGGACGCTCTCGACGTCGCCCGCGCCTGGATCCGCGGCGACGTCCCCATGAAGACCGCCCACACCACCGCCTTCGTCGCCAACGCCGCCGGCCGCGACCAGGCCGCACCCCTCAAGTACGCGGCGCTCGCGGCCGGACAGGCCGTCGCGGTGGCGCACGTCGCCGCCCACGGGCTGGGCGCGGCGGCGTACGCGATCCGCGCGGCTGCCGCGGACGCCGCAGCACGGGGGGAGGACGCCGAGGCGGCGCGCCTCGCGGAACGGGACCGACAGCGCGGGCGTATCCCGGCCGAGCTGCGCGAGCTCGTGCTCGACGACCAGAGGCGTCGCAGCGCGATCTGCTGGCACGTGTTCGACGACTGACCCCGAGCCCGGCTCGGACGGGTTCGACCGTGGTGTCACGAGCGCGGTCGGACCTGGTGGCTCAGTGCAGGAGGTCCTCGTACGCGACGAGGGGGATCCGGCCGTCCGCCGCGGCGGCGACCTGCTCGTCACCGGCCACGAGGACGTCGGCCTGGAGCGTCGCGACCGCGACGTACTCGGTGGCCGACGTGTCGTCGGCGTCGATCTCGCGCGCGATGCGGAACGCCGTCGCGCGCGAGACCCGGTCACCGAGCAGACGGATCCGCAGCGACGCGACACCTTCGAGACGCTCGCGCGCCGTCTTCTCGTCAAGGGCGCCGCGGCGCACGTCCTGGTACAGCATCGACAGCGCGTGGCTGCGCAGGACGGACGGCCCGACGAGCGGGCGGCGCGCACCGAGGGTCACGTCGTCGAGCACGAGACGCAGCGCGGTGACCGCGTCGATCGCGCAGCGGGTGGACGGTTCCAGGCCGGCGGATCCCATAGGGCCAGTACACACCCGCGGACCCGCAGGGTGCCGTCGAAGGTCGCGGTGCTCGGCGGCTCTCGGCCGCACCTCTGCTCGACGAGGGCGCCGGGGGAGTAGTTGGTACCTCGCATCTCACGTGCCTGTCGCGTCCGTGGAACAGCGTTCGGCGATCTGCGCGTCTAGGTCAGCAGCATGCCAAGACCAGGGGAAGTCGTTCGTGAGGTCCTGGAACCGCCCGGTGACGCGAACACCACGCGGATGTCCTGGCGCGCGTGAGGCAACGGGTCTTCATTCGTGCGTCGCAGCCGCGCGCAGGGCATCGTCGACGACCGTCCACCCGTCGGGGGGTGTGGTCCTGCGGTCGGCATCGTTGCGGTAGTACGCGTCTGAGTTCTCGAGCCATCGCGCGAGCGCCTCGAGGTACTCGTGGAGGGAACGGTTGCTCCAAGGGTCGTCGGCAGCTGCGGCAGTCGCCAAGGCTCGGGCCGTCGCGATGACCGTCCGCCTGCCGGAGCCGTTCGCCTCGGAGGGGCAGCCGGCCAGTCGACAGCTTTCGTCGACGTCGAAGTCCTGGTGCTCGAACTCGTAGTGGAAGCAGACGTAGTGCATCCGCTCGAAGGTCTCGTACTCGGCCGCGCCCACGCGCACGCTTCGATGGCACCGGCGGCACACGAGCTCCATGCGGCGATGTTGTCAGAGCGAGCCGTCGAACAGGCTCCGGACCCGTGCTGGCAGGAGCTTGGCGACCCATGACAACACTCATCATCAGCCGCCGATAATGTACATTATGTCATTACGCCGGAGATGAAGCGCCCTCCGGCGCATCACCAGGCGCCCTGGTGGACTCCCCTTCGTCATGAGCACGACGACGTACGCACCGCAGCTTCTCGCCCCGGCCGCCCGCAACGCCGACCGCCGAGCGGCTCGCCGCGCCGTGCGATCCTTGCAGCGTGCGTCGCGGTCCGGTATCGGCGCGTCCGTCGCACCGGCGCCCTCGAAATCCGTCTCAGCATCTTCGGGCGCGTCAACCTCGGTGTTCACGGCCGCCGCACCGGACGCCCGTCGGTCTGGACGCGTCCTGATCACGTGCGCGACGCTCGTCTGGTTGCCGGTGCTCGTCCTGACCGTCCTGGCGTTCCTCGTCATCGGCGCCGTCGGCGGCCTCGCGGCGGCCGGCGTGTGGACCTGGCGCACGGTGTCCCCCGTGCAGGCCCGTCCCACGAACGATGCCGACCAGCGTGCCGACCGCCCGTCGTCCGCGAGCTCGCCGCGACCCGGCGCAGCGCCCAGCAGCCGACGGGTGGTTCGGGACCGCACCATCGGCTACGATGCCTAGAAGCGGACATAAGACCCAAACCATTGTGTTTAGGTCAACACCATGGTGACGCGCGAGTGCGAGCGGTGACCGCACGACGGGTCGCCGGCCGTTTTTTCGGATCACCATCCTGCCGCCGGGTCCGCCGGAGCTATCGATCCCCCGCTCCAGGCGAGGCTGCCCCTGCGTCACGGTGCACGCCCGCCACGACGCTCCCCTCGCCGCCGCCGTCCTGTCGGCCGTGTGTGCCACCCTGTCCCGGTGCCCGACGCTCCCCGACCGCTCCTCGCTCCCCCGCTGCCCGACCTCGTCGGTGTGCGCGAACGCACCGTGCACGTCGTGACCCACCCGGAGGCGACGCACCACGTCGACGGACTCGTCGGCGGCCAGCACGACTCCGACCTCACCCCCGCCGGGCTGCGGCAGGCGCACCTCGTCGCGACGGCGCTGCGCGCACGTGTCCCGGCCGGTGCGAGGACGGACGTCGTCACGTCCGACCTCCTGCGCACGCGCCGCACCGCGACCGCGGTCGCCGACGCGCTCGGCACGGCGGTGCGCCTCGACCCCCGGCTGCGCGAGGCGTCCTACGGCGAGGCCGGCGGGCGGCCCCAGGCGTGGCTCGACGCACGGTTCGTCCCGCCGCCCGCGACGGGCGACCGCCTGCGGCACGACGTCGGTGTCGCCGGCGCCGAGACCCGCCTCGACGTCGCGCAGCGCGTGTACGCGGCGACGACGGACCTCCTGCGCCGGGACGCGGACCACCAGGTCGTCGTGACGCACGGGTTCGCCGCCACGTTCGTCGTCGCGGCCTGGATCGGCATGCCCGTCGACGCCGCGGGGCACGTCGCCTTCCCGGTGCCCTCGGGCAGCATCACGACGCTGCGTGAGGACGGCTACTTCCACAACCGCGCCGTCGTCGCCCTGGGCGACGTCGCGCACCTCGCCGCGGGTACCGAGGCGCGCGGCTGACGACCACAAGAGCGTCGGTGCAGGTCAGCGCGCCGCGGGCGGGCAGCGCTGTGGGTGGCGCGTCCTAGGCTGACGGCGACCCGTCCCCCAGGAGGCCCGCACCATGGTCGCCCCGCCCCGCCTCGAGCGGATCACCGTCGCCGAGGCAGCCGACCGCTATCTCGCGTCCGTCGCCGCGCAGACCCTGCGCGGCATCCTGTCCCCCACGACGCGCCGCAGCTACGAGCGGGACGTCGCGGAGTTCGCGCGCCTCGCGGGACCCGCGCGCATCCTGGACGACGTCACGGGCGAGGACGTCGACGACGTGCTCCTGCGCTACCAGACCACGCCCGACGGCCGGTACGCCGATGCGTCCCGCAAGCCCGGCAGCACGGGCCGCTCGGCAGCGACGGTGAACCGGTTCCGCCAGTCGGTGACGCGCTTCTTCGCGCACGCCGCGCGCGAGGGCTGGGTGCAGGCCGACCCGATGCAGTGGGCCGCTCCCCCGGCCCGCCTGCGCGACGGGCTGCGCGTCGCCCGCACCGCGCTGTCCGCGGGCTCGGCGGCCTCGCTGCTCGAGGTGTCCGCCGCCCGCGCACCCGGGGAGCCCGCCGTCTCGCGCCGCGACCAGGACCTCCAGCTCCGTGACCGCCTCGTCGTCGCGCTCCTCCTCGTCCTCGGCCCGCGCGTGTCCGAGCTCGAGCGGGCGAACCTCGACGACTTCTCCCGCGAACCGGACCAGACGCGATGGCGCATCCAGGGCAAGGGTGGCCACGTCCGCACCGTCACGCTGTCTCCCCCGCTCGCGGACGCGCTCGAGGAGTACCTCGCGCGCCTGCGCCCGACGCTCCTCGCCCGCCGGCCCGACGACCCGGACGCCCGGCGCGCGCTCCTGCTGTCGTGGCGGGGCCGCCGGATCGACGCCCAGGCCGTGCGCGGGCTGCTGCGGCGCTGCGTCGAACGCATGCCCGCGCAGTACCGTCGCGAGGCGACCCCGCACGCGCTGCGCCACACGACCGCGACGCTGCTCGCCGCGGAGGGCTGGGACGTCAAGGTCGTCGCGGAGCTGCTCGGGCACGCGTCCATCGCGACCACCGGCGTCTACCTCGACCGCATCGAGGGCGAGCTCGCGGCCGCGATCCGGGCCCACCCGCTCTCCGCGGCGCTCGAACCCAGCGAGGCCTGACCGGCCCGAGCACCCGGGCGGTGACCTCGGGGGCGCTGACACCCGGCCGGGCGAGGCGTAGCGTCGCAGGCATGGCCCCGCTCCACCAGGTGGAGCTCGTCCCCGACGACGAGCCCGCGCCGGGCGGGCGCGGCACACCCGCGGAGGGGGCACCCGGGCGCGCGGCCCCTGGCCGACGACGCACCCTCCTCGCGCGCGTCGTGGCGCCTCTGCTCGCGCTCGCGCTCGCGGTCGCGCTCGGCGCGGTCGCCTCGTGGCGCTCGTCGACGGCGGAGCAGGCCCGCCTCGCCCACACCGGCGCCGTCCGTTCGCTCGCGGTGCCCCCGACCCCCGCCTGGTCCGCGGACGCCGCCGCCCCGCGCGTAGCCGTCGTCGACGACGTGGTCGTCACGGTCACCGCCGCCGGGGTCGAGGGGCGCGACGCCGCCTCGGGCGCCCGGCGCTGGCTCGCTCTCGACGCGACCGCCTCGTGCGGACCGGCCGCCGACGAGGCGGCGCGACCGGTGACCGGCGCGCTCGTGTGCGTGACGGGACCCGCGCTCGCCCCGGTCGCGCACGTCGTCGGCCCGGACGGCCCGGCCACCGGCCCGGTGCCGTTGGGCGACACGCTCGGCCGCGCGGTCCCCGCGCCCGACGGGACCGTGCTGCGGTGGGCCCGCACGGGAGGGGTCGTGCACCTCGCGCTCCAGGACGCTCGCACGGCGCGCGTGCGCTGGCGGCACGACGTGCCGCCCGACGACGCGGAACGCACCCCGATGTGCCGGCCCCAGGTCGCCGGGCAGGCCGCCGCCACCGTCGAGGACGGCCTGCTCGTCGTGCGGGGATGTCGCGTCAGCGCCGTCCTCACCCTCGCCGGCGCCCGCATCGACGCCCCCGGCCCGGCCGTCACGACCGACGTCGTCCCGCTGCCCGACGGGACGTTCCTGCGCACCCGCGTGCTGCCGCCCGGGCGCGGGGCGACGACCGAGCTCGTCGCCCCGGACGCGGCGGTGCTCGCCGCCGTCGACGGTCGGCTCCTGCGGCCGCTCGTCGGCCCCGAGGACGACGCTGCCCCCTGGCTGGTCGCCACCGCCGACGGTGTGCGCGCCCTCGCGGCCGCGGACGGCTCCGGCGACGGGCTGCGCGAGCGGTGGCGGCTCGCGCAGCCCGTCGCCCAGGTCGTCGCGCTCGCGGCTGAGCGCGCCGTCGTCGTCACCGGCGAACGGGTCGTCGCCCTGGACGCGCGCTCGGGCGAGCCCGTGTGGTCGTGGCCGCGCAGCTCGCCCGCCGGTCGCCCTGCCGCGCCGGGCGTCGGCACGGCGCCCGGGGGCACCACCACGACGGCGGACGACGGCACGGGCACCACGGGCGTCCGGGTCGATCTCACCCGTGGCGTCGCGGCCGCGTTCACCGACGGCGTCACGCTCGCGGACGGTCGCCCTCTCGCTCGAGGACGGGGACGTGCGCTGGGACGTCGTCGGTGACGGCGACCCGTCGGGGTTCACCGCCCTGGCGGGGTACGTGGGGCACGTCGACGCGGGGTCGTCGCGCGTCGTCGTGCTGGAGCGTCGTCCGCGCGGGAGGAGTCGTCCGCGTGCGAGAGGACGACGAGGGCGAGAACCTGTCGGGAGACCGGCGCTGCCGTCCGGGCCGCCGGACCGAGGTGAAGGAGGCCGTCGTGCCGAAGCGTGACCCGGGTCCGAGCGTGAAGGACCCCGACCTGTACGAGAAGCTGCGGGACGAGGGCGACTCGAAGGAGAAGGCGGCCCGCATCGCGAACGCCGCGGCGGGCTCGTCGCGCACGAGCGTGGGCCGCAAGGGCGGCAAGGCCGGCGACTACGAGGACTGGACCGTCGAGAAGCTGCGCAAGCGCGCCGCCGAGATCGGCATCGAGGGGCGGTCCTCCATGCGCAAGGCGGAGCTGGTCCGCGCGCTGCGCTCGCACTGAGTACGCGCCAGGACCCGCCGGGGACGGGCTCGTGCGGGATCTCACCCGCGGCGCGACCGTCTTCCGGTCGCGCCCGGGGTGCCGCCCGCTACGGTGAGTGCGTGCACCTGTCCGCCGACTCCGCCCTGCGCACCGCCCGCCGTCTGCTCTCCCGTGCGCTCGTGGTCGCCGTCGCGGCACCCGTGACGGTCGCGGGCGTGCTCGTCACCGCGGACGCGATCCGCAAGCGCCGCAACGCCACCGAGGCCTCGTTCCCGCGCTCGGCCCCCGCCGACGTCGAGGTCGCGGGCACCACGACGACCGTCTTCACGTACGGCGAGGACGTGTACCGGGAGATGCTCGGCGCGATCCGCGGCGCACGGCGCCGCATCCTGCTCGAGACGTACATCTGGAAGGCCGACGCGCTCGGCGAGGAGTTCAAGCAGGCGCTCGTCGAGGCGAGCGAGCGCGGCGTCGAGGTGTTCGTCGTGTACGACGGCTTCGCGAACCTCGTCGTCCCCCAGGCGTTCTTCGACCTGCCCGAGCCGATCCACGTCATCCGGTACCCGGTGTTCCGCCCGGGCGTGCTCATGCTCAACGTGCGCAAGTCCGGTCGTGACCACCGCAAGATCCTCGTCGTCGACGACGAGATCGCGTTCGTGGGCGGGTACAACATCGGCGCCCTGTACGCGACGCAGTGGCGCGACACGCACGTGCGCCTCGTGGGGCCGAGCGCGTGGGAGCTGCGCAACGCGTTCGTCGACTTCTGGAACGCGAACCGCGCCTCGGACCAGCCGCTGCTCGCCGACCCGGGGTCGGTGCACTGGGAGCCGCGGCTGCGCGCGGCCCGCAACGCGCCGGCGCACCTGGTGTTCCCGATCCGCGGGATCTACCTCGACGCGATCGACCGCGCGAGCTCGCACGTCTACATCACGCAGGCGTACTTCATCCCCGACCGGGAGATCCTGGCCGCGCTGCTCGCGGCCGCGGCGCGCGGCGTCGACGTGCGGGTCCTCGTTCCCGAGCGCTCGAACCACGTGCTCGCGGACTGGCTGTCGCGTGGCCTGTACACGGCTCTGCTCAAGGGCGGGGTCCGCATCCACCTGTACCGCAACGCCATGGTGCACGCGAAGACCGCGACCATCGACGGCGCGTGGACCACGATCGGCACGGCGAACATCGACCGGCTGTCCCTCACGGGGAACTACGAGGTGAACCTCGAGATCACGGACCCGGGGGTGGCCGAGCAGATGGAGAAGGTCTTCGAGGTCGACCTGTCGAACTCGCGCGAGCTGACGCTCGACGAGTGGGACTCGCGCTCGGTGGCGGCGAAGCTCAGCGAGGTCGTCCTCACTCCCCTGCGCCCGCTGCTGTAGCAGCGCCGCCGTCGTCGCCGTCCTTCGGGCGACGACGACGGCGGGCGGGTCCGCGGCTCAGCGGGCCGGGTCGGAGCGCAGCACGTCGGCCGCCTCCTCCTCCGGTCGCGGCGGCACGGTCTCGTCGGTCTCGAGCAGCGCGACCTCCCCGAACTCGGGGTGCTCGTCGCGCAGCTCGCGCGCGACGGCGTCCGCCGCGCCGTCCAGGGCGCCCGCGGCGACGTCGATCGACTCCCCGGTCGTCAACGGCCGGTACTCGTACGTGCCGCCGGTGCGCTGCTCGCCCAGGAGCCGGTTCACGAGGCCGTGCCCGACGTCCGACAGGAGCGCGTCGTGCACCGGCACCACGACCCGCGGGTCGAGCGCGCGCACGAAGTCGATCGTCTCGGCGAGCTTGAGCCACGGCGCCGAGACGGGCGCGAGCAGCACGTCGAGCCGCCGTCCGCCCAGCACGCCCGCGTCCGGGGCGTCGAACGAGTCGCCCGGGTGCAGGAGCGTCGCTCCGTCCCCGCGCACGAGGTACGTGACGTTCGCGATCCGCGGGACGTCCGGGTGGATCACCGCGTGCCGGCCGCCGCCCACCACGACCTCCAGACCGCCCAGGTCCAGGCCGTCCCCCGGCGCGACGACGTGCACGCGCGACGCCGCGCCGTCGGGCAGCGCCGGACGCACCGCGGCGGCCACCTCCTCGGGCGCCCACACCGTGAGCTCCGGCCGGGCCGCGAGAGCGTCACCGAGGGCGCCGGTGTCCACGTGGTCGGGGTGCTGGTGGGTGAGGAGCACCGTGCCGGCGTCCGCCAGCGCAGCAGCGGCGTCGCTGAACGTGCCCGGGTCGATGGCGACGACCTGACCGCCGTGGCGCACCGTGACGCACGCGTGACCGTGGAACGTGACCTGCATGGAACCTCCTCGAGTCGTCCTTGCCCGCCCCGCCCGTGCGGGGGCCGGCCCCTCAGCCCACCACGAGGACGAGGTCGCCGCCCTCCAGCTGCTGCACCGCGCCGATCGCGACCCGCTGGACCGTGCCCGCGACGGGCGTCGTGATCGCCGCCTCCATCTTCATCGCCTCGACGGTCGCGACCGTCTGCCCCGCCTCGACGACGTCGCCCACGACGACGACCGGCGTCACGGCACCCGCGAACGGCGCCGCCACCTGGCCCGGCTGGGTCGGGTCCGCCTTCTCGGCGGTGCGCGCGTCCACGTCCACCGCGCGGTCGCGCACCTGGATCGGGCGCAGCTGCCCGTTGAGGGTGAACATCACCGTGCGCATCCCGCGCTCGTCGGGCGTGCCGATCGCCTCGAGGCCCACGAGCAGGCGCACGCCCTTGCCGAGCGCGACCGCGACCTCCTGCCCCGGCTCCAGCCCGTACAGGTACGTGGGGGTGTCGAGCACCGACACGTCCCCGTACGCCTGGCGCACCTGCTCGAACTCCTTCGTCGGCCCCGCGAAGAGCAGGTGGTTGAGCCGACGACGGCGCACCTCGCCCTCCTGCGCGAGCTCCGCCTCGTCCTCGGCCGAGAGCGGCGTGACCCCGGCCCGCGCCGCACGGCCGGCGAGCGCGCGCGACCGGAACGGCTCCGGCCAGCCGCCGGGCGGGTCGCCCAGCTCGCCGCCCAGGAACCCGACCACGGAGTCCGGGATGTCGAACGACTGCGGGTCCGCCGCGAACTCCGCCGGGTCCGCGCCCGCCGCCACGAGATGCAGCGCGAGGTCGCCCACGACCTTCGACGACGGCGTCACCTTCACCAGCCGCCCCAGGATCCGGTCCGCGGCCGCGTACATCGCCTCGATCTGCTCGAACCGGTCCCCCAGGCCCAGCGCGATCGCCTGCTGACGCAGGTTCGACAGCTGACCGCCCGGGATCTCGTGCTCGTACACGCGCCCCGTCGGCCCGGGCAGACCCGACTCGAACGGCGCGTAGACGCGGCGCACCGCTTCCCAGTACGGCTCGAGGTCCGCGACCGCCGCCAGCGACAGCCCGGTGTCGCGCTCGGTGTGCTCCAGCGCGGCGACCAGCGCCGACAGCGGCGGCTGGCTCGTCGTCCCCGCCATCGCGGCGCTCGCGGCGTCGACCGCGTCGACGCCCGCCGCGGCGGCGGCGAGCAGCGTGGCCATCTGCCCGCCGGACGTGTCGTGGGTGTGCAGGTGCACGGGCAGGTCGAACCGCTCGCGCAGCGCGGTCACGAGCCGGCTCGCGGCGGCGGGCCGCAGCAGCCCGGCCATGTCCTTGATCGCGAGGACGTGCGCACCGGCGTCGACGATGCGGTCCGCGAGGCGCAGGTAGTAGTCGAGCGTGTACAGATCCTCGGCCGGGTCGAGCAGGTTGCCCGTGTAGCACAGCGCGACCTCCGCGACCGTCGTGCCGGTCGCGCGCACGGCCTCGATCGCGGGACGCATCTGGTCGACGTCGTTGAGCGCGTCGAAGATGCGGAACACGTCGATGCCCGTCGCCGCGGCCTCCTCGACGAACGCCTCCGTGACGCGCGTCGGGTACGGCGTGTACCCGACCGTGTTGCGCCCGCGCAGCAGCATCTGGATCGCGAGGTTCGGCATCGCGGCACGCAGGGTCGCGAGCCGCTCCCACGGGTCCTCCCCGAGGAAGCGCAGCGCGACGTCGTACGTCGCGCCGCCCCACGCCTCGACCGACCACAGCTGCGGCGTCGCCCGCGCCACGTACGGCGCGACGGCCGCCAGGTCGTGCGTGCGCACCCGCGTCGCGAGCAGCGACTGATGCGCGTCGCGGAACGTCGTGTCCGTGACGCGCAGCCGCTGCTCGCCCCGCAGCGCCCGCGCGAACCCCTCCGGGCCGAGCTCGAGGAGCTGCTGGCGCGACCCGGGCGGGGGCGCGACCGTCAGGTCGAACGGCGGCAGCTTCGCCGCCGGGTCGCTCGTGACCCGCGGGTCCCCGTGCGGCCGGTTGACGGTGGTGTCCCCCACGTACGCGAGCAGGCGCGTGCCCCGGTCCGCGCTCTCGCGCGCGGCGAGCAGCTCGGGCCGCTCGTCGATGAACGACGTCGCCACGTTGCCCGCGACGAACTCCGGGTCGGCGAGGACCGCCTGCAGGAACGGGATGTTCGTCCGGATGCCGCGGATGCGGAACTCCGCCAGCGCACGACGCGCGCGCCGCACCGCCGTCGGGAAGTCCCGCCCCCGGCACGTGAGCTTCACCAGCATCGAGTCGAAGTGGCCCGACACGACCGACCCCGCCGTCGCCGTCGCCCCGTCGAGCCGGACACCCGCCCCGCCCGGCGACCGGTAGGCGATGATCCGGCCCGTGTCGGGACGGAACCCGTTCGCCGGGTCCTCCGTGGTGATCCGGGTCTGCAGGGCCGCGCCGTTGACGCGCACGTCCTCCTGCCGGATGCCCAGGTCCGCCAGCGTCTCGCCCGCCGCGATCCGCATCTGCGCGGACACGAGGTCGACGTCCGTGACCTCCTCGGTCACCGTGTGCTCCACCTGGATGCGCGGGTTCATCTCGATGAACACGTGCTGCCCCGCACGCTCGCCCACCGTGTCGACGAGGAACTCGACCGTGCCCGCGTTCTGGTACCCGATGTGCCGCGCGAACCGCACCGCGTCCGCGCACAGCGCGTCCCGGACCGCCGGGTCGAGGTTCGGCGCCGGCGCGATCTCGATGACCTTCTGGTGACGACGCTGCAACGAGCAGTCCCGCTCGTACAGGTGCACGACGTTCCCCGCGCCGTCCGCCAGGATCTGCACCTCGATGTGCCGCGGGCGCAGCACCGCCTGCTCCAGGAACACCGTCGGGTCCCCGAACGCGCCGTCCGCCTCGCGCATCGCCGCAGCCAGCGCCTCGGGCAGGTCCTCGCGCACGTCGACGCGCCGCATGCCCCGGCCGCCACCGCCCGCGACGGCCTTGACGAACACCGGGAACCCGATCTCGTCCGCAGCGGCCACGAGCTCGTCGACGTCCGCCGACGGCTCGCTCGACGCGAGCACCGGCAGGCCCGCCTCGCGCGCCGCCTTGAGCGCCCGCACCTTGTTGCCCGCGAGCTCGAGCACCTCCGGCGGGGGCCCGACGAACGTCAGCCCCGCCTCCGCGCACGCGCGCGCCAGGTCGGGGTTCTCCGAGAGGAAGCCGTACCCCGGGTAGACGGCGTCCGCGCCCGCCTCCCGGGCGACGCGCACGATCTCCTCGATGTCCAGGTACGCCCGCACCGGGTGGCCGGGCTCCCCGATGAGGTACGCCTCGTCGGCCTTGAGCCGGTGCTCGGAGTTGCGGTCCTCCTGCGGGAACACCGCGACCGTGCGGGCCCCCAGCTCGTAGGCGGCGCGGAACGCCCTGACGGCGATCTCCGCGCGGTTGGCGACCAGGACCTTCGAGAACACCGGCACTCCATCCGTCGAGCGTGGCGGCGTCGTCGGGCCGGGGAGGGCGCCACGCACCGCGTACCGGGCGATCCTCCCACGGCGTCGCCGGACGGGTCACCGCACCCGCTGTGACGAGGTCCACACGCCTCGCGGGGGTGCCCCGGCGCTCGCGGTCGGTCCGCCCGTGGTCCGGCCGGGCGAGGGGTCAGCCCGCGGTGCGGGCCTGACGGCGCTGGGCGAGCTCGTCCTGCGGGCTCGTCGCGGTGCCGTCCTCGTCCTCGAGGGACTCGGTCGGCAGCTCGGCGAGCGTGCCCTCGACCTCGCGCCACACGCGCCCGACGGCGATCCCGAACACGCCCTGGCCGCCCTGGACGAGGTCCACGACCTCGTCGGGCGAGGTGCACTCGTAGACGCTCGCGCCGTCGCTCATGAGGGTGATCTGCGCCAGGTCGTCCACGCCGCGCTCGCGCAGGTGCTCGACGGCCGTGCGGATCTGCTGGAGCGACACCCCGGTGTCGAGCAGGCGCTTGACGACCTTGAGCACGAGGATGTCGCGGAAGCTGTACAGGCGGTGCGAGCCCGACCCGGACGCCGGGCGGACGGTGGGCTCGACGAGGCCGGTGCGGGCCCAGTAGTCGAGCTGGCGGTACGTGATGCCTGCCGCGCGGCATGCCGTCGGGCCGCGGTAGCCGGTCGTGGTGTCCTGCTCGGTGATGTCCTCCCCGAAGAGGAGGCCCTGCGCGCCCTGCGGAACTGCCGCGCCGACACCGACGCTCGCCTCACCGCTGCTGTTCACTGTCGCCTCCTGGGGTGATGTCACGACCAAACTATGGGCGCCGTCCGGGGCCGTCAACGACCGACGCCCCGGGCGTGCGGGCGTGTCGCGCCCGCCACGTCGTCGCGCCGACCGCTGAACCCTCGACCCGAGGTCGAAGGTCTGTCTTGTCCGGTGTGTCCCGAAGCCTCGACCACGACCCGAGGGTCGGGCCGCCACGCACCGGGACCGCTCTACTCGTCCACCGAGAAGTCCTCGGGCTGGACGTGGTCGAGGAAGTCGCGGAACTTCTCGACCTCCTCCTGCTGCGCGACGTCGACGACCTCGACGCCCGCCGTCGCCACGACCTCCGCCGAGCACAGCACCGGGCTCCCGGTGCGCACCGCGACGGCGATCGCGTCCGACGCGCGCGAGTCGAGCCGCACGCCGTTGCTGAGCACGAGCTCGGCGAAGAAGATGCCGCCGTCGAGGGCGACGATCTCCGCCCGCTCGAGCCGCACGCCCACCGCGTCGAGCAGGTCCCGCAGCAGGTCGTGCGTCATGGGCCGCGGCGTGGGCAGCCCTGCCTGCGCCATGGCGATCGCGCTCGCCTCCCGCGGGCCGATGACGATCGGCACCACGAGCTCGGACGCGTCGTCGAGCAGCAGCACCACGATCTCCTGGTCGCGCTGCTGCTGACGGACCCCCAGCACCTCCACCGGGACCATCGGGACGTCGTCGCTCACTCCACCACCGTACGACTCCGCCCGGCATCCGGCAGGGGGTGCGCACCGGGCGTGCGCGCGACACGCGGAGGGCGTCGCGGGAGGTGCGGCGGGGCGGGTGCGGGCGTCAGCGGGTGAGGTCGTCGACGCCCTGGCGCACGAAGACGGTGTGCAGCTGCGCGCACAGCTCGCCGACCTCGGACGCGACGGTGCCGGCGTGGGCGCGCGCGGACGGGCTCTGCTGGCCGCGCCACGGCGAGACGACCTGCTGCACGAGGCTCACGTGGCGGTCGGCGGCGGTGCGCAGGGAGCGCAGGTGGCGGGGCTCGATGCCGTAGTCCGCGAGGCCGGCGGCGAGCACGACGACGTCGAGCGAGCGCGCGTCGAGCTGCCCGCCCGGTGCCTGGCGGAGCACGCCGGCCTCGATGAGGCCCTCGACGAGCTCGCGCTCGACCCCGGCGGCCGAGACGAGCGCGTCGACGGTGTAGCGCTGGCGGACGGCGGCCGACCCGGGCTCGCCGTCGGTGGTCGCGAGGCGGGGGGCGAGCGTCTCGGCGTCGGTCCCGGCGTCGAGCGCGGCGAGGCGGTCCTTGATGACCTTCAGCGGCAGGTAGCGGTCACGCTGCTCGACGAGCACGAACCGGAGCCGCTCGACGTCGGCGGGGCTGTACTGGCGATAGCCCGACGCGGTCCGCACCGGCTCGATGAGGCCCTGCTCCTCGAGGAAGCGCAGCTTGGAGTGGCTGACGTGGGGGAACTCGGCCCGCAGCGCGCGCAGCACGTCGGAGATGCGCATGGTCGCGCGGCGCGAGATCCCCTGGGGCCACGGTTCGGGCCCGTCCGCGGGCTCCGGGGCCGTGGCGTGCGCGGCGCCGGTCGACATGTTCACGACGGGGAGGCCGCGCCGCCCGCCGACGCCGCCGCGTGCGGGCTGGCGTGGAACGTGAGCCGGTACTTGCCGATCTGGACCTCGTCGCCCGTGCCGAGCGCGACGGCGTCGATCCGGCTGCGGTTCACGTAGGTGCCGTTGAGGGACCCGACGTCGCGCACGACGAAGTGCTCGCCCTCGCGCACGAACTCGGCGTGCTTGCGTGACACGGTGACGTCGTCGAGGAAGATGTCGGCGTGCTCGGAGCGCCCGGCGACGGTGCGCTCGGCGTCGAGGAGGAAGCGCGAGCCCTGGCCGGGGCCGCGCTGCATGATGAGCAGGGCCGAGTGGCGGGGCAGGGCGGCGACGGCGGCGTGCTCCTCGGGGCTCAGGCCCCCGGGCTGCACGCCCTCCTCGATCGGGGCCTCGATCCGGCCGAAGCTGACCGTCGTGTCGCTGGTCGCCCGGTTCGGCACCTCAGGACCGCCTGGGACACTCATCACGCCTCCTCGGGGCTCACGCACGTCGTGCTCGAGCTCGGAAACCGCACCGGGGGGCGAGCCCCGGGTGCGGGAAACTGGTGCTCGAAAACTACTACACCTGCAGGTCACGCGGTGCGTGCGACCCTCGGTCGTCCCAACCTACCCCGGCCCGTGGGCCCGCGGGAAGCCGGGTCACTCGTCGGCGGGGACGGGGGTCGCGTACCGGGGTGCGCGGGGCTCGACGGTCGCGGTGACCTCGGCCTGGTCCTGCTGGGTGACGGTGGTGCGCGCGCCGTCGGCCCGCAGGGAGGCCATGGCGCCGCCGGGGATCTCGAGCGCGGTCTCGAGCGTCGAGGGGTCGCCGATCGCGGTCCACCGGTACGGGGACGAGATCACCTGTCCGTCGACGACGACGCCGTCGGAGGTGTCCTCGAAGTAGCTGCTCGCGACGAGTCGGACGCCGTTGACCTCCATGGCCTCGGCGCCCGCGTTGCGCAGCTCCTCCAGCACGTTGAACAGGCCGAACGCCTTGAGCGGCTCGGCACCCTCGACGACCTCGATCTCGACGCCCGGGCCCTCGGCGGGGAGCCGGCCCGAGAGGATGCCGAGCGTCTCGGCCTGCTGCTCGGCGAGCTCGAGCGCGGCGCGCTCGCGGCCGGAGCCGGACTGCAGCTCGTCGCGCGTGGCCTCGAGCGAGGACACCTGCTCCTCGAGCTCGCCGGAGCGCTGGGTGACGTCGTCGAGCAGGCGCACGAGGTCGCTCTGGCGCAGGGAGGACAGCTGGTCCTCCTGCGTCTGGCTCACCTGGACGACGAGCGCGAAGCCGAGCAGCGCGCACAGGACGCCGACCATGACCTGGGAGCGCGACGCGCGCGGGCGCATCGCCCGGCCGAGGCCGCGCAGCCCGCGCGGCTCGGGCTGGGTGGGGGTGCCGTGGCGCCCGACGGCGGCCGTCGCCCCGGTGACCGGGTCCGGCTCGGCGGTGGGCGCGGTCTCGGCGTCCTGCTCGGGCGCCGCGGCTTCCGGGGTGGTCGTCGCGCCCGGCGTCGGGCGGTCCGGCGGGGTGGTGGCGGTGCGCGGGTCGTCGGTGCGGTCGTCGGGTGCGGGGCGCTCCCCCGCTGCTGCGGCGTCGCCCGGGACGGTGGGGTCGCTCGACACCGGGGTGCCCGGGTCGCTGGTGCCCGGGTCGCTCGGCGAGGGCGCGCCGGTCGGCGCGGCACCGGTCGGGGTCGTGCCGGCCACGGTGCTGCCGTCGTCCTCGTGGTGGTCGGTGGTGACCGTGGTCTGGTCACGGGCCGCCGGTGCGTCGCTCGACGTCGTGGGGTCGTCGGGGACCGCTGCGGGGTCGACCGGGTCGTCGTGAGGCGTGCCGGACGGCGCACCCGGGCCGGGGTCGGTCTCGACGGGGGTCGCCGCGTCCTCGTTCGAGTCGTCGGTGCGGGCCGGGGCGGGCTCGGCGTCGTGGGAGTCGTCGTCGGTCCCGGGCTCGGTGCCGGGGACGGCAGGGGTGTCGACGGCGGGGGTGTCGACGGCGGGGGTGTCGACGGCGGGGGTGTCGACGGCGGCGTCGTCACCGTCCGCGGGCGTGGCGGGGTGCTCGGGCCGGTCGCCCGGAGCCTGGTCGCGGGGGTCGCGGCTCATGCTCACGCCTTGAAGATGTGGCGCCGGATCGCGGCGGCGTTGGAGAAGATGCGGATGCCGAGGACGACGACGACGGCGGTCGAGAGCTGGCTGCCGACCCCGAGCTGGTCGCCGAGGAACACGATGAGGGCGGCGACGACGACGTTCGACAGGAACGACACGAGGAAGACCTTGTCGTCGAACAGGCCGTCGAGCCGGGCGCGCAGGCCGCCGAACAGGGCGTCGAGGGCGGCGACGACGGCGATGGGGAGGTAGGGCTGCAGCGACACGGGCACGGTGGGTTGCAGGACGAGGCCCGCGACGATGCCCACCACCAGTCCGACGACTGCGATCATTCGACGATCTCCTGCCCTGTCTCGTGCGGTGCGGATGGGGTCCCGGACCCGTCGGTCGTGCCCGGCGCGGGGCTGGTCTCCTCGGCGGGTGCGTCGGAGTCTACGGTCGTCTCGGGGGCGTGCGCGAAGAACAGCGTGGGCGCGGACCGGCCGGGCAGGTCGAGGCGGCTCTGCGTCGTGACGCCGGAGCGGATGCCGTACTGGGTGCCGAGGAGCTGGAGGAAGTCGGACGTGCCGGACCGCAGGAGCGAGGTGCGCATCGCGTCGGGGTCGCCGATCGCCTCGACGCGGTAGGGGCCGACGAGGGGCTGCAGGTCGACGAGCACGGCGTCGCCGGCGCTGCGGATCGCGGACAGGCCGGTCAGGCGCTGGTCGTTGATCGCGACGGCCTCGGCGCCGCCGGCCCACAGGGCGTTGACGACGCGCTGCAGGTCGGAGTCGTGCACGAGCGAGCTCGCGTCGGTGGCCCCGGAGGACAGGCCGCCGCCGGTGTCGTCGAGGGTGACGACGACGCCCTGGCCCTCGACGGGCTGCGTCCCGGTGAGCGCGCCCTCCTCCTGGAGGCTGTCGAGCACGTCGGCGCTCGCACCGCTCAGCGCCGCGCCCTGGAGCTGCTCGATCTCGCCGGACAGCTCTGCGCCGCGCGCGGAGAGCTCCTCGGCGGTGGCCTGGCGTTCGAGGATCTCCTGCTCGAGGGTCTCGCGTGCGGCGATGACGCCGGGCTGCGGGGCGCGCAGCTGCACGGCGGCGGCGGTGGTGACGATGCCGAGGACGACGGCGAGGGCGACGAGCGCGACGGTGCCGGTGCGCCCGCGGTGCGGGGTCTGCCCGGCGGCGCGGCGCGCGGCCGCGGCGGCGTAGCCGGGGTCGAGGGGGCGGTGCATGACCTCGTTGAGGAGGGTCATGGACGCATCTACGGGTGCGCGGCGCGCGGCGGCGGGCTGGTCCGGTCGCGTGTCGGTCACGGCGTCTCCTTCGTCGCGGTCCCGGGCCGGTCGGTGCGGGCGGCGCGGTCGCGCAGGACGAGCGCCCGGGTCTGCAGCACGTACTGCGCGCCCGCGAGCCAGTACAGGCCCACGCCCCACCAGGTGAACGCCCACCCGGTGACGGCGGCGACGTCGCCGAGCCAGCCGGGCATCTCCGCGAGGAGCAGCAGCGGGAACGCGTACAGCAGGGCGAACGTGCCGGCCTTGCCCGCGAAGCTCACGGGCAGCGGCCCGTAGCCGTGGCGGGCGAGCAGCGGCAGCAGTCCCGCGAGCAGGACGTCGCGCGCGACGATCGCGACGACGAGCCACACGGGCACGACGTCGCGCCACGCGAGCCCGAGGAGGGTGACGAGGATGAAGAGGCGGTCGGCGGCGGGGTCGAGCATCTGCCCGACGCGGCTCACCTGGTCCAGGCGGCGCGCGAGCACGCCGTCGAGCCAGTCCGACGCGCCGGACACCGCGAGGACGACCAGGGCCCACACGTCGTCGCCGCGCACGATGAGCACCGCGAACACGGGCACGAGGAGCAGCCGCAGGAGGCTGATGACGTTCGGGACGGTCAGGACGCGCGAGCTGACCTGCTGCCCTGCCGTCACACCCACCGCCCCGTGCTCGCGTCGCGCCGTCGCGGCGACCTGCCGCGCGCGACCATCCTACGTACCGGCCCCGGTGACCTGGGCCCTCATTTCGCGGCGCGGCGCCCCGCAGGGCCCGAAATCACCCGCTTCGCCCGGTGTCCGGGGCGGGCCGGGCACCGGCGGGGCGGGTGCGGGTGAGGGACGTCACCGGGCCCGGCCCCGCGGCCCGCCCGCGCGCTCCGGTACGATGGGTGGACGTCTGGAGTTCGTCGCTCGTCCCGCGTGTGTCCGTGAGAGTGGCCGACCCCCCTGATCTCCCCGATCGTGGCGGTGGCCGGCCTGGTGTGTTCGGGAGTGCGACCTGCGAGAACCGACCCGGTGACCGCACGCCACTCCACACCCCGAAACGAACGGTCCTCACCCTTTCATGACTGCTGACGTCGTCGCGCCCTCGCACGCCCTCGACCACTCCACCGACACCTCCCCCGCCGTCGCGGAGCAGACCGCTCCCACCGGCCCCGTGTTCTCCGACCTCGGCCTGCCCGCGCCCCTCGAGCGCGCCGTCGCCGACCTCGGGTTCGTCACCCCGTCCGCGATCCAGGCCGAGGCCATCCCCGCGCTCCTCGCGGGCCGCGACATCACCGGCGTCGCGCAGACCGGCACCGGCAAGACCGCCGCGTTCGGCCTCCCGCTGCTCGCCGCGATCGACCCCACGCTGCGGCGCGTGCAGGCCGTCGTCCTCACCCCGACGCGCGAGCTCGCGATGCAGGTCGCCGACGCCGTCGAGTCGTTCGCGACCCACCTGCCCAAGGTCGACGTCGTCGCCGTGTACGGCGGCTCGCCCTACCAGCCGCAGCAGCGGGCGCTCGCGGCCGGGGCGCAGGTCGTCGTCGGCACGCCCGGGCGCGTCATCGACCACATCGAGCGCGGCACCCTCGTGCTCGACGACGTGCGCTTCCTCGTGCTCGACGAGGCCGACGAGATGCTGCGCATGGGCTTCGCGGAGGACGTCGACACGATCTTCTCCCGCGCGCCGCGCGAGCGTCAGGTCGCGCTGTTCTCCGCGACGATGCCCGCCCCGATCCGCCGCGTCGCGAACGAGCACCTCACCGACCCGGTCGAGATCGCCGTCGCGCGGCAGTCCTCCACGGTGACGAGCGTGCGCCAGACGTATGCCGTCGTGCCGTTCCGCCACAAGACCGGCTCCCTCGTGCGCGTGCTCGCCACGTCCGACGCCGAGGCCGCGATCGTGTTCACCCGCACGCGCGGCGCCGCGGAGGAGGTCGGGTCCGCGCTCGTCGAGCGCGGCATCTCGGCCGCGACCATCTCGGGCGACGTCGCGCAGAAGGAGCGCGAGCGGATCGTGGAGCGCCTGCGCTCCGGGGCGCTCGACGTCCTCGTCGCGACCGACGTCGCCGCGCGCGGCCTCGACGTGGACCGCATCGGT
Source organism: Cellulosimicrobium funkei (assembly GCF_900155925.1). Taxonomy (NCBI): domain Bacteria; kingdom Bacillati; phylum Actinomycetota; class Actinomycetes; order Micrococcales; family Promicromonosporaceae; genus Cellulosimicrobium; species Cellulosimicrobium funkei. Next base: position 413,356 of record NZ_FTMI01000003.1, read on the forward strand.
CTCGTCGTGAACTTCGACCTGCCGGGCGAGCCCGAGGCGTACGTGCACCGCATCGGCCGCACCGGCCGCGCGGGCCGCACCGGCGAGGCCCTGAGCTTCGTCACCCCGCACGAGCGCGGGCGCCTGCGCGCGATCGAGCGCACGACCCGCACCCCGCTGCAGGAGATCGAGATCCCCTCCCCCGCGGACGTGTCCGCGCACAAGGTGCGGGCCCTGCTCGGGCAGGTTCCCGCCCGCCAGGAGGCGGGCCGCCTGTCGATGTACGCCGACATGGTGCGCACCTTCCTCGCCGAGCACGACGTCGACCCGGTCGACCTCGCAGCGGCCATGGCGGCGCTCGCGGTCGGCGACGACGGTCCGCGTGCCCGTGAGGAGCAGGAGCGGTTCGAGGCGGAGCGGGCCGCGGCGCGCGAGCAGTCGAAGGCGCGTCGTACGGAGCGCGCGGGCGAGCGTCCGTCGCGCGGCGACCGTGCGTCGGGCCGGCGCGAGGGCGACGGGACGCGCGGTATCCGCCGCGACGCCGTCGGGACGCGCTACCGCCTGTCGGTGGGGCACAAGGACGGCGTGATGCCCGGCGGGATCGTGGGCGCGCTGACGAACGAGGCGGGCCTGGCCGGGTCGGACGTCGGCAAGATCGACATCTTCCCGTCGTTCTCGCTCGTGGACATCACCGCGCCGCTCGACGCGGACACGATGGACCGCATCTCGCGGGCGCGGGTCGCGGGCAAGGCGCTGCGCATCCGTCTCGACGAGGGCGCGCCCGCGTCCCGGGGCCCGCGTGCCGGGCACGGCCCGTCGGGTCGTCGTGACGAGCGTCGTGACCGGTTCGACCGTGCCGACGACCGGGGCGAGCGCAAGCCGCGCCACCGCGCCGCGTTCTGACCCGCGCCGCCGGCGGCAGCCCCGCCGGCGCACGACGACGGCCCCCGGATCTCCTCGATCCGGGGGCCGTCGTCGTCGGTGCGGGGTGAGGGGGGAGCGGGCACGGGGGCCGCGCGCCTGCGGTGCTTACTCGTGGGCCTCGCCGTGCGCCTTCACCAGGGCGGCGAGGCGACGCGCCTCCGCCTCGCCCCGGGCGCCGTCGGCCCGTTGGATGCCCATGACGGCGAGGGTGGACCCGTCCGCGAGGTCGAGGCGCACCCATGCGTCGCCGGAGCCGAAGCGGACCGACACGATCTGGGGCCAGGCGAGGCGGCGCGTGTAGATGACGTTGCGCACCCGCAGGCCCTCGCGCGTCGGGACGGCGTGCACGCCGCCCAGGCGCCACAGCAGCCACGCCGCGAACAGCGCGAACGCCGCGATGGACAGCCGGTTCACCCACGACGTGCCGAGCGGCCCCGTCGCGGACAGCCCCACCACGACGCACCCGCCGACGACGACCACGCCCGTCGCCCACGCCGACACCAGGCCGAACCGGGGCCGGAACGTGCGGTACGGGTCGTCGTCGCGGTCGCCCGGCAGGCCGGGGTCGGGGAACGGGTCGGTGCTCATGCCGCCACCGTCTCACACCCGCCGACCACCCACCGGCGGCACGAGGTCAGAGGCGCGAGGCGTGGATCCGGGTCACGAGGATCGCGCGCGCACCCACGTCGTACAGGGCGTCCATGACCTGGTTCGTGCGGTCGCGGCGCACCATCGCCCGCACCGCCGCCCAGTCCCGGTCGTGCAGCGGGGACACCGTGGGCGACTCCAGGCCCGGCGTGATCGCGACCGCACGGTCCACGAGCGACACCGGCACGTCGTAGTCCATGAGGACGTACTCGTGCGCCGTCAGCACCCCCTGCAGACGACGCGACAGCACCTCCACCCCCGCCGGGACGTCCGCCTCCGCAACCTTGCGCGGCCGGATCAGCACCGCCTCCGACACCAGGATCGGGTCGCCGAACACCTCCAGGCCGGCGCCCCGCAGCGTCGTGCCCGTCGAGACCACGTCCGCGACGACGTCCGCCACCCCGAGCTGCACCGCCGACTCGACCGCACCGTCCAGGTGCACCACCGTCGCGTCCACCCCGTGCGCCCGCAGGTGCCCCTCCACGAGGACCTCGTACGACGTCGCGACCCGCAGCCCCTGCACCTGCTCCAACGACGTGATCGTCCCCGCCGGCGCCGCGTAGCGGAACGTCGACCCCCCGAACCCGAGCTGCATGTGCTCCACCGCGTCCGCGCCCGAGTCCAGCAGCAGGTCCCGACCCGTCACCCCGACGTCGACCGTGCCCGACCCCACGTACACCGCGATGTCGCGCGGGCGCAGGAAGAAGAACTCGGCGTCGTTGTCCGGGTCCGCCAGCACCAGCTCGCGCGGGTCACGGCGCTGGCGGTACCCCGCCTCGCGCAGCATCTCGACGGCGGGCTCGGACAGGGACCCCTTGTTGGGGACGGCGATACGCAGCATGACAGGACCTTCGTTCAGGGGATCGGGCAGGAAGAGGGGAACAGCAGGGACGAGCGAGGGGCGAGCGGCGCTCGCGGCCGGGAGCGGGGACGCTCACCGGCGCGGCCGCTCACAGATGCTCGTACACGTCCTGCAGGCTCAGACCCTTCGCCAGCATGAGGACCTGCAGGTGGTAGAGGAGCTGGGAGATCTCCTCCGCCGTCTTCACGTCGCCCTCGTACTCGGCGGCCATCCACACCTCGGCGGCCTCCTCGACCACCTTCTTCCCGATCGCGTGCACGCCGGCGTCCAGCTCAGCGACCGTGCCGGAACCGGCAGGTCGCGTCGTGGCCTTCTCGGACAGCTCCGCGAACAGGGACTCGAACGTCTTCACGGGCTCCAGGGTATCCGCCACCCGGACCCGGCCGGGGCGTGTCCGCCCAGCGGGCACGCCCCGACCCGGTCCGTCACAGGTCGCGCAGCGCCACGACCGTCGCGACCGCCGCCTCCGCGGCCTCCGCACCCTTGTCCTCCCGCGACCCCTCCAGGCCCGCCCGGTCCAGGGCCTGCTGCTCGTCGTCGCACGTCAGCACACCGAACCCCACCGGCACCCCCGTGCGCACGCTCACGTCCGTCAGACCCGACGTCGCCGCCTGGCACACGTACTCGAAGTGCGGCGTCCCCCCACGGATCACCACGCCCAGCGCCACCACCGCGTCCGCGCCGTGCTCCACCGCGCGCGCCGCCGCCACCGGCAGCTCGAACGACCCCGGCACCCGCACCACGCTCACGTGCGACACGTTCGCCGCCGCCAACGCCCGCCGCGCGCCCGCCAGCAACCCGTCCATCACCTCCGTGTGCCAGCTCGCCGCGACCACCGTCACCCGCAGCCCCGACCCGTCCACGCTCACCGTCGGCGCACCTGCCCCGCTCATCCCTCGTCCTCCTTCGTCTCCGTACCCGGCTCGTCGCCCGGCTCCACCAGGACAGCCCCGTCCGGGACCGCCACCGTGTCCAGCAGATGACCCATCGCCACCTTCTTCGTCACCAGGTACGCCCGGTTGTGCTCCCCGTGACCCACCTCGATCCGCTCCGCCCCCACCACGTCGATGCCCGACGCCACCAGGCCCGTCACCTTCGCCGGGTTGTTCGTCAGCAACCGCACCCGCGACAACCCGAGGTCCGCCAGGATCGCCGCCGCCGCCCCGTACTCCCGACGGTCCACCGGCCACCCCAGCTCCAGGTTCGCCTGCACCGTGTCCAGACCCGCGTCCTGCAGCTCGTACGCCCCGATCTTCGCCAGCAACCCGATGCCGCGACCCTCGTGCCCCCGCAGGTACACCACCGCACCCCCCTCCGCCGCTACCCGCCCCAACGCCGCCTGCAGCTGCGGACCGCAGTCGCACCGCAACGACCCGAACGCGTCCCCCGTCAAGCACTCCGAGTGCACCCGCACCACCGGCACCACCTCCGTCCCGACGGCGCTCGCGGCCTCCGCACCAGCCTCACCCCGGCCCGAGGCACCAGCAGGGGGGACCGCAGGGACCAGCGCCACGTGCTCCGCCCCCGTCCGCAGGTCCCGGTACCCCACCACCCGGAACCGGCCGTGCACCGTCGGGAGCTCCGCCGACGACGTGCGGTGCACCCGCCGCGCCACCGCCTCCCGACCCGGCACCTCCGCGGCCACCGCAGGCGCCGGGTCGTGCACCCGCCGCCACGCCACCAGGTCCGCGATCGTGATCAGCACCAACCCGTCACGCTCCGCCAGCGCCGCCGCGTCCCCCAGACGCATCATCGTCCCGTCGTCGTGCACCAGCTCCGCGATACCCCCGACCTCACCCCTCCCCGCCAGACGCACCAGGTCCACCGCGGCCTCCGTGTGCCCCGCACGATGCAGCACACCCCCCGGCACCGCCCGCAACGGCAGCACATGACCCGGCCGGATCAGATCACTCGCACCCGACGCCGGATCCGCCAGCACCCGCAACGTCCGCGCCCGGTCCTCCGCCGAGATCCCCGTCGACACCCCCGTCGCCGCGTCCACCGTCACCGTGTACGCCGTCCGCCGCGGATCCTGACTGTGCGGCACCATCAACGGCAGCTCCAACGCGTCCGCCCGCGCCGCCGGCATCGGCGCGCACAGGTACCCCGACGAGTGCCGGATCGTCCACGCCACCCACTCCGCCGACACCCCCTGCGCCGCGAACACCACGTCCGCCTCGTTCTCCCGGTCCGGCGAGTCCGCCACCAGCACCGGACGCCCCGCCCGGATCGCCGCCAACGCCTCCTCGACCGACCCCAGCCGCACGCCCCCCGACCCCTCCGGCACCGCGGCGCTCGCGGACCCCGCGCCCGTCACGACGCGCTCCCGGGGACCACGCCGGACACCAGCAGGCGTTCGACGTACTTCGCGAGCACGTCCACCTCGAGGTTCACCCGGTCGCCCGGCACCAGTCGCCCGAGGATCGTCGCCTCGAGCGTCGTCGGGATCAGCGAGACGCCGAACGTCTCGTCATCCACGTGCGTCACCGTCAACGACACCCCGCTCACCGCGATCGAGCCCTTCTCCGCCACGTGCCGCGTCAGACCCGCAGGTGCGGAGAGCACCAGGTCGTCCCACCGCTCCCCCGGCATGCGGCTCACGAGCGTGCCGACGCCGTCCACGTGGCCCTGCACCACATGACCGCCCAGCCGCGCGTCCGCCCGGACGGCCCGCTCCAGGTTCACCGGCGACCCCGCCACGAGGTCACCCAGCGCAGTCCGACGCAACGACTCCGGCATCACGTCCGCCGTGAACGACCCGTCGCCCCCGAGGCTCGTGACCGTCAGGCACACCCCGTTCACCGCGATCGAGTCACCGAGCGCCGCGTCCGACGCCGCGAGCGGCCCCTCGACCGTGAGCACCGCGTCCTCCCCCGCGCCACCCGGGAACGCGATCCCCCGGACCCTGCCGATCTCCTCCACGATCCCCGTGAACATCAACCCACCCGTCCTTCCGTGCTCTTCCTGGACACCACCAGCGCGTCGTCCCCGACACGCCTCACCTCCACCGTGCGGAACCGGTGCGCGTCGGCGATCGTCGCCACACCCAACCCGTCCACCGCTCGCCGCCCGCCCCCCAGCAGCACCGGGGCCACGTACGCGTGCAGCTCGTCCACCGCGCCCGCGGCCAGGAACGCCGTCGCCAGCGTCGGACCGCCCTCCACCAGCACGTGCCGCACCTCGCGCTCCGCGAGCCGCTCCAGCACCTCACCGACGTCCCGCGTCAGCACGTGCACCAGCTCGCCACCCTCCCCGCGGACCCGCGCCGCCGGCGGGATCCCCCGCAGGCCCACGACCACCCGCAACGGCTGGTGCTCCGCCAGACGCGCGGCGCTCGCGGCCTCGTGGGACGAGCCGTGGGTGGGCACCCGCGCGGTGAGCTCGGGGTCGTCGGCCAGGAGCGTGCCCGTGCCGACGACGATCGCGTCCACCTCCGCCCGCACGCGGTGCGCGTGCTCGCGCGCTGCGGGCCCGGTGATCCACCGGCTCGTCCCGTCCTGGGCGGCCACGTAGCCGTCGAGCGTCGTGGCCGTCTTGAGCGTCACGTACGGCGTGCCGCGCCGGACGGCCGTGAGCCACACCCGCAGGAGCTCCTCGCCCTCGGCGGCGCGCAGGCCGCGCACGACGCGGACCCCCGCGGCCCGCAGCCGGTGCGCGCCGCCCGTGGCGACGGGGTTCGGGTCGTCGACGGCGAGCACGACCTCCGCCACGCCTGCGGCGACGAGCGCGTCGGCGCACGGGCCGGTGCGACCGGTGTGGGCGCACGGCTCGAGCGTCACGACCGCCGTCGCGCTGGCGACGTCGACGCCGCGCGCCCGGGCGTCCGCGAGGGCCGCCGCCTCGGCGTGCGGCGTGCCCGCGCCACGGTGCCACCCCTCGGCGAGCACGGGCCGCGGGTGCGGGTCGATCGAACCGGGCGCGGCGCCGTCGGGCAGGGTCGCGCCGGGCGGAGGGCCCAGCAGGACGCACCCGACGCGGGGGTTCGGCCCGTGCGCCGGCCCTCGGACCGCCAGTTCGAGCGCGCGCGTCATCGCGTCGTCGACCGTCAGGGTGCGGGGGTGCTCGCCCATCGTCCTCCTCCCGGGCACGGGCGCTCCGGGGTGAGGGCGGGCGGCGGGTCGAGCCACGAGGGCTCGACGGCGTCGCTCACCACGGCGAGGCCGTCACCGTCCCGGACGGGTGCACCGGCGGGTCGCCGGAGCACCACGCGCCGAGGCGTGGCCACGCCGCACGTGCTTCCTCCCATCCGGACTTTCACCGTCGGTCCTGGAGTTCCACCAGGTCAACCGCGCGTGGGCGCGGGTCGCGGACTGTCACCGCCGGCTCGGAATTGCACCGACCCCGGAGCACGTTCGTGCGTACTGCGTTCTGCAACGGCCGATGTTACTCCGGGTGCGCTCCGCGCGGGCGCGACCGACGGTCCGACGCGTTCTCGCCCGCTCCCGTCGAGGTCCGCGCTCGCGAGAACCGCCTCACCCTGAGCGGCCGCGCTTCGCCGTCCGACGACCGCCGCCCCGCTCCTCTGTGCTTGGTGGTGAGTTTTCCGCGGTCTGGCAGAAGTGAAATATGCGCTTGGCACACTATTTTATGTGGAACGAAGAAGGGGCCCGTAAGGGCCCCTTCCCCTCCTGACGTCAGTGGGCGTGCGCCGACGCCTCCGCCAGCTCGCGCAGCGCCTGGATCTCCTCGGGCACGTTCTCCGCCCCGTAGACCGCCGACCCGGCGACGAAGACGTTCGCCCCCGCGTCCGCGGCCCGCTCGATCGTCGACCGCGACACTCCCCCGTCGACCTGGATCCACACGTCGAGTCCCGACTCGCTCACGGCCTCGCGCGCCCGCCGGATCTTCGGCAGCGTCCCCTCGATGAAGGACTGCCCGCCGAAGCCCGGCTCGACCGTCATGACGAGGATCATGTCCACCTCGGTCAGCAGGTCCAGGAAGGGCTCCACCGGCGTCGCAGGGCGCAGCGCGACGCCTGCGCGGGCTCCCAGGCGGCGGAGCTCGCGAGCGAGCCGCACAGGGGCAGCAGCGGCCTCGGCGTGGAACGTGACCGACGCCGCGCCCGCCTCCGCGTAGGCCGGCGCCCAGCGGTCAGGGTCCTCGATCATGAGGTGGGCGTCGATCGGGACGGGCGACACCTGCGCCAGTCGCTCGAACACCGGCAGCCCGAGCGTGAGGTTCGGCACGAAGTGGTTGTCCATGACGTCGACGTGCGCGTAGTCCGCCGTGGCGATCGCGTTCAGGTCGCGCTCGAGGTTCGCGAAGTCGGCGGACAGGATGCTCGGTGCGATGAGGGCTGCCATGGGCCCCAGCCTAGGGGCGCGTGCCGGAGCCCGGTGCTCGTACCCTCGTCGCGTGAGCGACCTCTCCTCCCCCTCCCCCGGCCCGGCCCCTGCCTCCGTCCGCGGCACGCCGCACCGCCCCGGGGACCCGCACGCCTCCGCACCCGTCGTGACGGTGCGCCCGGCCACGGTGCACGACCTGCCGCGGGTCGCGGAGATCGCCGCCCCGTTCGTGCGCGACACGTGCGTGACGTTCGAGGAGGAGGTCTGGGACGTCCCGGCGTGGCACCGCAAGCTCGACGACGTCACCGCGCGCGGCCTGCCGTTCCTCGTCGCCGAGGTCGACGCCCCGGGCGGGCCGAGCTCCCCGACCGGCGCCGTCGTCGCGGGCTACGCGTACGCGTCGGCCTGGCGCCCCAAGCCCGCCTACCGGCACACCGCCGAGGACACGATCTACCTCGACCCGGCGCACGCCGGGCGCGGGGTGGGGACCGCGCTGCTCGCCGCGCTCCTGGAGGCGGTCGCCGCCGCGGGGGTCCGCCAGGTCGTCTCCGTCGTGGCCGACGTCCCCGAGGCCGCCGGGTCGCTCCCGCTGCACCGCCGCTTCGGCTTCGTCGAGGCCGGGCGCCTCACCGCCGTCGGGTTCAAGCACGGCCGCTGGGTCGACACGATCCTGCTCCAGCGCACCCTCTGATCCCGACGACGCCGCGGCCACGATCGGCCCGGGTGCCCGTCGTCGCGCAGCGGCCGACCAGGCGGTCCTGGTGAGTCGAGCAGGCGGTCCTGGTGGGTGGGGCCGCCCGGACCCGCCACGACCACCTGCTCGACGTGAGAAGGGGGGCCGTCAGGCGACCAGGGTTCGGCGGAGGTCGGTGGTGCGGCGCTCGACCGTGCGCCAGGCGTGACGGCTCACGCCGGGGTGGGCGTCGCGGTCGATGTCCGCGAGCGCCGCGAGGAGTCCGTCGAGGGTCTGGGCGACGGCGCGCTGGGCGCGTCGGCGGGGCAGCCCCCAGGTGGTGCCCTCGGTGACGAGGTGGTCGGCGGTGAGGCGGTCCATGTCGCGTTCGCCGGCGACGTCCATGGCGAAGACGCGGGAGGCGTGGTCGTGGTGGAGGTGCATGGCGATGTCGTAGGCGGGGGCGAGGCGGACGGTGCCGTCGGCGTGGCGCAGGACGGAGATGTTCTTGGCGTGGGCGTCGGTGTTGCCGAGGGCGAGGTTGAGGGTGGTGAGGGCGAGGAGGGGGTCGGGGCGGGTGCCGTCGTCGCGCAGGGTGCGGGCGATGGCGGCGAGGGAGGGGAAGCGGCGGCCGTGCTGGAACTTGCGTTCGGGGTCGCGGGTGTTGATGCCGAGGGCCTGGGCGGCGTCCTCCTGGTGGAGGCGTGCGGTGCCGGTGGGGTCGGTGGGGTCGGGGACGCGGTCGTAGCGGGTGACGACGATGGCGCGTTCGCCGTCGAGCTCGGTGACGTGGGCGTCGACGGTGGTGAGGCCGATGCGGCGGGCGAGGTCGAGGGCGGCGGCCTCGGTGTTGACGAGGTCGGCGGTGGGTGAGTCGGAGGGGCGGGCGACCTTGAGGATGTGGGTGGTCGGTGCGGTGCCGTGGGGTCGGGCCCAGCCGTGCTCGTCGTGGAGGAGGGTGATCTTGGGTTCCATGCCGGGCAAGGAGCTGGTGAGGTGGTCGGCGCGGCCTTCTCCCCCGCTGCGGGCGACGGCGGCGCGCAGGAGTCGTGCGACGGCGGCGTCGTCGAGGCGTTCGGGGGTGCGGGGGGTGGGGAGGGGTTGTCCTTCGGGTGCGAGGAGGACGGCGCCGGCGGTGTCGTGGCCGTAGTGGACGAGGAAGGCGAGGGCGTCGTCGGGGTCGATGCCGGCGTCGATGGCCATGGCGTCGCGGGTGCGGCCCTCGGGGAGGAGTCCGTCGAGCCAGGCGGCGACGCGCGCGGGGTGGGGCGGGGGTTCGTCGGGTGGGGTGATGGGGAGCAGGTGGGACAGGACGCGGGCGTCGTGCCCCCAGCGGTCGAGGGCGTCGGTGGTCCAGGTGAGGGTGACGCGGGGTGTGCCGTCGGTGGTGCGCAGGCCGGTGGGTGCGAGGGTGGCGACGGGGGTGCCGTAGAGCCAGGCGGTGAGGGTGGTCATCGGCGTTCCTGGAGTCGCAGGTCGACGTCGAGGGTGTCGAGGAGCTCGAAGAGTCGTTGGACCCAGAGGTTCTCGACGCCGTTCTCGAGCTCGGAGAGGTACTGGCGGGTGATGCCGAGCTCGTCGGCGACCTGGGCCTGGGTGAGTCCGCGGGTTCGGCGGACGCGGCTCAGGTAGGCGCCGAGGTCGCGGGGGCTGCGGGGGGTGGTCCAGGTGTCGGCCATGCTCGCTCTCCTGCCGTGGGGTGCCCTGACGTGCGGCCGTGTCGGGATTCCCTGACACGACACGCTGTCAGGTTACTCTGACACCCCCGCGTTGTCGAGATATGACGACATCGCGACGCGGGGCGCGGCGCTCACATCGTGCGGCGCAGGAGCGTGAGGTGCATGGCGTCGGTGCCGTGGACGTGCGGCCAGAGCTGGACGTCCTGACGGTCCCCGAGCTCGACGGTGTCGCGCACCTCGGGGCGCACGACGTCGCGCACGACGGCCGGGGCGTCGAGGACCTCGACGTCGTCGCGACGGCGCAGCACGTCGGCGACGACGACCTGGGTCTCGGCGAGGTGGGGCGAGCACGTGACGTACCCGACCACTCCCCCGGGCCGGACGGCGTCGAGCGCGGAGTCGAGGAGCTCGCGCTGGAGCCCGGTGAGGGTCGCGAGGTCCGCCGGGGTGCGGCGCCACCGCGACTCGGGCCGACGGCGCAGGGCCCCGAGGCCCGTGCAGGGGGCGTCGAGGAGCACGCGGTCGTACGCGCCCGGCTCGTCCTGCCCGACGGCGCGCCCGTCACCCGTGCGCACGGCCTCCACGGCGTCCGCGGGCACGGCGGCGAGCGCCTTCTCCACGAGGCGTGCGCGGTGCGGCTGGACCTCGTTGGCGACGAGGCGCGCCCCGCGCTCGGCCGCGAGCGCCGCGAGGAGCGCGGCCTTGCCGCCGGGTCCGGCGCACAGGTCGAGCCAGCGCGCGTCGTCGCCGGTGGAGCCGGGCTGCGGTCCGGTGAGCGGTGCGGCGGCGAGCGCGAGGGCGACGAGCTGGCTGCCCTCGTCCTGGACGCCGGCGCGGCCGTCGCGCACGGCGCCGAACGCGGCGGGGTCGCCGCCGTCGAGGGTGAGCGCGGTGGGTGCCCAGCGGGCGGGGGTGACGCGGCCGTCGCCGTCGGCGAGCTCGTGGGGGTCGGCGAGGCCGGGGCGCGCGACGAGCGTGACGCGGGGGGCGTCGTTGTCGGCGGCGAGGAGGGCGTCGAGCTCGTCGACGGGGCGTCCGTTGCCGGCGAGGGCGTCGCGCAGGGCGCGGGCGATCCAGACGGGGTGGCTCTGGGTGGCCGCGAGCGCCGCGAGGGGGTCGGGGGCGTCGTCGGCGAGGGTCGTGAGCCAGTCGTCGAGGGGGGTGCGGGCGACGCGGCGCAGGACGGCGTTGACGAGCTGGGCGCTGCCCGCGCCGGTGCGTTCGCGGGCGAGGCCGACGGTCTCGGAGACGGCGGCGTGCTGCGGGACGCGCATGGCGAGGAGCTGGTGGGTGCCGAGGCGCAGGACGTCCAGCACGGGCGGGTCGAGGCGGTCGAGGGGGCGGTCGAGACAGCGCGCGAGGATCGCGTCGTAGCGGCCGCGCAGGCGCAGGGTGCCGTAGGCGAGCTCGGTCGCGAAGCCGGCGTCGCGTCCGCGGATGCCGCGCTCGCGCAGCAGGGGCGGCAGGACGAGGTTGGCGTAGGCGTCGGAGCCGTCGACCTGGCGCAGGACGTCGTACGCGACGGCCCGTGCGGGGTCGGTGCCCTTGCGGCGCTGGGAGGGTGCCGCGGAGCCGCGGTGCACCTCTCCGCGGGAGCGGGCGGCGCCGCGCTGGCGCCCCCGGGCGTCGCGGCGCTCGTCTCTCCCGCCGGCCGGCGCGGCACCAGAATTCGAACGTGCGTTCGAGTCGTTGCCACCACCCTGGCCGCCACCGCTCGAACGCTTGTTCGACGCGGCGCCCTCCCGGCGCTGCGGTCGCCCGTTCCTGTTCGAACGTGCGTTCGAACCGTCGCGGTCGCGGCGCTCGGCGCTCATCGGGCGGTCTCCGCACCGAGGACCGTGGCGTCGTCGAGCCGGGCACCGCGCGCCCAGTCCGCGGCGGCCATGTGCTTCTTGCCCACGGGCGCCACCTCCCCCAGCTGGACGGCGTGGGTCGCGGTCCCGACGAGCACCTCCTTCTTCCCGGCGCGCACGCGCCCGGGGGCGAGGTCGACGACGTCGGGCCGCGGGGTGACGGGGCCGAGCCCCAGGCGCGCGGGCGTGCCGTCGGCGCCGGGCAGGGTCGTCCACGCCCCGGGTGCCGGGGTGCAGCCGCGCACCAGGCGGTCGACCGCGAGCGCCGGGTGGTCCCAGCGGACCTCCGCGTCCGCGGTCGTCAGCTTGGCGGCGTGCGAGACGCCGTCGGCGGGCTGGGGCTGCGGGCGCAGGGTGCCGTCCTCGAGGGCGTCGAGGGTGGCGACGAGGAGGCCGGCACCGGAGACGGCGAGGCGGCCCAGGAGGTCGCCCGCGGTGTCCCGGGGCCGGATCGTCTCCGTCGTGGTGCCGAGCGTGGGCCCCGAGTCCAGCCCTTCCTCGATGAGGAACGTCGTCGCCCCGGTCACCTCGTCGCCCGCGATGATCGCGCGCTGCACGGGCGCCGCGCCGCGCCAGGCGGGCAGGACGGAGAAGTGCAGGTTGACCCACCCGTGCCGGGGCACGGCGAGCACGTCGGGGCGCAGGATCTCCCCGTACGCGACGACGGGTGCCGCGTCGACGTCGAGCGCGGCGAGGCGCGCGAGGAACTCCTCGCCGCGGGGCCGGTCCGTGAGGACCGGGATCCCGGCCTCCTCGGCACGCACGCGGACGGGGCTGGGGGTCAGGCGCCGTCCGCGGCCCGACGGCGCGTCGGCGCGCGTGAGCACGGCGACCACCTCGTGGCGGGAGTCGAGGAGGGCGTCGAGGGACGGGACCGCGGTATCCGGGGTCCCCGCGAACAGCAGGCGCATGGGCCCGATTCTAGGTGGCCGGGCAGGGCGGCCGACCCGGCAGCGGCCCCGTGCACGGGTCGGGCGCCCGGTATGCGCAGGCGCCCGGTACGGGCCCGGAGGTCAGGTCGCCAGCGTGGCGAGCTGCGGGAAGGCGGGGAACGCCTCGTCGTCCACGGGAGCGAGCTCGAGGCAGCTCAGCCGGTCGTCGTCGACGAACAGCAGCAGGAGGAAGCGGTCCGTGCCCGCCTCCAGCACGACGCGCGGGCCCTGCGCGGGGACGGGACCGTCGTCGTCCCCCAGGTCGATCGTCGGGCAGGCCCCGCACGCGCACGTGCCGTGCACGCGCACCGCGTCGACCTGGGCGAGCCAGCGCCCACGGTCGGCCGCGTCCCGGTCCGGCGCGACCGCCTCGCCGCGGCACCCGTGGCGGAGCATCCAGACGAGCACGTCGCGCTCACGGGCCGTGAGCGCGCGCGGCACCCCGGCACCCGTCACGACGCGGCGCCCGTCATGACCCGGCGCCCTCGGGGCCGACCGGCACGCCCAGGTCGCGCAGCGCCGCGCGCAGGCCCGCCGTGCCCACGAACAGGTGGGTGCGCAGCCCGAGGCGCGCCGCGGCCTCGACGTTGGCGGCGCTGTCGTCGGTGAACAGCGTCCGGGCCGGGTCGAGACCGAACCGCTCGACCGCGAGCGCGAAGATCGCCGGGTCGGGCTTGGCCAGGCCCTCGCGCCCGGAGACCAGCACGTCCTCCATGAGGGCCGTGGCGGGAGCGGCCGGAGCGGCGTGCGGAAAGAGCTCCGCGGACCAGTTCGTCAGCCCGTACAGCCGCAGGCCCAGGTCGCGCAGCTCGCGCACGAGCTCCTCGGAGCCCTCGACCGGGCCGGTGAGCGTCGCGGGGAACCGCTCGACGTACCGGTCCAGGAGCGCGACGTGGTGCGGGTGGGTCGCCGCCACGCGGTCGCGCGCGTCCTGCCACGTCGCACCCGCGTCCCGCTCGTGGTTGAGCACGCGGAAGTCCACGTCGGCGAAGAACGCGTCCACGTCCCGCCGGTCGACGCCGTCGTACGCGCCGTACGGGTCCCAGCCCACCAGGACGTTGCCGAAGTCGTACAGCACGGCGTCGATCTCGCGGGCGGCGGGTGCCGGGTCCCGGTCGGGGGTCGCGTCGGCGGACGCCTCGGTGAGGGGGGCAACGGTCGGGACGGCGGACACCGGGCGGTGCGTCACAGGGCGGTGCGTCACAGGATCTCCTTCGGGTCGAGCTCCACCCGCACGCTACCCGGCTCGCGCCGCGCGGACCGGACCGCGACGGACGCGCCGAGCTCGCGCGCCAGCCGGCGACCGTCGCGCACCGGGACGCGCACCACCGCCCGCACGGGTGGGGCGTCCACCAGCCCAGGCGCCGCGCCGTCCACCCCGTCGGCACCCCGCCCGCGGGGCGACGCCGCCACCTCCACCGGGCCGAGCACCGTCTCCGGGCCCGCGAGCGCCACCCGGCCCAGCACCGCCGCGACCGCGGGACGGTCGCCCGTCACCGCCGCCACCCGGACCGCCGGCGGCAGCGACAGCTCGACCCGCTCGTCCAGCTCGCGGTCCGCGAGGAGCGCCGGGTCCCAGCGCACGAGCGCGTTCGTCGGCGCGGGCGCGGCGTCGCCCACGAGCAGCACCTGCCCGCCCGCCGTCGCGGGCCGCACGAGCGCCGCCGCGGCGAGCCAGCGCGCGAGCGCGTCCTGCGCGACGTCGAGCCCGACGTGCGCCGTGCTCACCGCCGCGTCCAGCAGCAGCGCCGCCGCGTACCCGCCTTCGGCGACCGGCTCGGCACCCGGCGTCGCGACCACGAGCGCGGGACGCGCGGACACCGCTCCCAGCACCCCGCCCGCCGCCGCGGCACCCGAGACCTGCACCGGGACCCCCGCGAACGCACGGCCCAGCTCCTCCGCGGTGCGCTGGGACCCCACGCGCACCGACCGCAGCCCCGTCCAGTGGCACTCCGCGCACGACCACCCGCCCGCGAGCGCCCCGCACCACGCGCACTGGGGCGTCGCCTGCGGGCCGGACAGCGCGAGCGGCCCGTGGCACACCGTGCAGCGCGCGGGCGTGCGGCACCGGCCGCACGCCACGACCGGCACGTACCCCGACCGCGGCACCTGCACCAGCACCGGCCCCTGCTCCAGCGCCGCACGCGCCGTGCGCCACGCGGCCGTCGGGATGCGCGCCGCGGCGCCCGGTCCCTCCGCCGCCAGCTCGACCGAGGTCAGCGCCCGCACGCGCGGCGCCCGGGCCCGCACGACGTCGCGCGGCGCCGCGAGCTCGTGCGCCCAGCCCCGTACGACGAGCGCGTGCGCCGCGACCGTGCGCCCGTGCGACCCCAGCAGGAACGCCGCGCCCTCCTGGTCGCTGCGCAGCGCGAGCACCTCGCGCGCGTGCGGGTACGGGGCGCGCGGCTCCGCGAGCGTGTCCTCGCCGTCGTTCCAGCACACCACCAGCCCGAGGTCGACCACGGGCGCGAACGCCGCTGCGCGGGTCCCCACGACGACGCGCGCGTCACCGTGCAGGACGGCGAGGAACGCGCGGTAGCGCGGCGCGGGCCCCTCGTCGGCCGTCAGCCGCACCACCTCGCCCCCGGTCGCCGCGTCCCACGCAGGCAGCCCGGCGGCCGCGAGCGCCGCGCAGACCTGGTCGACGTCGCGCGCGTCCGGCACGACGACGAGCGCGCCCCGCCCGCCCGAGCGGGCCGCGCGCACCGCCTCGGCGACCGCAGCCGCCCAGTGCGTGACGGGCAGCGCGTCGGGCTCCTTGCGCGAGCGGCCCGCGCCGCGCCGACCCTCGGACGCCGCCTCGGGCGCCGCGGGCGCGAGCCCGGGGAGCGCGGTCCACACGGCCCGGGGCGCCCCGCCGCCCGCGACGTGCGCGAGGAACGCGGCGCCGGCCCGGTACGGGGCCCACACGGACTCCTGGTGCGTCGCAGCCGCGGGCACGGACCCGGGAACGGACTCGGTAGGCGCAGGAACGGACTCGGCGACGGAAAAGGCCGTAGGAACCGCCTCGGCGGCGACGGCGTCGCCCGGGGCGGCCCCGGCCGGGGTCGATCCCGGCGCGGGGACCGCGTCAGCGGCCGTCCGTGCCGCGAAGGTCTGCTCGGCGCGCGCGTGCCGCGGGGGCACGGCGAGGCGCAGCACGTCCGAGAGCGTGCCGGCGTAGTGGTCGGCGACCGCGCGCGCGAGCCGGGCGACAGCCGGTGCCAGCACGGGCTCGGCCGACACGACGCGCCGCAGCGGCAGCAGGCGCCCGTCGTGGTCCGAGCGGTCGACGCGCTCCAGGACGTACCCGTCGACGTCCCGGCCCGCGAACCGGACCTTGACCCGCACCCCCGGGCGCGCGTCGTCGGACATCGTGGCGGGCACGAGGTAGTCGAAGGGGCGGTCCAGGTGCGGGGGCGCGAGGTCGAGCGCGAGGCGCGCCACCGGCAGGTGCGCGGCGATCTGGTGCGACGCCGGCGGCGCGGGCCCCCGGCGGGGCGCAGCGGGCGCGACGGTGAGCAGGGTGTCCTGCACCGCCCGCGACGTGTCCTCCGGCTCGCTCACGACGCCATCGAACCACGCGCCGCCGTCACGACCGGCGCGCTCACGACCTCGCTCACGACGGTGCGCCGGGCAGTGCGCCCGGCACCCGCGGTGCCGCGCCGTCCCCGTGCGCGGCCGTCGCCCGCGACCGGCGCGACGACGCTCCTCACACCTGGGACTGCAGGTCCGCGACGCGGTCCGTGCGCTCCCACGTGAACTGCTCGAGCTCGCGCCCGAAGTGCCCGTAGGCCGCCGTCGGGGCGTAGATGGGACGCAGCAGGTCCAGGTCGCGGATGATCGCCGCCGGGCGCAGGTCGAACACCTCGCGGATCGCGGCCGTGATGCGCTCGACCGGGACCTTCTCCGTGCCGAACGTCTCCACGTACAGGCCGACCGGGTGCGCCTTGCCGATCGCGTACGCGACCTGCACCTCGCAGCGCCGCGCCAGACCCGCCGCGACGACGTTCTTCGCGACCCAGCGCGTCGCGTACGCGGCCGAGCGGTCCACCTTCGACGGGTCCTTGCCGGAGAACGCGCCCCCGCCGTGGCGGGCCATGCCGCCGTACGTGTCGACGATGATCTTGCGGCCCGTCAGGCCCGCGTCACCCTGCGGCCCGCCCACGACGAACGTGCCCGTGGGGTTGACGAACAGGCGCGTCGCGCGCACGTCGAGGTCGAGACCCGCGGCGTCGAGCACGGGGGCCACGACCTGCGCCGCGACCTGCCGGTGCAGCTCGTCCTGACGGACGTCCGGGTCGTGCTGCGTCGAGAGCACCACCGTGTCGAGGCTGACCGCGCGGTCGCCGTCGTACCCGACGGTGACCTGCGTCTTGCCGTCCGGGCGCAGGCCCGGCACCGTGCCGTCCCGGCGCACCGCCGCCAGGCGCTCGGCGAGACGGTGCGCGAGCCACACCGGCAAGGGCATGAGGCTCGGCGTGTCGTCGCTCGCGTACCCGAACATCAGGCCCTGGTCGCCCGCGCCCTGCGCGTCGAGGGGGTCGTGGTCGCCCTGGTCGTCGCGCTCCTCGAGGCTCTTGTCGACGCCCTGCGCGATGTCCGGCGACTGCTGGCCGATCGACACCGAGATGCCGCACGAGTCCGCGTCGAAGCCGATCACCGACGACGTGTACCCGATCCGGCGCACGACGTCGCGCACGATCTGCGGGATCTCGACGTACGCGTCGGTCGTCACCTCGCCCGCGACGTGCACCAGGCCCGTGGTGACCATCGTCTCCACGGCCACGCGGGACGTCGGGTCCTGCGCGAGGAGCGCGTCGAGGATCGCGTCGGAGATCTGGTCGCAGACCTTGTCCGGGTGCCCCTCGGTGACGGACTCGGACGTGAACAGACGCAGCTCAGCCATGGCGCACAGCCTACTGTCCCGAAAGGTGAGCGAGCGTATCCGGCAGGCGAGACGAGACGCGGGTCACTCGCTCACCCCGGCCCGCTCGTCCGACGGCGCCACGCGCGGCACGACGACGTCCCACACCGCGTCCGCGACCTCGCCCTTCGACCCGCTCGCCGTCGCGACGACGTCCCCCGCGCCGTCGACCACGGTCACGTCGTTCGCGTCGACCGCGAACCCGCGCCCCTCGCCCACGGCGTTGACCACGAGCAGGTCCGCGCCCTTGCGCCGCGCCTTGGCCCGGCCGTGGTCGAGCACGGACCCGTGCGCGTCACCGGTCTCCGCCGCGAAGCCGACCACCACCTGGCCCGGGCGCAGCCGGTCGCGGGCGAGCTCGGCGAGCACGTCCGGGTTCTCCACGAGCGCGATCGGCTCGGGCCCTTGGCCCGGCACCTTCTTGATCTTCGCGTCGGGCGCGTGGGCCGGGCGGAAGTCCGCGACGGCCGCCGCCATGACCACGACGTCCGCCCCGGCCGCCGCCGACCGCACCGCGTCGCGCAGCTGCGCCGTCGTCTCGACCTCCACCACGGCGTCGGGCACGCCCCCGGGCGCGCGCACGAGCGCGGCCACGTCCGGGGACAGGTTCGCGGCCACGAGCGTGACGTGCGCGCCGCGCGCCGCCGCTGCCCGCGCGAGCTCGACGCCCTGGCGCCCGCTCGACCGGTTGCCGATGAACCGCACCGGGTCGATGGGCTCGCGCGTCCCGCCCGCCGACACCACGACGCGCCGGCCCGCGAGATCCTGCGCGGGCCCGTGGCCCGGCCCGTGGCCCGGCTCCGCGCCCGCGTCGGCGGCGGTCGCGCGGGACGCGTCCTCCACGACGGCGAGCGCGACACGCGCGATCTCGTCCGGCTCGGGCAGGCGCCCCGGCCCGGTGTCCGCCCCCGTGAGGCGGCCGGACGCCGGCTCGATCACGTGCACGCCCCGCGCCCGCAGCGTCGCCACGTTCGCGACCGTCGCCGGGTGCTCCCACATCTCCGTGTGCATCGCGGGCGCCATGACCACCGGGCAGCGCGCGGTGAGCAGCGTCGAGGTCAGCAGGTCGTCCGCGCGCCCGGCCGCCGCGCGCGCCAGCAGGTCCGCCGTGGCGGGCGCCACGACCACGAGGTCGGCGCCCTGCCCCAGGGCGACGTGCGGCACGTGCTCGACGTCCTCGAACACCTGGTCCGTGGCCGGCTCGCCCGACAGCGCCTCCCACGTGGGCGCGCCCACGAAACGCAGGGCGGACGCCGTCGGCACCACCCGCACCCGATGGCCCTGCTCCCGCAGCAGCCGCAGCAGCAGCACGGCCTTGTACGCCGCGACCCCGCCGCTCACACCGAGCACGATCCGCATGTCGTTCCTCCTGGAGGTCCGGCTCAGACCCGCCGCCGACCGCGGCGGGACAGGGAGCCCGCGCACCCGGGCGCGGACGCACGAACGCCGCGCCCTCCGGTGGAGGTGCGCGGCGTGCGGGCTCAGGCCTCGGGGGCCTCGTCGGGCTCGGCCTCGATCGTCAGCAGGCCCGCGTTGATCTCGCGCATCGCGATCGAGAGCGGCTTCTCCTGGTTGCGCGTCTCGAGCAGCGGCCCGACGTTCTCCAGCAGGCCCTCGCTGAGCTGCGAGTAGTACGCGTTGATCTGGCGCGCGCGCTTGGCCGAGTAGATGACCAGCGCGTACTTCGAGTCGACGTGCTCGAGCAGGTCGTCGATGGGCGGGTCGGTGATGCCCTCGGGGGCGGCGACGGTTCCGGACACAGTTCGCTCCGTGGGTTCAAGGGTCTGCAGCGGGCGCTGCAGCTGGTCGATGGCGGCGGCGCGCACGGCGCCCCCGTCCGGGACCGGGCGGCCGCGGCACCACGTCGCAGGACGGGCCGCCGACCGGGCCTCGGGCCCACGGGGGAACGCCCGCGCACGGGCACCGCAGGACAGTCTACTCGCTGTGCCCCTCGCCGTGCCCGGACGGCACGGGGGACGACGCCGGGGACGAGCCCTCCGCCGGGACGGGACGGGGCTCGAGCCCCATGACGCGCACCAGCTCGTCCGTCGCGCGGTGCACCTCGTCGTTGACGATGACGTGGTCGAACTCCGACTCCGCCGCGAGCTCGACCCGGGCCGTCGTCAGACGGCGCTCCCGCTCCTCCGCGTCCTCCGTGCCGCGGCCGACCAGGCGACGCACGAGCTCGTCCCAGCTCGGCGGCGCCAGGAACACGAACCGGGCCTCGGGCATCGACGCCCGGACCTGGCGCGCACCCTGGAGGTCGATCTCCAGGAGCGCGGGCACGCCCGCGGCGAGCTTCTCCTCGACCGCGCGCCGGGGCGTGCCGTAGCTGTTGCGCCCGTGCACGACGGCCCACTCCAGCAGCTCACGGTCCGCGACCATGCGCGCGAACTCGTCCGGGCCGACGAACAGGTAGTGCACGCCGTCCACCTCGCCCGGCCGCGGGTCGCGCGTCGTCGCCGACACGGACAGCCACACCTCCGGGTAGCGGGCCCGGATGTCGGCCGACACCGTGCCCTTCCCCACGGCGGTCGGGCCGGCCAGGACGGTCAGGCGGGCGGGGCCGGGGACGACGGGCGGCGACGCCGACTCCGTGGTCTCCCCGGCGGGGACGGACGGCGTCGGCTCGGACGGGTGCGCGGAAATGTCAGCCAAACCTCTCGATGAGGGCCGCGGACTGGTGGGGGCCGAGGCCGCGGACACGACGTGTCTCGGCGATCCCGATCTCCTCCATGATCGCCCGAGCCTTCACCTTACCCACGCCGGGCAGGGACTCCAGCAACGAGACGACCTTGAGCTTGCCGATCATGTCGTCCGTCTGGCCGCGCTCGATGACCTCCTTCAGGGAGCCCTGGGAGTACTTGAGCCGGTTCTTCACCTCGGCGCGCACGCGTCGTGCCTCCGCGGCCTTCTCGAGCGCCGCCGCGCGCTGTTCTGGGGTCAGGGGTGGAAGTGCCACGCAAGTCACCTACTCGTCGTCAGGCGGATGGGCCCACTCAGTCGTCCCGGCGTGCTCGCAGGTGGAGCCCCGACCGGGTGGATCACCCGGGCGACCTGCGCCGACGCACGGAGCCGACCCCTCGAAAGTAGCGAGCCTCGGGCGATCGGGCAACGACTGGGCGTGGCGCGTCGTCCGCGGCCGTACCGGGTCGGTCTCCGTCACGACCCCGGCAGCGGGCCGGGAACGACGGCGGAGACGAGGGCGGGACGCGGATCGGGGGCGGCTCAGGACGCCACGAGGCGCGCCACGAGCGCGTCGCGCACCGCCGTCGTCACGCCGCACGCCACGAGGTAGTCGTCGATGCTCCCGTGCTCGCGCACCGCGAGCTCCCACGCGCCCTCCAGGTACGCGGGCTCGACGGTGAGGACCGGCGCCAGCGCCTCGGGCGACAGCCCCGGCAGCGGGGGCACGAGCGCGGCGAGCCCCTCGGCCGCGGCCGCGCTCGCGAGGTACTCGGCCATGCGCTCCTCCTCGGGGACCCCCGCGACGTACTGCACGAGGGCCACGACCCAGCCCGTGCGGTCCTTGCCCGCCGAGCAGTGCACGACGCTCGCGCCGTCGGCCGCGGCGACGTCCGCCAGGACTCGGCCGACCGTCTCCCGGATGCCCGGGTCCGTGACGAACGTCGCGTACACGCCGTGCATGAGGCGCCGCGCGACCGCGGCCGGGTCGTCGGCCGCGAGCAGGCCCGCGACGAGCGCCGCCGGGTCCGCCGAGGTGCCCGCGCCCGCTCCCCCGTCGACCAGGCCCGGCGTCGGGTCCATGCCCCGGCGCAGCACGCGCACGCCGCCCGGGACGGCGTCCGCGCCGTCGCGCGCGAGCTCGTCCCCGCCGCGCAGGTCGACGACCGTCCGCACGTCCAGGTCGACGAGCGCGGCCTGGCCCGCGGGGGTGAGCCGGGACAGGCTCGCCGTGCGCAGCAGCACGCCCGTCCGCAGCGGCTCGTCGTGACCGGCCGGCACCGCCCGACCGCCCACGTCGCGCGCGTTCCACGTGCCCGGCACGTCCAGGGCGCCCGGCACGGCGCCCGGCGGGGGCAGCTCCGGAGGCGTACCGGCAGCGGTCGGGGCGGGGTCGGTCGTCTCGTCGCGGGAGGTCATGGGCGCAGTCTGGCACGGGACCGCGGGGCACGACGGCGACCGGGCCGGCACCCACGAGGGTGCCGGCCCGGTCCCGGGAGGTGCGGGGCTCAGCCGCGCAGGGCCTGCGCCGCCTCGTCCGTGGCGGCGCGGGCCGCCGCGCGCAGCGCGTCCGCGTCCGGCCCGGCGCGCAGCACCCCGCGCGACGACGACGCGAGCACCTGGCGCCGCGCGTCGCCGAAGACGGCGGCGAGCTCGGCCGCGCCCGCGCCCTGCGCGCCCACGCCGGGCGCCAGGAGCGGCCCGCGCACGGCCGCGAGGTCGGTCCCCGTGCGCGCCGCGGCGTCCGCGATCGTCGCGCCCACCACGAGCCCGACCGGCCCGAGCGCGTCGCCCGCGGCGACGACCGGGGCGTTCACCTGCGCCGCCTCGCGCGCGACGTGCGCCGCGACGGACTCCACGCCCGCCCCGGCGCCCCGGCGCGCGTGCTGCACCTCGGCGCCCTCGGGGTTCGACGTCAGGCACAGCACGAACAGGCCGCGCCCCGTCTCCAGCGCCGCGTCGACCGCGGGCTGCAGCGACCCGAACCCCAGGTACGGGGACACGGTCAGCGCGTCCGCCGCGAGCGGCGAGCCGTCGCGCAGGTACGCGTCGGCGTACGCGGTCATGGTCGAGCCGATGTCGCCGCGCTTGGCGTCCATGATCGTCAGCGTCCCGGCGGCACGGGCCGCCGCGAGGACCTCCTCGAGCGCCGCGACGCCGCGCGACCCGTGGCGCTCGAAGAACGCCGACTGCGGCTTGACCGCGGCCACGCGGCCCCCGACCGCCTCGACGACCCGCAGGCCGAACTCGCGCAGCCCGGAGGCGTCGTCGGGCAGGCCCCAGTCCGCGAGCAGGCCCGGGTGCGGGTCGATGCCCACGCACAGCGGCCCGTGGTCCTCCGTCGCCGCCGCGAGGCGCGCGCCGAAGCCCGCGCTCACGCGCCCACCCGCTCCGCGGCGGGAGCGGGCAGCTCGACGCCGTCGGTCAGGCCCACGCCCGCCATGTGCTCCTGGAGGCTCGCGACCGCGAACGGCCCGGCGAGGACGGCCTCGATGCCCTGCACCGCGGCGGCGAGCTGGTCGACCGTCGTCGCGATCGGCTTGTCGGCCGCCGTCGTGGCCGCGCGGATCTCGTAGCCGTCGGCGCGCGCGCCCTGACCGGACGGCGTGTTGATGACCATGTCCACCTCGCCGGCCGTGATGAGGTCGACGATCGTCGGCTCGCCGTCCGCCCCGCGGCCCGCGGAGAACTTGCGCACCACGCGCGACGCGATGCCGTTGCGGCGCAGCACGCTCGACGTGCCGTCCGTCGCGAGGATCTCGAAGCCGAGCTCCGCGAGGCGCTTGACCGGGAAGACGATCGAGCGCTTGTCGCGGTCCGCGACCGAGACGAACACGCGGCCCGACGTCGGCAGCCCGCCGAACGCGGCGGCCTGCGACTTCGCGAACGCGTGGGGGAAGTCGCGGTCGAAGCCCATGACCTCGCCCGTCGAGCGCATCTCCGGGCCGAGCACCGTGTCGACGACGACACCGTCCGCGGTGCGGAAGCGCTTGAACGGCAGGACCGCCTCCTTGACCGCGATCGGCGCGTCGAGCGGGAGCGTGCCGCCGTCGCCGTCGGCGGGCAGCACGCCCGCGGCGCGCAGCTCCGCGATCGACTCGCCCGCCATGACGCGCGCCGCGGCCTTCGCGAGCGACGTGCCCGTCGCCTTCGAGACGAACGGCACCGTGCGCGACGCGCGGGGATTGGCCTCCAGGACGTAGAGCACGTCGGAGACGAGCGCGTACTGCACGTTGAGCAGGCCGCGCACGCCGACGCCCTTCGCGATGGCCTCGGTCGAGCGGCGGATGCGCTCGATCTCCTGCTCCGACAGCGACACCGGCGGCAGGACGCACGCCGAGTCGCCCGAGTGGATGCCCGCCTCCTCGATGTGCTCCATCACGCCGCCGAGGAAGAGCTCGGTGCCGTCGTAGAGCGCGTCGACGTCGATCTCCATGGCGTCGTCCAGGAACCGGTCGATGAGCAGCGGCGCGGGCAGCGTCCCGGCCGTGCGGTCCTCCGCCGCGGCCGCCACGAGGGCGCGCTCGACGTAGCCCGTGAGCTGCTCGGCCGAGTACACGATCTCCATGCCGCGCCCGCCGAGCACGTAGGACGGGCGCACGAGCACCGGGTACCCGATGCCGGCCGCGACGTCCTTCGCCTCGTCCAGCGAGCGCGCCGTGCCGAATGCCGGGGCGGGCAGGCCCGCCTCGACGAGCACGCGTCCGAACTCGCCGCGGTCCTCGGCGGCGTCGATCGCCTCGGGGCTCGTGCCGAGGATCGGCAGGCCCGCGTCGGCGAGGCGCTGCGCGAGCGCGAGCGGGGTCTGGCCGCCGAGCTGGACGATGATGCCCTTGACCGGTCCCGCGGCGAGCTCCGCCTGGTAGACCTCGAGCACGTCCTCGAACGTCAGCGGCTCGAAGTAGAGGCGGTCGGACGTGTCGTAGTCGGTCGAGACCGTCTCCGGGTTGCAGTTGACCATGACCGTCTCGTAGCGCTCGCGCAACGTGAGGGCCGCGTGCACGCACGAGTAGTCGAACTCGATGCCCTGGCCGATGCGGTTCGGGCCCGAGCCGAGGATGATCACGGCCTCGCGCTCGCGCGGGGCGACCTCGGTCTCCAGGTCGTACGACGAGTAGTGGTACGGCGTGCGGGCGGCGAACTCGGCCGCGCACGTGTCGACCGTCTTGTAGACGGGCCGGACGCCGAGCGCGTAGCGGACCTCGCGCACGGTCGCCTCGCCCGCCGGGCCCATGCCGCGCAGGCGCGCGACCTGCGCGTCGGACAGGCCGTGCTTCTTCGCCTCGCGCAGCACGTCCTCCGTGAGCGCGGGCGCGTCGGCGACGGCCGCCGCGACCTCGTTGACCAGCTGGATCTGGTCGAGGTACCACGGGTCGATCTTCGTGGCCTCGAACACCTGCTCCACGCTCGCCCCGGCGCGCAGCGCCTGCTGGACGCCGATGATCCGGTTCTCCGTGGGGCGCGCGATGCGCACGAGCAGCTCGTCGAGCTCCGCGCCGGAGACGGGCTCGCCGTCCCAGTGGAAGACCGAGCCGCCCTTGTCGATCGAGCGCAGCGCCTTGCCGAGCGCCTCGGTGAAGTTGCGCCCGAGCGCCATCGCCTCGCCGACCGACTTCATGGTCGTCGTGAGCGTCGGGTCCGCGGCCGGGAACTTCTCGAACGCGAACCGCGGCACCTTGACGACCACGTAGTCGAGCGTCGGCTCGAACGAGGCCGGCGTGACCTGCGTGATGTCGTTGGGGATCTCGTCGAGCGTGTAGCCGACGGCGAGCTTCGCCGCGATCTTCGCGATGGGGAACCCGGTCGCCTTGGACGCGAGCGCGGACGACCGCGAGACGCGCGGGTTCATCTCGATGACGATGACGCGGCCCGTGTCCGGGTCGACGGCGAACTGGATGTTGCAGCCGCCCGTGTCGACGCCGACCTCGCGGATGACGGCGATCCCGATGTCGCGCAGCTTCTGGTACTCGCGGTCGGTGAGCGTGAGCGCGGGCGCGACCGTGATCGAGTCGCCCGTGTGCACGCCGACGGGGTCGACGTTCTCGATGGAGCACACGACCACGACGTTGTCGTTCTTGTCGCGCATGAGCTCGAGCTCGTACTCCTTCCAGCCGAGGATCGACTCCTCGAGGAGCACCTCCGTCACCGGGGAGTAGTGCAGGCCCTGGCCGACGATGCGGCGCAGCTCGTCCTCGTCGTACGCGAAGCCCGAGCCGAGGCCGCCCATCGTGAACGACGGGCGCACGACCATCGGGTAGCCGAGGTCGCCCGCAGCCGCGATCGCCTCGTCGACCGTGTGGACGATGACCGAGCGCGCGGACTCGCCGCCGCACGTCTCGACGACGTCCTTGAACTGCTGACGGTCCTCGCCCTTCTGGATCGCCGCGATGTTCGCGCCGATGAGCTCGACGCCGTACTCGGCGAGGACGCCGGCCTCGTCGAGCGCGATCGCCGCGTTGAGCGCCGTCTGACCGCCGAGCGTCGGCAGCAGCGCGTCGGGGCGCTCCTTGGCGATGATCGACGTGAGGACCTCGGTCGTGATCGGCTCGACGTAGGTCGCGTCGGCGAACTCGGGGTCGGTCATGATCGTCGCCGGGTTCGAGTTCACGAGGACGACCCGCAGGCCCTCCTCCTTGAGCACGCGGCACGCCTGGGTGCCGGAGTAGTCGAACTCGCACGCCTGGCCGATGACGATCGGGCCGGACCCGATGACCAGGACGCTGGAGATGTCGGTTCTGCGAGGCACGGTCAGCTCTCCTTGGTGGTCTGCTCGACGGCGTCGGAGCCCGCGCCCGCCGCGCCGGCGGCGCGACGCGACGTCATGAGCTCGACGAAGCGGTCGAAGAGGTACGCGGCGTCGTGGGGGCCGGCCGCGGCCTCGGGGTGGTACTGGACGGAGAAGGCGGGCAGGTCGAGGCACTCGAGCCCCTCGACCACCTGGTCGTTGAGCCCGACGTGGGACACGACGACGCGCCCGTAGCGGCCGCCGTCGTGCGGGGCGACGGACTCGCCGTCGAGCGGCGCGTCGACCGCGAACCCGTGGTTGTGCGCCGTGACCTCCACCTTGCCGGTGCGGCGGTCCATGACGGGCTGGTTGATGCCGCGGTGGCCGTACGCGAGCTTGTACGTGCCGTAGCCGAGCGCGCGCCCGAGGATCTGGTTGCCGAAGCAGATGCCGAAGAACGGCGTGCCGCGGTCCAGGACGTCGCGCAGCAGCTCGACCTCGTGGGTCGCGGCGCTCGGGTCGCCCGGGCCGTTGGAGAAGAACACTCCGTCGGGCGCGTACGCCTCGATGTCCGCGATCGTCGAGGCCGCGGGCACCACGTGCACGCGCACGCCGCGCTGGGCGAGGCGCTGGGGCGTCATCGACTTGATGCCGAGGTCCACGGCGACGACGGTGGCGACGGGCTCGCCGTCCGGCGTCGTGCCCTCGAAGGGCTCGACGACGTACGCCGTGTCGGTGCTCACCTCGCGGGCGAGGTCGGCGCCGGCCATCGCGGGCGCCGCCTTCACCTCGGCCACGAGGTCCTCCACGGTGCGCGGGTAGCCGTCGCGCACGAGCGCGTCGCCGGAGAAGATGCCCGCGCGCATCACGCCGAGCTCGCGCAGGTGGCGCGTGAGGGCGCGCGTGTCGACGTCGCTGATGCCGACGACGCCCTGGGCCGCGAGCTCCTCGTCGAGGGTGCGCTGCGCGCGCCAGCTCGACGCGCGACGGGCCGCGTCGCGCACGACGTACCCGGCGACCCAGATCTTGCCGGACTCCGGGTCCTCGTCGTTGACGCCCGTGTTCCCGATGTGGGGGGCCGTCATGACGACGATCTGCCGGTGGTAGGAGGGGTCGGTGAGGGTCTCCTGGTAGCCGGTCATGCCGGTGTTGAAGACGATCTCGCCGACGGTCGTGCCGCGCGCGCCGTAGGCGCGGCCGGGCTGCACCGTGCCGTCCTCGAGGACGATCAGGGCCCGGTCGGGGGCGGGTGCGCCGGTCACCGAGGTGACTGCGGTCGGTGAGCTCACTGCGTTCGCTGAGGCGGTCAAGGTGCTTCCTCGTCGTTCTCGTCGGTGCCGGGTGCCGCGCTCTCGCGCGTCGGCGCCGGGCCGTCCTGGTCGGTGGGTGCGTCGGTGGCGCTGCTCGGCGCCCCGGTTCGTCGTTCGCGGGTGCCGTCGCCGCCCGCGTCCCGGGGGCGGCCGGCGAGGTCGCGCACGGCCTCCAGGAGACGCGGGACGTCGTGGTCGTGGCGCGGCATGAGGCCGGTGTCGAGCCGCACCTCGGGGTGCGGCGGGGCCTCGGGGGCGTCGGCCGGGACCGGCTCGGCGGGGACGGACCACGTCACCACGACGATGGCCTCCTTCCCGACGAACTTCCCCGCCATGCCCGGGGTGAGCGCCACGTCCTCGACGGCCGCGGCGGGGACCCACACGTCGTCGGCGCCGCGGCGCGCGACGTGCAGGCCGGCGTCGTGCACGGTGACCTGGGCCTGCGCCCGGTCGCCGAGGCCGTGGGCGCCGACGCGCGCGAGCCAGTCGCCCGCGAGCGTGCTCGACACGTACAGCGCGTCGAGCGGGCCGAGCACGACGCCGCCGCGCGCGGCCTCCGCCGGCACGGCGGGCGGCGTCGGGACGAAGCCCGCGGAGCGGCGCACGAGCCGGCGGCGGCCGACGAGCACGAGCGTCAGCAGGACGACACCGAGCACGATCCAGATCCCGGCCGCGACGGGCTGCGGCAGGTTCACGCCCCCACCCCCCGACCGGCCGCGACCGCCTCGACGGGCGCGCCGTCGAGCACGGTGGCCCGGCCCCGCAGGAACGTCGCGACGACCGCACCGGGCAGCTCGCGGCCTTGGAAGGGCGTGTTGGTGCTCGCGGTGGCCTGCCCGGCCCCGTCGACCACGCGCCGCGCGGCCGGGTCGACGAGCGTGACGTTGGCAGGCTCGCCGACCTCGAGCGGGCGGCCCTGGGCGCGCTCCCCCGTGTCGATGCGGCCGATGCGCGCGGGCGCGCTCGACAGCACGCGCGCGACGTCGGCCCACGTCATGCGGCCCGTGTCGACCATGGTCTGCTGCACGACGCTCAGCGCCGTCTCGAGGCCCGTCATGCCGAACGCGGCCGCGGCCCACTCGCAGTCCTTGTCCTCGCGCGCGTGCGGCGCGTGGTCGGTCGCGACGATGTCGATCGTGCCGTCGGCGAGGCCCTCGCGCACCGCCTCGACGTCCGCGGCCGTGCGCAGCGGCGGGTTGACCTTGAACGTCGGGTCGTAGCCGCGCGCCAGGTCGTCCGTGAGCACGAGGTGGTGCGGCGTGACCTCGGCCGTGACGTCGATCCCGCGGCCCTTGGCCCAGCGGACGATCTCGACCGAGCCGGCGGTCGAGAGGTGGCACACGTGCAGGCGCGAGCCCACGTGCTCCGCGAGGAGCACGTCGCGCGCGATGATCGCCTCCTCGGCGACCGCGGGCCAGCCCGCCAGGCCGAGCTCCGCCGACACGACGCCCTCGTTCATCTGGGCGCCCTCGGTGAGGCGAGGCTCCTGCGCGTGCTGGGCGACGACGCCGTCGAACGCCTTCACGTACTCGAGGGCGCGGCGCATGAGGATCGGGTCGTCGACGCACTTCCCGTCGTCCGAGAACACCCGCACGCGGGCCGCGGAGTCGGCCATCGCGCCGAGCTCGGCGAGCTGCTCGCCCGCGAGCCCGACGGAGACGGCGCCCACGGGGTGCACGTCGACCCAGCCCGCGTCGCGCCCGAGGCGCCACACCTGCTCGACGACGCCCGCGGTGTCCGCGACCGGGGTCGTGTTCGCCATCGCGTGCACGGCCGTGAAGCCGCCCGCCGCCGCGGCGCGGGTGCCGGACGCGATCGTCTCGGCGTCCTCGCGCCCCGGCTCGCGCAGGTGGGTGTGCAGGTCGACCAGCCCGGGCAGGGCGACGAGGCCCGTCGCGTCGACGACGACGGTGCCGTCGTCGTCCGCGGCGCGCGCGGCGCCGACCGGGGCGAGCTCGGCGACCACGCCGTCCGCGAGGACGAGGTCGACGGGGTCGCCGCCCAGCGGGCGCGCGCCGCGCAGGACGTACGTGGTGGTTGCGGCGCTGCTCACGAGGCGGAGACCCTTTCGACGGCGGGGACGGGCTGGGCGGAGGGCAGGGGCGCGGCCGACGCCGCGGAGTCGGCCTCGTCGCTGCCCGCGAGGAGGAGGTAGAGCACGGCCATGCGCACGGCGACGCCGTTCGCGACCTGCTCGACGATCACCGCGCGCGGCGAGTCCGCCGCCTGCGCGGAGATCTCGAGGCCGCGGTTCATGGGGCCCGGATGCAGGACGACGGCGTGCTCGGCGAGGAGCCCGAGGCGCCGAGCGTCGAGCCCGTACTTGCGGCTGTACTCGAGCGGGTTCGGGAAGAAGGCCCCGCCCCCCGCGCCGGCGCCGCTCATGCGCTCGCGCTGCACGCGCAGCATCATCACGGCGTCGGGGCCGCCGTGCGCCGTGTCTCCAGCGAGGGCCGCGTCCAGGTCGTAGGAGACCTCGCACGGCCACGTCTGGACGCCGACCGGCAGGAGCGTGGGCGGCGCGACGAGCGTCACGCGGGCCCCGAGCGTGTGCAGCAGGTGGACGTTCGAGCGCGCGACCCGCGAGTGCAGCACGTCGCCGACGATCGCGACGTGGCGCCCGTCGAGGCCCGCGCCGCGCGCCGCGGCGTCGTCGGGACCGCTCGCCCCCGGCGACGTCAGTCCCGTCCCGGTGAGGTGGCGGCGCAGCGTGTACGCGTCGAGGAGCGCCTGCGTCGGGTGCTGGTGCATGCCGTCGCCCGCGTTGACCACCGCCGCGTCGAGCCAGCCCGCGTGCGCGAGCAGGTGCGGGGCGCCCGACGCCTGGTGCCGCACGACGACCGCGTCCGCGCCCATCGCCTGGAGCGTCAGCGCGGTGTCCTTGAGCGACTCGCCCTTGGACACGCTCGACCCCTTGGCCGAGAAGTTGATGACGTCCGCGGACAGCCGCTTCGCGGCGGTCTCGAAGGAGATGCGCGTGCGGGTGGAGTCCTCGTAGAAGAGGTTGACGACCGTGCGACCGCGCAGCGTCGGGAGCTTCTTGATCTCGCGGGACTGCGTCGCGGCCATCTGGGCGGACGTGTCGAGGATGCGGATCGCGTCGGCACGCCCGAGGTCCTGGGTCGAGAGCAGGTGCCTCATGCGCGGGCCTCCCCGTCCTCGGAGGAGCCCGGCTGCGCAGCAGCGGGCCGGATGACCACCGCGTCGGCGGACGCGTCGCCCGCCGCGGGAGCGCCGTCGATCTCGGCGAGGCGCACGC
Organism: Cellulosimicrobium funkei; assembly: GCF_900155925.1. NCBI lineage: Bacteria > Bacillati > Actinomycetota > Actinomycetes > Micrococcales > Promicromonosporaceae > Cellulosimicrobium > Cellulosimicrobium funkei. Next base: position 444,076 of record NZ_FTMI01000003.1, read on the forward strand.
TCACGCGCTCGGACGTCGACGTGGGCAGGTTCTTGCCCACGAAGTCGGGGCGGATCGGCAGCTCCCGGTGGCCGCGGTCGACGAGCGCCGCGAGCTGCACCGCGCGCGGGCGGCCGAGGTCGCTGATCGCGTCGAGCGCGGCCCGGATCGTGCGGCCGGAGTACAGGACGTCGTCGACGAGGACCACGACCTTGCCGTCGATCCCCGACGCGGGAAGGCGCGTCGCGCCGATCGTGCGCGTCGGGTGGCGGTGCAGGTCGTCGCGGTACATCGTCACGTCGAGCTCGCCGACGATCGCGTGCGGGTCGGGCGCGCCGTCTGCCTCGATCGCGGCGAGGCGCTCGGCGAGCCGGGCCGCGAGCGGGACGCCGCGCGTCGGGATGCCGAGGAGGACGAGGTCGTGGGCTCCCTTGTTGCGCTCCACGATCTCGTGGGCGATGCGCGTCAGCGCGCGGGAGATGTCCGCCGCCGTGAGGACGACGGTCCCGGCGGTCGGCCCCGTCTCGGGGTCGGACCCCGGCCGGGGTACGGATGGTGTGGGCACAGCAGCGCCAGAGCTCATGTCCGGCGACCTCCTTCCCCGCCTCACAGGACGGGCCTTAAAGGATGTCTGACGGTCACCCACCCTACCGCCGGTGGTCCGGCGGCCGGGTGCGCGTCCCGCCCGGTGGGACGCGGCGTCGGTCACACCCGTGACCGACGCCGCGCGAGGCGTCGTCCCGGCCGGGGCCGGGCGCCGCGGTCAGGCCGTGATCGTCGGCTTCATCTCGACGATGCGCGCGAGCAGCCCGTTGACGAACGACGGCGAGTCGTCGGTCGACAGGGAGCGCGCGAGGTCGACGGCCTCGTCGATCGCGACGACGTCGGGGACGTCGTCGTTGAAGAGGATCTCCCAGCCGCCGATGCGCAGCAGCGCCCGGTCGACGGCGGGCATGCGCTCGAGCGTCCACCCGTGGGAGTACGTCTCGAGCAGCTCGTCGATGCGCTCGCGGTGGGCGAGCACACCCTCGACGATGTCGACCGCGTACTGCGGCAGCGCGGTCTGCGCCGTCCCGGGGTCGGCGACGCGCTCCGCGAGGAGGGTCGTCGGGTCCACGTGACGCTGCTCCGCCTCGAAGAGGACGTCGAGCGCGCGCTTGCGCGCCTTGGTGCGTGCGGCCATGTCAGTCCGTCGTCTGTCCGTCGGTGCCGGCGGTCAGTCGTTCACGCGGCCGAGGTACGACCCGTCACGCGTGTCGACCTTGACCTTGGTGCCCTGCTCGAGGAAGAGCGGGACCTGGATCTGCGCGCCCGTCTCGAGCGTCGCGGGCTTGGTGCCGCCCGTCGAGCGGTCGCCCTGCAGGCCCGGCTCGGTGTACGTGATCTCGAGGACGACCGAGGCGGGCAGCTCGATGTAGAGCGGCTGGCCGTCGTTCGACGCGATGAGCACGTTCTGGTTCTCGAGCATGTAGTCCTTGGCGTCGCCCACGATCTCGGCACCCACCGTGATCTGGTCGTACGTCGAGGTGTCCATGAACACGTAGTCCGCGCCGTCCTGGTACAGGTACTGGAAGTCACGGCGGTCGACGTTGGCGGTCTCGATCTTGAGGCCGGCGTTGAACGTCTTGTCGATCGTCTTGCCCGTCATGACGTTCTTGATCTTGGTGCGGACGAACGCGCCACCCTTGCCGGGCTTGACGTGCTGGAACTCGATCACGGTCCACAGCTGGCCGTCGAGTCGCAGCACGGTGCCGTTCTTGATGTCGTTGGTGGTCGCCACGTTCGTCTTCCTGTCGGAGGGTCAGCGGTCCCGTCGACGCGCTGCCGCGTGCCGGGACGGCACGACGGGGCCACGAGAGCGGGATGCGGAAATGGGCCTTGACGATCTTACCGGAGCGCGGCGAGGACCGCGTTCGCCACGACGCCCAGGGTCGCCGCCCAGCACATCGAGGCGAGCGTCCCGATGACGAAGCGCTCCGACGCGACGGGGTGCTCGCGCAGCTCGGGGTAGCGGCCGAGGCCCTTGATCGCGACGACGAAGGCGATGCCGCCCGGCTCGCCCGCGAGGAGGCAGCCCGTGATCGCGAACCGCTCGAGGATCCCGATCCACGTCCCGCCGCGCAGGGCCTTGACGGCCTCCGTCCCGATCGGCCCCGTCGTCGGAGGGGGCGGCGGGGGCACCGGGACGGCCGCCGGGTCCGCCGGGGCACCGCGCCGCGGCCGGCCGGCGCGCCCCGGGGCGGCGGAGCCGCCCGCGCGCGCCGCCGCGCGCAGGACCCCCTGGGTCACGGGGCCGCCGCCGAGGACGCTCGCGGCGAGCGCGACCACCCAGACGAGCACCACGAGCACGACCGTCACCGGGTCCGTCACGCCTTCTCCTCCTGCCGATCCACCGGCGGCCCCTCGTGGAGCTCGCCCAGCAGCCTCGCGACCACGGGCCGCGCCGCCGCCTCCTCGGGCCACAGCGCGGTGCGCAGCCGCTGGCTGACCGCCTGCTCGGACACGCCGAGCGCGCGAGCCACATCCTTCTGGGTACCTCCCACACGCGCCAGCGCGTCGACGGCCTCCCACCCGGGCGCGGTGCGCCGGTCCACGACCGCCGCGAGGAGGCGCAGGAGCGCCTCGACCTCCGCGGCGCGCGCCGCGGGCTCCCCACGGACGGCCACGGGCGCGGTCGCCGCGCGCGACTTCGCCTGCTCGACCGCCTCGCGGGCGCGCACGAACGCCGTGCCCGACGCCTCGCGCGAGACCGCGGGCAGCGGCTCGTCGACCGGCCCGACGCCGAGGCCGACGCTCCAGCCGCCGTCGCGCAGGAGGTCGAGCACGACCTCGACGACGGCCTCCGGGTCGTCGAAAACGCCCTGGACCTCGTCGCCGACCGTTCGGGCGAACGGGACGACGACGCCGCCGCGGCCCGCCAGCATCTCGTCGAGCCGCGCGAGCACCTCGGGGACGCGGTCGGGACGACCGGTGCTCCCCCGCTGGTCGACGGTCAGCACGTACATGACATCAAGGCTAGACCCTTGTTTGTTGACCATCAAGCCCCCAGGCTTGATCAGGGCAGATCAAGCCCGGGTCCCGCGCAGGCGCGCGGCGACGGCCTCGAGCGCGAGCCGGTAGGAGTCGAAGCCGAAGCCCGCGACCGTGCCGGTCGCGACCGCCCCCACGACGGAGTGGCTGCGGAACGCCTCGCGCGCCGCCGGGTTGCTGAGGTGGACCTCGACCAGCAGCAGGCCGGACGTCGTGACCTGCGCGGCGGCGTCGCGCACCGCGTAGGAGTAGTGCGTGAACGCGGCCGGGTTGAGCACCACGTGGGCCCGCGCGTCGACGGCCTCGTGCAGCCAGCCGACGAGCTCGGACTCGTCGTCGGTCTGCCGCACGTCGACGGCGAGGTCGAGCGCGCTCCCCCACGTCGTCGCCGACTCGCGGAGGTCCGCCATCGAGGCCGAGCCGTAGATCTCCGGCTCGCGCACGCCGAGCCGGCCGAGGTTGGGTCCGTTGAGGACGAGCACGCGTTCCATGGCGCCCGAGCCTAGCCGTGCCGGAGCGAGCGACGGCGACACGTCCGGGGCCGCTCCCGGCGGGCGACGGACCACGGCCTCGGGCAGGCTGGCGGGGTGACCTTCAGCGCTGCCCGTCCCCGACCTCCGGCACGGCACCCGCACCTGCGCTCCGCGCCCGTCCCCGCATCGTCCGGCGCGCGTCCGCGGACAGCAGCATGAGCGCGACGCGCTACCTCGACGCCCCGTTCGCGGCGCTCGCGCACCGCGGCTTCTCGCGCGACGGCCTGGAGAACTCGATGGCGGCGTTCGCGGCGGCCCGCGAGCTGGGGCTCCGGTACGTCGAGACGGACGCGCACGCGACGTCGGACGGCGTCGCGGTGGCGCTCCACGACGCCTCGCTGGACCGGACGACCGACGCGCGCGGCCTGGTCGCCGACCTGCCGTGGCGCACGGTGCGCACCGCCCGGATCGGCGGCCGGGAGCCGGTGCCGTCGCTGGAGGACGTCCTCGGGACGTGGCCGGACCTGCGGGTGAACGTCGACGTCAAGTCGGCCGCGGCGGCCGCGCCCGTCGCGCGCGCGATCGAGCGCACGCGCGCGCACGACCGCGTGTGCGTCGCGTCGTTCGCCGCGTCGCGGCGGGAGGCGACCGTGGCGCGGCTCTCGCGCCCCGTGACCGTGTCCGGCGCGCGAGGCGCGGTGGTGGGCATGCTGCTCGCAGGGCGGGCGCGCGCGGACGCGCTCGCCCGCCTCGCGGCCCGCTCGGTCGACTGCCTCCAGGTCCCGGTGCGCGAGGGCTGGGTCCGGGTCGTGGACTCGGCGTTCGTGCGGGCCGCGCACCGGGCCGGCGTCGCGGTGCACGCCTGGACGGTCAACGACGCGCCGACGATGCACCGGCTGCTCGACCTCGGGGTCGACGGCATCGTCACCGACCGCTCGGACGTGCTGCGCGACGTGCTCCGCGGACGAGGGCTCTGGGCCTGACCCTGCCGGGGATCCGTCAGAGGGCGATCGGCCCGCGGCCCACCGGGGCGTCCGCCGCGATCTCGGCGTAGGCCGCGGCGAGGAGCGTCGGGTCCGGGCCCTCGAGGCGCGTCGGGCGGGCGACGTCGTCGAGCACCACGAAGCGCAGGAGGTCGCCGCGCGACTTCTTGTCGCGGCGCATGGCGGACAGCAGCTGCTCCCACCGGTCGCCCCGGTAGGTGAGGGGCAGCCCGAGCGAGCCGAGGATCGCGCGGTGGCGGTCGACGACGGCGTCGTCCAGCTTCCCGGCGAGGCGCGAGAGCTCGGCGGCGAACACCATGCCGACGGAGACGGCCGCTCCGTGGCGCCACTGGTAGCGCTCGGTGAGCTCGACGGCGTGGCCCAGCGTGTGGCCGTAGTTGAGGATCTCGCGCAGCCCGGCCTCCTTGAGGTCCTCCCCCACGACGCGCGCCTTGACCGCGACCGAGCGCTCGACGAGCTCGGCGACGACGGCCCAGGTCTCGTCCGTCGTCGGCCGGGTGCCCCACGCGGCGAGCGCGTCGGCGTGCGCCTCGACGAGCTCGAGGATGCGCTCGTCCGCGATGAACCCCGTCTTGACGACCTCCGCGAGCCCCGCGACGAAGTCCCAGCGCCCGAGCGACTCCAGGGCCGCGAGGTCGCACAGGACGCCGGCCGGCGGGTGGAACGCGCCGACGAGGTTCTTGCCCTCGGCGGTGTTGATGCCGGTCTTGCCCCCGACCGCAGCGTCGACCATCGCGAGGAGCGTCGTCGGCACGTGCACCACGCGGATGCCGCGCAGCCAGGTCGCGGCGACGAAGCCGCCGAGGTCCGTCGTCGCGCCGCCGCCGACCGTGACGACCGCGTCCGTGCGCGTGAAGTCCAGCTGCCCGAGCACGCCCCACAGGAATGCGGCGACCTGAGCGGTCTTGGCCTCCTCGGCGTCCGGCACCTCCGCGACGTACGCCTCGTAGCCCGACGCCTTGAGGTCCTCGTGGACGACCTCGGCCGTCGCGGCGAGGGCCGCGGGGTGCACGACGAGCACCCGGCGCACCGAGCCGCCGAGCATCGCGGGCAGCTCGCCGAGCAGGTGGCGCCCCACGACGACGTCGTACGGCTGCTCGCCCGCGACCCGCACGCGCGTCGGCGCGGCGGCGGCCGGGTCCTGGGCGGGGGTGGTGGCGTCGGGGGTCACGCGTTCTCCTGTTCGACCGGGGTGCCGGCGGGGTCGGCCGGCGCGGGTGCGGGCGTCGTGCGCCCCGGGGTGCCGGGCGCGACGTCGCCCGCGAGGTGCCCGCGGATCTCGCGCGCGACCTGGGCGGGCGTGCGCGCGTCGGTGACGACGTGCAGCGTCGAGACCCGCTCGTAGACGGGGCGACGCGCCTCCATGAGGGCGGCCCAGCGCGCCCGCGGGTTGCCGAGCAGGAGCGGGCGCGCCTGGTTGAGGCCGACGCGCGGCGCGGCGTGCGCGAGGCTCACCTCGAGGAACACGACCGTCCCGCCCGCGGCGACGTACGCCGCGAGCGCGGTCTGCGTGTGCTCGTCGAGCACCGCGCCGCCGCCCAGGGCGAGGACGCCGTCGTGCGTGGCGAGCGCGGTCGTCACCGCCTCGCGCTCGAGCTCGCGGAAGTGCGGCTCGCCGTGGTCGACGAAGATGTCCGCGACCGGCTTCCCGGCCGTGGTCTCGACGTCGACGTCCGTGTCGCGCTGCGCGAGGCCGAGCAGCTCGGCCAGGTGGCGCGCGACGGTCGACTTCCCGCTGCCGGGCGGGCCGACCAGCACGACGACCGGGCGGGTCCCCGGGGCGACGGGCGTCATCAGCGCTGCAGCTCGGGGATCGCGGCGAGGTACGCCTCGGCGTTCCGGCGGACCTCCGCGACGGAGTCGCCGCCGAACTTCTCGAGCGCCTGCTCGGCGAGCACGAGCGCGACCATCGCCTCGGCGACGACCGCCGCGGGCGGGACCGCGCACACGTCGGAGCGCTGGTGCTGGGCCTTGGCGACGTCGCCGGTGACGACGTCGACCGTCGCGAGCGCGCGCGGCACCGTCGAGATCGGCTTCATGGCGGCGCGCACGCGCACCACCTCGCCGTTCGACATGCCGCCCTCGACGCCGCCGGCGCGGTTGCTGCGACGGTGGATGCGGCCGTCGGCGCCGCGCTCGATCTCGTCGTGCGCGGCGGACCCGCGGCGGCGCGCGGTGCGGAAGCCGTCGCCGACCTCGACGCCCTTGATCGCCTGGATCCCCATCAGGACGGCGGCGAGGCGCGCGTCGAGGCGACGGTCGCTCTGCGCGTAGGTGCCCAGGCCGGAGGGGACCCCGTACGCGAGCACCTCGACGACGCCGCCGAGGGTGTCGCCCGCCTTCTGGCACTCGTCGATCTCCGCGACCATGGCCGCGGAGGCGTCCGGGTCGAAGCAGCGCACCGGGTCCGCGTCGAGCGCCGTGACGTCGTCGGGGCCGGGCACCGGCGCGTCCTCGGGGACCTCGACCGGCCCGATGGCGACGACGTGCGACACGAGCCGGACGCCGAGCGCCTGCTCGAGGAACTTCGCCGCGGCCGTGCCGAGCGCGACGCGCGTCGCCGTCTCGCGTGCCGAGGCGCGCTCGAGCACGGGGCGTGCGTCCTCGAAGCCGTACTTGCGCATGCCGACGAGGTCGGCGTGCCCCGGGCGGGGCCGGGTGAGCGGGCGGTTGCGCGCGATCTCCCGGACGTCGCCCGTCCCGGCGTCGACGAGCAGGGCCTCGGGCGGCACCGGGTCCGACGACATGACGTCGACCCACTTGGGCCACTCGGAGTTCGCGATCTCGATGGCCAGCGGCCCGCCCTGGGTCACCCCGTGGCGCAGGCCGCCGAGGACGCGCAGCTCGTCCTGCTCGAACTTCTGCCGCGAACCGCGGCCGTACCCGAGGCGGCGGCGCGCGAGCGCGGCGCGCACGTCGTCCGTCGTGAGCTCGACGCCCGCGGGCAGCCCGTCGAGGATCCCGACCAGCGCCTCGCCGTGCGACTCACCCGATGTCAACCAACGCAGCATGATCGCCATCCTCCCACGTCGGCGCGCCCGTCCCGGCGGGCGCCCGCAGTGCGGACCGACGGCGCGCGACGGCGGTCGAGGGCTGCTGAGATGACGCCGCGGGCCGCGCCGTGCTCGCCGACGCGGCGGTCTGTGGACGACGACGTCCCAAGCCACCGCGGGCGCGCTACGGTGCCGCGCATGGTCCAGCAGGGGGACGGGACGAGGTATGCCGCGGCATCGCTCCGCGGGCCGGGTGACGACGAACCGGACGAGGCACGGAAGTCCGTGGTCACCGCGGGCGCACCGAGGGCGTGGGGACGACGCCGTCGCGCCGACCTCGCCCGGGAGCTCCGGGTAGCGGGCCGGGCGGGTGGAGTGCTCGCGCTGCTCGCGGCGCTGGCCGCGGTGTGGTGGTCGGGCGCGTCGTGGGCGACGCCCGCCGTCGTGGTCGTCGCCGCGGCCGGTGCGCTGCTCGCCGTGGTCGACGTGCGCACCCACCGCCTGCCGGACGTGATCGTGGTCCCGACGGGGGCTGCCGTCGTCGCGCTGCTCGCGGTCGCGTCGCTCGCGGCGGGCGACGGTGCGCCGCTCGTCCGCGCGCTCGCCGGCGGCGCCCTGGGCTTCTGCGCCTACGCCGCGCTGCGGCTCGCGCACCCGCCCGGGCTGGGGTTCGGCGACGTGAAGCTCGCCGGGACGCTCGGCACCCCGCTCGCGTGGCTCGGATGGGCCGAGCTCGTCGCCGGGCTCCTCCTGCCGTTCCTGCTCGGCGGTGCGTGGGCGCTCGGCCTGGTGGTCTCGCGGCGCGCTCGCCGCGACACCGCGGTGGCCTTCGGCCCCTTCATGGTGCTCGGCGCGGGCGTCGCCGCCGGCTGGGGGCAGACGACGACCGGCGCGGTCCTCGGCGGCTGAGCGCGCCGTCGGGCTCAGACCGGGGCGCCGAGCGCGGAGCCGAGGGCGCGGTCCATCGTCGCCAGCGGCGCGGCCCTGCCCGTCATGAGCCGCACCTGCTCGGCCGCCTGGTGCAGGAGCATCCGCTCGCCGCCGACGACGGTTCCGCCGCCCGCGGTCCAGGCGACGGACAGCGCGGTGGGCCGGGGGTCGTAGACGACGTCGAGGAGCACTCCACCGAGCGTCGCCCCGGCCCGTGACAACGCGTCCGCCACCGGGTCGGCAGCACGCGACGGCAGGGTGGCCACGACGGCGTCCGTGCGCGCGAGGCGGTCGACGAGCGCGGGCGACGCCACGTCCAGCACCTCGAACCGCGGCTCGACGCCCATCCGGTGCGCGGCGCGCTGGAGGCTGCCCGTGCGCCCGAGCGAGCGTACGAGGACGGTCGGCGCCGTGCAGCCCAGCTGCGCGAGCGCGGCGAGCGTCGAGGCGGCGGTCGCCCCGGCGCCCAGCACGACGGCGGAGCGCACCTCCCGCTCCCCCAGTCCCTCGCGCAGCGCCGCGACGAGGCCGTGCACGTCGGTGTTCGTCCCGACGAACGTCGGTCGCGTCCCGCCCGTGGGCTGCACCACGAGCGTGTTGACCGCCCCGACGACGTTCGCGAGCGGGTCGACGTGGTCCAGCAGCGGGATCACCGCGTGCTTGAGCGGCATGGTCAGGCTCAGGCCCGCCCACGAGGCGTCGAGGCCGTTGACGAAGGCCGGGAGCTGCTCCTCGGTCGTGTCGATCGCCTCGTACGACCACCCGTCCAGCCCGAGCGCGTCGTACGCGGCACGGTGCAGCACCGGGGACAGCGAGTGAGCGACGGGGTGACCGAGGACGGCCGCACGTCGCGGCGGGCGCGTCGTGCTCACCCCTCGTTCTCCGCGAGCCACTGCTTCAACGCGTCGACGTTCCGGTTGTGCTCCGCGAGGGTGACCGCGAAACGGGTCTCCTTCGTGTCGTAGTTGACCGTCGTCCAGAACAGCCACTCACCGGGCTCAGGGTTGAGCACCGCCTGCATGGACGCCGCGCCCGGGGAGGCGATGGGCCCCGGGGGCAGACCGTTGTGGGCGTACGTGTTGTACGGGTTGCTGGCGTCGCGCGTGTCCTCCGGCTTGACCTGGTATCCAGGCGGGTTGCCCGTCCCGTAGGCCACCGCCGCATCGATCTGCAGAGGCATACCCGTCGCCAGACGGTTCTCGATGGCGCGAGACATCTTGGGACGGTCCTCGTCCCGGCCGGCCTCGCGCTCGATGAGCGACGCCTTGATGAGCACCGCTTCCCGGTTCTCGGGGGCGACGCCCAGCTCGTCCAGCTTCATCACCGTCTGGCTGACCATCCCCTGGATGATCGCGAGCGCGTTCTTGTCCTGCGGCTCGAGGACGTACGTGGTCGGGAAGAGCCAGCCCTCGTAGTTGCCGTTCGCCTCGGCCGGGAGGCCGGTCGCGGCGGTGTCCGCCATCGCCGCCTGGAAGTCGGCGACCGGGATGTCGGTCACGGAGGACGCCTTCTCGAGGATCTGCGAGACCGTGCTCCCCTCGGGGATCGTGATCTTCGTCTCGACGCGCGAGTCGTTCGCCACGAGACGTGCGACGGCGTCCTTCGCCGACATGCCGAGGAGCAGCGTGTGCGTGCCCGGCTGGATCTTGCCGGCGTTCGGGTTCTCCTCGAACGCGTTCGCGAACGCCGCGGAGCTCGCGACGACGCCCGCCTCGGTGAGCACGGCCCCCATGTCGCGGCCCGTCGAACCGGGCTCGATCACGACGTCGACGGGCTCGGTCCCCGGGCCGTCGAAGTCCTTCGCCTCGAGCGGGTTCGCGAAGCCGAAGAGGTCCGAGGCGTTGTTGAGCAGGAGGTAGCCCGCTCCGCCCACCACGAGGAGCGAGACGAGCAGGACCACGAGGGCCCGGCGACGCCGACGCTGGCGTCGCTTCTTCGCGGCCCGGCGCGCGCGCTGCTCGGCGCGCGAGGAGCGCGCGGGCTGCTGCTCGCCCTGGACTGCGGGCCGTTCGAACAGGTCGGTCACGGTCGGTGGTCTCCTGTCGGGTCTACAGGTTCTCCGGCGCGCACCCCCGCGCCCCGCTCGGCCTCGAGAGCGGATTGCAGAATGATAACGGCGGCGGCCTGGTCGACGACGCTCCGGTGCTTGCGACCGGCGCGTCCCGACGCGTGCAGCGCCTGGTGGGCGCTGACGGTCGTCATCCGCTCGTCGACGAGGTGCACCGGCACCGGTGCGACGACGCGAGCCACCGCACCAGCGTACGCCCGCGCGCCCTGGGCGGCGGCCCCCTCCCCGCCCGAGAGGTGACGCGGCAGGCCCACGTACACGACCTGGGCGTTGCGCTCCTCGACCTCGGCCGCGATGCGGGCGACGTCGGCGGGGACCGCCGCGCCGCCGCGCGTGTCGCGCGCGAGGGTCTCGACGGGGGTCGCGACGAGCCCGTCGGGGTCGCTCGCGGCCAGGCCGACGCGGACGCTGCCCACGTCGACGCCGAGGCGCGCCCCCCGCGGGAGGGGGGCGCGCCCGTCGTCGGCGGGCTGCACGGGCAGGCCGGTCACGCGCCCGCCGCGGCGCCGTCGCGCACGCCCCGGAGGGCGGCGGGCAGCGCGGACACGTCCGTGCCGCCGCCCTGGGCCATGTCGTCCTTGCCGCCGCCCCCACCGCCGAGCGTCTGGGCCGCGGCCTTGGCGAGCACGCCGGCACGCAGCCCGGCCGCGCGCGCGGAGGCGTTCGTCACGACGACGACCTGCGGGCGGCCCTTGGAGACGCCGCCGACGGCGACGACCGCAGGCTCCGCCTCGCCGATCCGGCCGCGCACGTCGAGCGCCAGCGCGCGCAGGTCGTCCGCCGACGCGACCTCGCCGGCGTCGTGCACGACGACGCGCGTGCCGCCCACGAGCTCCGCCCCGGCGGCGAGCGTGCCGGCCGCCGCGAGGAGCTGCGCCTGCCGGAGCTGCGCGAGCTCCTTCTCGGCGTCGCGCAGGCGCGACACGAGCGTGCTCACCCGGTCGGGCAGCTCCTCCGTGCGCACGTTGAGCAGACCCGTGAGCTGGCCCACGAGCGCGTGCTCCTTCGCCTGGAACCCGTACGCGCCGTCCCCGACGAGCGCGTCGACGCGCCGCACGCCCGAGCCGATCGACGACTCGCCGAGCAGCGTGACGAGACCGAGCTGGCCCGTGCGCTGCACGTGCGTCCCGGCGCAGAGCTCGCGCGACCAGTCGCCGCCGATGGAGACGACGCGCACGGTGTCGCCGTACTTCTCGCCGAACAGCGCCATCGCCCCCAGGGCGCGCGCCTCGGTGATCGGCATGAGCTGGTCCGTGACCTCGAGGTTCTCCTGGAGCTGCGTGTTGACCCGCTCCTCGATCTCCGAGAGCGCGCCCGAGGGCACGGCGGACGAGCGGCGGAAGTCGAAGCGGATGCGGCTGGGCGCGTTCTCCGACCCGGCCTGCGTCGCGTCCTTGCCGAGCGACTCCTGGAGCGCCTTGTGGATCATGTGCGTCGCCGAGTGGGCACGGCTGATCGCCTTGCGGCGGTCGCGGTCGATCGTCGCCGTGCCCGGGTCGCTGAGCGCCGCGGTGCCCTCGACCAGGCGGCCGCGGTGCACCGACAGGCCCTTGATCGGGCGCTGCACGTCGTCGACCTCGATGGTCGCGCCGCCGTCGAGCACGATCGTGCCGTGGTCGGCGAGCTGGCCGCCGGCCTCCGCGTAGAACGGGGTGCGGTCGAGCACGACCTCGACGTCCGCCGGGGCCGTCGCGGCCGGGGCGGGGACGCCGTCGACCAGCAGGCCGGCGACGCGCACCGCCGCGGACGACTCGGTGTACCCGAGGAACTCCACGGGCGCCGCGAGCTCGGACGCGAGCGACTCGTACGCGGCCGTGTCGACGCCGCCGGAACGCTTCGCGAGCGCGTCGGCGCGCGCGCGCTGGCGCTGCTCGGTCATGAGCGCGCGGAACGCCTTCTCGTCGACCTGGACGCCCTGCTCGGCGGCCATCTCGAGCGTGAGGTCGATCGGGAAGCCGTACGTGTCGTGCAGCGCGAACGCCTGGTCCCCGCCGAGCAGCGGCGTCCCGCCCGAGCCGGCCGCGGCCTTCGCCCGCGACACGGCGGTGTCGAGGATCGTCGTGCCGGCCGTGAGCGTGCGACGGAACGCGTCCTCCTCGGTGTAGGCGACGTCGGAGATGCGTGCGAAGTCCGTCGCGACCTCCGGGTACGACGGCGCCATCGCGTCGCGGCTCACCGGGAGCAGCGCGGGCATGGCGCGGTCCTCGACGCCGAGCAGGCGCATCGCGCGCACCGAGCGGCGCAGCAGACGGCGCAGCACGTAGCCGCGGCCCTCGTTGGACGGGCGCACGCCGTCGCTCATGATCATGAGGGCCGAACGGACGTGGTCGGCCACGACGCGCATGCGGACGTCGTCCTCGTGGTTCGCGCCGTAGCGCTTGCCCGAGAGCGCCTCGGCCGCGGTGATGACGGGGAACACCTCGTCGATCTCGTAGAGGTTGTCCTTGCCCTGGAGCAGGTAGGCGACGCGCTCCAGGCCCATGCCCGTGTCGATGTTCTTGCGCGCGAGCTCCGAGACGATCCGGAACTCCTCCTTGGACTTCACGTCGTCGATCGCGTACTGCATGAAGACGAGGTTCCAGATCTCCAGGTAGCGGTCCTCGTCGACGACGGGGCCACCCTCCTGGCCGAACTCCGGACCGCGGTCGATGTAGATCTCCGAGCACGGGCCCGCGGGGCCGGGCTGGCCCGTGGACCAGTAGTTGTCCTTCTTGCCGCGGGCCTGGATGCGCTCGTCCGGCAGGCCGGCGATGCGCTTCCAGAGCTGCCGCGCCTCGTCGTCGTCGTGGTAGACGGTGACCCAGACGGTCTCCGGGTCGAACCCGTACTTGCCCTCGTCGCGCGAGCCCGTGACCAGGTCCCAGGCGTAGGTGATCGCGCCTTCCTTGAAGTAGTCCCCGAACGAGAAGTTGCCGTTCATCTGGAAGAACGTGCCGTGGCGCGTCGTCTTGCCGACCTCGTCGATGTCGAGGGTGCGCACGCACTTCTGGACGCTCGTCGCGCGGTCCCACGGCGGGGTCTGCTCGCCCGTCATGTACGGGATGAACGGGACCATGCCCGCGATGGTGAACAGCGTGGACGGGTCCGGGGAGACGAGCGACGCCGACGGCACGACGGTGTGGTCGCGGTCGGCGAAGTAGTCGAGCCAGCGCTTGCGAATCTCGGCGGTGCGCATGATGTCCTTCGGAAAGAGGTCGGTGGTCGTGCGGGGTGGTGCGGTGGGCGCCGCGGGCTCGGCGTCCTAGAAGGAGTAGCCGAGCAGGTCCTCGACGTCGTCCGTGTCGTCGAACGCGTCCCGGTCGGCGGCGGCGGGACGCGCGTGGCGTCCGGCCGCGCGACGCGCGCGGACGGCGTCCGGGTCCTCCTGGCCCTCGGCGAGCAGCGCCGCCATGAGCTCCTGCTCGCGGGCGTCGCGCGCGAGCGCGAACTCTGTGCGGAAGTCGCGGGCGATCTCGACGACCTTCTCGCCGAGGCCGTTCACCTGCTCCGTCGCCTGGTCCACGAGCGACGCCGGCGCGTAGCGCGCGAGGACCTTCTTGCCGCGCACGACGACCACGACCGTGATCGCGACCCCCACGCCGATCCAGAAGACCCGGCGCATCAGCGCGACCCCTCGGCGCGGCTCGCGGAGCTGCCCGACGACCGCCGGCGGCCGAACGAGCGCGCGGCAGCCTGGCGCACGCCGTACGTGAACGCGGCGACCTTGACCAGCGGCGCACCGAACGTGGCGGCGTACAGGCCCGTGAGCGCGGAGACGTTCTCGCTCACCTGGGCGGCCGACGTGGTGATGGTGTCGACCTTGACGAGCTGGCTGTTCGTCGTGGCGACGGTCGTCGCGGCCTCGTCGAGGATCGGCACCGAGTGGTCGGTGACCTCCTTGATGCTCGCGCGCGCCTCGTCGAGCACGCGGCCGAGCTTGAGGAGCGGCACCGCGAGCAGGCCGACGAGCAGCACGAACGCGACGGCTGCGATGAGGCCGGCCACATCTCCCAGGGACATTCTTCCTCCAGTGCCAGTCACGGTGCCGCGGGCGCGGCACCCGTGCGCCGTACGCGCGGGACGGTCGTCGCCGCGGGCTCCTCGCGGACGTACCCACGGCTCCGCGAAACACTACCCGCACCAGGGCGGGGACCGTCGTCGGGCACGGCGCGACGGCGCCCTCGCGGGGGCGGGCCGACGCGCCGGCCCGGACGCACGAACGCCCCGCTCGCCGACGAAGCGGTGAGCGAGGCGTCCGGGGCAGAAATCAGCGGGCGTAGTACTCGACGACGAGCTGGACCTCGCACTGCACGGGGACCTCGGCGCGCTTCGGGCGACGCGTGAGCACCGCGCTGAGCTTCTCGAGCTGGACGTCCAGGTAGCCCGGGACGGCCGGCAGCACGTCGCGGTGCGCACCCGCGGCCGCGACCTGGAACGGCGTCGTCGCCTGGCTCTTCGGCTTGACCTGGAGGGTCTGGCCGGGCTTCACGCGGAACGACGGGCGGTCCACGATCTTGCCGTCGACGAGGATGTGGCGGTGCGTGACCGCCTGGCGCGCCTGCAGGATGGTGCGGGCGAAGCCGGCGCGGAGCACGAGGGCGTCGAGACGCATCTCGAGGTTCTCGACGAGCGCCTCACCGGTCAGGCCCTTGTCCTTGCGGGCGTCCTCGTACGCACGCGCGAGCTGCTTCTCGCGGAGCATGTACTGGGCGCGCAGACGCTGCTTCTCGCGGAGACGGACCGCGTAGTCCGACTCGGTGCGGCGGCGGGCGCGGCCGTGCTCACCCGGGGGGTACGGGCGCTTCTCGAAGTGCTTGACGGCCTTCGGGGTGAGGGCGATGCCCAGGGCGCGGCTCAGGCGGACCTGGCGGCGCGAGCGCTTGACAGACGTCACAGCGGTATCTCATTCCTGTCGTTCGGGTTCTGACGTCACACCTGGTCCCGAGAACCGGGTCCGGGTGCGGGACCAGCCGATGGACCGCACGCTCCACCGCGAGGAGGAGCGAGGGGTCGGGGCCGAGGTCCCAGGTGGTCGCCGCGAAGGCAACCTGAGCAGTCTACCGCACGCGGGGCGCCGTGGTCCCCGCCCCGTCAGCGCGCGGGGCCGTCCTGGTCGAGGATGTCGCGGATGCGCCCGAGGCGCTCCGTGACCTGCCGCTCGTACCCGCGGTCCGTCGGCGTGTAGTACCGCGACCCCACGAGAGAGTCCGGCAGGTACTGCTGCGCCGCGACACCGTGCGGCGCATCGTGCGCGTACCGGTAGCCCGCGCCGTGCCCCAGCTGCTTGGCGCCCGGGTAGTGCGCGTCACGCAGGTGCGGCGGGACGGACCCCGCCCGACCGGCCCGCACGTCCGCGAGCGCTGCGTCGATCCCGAGGTAGGCGGCGTTCGACTTGGGCGCGGTCGCGAGGTGCACGACGGCCTCGGCGAGGACGATGCGTCCCTCGGGCATGCCGATGAGCTGGACGGCCTGGGCGGCGGCGACGGCGGTCTGGAGCGCCGAGGGGTCGGCCATGCCGACGTCCTCCGCGGCGGCGATGACGATGCGGCGGGCGATGAAGCGTGGGTCCTCCCCCGCCGCGATCATGCGGGCGAGGTAGTGCAGCGAGGCGTCGACGTCGGAGCCGCGCATCGACTTGATGAACGCGGACACGACGTCGTAGTGCTGGTCGCCGTCGCGGTCGTACCGCACGGCGGCGACGTCGACGGCGCGCTCGACCGCGTCGAGGTCGACGGGCACCGGCGGGGGGCCCGCGTCGGGCGTGCCGCTCCCCGCACCCTCGGGGAGCGCGGCGTCGTCGTCGGCAGGGACGGCCGTCGCGGGCACGGGCACCGGGGCGTCGGACAGCGCGGCGCCCGCGGCGGCCTCGAGCACGGTGAGCGCCTTGCGCGCGTCGCCGCCCGCGAGGCGCACGAGGTGGTCCTCGGCCTCGTCGGTGAGCGCGACGAGGCCGCCCAGCCCTCGCTCGTCGGCGACGGCGCGCCGCACGAGGGCGCGGACGTCGTCGTCCCCGAGGGGCTGGAGCGTGAGCAGGAGCGAGCGGGAGAGCAGGGGTGAGTTCACGGAGAAGCTCGGGTTCTCCGTGGTCGCCGCGACGAGCGTGACCCAACGGTTCTCGACGCTGGGCAGGAGCGCGTCCTGCTGGGACTTGGAGAAGCGGTGCACCTCGTCGATGAAGAGGACGGTCTCCTCGCCGCCGGTGGCGAGGCGGCGCCGGGCGTCCTCGACGACGGTGCGCACGTCCTTGACGCCCGCGGTCACGGCGGAGAGCTCGACGAAGCGGCGGCCGGAGGCGGTCGCGATGAGGTAGGCGAGCGTCGTCTTCCCGGTGCCGGGCGGGCCCCAGAGGATGACGGAGCCGGGCGCGGCGCGGCCGCCGGACGCGTCGCTCTCGCTGCCGGACCGGATGAGCCGCCGCAGGGGCGAGCCGGGCACGAGGAGGTGGGACTGGCCCGCGACCTCGTCGAGGGTGGCGGGGCGCATGCGCACGGCGAGCGGGGCCCCCGGTCCGGGTCGCGGCGTGCCCTGCGCGCCGGACGTGGCGGCACCGAAGAGGTCGCCGCCGAAGAGATCACCGGTGGACATGGCTCGAGCCTACGCACCGCCGCCCACGCGGCGGTGCCGGGTCGAGGAGGTCGGGTGAACGTCCGGCCCCGGGGCGCGGGGGATCTGACACGCGGCGCGGGCGGGTGGGATGCTGGCGCTCGTGTTCTCGAGCCTCGGTCGTCGTGTCGCCCGCCACCCGCGTCTCACCGTCGTCGTGTGGGTCCTGCTGACAGCGCTCGGCTTCGCGCTGGCGCTGTTCGGCGTCCACGGGGAGAGCGTGTTCGACCGTGTGACGACGGGCGCGCCGACGATCCCGGGCTCGGACAGCGAGCGGGCGTCGCAGGTCCTCGCGGAGAACGACGAGGGCGGGACGGAGATCACGCTCCTGGTGTCCGGCGTCGACCCGGCGGACCCGCAGGTCGTGGAGGCGATGACGGGGGTCGATGCCGACCTCGTCGCCGTCGAGGGCGTGGACACGGTCATCGACCCGTACGTGATCCCGGGCGGCGTGGAGGACCCGGCGGCGCAGTCGCTCGTCGCGCAGGACGGGCGCGGCTTCCTCTCGGTCGTGACGCTGCGCACCGACCTCGACGCCGAACGCACCGACGCGGTCGCGGACCGCGTCGTCGAGCAGCTCGAGGCCGTGCCGGGCGTGCTCGCGGACGCCGCCCCGGAGGCGGCGGGCGACGCGACGGGCCTCGTGGGGTCGAACGGGCTCATCGTCGAGGCGATCACGAGCCAGGTGAAGGAGGACCTCACGACGGGAGAGGCCGTCGCCCTCCCCGTGGCGCTGCTCATCATGGTGCTCGTCTTCGGCGGCTTCCTCGCCGCGGCCATGCCGATGGCCGGGGCCGTCGCGTCGATCGGTGCCGGTCTCGGGGTGCTGCTGGGCCTGACGTACGTGCTCGACGTCGACGCCTCCATCGTCAACGTCGTCACCCTGCTCGGCCTGGGCCTGTCCATCGACTACGGGCTGCTCGTGGTGTCGCGGTTCCGGGAGGAGCTGCACCGGCTGATCGAGGCGGACGACGACCCGTCGCTGCGCCGGCGGCGCGGCGACGGCGTGGTGCACGCGGCGCTCGTGCGCACCATGGAGACCGCGGGCCGCACGGTCGCGTTCTCGGCGCTGACGGTCGCGATCTCCATCGCGGGGCTCATGGTGTTCCGCCCGGACATCCTGCGCGCGGTCGGGGCGGCCGGGCTCGGCGTCGTGCTCGTGGCCGTCGCGACGGCGCTCACCCTCGTCCCGGCGCTGCTCGCGTACTCGGGTCGCCGCCTCGCCCGCCCGGGGCTGCTCGGCCGGGTTCCGGGCTTGCGCCGCGTCCTCGCCCGGACCGCGGACGTGCAGTCGGACGAGGGCGCGTTCTCCCGTCTCGCCGGGCGCGTCCAGCGGCACCCGCTGTGGGTGCTGCTCACCACCGCGGCGCTCCTCGTGGTCCTCGCGCTGCCGGTGCTCGGGCTGCAGCTGCGGAACTCCGGGATCGAGCTGCTCCCCCAGGGCTCTCCCCAGCGCGAGTTCGTGGACGAGCTCGCCGCGCAGTACCCGTCCAGTGCGGGCGCCCAGGTCGTCGCCGTCGTGGACGCGAGCGTCGAGGACGCCCAGGCGTGGGCCGACGACGTGGCGGCGCTCGACGGGGTCGAGAGCGTCGACCCGGCGGCCCCGCTGGGGTCGTACGCCGTCGTGGGCGTGCACGTCGACACCGACGACGCCGGCGGGCCGGAGGCCGTGTCGGTCGTGCGGGAGGTCCGTGCGACGGACCCGGGCTTCGACGTGTGGGTCACCGGTCAGGCGGCGGGACAGGTCGACTTCCTCGAGGCGCTCGGCGAGCGCGTGTGGTGGGCCGTGGGGATCGTCGTCGGCGCGACGCTCGTGCTGCTGTTTCTCATGACCGGCTCCGTCGTCGTGCCGGTGAAGGCGCTCCTGACGAACGCGCTGTCGCTCGCCGCCTCGCTCGGGGTCCTTGTGTGGGTCTTCCAGGACGGCCACCTCGAAGGGCTCCTGAACTTCTCGTCCGTGGGCGGGATCGAGACGTACGTCGTCGCGCTCGTCGTCGCGTTCGCGTTCGGTCTCGCCATGGACTACGAGGTGTTCCTGCTCGCGCGCATCAAGGAGCTGTACGACGCCGGGCTCTCCAACGACGAGGCGGTCCGCCTGGGCCTGCAGCGCTCCGGGCGGATCATCACGTCGGCGGCGGCGATCATCGTCGTCGTGTTCGCAGGCTTCGTGTTCGGGGACCTGCTCGTCATCAAGGAGGTCGGGTTCGCGCTCGCCGTCGCCGTCCTCATCGACGCGACGATCGTGCGCCTCCTGCTGGTCCCCGCGACGATGACGCTGCTCGGGCGGTACAACTGGTGGGCACCCGGGCCGCTGCGCCGGGTGCACCGTCGGCTCGCGATCACCCACTGAGACGCTCCGACCGGCGAGGACGGTTCGTGCGCGGGCACTCCCGCGGGCGGCTACGGTAGGCGGCAGACTCAGTCGCACGGGGGGAGACGGATGGCGGACAACACACGCACCGCAGTCATCGTCGAGGACGACGCGGAGATCCGTGATCTCCTGCAGACGGTGCTCGGTCAGGCAGGCTTCGTCACCGAGGCGGCCGCGACCGGCGTCGAGGGCGTGGAGCTCGTCCGGCGGACCGACCCGGTCGTGACGACCCTCGACGTGAGCCTGCCCGACATCGACGGGTTCGAGGTGTGCCGGCGCATCCGTCAGATCTCCGACACCTACATCGTGATGCTCACCGCGCGCACCGACGAGATCGACACCCTCATGGGCCTGGACGCCGGTGCCGACGACTACCAGACGAAGCCGTTCCGCCCGCGCGAGCTGCGCGCCCGCATCGAGGCCCTCCTGCGGCGCCCGCGACGCGGCCTGCCGTCGGACGGCGCCGACGCCGCCCGGCCCGCCCCGGCGGACCACGAGCCGACCCTCGTGGGGTCGGACGGGCTCCTGCTGGACGTCCCGCGCCGCACCGCCACGGTCGACGGCGAGGCCGTCCACCTCACGCGCAGCGAGTACGACCTCCTGGGAGCGCTCGTCGAGGCGGCGGGTCGCGTCGTCAGCCGCAACGAGCTCGTCCGCGTCCTGTGGGGCGAGGAGTACGACGCCGGCACGTACGTCACGGACGCGGACCGGCGCAGCGTGGAGGTGCACATCGCGAACCTGCGCCGCAAGCTCGGCGACGGTCCGTCGTCGCCCCGGTGGATCCGCACCGTGCGCGGCGTCGGCTACCGGTTCGACCCCAAGGGCTGACCGGCGGCGGGCGGCGGGTCGCCGAGCAGCAGCGCCACCTCGTCGCACGCGCTGCGCGCGACGGCCCGCAGCGTCCCGAGCGCGCGCGCCTCGTCCGCGGTCGTACGGTGCGAGGCGAAATGCCGGTCGAGCAGCGCGGAGGCGGCGTCCCCGACCTCCGCGGCCCCGACCATGAGCGACGTCGACCGCACGGTGAGCAGCGTGCTGCGCGCCTCCTCGTCGTCGCCCCGGGCGAGCGCGACCGCCGCCGCGTCGACGCGTGGGACGACGAGGTCCCGGTACGCGACGAAGAAGCGCCGGACGGCCTGCACGTCACCGTCCAGGTCGTCCTCGAGCGCCGTCCACGCCCGGCGCAGGTCCTCTCTCACGCGCGGAGGCCGTGGTGGCGGCGCACGAGCCGGCGCAGCATGAAGAACGTCTGGAGGATCGTCACCACGCCGAGCACCGGCCACCCGAGGGACAGGACGGCGGACTGGGCTCCCGGCGTCATCGTCGTCCATGCCCACACCACGGCGGCGAGAGCGACCAGAGCGACGAGGAGCGGGCTGAGGTAGGCCCATCCGGTGCCCCGCTCGGCCTTGGCCTGCGCAGCCCAGTTGTCGGTGCGCGAGCGGGAGAGGAACTTGGACCACGCGCGCACGAAGTGCCCGATGCGGATCCACATGTAGGCCTCGGCCGGGACGAGGGTCGCGGCGAAGAGCACGTCGCGCCAGGTACGGCTCTTGATGGAGAGCGCCGTCCGGAGGTTGAGCGCGACCGCGACGGCGGGCGGCACGAGCCAGACGGGCGAGAAGCGGAACGCGTGAAGGCTCAGCGCGCCGGCGACGAGCAGCCCGAACAGGATGCGCGTGGCGGCGTTGACGAGCATGCTCACGTTCTCCATCCAGCGCAGCCGCAGGTTGGGGTGGAACGGCTGGCCTCGCGTGTCACCACGCTGACCCGGCCACATGAGGTCGATCGCACCGTAGTTCCACTTGACCTGCTGGCCGTCGAGCGCACGCAGCGTCGTCATGCCGCCGACCGTCGCGCGCGCGGTCGCGGAGATCTTGGTCGAGTAGCCGAGCGACTTGATCTGCAGGCTGAGGAGGGAGTCCTCGACCTCGGAGTCGGAGACCCACGGGTCGCGCTGGTGGTGCGCGAGCATGACGGCCTCGAGCGCCGACATCCGGAACAGCGAGGCTTGGCCGCCGAGGACGGCCATGTTCCGCCCGCGCAGGAGGTTCTGCATGTTGAACGCGGCGAACTGGGCGCGCTGGCCGGTGAGGAGGAACCCGCCGAGGGGTCCGCGCGGGGAGCCGTTGTCGACCGTGTAGATCGCGGAGATCCCGCCGATGCGCGGGTCGGACGACATCTCGGCCTCGAGCCGCTCCACGGCGTCCTTGGCCAGCACGGTGTCGCCGTCCACGCCGAGGAGGTAGTCGGCGCCGCGCACAAGGCGGTACCCGTAGTTGAGCGCGCCGACCTTCTTGTCCGCGAGGGCGCCCAGGTCGTGGACGTACACGCGCGTGGTCTGCTCGACGCCGCGGCGGCGCGTCGTGTGCTCGCCGGCGAGCTTGGACGCCTTGGCGAACGTGCGGTCGCTGGTGTTGTTGACCACGACGTGCACGACGTCCGGCAGGCGGGTCTGCCGCAAGATGCCCTTGAGCACGGACTTGATCGTCGAGCCCTCGTTGTAGGCAGGGATGATCGCGCCGATCGTCGCACGACGGGCGGGTTCCTGGACCACGACCTCGTCGGGCGTGAACTGGTAGCGGTCGAGCTCCGTACCGAAGGGCGCGGGCTCGTCGACGTCGACCGGGTCGCGGTCGGTGAGCAGGGCGGTCATGAGTGCCTCGTTCGTCGTGGGGTTCAACGAGCACGATCCTGCGCGACCCGGCGCGAGGCACCCGCCGAGTCGGCGCAGCGAAACCTCAGGATCTGCTCAAGATCCGCGCGCGGGACGTGCTCAGGCCTTCGTCCTCGCCGGGTCCGGGCCTCGTGCCGCACCGCGGCAGCGGTCCCCGTGGCCCGGACGCGCGGAGGGCGCGCCACCCGGCGGGGTGGCGCGCCCTCGGCGTCGAGCGTGCTGGGGTCAGGCGTCCGTGCGCCCGCTCTCGCCGGCCGTGTCGCCGTCCGCGCCGCCCTCGGTGCCGCCGTCGCGCGACGGGGCGGCGGGCTTCGCGTCGACGCCCGCCTCCTTGCGCTGCTCGGGCGTGATCGGGGCGGGTGCCTGCGTCAGCGGGTCGTACCCGCCGCCCGACTTGGGGAACGCGATGACGTCGCGGATGGAGTCCGACTTCGTCAGCAGCGCGACGATGCGGTCCCAGCCGAACGCGATCCCGCCGTGCGGGGGCGCGCCGAACTTGAAGGCGTCGAGCAGGAAGCCGAACTTCTCCTGCGCCTCCTCGGGCCCGATCCCCATGACGTCGAAGACGCGCTCCTGCACGTCGCGACGGTGGATACGGATGGATCCGCCGCCGATCTCGTTGCCGTTGCACACGATGTCGTAGGCGTAGGCGAGCGCCTCGCCCGGGTTCTGCTCGAACGTGTCGACCCAGTCCGGCGTGGGCGACGTGAACGCGTGGTGCACGGCGGTCCAGGCGGAGTGGCCCAGGTCGACGTCGTCGTCCTCGCCGGTCGGCTTGAACAGCGGCGCGTCGACGATCCAGACGAACGCCCATGCGTCGTCGTCGATCTGACCCGTCCGCTTCGCGATCTCCTGGCGCGCGGCACCGAGCAGGGCACGCGAGTCCGACGTCTTGCCCGCGGCGAAGAACACGGCGTCCCCCGGCTGCGCGCCGGTCGCCTCGCGCAGGCCCTCGCGCTCGGCGTCGGACAGGTTCTTGGCCACGGGGCCGCCGAGCGTGCCGTCCTCGCCGAACGTCACGTACGCGAGGCCGCGAGCGCCGCGCTGCTTGGCCCACTCCTGCCACGCGTCGAACTGGCGGCGCGGCTGCGAGGCCCCGCCCGCCATGACGACGGCGCCGACGTACTCGGCCTGGAACACCCGGAACGGGGTGTTCCGGAAGTAGTCCGTGAGCTCGACGAGGGGGTTGCCGAACCGCAGGTCGGGCTTGTCGGACCCGTAGAGCCGCATGGCGTCGTGGAAGGTCATGCGCGGGATGGGCGTCGGGATCGTGTACCCGATGAGCTCCCACAGCGCGACGAGGATCTTCTCGGCGAGCGCGATGACGTCGTCCTGCTCGACGAAGCTCATCTCGACGTCGAGCTGCGTGAACTCCGGCTGGCGGTCCGCACGGAAGTCCTCGTCGCGGTAGCAGCGCGCGATCTGGTAGTAGCGCTCCATGCCCGCGACCATGAGGAGCTGCTTGAACAGCTGGGGCGACTGCGGCAGCGCGTACCAGGAGCCGGGCGCGAGGCGCGCGGGCACGAGGAAGTCGCGCGCGCCCTCGGGCGTCGAGCGGGTGAGCGTCGGGGTCTCGATCTCGACGAACTCCTCGGCGTCGAGCACGCGGCGCGCGGCCTGGTTCGCCTTGGCGCGCAGGCGCAGGGCGTGCGCGGGGGCGGGCCGGCGCAGGTCGAGGTAGCGGTGCTTGAGGCGCGCCTCCTCACCGATCGTCTCGGTGTCCGCGAGCGCCGTCGACACCTGGAACGGCAGGGCCTCGGAGGTGTTGAGCACGACGACGTCGGTCGCGACGACCTCGATCTCGCCCGTGGGCAGCGACGGGTTCTCGTTCCCGTCGGGGCGGCGCGAGACCTCGCCCGTGACCTGGAGGACGAACTCGTTGCGCAGCGGGTGCGCGACGGCCTCGTCGCGGATGACGACCTGGGCGATGCCGGAGGCGTCGCGCAGGTCGATGAAGGCGACGCCGCCGTGATCGCGCCGACGGTCGACCCAGCCCGTGAGGGTGACGGTCTGACCGGTGTGCTCGGCCCGCAGTGAGCCGGCCGTTCGGGTGCGCAGCACGGAGGGTTCCTTCCAGGTGGGCGGTGGGGGGTCGCGCTCCCGGAGCGGGGGCGCGTCCGCTGAAGTCTAGTGCGGGCGGGCGGGCGGCTCGACCGGATACCTCCGACCGGAGGCGGTCGACGGTCCGCTCTCGACCGGCGGGGGCGACCGGATACCGTGGCGGTGCCGCCGCGACGTCCCGTGGCGGCACCGCCGGGACCGGCGCCGCGCCCGCGGGCGCACGGGCCGACCGGCCGCGGCAGGGCCGTCCGGCCCGCCGCCCGCACGAAGGAGGGTCACCCGTGGCACGCACCATCGCGACGAACCGGCGCGTCGAGCGCGACGAGCTCGAGGAGTTCCTGCGCTCCCGGCACGACGGCGTCCTCGTCACCACCCGCGCCGACGGCCGTCCCCAGCTCAGCCCGGTCACGTACGGGGTCGACGACGCGGGTCGGGTCGTCGTGTCGACGTACCCGGAGCGCGCCAAGGCGGTCAACGTGCGCCGCGACCCGCGCGCGTCGCTGCTGTCCCTGGGCGAGCGGTTCTCCGACCCGTGGGTGCAGGTCGACGGCGAGGCGGAGGTGATCGACCTGCCCGAGTCGGTCGAGCCGCTCGTCGACTACTACCGCGCCGTCGGCGGCGAGCACCCGGACTGGGACGAGTACCGCGCGGCGATGGTCACCCAGGGCAAGTCGCTCGTGCGGCTGACGATCACGCGCTGGGGACCGGTGGCGACGGGCGGCTTCCCGGCGCGCCTCGCCGACGCCTGAGACAGGTCAGAACAGGACCTGCTCCACTCCCCCGCCGACGACGTCGAGCCCGCCGCCGTCCACCGGCATGCCCGCGAGCGCACCACCGTGGCCGTCGCCCGCGTCCTGCGGCGCCGGGTCGACGGCGAGGCTGCCTGCCGGGTAGGCGCCGTCCGTCGGCGGCCCTGGCCGGCGGTGCCGGTCGCCGGGCTCGCCGCGGCGGAACCGGCCCTCGACGCCCGCGGGGCCGCGGTGGCCCGCGACCCCGAACCCGCGTGCCTCGAGCATCGGCCGCACCCGGTCCCACAGCCAGGACCGGTACGCCGTCGAGGCGTACGTGCCGCGGGCGTACACGCGCTCGTACCCGGGGACGAGGCGCGGGTGCTCGCGCGCGAGCCAGCCCATGTACCACTCGCGCGTGCCGGGCTTGAGGTGCAGGGGCAGCACCGTGACGCCGGTCGCGCCCGCGTCCTTGACGGCGTCGAGCAGCTCGGTGAGCGCGCGGGTCGAGTCGGTGAGCCACGGCAGCACGGGAGCGACCATGACGCCGCACGGCAGACCGGCCTCCCGGACCGTGCGGACGAGGTCGAGCCGCGCGCGCGGCGAGGGCGTGCCGGGCTCGACGCTCGCCTGGAGCTCGGGGTCCAGGAGCGCGAGGGACACGCCGATCCCGACCTCGACGCGCGAGGCGGCGTCGACGAGCAGCGGCAGGTCGCGGCGCAGGAGCGTGCCCTTGGTCAGCACGGACAGCGGCGTGCCCGACCCGGCGAGCGCGTCGATGATGCCGGGCATGAGGCGGTAGCGACCCTCGGCGCGCTGGTACGGGTCGGTGTTGGTGCCGAGCGCGACGGCCTCGCGCGCCCAGGACGGGCGGGCGAGCTCGGCGCGCAGCACGTCGTCGACGTTGACCTTGACCACGACCTCCCGGTCGAAGTCCTCGCCCGCGTCGAGGTCGAGGTACTCGTGCGTGGGGCGGGCGAAACAGTTGTGGCTCACGACCCCCGCGGCGACGAAGTCACGCGTGCCGGTCGTGATGTCGACCAGCTCCGTCGTCTCCCCCGGCCCGTCGAGTGCTTCCAGGGAGTCGACGCGTAGCGCCTCGCCGCCGGTGACGTCCTGGCCGTCGAGGACGGGCCGCCCGTCCGCGAGCGCCGCGGCGCCCGGCCCGACGAGCACGTCGCCGAGCGCCAGGCGGGCGCGGTGCCCGGCGCCGCCGACGACGTGCCGCCACCCGCGCTCGGTGAGGAACCGGTGGTCGCCGCTCGCGACGAGGCGCGTGCCGTCGGCGAGGGTCACGCGGTAGGCGCGCTTGCGGGTGGTCCAGCGGTCGAGCACCCGGGTGCGCACGTAGCGCCGGTACGCGCCGTGCGGAGCGGTGCCGACGATCTCGTCGCCGACACGCAGCTCGCCGATCGGCCGTTGCGTGCCGTCGGCCAGCAGCACGGGCGTGGCGGGCGCGAGGCAGTAGGAGCACGCGTGGCTGCACCCGCGGTACGGGTTGACGGTCCAGCGGAACGGCATGCGCGACATCGCCGGCACCTTGGACAGCGCGCTCTTGGCCGTGACCTCGTGGAACGTGATGCCCGCGAACTCGGGCGTGCGCACGCTGCGCACGAGGCCGACCCGCTCCAGCCCGGGGAGCGCGCCGTCGTCCGCGCCGAGCGCCTGTCCGTCCCACCGCATCGCGCTATTCGAACAAACGTTCGAACGCGCTGTCAAGGGCGGGTCAGCCGTCGGCGGACCACGCCTTGAGCAGCGCCAGGTTCCCGAGGGGGATGTGGTGGCCGATGCGCGGGTGGTCCAGCGCGACACCGACGACCCCGGCCGCGCCGAAGGACGCGACGTAGTCGATCGCCGCCGGCACGGGTACCCCGAGCAGCGGCACGGAGCCTGTCTCGTCGTCCGCCAGACCGAGCGCCCGGGCCGCCTCGTCCGCGCGCGCGGCGCTGCTGTAGAGGCAGATCATGGGCCCCTGGTCCGCGGCGACGGCGTACGGACGCGGCTGGTCCTCGGACCCCCGCGCGATGAAGAACCACGTGCCGAGGCGCACCGTCTGCCGCCACAGCGCGATCTGGGCTGACGTGTCGCCCGCGGGCGCGCTCCGCACGGCCTCGTCGAGGCGGTCCAGCTCTGCGACCGCGGCGGGGTCGTTGTCTCGGGTCATGCGCACTGCCTCGTTCCTCGTGGTCGGAGCCCGTACCCGGGTCCGCGCGGGCGCCTCGTCGCCGTCACCTTCTCACGGCGGCCGGGCGTCCCGGTGGGTGAGACGCCGGGATTGTCCGGCGGCCGTCCAGGCCCTAGGGTCGGGCCGAACGCCCCCGGGGAGCGCACGAGCGCTGAGAGTGCAGGCCGGACACCCGTCCCCCCTGCAGACCCGTGGAACCTGATCTGGTTCGTACCAGCGAAGGGAGCAGGGCGGACGTCACCGTCCCCTGCGCGCTCGTGCCCGCGCCCCGCGCGTGCCGTCCGCGCGGGGGCGGCGGTGGCGCGCCGTCGTGCACCCCTCGCCCCGGGGGCCCGACGGAGGGAACCGCATGACCGAGCCCCGCACCACGCCGCCCCGGGCGACCCCGCCCACCCCCACGCCCGGCGCCACGCCCGACGGCGTGCCCGACGGCGCGCGGCCCGCCCCTGGTCTCCACGAGGCCGTCGCCGCTCCCCCGAGCCGTGCCCGTCGCCGCGGCCTCACCCTCCACGAGACGGTCCTCGTCGCCGTGCTGGGGGTCGTGTTCGGGTTCGTCTACTGGGCGTTCGTGCAGCTCTGGGCCCCGCTCCAGCTCGCCATGGGACCGCTCGCGGACCTCGCCGCCAACGTGCTCGCGGGCGCGTGGATCGTCGTCGGCCCCCTCGCGACGTACATCGTGCGCAAGCCGGGCGTCGGCATCCTCACCGAGACGCTCGCGGCGCTCGTCGAGGTGGTCTTCCTCGCGTCGCCCGCCGGCCCGCTGCTCGTCCTCGTCGGGCTCGTCCAGGGCGTTGGGGCCGAGATCCCCTTCGCCCTCACCCGGTACCGCCGCTACGGCTGGTGGGTCTTCGTCGCGTCGGGCGTCAGCGCGGCGCTCGTCACGTACGCGTTCAACGCGGTCCGGTTCGGCTGGCTCGGGCAGGACTACGCGATGCTCCGGCTCGGCGTGCAGGTCGTCTCGTGCGTCGTGCTGTGCGGGATCGCGGCGCGCCTCCTCGGCGACGCCCTCGCCCGCACCGGCGCGCTCGACGCCTTCGCGATCGGGGCCGACCGCCGTGGCTGAGGCACCGACCGCCGCACCGGACGTCACGCCGGACGCCGTGTCCGGCGACGTGCCCTGCGACGTGCCCGACGCCGTCGCCGCCGCCGGTCTGACCGTCACCGTGGGCCACGACGGCACGCGCGTGCTCGACGACCTCACGCTCACCGTCCCCGCGGGCACCGGGCTGCTCGTGCTCGGCCCCTCGGGCTGCGGGAAGTCCACGCTGCTGCGTGCGCTCGTCGGCGTCGTGCCCCACACGCTCCCGGGGTCGGTCACGGGCGACCTGCGCGTGACGGGCGTCGACCCGCGCGACACGACCCCGGCGGCGCTCGCCGCGCGCGTCGGCCTCGTCCAGCAGCGGCCGGGCGACCAGCTCTGCCTCGCCCGCGTCGACGACGAGCTGCGGTTCGCGCTCGAGAACCGGGCGGCGGACCCGCGCACGATGGACGCCCGCGCCGCCACCGCGCTCGCCGCCGTCGGTGCGGACCACCTGCACGACCGGCCGACCCACGCGCTGTCGGGGGGCGAGGCGCAGCGCGTCGCCCTCGCGGCGGCGCTCGTCGCCGACCCCGAGCTCGTGGTCCTCGACGAGGCGACGGCGTTCCTCGACCCGGCGGCGGCGCACGAGGTCGGGACGCTCGTGGGCGGGCTCGTCCGGGCGCCCGGACGGGACGCGCCCGACACCCCCGGCCGGTCGGTCGTGCTCGTCGAGCACCGCCTCGACGACGTCGGGACACTCCCGGCCGCGACGCTCGTGCTCGACGACACCGGTCGCGTCGTCGCGCACGGCCCCACGACCGCCGTCCTGCGCGCGCACGCCGCCACGCTCGCCGCGCTCGGGTGCTGGCTGCCGCTCGACATCCGGCTGGAGCACGCCGGAGCCCCGGGCCCGCTCGGCGCACCCGCGACCGACGCCTGGCTCGTCAACCTCGCGCGCTCCGCCGACCCCCGCACCGCCGACCCCCGCGCCGCGGACCCCCGTGACGCAGACACCGGCCCGGCGGCGCTCGCCCCTGACCGCCCGGTCGCCCTGCGTGCCCGTCGCCTCGCGGTGCACCGCGCCGCGACAGGCCGCCGACGGCGCGGGCGGGACGAGACGCCGGTGGTGCGCGACGTCGACCTCGACGTGCGCGCGGGCGAGGTGCTCGCGGTGGTGGGGCCGAACGGCGGCGGCAAGTCGACCCTCCTGCGTGGGCTGGCGGGACTCGAACGGACCACGGGCGAGGTCACGACGGCGCCCGGCGCGCCCGTCGCGACGGTGTTCCAGGACCCGGAGCACCAGCTCCTCGCGCGCACAGTCCGCGACGAGGTCGCCTGGTCGGCCCGGCTCGCGCGGCTCGACGGCGTCGACGGACGCGTCGCGCGCACCCTGGACGCGTTCGCCCTCGCGCACCTCGCCGACGCGAACCCGTACCGGCTCTCCGGCGGCGAGCAGCGGCGCCTTTCCCTCGCGACGGCGACGGTGCTCGACCCGCCCGTCCTCCTCGCCGACGAGCCCACGTCGGGGCTCGACCGCGCCCAGGCGGACGCCGTCGCCCACGCGCTGCGCGAGCGCGCCGACGCGGGCGGCGCGGTGGTCGTCGTCACGCACGACCTCGCGCTCGTCGCGGCCCTCGCCGACCGTGTCGCCGTCGTCGTCGGCGGCCGGCTCGTGGCGCTGGGGCCGCCCGCCACCGTGCTGGCCGACGACGCGCTGTGCCGGCGCGCCCGCCTGCGCCGTCCTCCCCTGCTCGCGTGGTGGGCCCGCACGGGCCGCCGCCACGGCGTGGACCCGGGCGCGCTCGTCCGGGCGCTCGACGCCACCGTCGGCGCCGTCGCAGCCGACCCCGCAGAGACCGCGTCCGCAGCCCTCGCGGAGGTCGTCCCGTGACCGCTCCGCACAGCACGCCCCTCGGGCGCTGGAACCCGACGGTCAAGCTCGCGACCGTCCTCGTCGTGTCGACGGGTGCGCTGCTCGTCACCGACCCGTACACCCCCGCGATCGGGTGGGTGCTCACGGTCGCGGCGCTGCTGGTCGCGGGACGCGTCCCCGTGCGCACGCTCGCCCTGGCGCACGTGCCCTTCCTCGTGTTCGCGACGAGCCTGCTGGTCGTCAACGTCGCCACCCGGCCCGGCGGCGACCCGGTCGACCTGGGGCCGGTCACCGTCGGCTCCGACGGCCTGACGATCGGCGCCGGGCTCGCCGTGCGCACGCTGCTCGTCGGCGCCCTCTCGCTCACGGTCGCGGTGACGACCGACCCGGTGCACCTCATGACGAGCCTCCACCAGCACGGGCGGCTGCCCCTGACGTGGACGTACGCGGTGCTCGCGGCCCACCGGCTGCTCGTCGAGCTGCCCGACGCCTGGCACACGATCCGCTGCGCGCAGGCCGTGCGCGACCCGCGGCGGCGGCCCGGCACGCTCCCCCGGTCCCCCCGCGCGCTCGGGACCGCCGCGTTCGCCCTCCTCGTCGGCGCCGTGCGCCGGTCCGAGCGCCTGACCGTGGCGCTCGAGTCGCGCGGCCTGGGCTCCGGTCCACGCACCACGGCGCGGCCCGTCCCGCTCGGCGTGCCCGACGTCGTCGCCGCGGTCGTCGTGCTCGCCGTCGCCGCGGCGGTGGTCGTCGTCGGGGTCCGTGCGGGCTGGGTCACGGGGCTGGGCGCGCTCACGGCGTGAGGCTTGCCGGACCGCGGTCACGCAGGCTCGACGACCGCGCCCTCCGCCGGGACGCCGAGGTCCACGACGCGCGACGAGCCGTCGCGGGACCGCTCGCGGAAGCCCCGGAAGACGAGCGGCAGCCCGCGGGCGGCGAGCGCGTCCGGCGCGTCCATGACCTGCAGGTGCACGTGCGGCTGCGTCGAGTTCCCCGAGCTCCCGCACCGGCCCAGCTCGTCGCCCGCCTCGACCCGTCGGCCGGGCACGACGGCCACGGACCCGGCGCGCAGGTGCGCGAGGACGACGTACGTGCCGGGCGGGTCCAGGGCGAGCACCACGTGGTTGCCCGCGAGCGCGGCGGCGCCACCGCGCGCCCGCCCCGCCTGCGTGAGCGCGTAGCCGAGCAGCGCGATGGGCGACCGGCGGGCCTCGTGGTCGGGCTCGCCGTCGTGCACCGCGACGACGGTGCCCGCCGCCGGGGCGAGCACGGGCCGCCCGAACGCGACGAACCGTTCGGGCGGCTCGGTGCTCAGCGCGGTGCGCCAGTCGCGCACGGCGGCGGTGCGCCGCCCTCGGACGGCGACGAAGTCGATCGCGTACGTCGTCGCGAAGAGGTCGGTGCCGTGGCTCGGCACGCGGCGCGCCGGGCTGTTGCGCACGAGCCACGTCCCCTGGAAGGGCAGGGCGAGCTCGACCGGTCGCGTCACGGCGCCCTCCCCTCCCCGGTGCGGCGGGGTCAGCCCTCCGCGGGCACGACGCGCGGGAAGCGGTCCTCGGCGGGCGGCTCCCACGTCGCCGCGTCAGCGTCGACCTGCTCCCCCGAGCGGATGTCCTTCACCTGGTCGGGCGAGCGCGTGCCGTCGTCCTCGACGCGCCCGGGGAACCAGACGAACGGGATGCCGCGCCGGTCGGCGTAGCGGATCTGCTTGCCGAACTTCGCGGCCGCGGGTGCGACCTCGACTGGCACCCCGCGGGCGCGCAGCGCGTGCGCGACCGCGTCGGAGGCGTCGCGCGTCTCCTCGCTCGTGACGGCCACGACGACGGCGCTCGGCACCGACCGCGTCGCGCGCACGAGGCCGGCGGAGAGCAGGCGCGACACGAGCCGGGACACGCCGATCGACAGCCCGACGCCGGGGTAGGTGTTCGCGCCGTCGGACGCGAGGGTGTCGTAGCGACCCCCCGAGCAGATCGAGCCGAGCTGCTCGTGGCCCACGAGCACGGTCTCGTAGACAGATCCCGTGTAGTAGTCGAGGCCGCGCGCGATCTTGAGGTCGGCGACGACGACGCCCGGGGCGCGCACGCTCGCGGCCTCGATCAGCGCGCCGAGCTCGCCGAGCCCGGTCTCCAGCAGCTCGCTCTCCACGCCGTGCTCGGCCGCGAGCGCCCGCACGCGGTCGACCACGCCGGAGTCGCTCCCGCTGATGCCCGCGAGCGCCAGGCACGCCTGCGCCTGCTCGGGCGTCGTGCCGGCCTCGGACTCGAGCAGCGCGGCGACCTTTTCGGGGCCGACCTTGTCGAGCTTGTCGATCTGGCGCAGGACGTCGTCGACCGCGTCGATGCCGAGTCCGCGGTAGAACCCCTCGGCGACCCGGCGGTTGTTCACGAGGACGCGGACCTCGGGCACGCCGATGTCGCGCAGCGCGCCCAGGGCCTCGGCCATGACGAGCGGCAGCTCGACTTCGTAGTGGTAGGGCAGCTCGCCCGCGCCGACGACGTCGACGTCGGCCTGGGTGAACTCGCGGAAGCGCCCGTCCTGGGGGCGCTCGCCGCGCCACACCTTCTGGATCTGGTAGCGCTTGAACGGGAACGCGAGGTGCCCGGCGTTCTCGAGCACGTAGCGCGCGAAGGGGACGGTCAGGTCGAAGTGCAGGCCGAGCTGCTTGTCGCCCTTCGCGGCCGACCCGGCCGCGGCGTCGTCCTGCGGCTCCTCCTGGAGCCTGCGCAGGACGTAGACCTCCTTCGACGTCTCGCCCTTGCGCAGGAGCTGGTCGAGCGGCTCGACCGCGCGCGTCTCGATCCCGGCGAACCCGTGCAGCTCGAACACCCGGCGCAGGGTGTCGAGGACGTGCTGCTCGACGATGCGACCGTCGGGGAGCCATTCGGGGAAACCGGAGAGGGGTGTGGGCCTGGCCATGGGTCAGATCTTCCCAGACGCCGGCACCCGCGACCGCATCGTCCGGCCCCCGGACCCGCGCTCAGCGGGCGAGGAAGGGGTTCGTCGCCAGCTCGCGCGCGACCGTCGTCGCCGGGCCGTGCCCCGGGAGCACGTCCCAGGCCGGGTCCAGGTGCGCGACGACGTCGCGCAGGGTGCGGGCCATCGTCGCGCCGTCCCCGCCCGGCAGGTCGGTGCGGCCGACGGAGCCCGCGAAGAGGACGTCGCCGCTGAGCACGAGGCCCGATCCCGGCTCGCCGACCAGGTAGAGCGTGGAGCCCTCGGTGTGCCCGGGCGCGCCCACCGCGCGCAGCGCGACGCCGCCCCAGCGCAGCTCCCGCTCGCCGCCCGCGGGCACGTCGAACGTCTCGACGCGGCCCGGCTCGCGGTAATCCTGCGGCCCGGCGCCTGCCGCCGCGAGCGCCGCGCCGAGCGGGCCGGACACGACGGCGCCCGGCCGGCTCGCGGCGGACCCGCCGTGCTCCAGGCTCCCGAACGGGTCCGCGAGCCGGTACGCGTCGGCCGCGTGCAGCACGACGGGCACCCCGAAGCGGTCGGCGAGCGCCGCGGCGTCCCACGTGTGGTCCACGTGGCCGTGCGTCGCGAGGACGGCGCGGGGCACGAGGCCCGCGGAGCGGACGTGCCCGACGACGGCGTCCGCGACCCCCGCCCCCGCGTCGACCACGACGCAGTCGCCGCCCGGGGCGCTCACGACCGTGCAGTTCGTGCCGAAGACGGGCGCCACCACCACGTGCACGGCCGGTCCGGGCGGGGTCGGGCCGTGCTCGGCAGAGGGAGTCGGCGTCGTGCCACGAGGTCGGTCCACGAGGGCGAGGGTAGCCCGCGGCACGGGCGGCGGGGCGGCTCCGGGCGAGCGCAGGACGGGTTTCGGGCGGCGGCGTCGATACCGGACCGTGACCTGCGCGCGGCAAATCCACCCGCCACCAGGGTTCTCGGTGCCTAGACTGTCCCGTACCGACCACGGCCGCACCGGGGTCGACCGTGCGCGCCGTCGCGGCGCCGGACGAAGGAGCTGGGGTGTCGACGAAGAGTCGCGAGCGCGAGCAGGCGCGTCGTCGTGAGGAGAAGTGGGACCGTCACGTGGCCCAGCTCCGGGCGAAGCGCCAGCGCACGTGGTCGATCGTGGGCGTCGTCGTCGCGCTCGTCGTGATCGGCGTCGCCGTCTGGTGGGCGCTCGCCGCCACCCAGGATCCCGGCACCGACCCGGGCGGAGGCACGGGCGCGGCGCCGTCGGGCGAGCACACCCTGCCGCCCGCGTCCGCCGCCGAGGGCCGTGACTGGACCACGACGCTCACCACGAGCGCGGGCGACCTCACGCTCACTCTCGACGGCGCGGCCGCCCCGCAGGCGGTCGCGAGCTTCGTGGCCCTCGCCGAGTCCGGGTACTTCGACGGCACGTCGTGCCACCGCCTCACGACGTCGGGCATCTACGTGCTCCAGTGCGGCGACCCGACGGGCACCGGCACGGGCGACCCGGGCTACAAGTTCGGCCCCGTCGAGAACGCCCCCACCGACGACGTCTACCCCGCGGGGACCGTCGCGATGGCCCGCCAGGGCGGGGACGGCGACTCGATGGGCTCGCAGTTCTTCCTCGTCTACGAGGACTCGACCATCCCGTCCGACGCGGCGGGTGGTTACACGGTGTTCGGCACCATCACGTCCGGCCTGGACGTCGTCCAGGCAGTCGCTGACGCGGGGACGCAGGACGGATCCGGCGACGGGTCCCCCGCCACCCCGGTCACCATCGAAGGAGTTGAGACCCAGTGAGCGATCCCGCCCAGAACCAGGCGAGCGCACCGGCACCGGAGCCCGCGGAGGCGAGCGAGACCGGACGGGTCGACGCGACAGACGTGGAGCCGACGCCGGAGGCCACCTCGGCCACCGAGGCCACCGAGGCCACCGAGGCCACCGAGGCCACCGAGGCCACCGACGAGGGTCCCGCCTCCGCCGCGGCCGAGGTCGCCGCCCCGGCCGAGCAGGTGGAGGCCACGCCTGCCGCCGAGGCCGAGGCGACCGACGCACCGGCAGCGGAGGCCGCGACCGCCCCCGCGGCCGAGCAGACCGGGGCCCCCGCGGCCGACGACGCTCCCGCCGCCGAGGCCGAGACCGACACGCCCGCTGCCGCGGCAGCGGAGGCGCCTGCCGCCGACGCAGCCGACGACGCAGCTCCCACCACCGGGGCGACGGCACCCGCTGAGACGACGGCACCCGCCGGGGCGGCACCCCGGCCCGCCGCCCCGCGTCCCGGGCCGCGGCCCAAGCCGTCGGCGCTCCCGCACCCACCGCGCAAGCCGGCCGCCCCGGCCGCGGGCGCTCCCGCCGCAGCGGCCGTCGTGCCGGAGGTCCCGGCCGTCCCGGCGCTGGCCGACGACTCGGCCGCCGCCAAGGCCGCCGCCGCGTTCGGTCGGGTCGACGAGGACGGCACGGTGTACGTCCGCGAGAGCGCGGGCGAGCGCTCCGTCGGGCAGTTCCCGGGCGTCGGCGCCGACGAGGCGCTCACGCTGTACGTGCGCCGCTACCTCGACCTCCAGGCGAAGGTCGCGCTGTTCGAGGCGCGGCTGACGAGCACAGACCTGTCGGTCAAGGAGATCGACCAGACGATCGCCCGGCTCACCGAGGAGACCGCGGAGCCCTCCGCGGTCGGCGACCTCGACGGGCTCCGGGCGCAGGTCGAGTCGCTGCGCGGCGCCGCTGCCGAGCGTCGCGCACAGCTCGAGGCGGAGCGCGCCGCGGCGAAGGCCGCGGCTCTCGAGGCCCGCACAGAGATCATCGAGGCTGCGGAGAAGATCGCCGCGACCGACCCGAGCCGCATGCAGTGGCGGCCCGCGGGCGAGGAGCTGCGCGGACTGCTGGAGCGCTGGAAGGAGGCCCAGCGCTCGGGACCGCGCATCGACCGCGCGAGCGAGGAGGCGCTGTGGAAGCGGTTCAGCCACGCGCGCACCGCGTTCGACCGCGAGCGCCGGCACTACTTCGCCGAGCTCGAGCAGCGCAACGCCTCCGCCAAGGCCGCGAAGGAGAAGCTGGTCGCAGAGGCCGAGGCGCTGTCGTCGAGCACCGACTGGGGCCCGACGGCGGGCGCGTACCGCGACCTCATGGCGCGCTGGAAGGCCGCGGGCCGGGCGAGCCGCAAGGACGACGACGCGCTGTGGGCTCGCTTCCGCGCCGCCCAGGACACGTTCTTCCAGGCGCGCGACGCGGTGAACTCCGCGACGGACGCCGAGTACGCGGCGAACCTCGAGGTCAAGGAGGCGCTGCTCACCGAGGCGGAGGCGCTCGTGCCCGTCAAGGACCTCGCCGCGGCCAAGGCGGCGCTGCGCGACCTCCAGGAGCGCTGGGAGGAGGCCGGCCGCGTGCCGCGCGGCGACCTGCAGCGCGTCGAGGGCCGCCTGCGTGCCGTCGAGAACGCGGTCCGCGACGCCGAGCAGGCGCAGTGGACGCGGAGCAACCCCGAGACGCGCGCCCGCGCGGAGGGTGCGGCGGCACAGCTCGAGGCCGCGATCGAGGCGCTCGAGGCCGACCTCGCCGCCGCGCAGAGCCGCGGGGACGCGCGCGCGGTGAAGGAGGCCGAGACGGCGCTCGCCGCGCGGCGCTCCTGGCTCGAGCAGGTCGTCCGCGCGGCGGAGGACTCGCGCGGCTGACCCACGTCCCGTTCGGTCGCAGGGCCGGCGCTCGTCCACAGACGAGCGCCGGCCCTTCCGCGTCCCCACGGCCGTGCGGCACGGTAGGGCCGTGCCCGCAGCCACGACCGCGCCCGACCACGCCGTACCCGCCCGCGCCACGGGGCACGTCCCCGCCGCCGCGCTCGCGCACCTGCTCGCGCCGCCGGGACCGGAGGTCGGCCTCCTCGTCGTCCCGGAGGAGGTCGGCGGGCCGGCGGCCTTCCAGGAGCTCGTCCGCGCGGGCGCCCTGCGTCGGCTGTGGGGCGACGTCGCCGCTCCGGCGAGCGTCCCCGTCACCCCCACGCTGCGCGCGCTCGCCGTCCGCGACCAGGTGCCGCGCGGCACGGTGCTCGCGGGCGCGGCCGCCGCGTGGGTGC
Organism: Cellulosimicrobium funkei; assembly: GCF_900155925.1. NCBI lineage: Bacteria > Bacillati > Actinomycetota > Actinomycetes > Micrococcales > Promicromonosporaceae > Cellulosimicrobium > Cellulosimicrobium funkei. The sequence continues at coordinate 481,039 of NZ_FTMI01000003.1, forward strand.
TGTGCGGCTCCGCGCCGCCCCGGGTGCTCGACGTCGTCCACCCGCCCGGGCGTCACCGTCCGCCGCCGCGGCAGGGCCGGGCCGCGCGGCAGGCGCACGTGCTGCGCGACGAGACGACCCTCGTCGCGGGCGTGCTCGTCACGTCGGTGCTGCGGACCGCGCTCGACGTCGCCACCCGGTGCGAGCCGGTGCAGGCGCTGAGCACCCTGCGCCGGCTGGACGCGGTGTGCGGGCTCGACGCCCGTGCGGCGGCACGGTCGCTCGAGCTGCGCCACCGGTGGGCCGGCCGCGCGCAGGCGCGGCGCACCCTCGCGCTCCTGCTCGCCGGGACCGACGACCCGGTCTAGGTTGGTCGGCATGGCCGCAGCCACGACTCCCCCCGTGGAGCTCGACGTCCGAGGACGGACCGTGCGCGTCACGAGCCCGGACCGCGTCGTCTTCCCCGCGCGCGGGCTCACCAAGCTCGACGTCGTGCAGTACTTCCTCGACGTGGGCGACGGCATCCTCGGCGCCCTGGTCGACCGCCCGACGACGCTCGAGCGCTGGCCCAAGGGCGTGTTCGAGGGCGCGCGCATGAGCACGCGCACGGACAACACCGGCGACGCGTTCTACCAGAAGCGCATCCCGAAGGGCGCCCCGGAGTGGGTGCAGACCGCGCGCATCGCGTTCCCGAGCGGGCGCACGGCCGACGAGGTGTGCCCCACGGAGCTCGCCGTCGTCGCCTGGGCGGCCAACCTCGGCACCCTGACGTTCCACCCGTGGCCCGTGCGCGGCGGCGACGTCGAGGCGGTGGACCAGCTCCGCATCGACCTCGACCCGCAGCCGGGCACCGACTTCGACGACGCGGTGCGCGTCGCACCGCACCTGCGCGAGATCCTCGACGAGCTCGGCCTCCCCGGCTACCCCAAGACGTCGGGCGGCCGCGGCATCCACGTGTTCGTCCCGGTCGCGCCCGAGTGGGACTTCGTCGCCGCGCGCCGCGCGACGATCGCGATCGGTCGTGAGCTCGAACGCCGCCTGCCGGACCAGGTCACCACGAAGTGGTGGAAGGAGGAGCGCGGCGCCAAGATCTTCGTCGACTACAACCAGATGGCGCGCGACCGCACGATCGCCTCGGCCTACTCGATCCGCTCCAACCAGCGCGCGACGGTGTCCGCTCCCCTGCGCTGGGAGGAGCTCGGCGACGTCCACCCCGACGACTTCGACGTGCTGTCGATGCCCACGCGCTTCGCCGCGGTCGGCGACCTCTTCGCACCCCTGCGCGCCGACCGGGAGGACCCGGGCGCGTCGCTCGAGCCCGCCCTGGAGCTGTCCCGGCGCGACGAGGCCGAGCACGGGCTCGGGGACCTCCCCTACCCGCCCGAGTACCCGAAGATGCCCGGCGAGCCCAAGCGCGTCCAGCCGAGCAAGGACCGGGACCGCGCCCGGGACTGACATGGCGCCCGGGACTGACATGGCGTGCCCCCGGGGCGCTCGCCGCGTCAGCCGACGCCCGGCGCCCCGGGCAGGATGCCCATGAGGTCGTAGCGCACCGGCTCCTCGAGCTGCTCATAGGTGCACGACCCCGGGTCCCGGTCGTCGCGCCAGCGCCGGAACTGCGCGGTGTGCCGGAACCGAGAGCCCTCCATGTGGTCGTAGGCGACCTCGAGCACGCGCTCCGGGCGCAGCGGCGTGAACGACAGGTCCTTGCCCGAGCTCCAGCGCGACACCGCACCCGGCATCCGCTCGCCGGCGGGGTTCTCCCACCCGGACCACGGGTGCGCGTCCGCGTCCGGCGTGCCCGGCTCGACGACGAGCGGCGCGAGCTCCTCGACCAGCGCGGCGCGCCGCGCCGTCGGGAACGACGCGGCGACGCCGACGAACTGGAGCTGGCCCGCGTCGTCGTACAGGCCGAGCAGGAGCGAGCCGAGCCGCGGCTTCGCGGGGGTCGACGTCTTGTGCAGGCGGTACCCCGCGAGCACGACGTCCGCCTCGCGGCCGTGCTTGATCTTGAGCATCGCGCGCTTGTTCGGCTGGTACGTGCCGTCGAGCGGCTTGGCGACGACGCCGTCCAGGCCCGCCCCCTCGAACGTGTCGAACCACTCCCGCGCCACGGCGACGTCGCGTGTGCGGGGCGTGGCGTGCACGGCCGGGCCGTCGAGGCCCAGGGAGTCGAGCACCTCCTGCCGCCGCGCGAGCGGCGCGCGCGTGAGGTCCTCGTCCCCGAGCGCGAGCACGTCGAACACGACGAGGGCCGCGGGGGTCTGCTCCGCGAGCAGACGCACGCGCGACGCCGCGGGGTGGATGCGCTGCTGGAGCACCTCGAACTCGAGGCGACCGTCCCGCGCGACGACGATCTCGCCGTCGACCACGCACCGGGGCGGCAGAGCCGCCCGCACCGCTTCGACGACCTCGGGGAAGTAGCGGTCCATCGGGCGCGCGTTCCTGCTGTCGAGCCGCACCTCGTCGCCGTCGCGGTACACGATCGCGCGGAAGCCGTCCCACTTCGGCTCGTACACGTACCCGCCGTCGACGGCGTCGGGCTCGGGCACGGCGGGCACGGACTTCGCGAGCATGGGCAGCACGGGGGGCATGACGGGCAGGTCCATGTGCCGATGCTGCCACCGGGCCTGCCGCCCTGCGCGGCGTGGTGCCGCCGAGCCGCCTCCCGTCCCCGGCTCAGGCGGGGAGCTGCGCCGTCTCGGCGGCCTTCGTCCCCGTGATGCGGTAGACGTCGAACACGCCGTCGACCTTGCGGACGGCGCTGAGGACCTGCGCGAGGTGCGCGGGCTCCGCCATCTCGAAGACGAAGCGCGACATCGCCACGCGGTCGTTCGAGGTCGAGACGGTCGCCGAGAGGATGTTCACGTGGTTGTCCGACAGGACGCGCGTCACGTCGGAGAGCAGGCGCGCACGGTCGAGCGCCTCGACCTGGATCTGCACGAGGAACATCGCGTTGCTGCCCGTGGTCCACGAGACGTCGACGATCCGCTCGGGCTGGTTGCGCAGCCCGACGACGTTCGCGCAGTCCGCGCGGTGCACGCTCACGCCCTGCCCGCGCGTGACGAAGCCGATGATCTCGTCGCCCGGGACCGGGGTGCAGCACTTCGCCAGCTTGACCCAGATGTCGTCGACGCCCTTGACCATGACGCCAGGGTCGCCCGTGCGCACGCGGCGCGCGGTGTTCCCGGGGCGCGCGGTCTCGGCGACGTCCTCGACCGTGCCCTCCTCGCCCCCCATCGCCTGGACGAGCTTGGAGACGACGTTCGCCGCCGACACCTGGCCCTCGCCGATCGCCGCGTACAGCGCGGTGACGTCCGCGAAGCGGAGCTCGTTGGCGAGCGCGACGAGCGACTCGTGCGACAGCAGGCGCTGGATCGGCAGGTTCTGCTTGCGCATCGCCTTGGCGATCGCGTCCTTGCCGTGCTCGACGGCCTCCTCGCGGCGCTCCTTGGAGAACCACTGCCGGATCTTGTTGCGCGCCCGCGGGCTCTTGACGAAGGCGAGCCAGTCACGGCTCGGACCCGCGTTCTCGGACTTCGAGGTGAGGACGTCGACCGAGTCGCCGTTCTCGAGCGTCGAGTCGAGCGGGACGAGCCGCCCGTTGACGCGCGCGCCCATCGTCCGGTGCCCGACCTCGGTGTGCACCGCGTAGGCGAAGTCGACCGGCGTCGAGCCCGCCGGCAGCGCCATCACGTCGCCCTTGGGGGTGAAGACGTAGACCTCCGCGCCGCCGATCTCGAAGCGCAGCGAGTCGAGGAACTCGGCCGGGTCGGCCGTCTCACGCTGCCAGTCCACGAGCTGGCGCAGCCACCGCATGTCGTTGGCCGCGGCGTCGTCCTTCGCCGTCTTGCCGCCCGACTTCGCGGTCTCCTTGTACTTCCAGTGCGCCGCGACGCCGTACTCCGCGCGCCGGTGCATCTCGTGCGTGCGGATCTGGATCTCGACCGGCTTGCCGCCCGGCCCGATGACCGTCGTGTGCAACGACTGGTACATGTTGAACTTCGGCATCGCGATGTAGTCCTTGAACCGCCCCGGCACGGGGTTCCACCGCGCGTGCAGCGCACCGAGCGCCGCGTAGCAGTCCCGGACGCTGTCCACCAGGACGCGCGCGCCGACGAGGTCGTAGATCTCCGCGAAGTCGTGACCGCGCACGATCATCTTCTGGTAGATCGAGTAGTAGTGCTTCGGCCGGCCGGTGACGGTCGCCTTGATCTTCGCGCTCCGCAGGTCGGCCGTGACCTGCTCGCGCACGACGGCCAGGTACTCCTCGCGCGCCGGCGCGCGCTCGGCGACGAGGTGGACGATCTCGTCGTACACCTTCGGGTACAGGGCCTGGAACGACAGGTCCTCGAGCTCCCACTTGATCGTGTTCATGCCGAGGCGGTGGGCGAGCGGGGCGTAGATCTCGAGGGTCTCGCGCGCCTTGCGCCCCGCCGACGACGACGACACGTACTTCCAGGTGCGCGCGTTGTGCAGGCGGTCGGCGAGCTTGATGACGAGCACGCGGATGTCGCGCGCCATGGCGACGACCATCTTGCGCACCGTCTCGGCCTGCGCCGCGTCGCCGTACGTGACCTTGTCGAGCTTGGTCACGCCGTCGACGAGCATGGCGATCTCCTCGCCGTACTCCTCGGTGAGCTGCGCGAGCGAGTAGTCGGTGTCCTCGACCGTGTCGTGCAGCAGCGCGGCGGCGAGCGTCGACCCGTCGAACCCGAGCTCGGCGAGGATCGTCGCGACCGCGACGGGGTGCGTGATGTACGGGTCGCCGCTCTTGCGCAGCTGGCCGCGGTGGGCGCGCTCGGCGGTCTCGTACGCGCGCTCGATGACGCTCAGGTCCGTGCGCGGGTGGTTGGTACGGACGGCCTGGAGCACCGGCTCGAGCGCCGGGCTGCCCGCGTTGGGGCGCGCGCCGAAGCGGACCAGGCGCGAGCGCACACCGCGCCCGCCCGAGCCGCCGGTGCCGGAGGTCGGGGCGCCCGCGCGCTCAGGAGCGCGCGACGTCCGGGTGTTCTCGCTCATGCGCGCCTCCTTCCGCAGGGCGGCCGCCACCGGCACGATGCCGGCGACCAGCCGAGACGACCGGAGTGGCAATCCTACGACTCGACGTGGACCAGCGTGGCCACCTCGCGGCCCGCGAGCCGCTCGCGGCCTCCCAGGCCCTCGAGCTCGAGGAGGAACGCCAGGCCCACCACGACGCCTCCCCCGCGCTCGACGAGCTCGGCGCCCGCGGCCGCCGTGCCCCCGGTCGCGAGCACGTCGTCCACCACGAGAACACGCGCACCCGGGGGCAGTGTTCCCGACCGGAGCTCGATGGTCGCGGTGCCGTACTCGAGGTCGTAGGTGACGGTGTCCGTCGGCGGCGGGAGCTTGCCCGCCTTGCGCAGCGGCACGAACCCGACGCCGAGGTGCGTCGCGAGCGGCGCCCCGATGAGGAACCCCCGCGCCTCCATGCCCGCGACGAGGTCGACCCCGCCCGCGGCGCGCGCGACGTCGCCGAGCGCCTCGACGACGTGGCCGAAGGCGTCGCCGTCGGCCAGCAAGCCGGTGATGTCCCGGAAGACGATCCCCGGTCCCGGGTAGTCCGGGACGGCACGGACGAGCTCGAGCACGCGCGAGGCGCGCTCCGGGCCGAGCCCGGCGAGGTGGACGGCGCGCAGGCCGCCCGCCTCGCCGGCCGGCACGTGACCGGGTGCCGTCATCGGGGACGACGGCGGCGCGGCTGCGCCTTGTTGCCCTGGTGCGCGCCCGGCTGGAGCTGGCGGTGCCCTGCCCCGACGCCGGCCGCCGCGAGCGCGGCGTCCTCCTCGTCGCCCGCGACCTCGGCCCGCTCCGCGCGCAGCGCGAGGACCTTGGCCGTGTGCTCCTGGATGGGCTTCTCCCGCTCGCGCAGCGCGACCTCGAGCGGCGTCGCGAGGTACACCGACGAGTAGGCGCCGACGGCCATGCCGACGAAGAGCGCGAGCGCGATGTCGCGCAGCGTGCCGGCGCCCAGCAGGAACGCCCCGATGAAGAGGATGCCCGCGACGGGGAGCAGCGCGACGACGGACGTGTTGATCGAGCGCACGAGCGTCTGGTTGATCGCGAGGTTGGCCCGCTCGGCGTAGGTGCTGCGCGTCTGGTCGAGGACGCCCGCGGTGTTCTCGCGGACCTTGTCGAAGACCACGACCGTGTCGTAGATCGAGTACGCGAGGATCGTCAGGAGGCCGATCACCGTCGCCGGCGTGATCTCCCAGCCGATCGCCGCGTAGATGCCCACCGTGACGATGAGGTCGTGGAACAGCGCGATGACCGCGGCGAGCGCCATGCGCCAGTTTCGGAAGTAGATCGTCATGACCAGGCTCACGAGGAGCAGGAAGACGACGAGGCCGACGATTGCCTTCTGGGAGACGTCCTTGCCCCAGGTGGGGCCGATGTACGAGCTCGTGACCTCCCCCTCGGACACGTCGTACGCGTTCGCGAGCTCGACGGCGACCTGCTCGACCTGCGCGTTGCTCAGCTCCGCCGTCTGCACCCGCACGGTGCTGGAGCCCACCGAGGTGACGCGCGGCACCTCCTCGGGGGCGACCGCCGCGACGGCGTCGAGCGCCGGCTGCTGCGAGGTGTCCGAGACGCCCGAGACGGTGAACTCCGACCCGCCGCGGAACTCGATGCCGAGGTTGAGCCCGTCACCGGCGATCCGGACCCCGATGATGCCGAGGGACAGGACGACCAGGACGAGCGCCACCACGAAGTAGGCGCGCCGCTTGGCGACGATGGCGTAGGACCGGCGGCCCGTGTACAGGTCGTTGCCCCACTGGGCGAAACCGCTGGCCATCAGTGCTTCTCCTCGTTCTCGTCGCCCGCCGCGTCAGCGGCCGGGGACCCCTCGTCGCCGTCCGCGGAGGCGGCGGCCCGCCGCTCGGCGGCACGGCGCTCGGCGATGGTCATGCGCGGGCCGTCTGACCGGCCGACGCCGGCACCGACCGTCTCCCGGACGGGCGCCGTGCGCTCGCGCGCCGGGGCGTCCTGCACCGGCGCGTCCTCGACGACGTCACCGCCGTCCGCGGGTGCCGTCGAGGTCGCCCCGACGACGCGGCCGCGACCGGCATACCGCGTGCCGCGCACCCCGAGGCGCCGCGGGTCGAGGCCCGACGCCGGGTGGCCGTTCGCGAAGAACTTGGTCCGGGCGAGGAGCTGCATGAGCGGGTGCGTGAAGAGGAACACAACGATCAGGTCGACCAGGGTGGTCAGGCCCAGCGTGAACGCGAAGCCGCGCACGCCGCCGACCGCCAGGTAGTACAGGACCACCGCGGCGACGAAGTTCACCGCGTCCGAGGCGAGGATCGTGCGGCGGGCACGCTGCCAGCCCTTCTCCACCGCGGAGTTCAGCGTCCGGCCGTCGCGCAGCTCGTCGCGGATGCGCTCGAAGTACACGATGAACGAGTCCGCGGTGATACCGATCGCGACGATGAGCCCCGCGACGCCGGCGAGCGACAGGCGGTACCCGATGGTCCACGAGAGCACCGAGATCACGCCGAACGTCACGACGGCCGCGATGCCGAGCGACGCGACGGTGACCAGGCCGAGCACGCGGTACTGGAAGAGCGAGTAGATGACGACCAGCAGCAGGCCGATCGCGCCCGCGAGCAGACCCTTCTCGAGCTGCTCGGAGCCGAGCGTCGCGGAGATCTGCTCCTGGCTCTGCACCTCGAACGTCAGGGGCAGCGAGCCGAAGTTGAGCTGGTTCGCGAGCGTCGCCGCGCTGTCGCGCGTGAAGCTGCCCGAGATCTCGGCCTTGCCGTCCGGGATCGGGGTCTGCGACACGGGCGCGGAGATCACGAGGCCGTCGAGGACCATCGCGAACTGGTTCTGCGGCGACGGGAGCGACGTGAGACGCGTCGTGACGTCACGGAAGGCCTTGGTGCCCTCGGAGTCGAACTCGATGTTGACGACCCACTCGTTGGTGACGACGCCGTTCTGCCCGACGCGCAGGCCGGAGCTCGCGTTCGAGATGTCGGTGCCCTCGATCTCGACCGGGCCGAGGATGTACTTGGCCGTGCCGTCGTCGGCGCACGAGACGAACGCGCTGTCGGTCGGGCCGCTGTCGCCGCCCACGAGGTTCTCGGGGAGCGTGCAGTCGAGCGCGTCGAACTGCGCCTGCAGCTCCGGCGTGATCTGCGCGAGGTCGCTCGGGTTCTCCGGGCGGGTCGTCTCCGGCGCCGGGTCCGTCGTGGCGTCGTCCGCCGGAGCGTCCGTCGCTGCGTCGGCCGCCGGGTCCGTGCCGTCCTCGGCCGCGGGGTCCGTCGCGCCGTCGGTGGCGGCGTCCGCGGACTCCGTCGCGTCCGGGGCGTCCTCGGCCGCGGCGTCGTCGCCCGCGGCCGGGTCGGTGGACTCGTCGGCGGGCGTCGCCGTCGGCATGCCCACGGAGAGCACGGGGCGGAAGCGCATCTGGGCCGAGGTGCTGACGAGGTCGATGGTCTCCTGGGACGGCTGCCCCGGGATGCCGACGACGATGTTGTTGCGGCCCTGGCTCGTGATCTCGGCCTCGGAGACACCCTGCGCGTCGATGCGCTGGCGGATGACGTTGATCGCCTGGTTGATGTCCTCGGCCGTCGGCTGCGAGCCGTCGGTGGTGACGGGCTCCAGGATGATCTGCGTGCCACCCTCGAGATCGAGCGCGAGGCCCGGGGTGAGGCTCGCCCCGCCCGGGTTGTCCTCGGTCTTCGGGTCGAGCTTCGTGCCCGCGAAGAGGGACCCGAAGAGGACGACGATGAGGATTCCCAGGGTGACGAGGGTCCGTACGGGCCTCGCTCGTGTGCTGCTGGTGGCCAACTGTCCGTCTCTTCTCGTGCGTGTGCGGTGGGCCTCGCGGCCCACCGCGTCAGGCCGGTCGCGGCAGCGACCGGCATAGGGTCACTTGATGTCGGTGCCGTCGTCCCGGCGTCCGCGGTCCTTCTCCGACCGGTCGTCGGTCAGACCGGAGAGGTCGTCGGGCACGACGAGGTCGTCGACGTCGCCCTTCGTGGTGGTCCCGGCGTCGGCGCCGGCGGTGCCGTACTCGGCCGCGTCCTCGGACGCGTCGTCCGCCGTCGTCTCCTCGGTCTCCTCGACCGGGGGCTCGACGAGCTTGGCGATCGCGGCGCGCAGCCACCGGGACTGGTTGCCCGGCGTCGACTCGATGGTGATGACGTCGGCCTCGTCGTCGACGTCGACGACCGTGCCGAACATGCCGGAGCCCGTCATCACCTCCTGCCCGGGGGCGAGGGTCGCCCGGAAGTTCTGGGCCTCGCGCTGCTGCTTGCGGGTGCGGCTGGTCATGAGGAACATCGCACCCGCCGCGAGGGCGAGGATGAGGATGAAGCTGATATCCATGACGGAGTCTCGTGTCCTGTTCTGTGCGGGATCTGCGCGCAGTCTAGGCGTGCGCGCACGGTTCACCAACGAGCCGTCTCGCCGCGGAGTTCCGCCCGCCCGGGTCCCGACCATTCTAGGACCACCCGCGGAGCGCCTGTGACCGCCGTCACGGAGCATCCTCGCACGCTCGTGACCTCCGGCGTCGCCTCAGGCGTCGAAGAGCGTGCCGCCCTCCCGCGGCGGGGTGAGCCCGAGGTGCGCCCAGGCAGCCGGGGTCGCGACGCGGCCTCGCGGCGTCCGCCCGATCAAGCCCTCGCGCACGAGGTACGGCTCGGCGACCGTCTCGACGGTCTCCGCCTCCTCGCCCACCGTCACCGCGAGCGTCGTCAGGCCCACGGGACCGCCGTTGAAGCGCGTGCACAGCGCGGTGAGCACCGCGCGGTCGAGCCGGTCGAGGCCGATCGGGTCCACCTCGTAGACCTCAAGGGCCGCACGCGCGGCCGCGAGGTCCATGGTCCCGTCGCCGCGCACCTGCGCCCAGTCACGCACACGCCGCAGGAGGCGGTTCGCGATGCGGGGCGTGCCGCGCGAACGCCCGGCGATCTCGCGGGCGGCCTGGGGGTCGAGCGCGACGCCGAGCAGGCCGGCCGAGCGCGTCAGCACGCGCTCGAGCTCGTCGCCCGAGTAGAAGTCCAGGTGCCCGGTGAAGCCGAACCGGTCGCGCAGCGGCGCGGGCAGGAGCCCGGCGCGCGTCGTCGCGCCGACCGCCGTGAAGGGCGGCAGCGAGAGCGGGATGGCGCTCGCCCCGGCCCCCTTGCCCACGACGACGTCGACGCGGAAGTCCTCCATCGCCATGTAGAGGAGCTCCTCGGCCGGTCGCGCGAGCCGGTGGATCTCGTCGATGAACAGGACCTCGCCCTCCTCGAGCGAGGACAGCACCGCCGCGAGGTCGCCGGCGTGCTGGATCGCGGGCCCCGACGTCACGCGCAGCGACGTACCGAGCTCCGCGGCGATGATCATGGCGAGCGTCGTCTTGCCGAGCCCGGGCGGACCCGACAGGAGCACGTGGTCGGGCGCGCTCCCCCGCGCGAGCGCGGCCTGGAGCACGAGCGACAGCTGGTCGCGGACGACGGCCTGGCCGACGAACTCCTCCAGCCGGCGTGGCCGCAGCGCGGCCTCGGCCGCGCGTTCGAGGTCGTCCGCACCCGCCGCGACGATGCGCTCGGACGAGAACGTGCCGTCCCCGCCGAGGTCGTCGAGTCCCACCTGGTCGAAGGTCGCCATCGTCAGCTCCTCGGCCCGCCGAGGACCCGCAGCGCGGCACGCAGCGCGCCCGCCACGTCGGGTGCCTCGACGACGTCGACGCCCGCCTCGGCGAGCACGGTGGACACCGCGTCGTCGGCGGCCTTGAGGTTCCAGCCGAGCCCGACGAGCGCCTCGACCACCTGGTCGCGCCGGTCCTCCGGACGCGGCGCCGACGCCGAGGCGGTCGATCCCGCCTCGGGAGCGTCGGCGCCCGTGGGCGGGCCGAGCTTGTCGCCGAGCTCGAGCGCGATCCGCTGCGCGCCCTTGTTGCCGATGCCCGGGACGCGCACGAGCGCGGCGATGTCGGCGCCCGCGACCGCACGACGCAGGCCGTCGGGCGTGTGCACGGCGAGCATCGCGAGCGCGAGGCGCGGACCGACGCCGCTCACGGTCTGGACGGTCTCGAAGACGGCGCGCTCGTCGTCGTCGGCGAAGCCGTAGAGCGTGAACGAGTCCTCGCGCACGACGAGGCTCGTCGCGAGGCGCGCCGTCTCCCCGACGCGCAGGCCGGCGAGCGTGGCGGGCGTGGCGTGGACGAGGTAGCCCACTCCTCCGACCTCGAGCACGGCGCGGTCGAGCTGGACGCTCGCCACGACACCGCTCAGGGACGCGATCACGCAGGCTCCTCTCCCGGCCGGCAGCCCCGGCCTGGTCCGATGGTCCGCCGGCCCCGAGGACCGCCGTCGGGCCGCGCACCGAGAGGCGCGTCGAACACCCGTACGACCGCGGTCACTCTAGCAAGGGCCGCCCACCCGCCGACCGACCGACACGGACCGCCGGCACCCCCACCGGCACGACCGGCGGCAGCGTCGCCGCTAGCGCGGCGCGCGCCGTCCCTTCGCCGCGTGCTCGGCGGCCGCCCAGGCGCGCTGGGCGGCCGTGAGCTCGTGCCGCTCGCCGCCCTGCAGGGCGCCCGCGGGGCGCCACAGGTGGCAGATCGCGAGCGCGAGCGCGTCGGCCGCGTCCGCGGGCTTCGGCGGCTCCGCGAGGCCGAGGATCCCCGCGACCATGCGCTGGACCTGCTCCTTGCCGGCGCGTCCGCTCCCCGTGACCGCGGCCTTGACCTCCGACGGCGTGTGCAGCGCGACGGGGACGCCCCGCTTCGCGGCCCCGACCATCGCGATGCCCGCGGCCTGCGCGGTCCCCATGACCGTCCCGACGTTGTGCTGCGCGAACACGCGCTCGACCGCCACGACGTCGGGCACGTGCTCGTCGAACCACGCGTCGAGCCGCTCCGCGATCCGCAGCAGCCGCAGGTCGACGCTCAGCTCCGGGTCCGTCCGGATCACCCCGACCGCGACGAGCTCGGCCCGCCGCCCCCGCGCGGAGTCCACCACCCCGACACCGCACCGGGTCAGCCCAGGATCCACTCCGAGAACGCGCACCCCAGTACCCTCCCACGACCCGACCACGGAACCCGTCCGCCTCGCGGGCCGCCGACCACGGCGAGCCGACACCGGCGGGGCGGGTGAGGTGCGCGCGGTCGTGGCGGGCCTGGCGGGAGCGGCGCGAGGGACGAGCACCGCGGATGGTAGACCGCGCGCGCCTCACCCGCCCCGCCACCCCAGGGGGACCACGTCGTCGGTCTCGGTGACCGAGCCGACGGGATCAGTCGTCGTTCTCGAGCTCCGCCATGACCTCGTCCGACGCGTCGAAGTTGGCGTAGACGTTCTGCACGTCGTCGCTGTCCTCGAGCGCGTCGATGAGGCGCAGGATCTTGCGCGCGCCCTCGGCGTCGACCTCGACCTCCATCGACGGGTGCCAGATCGAGTCGGCGGAGTCGTACTCGATCCCCGCCTCCTGGATCGCGCTGCGCACGGCGACGAGGTCGCTCGCCTCGGACAGCACCTCGATGACGTCGCCGGAGTCGGTGACCTCCTCGGCCCCCGCCTCGAGCGCGGCGAGCATGACGTCGTCCTCGGTCACGCCCTCCGCCTTCGGCACGACGACGAGGCCCTTGCGCGCGAAGAGGTAGGACACGGAGCCCGGGTCGGCGAGGTTGCCGCCGTTGCGGCTGAACGCGAGGCGGACCTCGGAGGCCGCGCGGTTCTTGTTGTCGGTGAGGCACTCGACCAGGACGGCGATGCCGTTGGGGCCGTAGCCCTCGTACATGATCGTCTGGTAGTCGACGGCGTCGGCGCCGGTGCCCGAGCCGCGCTTGACGGCGCGGTCGATGTTGTCGTTGGGGACCGACGACTTCTTCGCCTTCTGGATGGCGTCGAACAGCGTCGGGTTGCCCGCGGGGTCACCGCCGCCCGTGCGCGCCGCGACCTCGATGTTCTTGATGAGCTTCGCGAAGAGCTTGCCGCGCTTGGCGTCGATGGCCGCCTTCTTGTGCTTGGTCGTGGCCCACTTGGAGTGCCCTGACATGCGTTCCTACCCCTTCGCGATTCTGACGAACAGCTCGTGCACGCGCGCGTCCCCGGAGATCTCCGGGTGGAACGAGGTGGCGAGCAGCGATCCCTGCTGGACTGCGACGATCCTACCGGCGGCAGCCGCCGGGATGCCGGGTGCGCCGTGCTCGGGGATCCGTGCGAGCACCTCGACCCCGGGCCCGGCCTCCTCGACCCAGGGCGCCCGGATGAACACGGCGTGCACCGCGTCCTCGTCCTGGCCCGGTCTCGGTGCGCCGTCGCGCCCGTCGTCCGCCGGCGCCAGACCCGCGAACGCGAGGTCGGTCTCGAACGAGTCGACCTGCCGGCCGAACGCGTTGCGCCGGACCGTCACGTCGAGCCCGCCGATGGTGCGCTGGTCGGCGGTGCCGCCCAGGATGCGGTCGGCGAGCAGGATCATGCCGGCGCACGAGCCGTAGACGGGCAGGCCCTCGGCGATGCGCGCGCGCAGCGGCTCGTCGAGCTCGAAGATGCGCAGGAGCTTGTCGATGGTCGTCGACTCGCCGCCCGGGAGCACGAGCCCGTCGACCGCGGCGAGCTCCTCGGGGCGGCGGACGCCGACCGTGCGGGCGCCCGCGGCCTCGAGCGCGGCGCGGTGCTCGCGCACGTCGCCCTGGAGGGCGAGGACACCGATCGTGATCGTCACGAAGGGGAATGATACGTCGGCGGCTCCGCCGCTTGTCCCGCGGTGGGCCTCCGGCCGCGCCCACGGTTGCTAGCCTCGCCGTCGTGACGTACCCGCCCGCGCCCGGCCAGCCCTACCCCGCGCCCGGTCCGGCGCCGTACCCCGGGGCGGCGCCGCGGCCCCCGCGCAGCACGCGCGGCGCCACGACGATGATCGTGGTCGGCGCCGTCGTGCTCGTGCTCGCGCTCGTGGCGGGGGTCCTCGGCGTCACGACGTTCGTCCGGGCGCTGCCGACCGGCGTGATCGACGGCGCGGGTCGGCCCGGGTCGGCGGCGCTCGCGTCGGGCGACGTGCCGGGCGAGGCGGAGCTCGAGGTCACGGGCGGCCAGCCGTACAGCATCTGGGCGGTGGGCCGCGCGGGGTCCTCGGACGGCGCGGGCCTCGACGTCGAGGACGTGACCGTGACCTGCGCCGACGGCGACCTCACGGTGAGCGCCCCGTCGGTGTCCGGCAGCTCCGGCCTGGGCTCCTCCCAGGCGACGACGGTGGCCGAGGCGACGCCGCCGGCGTCCGGGACGTGCACGGTGACCGTCGCGCAAGGCGCAGCGCCCGCGGGCACGACGTTCGTCGTCACCGAGGGCTGGCGCTTCGGCACGTTCTTCGCGACGCTCGGCGGCACGATCGTGCTGTGGTTCGTCGCGATCGGCGGCGGGCTGCTGGGCGCGGGACTGCTCGTCGGCGGGATCGTGTGGCGGGTGATCGCCCGCCGGGCGTAGCCGGTCAGTCCGCGCGCGCCGTGCCGAGGTGCCGCGTCACGCCGTCCCACCCGCGCAGCAGCGGTGCGACGAGGTCGGGCAGCCCTTCGGGGAAGACCTCGATCTGGACGCCGCGCAGGTCGTCGAGCGCCCACCAGCGCATCTCGTCGACGACGTCGAGCTCGACGTCGGTCCACCCGGCGCGGCTCAGCCCGCCGTCGCGGTCGGCCCCGGTGACCCGCGCGAGGAACAGCACCTCGTCCTGGCGGCAGTGCTGCCGGTAGAAGTCGAAGATCGCGCTGCGCGTGTACACCGGGCCGACGAGCGCGCCCGGGTCCAGACGCAGGCCCGTCTCCTCGCGGACCTCGCGCAGCGCGGCGTCGACGTCGCTCTCGCCCGGGTCGACTCCCCCGCCGATCGTGAACCACCACGAGCGCTCGGGCTGGTCGACGTCGTGCCCGCGTGCGAGGAGGATCCGGTCGGCGTCGTCGAGGAGCAGCACGCGCGCGCCGCGGCGGAAGTACAGGCCGTCGTCCCCGAGCACCCAGTCGGGGCCCAGGGACGACGGCGCTCCGGCGGCCTCGGCCACGACGGGTCAGCCGTCCGTCGTCGGCACGACGACGGACGGCTGCGACGCGCGGAGGTCGGTCACCAGCCGCGCTCGGCCAGACGGTGCGGGACGGGGATGTCGTCGACGTTGATGCCGACCATCGCCTCGCCGAGACCGCGCGAGACCTTGGCGATCACGTCGGGGTCGTCGTAGAACGTCGTCGCCTTGACGATGGCAGCCGCGCGCTGGGCAGGGTTGCCGGACTTGAAGATGCCCGATCCCACGAACACGCCCTCGGCGCCGAGCTGCATCATCATCGCGGCGTCGGCCGGGGTCGCGATCCCACCGGCGGTGAACATGACGACCGGGAGCTTGCCGGTCGCGGCGACCTCCTTGACGAGCTCGTACGGCGCCTGGAGCTCCTTCGCAGCGACGAAGAGCTCGTCCTCGGGGAGCGACGTGAGGCGGCGGATCTCCCCGCGGATGGTGCGCATGTGCGTGGTCGCGTTGGAGACGTCGCCCGTGCCGGCCTCGCCCTTGGAGCGGATCATCGCGGCGCCCTCGGTGATGCGGCGCAGCGCCTCGCCGAGGTTGGTCGCCCCGCACACGAACGGGACGGTGAACTGCCACTTGTCGATGTGGTTGGCGTAGTCCGCGGGCGTGAGGACCTCGGACTCGTCGACGTAGTCCACGCCGAGCGACTGGAGCACCTGCGCCTCGACGAAGTGGCCGATGCGCGCCTTGGCCATCACGGGGATGGAGACGGCCTCGATGATCCCGTCGATCATGTCCGGGTCGGACATGCGCGAGACTCCGCCCTGCGCGCGGATGTCAGCGGGAACGCGCTCGAGCGCCATGACCGCCACGGCCCCGGCGTCCTCGGCGATCTTCGCCTGCTCGGGCGTGACGACGTCCATGATGACGCCGCCCTTGAGCATCTCCGCCATCCCCCGCTTGACCCTCGCGGTGCCGACCGCGCCGGCACCCTCCGCGGTCGCGGCGCCCGGGGCGCTCTCGGCAGGGACGTTCTGGTCGGCCACGTTGGTCACCGGTACCTCACACCTTCAGGTCAGGGGAACGTCGCGCGATCGCGCGCGGACGCCGTCGAACAGGCTCGACGGCACATGCTCCCACGCGCTCCCCATCCTAACGTCGGGCCGTCCACGGCCCCGGTCCCCGGACCGGCCGGGAGCGGGCCGCCGAGCCCGGTACGACCCGCGAGAGCCGACGCTCAGTCGGGCGTGGCCGCGGTGGCGACAGGGCGCACGAGCGCGTCGGGCGCGGCGTCGTCGAGCTCGACCGTGACGGGCATCGGCGCGTGGCCCGCGAGGTGGAACAGACGCACCCACCACTTGCTGCGCACGCGCAGCGCCTGGGCGACGGCCTCGTTGTGGAAGCGGCGCGCGAGCTGGGCGCGGTACCAGGCGGCGGACAGCGTGGCGAGCAGCTCGTCGCCGGCGGGGACCGACCGCACCTCGGCGAGGTCGTCGGCGTCCTCCAGCGCGGAGCGCAGCGTCGCGGTGAGGTCGCTCTCCGCGAGGGCGCGCGACTCCGCCATGCCGCCCAGCAGGCGCCGGGGCCGCGGGCCGTCCGCCGGCACGAGGCCGGGCACCTGCTCGCGGAGCCGGCGCGCGTCGGCGTCGTCGTCGAGGACGGCGTGCGCCGCCTCGGCGACGAGGACGGAGCTCGCGGGGTCGAGCTCGCCGGACGCCGCGAGGTCCACGGCGGCCGACGCGCGGCGCACGAGCTGGGCGTCCAGCGCGAGCCTCGACGCCATGACCTTGCGGTGGAGGCGGTCGAGCCGCGACGCGGCGACCCACAGCAGCCACGCGGCCAGGGCCGCGACGACGAGGACGAGGACGGCGGTCTCGGACCAGGTCACGGGCGACCCACCTCCTCCTCGCGGGCGCGGCCCAGCAACCGCCCGCCGCGGCGCGAGCGCGGGTCCTCGTGCACGGGGATGACCGCCTCGGACGCCGCGAGCACCGTGTCGTACACCGCGGAGACCTGGTCGGTCACCGCGGACCAGTCGAACCGCCGCACGAACTCGGCCGCACGCGCCCGGTGCGCGGCACGGGCGTCGGGGTCCGCGAGGACGTCGACCACCGCCCGGGCCAGCGCCTCGGGGTCGCCGACGGGGAACAGCACGCCCGCGGCGCCGTCGTCGAGCACGCGGCGGAACGCGCCGAGGTCGCTCGCGACGACGCACGCCCCGGCGCTCATCGCCTCCACGAGGACGATCCCGAAGCTCTCGCCCCCGGTCTGCGGGGCGATGTAGAGGTCCACCGACGCGAGCAGGCTCGCCTTGTCCTCGTCGCTCACACCACCGAGGAACTCGACGGAGGACGCGTGCGCGCCGAGCGCCTCGATCGCGGCGTCCCGACCGTCGTCGCCGCGCCCGGCGACGAGGAACCTCGCGCCGGGGAGCTGCTCGAGGATCCGCGGGATCGCGGCCGTCAGGACGGGCAGGCCCTTGCGCGGCTCGTCGAGACGCCCGAGGAACGCGATCGTCGGCGCCTCGGGCTTGCCCTGCCAGGCCGGGCTCGGCACAGCGTCGGCGAACGTGTCGACGTACACGCCGTTGGGGATGACGACGGCGTCCCCGCCCAGGTGGTCCACCAGCGTGCGCCGCGCGTCCTCCGAGACCGCGATGCGCGCGTCGATCTTCTCCAGGCTCTGCCGCACGAGCGGGTAGGCGACCTGGAGCGCGCGCGAGCGCACGAGCGACGTGTGGAACGTCGCGACGATCGGGCCCTGCGCGATCCAGAGCGCGAGCATGCTCAGCGAGGGCGTCACGGGCTCGTGCAGGTGCAGCACGTCGAACCGTCCGGCGTCGAGCCACCGGCGCACGCGGCCCGCCGTGCGCGGGCCGAACGTGAGCCGCGCGACCGAGCCGTTGTAGCGCACCGGCACCGCACCGCCGGCGGAGGTGAGGTAGTCCGGGACGGGCGTGTCGTCGTCGGCCGGGGCGAGCACGGAGACCTCGTGGCCCCGCGCCATGAGCGCCTCGGCGAGGTCGCGCACGTGGAACTGCACGCCGCCGGGGGCGTCGAACGAGTAGGGGCACACGATGCCCACGCGCAGGCTCATGCGGCACGCTCCACGTCCGGGGCCGGCTCGCCCGCCGCGGCGCGCGTGCGCGCGTAGCGATCGGGGTCGAGGTCGTCGACGAACACCTTCTGGAGCATGTGCCAGTCCTGCGGGTGCTCCCGGATCGCGACGCTCAGCGCGTCGACCCAGGACTGCGTCGCCGCGGCCACCCGCTGGGCGCGCGGGAGGTCCGTCGCGATCTCGACGCGCGGGAAGAAGCGGATGACCAGGCCCCAGGGCGAGCCCGCGGCCCGCCGCCGCGCCCCGCGCAGCCGCTCGTAGAAGATGCCGGCCGGCACGAGCGGCGCGCCCGTGCTCACGGCGAGCGCCGCGGGCCCCGCCGCGACCCGCGCCCGCCGGCCGAAGAGGTCGACCTCGACGCCGCGGTGGGTGAGGTCGCGGTCGGCGAGCAACGGGATGATCTTCCCCGGTCGGCTCGCGCCGCGCACCAGGTCGCGGAAGACGTCGCCGTCGCCGAGCGCGAGGATCTCGAGCCCGAGCCCGGTGCGGAACGCGAGGAACTCCTCGAACAGCTCGTCGGGCTTCAGCCGCTCCGCGACCGTGAGCACGGGCGCGATGTGCGGGGTCGCGTACGCGCCCGCGAGGTCCCAGTTGCCCTGGTGGGACAGCGCGAGCACCGGGCTCCGGTCGCCGTCGAGGTGCTCAGCCAGGTTCTCGTACCCGACGAGCCGCACGCGCGCCTCGACCTGCTCCGGCGTCCAGGCGGGGAGCGTGAAGGCCTCCCGGTAGTACCGCATGTACGACCGCATGCCCGCGCGCGAGAGCCGGCGCAGGGCGCGCGGCGAGAGCCCGGGCCGGACGCGCGCGAGGTTGCGCTCGAACTGGCGCACTCCCCCGCCGTGCAGGAGCCACGTCACGTCGGCGATCGCGTCGAAGAGCCCGCGCAGCAGCGGGTCGGGCACCTTGCGCGCGTTGCGCCAGGCGAACGTGAACGCCTTGCCGGCGTCGAGGGCCATCAGCGACCGTCCTCCGTGTCGTCGGTCCGGGAGGCGCTCGCGGAGAGGGCGAGCGCCTGGCGGCGCACCGTCGCGACGCGCTGCACGACCGTCACCGCGCTCGCGAGCGCGAGCAGGCCGAGCACCACGACGAGCACGACGGGTGGCAGGCCGAGGCCGACGAGCCCGGCGGCGACGAGGGCCGCGACGAGGCGGTCGGCACGCTCGGCGATCCCGACCTGCGCGGTCATGCCGACGCTCTCGGCGCGGGCCCGCGCGTACGGCACGACGGCGCCGAGCGCGAGGCACGCGAGCGCGACGACGGTCCCCCACGCGGCGAGGTCGGGCGTGAGGCGCGGGTCGTCGGCGCGGACGAACCACAGCGTGAGCCCGACGAACACGGCGGCGTCGGCGAGCCGGTCGAGCGTCGAGTCGAGGAACGCGCCCCAGGGGCCCGACCGGCCGGCGCGGCGCGCCATGACGCCGTCGAGCACGTCGGCGAAGGCGCAGACCATGACGACCATGACCCCGGCGAAGAGGTGGCCCGTGGGGAAGAGCCACAGCGCGCCGACGACGACGCCGAGCGTCCCGGTGACGGTCACCGCGTCCGGGCTCACCCCGACGCGCAGGAGGAACGCGGCGAGCGGCGTGAACAGGCGCGTGGTGAGCGCGCGCAGACGACCGAACATCAGGCGTCGTCCCCCTCGCCGGTGGTCGGCCACGCGTCCGCGAGCCGCGCCCGCGTGTCGGAGAGCAGCTCGGGCACGGCCTTCGTCTGCGCGACGATCGGCAGGAAGTTCGCGTCCCCCGCCCAGCGCGGCACGACGTGCTGGTGCAGGTGCGCGGCGATGCCCGCGCCCGCGACCGCGCCCTGGTTCATGCCGAGGTTGAAGCCGTCGGGCGCGGACACCGCGCGCACGACCCGCATGGCCGTCTGCGTGAGGTGCGCGACCTCGACCGTCTCGGCCTCCGTGAGGTCCGTGTAGTCGGAGACGTGCCGGTACGGCACGACCATGAGGTGGCCCGGGTTGTACGGGTAGAGGTTGAGCACGACGTACGCCGTCCGGCCGCGCGCGACGATCAGCCCGTCCTCGTCCGTGCGGTCCGGCACGCGGCAGAACGGGCACTCGCCGCGCGAGTCGTCAGCGGGCTTGTCCTGCCCGCCGATGTACACCATGCGGTGCGGCGTCCAGAGCCGGTCCAGGCCGTCGTCGAACCGGGGGTGCGCGTCCGGCGTCTCGACCGTCGCACCGGTCGCGGGGTCGGGTGCGGCGCCCGGCGCGGCCTCGTCGGCCGCGCCGGGTGCCCCCGTGCGCTCGTCGCTCACGCGCCGTCAGACCTGGACGCGGTCGCGCACGGCGGAGACGATCCGCTCGACGGCCTCGGCGACGGGCACGCCGTTGTCCTGGCGGCCGTCCCGGTAGCGGAACGACACGGCGCCCGCCTCGGCGTCCTCGCCGCCCGCGATGAGGACGAACGGGACCTTGCGCGTGCTGGCGTTGCGGATCTTCTTGCCGAACCGGTCGTCCGAGTAGTCGACCTCCGCGCGGATCCCCTGCGCCCTGAGCTGCGCGACGACGTCGGCCACGTAGTCGTTGAACGGCTCCGCGACGGGGACCGCCACGACCTGGACGGGCGCGAGCCACGCGGGGAACGCGCCGGCGTAGTGCTCGACGAGGATGCCGAAGAACCGCTCGATCGAGCCGAACAGCGCGCGGTGGATCATCACGGGACGCTGGCGCGTGCCGTCGGACGCCGTGTACTCGAGCTCGAACAGCTCCGGCTCGAAGAAGTCGAGCTGGATCGTCGAGAGCTGCCACGTGCGGCCGATCGCGTCCTTCGCCTGGACCGAGATCTTGGGGCCGTAGAACGCCGCGCCGCCCGGGTCGGCGACGAGCTCGAGGCCCGACTCCGTCGCGACCTGGCGCAGGACCTCGGTCGCCTCCTCCCACGTGGCGTCGTCGCCCACCGACTTCTCGGGGTCGCGCGTCGACAGCTCGAGGTAGAAGTCGTCGAGCCCGTAGTCGCGCAGGAGGTCCAGCACGAAGGAGAGCAGCGAGCCCAGCTCGTCGCGCATCTGCTCGCGCGTGGTGTAGATGTGCGCGTCGTCCTGCGTGAAGCCGCGCGCCCGCGTGAGCCCGTGCACGACGCCCGACTTCTCGTAGCGGTACACCGTGCCGAACTCGAACAGCCGCAGCGGCAGCTCGCGGTACGACCGCCCGCGCGAGCGGTACACGAGGTTGTGCATCGGGCAGTTCATCGGCTTGAGGTAGTAGTCCTGGCCCACCCGCTTGACGTTGCCGTCGTCGTCGAGCTCCTCGTCCAGGTGCATCGGCGGGTACATGCCGTCGGCGTACCAGTCGAGGTGGCGCGACGTCTGGAACAGGTTCGCCTTGGTGATGTGCGGCGTGCTGACGAACGAGTAGCCGGCCTCGACGTGCCGCTTGCGCGAGTACTCCTCCATCTCCATGCGGATCGTCGCGCCGTTGGGGTGGAACACGGGCAGGCCCGAGCCGATCTCCTCCGGGAAGGAGAACAGGTCGAGCTCGTTGCCGAGCCGACGGTGGTCGCGCCGCTCCGCCTCCGCGAGCCGCTCGAGGTACGCCTTGAGCTCGTCCTTCGTCGGCCACGCCGTGCCGTAGATGCGCTGGAGCTGCGGGTTCTTCTCGCTGCCGCGCCAGTAGGCCGCGGCCGAGCGCATGAGCTGGTAGCCGTTGCCGATCAGGCGCGTGCTCGGCAGGTGCGGGCCACGGCACAGGTCCTTCCAGACCACCGTCTCGCTCTCGCGCCCGGCGCCGCGCACGTTGTCGTAGATCGTCAGCTCGCCGCCGCCGACCTCGACGTTCGCGCCCTCGGTGTCGTCCGCGGTGCCGGAGCCCTTGAGCCCGATGAGCTCGAGCTTGTACGGCTCGTGCGCGAGCTCGGCGCGCGCCTCGTCCTCGGTGACCACGCGGCGGCGGAAGGTCTGGCCCTCCTTGATGATGCGCGACATCGCCTTGTCGAGCGCCTTGAGGTCCTCGGGGGTGAACGGCGTCTCGACGTCGAAGTCGTAGTAGAACCCGTCCGTGATCGGCGGGCCGATGCCCAGCTTCGCGTCCGGGTTGACCTGCTGGACGGCCTGCGCGAGCACGTGCGCGGCCGAGTGCCGCAGCACCGCGAAGCCGTCGGGCGAGTCGATCGTCACGCCCTCGACCACGTCGCCGTCCGCGACGGGCGTGTCGAGGTCCTTGAGCTCCCCGTTCACGCGGATCACGACGACGTCGCGACGCGACGCGAACAGGTCCGTGCCCGTCGTGCCCGTCGTCACCGTGGTCTCCTCCGCGTCGAGGGTGATGGTGAGTGGTGACGAGACGACGTCAGACACGTCCGTGCTCCGTTCTGTGGCGGGAGGCGCGCGCAGCGCCCGGTCAGGTCCCCCGGCGCCGGGGCGTCCCCGACAGCACGAAGGGCGCCGTCGTGGACGGCGCCCCTCGATCGTACCGACCCGCAGGTCAGTCGTTGGCCTTCTTCGCCTTCTCGGCGAGGGTGTCGACGTGCCGGTCGACGGAGTCCGGGGCGACCGACTTGATCTTTCCCGCGACCTCGTCGATGCGCTCGTCGGTCATGAACTCCTTGGCCTTGTCGATGCGCTCCTCGGTCATGAACTCCTTGGCCTTGCCGAGGAGGTCGCCGAGTCCGCCCCGGTCCTTCGGTGTCTGCTCGCTCATACCGGCTCCCTCGGGGGTCGTGGTGCGCGCGTCCCGCGCCGGGCGGCGGCCGTCCCGCGCCCGCACGAAACGCTACCCGGCGGCACCACGTCGCGCGACGGGGCACAGGCAGGGGCCACGACCCGCGTGACCCGCCGACCCGGACCGGCGCACGCGCGGTCCGGGCCTGCCAGAATCGGCCCATGGACGACGACGTGGCACCCGGGGAGCGCACCGCGCGCGTCTTCCGGCACCGGCTCAACGAGCTCTTCGCGCGCGGCCGCGGCGGGCGTCCCGTGACCAACCGGGAGGCCGCCCACTGGATGACGGAGCGCGGCTACTCGATCAACGAGGCGTACCTCAGCGCCCTGCGCGGCGGGCACCGCTCGTCGCCCAGCCTGCGCGTCGTCGAGGGCATCGCCGCGTTCTTCGGGGTCAGCACCGGGAGCCTCGTCGACCCCGAGGAGAGCCCCGACGACCGCCTGCGCGCCGCGCTCGCCGACGAGGGCGTGGAGCAGTTCGCGCTGCGCGCCCAGGGGCTGTCGCCCGAGAACGTCCGCGCCATCATCGAGATCGTCGACCGCGTACGCAGCCTCGAGCACCTCCCTCCGGTGGCACCGCCCGGCACGCCGAACGGGCATCCTCCTGCACCGGGGGCCGACCGTGGATAACCTCCTGCGCGCCGCGGGCCTCGACCGCGCCCGCAGCATCGAGGAGGCGTGCCGCCTCGTCGCCGCGGCCCGCGGCAAGCCGCTCGAGGTCGTCGAGGGCGACCTCGGCCCCGGCGTCACCGGCCTCTGGCTCGCGTTCCCCGAGCGCGACCTCGTCCTCGTCGACGCCCGCCAGACGCTCCCCGGACCGCACCGCGACCACGTCGTCGCGCACGAGCTCGTGCACGTCCTCGACTCGATCCGCCCCGGCCCCGCTCCGGGCCCGGTCCCCGCCGGGTGCCGCGACGAGCACGACGACCCCGCCGAGCAGCGGGTCGAGCGCCTCGCGAGCGAGCTGATGATCTCCATCGCGTCGCACGGGAGCTCGGCCGCACGCCTCACGTCCCTCGAGCTCTACCGGTGAGCCCGGTGCTCGACCTCCTCGCCACGGCGCTGTTCGCCACCGCCGCGACGTGGACGGCGCTGCGTGCCCGCAGGGGCACCGACGCGGCTCTCCCGCTCGGCCTCGCATTCGTCGCCGTGGCGTCCGTGATGCGGGTCCCGGCCGTGGCCGAGCTCCTCAAGACGCACGCCCCCGGCGGCACGCACGAGGTCGCCAAGCACGTCGCGCTCGTCGCCGGGTGCCTCTTCGTCGGCGTGTGGGCGTACAGCACGACGACCGGGCACGCGCCACGGACGCGGTACGTGGCCCTCGCGGCCGGTCTCGTCGGCGCAGTGATGGTCGCGCTCGCGGTCGCGAGCGGACCGTGGACGACGCTCGACCTCGACGCCCAGGCCTCCGGCCGGCCGCTCATGTGGGTGTACCGCGCGCTGTACTACGGCGCGTTCGTGGCGGCGACCGCGACGTTCGCCGTGTCGTGCGTCCGCACGCGCTCGCGCCGCCCCGTGCGGCTGCGGTGGGGCATGGACGTCGCGGCGGCCGGGGCGGTCGTCGCCATGGTGTGGGCCGTCGTCAGCTTCGTGGCCGCGCTGCTGCACGAGCCCGGCAGCGCCGAGCCGTACCTCGTCCTCGGCGTGCGCACCCGG
Organism: Cellulosimicrobium funkei; assembly: GCF_900155925.1. Lineage (NCBI taxonomy): Bacteria > Bacillati > Actinomycetota > Actinomycetes > Micrococcales > Promicromonosporaceae > Cellulosimicrobium > Cellulosimicrobium funkei. The sequence goes on from NZ_FTMI01000003.1 coordinate 505,411, forward strand.
TATCTCGTGCTCGCGGCGAGCGTCCTGCTGACGGTCGGCATCGTGGGCCAGCTCGCGTCGTCGGCGGCGTTCGCCCGCGAGCGCCGGCGCGATCTCGGGCACCTGCACGCCTTCGTGCTGGCGACCGTGGGCGGCGGGGGCATCCCCGGGTCCAGCGCGGCGGTGGACGAGTACCACCGCACCATCGAGATCTTCGACGGCCTCGCCGCGCTCGCGCTGCACTCGCGTCGGGACGACGTCGACCACGTGCGCGTCGCCGTCCCCGGCAGCCCGCGCGAGGTGATCCTCGCCTACCAGCTCCAGCTCGCGGCGACGCGGCGGGCCCGGGGTGACGCCCCGAGCGTCGACCCGGACGACTGGTCCGACCTGCTCGCGGACGACGACGCGCTGCGTCGGCTGGGCCGCGCGCTGCGCGACCGGACGAGCACGGAAGGGACGACCCGCGTCCTCGCGGGCGTCTGAGCCCGCCGGGCCCGACGCCAAGCTCCCCCTGCGCGCTTGCCCCCGCGCCGGGCCTCGGCGGGCGGGCTCAACCTACAGACAGACGCACGGGGGCGCAACGTGCCTCACAGTTGAAATCTCAACGGTTCAGCGCCGTCAACCGAGGAACACCTGCGCGCACACGACCTCCGCCGGCCCGGCGCCGGGGTCGACGGCGCACGCGATGCCGACCGAGGTCAGCGTCGGATCGAGCAGGTTCGCCCGGTGCCCGTGCGACGCCATCCACGCGTCCACCACCTCGGCGGGGTCCGCGGCCGTGCGGCTGAGGTTCTCCGCCGCGCTCCCCGCCGGCGGGTCGCACGCGGCGAGGACCTCGTCGAGCGGCGCGTGCTCCAGCGGCGCACCGACGAGCGCCGCGGCGCGCGAACGAGCCGCGGAGATCGCGCACGCGCTCTCGTCGAGCGGGGGCAGCCCCTCGTCCCGGCGTACCTCCTGCGTCCCTCGCAGCAGGCCCGCGGCATACTCGTCGAGGTCCGCCGCCCCCGACGCACCGGACGACGGAGGCACGGCGCCGGGCGCGGCCTGGGCGGGCGCGTCCGTCGCCGGGTGGTCGGACGCCGGACCACCGCTCTCCCGGTGGTCGGCGTCGCCGTCCGGCGAGCACGCCGCCAGAGGTCCGAGCGTCACCACCAGGACGAGGAGGGCGGCCCCCCGCGCGGTGCGCAGCCACGGGCGCCGCCGGGGACGCCGCGCGGCGCTCACTGCCGCCCGAGCGCGCGGTACGTCCAGCCGGCGGCGCGCCACGCCCTCGCGTCGAGCGCGTTGCGCCCGTCGACGACGCGCGGAGCCGCGACGAGGCCGAACAGCTTTCCCGGGTCCAGCTCGCGGTACTCGCGCCACTCGGTGAGGACGAGCACGGCGTCCACGCCGTCCACCGCCTCCTCGACGGTCTCCGCGAAGCCCAGGGCGGGCGCCTTGGCCCGCGCGTTCGCGAGCGCGCGGGGGTCCGTGACGACGACGCGCGCGCTGCGCTGGTGGAGCCGCTCCGCCACGTCGAGCGCGGGCGAGTCGCGCACGTCGTCGCTGTCGGGCTTGAACGCCGCGCCCAGCACCGCGATGCGCGCGCCCGCGAGCGGGCGGCCGTCGAGGACGCCGACCGTGAGGTCGACCATCCGTTCGCGGCGCCGGAGGTTGATCGAGTCGACCTCGCGCAGAAAGCTCACCGCCGGGTCGGCGTGGAGCTCCTCGGCGCGCGCCATGAACGCCCGGATGTCCTTCGGCAGGCAGCCCCCGCCGAAGCCGAGGCCCGCGTTGAGGAACCGGCGTCCGATGCGCTCGTCGAGCCCGATCGCGTCGGCGAGGAGGGTGACGTCTCCCCCGGCGACCTCGCAGAGCTCCGCCATCGCGTTGATGAACGAGATCTTCGTGGCGAGGAACGAGTTCGCCGCGACCTTGACGAGCTCCGCCGTCGCGCGGTCCACCACGAGACGCGGCGTGCCGTCCGCGAGCGCCGCGGCGTACACGGCGTCGAGCACCTCCGCGGCCCGTGCGCCCGCTGCGTCGTCGGGGACGCCGTACACGAGCCGGTCCGGCCGCAGCGTGTCCTGGACGGCGAAGCCCTCGCGCAGGAACTCCGGGTTCCAGACGAGCGTCGCGCCCGGCGCCGCCGCGGCGAGGTCCGCCGCCAGGCGCGTCGCGGTGCCGACGGGCACCGTGGACTTGCCCACCACGACCGCGTCGGCGGCCAGGTGCGGCAGCAGCGCGCGGAAGGCGGTGTCGACGTACGACAGGTCGGCGGCGTAGGAGTCGGCCCGCTGCGGCGTCCCGACGCACACGAAGTGCACCTCCGCGTCCGTGGCCTCGGCCACGTCGGTCGTGAAGGTCAGGCGCCCCGACGCGCGCGCCTCCGCGAGCAGCTCGTCGAGCGCGGGCTCGTAGAACGGCGCCCGCCCCTCGCGCAGCGACGCGACCTTCCGCGCGTCGACGTCCACCCCCACCACGTCGTGCCCCAGCCGGGCCATGCAGGCGGCGTGCACCGCGCCCAGGTACCCGCAACCGATCACCGAGATCCTCATGCCGTCCCCCCTGCTCGTCCCGCCGATGGCCGCGCGCGTCCGTCCCGCCGCCGGGCGACCGGGCCACGGCCCGCGGCCTGCACCTCACCGCCGCTCGCGCGGCAGCACCACCTCGTCGAAGGTCCCCGTCGCCGGGCGCGACCCGACCGCCACCGCCGCCTCGCTCCCGGGGCGCCCCGGGCCGAGGTCGGCCTCCGCGCCGTCGACGGCGGTCGCGACGCCCGTCGGCGGTGGGGCGGGCACCGCACCGCGCGTCGCCTCCGCGGCCGGAGCCCCGCCGGCCGGACCCTCCGAGGCGACGGGTGCCCACGGCCCCGTGCCGGTCGCGGGAGCCGCCTGCCGTGCCGCGCCGCGAGCGTGCCGGCTTCCCCGCACGGCCGACCGCCGTGCGGAGCGACCCTGCGAGGCCTCCCCCGCGGCGTCCGCCGTGTACTCGTAGTAGCCGTACTCGTACGGGCCCGCGCCCGGCCCCTTGACCGGCACGCGGTTCACCACGATGCCCAGCGGCCGCACACCCACCGTGCCGAGTGCCGACAGCGCAGTCTCGAGCTGGTTCCGGTGCACCGTGCCCGCGCCGACGACGACGATCGCTCCCCCGACCCCCTTCGCGAGGATGGCCGCGTCCGTGACCGGGAGAAGCGGGGGCGTGTCGACGACGATCACGTCGTACTCCGTCCGGAGCCGCTCCAGGAGCTGCGCCATGGACTCGCCACCGAGCAGCTCGCTCGGGTTCGGCGGGATCTGGCCCGACGCGATGACGTCGAGGTTCCCGTTGCCCCACGGCTGGACCGCGTCCTCCACGGCGACCTTGCCGATGAGGATCGTCGTGAGCCCGACCGACCCCTCGATGCCCAGGTACCGGGCGACCGCGGGACGGCGCAGGTCGGCGTCGACGAGCACGACGCGCTGGCCGGCGTCCGCGAGGGTGATCGCGAGGTTGACGCTCGTGGTGGTCTTGCCCTCGCCGGGCAGCGCGGACGTCATGACGTACGTGCGCGCCGCCGGTCCGAGCTCGAGGAACTGCAGGTTGGTACGCAGCCGTCGGAACGCCTCGGCACGTACCGCCTGCGGCGACTCCTGCACGATGAGCGGGTGCTCCGGCGCGTCGGCCTCGTACCCGATGACGCCGAGCACCGGCGCGTCCGTCACGTCCTCGACGTCGGCGGTGGACCGGACGCGCGTGTCGAGCAGCTCGCGGACCACGGCCACCGCGACCCCGACCGCGAGGCCGATCACGAGCCCCAGCACGAGGTTGAGCCGCAGGTTCGGCGACGCGGGCGCCGTCGGCACGGACGCCGCCCTGACCGTGCTGATCTGCACCGGCGAGTCCCCGCCGCCGACCGGCGTCTCGAGCTCGGCGACGACCGAGGCGAGCGAGCGCGCGGTCGCGTTCGCGATCTCGGCCGCGAGCTGGGGCGACTCGTCGGTCGCGGTGACGTTGACGAGCGCCGTGTCGAGCGGCGAGTCCGCCTGCACGCGCTGGGCGAGGGACGCCGCGTCGTCCGCGAGCCCCAGCTCGTCGACGACGGGGTCCAGGACGCGCGGGCTCGTCACGAGCTCGATGTACGACTTCACCTGGCGCACCGTGAAGTTCGAGCCCTGGAGGAGGTCCGTCGTCGAGTCGGAGCCCTGCACGGACACGTAGACCTGGGACCGCGCGGAGTACGTCGGTGTGCTCAGCAACGAGTAGGCACCCGCGAGCACCAGTCCGAGCGCCGCCGCGACGGCGACCGTGACCCACCGCCTGCGCAGCAGGAGCAGGTAGTCCTTGAGCTCCATCGTCGTCCCCCTCACCGGCCCGCTCCCCCTGAGCGTCGACCCACGACCGCCCCAATCTCGCACAGCCCCTCGCCCGTCGCGAGCCTGGGCGCACCCGCGCCGGCGCGGGTCATCCGCGCACCAGCCCGGCCCGCTCGCGGTACCACGCCACGGTCCGTTCGAGGCCCTCGCGCAGCCCGGTGCGCGCCTCCCAGCCGGTCGCGCGCAGGCGCGACACGTCGAGCAGCTTCTGCGGCGTGCCGTCCGGCTTCGACGTGTCCCACCGGGTCTCGCCGTCGTAGCCGACGACGTCCGCGACCGCTGCCGCGATCTCTCGGATCGTCACGTCGTGGCCGGTACCCACGTTGACGTGCTCGGCGCCGTCGTAGTGCTCGAGGAGGTGCAGGCACGCGTCGGCCAGGTCGTCGCTGTGCAGGAGCTCGCGCCGGGGCGTCCCCGTCCCCCAGTTCGTCACCACGCGCGAGCCGTTGCGCACCGCCTCGTCGTAGCGCCGGATCAGCGCGGGCAGCACGTGGGAGCCCTGCGGGGAGAAGTTGTCACCCGGCCCGTAGAGGTTCGTCGGCATCGCGGAGATCCAGGGCAGGCCGTCCTGGCGGCGCACCGCCTGCACGTGCAGGATGCCCGCGATCTTCGCGATCGCGTACGCGTCGTTCGTCGGCTCGAGGTGCCCCGTGAGCAGCGACTCCTCGACGATCGGCTGGGGCGCGAGGCGCGGGTAGATGCACGACGACCCGAGGAAGAGCAGCCGCTCCACCCCGACCGCGCGCGCGGCGTCCAGGACGTTGACCTGGATGCGGACGTTCTCGGAGAGGAAGTCCACCGGGTGCGTCGCGTTCGCGAGGATCCCGCCCACCTTCGCCGCCGCGAGCACGACGTAGCGCGGCCGCTCGGCGCGGAAGAGCTCGAAGACGGCGTCGCGGTCGGTGAGGTCCAGCTCCGCCGACGTGCGGCCCACGAGCCGACCGAACCCCGCCGCCTCGAGGCGGCGCCAGACGGCGGAGCCGACGAGCCCACGGTGGCCCGCGACGTAGAAGACCGCGTCGCGGTCGAGCGGTCCGGGCTCGAAGGCCACCGGGTCCTGCGCGCTCACGCGGCGTCCCACGTCGCGAGCGCCACCTCGTCGATCCACGGCGAGCCCGCGTGGTCGAGCGCCTGCAGGTCGGCGTCCACCATGATCCGGGCGAGCTCGCGACCGTCGACCGTGGCCTTCCACCCGAGGTCGGCGTGGGCCTTGCTCGGGTCGCCGACGAGCGCGTCGACCTCCGCCGGACGGAGGTAGCGCTCGTCGAACCGCACGTGCTGCTCCCAGTCGAGACCTGCGTGCGAGAACGACTCCTCGAGGAAGTCGCGCACCGTGAGGCCCGTCCCCGTGGCGAGCACGTAGTCGTCCGGCGTCTCGGCCTGCAGCATGCGCCACATGCCTTCGACGTACTCGGCCGCGTACCCCCAGTCGCGGACCGCGTCCAGGTTGCCCAGGTACAGGTGCTGCGCCCGGCCGGCCTTGATCGCGGCGACCGCGCGAGTGATCTTGCGTGTCACGAACGTCTCGCCGCGACGCGGGGACTCGTGGTTGAACAGGATCCCGTTGACCGCGAACATGCCGTACGCCTCGCGGTAGTTCTTCGTGATCCAGTAGGCGTAGAGCTTGGCCGCCGCGTACGGCGACCGCGGGTGGAACGGCGTCGTCTCGCCCTGCGGCGGCGGGGTGGACCCGAACAGCTCGGACGACGACGCCTGGTAGTAGCGCGTGTCCACGCCCGCGAGCCGCACCGCCTCGAGCAGCCGGATCGCGCCCGTCCCGGTCGTGTCCGCGGTGTGCTCGGGCTCGTCGAACGACACCCGCACGTGGGACTGCGCCGCGAGGTTGTAGACCTCGTCGGGACGGATCTGGGAGAGGAGCGTGACGAGCCGGGCGCCGTCGGACAGGTCCGCGTAGTGCAGGAAGAGGCGCGCGCCCTCCTCGTGCGGGTCCTGGTAGAGGTGGTCGATCCGTGCCGTGTTGAACGTCGAGGCGCGGCGGATCAGGCCGTGCACCTCGTAGCCCTTGCGGAGCAGGAGCTCCGCCAGGTAGGAGCCGTCCTGTCCGGTGATGCCCGAGATGAGTGCCTTCTTCATGGTTCCCCCCGTGTGGTGTGCGGCGGCGCGGCGGCCGATGGCTACGTGCGGGCGACGTCCGGGGCACGGGGAGCGCCGTCGGCCGCCCGTGCGGTGCCGCGAGCCCCGGTGCCCGCGGTCGCGGTGGTCGTCGCGGTGGCGAGGGCAGCGGTGGCCGTCGCGGTGGCGAGGGCAGCGGTGGCCGTCGCGTCCGTCGCGACCGCGCTCGTGCGCGGCTCCGGGACCGGGCGGCGGGCGGTCGCGGCGAGGACCGCCGCGAACGCGTCGACCGCCGCGCCCTCCGTGAGCCTCTCGTCGCGGTATCGACGACCCGCGGCCCCGAGACGGTCCCGCCGTGCTGGGTCGGCCGCGAGCACGAGCGCCGCGTCGAGGAGCGCCTGCGGGTCCTCCGGGTCGACCCGGACGCCCCCGCCGGACGCGCGCAGCTCCACCGCGGTCGTCGAACGCTCGGACGACGCGGCGAGCACAGGTCGCGCCGCGTGGAAGTAGGACGTGAGCTTGCTCGGTACGGACATCTCCGCGAGCCCGGCGAGCTCGTTGACCAGCAGCACGTCCGCAGCACGGAGCGCGGCACGGAACTGCGTGTCGGGCAGGGGGTCGAGGAACTGCAGGCTGCGGACACCTGCCCCGGCGGCCTCGAGGGCGGCCCGCCGGCTCCCGTCCCCCAGGAGCACGAAACGCACCGCAGCCCCCTGCGCGTCGGCGCGGCGCGCCGCCTCGACCACGTTCTCGAGCCCCTGCTTCACCCCCTGGTTCCCCGCGTGCAGCACGACGGTCTCGTCCTGGGCCCACCCGTGGGCCGCGCGCACGGCCGGTCGCTCCGCGGGCTCCACGTCGTCCGCGAGGTGGGTCCAGTTGCGCACGACGCGCAGGGCAGCGGCGTCGACACCGAGCGACTCGCGGAGGTGGCGCGCGAAGCTCTCGTGGATGGCGACCACGCCGTCCGCACCGCGGGCGGTGAACCTCTCGACGGCGCTCACCGCCCGCGCAGCGAGACCCGAGGCCGTACCGGTCTCCGCGACGCCGAGCGAGTAGAGGTCCTGGGTCCACAGGACAGCCCCCGGGAGCGCCGTCCTCCGCGCGCGGCGGGGGGCCAGGGCACGGCCGGCCCGCAGGCGCAGCATCGCGACGGCCGCCGCGAACAGCGAGGGCGAGACGAGCAGGACGACGTCGGCGTCGGGCCAGCGGACCGCGGCAGACCGCACCCCGAAGCTCAGCTCGGCGAGCAGACGGCGCGCCGAGGTCGGCGACCGCGGGACGTAGTGCCGCAGGCGCAGCACGTCGACGCCGTCGATGCGCTCTCGGCGCGCCCACCCTCGATCACCCTCGCGCACGCGCCACTGCGGGTAGTGGGGGTAGGTCGTCACGACGCGCACCCGAGCGCCGCGCGCGACGAGCGCACGGCTCAGCGCCGACGTGTAGGGCGCATTTCCGGTAGGTTCAGGGGCATAGTTGGCGCCGATCACCAGGATGCGCGTTCCCGAGATGCTCACGCACTCACGATAACGACGTTCGGGCACATTCGCTGGGGGGGCAGATGACAGCACAGGAAGAACGCGACGGAATTCGGGTCGTACCGCTCTCGGAGGCACCCGGGGAAAAGACGTCCTGGGGTCGCCCGGGCGCGCTCGTGTATCTCTGGGGTGCGGCCGAGCTGCTGTTCGTCTCGAACCCGTGGCAGATCAGCTCGCGCCTGCGCGTCGCGGTGCTGCGCGCCTTCGGTGCCCACATCGGCGAGGGGGTCGTCTTCCGCCCTCGTACGCGCGTGCGATTCCCATGGAAGATTCATGTCGGAGCAAATTGTTGGATCGGTGAAGGTGTCTGGATCCACAACCAGGACGACGTCTGGATCGGGCACGACGCCGTGCTGTCCCAGGACACCCTCGTCACCACCGGCAGCCACCGACACCGGACGGACATGGGGCTGGTGACGGCCCCGGTGCACGTCGGTCCGGGCGCATGGGTCACGGCGCGGTGCGTCGTCCTCGGAGGCACGCGGATCGGGCGCTCCGCGCTCGTCACACCGGGGTCCGTCGTCCGTGGCGAGGTGCCCGACGGCGGGGTCTGGGACGGGCGGTCGCTCTCCGACCGCACACGGTTCTGACGTGCCGCCCCGCCTGCGCGTCCTGCACGTCGCCACGCTCCTGACGCCCGACGGCGCCTACGGCGGCCCGGTCCGCGTCGCGACGAACCAGGTCCGCTCCCTGCGCGCGCGGGGCCACGACGCGGTCCTGGTCGCCGCGGCGTCCGGCTTCGACCGCCTCCCGACGACGTGGGACGGCGTGCCCGTCGTCACCTTCCCCGCGGTGCGGGCCGTCCCGGGCACCGGCTTCGCGGGGCTCGCCGCTCCGGCGATGGTGCGGTGGATCCGCACCCACGGTGCGCGCGCCGACGTCGCCCACGTCCATCTCGCACGCGACCTCGTCACCCTGCCGGCGGCCGCTGCCTGGAGCCGCTCGGGCAAGCCGTTCGTGACGCAGACGCACGGCATGGTCATGCCGTCCCGGCACCCGTTCGCCGCACCCCTCGACGCCGTCCTCACCCGTCGCGTCGTCGCCAGGGCGTCCACGAGCTTCGCGCTCACCCCCGTCGAGGAAGCCGGCCTGCGCACGCTCTTCGGCCGCGCGGCGACCGTGCGTCGGCTCGTCAACGGAGTGCCTCTGCCCGCCGAGGGGGTGCCGCTCGCGGACCCGCGCCACCCGGAGGTCCTGTTCCTCGCGCGGCTGCACGCGCGCAAGCGCCCCCTGGCCTTCGTGGAGGCCGCGGCTCGTCTCGCAGCCCGCTTTCCCACGGCGCGGTTCACCCTCGTCGGGCCCGACGAGGGTCAGGCCGCGGCGGTGCGCGAGCGGATCGCCGACCTGCCCGGCGACGCTCGCGCCCGGGTGTCGTGGGAGGGCGCGCTGCCCCCCGAGCGGACGGCGCGACGCCTCGCCCGGTCCGCGCTGTACGTCCTGCCGTCGGTCGACGAGCCGTTCCCCATGAGCGTGCTCGAGGCGATGTCGTGCGGGGTCCCGGTCGTCGTCACGCGGTCGTGCGGTCTGGCGGCGCCCGTCGAGCGTGCGGGCGCCGGGGCGGTCGTCGGCGAGGACGTCGACGACCTCGTCGCCGCGGTGGCGGCGTTCCTCGAGGACCCGGCCCACCGCCGGGCGACGGGCGTGCGGGCCCGCGAGCTCGTCCGCGAGGACTACTCGATGGAGACCGTGGCCGAGGAGCTGGAGCAGGCCTACACGCGGTGAGCCTCGCGACCCGGGCGGTCCCCCGGGGCGAGCACGGCAGCCGCGGCGACGAGGGCGACCGGGACCCACAGGTAGCGGTTGTACAGGCTGGGGGCCGTGGCGCTGAAGACGAGCGCCGTGACCCCCACCGCGAGGACCCGGACCTGGATCGGCGTCCGAGGCACGGCCCGCACGGCCCTGACGACCGCGACGACGAGGCAGCCGAGCAGTCCGAGGGCGAAGACCGCGCCGCCCTGGTACAGCGCCGCGACCGGCAGGCTGTGCACGCCGAGCGTCTCGACCACCAGGGAGGACCGCGCGTCCAGGCCCGCTCCGGTGAACGGGTCCTCCAGGAAGCCGCCCCAACCGAGCACGATGGTGTCCCACCGCGACGCGGACGTGTTGAGCGACGCATCCCCGCCGGAGAGCCCGAGCACCTGCTTGACACGCTCGGCGGGGCGCAGCGCACCCTGCGTCTCCCCGAGGACGCCACCCGCCAACCACAGCGCCGCGCCCGCGACGACCGCAGCGACGGCGACCCGTCCGAGCGGGATCCCGCGCAGGACGAGGAGCGTCGCGCTCCCGAGGACGGCCGCCAGCATGCCGCTCACGCTGCCGCTGAGGACGAGCCCGACGATCCCCGAGAGCGCCACGCCCACGAGCAGGAGCCGTTGCAGGCGCCCCAGGCCGCGCGTCAGCCCGGACAGGCCGATCACCACGGCGAGCGACGCGACGGCACCCGTGTCGCTCACGTGCCCGGTGAACCCCGTGTAGCGCCCGGCCGTCGTGACGACGCCGCCCGGGATCGCCCCGGGCCCGAGCGCGTACTGCACGAGCGTGCCGAGCGAGCAGACAGCGGCTCCGACGCCGAACGCGACGAGCCCGCGGCGCAGGCGTCGCTCGTCGTCGAGCAGGACCGCGAGCTGCCACGGGAGCGCCAGGGCGACGTAGAGCACCCGCAGCAGGCTGACGAGGCTCTCCACGGGCGCCGGCGAGCCCGCGGTCGCGAGGCAGCCCCCGACGACGAGCAGGAGGCACGCGGGCAGCGCCCACGCGCCGTACGGATGAGGCGTCGGCGGCCGCCCCACCGCCGCAAGGCACAGCGCGAGGCTCGCGAGCAGGACGACGTCCCCCGCCGTGACTCCGACGCCCACCCGCAGGACCAGCAGGGAGACGAGGACGAGCCCGCAGTACAGCAGCACGCGTGCCAGCGCCAGCACGGGGTCGCGCGAGCCCCCACGGCTCTCCGCCACGCTGCCGCCGGGGCGCCCGGATCCGCCCGTCTGCCCGGAGGAGCCCCGGCCGCCGGCGCGGTCCTCGACGCGACCAGGCCGCACCGCGGCTCCTTGCGGCCGGACAGCGCGAGCCATCGAACGGTCATGCACAGTCCATCACCTGTCCTCGTGTCAGGTCCCGCACCGGCCCCGCCGAGCGCCCCACGAAGCGGCCGCGGGCGACCTCTCCTGCGTGCGGACGGCGTACCGTCCCGCTCTCGGAAACAGGTCCCGAAACCTCGCACTCCGCACCCGCGCGAGAATGCGTCGAAGCGCTTCTTACGCATTTCCGCCGCCGGGCCGGCAAATACCTGCGCATCGACTTCTCGCCACCCCCTGGAACGCGCTTCACACCGCCACCCCGCGGTACGTCCGGACCGCGGCGGGAAGGAAGAACGCGACGTATCCCGCGCCCCCGAGGACAAATCCGAGGGCGAGGCTCGAGAAAGGCCCTCCGGCCAGGTATCCGACCACGAACCCGCACCATGTCACGGCCACCATCCCCATCCGTGCCCGGGTCACGACGGACTGCGCCTTGAAGATCCGCATGACCACGAGGTGCGGTCCGACGAGGCCGCCGCAGGCCGCGAAGCAACCCACCGCAGCGAGCGCGACGGCCAGCTCCCCGCGCTCGATGCCCGACGGGTGCACCGCCCCGGCTGCGGCGACGACGACCAGCGCGACTCCGAGCACCGTCGCGCCCCCCGCGGAGAGGAGGCCGAGACGTCGTGCGCGCCGGACGAGCGTGGCGTCGTCGGGCCGGTCGGCCGTGCCGACCGCGTCCGAGAGCAGGTTCAGCGCGACCGCGGCGAAGAGGACGTTCACGGGACCGTAGAGCGTCTGGCTGAGCCGGAACGCACCGATGCTCGCGCTCACGGAGAGCGCCCCGAGCACCAGGAGCGGCACCGTCGTCGCGAGCTGCGCGACGAGGAACTCGTACGCCTGGGAGCGCGCCCGGGCCCCGTACCCCGCGTACCGCGAGTACCGGTCCACGCGTCGGGCGGCCAGCGCGAGCGGGACTGTCGCGACGGCGTAGGCCGCGCACCACACCGCGTAGAAGGCCACGAGCGGCTGCGAGGAGCCGCTGACGAGGAGGACCGCGGGCACGAGCAGGAGACGGACCCCGTCCGAGAGCGCGACCGCGCCGTTGCGGCCCTGACCGATGCACCGGAAGCGCAGCCAGTCCTGCACGACGGGCGCGACGCTGAGGGACCCCAGCGCGACCGCTCCGCCGGCACCGAGCGCGGTCACGGCGAGGTCCGCCGCGGCGACCAGGACCGCGACCGCCCCCGCCGCGACGACGACGTAGCGGGCCGGGACCACGGCGTGCGGGTCCGTGCGCCGCTCGATGAGCGCGGGCTGGAAGAGGCCGCTGCGCACCAGGCCCGTACCGACGTTCAGCACCAGCAGCGCGAGGCTGAAGCTCGCGAACTCGGCGGGCTCCATGTGCCACGCGCCCAGGAGCACGACGAACGCGCCCGCCGCGCTGGCCGCCGCCTGGGAGAGGACGAGCGGGCGGGTCAGGGCCGTCGCCGGGGCCGCGAGCGAGCGGCGCAGCACGTCAGGAGGGGTCATGCGTCAGCCTCACGAGCCTGCTCCCCGCGAGGAGCGCGCCGAGGCGCGGCGCGAGCGGGGCCCCGCGCCGCCAGTACACGACGCCGATCCCGGTGTTGAGGACGGTCCGCCGCCACCGCCACGGCATGACGAGCCGCCCGAGCCGAGCCGCGGCGTCGGAGCGGCGGTCCGTGACGCTGAACCGCAGGTGCGTGGCCACGGGGTCCAGGCCCGCGGCCACCGCGTCGTGCCACCCCTGCTCGTCGGTGACGAGCACGTAGTCGGCGGCACGGTCCGCGCGAGCGGCGGCGTGCCCGGGGACGGACAGCACGGCCGTCGCCTCCGGCCGACGCCCCGTCACGACCCGATCCCCCATCGTGCACGCCAGGAGTCGACGGCGTCCCGTGGCACGTCGATGCGGACCACCTCGCCCGACCGCAGGTCCTCCCGGTAGCGCCGCGCCGCGTTCCGCGACGGCGCGCGCAGCCCGACGGACCGCGCGATCTCCCGTGCGCGGTTGTCGATGGACAGGACGAGCGTGGGCACGCCCCGCTGCATCGCCCGGATACCGCCGTGGAGCCGCAGGCCCACGTACGCGGTCCCCGGCTCGTCGAGCACCGCGTCGAAGTCCTCGAGGCGGGGGCCGAGCATCGTGCCCGTCCCGCCACGGACGCCGTCCACGTACTCGCGGTCGCCCGGGCCCTGCGGCCAGAAGAGGAGCTCGTCGAACCGCTCGGCGAGCGCGTGCACCAGCCTCCTGTCCGCCAGCGGGTCCTGGCTGTAGTCGGTGAACGTGACCACGACCCGCCGCTCGTCGGACGGGAGCGTCTGCTTCTCCACGCCCCAGAGCGTCGGACAGCTGGTGTGGACGGCGGGCACGCGCGCGCGGCGGAGCCGGGCGAGCGAGTACTCGTCGCGCACCGCCCACGGCACGTCGCCGGCGAGCGAGCGCAGCCACGCGGCCGAGACCGGGTCGATCCCGGCCCGCTGGTACTGCCACCAGCCGACGCCGAGGAACGTCAGCCGACCTCGGCACAGGTCGACGTCGTCGGCCGGCCAATGCCACGCGCGGCGGAACCGCATGTGGTCGGAGAGGAGGTTCGTCCCGCACGCGATCACGGAGCGCGCGTGCCGCAGGGCGGCCCGGTGCGTCGTGGTCAGCCGCCCGTGCATGGGCACGAGCTCGACCTCGTGGCCCTGCTCGCGCAGCGGCGTCACGAGCTCGGCGTCGACCGCCTCCGAGATGATCTGGTCGCCGACGTTCGTCGACGCCGCTCCCGGGTCCACCACCACGATCATCGGACCGCTCCCTCCTCGACCCTGCTCAGCCAGTCGCCGTACCGAGCACCGACGCGGTCCCACGTCGCCGCGCGCTCGGTCCACTCCCGGGCGCGGCGGCCGAGGTCCCGGTTCTCGTCGACCTCCTGGAGCGGGCCCAGCAGGCCCCCAGGACGGTCGACGTGGGCGACGACGGCCACGCCCGCAGCGCGCAAGGGCTCGGCCGCGTGGATCGTCGACGAGACCACGACGGGCACCCCCGCGGCGAGCATCTCGAGCACCGTGATGCTGCACGACTCCCAGCGCGACGGATGCAGGTACGCACGGCAGCCCGTGACGAGGAGCCACTTCTCCTCGCCCCGCGCGTTCCCGCGCAGCTCCACGCAGTCACCGAGCCCGAGGTCGCGGACCAGTCGAGCGGTCCGCTCACGACCGCCCCGGAAGTCGGGGCCCGCGAGCACGAGGCGCGGGCGCGGCGCGGGCAGCTCGGCCCAGCGGCGCAGGAGGTTGTCGATCCCCTTGTGGTCGGGGTCGTACCGTCCCATCCAGAAGAAGTAGTCGCCCCCGCCCACCCACCGGGGCACCTCGGCCGGGGACGGTGCGCCGTTGGGCAGCACGAGAGTGTCCCCGGACCGGCCGCCCGCCACGCCGTCCGCGAGCGGGCCCTCGGACGCGTAGAAGACGTGCAGCCAGTCGGCCCGACGCACGACGGAGGCCTCCGCGGCCCGTCGCGCGCCGGCGAGGTCGCGCAGGCGCGTCGTGACGCCCGGCTCGTAGACGCCGTGCGGCATGAGCACGACGACGGCGCCGCGCGCCCGGGCGCTGCGCGCCGCCGCGACGTTGCTCAGGACCCAGCCCTCGTGGAGGTAGAGGACGTCCCCCTCGCCGACCTCGCCGGCGAGGCCGGTCGGCACCCAGCTCGTGCGTCCGCGCCCCACGTGGGAGACGGTCCGGACGCACCCCCGCAGGTCGGTGGGCAGCTCGCGCGGGTCGGGGACGCTCGCGCACAGGACCACGGCCTCCCGGCCCGCCCGGTGGGCCTGCCGTACCCAGTTCTCGATCGACTCGGTCACGCCCGACGGGTGGGCCAGGAACCTGGCGTAGTAGTGCACGACCCTCATGCCGCCTCCATCACGACCGCGTGCACCGCGCGGACGATCCGCTCGGCCGCCGCCTCCGTCGACGGCACCTCGCCGTCGGTGCGCGGGCGACGGTCCTGTGCCGTGAGACGCAGCCAGGCGTCCGCGAGGTCGGTGGGCGTCGCGGGGACCGTGAAGAGGTCGGAGCCCTCGGTGAGGTACTCGATCTCCGGTGCGTGCCGCCCGGCGTCGCTCGTGAGCACCGGCAGGCCCAGCACCAGGGCGTCGACCGCGACGAGCCCGACCCGTCCCGGGTTGAGCAGCACCCGCGACACGGCCGCCGCGCGCGCCGTCCCCCGCGCGTCGACCTGCCCCAGCAGGACGACGCGTCCGGTCTCGGCGGCCAGGCCCTCGAACAGGCCCCGGGCGGGCCCGTCGCCGGCCACGAGCAGCCAGGCTGCCGGGTCGCGCCGGAGCACGGTCCGGGCGGTCTGGACGACCAGCTCCGGCAGCTTGTGCTCGTTCAGCGCACCGAGCAGGAGCGCGGCGCGCGCGTCCGTCGGCAGACCCACGGCCGCCCGGTACGCGTCGACCGCTCCCGCGTCGAGCGCGTCCCGCTCGCGGCGGAGGGTCCGGGTGTCCGTGCTGTTCCCGAACGAGGTCACCCGGTCGGCCGGCACGCGGGCCGTCTCGACGACGTGCCGCCTGCCCGCGTCGGTGTAGGTGAGCACGTGCCGCGCCCGGCGGTTCAGCCACGCCTCCCAGCGCTCCGCGAGGCCCACCTCGTCCGACGTGTAGGACGCGCCGTGGCCCCACGTCACGTACGGCCTCCCGCGGAGCGCCGCCGAGAGCGCGTCCAGGTTGCCCGCCTGCATCTCGGTGACGAGCACGGCGTCGCGCCACCCCGGCGGGACGACACGGCGGAGCAGATGCCGGCCGCCTCTCCCGACCCGCACGGTGCGCACCGGCACCTCCGTCGCCCAGGGTGGCTCGACCAGGTCGCCGCGCTCCCGACGGCGCCGCATCTGCTCGACGTCGCCGCCGTAGAAGACGTGCGTGTCCACCCGGACCTCGGCGAGGCCCTCGACCACGAGGCCGAGCAGCCTCTCGCGGTAGGCGGGGACGTACGGCTGCGTGATGACGACCCGCCGGCTAGTAGGCGCCGTCACGACCCACCACCGCTCGCAGCGTCCGCAGCAGGATGAGCAGGTCTCCCGTCACCGTCCAGTTCTCCACGTAGTAGAGATCGAGCCGGACGCTCTCCTCCAGCGTGAGGTTGTTGCGCCCCGACACCTGCCACAGACCCGTGAGCCCCGGCTTGACCAGCAGCCGACGGCCGATCTCGTCGTCGTACTGGTCGACCTCGAGCGCGATCTGCGGGCGCGGTCCGACGAGGCTCATGGACCCGCCCAGCACGTTGAACAGCTGCGGGAGCTCGTCGATCGAGTAGCGGCGGATGAACGCGCCGACCCGGGTCACGCGCGGGTCCTGCCTGGGCTTGTAGAACACCCCGACCGTGTCGGCCCCGAGGACGTCCCCGAGGTGCTCCTCGGCGTCGACGACCATCGAGCGGAACTTGAGCACCGTGAAGGGCTCGCCGCGCAGCCCGACCCGCTCCTGGGTGAACAGCACCGGGCCGCGGCTCGTGAGCCGGACCGCGACCGCCGTGAGGAGCAGCGGCACGGAGAACAGCACAATGAGGCAGAGCGCCCCGACCACGTCGAAAGCACGCTTCAGCACGTGCTGCGGACCGGAGTATCCGGGCGCCTCGACGTGGAGCAGCGGAAGCCCCGCCACGGGGCGCGTCCGGATGCGCGGGCCTGCGACGTCCGTGAGCGCGGGGGCGAGCACGAGGTCGGCACCCCAGGGCTCGAGGTCCCACGAGAGGCGCTTGACGGTCCGGGGCGTGACGAGGTCGGACCCGGTGACCATGACCGTGTCGGCACGGAGCGGCTCGACGAGACGGGCGGTGTCGGACACCTCTCCGACGACGGGCACGCCCGCCACCCTCTCGTGCGGCTCGACGGGTCCGCCGGGCACGCAGGCGCCGACGACCTCGTACCCGCTGTCCGCGGCCTCGCGCAGCCGCTCGACGAGGTGCGCGGCGCCGTCGCGGCCACCGACCACGAGGCTCCGGGAGCGGCAGCGGCCACGCCGACGCAGGCTCACGAGCCGCCGCCGTACCGCCCAGCGGCCCAGCACGAGGAGCACCAGGCCGACGGGGAGCGCGATCGCGACGTAGCCCCGAGCGAGGTCGTAGCGCAACAGGTAGGCCGCGATCGCGACGACTCCGAACACGGCGACGGTCGTGTTGACGACGCGCGCGTACTCCGGCGCCCCCGAGCCCAGGCTGCGGCTGTCCCGGGAGAACGCCGCCCGCAGCGCGCACCACCAGCCGACCAGCAGGCCGACCGAGATGGCGAGGTACCGGAGGTCCAGCACCGTCCCGTCGATCCCGTCGAACCGGACGAGATAGGCGGTCGCGATCGCCGCCGAGATGGCGAGCGCGTCGACCGCCGCCACGCGGCGAGACAGCCGCGCCTTCCAGCCCGGGCGTCGGTACGCGCCCAGGGCGATCCGGACGAGCTGCCCGGTGTCGAACGCCGGCACGTCTGCGGGCGTGCCCGCACCCTCCCGCTCGACCGTGCCGATCTCGTGGTCCTTCTCCAACGTCATGGTGCCCCCTGCGACGTCCTGGCGGCGCACGCGAGGTCCGACGGCGCGGCTGCCCGGGGGCGCGCTCGCGCCACCGTCCAAGCGGTGGCCTGGCGAGTGTCTCCGTCGCGGACCGGGACGTCTTCGTCACGGCGACGGCCGGTCGTCGGACGACCGGGGTGGTCCGAGGGAGTGCCCGCCGGAGCGGGCACCCCCGTCAGGCCTGGGTGCCGGTGGACCGGCGGCGGTTCCGCGCGACGACGACCGCGGTCGCGCCGCCGGCGACGAGGAGCGCTGCTCCGCCGAGGAGCAGCACGTCGTCGGAACCGGTCTGCGCGAGCCCGCCGCCCCCCGAGGTGGAGCCGCTGCCCGCGGAGCCACCGGCCGCGCCGGAGCCCGAGCCGCTCCCGCTGCCCGCGCCGTCCGCCGGGACGGCGACGATCTGCTGGCTGGAGAGCACCGTGCCGTCCGCGTCGGTCGCCACGAGGGAGTAGGTGCCCGGCTGCGACAGAGTGACCTCGAAGGAGGCGAACCCGTCGGTGGTGCTCTTCGTGAGCGCCTTCGTGCCCGCGATGGTGATCGCGCCGTCCGGGACGTCGGGCGACGAGATCGTCAGCGTGATCGTCGGGTTCCCGGCCGGGCCGCCCACCGTGACGGTGAACGACTCCCCGACGGCGGGTGTGGTGGTGGAGACGCCCACCTCGTACTCGTCGGCCTCGTAGGCGTTCGCGACGGCCGGAGCCGCGGCGAGCGCGGCGGCGAGGACGAGCGTGGTCGCGGCGTATCGGATCTTCATGTCAGAGGCCCCCTGCCCTGTCGACTGGTGCGGGAGCCCGACGTGGACGTCGTCACCGCGCCGTCCGTGCGCACGGGCCCCCGCCGTGTGCCTCTCCAGAAGAACACACCTCACGGGCACCCGGTAGCGGAGACGGCCGTTGTCTCATGCCTGGCACCAGGAGTTTTCCTCACGGAAACATCACCGCGCTGGTTCCGACCGCTCACGACCTCGTACGCGTAGGTCGCCGACCCCCCGGGGGCGAGCGCGACGGTCCGGCCTCCGACCACGAGGCCGTCGTGCACCTGGGCGAAGAGCCCGGGGTCGCCGTCGGCGCCGGACGACCCGCGGATCCCTCCGCCGGCCGGCGCGTAGACGAGGAGGTTGGTGCGGATCGTCCCGTCGCCGCCCGCGCCCAGGACGTACTCCGGGAGCTCGGCCGCCGCGTCCGCGGAGAGGGTCGACGTGAGCGTGACGCGGAGCGTGAACGCCTGGGAGCCGTCGGGCCGGCAGGTCACGTCGTCGAGCGCGACGCTCGAGTCGAGGTAGTACCCGGTCTTCGACGCCGTCGTCGCGTTGAGGTAGACGCCCACCACCGGGGAGGTCGGCTCGCCGCCGGCCGCGGGGCGCCGGCCCAGCAGCTCGCCGGAGAGCACCGTCCCCGAGAGACGCTCCTGCTCCGGGCTGCGCGCGGACCAGACGAGCAGCCGACCCTCCCGGGCCGACTGCGCGAGCGTCTCGACGACCCCCGCGGGGTCTGCGGTGCCCGCGGTGAGCGCGGCGAACACCTGGCGCGCCACGAGCCCCAGCACCTGGTCCTGCTCCGCCGGGTCGTCGTAGTCCCGGTAGACGCCGTTGAGGAGGTAGCCCGCGGCGTCGTCCCCCGTGAGGCGCAGCTCCTCTCCCCCCGGCGTCGTGACGGCGACGGGCCCGACCGCGCCCAGCACCCCGGCGAGCGCGACGGGGTCGACGGCCAGCACGCCGTCGACGTCCTCACCGGTGTGGCGGGCCCACGCCTCGCGCGCGACGCGCGCCGCGCGGGGGTAGTCGGGCGTCGAGGTGACGTTGAGCATGTACCGGCCGAGGTCGTCGCCGAACAGGGCCGCCTCCGCGCCGCTCAGCTCGACGACGCTCTGGTCCGTACCGAGGTCGCTCCCCGCACGGACGTCCACGAGCTCGACGCCGCCCGACTCCGCACGGAGGTGGAGCACCGAGCCCGCGATCCCGCCGGTCGCGCGCGGTTCCGCGTTGTTCTGCACGAGCACGAGATAGTCGCGGGCGCCGTCGGCCCCGAGCATCGGCGGGACGAGCTCGACCGCGCGCGCGGCGGTCGCCGTCTGCGAGGCGACGTCCCCGAGCTCGTCGCGGAGGTCGTCCACGGCCGACGCGAGCGGGCCCACGAGCGTCGACGTGTCGATGCTCGCGACGCTCGCGAACGACGCCGCGACCGCCCGGTCGGCCGCCACGACGCCGTCGCGCGCCTCGACGAGCGGGGCGAGGTCGACGGCACCGCCCGACGGCGCGACGACCGCAGGCGACGCGATCGCCACGGCGTCGGCGAGCCGCGGCAGCGCGTCCTGCGCGACCCGGTCGACGGCGCTCGTCACGTCCCCCAGGGCCCGCGCGTCGTCGCCGACGAACGGCAGGGCGCGCGCCACCACCCAGGGTGGGCCGTGCGTCGCGGCGGCCGCGACGGCCGCGGACCGACGCACCTCGTCGACGGACCGGCCGGCGTCCTCCCCGGCGCGCACCTGCTCCTGGAGACCCGGGAGCCGGGCCGCGACGTCCTCGAGCGCGGCACGGGCGCGCAACACGTCCGCGACGAGCCAGGCGAGCCAGACGAGGACCAGCACCACCACGAGCGCCACGACCGCGGCCACCCGTCGTCGGGTCCGCCGGGACGGCCGTCGCCCGGTCGACGCCCGCCGCGCGGGTCGTCCGCGCTCGGCCACCGGGGCCTCGTCGGACGCGACCACCGTCGCCGCCCCGGACCAGCCCGGGCCCCACCCGTCGTGCACCATGCCGCCCCCCGCGACTCGCCCCCGATGACACGACCCCGTCACGGGGCCGTCGCCCGCGCTACATTACCCAGACCCTCGACCGCAGGAAGGATGAACGGTGCTCTCGGTCCTCGTCGTCTGCACCGGCAACATCTGCCGGTCTCCCGCGGCCCAGCTCCTGCTTACCGCTGCGCTCGACGGCTCCGTCGACGTCGCCAGCGCCGGCACCGCCGCGGTCGTCGGTGCCCCGGTCGCCCCTCCCGTGGCGCGCCTGTTGGAGGACCGTGGCCTGGACCCCTCGGGGTTCGTGGCCCGCCCCCTCGACACCGCACTGGTGGCGTCCGCGGACCTGGTGCTCGCGATGACCCGCCGTCACCGGGCCGCCGTGCTCGAAATGGCGCCGTCGGCGTTGCGCAGGTCGCTGCTGTTCACGGAGCTCTCGGCGCTCGCGGAGCGCGTGGGCCCGTGGCCCGGCCGGGCGGACGACGCCGAGCGGCTCACGGAGGTGCTCGGCGTCGCGCCGCGCGCACGAGCGGGAGTCGACCTCACGCGCGAGGCGCCCGACGTGGAAGACCCGTACGGGCGCCCCGAGGAGGTCCACCGACGGGTCGTGGACCGCATCGGCGCGGACATCGCCCGGCTCGTCGCCGCGCTGCGGCGGTGACCGGTCCTCCTCCTTGCCCCCTGCGCACGGAGGAGGACCGTCCGTCCTCACGGTCTCCGGAGCACCGTGGGGACGACCGCCACGACCGTTCCTCGCCGACCGCGGCCGAGGCGGTCCGGGCGCTGCCGGCGAGGACACCGTCGCTGCTGCGGGGACGCCTGCGGGCCGCTGCCCGCACCGGGTCCCGCGAGCACTGTGCACCGCTGCGGGGATCGGTGCAGGCTGGACGCTCGACCAGGATCCGGCGGCTTGCGCGGTTCGGACCGGGATGCGTGCTTTTCGAGCACCCTTCGTCCGGTTTCATCCGGTGCGCGTGTGCCATGGGAACGCTCACATAGTGAGATCCGGCAGGGCTTCACCCGCCCCTCGTGTCGTCCCGCACGGGCTCGGCGGTCTCCGCGAGGTCCCGCGCCGCGGGCCCTATCCGGTACCGGCGGTCCTCACCCTGCACGAGCCACCGGTGGGCGACCAAGGTCTGGGCGATGCGGAACGCGCCCGGACGGCTCACCCCGAGAGACGCGGCCAGCTCGGCGAGGCGCAGCGCGCCCGCCGCGGCGACCAGCTCGACGGTGCGCACCGCACGCGACACGGAGGCCAGGACGTACGTTCCCCTGCTCGACATGCCTCGAACCCTAGGAGGCATCGTCCCGGCTCGCACCGGGCGAGGGACCTCGACGTCGGCGCTACCGTGCTGGCCCGCGAACGCGAACCGGTCGAGGATGGGCCCGGACCCGCACCGTGCACGCCGGAGGACGAACACCGTGGACCTCTCACCCGCGAACCGAGGACGACGCCCCACCGCGCGACGGCGCCCCGCGCCGACGCTCGCGGCCCTCGGCCTGGCGACGACGTGGCTCCTCGCCGGGTGCTCCTCCGGCCAGGACGTCTGGGCGGAGGCGATGGAGGACGTCGACGGCGTCGTGTCGGTGGAGTACCTGTCCCGGGACAACCAGCTCGTCGGACCCGACGACCACGAGATGACCGTCCGGCTCGAGGACGACCTCGACGTGGAGCAGGTGCGCCGGATCGCCGAGGCGAGCTGCGCGCGCGACGCACCTCTCACGCGCCTCACGCTCACCACCGCGGCGCCGGACACCGACGGGGCCGGGTCGGTGACCCTCCAGAACGCGGCGCCGTACGACAGCGCGTGCCTCGCCGAGGAGACGGTGGCCGGGTTCGCCGCCGCGAGCACCGCGATGGGTCGTCTGCTGCCGGGGTACGACGGCGACTTCTCCTCGCCGGGGTTCACGGCGGGAGCGGCGCCCTCCCCCGACGACCCCGACCGCGCGCTCGTCGTCGTGACGACGTCCGCCGAGCGCGCCCGCCTGCTCGACGCGCTCCGCGCGCTCCACGACGAGGGCGCGGCGCTGCCGCTCCGTTACGTGGGGTGGTGGGACGAGGACCGCGACCCGGGCACCTCGGCGACGAGACCTCTGGTGGCAGACCTCTCGCCCGACGCGGACATGGCGGTCCTGGCACCGTTGATCAGCGGGGCGTTCGAGCTCGGCGTGGACGACGTCGAGGTCACGGACCGCGCGATCACCGTCACCCCGCCGCCCGGCGCCGTCCCGGACGCCGCCGCGTGGCAGCACCTGGCCGACCAGGCCGCGGGAGCCGGCGTCGGGCTGGAGGTCGGGTCACCGAGCGAGCCGGACGCCACGACCGGCTGACTCCGGACGACCGCCGCCGGCCCGGGACCCGCGAGGGCTCAGCACGCGGCGACCCTTCCGAGGCGCTGCAGCACGGCGGGGGCGGACGGGTCCCGACGCCTCGGGCCGCCGGCGCACCCGGGACACGAAAGAGGCCGCCTCCGCGGGTGCGGGGACGGCCTCTGCTCGGTGGGCGATACTGGGTTCGAACCAGTGACCTCTTCGGTGTGAACGAAGCGCGCTACCACTGCGCCAATCGCCCGAGTGCGTGGTCGATACTAGCCTGAAACGGACCGGATCGAAAAACCGGCCCCGCCCTCACGGGTCGAGACGCTCGCGACGACGCCGCTCGAACAGGTCTCGCGCCGCCACGGAGAGCTCCCCTGCGGCCACGTCCGCGCCGTCGAGCCAGGTCACCGGCTGGACGTTGCGCACGGAGCCGGTGAGCAGCAGCGCCGACTCCCCCGCGGTCACCTCGTCGAGCACGGCGAACGGGAGCTCGCCGGGACGCGCCTCGCGCACGGGCAGACCGTCCTCCGCCGCCCACTCGAGCAGCAGCTCGCGCGTGATGCCCGCGAGGCAGCCCGAGGACAGGGGCGGGGTGACGAGCTCGCCCCCCCGCTCGACGAAGACGTTCGCCCCGGTGCCCTCGCACAGGTCGCCGGCCGTGTTCGCGAGGAGCGCCTCGTCGCCGCCCTTGCGCACGGCGTCGGCGAGCGCCACGACGTTCTCCGCGTACGACGTCGTCTTGAGCCCGGCGACGGCGGAGCGCTCGTTCCGCGTCCAGGGCGACCGCACCGCACGGCCGGCGGGACGGATGACCGCCGGGCCGACCGCGACGACGACGGTCTGCTCGCCGGGGGTGCGCCCGGACCCGAGCGGCCCGACGCCGGCCGTCACCGTGATGCGCAGCCGGCCCACCGGCCCCGCGCCGGCGCGCGTGCGCGCGTCGGCCTCGGCGAGCACCGCCTCGACGCCGTCGAGCACGCGGCGCTCGTCCGGCGCGTCGAGGCCGAGCCCGGCGGCGGACCGCGCGAGCCGGCGCAGGTGGCGCGTGAGCGCGAAGGCGCGCCCTTCGAACACGGCGCACGTCTCGAACACGCCGTCCCCGACGGTCACGCCGTGGTCGACCGCGCTGAGCGCGACCTCGCCGGGCGCCACGAGGCGCCCGTCGGCCCAGATCACGAGGTTCTCGGTCGTGCTCGCGGACGTCGGTGTCATGGCGGCAGGGGTGCTCATGGCTCCAGTGTGCCCGAGGCGAGGCCGACGAGGCGGCGCGCCTTGAGCTCGGTCTCCTCCCACTCGCGCGCGGGGTCGCTCCCCCAGGTGATCCCGGCGCCCGTGCCGAAGCGCAGCACGCCGTCGGACCACCAGAAGGTGCGGATCCCGACGGCGAGCACGGCCTCGTCGCCGTCGACCCAGCCGACGGCGCCGCAGTAGGGGCCGCGCGGCACGGGCTCCAGCGCGTCGATGATCCGCAGCGCGGACGACTTGGGCGCCCCGGAGACCGACGCCGGCGGGAAGGTGGCCTCGAGCAGCGCGGGCCACAGCGCGGCCGACCCTGCGAGCCCGGCGCGCAGGCGTCCCGTCACCGTGCTCACGAGGTGGACCAGACCGGGGTGCTGCTCGACCGCGAGCAGGTCGGTGACCTCGACGGTCCCCGGGGCGCACACGCGCTGGAGGTCGTTGCGCACGAGGTCGGTGATCATCACGTTCTCCGCCCGGTCCTTGGCGGTGAGCCCCGCGGGGGTGGGCGCGGTGCCCTTGATGGGTCCGGACGTCACCGTGCCCCCCGCGACCCGGAGGTACAGCTCGGGCGAGGCGCTGACGACCCACACCGGGTCGACGCCGGACCCCGCCGGCACGTGCAGGACGCCCCCGTACGGAGCGGGGTTGCCCCGGGCGAGACGACGCGCGAGGGCCCGGGCGTCGGGCTCGCCGCCACCCGGGCCGACGAGCGGGGCCGCCAGCACACGGCAGACGTTCGCCTGATAGACCTCGCCCTCCCGGACCTCGTCGCGCACGTGCGCGACGGCGGCCTCGTAGCCGGCCCGGTCCAGGGAGCTGCGCCACGCGGTCGGGTCGGGCCCGCGCCACGGGTCGGCCTCTGCTCCCGCGGGCGTGACGGCGTCCAGGTCCGACGGGGCGAGCCGCTCGGCGAACCGCCACGCGCGTGCCCGGCCGCCGCGGGCGGGGTCGTCGAAGTCGGTGACCACGAACCACGGCCCGTCGTCGGCCAGCCGCTCCGGCTCGCGCCGGAGGTCGACGCACTCGAGCACGCCGCTCGCGGCGCGCCCGGCGAAGCGAGCGAACCCCGGCGTGGGTGTTCTCCCAGGTCCTGGCACGGGACCACGCTACCCACGGCGCACCCTCCGCCCGGACCCCGGCCCCCGAGCACCGACCGCGGGCTCGGCGGGGCCGGTTGGACGCCGGACGCGAACGTGGACTAATGTCTGGGACGCGCCGGAACGCCGGAGGGCCGGGGGAAACGCTCCCCGAAGCTCCAAGGTCCGGCCGCGCGGATGTGGCTCAGTTGGTAGAGCATCACCTTGCCAAGGTGAGGGTCGCGGGTTCGAGTCCCGTCATCCGCTCGGAGGCCCACCCTCCTGCCGCCCTCGTGGTGGCGGAGGGCAGGTCGCGGTGGAGTGGCCGAGAGGCGAGGCAGCGGCCTGCAAAGCCGTATACGTGGGTTCGAATCCCATCTCCACCTCGCAACAGCACCACCCCTCTGGGGCGATTGGCGCAGCGGTAGCGCGCTTCCCTGACACGGAAGAGGTCACTGGTTCGATCCCAGTATCGCCCACGAGCACGACGAGAGAGGCCGCCCCGGCACCGTCCGGAGCGGCCTTTCTCGCGCCGACCATCACCTGGACCGGATGCACGGGACCGGGCGGAAGTCGGCTAGTATGTGCTTCGCGCCGATCACCACGGGGCTCGTGAGAGCCCTCGACGGACCGGCCGCGCGGATGTGGCTCAGTTGGTAGAGCATCACCTTGCCAAGGTGAGGGTCGCGGGTTCGAGTCCCGTCATCCGCTCGGAGGCCCACTCTCTGGCCCGCTCCCCCGGGAGCATGAGAGGACGCGTCTCAAGGTGGAGTGGCCGAGAGGCGAGGCAGCGGCCTGCAAAGCCGTATACGTGGGTTCGAATCCCATCTCCACCTCGTATGCAGCACCCGGGCGATTGGCGCAGCGGTAGCGCGCTTCCCTGACACGGAAGAGGTCACTGGTTCGATCCCAGTATCGCCCACCACTCGAAGGCCGTCCCGGCGCCGGGGCGGCCTTCGTCGTCTACTCTCGGCCCATGCCCGACCAGCGCCCCGCCCACGACGTCCTGCCGCTCGGCGCGGCCCCGCGTCCCACGACCGCCCCCGAGCTGCTCGCACGCCTGCGGCCGGCCGTCCTCGACGCCCTGGGCCCCGAGGTCGAGGGCGCGGCGGCCGTCCGGCTCGACGCCGACCTCGAGGGTGCGGACGTCTCTCGCCTCGACGTCGACCTCACGGGCGTCCGGGTCCGGGTCGGAGCGGACCGCCCCGCCTCCTCGTCCGGGCGCAGCACCTCCCCGACGGTCGACGTCGAGCACGTCCGGTCGCGCGAGGACGCGGTGGTGCGCCGGCTCCGGGTCGACGCGCACCCGCTCCTGGTCGACGACGTCCCCGTGGACGTCACGGCCGAGATCGAGGGGCTGCGCTTCCGCTGGGTCGAGGGCGCCGACGGGTCGCTCGCCGTCGAGGGCGTGGAGCCCGACGACGCCGCGCCCCTCGGCGGGCACGTCCGCGTCTCGGCACCGCGCGAGGCGGTCCTCGCCACCGCCCGGAGAATCGTCGCCACCGAGCTGCAGAACATCGGCCTCACGCTGGCCTCGCTCGACGTCGACCTCGTCGCGACAGGGCCGCGCACGATGTCGCTCCAGGCGTTCGCCCGCGTGCGCAAGGGACTGCTCTCGGCGAGCGTGCGCGCGACCGGGACCGCCGAGGTCGACGCGCGCATGGTGCTCACCGTCCGCGACCTCGAGCTGTCGAGCCGCAACCCCGTCGTCGCGGCGCTGCTCGTGGTGGCCCGCGGCGAGCTGGCGAAGGTCGAGGGGCGCCACGTCGACCTCGCGGCCGACCTGCCACCGGGGGTGCGGGTGGCGGACGTGCGGGTCGAGGCGGGCGAGCACCTCGCGGTGACGGCCCGGCTCGCCTGACCCCGGTCTCTTGTGGCGCTCCTCACACACACGTAGCGTCGAGGCATGTGCCGGAACATCACGACCCTGCGCGGCCTCGAACCGCCCGCGACCGACGAGGAGATCGAGGCGGCCGCGCGCCAGTTCGTCCGGAAGGTCACGGGCATCCAGCGCACGAGCGCCGCGACCGAGGAGCCGTTCGAGCGCGCGGTCGACGAGGTGACCGCGATCGTCGCGCGCCTGCTCGACGAGCTGCCCGAGCGCCGCAACCCGCCGACGACGGTCCCGCCCCTGCGGCGCGAGGAGGTCCGGGCGCGCATCGCCGCCCGCGAGGCCGCCGAGCGCGAGCACGAGCGGGCGCACGCGCTCGGGATCGCGCACACCCACTGAGGCGCGCCGCCACGGCGGGTGCGGCGGGGTCCCGACGGCGTCTAGGCTCGGAACCCGTGACCGACGCACCTGCCTCGCCCCCGCCCCAGGCACACCGGCCCGAGCCCGTGAGCGCGACCATGCGCCGGGCCAAGGCGGACGCGCGGTCGGAGCACGTGACGATCGGGCAGGTCCGCGAGGACGCCGCCGGGCGCGTCACCATCGACTGCTCGTGCGGCATGCCGCTCACCAACGGTCCCGACTGGACCGTCGACGAGCACATCCGCCTGCACCGGGCCGAGGCCCGCTACCTCGCCCTCAGCGCCGTCGCCCCCGCGGGGATGCCACGGCTCATCGCGGTCGACGCCGACCGCCTGCCGCGCGTCGACTGAGGGGCCGGGCGCGAACGTCCTAGAGCTCGTCCGGGTCGTCCCAGGACGTGCCCGACGACGCGCCGTCGATGGGCCGGCGCTCGTTCTCCGAGAGCGACTGCGGCGCCTTCGTCGCGTCTCCCCCGGTGAGCACGTCGCCGGACCCCTCTCCCTCGTCCTCGCGGCGCGGGGACAGCCGGGCGGACGCGATGTCGGACTGGTTGAGGTCGTCGCGGTGGTGTGCGTGGGTGCTCATGGCACGGGTCTACCAGGTCCGCCCGCGCGATGCACGACCGTCCGCCTCCGGGCGGGTCGGTGCGTCGCACGGGCGGGGCGACCACCAGGGCTATCGCCGCTTGGCACACTATTACTGTCCTGATCGCGGCGGGAGACCCCGGTCGAGACCGATCGCGTCACCGAGGGGTCTCCTGCGACGACAGCGAACAGGACCCCGTGACATCCTCAGGGACATGCAGACCTGGCCAGGCCACCCCTACCCCCTCGGCGCCACGTACGACGGCACGGGGACCAACTTCGCGCTCTTCTCCGAGATCGCCGAGCGCGTCGAGCTCTGCCTCTTCGACGACGACGGGAACGAGACCCGCGTCGACGTCGAGGAGATCGACGCGCACGTCTGGCACGTCTACCTCCCGGGCAAGGGCCCCGGCACGCGCTACGGCTACCGCGTGCACGGACCCTACGACCCCGCGAACGGCCACCGCTGCAACCCGGCGAAGCTCCTGCTCGACCCGTACGCGAAGGCGATCGAGGGGCAGATCGACGGCGACGAGTCGCTGTTCTCCTACCGTTTCGCCGACGCGGACGAGGTCGCGCAGGCGGTCGAGCCCGCCGAGGGCGAGGAGGACGACGCACCCCCGCCCGCTCCCCCGCTCAACGACGACGACTCGGCCGGGCACACGATGATGTCGGTCGTCATCAACCCGTTCTTCGACTGGGGCCACGACCGCCCGCCGAACCGGGACTACCACGACAGCGTCATCTACGAGGCGCACGTCAAGGGCATGACGATGCTCCACCCGGACGTCCCCGACGAGCTGCGCGGCACCTACGCGGGCATGGCGCACCCGGCCGTCATCGAGCACCTCGTGACGCTGGGCGTCACGGCGGTCGAGCTCATGCCGGTGCACCAGTTCGTCAACGACCCCACGCTCGTCGAGAAGGGGCTGTCGAACTACTGGGGTTACAACACCATCGGGTTCTTCGCGCCCCACAACGGGTACGCGGCCTACGGGACGCGCGGGCAGCAGGTCATGGAGTTCAAGACCATGGTCAAGGCTCTGCACGAGGCCGGCATCGAGGTCATCCTCGACGTGGTCTACAACCACACCGCGGAGGGCAACCACCTCGGCCCGACGCTGAGCTTCCGCGGCATCGACAACAAGGCCTACTACCGGCTCGTGGACGGCGACGAGGCGCACTACTTCGACACGACCGGCACGGGCAACTCGCTGCTCATGCGCTCGCCGCACGTGCTCCAGCTCATCATGGACTCGCTGCGGTACTGGGTGACCGAGATGCACGTGGACGGGTTCCGCTTCGACCTCGCGGCCACGCTCGCGCGCCAGTTCCACGAGGTCGACCGCCTCTCGGCGTTCTTCGACATCGTGCAGCAGGACCCGGTCATCTCCCAGGTCAAGCTCATCGCCGAGCCGTGGGACCTCGGCGACGGCGGCTACCAGGTGGGCGGCTTCCCGCCCCTGTGGACGGAGTGGAACGGGCGCTACCGCGACACGGTGCGCGACTTCTGGCGCGGCGAGCCCTCGACGCTGCCCGAGCTCGCGAGCCGGCTCACGGGCTCGTCCGACCTCTACGAGCACGGCGGGCGCAAGCCCATCGCGTCGATCAACTTCGTCACCGCGCACGACGGCTTCACGCTCAACGACCTCGTGTCGTACAACGAGAAGCACAACGAGGCGAACGGCGAGGACAACAACGACGGCGAGAGCCACAACCGGTCCTGGAACTGCGGGGTCGAGGGCCCGACGGACGACCCCGACGTGCGGTCGCTGCGGGCGCGCCAGCGCCGGAACTTCTTCGCCACGCTGCTGCTCTCGCAGGGCGTGCCCATGCTCGCGCACGGCGACGAGATCGCGCGCACCCAGCGCGGCAACAACAACGGCTACTGCCAGGACAACGAGATCACCTGGATGGACTGGGGCGGCGAGGAGGGCCTCGACGACGAGCGGGCCGCGCTCCTCGACTTCGCGCGCCGGGTCGTGTGGCTGCGCCGCGACCACCCCGTGCTGCACCGGCGGCGTTTCTTCGTGGGCCGGCAGGACGGCGCGGAGCCGGGCATGCCCGAGGGTCCCGACGACCTCCCGGACATCGAGTGGCTCGACATCACCGGCTCGCGCATGGACCAGCAGGACTGGGACCACGCCTACGCGCGCACCGTCATGGTGTTCCTCAACGGCGACGCGATCCCCGAGCAGGACCGGCGCGGCGAGCCGATCGTCGACGACTCGTTCCTGCTGCTGCTCAACGCGCACTCCGAGGAGCTGGACTTCACCGTGCCGCCGGCGGCCTACGGGGAGAGCTGGGACGTCGTGCTGGACACCGACGGCACGGTCGACGTCGGCGAGGTGCTGCAGCCCGGGGAGACCGTGTCCGTGACGGGCCGCAGCGTCATCGTCCTGACCCGCCCGCCGCTGCGATGACCGCCGTCTCCCCCGCCGGCACGCCGGGCGCGCCGCCCCGCGTCCCGGTGTCGACGTACCGGCTCCAGCTCGGCCCCGACCTCACGTTCGACGACGCCGCGCGCCAGGTGCCGTACCTCGCGAGCCTCGGCGTCACGCACCTCTACCTCTCGCCGGTGCTCCAGGCGGCGCCCGGGTCGACCCACGGGTACGACGTCGTCGACCACACGCGGATCAGCGACGAGCTCGGCGGGCGCGAGGGCCTCGGACGGCTCGCCGCCGCGGCCCGCGACGCGGGCCTGGGCATGGTGCTCGACGTCGTCCCGAACCACATGGCGGTCCCCACTCCCGCGTGGCACAACCGTGCGCTGTGGTCGGTCCTGGAGGAGGGCTCCGACTCCCCGTACGCCCGGTGGTTCGACGTCGACTGGTCGGCGGGCGAGGGCGCGGTCCTCATGCCCGTCCTCGGCGCGCGCCTCGGCGACGTGCTCGCGGCGGGCGAGCTCGTGCTGGACGAGGTCGAGGTCCCGGGCACGCCCGGGCCCCGGCGCGTCCTGCGCTACTACGACCACGTGTTCCCGGTGCGGGCCGGGACGGAGGACCTGCCGCTCGCGGAGCTCGTCGAGCGCCAGCACTACCGGCTGGCCTACTGGCGCGTAGGCGACGAGGAGCTCAACTACCGCCGGTTCTTCGACGTCGGCTCCCTCGTCGCGGTCCGGGTCGAGGACGAGGAGGTGTTCGACGCGACGCACGCGCTCGTGCTCGACCTGGTCACGTCCGGGGTCGTCGACGGCCTGCGCATCGACCACCCCGACGGCCTCGCGGACCCGGCGCAGTACCTCCAGCGCCTCGCGGACCGCACCGACGGCGCGTGGGTCGTCGTCGAGAAGATCCTCGCGGGCGAGGAGCAGGTGCCGCCCGACTGGGCGACGGTCGGGACGACCGGCTACGACGTCGCGTGGCGCCTGCAGCAGCTCTTCGTCGACCCGGGCGGCCGGTCGGGCCTCGACGCCGTGATGACGCGCCTCACGGGCGCGCCTCCCGGCGGCCTCGGCGCGCTCGTCGAGGAGGCGAAGCGCGAGGTCGTCGCCGGCCCCCTCTACGCGGAGGTGCACCGGCTCACGGACCTGGCGGCCGCCGTCTGCCACGACGACCCGCGCCTGCGCGACCACACGTGGCGCGGCCTGCACCAGTGCCTGCGCGAGCTGCTCGTCGCGTTCGACCGCTACCGCGCGTACGTGGTGCCGGGCACCCCGCCGCGGCACGAGGCGGTCCGGGCCGTCGAGGAGGCGGCCGAGCGCGCCCGCGCGCACCTCGACCCGCAGCGCGCGGAGACGCTCGCCGTCGTCGTGGACCTCGTGCTCGGCCGCGAGGTCGGCAGCGCGGGGCGACGGCGCGAGGCGCGCCGCGACGAGCTCGTCGTGCGCTTCCAGCAGGTGTGCGGTGCCGTGACGGCGAAGGGCGTCGAGGACACGGCGTTCTACCGCTGGACCGAGCTCGTGAGCCTGTGCGAGGTCGGGGGCGAGCCGGACCGGTTCAGCCTCGGCGTGCACGACTGGCACGCGTTCGCGCAGCGGTTCGCCGCGCTCACCCCGCACGCCCTCACCGCCGGGTCGACGCACGACACCAAGCGCGGCGAGGACACGCGCGCGGCCCTCGGCGTGCTGTCCGAGGACGCGGGCGCGTGGTCGCGGCTCGTCGACGAGGTGCGCGCGGCGACCGCCCCCTACCGCGGGGTCCTCGTCGACGGTCTCGCCGAGAACCTGCTGTGGCAGACCGTGGCCGGGACCTGGCTCCCCGACGCGACCACGCCGGACGACGCGACCGACGGCACGTCCGAGGCCGCGATCGCTCCCGACCGGCTCGTCGACTACCTGCGCAAGGCGCTGCGCGAGGCGAAGGTCGCGACGTCGTGGACGAGCCCGGACGAGGCGTACGAGGAGGCCGTGGCCGAGCTCGCCCGCCGCGCGCTCGCCGACCCCGCCGTGACCGGGGCGTTCGCCCGGTGGGCGCGCGAGCACCGCGAGGAGCTGCGCGCCGCGAGCCTCGGGATCACGCTCACGCGGCTCACGGCCCCGGGCGTCGCGGACGTCTACCAGGGCGCCGAGTCGTACGCGCCCACGCTCGTCGACCCGGACAACCGCCGTCCCGTGGACGTCGACGACCTCACCGAGCGCCTCGCGCGGCTCGACGGCGGGGCACCCCCGCGGACGCTCGCGGACGAGAAGCTGCTCGTCACGGCGCGCGCCCTGCGCGTGCGCCGCGCCCTCGCCGCCGCGTTCGTCGGCGACGGCGCCGGGTACGCGCCCGTCGCGTCGTCGACGCCGTGCGCGCTCGCGTTCGCGCGCACGGCCCCGGCCGGCACCCCCACGGGCGACCCCGCGACCGCCGACGCGTCCGGTGGCGACCGCCCGGACGACGCGGCCGTCGCGCACGTCGTCACGGTGGCGACCCGGCTCGCCGGGACGGTCGACCGCCTCGGCGGGTGGCGCGACCACGTCGTCGCGCTCCCCGCGGGCACGGGCACGTGGGTCGACGTGCTCACCGGGCGCGAGCACCCGGCGGGGACCGTCCGCGTCGCGGACCTGCTCACCGAGCTGCCGGTCGCGCTGCTCGTCGCGGCGGGCTCCTCCGCGAGCGCCGCGGCGACGGGCGAGGGCGCATCATGACGGCGGGCACCCCGGTCCCGCCCCCGCGCGTCCCCGCACCCCAGGCCACGCCCCTCCTCGCCGTGCCGGGGCCGCGGCCCGTGGTGTGGGCGCCGACGGCGCGCAGCGTCGAGCTCCTGCTGCCGGAGCAGGGCTCGGGCACGTTCGAGGGCGCCGAGCGCCTCCCGCTGCGCCTCGTGGGGGCGCACGTGCCGGGCTGGTGGGGGTACGACCACGAGCTGCCGTGGGGCACGGACTACGGGTACTCCGTCGACGGCGGTCCGGGCCGGCCGGACCCGCGCAGCCCGTGGCAGCCGTACGGGGTGCACGGGCCGAGCCGCACGTTCGACCCGGCGTTCGCCTGGACGGACGCCGCGTGGCCGGGCCGCGACGTGCGTGGCGAGGTGCTCTACGAGCTGCACGTCGGGACGTTCACGCCGCAGGGCACGCTCGACGCGGCGATCGACCGGCTCGACCACCTGGTCGCGCTGGGCGTCGGCGCGGTCGAGCTCCTGCCGGTCGCGGCGTTCGGCGGCGAGCGGGGCTGGGGCTACGACGGCGTGCACCTGTACGCGGTGCACGAGCCGTACGGCGGTCCGCGCGCCCTCCAGCGGTTCGTGGACGCCGCGCACGCCCGGGGGCTCGCGGTGGTGCTCGACGTCGTCTACAACCACCTCGGCCCGTCGGGGAACTACCTGCCGGAGTTCGGCCCGTACTTCACGGACGCGCACACGACCCCGTGGGGCTCGGCCGTGAACCTCGACCGCCCGGGCAGCCGGGAGGTGCGCGAGTGGGTGATCGACAACGCCGAGCGGTGGTTCGTCGAGTTCCACGTGGACGCGCTGCGGCTCGACGCGGTGCACGCCCTCGTCGACGACTCCCCGACGCACCTCCTCGCGGAGCTGGCGCGGCGCGTGGACCGCGTGGAGCAGGAGCTCGGGCGGCCGCTGACGCTCGTCGCCGAGTCGGACGAGAACGACCCGGCGACCGTGACGGGCGTGGAGCAGGGCGGGCGCGGGATGCGCGCGCAGTGGGCGGACGACGTCCACCACGCCGTGCACGCGCTGCTCACCGGGGAGCGCCAGGGCTACTACGTCGACTTCGGCTCGGTCGCGGTGCTGCGCAAGGCGCTCACGGGCGTGTTCGTGCACGACGGCACGTACTCGACGTTCCGGGAGCGCGAGTGGGGTCACCCGGTCCCCGCCGGGACCGACGGCCACGCGTTCGTCGTGAGCTCGCAGAACCACGACCAGGTCGGCAACCGCGCGCACGGCGACCGCACGTCGGCGACGCTCGACGGCGGCGGTCTCGCGACGGCCGCGGCGCTCGTGCTCGTGTCGCCGTTCACGCCGATGCTGTTCATGGGCGAGGAGTGGGGGGCGTCCACGCCGTGGCAGTTCTTCACGGACCACGCGGAGCCGGAGCTCGCGGAGGCCGTCCGCGCGGGCCGGGCGGCCGAGTTCGCCGACCACGGGTGGGGCGGCGGCGACCCCGTGCCCGACCCGCAGGCCCGCTCGACGCGGGACGCGAGCGTCCTCGACTGGTCCGAGCGGGAGCGCGGCGAGCACGCGCGCCTGCTCGCCTGGTACCGGGACCTGGTGGCGCTGCGGTCGCGGCCCGACGTGCGCTCGGGCGACCTCTCGCTCGTGCGCGTCCACGGCCCGGGCGGCCCGGAGGACGACGCGGCGGGCGAGGAGCAGACGACGGGCGCCGCCCCGCACGGCGGGCCCGCGTTCGTCGTGGACCGGCGCACCGTCGCGGTCGCGGTGAACCTCGGGGACGCCCCGCGGCGCCTGCGGCTCGCGCTCGGCGGCACGCCGCGCGTGCTCGCCGCCTGGGACCCGGCGACCCGGGCAGGCCGGCACCACGTCGACCTGCCCGCGCGTTCGGTCGCCGTCCTGGCGCGCGGGTGACTACGCTCGCGCCCATGGCGACGACGAAGACGAAGGCCACGCACGGCAAGGGCGCGGAGGGCGCCTGGGAGGTCCCGCCGGAGCAGGCGCTGCGGGTGCCGGAGGGCTTCGACCTCGCGGCGTTCGACCGCGCGTCGACCCCGGGGTTCACGGGCGACAAGGCCGCCGGGAAGGCCCTCGTCGCGCAGCACGCGGACGAGCTGTCCGAGCTGCAGGAGCGCCTGTTCGCCGAGGGCCGCTCGGGCGGGTCCCGGTCGGTGCTCCTCGTCCTGCAGGGCATGGACACCGCCGGCAAGGGCGGGATCGTGCGGCACGTCGTCGGGCTCGTCGACCCGCAGGGCGTCGCGCACCGGTCGTTCGGGGTGCCCACGCCCGAGGAGCGGCGGCACGACTACCTGTGGCGGATCCGCCGCGCGCTGCCCGAGCCGGGGTACATCGGCGTCTTCGACCGGTCGCACTACGAGGACGTGCTCGTCGCGCGCGTCGACGCGCTCGTGCCGCCCGCGGTGTGGGAGGCGCGCTACGACGAGATCAACCGCTTCGAGGCCGAGGTCGCCGCGGCGGGGACCACGATCGTCAAGGTCGCCCTGCTCGTCTCCTACGAGGAGCAGCGCGCGCGGCTCATGGAGCGGCTCGAGCGCCCGGACAAGTTCTGGAAGTACAACCCGAACGACGTCGACTCGCGCCAGAAGTGGCCTGCGTACCAGGAGGCGTACCAGGCCGTCCTCGACCGGACGAGCACCGACGTCGCGCCGTGGCACGTGGTCCCGGCCGACCGGAAGTGGTTCGCGCGCCTCGCGGTGAGCGAGCTCCTGCTCGACGCGCTGCGCGGCCTCGACCTCGGGTGGCCCCCGGCCGACTTCGACGTCGCGGTCGAGAAGGCGCGCCTCGCCGCGACGTGACGCTCAGGCCGCGCCGCGCGCGACCGTGCGGCCGTCCTCCGCGAGCGCACCGAGGCGCGACAGCGCGCGGTAGTACTTCTTGCGATACCCGCCGCGCAGCATCTCCTCGGTGAACAGGCTCCGCTCCCCCGTGTACGCGCCGGTCCCGGCGAGGAGCACGGGCACGTCGCGGTCGTAGAGGCGGTCGACGAGCACGACGAGGCGCAGCGCCGCGGACTGCTCGGTGACGGGGTGCACGCCCGTGAGCGCGACGACCTCGACGCCGTCGAGCAGCGCCCGGTACCGGCTGGGGTGGACCTGCGACAGGTGCGCGAGCAGGTCGTCGAACACGTCGAGGGTCGCGCCGGGCCGGCCGGTGACGGCCGCCCGCACGTCGGCCTCGGGAAGCGGCGCGGAGTCCGTGACGACCGCGCGGTGCCGGTAGTCCTCGCCGTCGACGCGCAGCACCTCGAACCGGGCCGCGAGCGCCTGGATCTCGCGCAGGAAGTCCTCGGCGGCGAAGCGGCCCTCGCCGAGCGCCTCGGGGAGCGTGTTCGACGTCGCGGCCAGCGCCACGCCGCGGTCCGCGAGCTCGCGCAGGAGCCGCGACATGAGGACGGTGTCGCCCGGGTCGTCGAGCTCGAACTCGTCGATGCACACGAGCTTCTTCGTGGCGAGCGCGTCCACCGTCGCCCGGAAGCCGAGCGCGCCGACGAGGTTCGTGTACTCGACGAACGTGCCGTACGCGCTGACGTCGAGGCCCACCGCGTGCGCGAGGGACGTGAGCAGGTGCGTCTTGCCGACCCCGAACCCGCCGTCCATGTACACCGCGGGCGCCGTCTGCTTCCGGGCGCCGAACAGCCCCTTGCGCGCGGGCTTCACGACGGCGGCCGCGACCTCCTCGAGCCGCGCGACGGTGCGCGCCTGGCTGGGGTAGGCGGCGTTGGCGCGGTAGGTCGAGAACCGCGCGTCGGCGAAGTGCCGCGGCGGCACGAGGTCGGCGAGGAGCCGGGCGGGAGGCACGGAGGGCCGGACGTCGGCGAGGGCGCGGACGGGCCCGCCGGGGGTCGGCGAGGAGGCCGACGCGCGGGCGGTGCCGGGGAGGGCTGCCGGGGCCGAGGGACCACCGGAGGCAGGCGCAGTCACGAGGATCCAGCCTACGCCTGCGGCTAGCCTGGCCGCTGTGACCTCGACCACCACCCCGCCCGACGGGCCCGTCGCGCCCGGCGGGCGCACCGACCTCCCCGCGCTCGACGTGCTCCTGCCCGCCGCGGAGCACCTCCCGCCCGACCCGCGCGAGGACCGGCTCGCCGCGCTCTACGCCTACGGGTCCCCGGTGCGCGGGGCGAGCGTCGTGCGCGCGAACATGGTCGCGAGCGTCGACGGGGCGGCGTGGGGCCCCGACGAGCGGTCGGGGTCGATCAACGACGACGCGGACTGGCGCGTGTTCCGCGTCCTGCGGGCGCTGGCGGACGTGGTGCTCGTCGGGGCGGGCACGGCGCGCGCCGAGGGCTACACCCCGCTCGGCCGGCCGCGCGGGCTGCGGCACCTGCACGACGCCCCGCTCGAGCTCGCCGTCGTCAGCCGCAGCGGCCGCGTGCCCCCGGCGCTCGCCGGGACGGACCGCCCGCCGTTCGTGCTGACCGGCCCGGCCGGGGCCGCCACCGCCCGGGGCGACGTGCCCGCGGACCGGGTGCTCGTCGTCGGGCAGGACGCGGCGGACGACGCGCTCGACCTCGCCACGGGGCTGGCCGCGCTCGCCGGGCGGGGCCTCACGCGCGTGCTCACCGAGGGTGGCCCGTCGCTGCTGGCGGACCTCCTCGCCGCGGACCTCGTCGACGAGCTGTGCGTGACGACCACCCCGACGCTCGTGGGGCCCGGACCGGGACGGATCGTGGGCGGCGCCCCGGCTCCGGGGACGACCACGGCCCTCCCCCGCGGGGCACGCCTCGCCCACCTGCTGCACGCCCCCGAGGACCGGCCCGGGTCGCCCGCCGGTACGACCGCCGCGCGCTGGCTCCTCCCGCTAGGCTGACCCGCGTGACCGACACGATCCTCGTCCTGACCGAAGACACGCTCAACCCGGCCGACGTGCAGCACATCCTGTCGCTGCACGAGGACGAGCAGCTCGCCTACCGGGTGCTGGTCCCGGCAGACACGGAGCGCAACGTCATCTCGGGGATCATCGACCACCTCAGCGTGGGCGAGCTCAAGGAGGCGTGGGACGAGGTCCTGGGCCGCGAGCCCTCGCCCACGACGGCGAAGGCGGAGGCGAGCGAGCAGCTCGAGCGCAGCGTGGCCGAGCTCCGCGCGGCGGGCCGCGAGGCGGACGGCGTCGTCGTCGACGACGACCCGCTGCCGGCGCTGCGCACGGCCGTCGCGTCCGGCGGGGCGCGCGAGATCGTCGTCGTGACGTACCCGCACGCGGTCGAGGACACGTTCCACACCGACTGGGCCTCCCGCGCGCGCGAGGAGCTGCACGTCCCCGTGCTGCACCTCTACTCGGGCACGAGCGAGCTGGGCTGACCCTCCCGGCGTCCGGCCGGCGAGGACGCCTGCCGGTCCGGCGGTCGGCGGACCCGCGGGGTCACGCCCCGCGGACGCGGTGCCCGGCGCGGCGGATCGTCGCGCGGGCGAGCTGGTCGGTCGAGTCGAGGTAGAGCGGGTCGGCGAGCAGATCGTGGTCGACGGCGACCACGGACAGCTCCGTGCAGCCCAGCACGATGACCTGGGCCCCGCGCTCGACGAGCCGCCCCGCGACGGCCCGGAACGTCTCGATGTCGACCGGCCGCCCCGCCTTCACCTGCTCGTAGATGATCTGCGACACGAGCGCCTGGTCGGCGTCGTCGGGCACGAGCGCCTCGATCCCGTGGCGCGCGAACGCGTCCTGGTACACGCCCGACGCCGCGGTCCCCGCCGTCGCGAGCAGGCCCACCGCGCGCAGGTCGTCGACCCGCGCCCGCGCCGCGTCGACCGTCGTGTCGATGATGGAGACGAACGGGACGCTGATCGCGTCGAGCACCTGCTGCGTGAAGTAGTGCGCGGTGTTGCACGGCATGACGAGGAAGTCCGCGCCGAAGCGCTCGAGCCGCTCCGCGTCCCGCGCGAGCACCGGGCCCGGGTCCGCGTCCGACCGCCCGAGGATGAAGTCCGTGCGGTCGGGGATCGTCGCGTGGTTGAGCACGACGGCGTCGACGTGGTCCTGGTCGCGCTCGGCCTCCGTGAGCGCGACGAGGAGCTGGAGGAAGTAGGCCGTGGCGAGCGGCCCGACACCTCCGAGCACTCCGACGAGGGGCTGGGCGTGGTCCTGGTCCGGTCGCGACGTCACCCGTGGATCCTACGGCGCCCGCGTCCCGGGGAGCGGGCCGTGCGGACCGTAGGATGGCGGACGCCCGCCGACCCGACAGAGAAACGGACGACCCTCCGCGATGACGTACGGCAACGCCGAGTTCCTCCCCATCGTCCTGGGGACCAACCTCAACACCTACAACATC
The DNA here is from genome assembly GCF_900155925.1 of Cellulosimicrobium funkei. NCBI lineage: Bacteria > Bacillati > Actinomycetota > Actinomycetes > Micrococcales > Promicromonosporaceae > Cellulosimicrobium > Cellulosimicrobium funkei. Next base: position 544,461 of record NZ_FTMI01000003.1, read on the forward strand.
GCGAGGTCGTTGCACGAGGCGTACGGCGTCCGCACGCTGGCCCTGGGCCGCTTCCCCCTGCGCGAGACGGCGGACTCCCGCATCGTCGACGTGCGCACCTACCGCGACTTCGACGACCCGGAGCGCATCGTCGCCGTCCTGCGCGAGCTCGCCGAGGAGTTCCCGGGCCGCAAGCGCCTGCTCATCGCGAACATCGAGTTCTACACGAACGTCGTCGTCGCCCACCGGGCCGAGCTCGAGGACCTCTACGTCATCCCGCTCGTCGGCGAGGACCTGGCCGCGCGCCTCATGAACAAGACGGACTTCGCGCGCACGTGCGCGGAGCTCGGCGTGCCGCACCCGGAGACGGTGATCGCCACGGCGGCCGACGTCGACGCCCCCGGCTTCGGCGAGGACCTGCCCTTCCCGTACCCGCTCATCCTCAAGCCGGCCGACACCGATACCTACCCGCGCCTGCGGTTCGAGGGCAAGAAGAAGGTGTACCTCGTCCAGGACGCGGCCGAGCTGCGCGACGTCGGCCGCCGCATCTACGCCGCCGGCTACACGGACGACCTCATCGTCCAGGAGTACCTCGCGGGCGACGAGTCGGTCATGCGCGTGGTCAACACGTACTCCGACCGTCACGGCCGCCTGCGGTTCCTGTCCGCGGCCCAGATCGTGCTCGGCGAGTACGACCCGAAGCTCGTCGGGAACTACAACGCCGTCGTGACGATGAAGGACGACCGGCTCACGGAGTCCGTCCGGCACCTGCTCGACAGCCTCGGCTACGTCGGCGCCGCGAACCTGGACGTCATGTACGACCGCCGCACCGGCACGAGCAAGATCCTCGAGGTCAACCTGCGCCAGGGCGCGGCGAGCTTCTACACGATGGCCGCCGGCGGCAACCTCGCGCGCTGCTACGTCGAGGACCTCGTGTACGGGCGCGAGCTGCCCGAGCAGGTCACGTCGGACGCGCGCCTGTGGGTCAACGTGCCCTACCCCGTCGTCCGGGCGCTCGTCCCGGTGTCGCTGCGCCACCGCGTGAAGAAGGCCCGCAAGCACGGCGTGTGGCACACCCTGCGGTACGCGCCCGACCGCAGCCTGCGCCGCCGCCTCGACGTGTGGCGCGTGGACCTGCACCACACGCTCGACTACGTGAAGTTCGCGCGCTCGCGCCCGTCGGCGTAACCGCGGGAGTCGCGGCGCCGACCAGGTGGTCGTGGCCCGTCCGGTGTCGCGGACGCGCCGGGATCACCTGGTCGGCCGCCACGGACCGCCTGGTCGTGGGGCTCAGGCGCCCAGGGCGGACCGGACGGCCTCGACGAGGCGGCGGGCCGTCGCGACGCCCACCGTGGTCGGCAGGTTGACGACGCGCGCGACGAGGTCCTCCGTCGTCGCGAGCGCGGGGTCGCCCGGGGTGTACCCGTAGACCGCGGGGTCGTCCGGACCGGGGAACAGCGCCGGCCGGTACCACTTGCCGACGTAAAACCCGGCGGCCGTGAGCTCGGCGACCAGGCGGTCGGCGGTCGCGGCGTCGGGCGCGAAGAACGGGAACCGCACGAGCGGCGCGCGCTCCCCGATCCCGGCCGGGACCTCGACGACGCCCGACAGCCCGCGCACGTACTCCGCGACCGTGTCGGCGCGGCGCGCCTCGGTGTCGCCGCTGGACCGCAGCGCGTCGACCATGCGGTCCACGACCCACGCGGACGGGCGCTGCGGCGGGTGCGCGAGGCCGCCCCGGTTCTCCACGGGAGCGATCGCCGGCTCGTACGCCCCGACGGCCGTGAGCGCGCCACGCACCTTGCCCGCCGCCGCGCCGGGGAGGCGGTTGAGCACGCGCACCTGGGTGCGAAAGCTGCGCGCGGCGAGGTCGAGCCGCGGCCCGACGGCGGGGAGCGCGTCGAGCGCCGCCACCGTCGCCGCGCGCAGCGCCGGGTCGAGCGCGGGGCTCACCCACACCGCCCCGCCGAACCGCGTGGGCAGCAGCTTCTCGACGCCGAACGAGTGGAACGAGACGTCGGCGACGGGCGTGCCGTCGGCGTCGCGCGCGAGGCGCCCCACGCAGTGCGCGCTGTCCTCGACGAGCAGCGCCCCGACGGAGCGCGCGGCGTCGCGCAGGCGCCGCGCGGCCGGCTCGTCGACGATCCCGAACGTGTTCTGGAGCACGACCGCCCGCGTGCCCGGGCCGACGGCGAGCCGGTCGGGGTCGATCGCGACCGTCGCCGGGGACACCTCGGCGTAGACCGGCCGCAGCCCGGCCACGAGCACCGGGTCGACCGCCGTCGAGCACGTGAACACCTGCGTGACCACGTCGCCCGGGCCCCGCGCCTCGGCGAGCGCGCGGAACACGACCTCCATCCCGTAGCGGGCCTTGAAGACGAGGAACCAGTCGGCCGGGTCGGTGCCCGTCCGGTCGGCGAGCATCCTCGTCGCGGTCGCGTCCTGCGGGTGGCGGCTCATCGTTCTCCGTGTCGTCCGGCGTCAGGGGGTCGGGGCCGACGCAGCGGCCCGCGCGCCTAGCCTGCCACGTCGGCGGGCCGGCCGGGCCGAGCCGCTCGTCACGCGCGGGGACCGACCGCGCGCGACCGGACGTGCGGGCGACACGAGGTACGGGCCCGGGACGCGCGACGGCGGCCGCCGCGCCGGAGCGCGACGACCGCCGTCGGGACGTCGGAGAGAAACGTCAGGCGTCGGACTCGGTGCGGTCGCCCGACCACTCGGTGTGGAAGACGCCCGGCTTGTCGACGCGGCGGTAGGTGTGCGCGCCGAAGAAGTCGCGCTGCGCCTGGATGAGCGCGGCGGGCAGGCGCTCGGCCCGCACGCCGTCGTAGTAGGCGAGCGACGACGAGAACGCGGGCGTCGGCACGCCGTTGAGGGCGGCCTGCGCCACCACGCGACGCCACGCCGCGAGGCCGTTGCCGACCGCGCCGGTGAAGTACTCGTCGGCGAGGAGCAGCGGGAGCTGCGCGTCGCGCTCGTACGCCTCGGTGATGCGGTTGAGGAAGCGCGCGCGGATGATGCAGCCGCCGCGCCAGATGCGGGCCATCGCGCCGCGGTCGATGTCCCAGCCGTACTCGGCCGACGCGGCCGCGATCTGGTCGAAGCCCTGGGAGTACGCGACGACCTTCGACGCGTAGAGCGCGAGGCGCACGTCCTCGACGAACGCGTCGCGGTCCTGCACGTCCCACGCCGCGGCGTCGGCGGGCAGCGCGGCGCGACCGGCCTCGCGCTGCGGGACCGAGCCGGACAGCGCGCGCGCGAACGTCGCCTCGGCGATGCCCGTGATCGGCACGCCGAGGTCGAGGCCGTTCTGCACCGTCCAGCGGCCGGTGCCCTTCTGCTCCGCCTGGTCGAGAACGACGTCGACGAACGCCTTGCCGGTCTCCGCGTCGACGTGCTGGAGCACGTCCGCGGTGATCTCGATGAGGAACGACTCGAGGTCGCCCGTGTTCCACTGCGCGAAGATCTCGCCGATCTCCTGCGCGGACGCGCCGAGCCCCTGCTTGAGCAGGTCGTACGCCTCGGCGATGAGCTGCATGTCGGCGTACTCGATGCCGTTGTGCACCATCTTGACGAAGTGGCCGGCGCCGTCGGGCCCGACGTAGGTGCAGCAGGGCACGCCGTCGACCTTCGCCGAGATGTCCTCGAGGATCGGGCCGAGGCTCTGGTACGACTCGCGCGTGCCGCCCGGCATGATCGACGGACCGTTGAGCGCGCCCTCCTCGCCGCCCGAGACGCCCGTGCCGACGAAGTGCAGGCCCAGCGCCGCGAGGGCCTTCTCCCGGCGGATCGTGTCGGGGAAGTGCGCGTTGCCGGCGTCGACGACGATGTCGCCCTCCTCCAGCAGCGGCACGAGCTCGTCGATGACGGCGTCGGTCGCCGCGCCCGCCTTGACCATGATGACGACCTTGCGCGGGCGCTCGAGCGAGGCCACGAAGTCCGCCATCGACTCCGACGGCACGAAGTCGCCCTCGGTGCCCGCCTCGGCGATCAGGGACTCGGTCTTGGCGTACGAGCGGTTGTGCACCGCGACCGTGTAGCCGTGCCGGGCGAAGTTGCGGGCCAGGTTGCGACCCATGACGGCGAGTCCGGTCACACCGATCTGTGCGCGTGCTGACATCTGCTTCCCTGCTCCTCGAGGGTCGGTCCCGGCGCACGACGGCTGCGCGCGGGAGGGCGCGGAACCGGGCCGGGCGCGGGCGCGCGGCCGGGTGCACCGGGGATGGATACGCTGCCAGCCTAGTCCTCGGGCGCCGTCGAGCCCCGGGGGTGCCACGATCCGGTCACCCGCAGGGATCGTGACGAAGTCGGGATCACGATTCGATGACACCCGCGCGGCGTGCGTCCGTCCCGCCCCTCGCGCTCGTACTGTGCCGGGGTGACCACCCCTCACGGGACCGACGCTCCCCCGGAGTTCCGTGCCGTCCTCGACGCCCTGGGCGCGCGCCGGCTGCGGCCCGAGGTGACGCTGCGCGAAGTCCCCGCCCCGCGCCGGATCGCGCCGTGGTCGGTCGCGCTCACGGGCGAGGTCGAGGCGGCGCGCTCCGACGACCCCGAGCTCGCGTCGGGGCGCTTCATCGTCCTCTACGACCCGGCAGGCCAGGAGGCGTGGGAGGGCCGGTTCCGCGTCGTCACGCTCGTGCGCGCGACTTTGGAGCCGGAGATGGCGGCGGAGGACGTGCTCGCCGAGGTCGCGTGGACGTGGCTCGAGGACGCCCTGCACGACACGGGCGCCGTCGTGCGCGCGGAGGGCGGCACGGTCACGCGCGTGCTGTCCCAGAGCTTCGGGGCGCTGGCCGGCAAGCACAACGACGTCGAGCTCGAGATGCGCGCGTCGTGGACGCCCGTCGCGCCGGGCCCGGGCACGGCCGACCTCGGCGACCACCTCGCGGCGTGGGCGCAGCTCTTGTGCACCGCCGCCGGGCTGCCGCCGCTCCCCGAGGGCGTGACCCCCCTCGGTGCTCGACCCCCCGCGCGACGCAATACCGTGGGCTCATGAGCTCGACCGCAGCACCCGCTCCCCCTCCGCTCGACCCGGCACCCGGGGCGGAGCGCGCCCCGACCGTCGTCACCCCGCTGACGGAGCCGTCCGACGGCGTCGGCCCCGTCGTCGACACGCCCGCCGCGTTCGCGCGCGTCGTCGAGGCGTTCGCCGCTGCGAGCGGCCCCGTGGCCGCCGACGCCGAGCGCGCGTCCGGCTACCGGTACGGCCAGCGCACCTACCTCGTGCAGGTGCGCCGCGAGGGCGCGGGCACCGCGCTCGTCGACCCGGTCGCCGTGCCCGACCTGTCGCCGCTGCGCGAGGCGGTCGGGGACGCCGAGTGGGTCCTGCACGCCGCGTCCCAGGACCTGCCGGGGCTCGCGGAGCACGGGGTCGTCCCGGCGAGCGTGTTCGACACCGAGCTCGCCGCCCGCCTGCTGGGGATGGAGCGCGTCGGCCTCGCGGCGGTGGTCGCCGAGGTGCTCGGGCTCGGCCTCGCCAAGGAGCACTCGGCGGTGGACTGGTCGACGCGGCCCCTGCCCGAGGACTGGCTGCGGTACGCGGCGCTCGACGTCGAGGTGCTCGTCCCGCTGCGCCGCGCGCTCGGGGAGCGGCTCGACGAGGCGGGCAAGGCGGACTGGGCGGCGCAGGAGTTCGAGGCCGTGCGCACCGCGGGACCGCCGGCCCCGCGGCCCGAGCCGTGGCGTCGGACGTCCGGCACGCACACGCTGCGCGACCCGCGGCGGCTGGCCGTGGTCCGCAGCCTGTGGGAGGCCCGCGACGCGACCGCCCGGGCGCGGGACATCGCTCCCGGGCGCGTCCTGCCCGACCGCGCGATCGTCGCCGCGGCGGAGGCGCTGCCGCGCACGGCCGGCCAGCTCGTGGAGCTGCCGCCGTTCGCGGGCAAGGGCACGCGCCGTCGCGCGGCGTACTGGCAGCGGGCCGTCGACGCGGCGCTCGCGCTGCCCGCGAGCGCGCTGCCGACCACGCGCGGGCCGCGCACGGACGCCCCGCCCCCGCCGCGCGCGTGGGCGGACCGCGACCCGGGCGCCGCGGCACGGCTCGACGCGGCGCGCGGCGTCGTGCAGGAGCTCGCCGAGCGGTACGCGCTGCCCGTCGAGAACGTGCTCCAGCCCGACGCCCTGCGGCGCCTGTGCTGGACGCCGCCGGAGCCCGCCGACGCGGCGGGGATCGCCGCGTTCCTGCGCGGCCGCGGGGCGCGCGAGTGGCAGGTGGGGCTCGTCGCGGAGCCCCTCGCGGACGCGTTCGAGCGCGCCGGCGAGCGGTAGCGGGAGGGTAGGGTCGTCCGCGTGCACGACGCGAACCTGACGATCCGGACAGTCACCGACCGAGCCTCCTGGGACGCCCGGGTGAACGAGCTCGGCGGCCACCCCCTGCAGCTGTGGGGCTGGGGCGAGGTCAAGGCCACGGGGGCCTGGACCCCGCACCGCGTGGAGGCGGTGGACGGCGACGGCCGCGTCCGCGGCCTGGCGCAGGTTCTCGTGCGGTCCCTCCCGGCGCAGTTCAAGGCGCTGTGCCACGTGCCCCGTGGGCCCGTGATCGCGCCGGCGGGAGACGGCTGGGGCGCCGGCCCGGGCGTGGGCGACGACGCGACGCGCGACGCCGTGACCCGTGCGGTCGTCGCGTGGTGCAAGACGACGGTGGGCGGCGTGGGGGTCACGATCGAGCCCGACTGGCCGGTCGGGACGCACCTCGCGCTGCCCGACGCCCGCCCCGCGGCGAACCCGATCCTCTACCCGGTGACCCTGATCCTCGATCTCACGAAGTCCGAGGACGAGCTGACGAAGGCCATGGGCAAGTCGACGCGGTACGACATCCGCAAGGCGGCGCGCACCGGCCTCGAGGTGCGGCGCGTGACGGACGAGGCCGAGGTGCGCCAGGTGCTCGACGTCTACCACGAGACCGCCGAGCGAGCGGGCTTCGCGCTGCACGACGACGAGTACTACCTCGCGATCCACCGCGAGCTCGGCGAGCACTCGGTGCTCGTCGCCGCGTTCTCCGAGGGCGCCCCGGTGTCGTTCGTGTGGTGCGTGTCGTCGGCGACGACGTCGTTCGAGCTCTACGGCGGCATCAACGACGCGGGCCGCAAGCTCCGCGCGAACGCGCCGGTGAAGTGGCACGCGATCACCCTCGCGCAGCAGGCCGGTCTGGTCCGGTACGACATGAACGGTCTGCTCAACGACGGGATCAGCGAGTTCAAGCGCAGCTTCGCCCAGCACGACGACGAGCTCGTGCACAGCGTCGACGTGCCGTTCTCGATGTGGTACTCCGCGTGGAACAAGGGCCTGCCGACCGCGAAGAAGGTCGTGCGCAAGCTCCGCGGGAGCCGCTGACGCGGGCTCCCGACCACCCCGAACCTCGGAGAGACCCGGTATCGCGCGATGCGATACCGGGTCTCTTCATGTCGTAGCATCGGTCTCGTGCTTTCCCGATACCCGCGGTAGCGTGTATCGCAGTACGACCCCCGAGCGGTGCCGCTCCGGACACCGCCGTCCCGACCATCTGCATCGGATGGAGATGCCATGACCGTGGCCAACGAGGCCCCCTCTCCCACCTCGGCACCCACCCAGGCGGCTACCCAGCGCTCGCGCCGACGCCCCGTGCGCGACGTCGTCTTCGTCGAGGGCGTCCGCAGCCCGTTCGGCAAGGCACGCCCCGACGGGATCTACGCCGAGACCCGCGCGGACGACCTCGCCGTGAAGACGGTCCGCGAGCTCCTGCGCCGCCGCCCCGAGCTGCCCGTGGAGCGGATCGACGAGCTCGCGCTCGCCGCGACGACGCAGACCGGCGACCAGGGCCTCACCCTCGGCCGCAGCGTCGCCGTGCTGGCCGGGCTGCCCAAGTCGGTGCCCGGCTTCGCGATCGACCGCATGTGCGCGGGTGCGATGACCGCGGTCACGACCACCGCGGCGAACGTCGCCGTGGGCGCGCAGGACGTCGTCGTCGCGGGCGGCGTCGAGCACATGGGCCACCACCCCATGGGCGAGGGGTCGGACCCGAACCCGCGGTTCGTCGCCGAGCGCCTCGTCGACTCCTCCGCGCTCGTCATGGGCGCGACGGCCGAGAACCTGCACGACCGGTACCCGCACCTCACCAAGGAGCGTGCCGACGCGTACGCCGTCGCGAGCCAGGCCAAGTACGCCAAGGCCCTCGCGAACGGCGACATCTCCCCCGACCTCGTGCCGGTCGCGACCCGGTCGACCGAGCTCGGGTGGGGCCTGGCCACGGCCGACGAGCTCCCCCGCCCCGGCACCACGGTCGACTCGATCCGCGACCTCAAGACCCCGTTCCGCCCCGGCGGGAAGGTCACCGCGGGCAACGCCTCGCCGCTGACCGACGGCGCGACGGCGTGCCTGCTCGCCGCGGGCGACGTCGCCGACGAGCTCGGGCTCCCGGCGCGCATGCGCCTCGTCGCGTACGCGTACGCGGGCGTCGACCCGGAGGTCATGGGCATCGGGCCGGTCCCCGCGACCGAGCGCGCGCTCGCGTCCGCGGGCCTGACGATCGACGACATCGGCCTGTTCGAGATCAACGAGGCGTTCGCGGTCCAGGTGCTCGCGTTCCTCGACCACTTCGGCATCGCGGACGACGACGAGCGCGTCAACCAGTACGGCGGCGCCATCGCCATGGGCCACCCGCTCGCGTCGTCGGGCGTGCGCCTCATGACGCAGCTCGCGCGCCAGTTCGAGCAGCACCCCGAGGTGCGCTACGGCCTGACGACCATGTGCGTCGGCCTCGGCATGGGCGGGACCGTCATCTGGGAGAACCCGCACCACGCCGACTACTCCGGCCACACCTTCGAGACCGCGGAGAACTGACGATGAGCGCACCGACCGACACCACGCCCACCACCTCCGCGGACGCGACGAAGGACGCCGCGCGCGGGGAGCGCGTCACGCACTCGCTCGTGCGCGACGTCGCGCTCCCCGGCGGGACTGGCACGCTCGCCCTCGTCACGCTCGACAACGGGCTCGACCACACCAAGCCGACGACGCTCGGCCCCGAGGGCCTCGCGGAGCTGCACGCGGCCCTCGAGACGCTGCGGCGCCGGGCCGCGGACGGCGAGATCGTCGCCGTCGCGATCACGGGCAAGCCGTACTTCCTCGCCGCCGGCGCGGACCTCACGCAGGCCGCGGCCGTCCAGGTGCGCGACGACGCGCTCGCCCTCGGGCGCGCCGGCCACGCCGCGTACACGCTGCTCCAGGACATGGGCGTGCCGACGTTCGCGTTCGTCAACGGCGTCGCGCTCGGCGGCGGCCTCGAGGTCGCGCTGAACTGCACGTACCGCACCGTCGCGTCCGACGCCGGCGCGCTCGCACTGCCCGAGGTCGGCCTGGGCCTGGTCCCCGGCTGGGGCGGCGCCTTCCTCGTGCCGCGCCTGCTCGGCGTCGAGAAGGCGATGGACGTCATCCTCGCCCGCCCGGCCGCGAACAAGCCGTTCAAGGCGAAGGAGGCGTACGAGATCGGGCTCGTCGACGCGCTCTTCGAGGCGCCCGACTTCCTCGAGTCCTCGCTGCGCTGGGCCGAGGCCGTGCTGCGCGGCGAGATCGTCGTCGAGCGGCGCGAGCTCGACCCGCAGCCCGTGTGGGACGCCGTCGTCGCCGGGACGCGTCAGCGCCTCGACGCCGTGGTCGCGGGCTCGCGCCCCGCCCCGTACCGCGCGCTCGACCTCGTCGCCGCCGCGCGCACCGCGTCGCGCGAGGAGGCGTTCGCCGCCGAGGACGAAGCCCTCGCGGACCTCATCATGAGCGACGAGATGCGCGCGAGCGTCTACGCGTTCCAGCTCGTCTCGAAGGGCAAGCGGCCCCAGGGCGCGCCGGACGCGAAGCTCGCCCGCCCCGTCACCCGCGTGGGGATCGTGGGCGCTGGGCTCATGGCCGCGCAGATCGCGCTGCTGTTCGCGCAGCGCCTCCAGGTGCCGGTCGTCATGCGCGACCTCGACCAGGAGCGCGTCGACAAGGGCCTCGGCTACGTCCGCTCCACCGTCGAGAAGCTCGTACGCTCGGGCCGCATGTCCGCCGACACCGGCGCGCGCATCGTCGGCTCCGTGCACGGCACGACCGAGCTCGGCGACTTCGCGGGCTGCGACGTCGTGATCGAGGCAGTCACGGAGATCCTCGGGCTCAAGAAGAAGGTCTTCGCCGAGCTCGAGGGCGTCCTGTCGCCCGAGGCCGTGCTGCTGACCAACACGTCCGCGCTGTCGATCACCGAGATGGCGGCCGACCTGCAGCACCCCGAGCGCGTCGTCGGGATGCACTTCTTCAACCCCGTCGCCCAGATGCCGCTCGTCGAGATCATCCATGCGGCGAAGACCGACGACGCGGCCCTCGCGACCGCGTTCGCCATGACGAAGAAGCTCCGCAAGACGGCCGTGCTCGTCGCCGACCGCCCCGGGTTCGTCGTCAACCGCCTGCTCATCCTGCTCATGGGCAAGATCGTCGAGGCGGTCGAGAACGGCACGTCGGTCGAGGTCGCGGACCGCGCCGTCGCACCGCTCGGCCTGCCGATGCCGCCGTTCGCGCTGTTCGACCTCGTCGGCCCGGCCGTCGGCCTGCACGTCCTCACGTCGCTGCGCGAGGACCTGGGCGACCGGTTCCCCGAGTCCCCCGGCCTGCAGCGCATCGTGGACGAGCAGATCCCCGTCGTCCTCGACGCGCCGAAGGGCCTGCCCAAGCCCGTCGACCCCGCGATCCAGCGGGTCTTCGGCACGGGCGAGGCGGGCGGCGACGGGGCGCTGGACGAGGCCGGCGTCCTCGACTCCGTGCTCACGGCGCTCACGCAGGAGATCGGGCTCATGCTCGACGAGGGCGTGGTCGCGAGCCCGTCGCAGATCGACCTGTGCATGATCCTCGGCGCGGGGTGGGGCTTCCACCTGGGCGGCATCACGCCGTACCTCGACCGCACGGGCTACAGCGAGAAGGTCCTGGGCCGCCGCTTCCTGCCCGACGGCGTCGCGAACGTCCCGGCGACATCGCGCGTCTGACCAAACCCCTCCTCCTCCGCCGAGCAGGTGGTCGTGGCCCGTCCCGAGTGCAGGACGAGCCACGACCGCCTGCTCGGCGGCCGTCGGAGGGGGTGAGTCAGTCCTCTCCGTTCATGAGCAGGAGCTCGAACGCCACGGCGTGCGCCACGCCCATCCGCTCGCCCGTCGGGGCGCTCATCGACGCGAGGAACGCCGCCGGGTCGAAGTCCTCCCAGCCGAGGCCGTCGAGGTAGGCGGCGTGCGCGCGCAGGGACGCCACGCCCGCGTCGAAGGTCGCGCTGACGTCCACGCCGTGCCGGGCGTCGGGCGACGCGGCGACCCACACCTGGCGCACGCCGCCCCACGGCTCGATCCCGTCCGACTCGACCTGCTCGCGGAACACCCACCGGTTCCCCGCGTCGCGCACGGCGTCCACGACGGCCCGCCCCGTCGCGACGTGGTCCGCCTGGTTGAGCATCCCGCCCGGGAACGTCTCGCGATAGTTCCCGGTGATCACGACGTCGGGCCGGTGGCGCCGGATCGCCCCCGCGATCGCGCGCCGCAGCGGCAGGCCGTACTCGAGGACGCCGTCGGGCAGCCCGAGGAACTCGACCTCGTCGACGCCGACGATCCGTGCCGACTCGACCTCCTCCGCCTCCCGCACGCGGCGCGCCTCGTCCGGGTCCATCCCGTCGATCCCCGCCTCGCCGCTCGTGACCATGCAGTACACGACCCGCTTGCCCTGCGCGGTCCACCGCGCGACGGCGGCGGCCGCGCCGAACTCCATGTCGTCCGGGTGCGCGACGACCGCGAGCGCCGTCGACCAGTCCTCTCGCAGCGGGGTGAGCGGGGGCAAGGTTTCCGTCTCGGTCATGACGCCACGCTATGCCGCGTCCCGGCGCCGAGCGCGACGACGGCGCGGACCCGGGCCCCGTCAGCGCTCGACGGGCGCGTCCTCGACCGACGTCACGGCCGGGTCGACGAACAGGCGGGCGCGCTCGGCGTCGACCACCGCGCGCGCGAGCGACGCCTCGGACACGTCGACCGCGCCCGCGACCTCCTCGGCGAGCGCGCTGCGGCGCGCATAGGCGTCGAACAGCCGGGCCTTGGTGCCGAGGAGGCGCACGAGGTGCTCGTCGACGCTGTCGACGGTGAGCAGGCGGTGCACCTGGACGGTCTCGACCTGCCCCATGCGGTGGGCGCGCGCGACGGCCTGCGCCTCGGTCGTCGGCTTGGTCTGCGGCTCGCACAGGACCACGACGGACGCCGCCTGGAGGTTGAGACCCACTCCCCCGACGTCGATCTGGCTGACGAGCACGCGCGGGTCCTCGGCCGCGGTGAAGTCGTCGACGATCGTCTGGCGCGTGCGGGCGGGCACGGAGCCGGTGAGGGGCGGGAGGGCGAGGTCGCCGAGCGCGCGCACGACCACGTCCACGACGTCCCGGAAATACGAGAACACCACGACCTTGCGCCCGTTCTCGGCCGCCTCGCGCGCGATCTCGACGAGCCGGCGCAGCTTCGCCGAGTCCTCGGGGTGCTCGACGGCGAACGCCGCCCGCCGCATGGCCATGAACGACCCCGCCGCGACCGCCTCCCGGTACGCGGCGCCGTCGACCGTGCCGAGCCGCTCCCACTCGTCGACCTGCACGAGCTCGGGCAGCTCCTCGAGCACGTCCTCGGCGTTGCGGCGCAGATAGGCGGGCGCGACGGCGTGCCGGAACGCGTCGGGGCCGGCGGCGCCGTGCGCGGCGTCCAGCCGTGCCGCGAGCTCGGGCTGGAGGTAGCCCAGCAGGGTGCGGAACTCCTCGACCCGGTTCTCCATGGGTGTGCCGGTGAGCAGGAGCACGTGCTCGGTCGTCCGCGCGAGGGCCGCGACGGCCACGGACCGCTTCGCGAGCGGGTTCTTCACGTAGTGCGCCTCGTCCACGACGAGCACCGCCGGCGCCGCCGCGGCGAACGCCTCGGTCCCCGTGCGCCGCAGGCCCGCGAAGGTCACGACGGCGACACCGCCCGCAGCGCGCCACGCCGCGGCCGCCTCCTCCCGGTCCTCGCCGTGGACGGCGTGCACCGGGAGGCTCGCGTGCGCGCGCAGCTCGCGCACCCAGTTCTCCAGCACGCTCGCCGGGCACACGACGAGCGCGTGGGTCGCACCGCGGGCGACCAGGTGCGCGACGACGGCGACGGCCTGCACCGTCTTGCCCAGGCCCATCTCGTCGCCCAGGACGACGCGGCGCTGGGCGAGCGCGAAGCGGGCCCCGAACGCCTGGTACCCGCGCAGCGAGACGGTCAGCAGCGACTCGTCGAGCGCCTGCGTCTGCACGCGGTCCACGAGCTCGGTGGGCAGGTGCCCGGCCGCGGCGGCGACGTCGCGGCCCGTGGGGGCGACGCCGTCGAGCAGCGCGTAGTACGCCGCGGACCGCCGCCGGAAGTCCTCCCAGACGTCGTACGGGCGCGCGGGCTCGGCGAGCAGCCCGACGACGCGCCGCGCCTCCTCGGCGAGCCCGGTGGCCCGCGCCCGCTCGACGACCGCGGCGAGCACCGTGATCGCGGCTGAGGCCCGACGCCGCCGCCCGCCCCACGCGAGCAGGCGGCGCGGCCCGCTCGCGGCGACCAGTGCGTCGGCGCGCACGCGCTCGTGCTCCGCGAGCGCGGCCCGCACCTGGTCGCCGTAGCGCGCGACGGCGGCGTCGGCCTGGTCGAGCGTGTGCAGCGCCTGAACGAGCGCGGTCGCGACCGGGTCCGTCGGCGTGAGGTCGATCCGGAAGCGCAGGCTCTCGCGCACGGCGCGCGCCACCTGCTCGGCGGCGGCGAGCAGGTGCGTCGCCGTCTGGGGGCCGATCTCGGGGAGCTTCTCCAGCCCGTCGCGCCCGAGCCGCGCGACCTCGCCGACCGTCCGCACGCCCGCGTCCGCGAGCGCCCCGAGCCGCAGGCGCTCGCGCGTGACGTCGCGCAGCGACGCGACGTCGACGGTGTCGAGGCGCGCCAGGACCTTCTCCTCGCGGCTGTCGCCGAACGCGGCGCGCACCTGCTCGCGGGCCGTCCCGGGCGCGGCGGAGAGGGTCGCGATCAGCGCGGCGAGGGCGTCCGCGTCCGCGACGACCGCCCGAGCGGTGGCGACGTCGGGCAGCGCGCCGCTCGCGGCGGTCACGACTCGCGGCGCACGACGTGCTCCGCGAGCTTCCCCGCCACGGTCTCGACGTCGTCGATCTCACCGGCTGCGACACCGACGACGAGCGCGTACGCAGTGTCCTGCGGCACGGCGAGCCGCACCCCGTTGAGCGCGTAGAAGAGTCTGACCGCGACCCAGCCCAGTCGCTTGTTCCCGTCGATCAGCGCGTGGTTCTTCGTGACGGAGAGAAGCAGCGCCGCTGCCTTCTCGTCGAGGGCGGGGTAGGCCTCGACGCCGTACATCGACGCGGCCGGACGCGCCAGTGCGGACGACAGGAGCCCGAAGTCGCGGACGGCGGGCGGGTGCCCGAGGAACGCCGTGGCGGCGGCGACGAGGTCGTCCTCGTCGAGGTAGACGACCACGGCTACTGCGCGAGCCGGTCGAGCAGCTCCTGGTCCTCCGCCACGATGTCGGCGAGCAGCCGGTCACGCATCTCGCGCCGCTTCGCGTCGTACTCCACGACGGCGCGTGCGACGGCTGTGTTCGCGGAGACGCCCTCGCGGCGGGCGATACGCTCCAGCGCCGCCTGCGCGTCGTCGTCGAGCCGCAAGGTCATAGCCACGTGAGCTCCTCTCGTTTGGTACCACCACGGTATCAGCGCTCGGGCGGCACCGTGCAGGGATCAGGCAGGACCGTTCGCGCGCTCGGCGAGCCAGCGCTCCATCCGGGACTGCGCCGCGTCGAGGAACGCCGTCTTGTCGCGCGTGTAGTCGTCGTAGTCGTCGGCGTCCGCGTGGCGCGCGGCGAGGTCGCGCTTCGTCGCCTCGTACGCCGCGGCCTCGGCGGGGACGGCACGCAGCCAGTCGCGGAACGCGACGACGTACGCCGCGAACGGCGAGTCGAGGCGGCGGACGTGCAGGATCACGGGCGGCTCGTCCTCGTCGCCGGGGCGGGTGAGCAGTCGCTTGGCGTAGAGCTCGGGGGCGGGGTCGGCGCCCGGGCGCGGGACGTCCCGGTAGACGCCGGGCGAGTCCGGGCGCGCGCCGCGCTCGATCGAGAACCCGAGCGGCCCGAGCGCGGCGTCGAGCTCCGCCTCGGAGGGCAGCGGCGCGACGCGCACCTGGAGGTCGATGATCGGCTTCGCCGCGAGCCCGGGGACCGCCGTCGACCCGATGTGCTCGACCACGACCGGGCTCGTGCCGTCGGGGCTCGCGAGGTCGGCGAGCGCGCCGGCGGCGCGCTCGGTCCACCGCCTCCCGCATTCGGTCCATCGGGGGTCGTGGGCGTCGACGGTCGCTGCAGGCACCCGCGCACCCTACGACCCGACCCCGCCCCGGGGAGCGCGCACCCGCCGAGACGGGAGAAGTGGCCCCGGGAGCACGGCGGTCCGGGCCACTTCTCACGTCTCGGCGAGCGGGCGCTCGTCAGCGGGTCGGGTCAGTACGTCGTCAGGCCGTGGGCGCGGAACTGGCCGCGCACGCGCTCGGTGAGCTCGGCCGACGGCGCAGGCGTGTCGTCGAGCTCGTAGGTGCGCCCGAGCGCGTCCCACTTGTCACGGCCCATCTGGTGGAAGGGCAGCACCTCGACGCGCGTCACCGTGCCGGGCCGGATCGCGTTGAGCGACGCCGCGTACGCGGCGACCTTCTCGACGTTGTCCGGGTCGTCGGTGAGGCCCGGGACGAGCACGAAGCGCACCCAGACCTCGGGCGCGTGGCCAGTGAGCCCGCGCTCGGCGATCCGTCGCCCGAACCGCAGGGTCGGCTCGAGGTCGCGGCTCGTGACCTTCGTGTAGGTCTCCGGGTCGCCGGACTTCACGTCGAGCAGCACGAGGTCGGTGTCGTCGAGCATCGCGTCGGTCGCGTTGGCGCCGAGGAAGCCCGACGTGTCGAGCGCGGTGTGCACGCCCATCGCCTTCGCACCGCGCAGGACGCGCGCCGCGAACGCGGGCTGCATGAGCACCTCGCCGCCGGAGAGCGTGAGCCCCCCGTGCGTCGCCCGGAACACGGGCAGGTAGCGCCGGACGCGCCCGAGGAGCTCGTCCGCCGTGACGGGCCTGCCGTCCTTCATCGCGAACGTGTCGGGGTTGTGGCAGTACAGGCACCGCAGCGGGCACCCGTTGAGGAACACGGTGAGCCGGGTCCCCGGCCCGTCCACGGCGGTGACGAGCTCCCAGGAGTGGACCGAGCCGAGCTCGCCCGCGCGCATCGCCGCGAGCTTGTCGGCCCGGTCCACGTCCGCGACCGTCAGCCCGTCCAGGCCCGCGCCGGCCCGGCGCGCGTGGCCCACGGGCGTGCCCGACGCCGCGGGCTCGGCCGCGGAGGTCGGGACGCCCGGGACCTCGAGGCGCGTGGCGTCGTCGGGCAGGGTGCCCCCGGCGACGCCGCACCCGCGCGACGGGCGGACGGCGGGGCCGGGAAGGGTGACGGTCATGGCTGGCTCCTCAGCGCTCGTCAGAGCGCGCCGTGGAAGGTGCGCGAGAGCACGTCCAGCTGCTGCTCGCGCGTCAGGCGGACGAAGTTCACCGCGTACCCGGACACGCGGATCGTCAGCTGCGGGTAGTTCTCCGGGTGGTCCATGGCGTCCAGGAGCGTCTCGCGGTTCAGCACGTTGACGTTCATGTGGTACCCCTCGGACCCGATGTAGGCGTCCAGGAGGCCGGCGAGGTTGGTGACCTGCTCCTCCTTGGTGCGCCCGAGGCCGCTCGGCACGACCGTGTTGGTCAGCGAGATGCCGTCCTGCGCCTCGTCGTACGGCAGCTTGGCCACCGACAGCGCCGAGGCGAGCATGCCGTGCGTGTCGCGCCCGTTCATCGGGTTGGCACCCGGGGCGAACGGCTCGCCGGCGCGGCGGCCGTCAGGCGTGTTGCCCGTCGCCTTCCCGTACACGACGTTCGACGTGATCGTCAGGACCGACTGCGTGGGCACCGCGTCACGGTACGTCGGGTGCGTGCGGACCTTCGCC
The DNA here is from genome assembly GCF_900155925.1 of Cellulosimicrobium funkei. NCBI lineage: Bacteria > Bacillati > Actinomycetota > Actinomycetes > Micrococcales > Promicromonosporaceae > Cellulosimicrobium > Cellulosimicrobium funkei. The sequence goes on from NZ_FTMI01000003.1 coordinate 561,474, forward strand.
ATGAACCGCTCGACGAGGTCGACGGCGATCGCGTCGGCCCGGTCGTCGTCGTTGCCGAACGTCGGGTACTCGCCCTCGGTGACGTAGTCGACGACGAGGCCGCGCTCGTCGCGGACGACGGAGACCTTCGCGTGCTTGATCGCCGACAGCGAGTCCGCCGCGACGGACAGGCCCGCGATGCCGCACGCCATGGTCCGCAGCACGTCCTTGTCGTGCAGCGCCATCTCGATGCGCTCGTACGCGTACTTGTCGTGCGACCAGTGGATGCAGTTGAGCGCCTCGACGTACGTCGCGGCCAGCCAGTCCATCGTCGCGTCGAACTTCGCCATGACGTCGTCGAAGTCGAGCACGTCGCCCTCGACGGGCGCCGCCACGGGCGAGACCTGCTTGCCGGAGATCTCGTCGCGGCCGCCGTTGATCGCGTAGAGCAGCGTCTTGGCGAGGTTCACGCGAGCGCCGAAGAACTGCATCTGCTTGCCGACCCGCATCGGGGACACGCAGCACGCGATCGCCGCGTCGTCGCCCCAGTGCTGGCGGATGAGCTCGTCCGACTCGTACTGCACGGCCGAGGTGTCGATCGAGACCTGCGCGCAGTAGTCCTTGAAGCCCTGCGGCAGCTCCGGGCTCCAGAAGACCGTCATGTTCGGCTCGGGGGCCGGCCCGAGGTTGTAGAGCGTCTGGAGGAACCGGAACGAGTTCTTCGTGACGAGCGGGCGCCCGTCCTCGCCCATGCCGCCGATCGTCTCGGTGACCCACGTCGGGTCGCCGGAGAACAGGGCGTCGTACTCGGGTGTGCGCAGGAACCGCACGATGCGGAGCTTGATGACGAAGTCGTCGATGATCTCCTGCGCCTCGGACTCCGTGATGCGGCCGGCCTCGAGGTCGCGGTCGATGAACACGTCGAGGAACGTCGACGTGCGGCCGAGCGACATCGCGGCGCCGTTCTGCTCCTTCACCGCGGCGAGGTAGGCGAAGTAGAGCCACTGCACGGCCTCGCGGGCCGTCGTCGCCGGGCCGGAGATGTCGTAGCCGTACGAGGCCGCCATCTCCTTGAGCTCGCCCAGCGCGCGGATCTGCTCCGCGTGCTCCTCGCGCTCGCGCACGACCTTCTCGCTGAAGGGCTGCGTGTCGAGACCGAGCTTGTCGAGCTTCTTCGCGGCGATCAGGGCGTCGACGCCGTAGAGCGCGACGCGGCGGTAGTCGCCGATGATCCGGCCGCGGCCGTAGGCGTCGGGCAGGCCGGTGATGATGTGCGAGCTGCGGGCCGCGCGCACGTTCGGCGGGTAGACGTCGAACACGCCCTGGTTGTGCGTCTTGCGGTACTCGGTGAAGACCTTCCGCAGGGTCTCGTCGACCTCGTAGCCGTACGTCTCCAGCGCGCCCTCGACCATGCGCCAGCCGCCGTTCGGCATGATCGCGCGCTTGAGCGGGGCGTCGGTCTGCAGACCGACGATCACCTCGTGCGCCTTGTCGATGTAGCCCGGCGCGTGCGCCGTGATGCCGGCGGGCGTGCGGGTGTCCACGTCGTAGATCCCCATCTCCCGCTCCTCCGGGAACATGGCGGACAGCGTGCTCCAGATGCCCGTCGTGCGTTCCGTGGGGCCGGCGAGGAACGACGCGTCGCCCGTGTACGGGCGGTAGTTGCGCTGGATGAAGTCGCGCACGTCGACCGTGTCGCGCCACGGGCCGTCGGTGAAGCCCTCCCACGCAGGGACGTGCGCGGTGTCGCGCTGCGGGTCGACGGCGCCCGCCCCCGTCGCGCGGCCGCCGCTCGTCGTGCCGGTTGCCTCGGAAACGCTGGTCATCTGGACCTCCCTCGTGCCTGACGCGCGGGTCCGCGCGCCGGCCGGACCCGCCGGCCTCGCGAGGTCCCGGGTGGGGCCCTCGGCCGAGGTTCCGACGGGCTCCTTCGCCACCTCCAGGCTAGGTTCCCGGAGCCCGCCGCGGAGGCGTTCGGGACCGCCTGGGGACCTAGGTCCCGAGGCGGGCGGGACCCGGCAGGAACGGCGAGATTCCGCGGTTCCTCGCCCCCGCAACACCCCTGCCGAGGAGGTCTTGTGATGACCTTCACAAGCCCTCCGGCCCTCACCCTGGGGACCCCGCGCCGCCGTCGTGACGCACGACACGGGCGCGGGTCACACGCTCGCCGGACGTGCCGCGCGCATCCGTGTGAGACTGCCCGGGTGAAACGCACCGTAGGGGTCGAGGAAGAGTTCCTGCTCGTCGGCGACGACGGGCAGCCCGTCGCCCGCGCGGCCGAGGCCCTCGAGGCCTCCGGCACCGACGACAAGGGCGGAGGCACCGGCTCGCTGGAGTCGGAGTTCATGGAGGAGCAGCTCGAGACCGCGACGCACCCGCGCCGCGAGATCGACGAGCTCGCGACCGAGATCCGCGAGGGCCGGCGTCGCGCCCAGGAGGCCGCGGACCGCGTCGGGGCCCGGGTCGCCGCGCTCTCGACGTCTCCCCTGCCGTTCGAGGGCACGACCGTGTCGCGCCTGCGCTACCTCGAGGCGCGCGCCGCGTTCGGCCTCACCGCGCGCGAGCAGCTCACGAGCGGCTGCCACGTGCACGTCGCCGTCGCGGACGACACCGAGGGCGTCGCGGTGCTCGACCGCATCGGGCCGTGGCTCGCGACGCTCCTCGCGCTGAGCACGAACTCGCCCTTCTGGCAGGGCCAGGACAGCGGGTACGCGAGCTTCCGGTCGCAGGTCTGGTCGCGCTGGCCCACCTCGGGCCCGACGCGCGCGTTCGGCTCGCCCGAGGCGTACCGCGCGGCGGTCGACGGCCTCGTCGCGACCGGCACGATCCTCGACGAGAACATGGTCTACTTCGACGCCCGCCTGTCCTCGCGCTACCCCACGGTCGAGATCCGCGTCGCGGACGTGTGCCTCGACCCGGACACCGCGACGCTGCTCGCGGCGCTCGCCCGGGGTCTCGTCGAGACGGCGGCCCGCGAGGCCGCCGACGGCGCGCCCGCGCCCGAGCTGCGGCCCGAGATCCTGCGCACCGCGTCCTGGCGCGCCGGCCGCTCGGGCCTCGAGGAGGACCTCGTCTCGCCCCTCACCTGGCGCCCGGCCCCCGCGCACGACGTCGTGGGCCAGCTCGTCGCGCACGTGCGCGACGCGCTCGTCGACGCCGGTGACCTGGACGCGGTGACCGAGCTGCTCGGGCGCCTGTGGTCGGGGGGCAACGGTGCCGCCCGGCAGCGCGCGTGGCACGCGGCGTCCGGCGGCGACCTGCGCGCCGTCGTCGAGCAGGCGGTCGAGGTCACCCACTCCTGACCGACGCGACGGCCCGCGGCGCACCTGCGCCGCGGGCCGTCCGCGTGTCCGGGGCCGCGCACCCGGGAGCCGGGTGCGCGGCAGGGGTCGTCAGCCGCGTGCGAGCGCCGCGAGCGCGTCCAGCACGTCGCGCGCGACGTCCGCCCCGGTGAGGCGGTACGCGGACACGACCTGGTCGCGCGTGGCGTGGTCGAGGAACTGCGCCGGGAGACCGATCGGGTGCACGGGCGTGCGCACGCCCGACTCCAGCGCCCGCTGGGCCAGCAGCGCGCCGACACCGCCGTCCGCGACGCCGTCCTCCACCGTCACGACGAGGTCGTGCTCCCCGGCGAGCTTGACGAGCGCGCTCGGCATCGGGAGCACCCACGTGGGCGACGCGACCGTGACGTCGACGCCGTGCGCGGTGAGCGACTCCCCGGCGTCGAGCGCGACGCGGGCCATCGAGCCCAGGCCGACGAGCAGGACGCGGCGCGGACCACCCGGCGCCGCCGCGGCGGGGGCGGCCTCGTCGCCCGCGACCGCGGGCACGGCGAGCAGGTCCACGCCGTCGACGGACTCGACGGAGGGCAGCGCGTCCGAGAGCGCGCCCTTCGGGTACCGCACGACCGTCGGGGCGTCGTCGACGTCGACGGCCTCGCGCAGCGCGGTCCGCAGGGTCTCCTCGTCGCGCGGCGCGGCCAGGCGCAGGCCCGGCACGATGCGCAGCATCGCCATGTCCCACATGCCGTTGTGGCTCGCGCCGTCGTCGCCCGTGATGCCCGCGCGGTCGAGCACGAACGTCACGCCGGCCTTGTGCAGCGCGACGTCCATGAGCACCTGGTCGAACGCGCGGTTGAGGAACGTCGCGTACACCGCGACCACCGGGTGCAGCCCGGCGAACGCCATGCCGGCCGCGGACGTCGCGGCGTGCTGCTCCGCGATCCCGACGTCGAACGTGCGCTCGGGGAACGCCTGCGAGAACGGCTTGAGACCGACCGGCTCGAGCATCGCCGCGGTGATCGCGACGACGTCGGACCGCCGCCGCCCGATCTGGACGATCTCGTCGGCGAAGACGCTCGTCCAGCCGAAGCGCGAGGGTGCGACCGGGAGCCCGGTCTCCGGGTGGATCTTGCCCACGGCGTGGAAGCGGTCGGCGACGTCCTGCTCGGCGGGCGTGTAGCCGCGGCCCTTCTCGGTGAGCGCGTGCACGATCACGGGCGCGCCGTACGCCTTCGCACGGCGCAGCGCGTGCTCCATGGCCTCGACGTCGTGGCCGTCGACCGGCCCGACGTACTTGATGCCGAGGTCCTCGAACATGCCCTGCGGCGCGACGACGTCCTTGAGGCCCTTCTTCAGGCCGTGCAGCCACTCGTAGGCGAACCGCCCGGGCGCGCCGGACCGGTTGAGGGTGCGCTTGCCCCACTGCAGGAAGCTCTCGTAGCCGTGCGTGGTGCGCAGCGTCGACAGGTGGTGCGCGAGGCCGCCGATCGTGGGCGAGTACGAGCGCCCGTTGTCGTTGACGACGACCACGAGCCGGCGGTCCTGGCTCTCCGCGATGTTGTTGAGCGCCTCCCAGGCCATGCCGCCGGTGAGCGCGCCGTCGCCGATGACCGCGACGACGTGCCGGTCGGTGAGGCCGCGCACGACGTTCGCCTTCGCGATGCCGTCGCCCCACGAGAGCGCGGTGGACGCGTGCGAGTTCTCGACGACGTCGTGCTCGGACTCGGCGCGCGACGGGTACCCGGACAGCCCGCCCTGCTTGCGCAGCGCAGAGAAGTCCTGGCGCCCCGTGAGGAGCTTGTGCACGTAGGACTGGTGGCCCGTGTCGAACACGAAGGTGTCCGTGGGCGAGGAGAACACGCGGTGCATCGCGATGGTCAGCTCCACGACCCCGAGGTTCGGGCCGAGGTGGCCGCCCGTGCGGGAGACGGAGTCGACGAGGAACGCCCGGATCTCCGCGGCGAGCTCGCGCGCCTGCCCCGGGGTCAGCCGTTGCACGTCCTCGGGCGAGGTGATCGTGCCAAGCAGGCTCATGCAGATGCTCCGTTCCGTTCCCGTGCGACCAGCCCGACAACTCTAGGCCGTCCGGGCCGATGACCTGCGCCGCGGTGCGCCGGGCGACGGGACCTTCACGTCATTGACGCACACTCGCGCCGCGGACGCACGGACGCGACGTTCGTGGAATTCTCCTTCCGCAGTGCGGACAACGGCGGGGTGCGACCTCGTAGGATGGAGCCATGCGCTTCCTGCCCGGACAGTCCCCCGCGACCGACCTCACCTACGGCGACGTCTTCCTCGTCCCGTCGCGCTCCGAGGTCGCGTCGCGCTTCGACGTCGACCTCTCCTCCGCCGACGGCACGGGCACGACGATCCCCGTCGTCGTCGCCAACATGACGGCCGTCGCGGGGCGCCGCATGGCGGAGACCGTGTCGCGGCGCGGCGGCATCGCGATCATCCCGCAGGACGTCCCGACCGACGTCGTGGCGGACGTCGTCGCGGACGTGAAGTCCAAGGACCCCGTCATCGAGACGCCCGTCGTCGTCGGCCCGCACGACACCGTCCACACCGCCCTCACGCTCATCGGCAAGCGCGCGCACGGCGCCGCGGTCGTCGTGGACGGCGGGCGCCCGGTCGGCGTGGTCACGGAGGCCGACTGCGCCGACGTCGACCGCTTCACCCAGGTCCACCAGGTGATGACCGACCACCCCCTCGTCCTCGACGCCTCCGTGCTCGACGGCGGTCGGGCCGGGCTCGAGGCGGCCTACGAGCAGCTCCACACCGCGCGCCTCAAGGTCGCGCCCGTGACGCGCGACGGCGCGCTCGTCGGCGTCCTCACGCGCAAGGGCGCGCTGCGCTCGTCGGTCTACGCGCCCGCGCTCGACGACGCCGGGCGCCTGCGCGTCGGCGCCGCCGTCGGGATCAACGGCGACGTCGCGGCGAAGGCGAAGGAGCTCCTCGCGGCCGGGGTGGACGTGCTCGTCGTGGACACGGCGCACGGCCACCAGGCCAAGATGCTCCAGGCGCTCGACGCGGTGCGCTCGGTGGGCCCGGACGTCCCCGTCGTGGCGGGCAACGTCGTCACGGCCGACGGCGTGCGCGACCTCGTCGCGGCGGGCGCGGACATCGTCAAGGTGGGCGTGGGGCCGGGCGCCATGTGCACCACGCGCATGATGACGGCCGTCGGCCGCCCGCAGTTCTCCGCGGTGCTGGAGTGCGCCGCCGCGGCGCGCGAGCTCGGCAAGCACGTCTGGGCCGACGGCGGCGTGCGCCACCCGCGCGACGTCGCCCTCGCGCTCGCCGCGGGCGCCTCGCAGGTGATGATCGGGTCGTGGTTCGCGGGCACCTACGAGTCCCCGGGCGACCTGCACGACGACGGCACGGGCCGCCTCTACAAGGAGAGCTTCGGCATGGCGTCGGCGCGCGCCGTCGCCGCCCGCACCGCGGGGGGCTCGCCGTTCGACCGCGCGCGGAAGGCGCTGTACGAGGAGGGCATCAGCTCGAGCCGCATGTTCCTCGACCCGCAGCGGCCCGGCGTCGAGGACCTGCTCGACCAGATCACGTCCGGGCTGCGCAGCTCCGCGACCTACGCCGGGGCGTCGAGCCTCGCCGAGTTCGCGGACCGCGCCGTCGTGGGCGTGCAGTCGGCCGCGGGCTACGAGGAGGGCCGCCCGCTCCCGGTGAGCTGGTGACGACCCCGCCCGAGGCTGCGCGCGCGTCGGCGCGCGCGCAGCTCGCGACGCTCGCCCGGGACGGCGGCGCCTGGCCCGAGCCGTGGCGCCACGCCGTCGGCACGCTGCGCCCGGACGCGCGCGACGCCGCCGTGCTGCTGCTCTTCGGCGTCCTCGACGGGGTGCCCGCCGAGCGCCCGGCCGCGGCCGTCCCCGCCGACCTGGACGTGCTCCTGCTCGCGCGCGCGACGACGCTCGGCCACCACCCGGGCCAGGTCGCGTTCCCGGGCGGCCGGCTCGAGCCCGACGACGACGGCCCGGTGGGCGGCGCGCTGCGCGAGGCCGAGGAGGAGACGGGCCTCGACCCGGGCGGCGTCGAGGTGCTCGGCACGCTCGGCCGGCTGCCCGTGCCGGTGAGCAACCACGTCGTCACGCCCGTGCTCGGGTGGTGGGCCCGGCCCACCCCGGTCCGCGCCGTCGACGCCGCCGAGTCGGCCCACGTGTTCCGGGTCCCCGTGGCCGACCTCCTCGACCCCGGCCGGCGCCGCACGGTGACGGTCCGCCGCGACCGCCGGGTGCACAAGAGCCCCGGCTTCCTCGTGGAGGCCGACGGGCGCGAGCACCTCGTCTGGGGCTTCACCGGCGGCATCCTCGACGCGCTGTTCGACCGGCTCGGCTGGACCGAGCCGTGGGACCGGACGCGCACGCTCGACGCCCCGCTCTGACGGTCCGCCCGCCCCTCGGTTCCCGTACCCCGCGTCAGCCGGGCGCGAGCGCGCGGGCGAGCAGGTCGACCAGCGCGCGGGCCGTCGTCGACCCGCCGTGGTCCGGGTTGAACTCGACCAGCGTGACCGCGACGAGGTCCGGGTCGGAGACGACCTCGCGCACGACGCGCTCCAGCTCGGCGGGGACGAGCCCGCGCCCGAAGACGGGCACGTCGGCCGCGGGCAGCGCGAAGAAGTCGAGGACGTCCACGTCCACGTGGAGCACGAACGGCCCGCCGCCCACGCCGTCCACGGCACGACGGGCCGCCGCCTCGGGACCTGCGGAGACCTCGGCGGCGGGGACCCGGGTCGCGGCGACGCGGCCGTCCTCGTCCTCCTCGGCGTCGGAGAAGCCGAGGAACGCGAGCCGTCGCGCGTCCAGGAGCGGTCGCCGCGCCCCGACGGCGCTCAGCTCCGGGCTCGCGCCCGGGAGGTCGAGGAGGTGGGCGACGCCCGTCGCGTCGGCGATGGGCTCCTCGGGGTGCGACGCGACCGTGAAGAGGTCCTGCCCGCCGTCGACGTAGACCAGCCCGCAGTCGTCGTGCACGTCCACCACCGCGGCGACGATACCGAGCGTCACGGTGCACTCGCCGCCGAGCACGAGCGGCACACGACCCGCTCGGAGCTCGCGCCCCACCACCTCGCGGACGCGACCGACGCCCACGGCGACGCGCTCGACGTCGTTCAGGCGCCCGGGCTCGTGGCGCGCGCGCCAGCGGGCCATCTCGACGTCGCCCTGGTCGACGACCGCGAGCCCGCGCCCCCGCAGCGCGTCCGCGAGACCGGCCGCGCGCAGCGCCGACGGCGCCTTCTCGAGACCGGGGCCGTGGGCGGCCGCGCTCGACGGGACGCCCAGGACCGACCACGACCGCTGTGTCATGCGACCGACGCTACGCCGGACTCCCGACACCCGCGCAGGGCCTGGTCGAGAACGGCGACGGCGCGCCCACCCCGGCCGGGGTGGACGCGCCGTCGGGACGCGCGTGCGTGTCAGGCGACGAGCGAGCGCAGCACGTACTGCAGGATGCCGCCGTTGCGGTAGTAGTCCGCCTCGCCCGGGGTGTCGATGCGCACGACGGCGTCGAACTCGACGCTCGTGCCGTCGGGCTTGGTGGCCGTGACCTTGACGGTCGACGGCGTGGTGCCGTCGTTGAGCGCGGTGATGCCCTCGATGTCGAAGGTCTCCGTGCCCGCGAGGCCGAGCGACTCGGCGCTCTCCCCCGCCGGGAACTGCAGCGGCAGGACGCCCATGCCGATGAGGTTCGAGCGGTGGATGCGCTCGAAGCTCTCCGTGATGACGGCCTTGACGCCCAGGAGCGCGGTGCCCTTGGCCGCCCAGTCGCGCGACGAGCCGGAGCCGTACTCCTTGCCGCCGAGGATGACGAGCGGGGTGCCCTGCGCGGCGTAGTCCTGCGCGGCGTCGTAGATCGTGTCCTGCGCGTCCTTCACGAAGTTGAAGGTGTAGCCGCCCTCGACGTTGTCGAGAAGCTGGTTGCGCAGGCGGATGTTCGCGAACGTGCCGCGGATCATGACCTCGTGGTTCCCGCGGCGCGAGCCGTAGGAGTTGAAGTCGCGGCGCGCGACGCCGTGCTCCGCGAGGTACTTGCCGGCCGGCGAGTCCACCTTGATGGCACCGGCGGGGCTGATGTGGTCGGTCGTCACCGAGTCGCCGAGCTTCGCGAGCACGCGCGCGCCGGAGATGTCCGTGACGGGCGACGGCTCCATGCCCATGCCGTCGAAGTACGGGGGCTTGCGCACGTAGGTCGACTCGGTGTCCCACGCGAACGTGTCGCCCTCGGGCGTCTCGAGCGCGCGCCAGCGGTCGTCACCCGTGAAGACGTCCGCGTAGTCCTTCGTGAACATGTCGCGGTCGATCGACGCGTCGATCGTCGCCTGGACCTCCTCCGGGGAGGGCCAGATGTCCTTGAGGAAGACCGGCTCGCCGTGCGGGTCGGTGCCCAGGGGCTCGCCGTCGAAGTCGAAGTCCATCGTGCCGGCCAGCGCGTAGGCGATGACGAGGGGCGGCGACGCGAGGTAGTTCATCTTCACGTCGGGGTTGATGCGGCCCTCGAAGTTGCGGTTGCCCGAGAGGACCGAGACGACCGAGAGGTCGTGCTCGTTGACCGTCGCCGAGATCTCGTCGGCGAGCGGGCCCGAGTTGCCGATGCACGTGGCGCAGCCGTAGCCGACCAGGTGGAAGCCGAGCTTCTCGAGGTACGGCCACAGGCCGGCCTTCTCGTAGTAGTTCGTCACGACCTGCGAGCCGGGCGCCATGGACGTCTTGACCCACGGCTTCGACGCGAGACCGCGGTCGACCGCCTTCTTCGCGAGCAGGGCCGCCGCGAGCATGACCGACGGGTTCGACGTGTTGGTGCACGACGTGATCGACGCGATGACGACGTGCCCGTGGTCGAGCTCGGTCGTCGTGCCGTCCTCGAGCGTGACCGGGACGACCTTGTGCGGGCGCTTCGCGCTGTCGGCGTGGCCCGGCGCGACCGGCTGGTCGGACGGGTCGTCGTGCGCGGCGGCGGCGATCGGGTCGGACGCCGGGAACGTCTCCTCGACGGACTCGTCGAGACCCGTGAACGGCGCCGCCTCCTGGGCGTCGACGTAGTCGAGGATCGCGGACGCGAACGACTCCTTCGCCTCGCCGAGCTCGATGCGGTCCTGCGGGCGCTTCGGGCCGGCGATCGACGGGACGACCGTCGAGAGGTCCAGCTCGAGGTACTCCGAGAAGACGGGCTCGACGTAGCCGTCGGCCTCGGGGTCGAGCCACAGGCCCTGCTCCTTGGCGTACGCCTCGACGAGCGCGAGCTGCTCGTCGCTGCGGCCGGTGAGGCGCAGGTAGTCGATCGTCACGCCGTCGATCGGGAAGATCGCGGCGGTCGAGCCGAACTCGGGGCTCATGTTGCCGATGGTCGCGCGGTTCGCGAGCGGCACCTGGGCCACGCCCGCGCCGTAGAACTCGACGAACTTCCCGACGACGCCGTGCTGGCGCAGCATCTGCGTGATGGTGAGCACGACGTCCGTCGCGGTCACGCCCGCCGGGATGGAGCCGTTGAGCTTGAAGCCCACGACGCGCGGGATGAGCATCGAGACGGGCTGGCCGAGCATGGCCGCCTCGGCCTCGATGCCGCCGACGCCCCAGCCGAGCACGCCGAGGCCGTTGACCATCGTCGTGTGCGAGTCGGTGCCGACGCACGTGTCCGGGTAGGCGCGGAGCACGCCGCCGACCTCACGGGTCATGACGGTGCGCGCGAGGTACTCGATGTTGACCTGGTGCACGATGCCGGTGCCCGGGGGGACGACCTTGAAGTCGTCGAAGGCCGTCTGGCCCCAGCGCAGGAACTGGTAGCGCTCGTGGTTGCGCTGGTACTCGAACTCGACGTTGCGCTCGAACGCGTCCGAGCGGCCCGCGACGTCGATCTGGACCGAGTGGTCGATGACCATCTCGGCCGGCGCCAGCGGGTTGATGCGCGACGGGTCGCCGCCGAGCTCCGCGACGGCCTCGCGCATCGTCGCGAGGTCAACGACGCACGGCACACCGGTGAAGTCCTGCATGATCACGCGCGCCGGCGTGAACTGGATCTCGGTGTCCGGCTGCGCGTCCGGGTCCCAGGACGCGAGCGCGCGGACGTGGTCCGCGGTGATGTTGGCGCCGTCCTCCGTGCGCAGGAGGTTCTCGGCGAGGATCTTCAGGCTGTACGGGAGGCGCTCGACACCCTCGACGGCGGAGAGGCGGAAGATCTCGTACGAGTTCTCACCGACCTCCAGCGTTCCCTTCGACCCGAACGTGTCGACGCTGCTCACTCGTAGCTCCTTCGTGGCGAGACGGTGGCACGGATGCCATGGTTCAGGGGGCTTCGCCCAGACTACGCCGGGCCGGTGCGCCGCTCCGGCCGCGTCCCGGAGGACGGGCGGGGCGGTGGCCGGCGGCTCGTCCACGACCCGCTGCGACCTGCACCGCGACCAGCATACCCCATATATCTTGACGTCAAGATATATGGGGTCGGCGACGGCTCAGAGGTCGCAGTCGCACAGGACGTTGAGCTCGACGACCTGCTCCCCCTCTTCGGGCCGCGCCCACGCCTCCGCCTCGGCGCGCGACGCGAAGCTCCGGCCCACGAGCCGCCCGTTCGGCATCAGGACCCCCACGCCGACGACGTCCCGGACGTCGTCCGGACCGTCACCGGGCCCGTCGTGGCTCGCCGCCCGGACGACCGTCCGGCTCCCCGTCGCCGCCGTGCTCGTCATGCGCGCCTCACCGTCCGTGCTCGTAGGGGCCTCCCCCTCATCATGCGCCCGTGGCGGGGCGCCCGCGCCGCCGCCAGGTCAGCGCGTGAGGACCGCCACCGCCTCCAGGTGGTGGGTCATGGGGAAGAGGTCGAACGCGCGCAGCGACGTGAGCCCGTAGCCGTGCTCCGCGAGGTACGACACGTCGCGCGCGAGCGCGGCCGGGTCGCACGCGACGTAGACGACGCGCGACGGCTCGCGGCCCGCGACGGCCTCGACGACGGCGCGCCCGGCACCGACACGGGGCGGGTCGAGCACGACGACGTCCGCGCCGCTCCCGTCCTGGGCGAGCACCTGCTCGACCGGCCCGTGCCGCAGCTCGACCCGGTCGAGCCCGTGCGCGTTGCGCCGGGCGTCGCGCACGGCCCGCTCGTCGCCCTCGACCGCGAGCACGGTGCCCGCGTCCCCGACGGCGGCCGCGAGCGGCGACGTGAACAGCCCGGCCCCCGAGTAGAGGTCGAGCACGCGCGCGCCGTCGACGTCGCCGACGCCGTCGAGCACCGCGCGCGTCAGGGCGGCGGGCGCCTCGCGGTGGACCTGCCAGAACCCGTCCGCGGCGACCCGGTACGTGTGCTCGCGGTCGCCGAGCACCACGCGCTCGGTGACGCTGCGCCGCGCGTTGGGCCGGTGGTCGGGCGACCCCCCGCGCCAGGGCTCGCCGTCGACGAGCAGGACCGGCGCGGACCCGACGGGCGCGACGAGCTCGATCCGGGTGCCCGGGCGCCACGAGCGGGTGAAGACCTTCTCGTGGGCCGCGAGGTCGGCGACGTCCTCGCTCGCGAGCGGCATCGCGTCGAGCGGGACGACGGTGTGCGAGCGGAAGCGGTGCATCCCGGCGCGGCCGCCGCCGTCGGCCACGAGGTCCACGCGCGTGCGGTAGGCGAGGCCGCCGCGCTCGTCGTCCCCCGGCAGACCCTCGACCTCTACCTGAGGGTGAAGATCGTCCAGGTCCACGTGCGCGAGGCGGCGCAGCTGCTCGGTCAGGACGTCGCGCTTCCACCGCCGCTGCGCGCCGAGCGCGACGTGCGCGAGCTCCCCGCCGCCCACGCCGCCCGGTCCCGCCTCGGGCCACGCGGACGGCACGCGGTCGGGCGAGGCCTCGAGGACCTCGACCGCGTCGGCGCGCCAGAACTTCGCCGCGTCGCCGCCCTCGGTGACACGGGCGCGCACGCGCTCGCCCGGCAAGGCGTGCCGCACGAAGACGACCCGGCCCTCGTGCCGTGCCACGCAGTGACCGCCGTGCGCCACCGGGCCGACCTCGAGCTCGACCTCGACCTCAGGTCGAGGGAGCACGCGCGGCGACTGCCGGGTCTGCCGGCCGGGTCGGCGGCCGGACCGGCGGGGCGCGCGCTCGGGACGACCCGCGCCGGGGTCGGACGGTCGGTCGGAGGGCACGGCAGGACCACGCGAGGAGGACGGCATGCCCCCAGTATCCCGGACTCTCCCGCGCGCTCCCCCCGCACTCTCCCCGGGGCTGCCGCCGGCCCCCCGCCGCGGACGCGCGAAGGCCCGGCCCCGACGTCGGGACCGGGCCTCCTCCGGGAGTCGCGCCGGCGCGATCAGTACCCCGTGAAGCGCTGGCGGAAGCCCTCGCCCTCGAGCCCGGTCTGCCCCTCCGTCGACGAGAGCTGCCACGGCACCGACGCCACCACGACGCCCGGCGTGAAGAGGAGCCGGCCCTTGAGGCGCAGCGCGCTCTGGTTGTGCAACAGCTGCTCCCACCAGTGCCCGACGACGTACTCCGGGATGTAGACGACCACGAGGTCGCGCGGGGACTCGCGGCGGACCGACCGCACGTACGACAGCACGGGGCGCGTGATCTCGCGGAACGGCGAGTCCAGCACGCGCAGCGGCACCGGGAGGTCGAGGGCCTCCCACTGCCGCATGAGGTCCTCGACGTCCTCGGCGTCGACGCCGACGGTGACGGCCTCGAGCACCGACGGCCGCGACGCCCGCGCGTACGCGAGCGCCCGCATCGTCGGGCGGTGGATCTTCGAGACGAGCACGATCGCGTGCACGCGGCTCGGCAGCGCGCGGGCGGCCGCGGCGTCGTCGCCGAGCGCGAGCTCGTCGCGCACCGTGTCGTAGTGCTTGCGGATCGACTTCATGAGCACGAAGACGATCGCCATCGCGAGGATCGCGATCCACGCGCCGTGCGTGAACTTGGTGAGGAGCACGATCACGAGCACCGTGCCCGTCATGCCGAGGCCCACGGTGTTCACGACGCGCGAGCGGCGCATGCGGGACCGCTCGCGCGGCTGGTGCTCGGTGCGCAGCGCGCGCGTCCAGTGCCGCACCATGCCCAGCTGGGACAGCGTGAAGGACACGAACACGCCCACGATGTAGAGCTGGATCAGGCGCGTCACCTCGGCGTCGAAGGCCCAGATGAGCACGATCGCCGCGACCGCGAGCGTGATGATCCCGTTCGAGAACGCGAGACGGTCGCCGCGCGTGTGGAGCTGGCGCGGGAGGTAGCCGTCCTTGGCGAGGATCGAGCCGAGCACCGGGAACCCGTTGAACGCGGTGTTCGCCGCGAGCACGAGGATGAGCCCCGTCACGGCGGACACGACGTAGAACAGGATCGGGGCGCCGCTGAACACCGTCTCCGCGAGCTGCCCGATCACGGGGTGCTGCACGTAGTCGACCGGGAGCGGCTCGCCGTTGAGCGAGAGCTGCGCGTGCGGGTCCTCCGCGTAGTGCACGCCCGTCGCCCGGGCGAGGAAGAGGATGGAGAGCATCATCGCCGCCGAGATGCCGCCCAGCAGGGCGAGCGTCGTGGCCGCGTTGCGCGACTTGGGCTTGCGGAACGCGGGCACGCCGTTGCTGATGGCCTCGACGCCCGTGAGGGCGGCGCAGCCGGACGCGAACGCGCGCGCCACGAGGAACGCGCCCGCGATGCCCATGAGCCCCTGGTCGAACCCGCTCTCCGCCGTGAGCTCGAACTCCGCGCTCTCCGCCGGGCCGAGGTTGCCGGTGACGTACTGGAAGAAGCCGACGACCGCCGTCGTGCCGATCGCGAGCATGAAGAGGTAGACGGGGATCGCGAAGAAGGTGCCCGACTCCTTCACCCCGCGCAGGTTGACGAGCGTGAGCAGCACGACGAGCCCGATCGCGAACGCCGCCTCGTGGTCGCGCAGCGCGGGGATCGCGCTCGCGGCGTACTGCGCGCCCGAGGAGATCGAGACCGCGACCGTGAGCACGTAGTCGACCATGAGGGCCGAGGCGACGCCGACGCCCGCCGTCGGGCCGAGGTTGACCGTCGCGACCTCGTAGTCACCGCCGCCCGACGGGTACGCCCGCACGTTCTGGCGGTACGACGCGACGACCGTGAGCAGCACGACCACGACCGCGAGACCGACCCACGGCGAGATCATCGTCGCGCTGAGGCCCGCGAGCGCGAGCGTCAGGAGGATCTCGTCCGGGGCGTACGCGACGGACGAGAGCGCGTCGGACGCGAACACGGGCAGCGCGACGCGCTTGGGGAGCAGCGTGTGCCCCAGGTGCTCGGAACGGACAGGCCGCCCGAGCAGCAGCCGCTTCGCGGCATCAGCGATCTCCGACACGAGGCCACATGCTATGCCCGACGGCGCCCGGTCGCGCTGGTGCGCGCTCGCGGGCCCTGCGGGCGGTAGCGTTCGGTGCGTGCACTTCGTGATCATGGGCTGCGGGCGCGTCGGTGCGACGCTCGCCCAGTCCCTCGAGTCGAGCGGCCACTCGGTCGCCGTCGTCGACCAGAACCCCGACGCGTTCCGGCGCCTGCCCGCGGAGTTCACGGGCAAGAAGGTGACCGGCGTCGGCTTCGACCGCGACACGCTCGTGCAGGCCGGGATCGAGGACGCGTACGCGTTCGCCGCCGTCTCCGACGGCGACAACTCGAACATCCTGTCCGCGCGCGTGGTCCGCGAGACGTTCGGCGTCGAGAAGGTCGTCGCGCGCATCTACGACCCGCAGCGCGCCGAGATCTACCAGCGGCTCGGCATCCCGACCGTGGCGACCGTGCGCTGGACCTCCGACCAGGTGCTGCGCCGCATGCTCCCGTTCGGCGCGACCGACGAGTACCGCGACCCGTCCGGGCGCGTGCGGCTCGCCCAGGTCGACTTCCACCCCGGCTGGATCGGCCGCACCGTGCGCGCCATCGAGGACGCGACCGAGGCGCGCGTCGCGTTCGTCAGCCGCTTCGGCGACGGCGTCCTCGTCACCGACCGCACCGTCCTGCAGGAGAACGACGTGCTGCACGTGCTCATGGACGACGAGCGGGCCGCCGTCGTCGAACGCAAGCTCACCCACGCACCGAAGGTCGAGGCCGAGTGATGCGCGTCGTCATCGCCGGGGCGGGCTCCGTCGGCCGCTCGATCGCCCGCGAGCTCCTCAGCCACGACCACGAGGTCATGCTCGTCGACAAGCAGCCCGCGGCGATGCGCGTCGCGCAGGTCGCGGACGCCGACTGGCTCCTCGCCGACGCGTGCGAGCTGTCGTCGCTCGCCGAGGCGAAGGTCGACGAGTGCGACGTCATCGTCGCCGCGACGGGCGACGACAAGGTGAACCTCGTCGTGTCGCTCCTCGCCAAGACCGAGTTCGGCGTGCCGCGCACGGTCGCGCGCGTCAACAACCCGAAGAACGAGTGGATGTTCGACGAGTCGTGGGGCGTCGACGTCGCCGTGTCCACGCCGCGCATCATGACGGCGATGGTCGAGGAGGCCGTCGCCGTGGGCGACCTCGTGCGCATCTTCACGTTCCACCAGTCCGGCGCGGACATCCTCGAGGTGACGCTGCCGCCGTCGTCGCCGCTCCTCGGTCGCCGCGTGGGCGAGGTGCGCTGGCCGGCGGACACCGTGCTCGCGGCGATCGTGCGCGGCACGCGCCCCATCGCGCCGAGCGCGGACGACACGCTCGAGGTCGGCGACGAGCTCCTGCTCGTCACGGGGAACGAGGCGGACGAGGGCGCGCTCGCGCGGCTGCTCGCCGGCGAGGGCGAGGACGGCCCGACGGCGCCGGACGCGCCCGTCGAGGCTCCCGAGCTCGGCGGCGACCTGCTCTGACGGCGGCCCGCGCGACGGTGCGGCCTGGGCGACGGGGCGGCTACGCCGCGGGGCGCGGGCCGGCGGTCGCGGGGCGGCGCACCAGGATCCACGTGAGCCACAGCACGAGGGCCCACAGCGGGATCCCCATGACGAGGCGCGCGGTGCCGAGCCAGCCGACGTCGCCGTCGAGGTACAGCGGCACCTGGACCGCGAGACGCGCCCCGAAGAGCCCGATCCACAGCCACGTCGCGGCGGTGTAGCGGCGCACGAGCGCGCGGTCCGACCGCCACGACCGCGCCCAGCGGGCGAACGCGCCGGGCTCTCCCGCGCTCCCGGCGGCCGGCTCGGCGGGCTGCGGCGCGGGAACGTCCGCGCCCTCGCGGGGCTCGCCGTCAGTCGCGCCCGCCGTCGTGCCGCCGGACGCCGTCCCCACGCCGAAGCCGCTGCGGAAGCCCTCCACGACGAGCCCGACGAGCGGCCAGCGGACCACCACGGACACGAGGAGCGCGACGAGGTACGCGGCGTTGGTCCACAGGCCCCACGCGAAGTAGTCCTGCGCCTCCCCCGAGCGCCACGCCCACAGGACGCCGATGCCGACGCCCAGCAGGCCGCCGAACGCCTGCGTCACGGGCGTGCGCTGGACGAGGCGCGCGGCGACGGCCACGAGGGCGGCCGCGACGGACGTCACGAGCGCCCAGCGCAGGTTGGTCGTCGCGACGTAGACGACGACGAACACGAGCCCGGGCGCGACGGACTCCACGAGCCCGCGCACGCCGCCGATCGCGTCGGCCACCGAGAAGTCCTCGCCTGCGAGGGCGCGCACGCCGCGGGCGCGGCCGTCCTCGGGCGCCGCGACGTCGTCGACGACCGTCTCGACCACCTCGGCGTCGTGCGCGACGGGCTCGGGCACGCGTCCCGGGTCGGGGCGCCCGCCCACGGGGCCGCCGGTCGCGTCGCTGCTGCTCGTCATGTCGTGGCGTCCTCGGGGCTCGGGTGGGTGGCGCCGGCGGGAGGGCCGGTGCGGCCGGGTCGGGTGCGCAGGATCGTACGGCACGGCCGTCCACGACGGCCGCCGGGCTCACTCCCCCGGCTTGGCCAGCAGCTCGTAGCGCGGGTTGAAGATGGTGCGGCGACCGTCGACGTCGCACACCAGCCCTTCGACGAGCGCGCGGCGCCCGGGCTCGATGCCCGCGATCCGGCGGCGCCCGAGCCAGACGAGGTCGACGACGCCGGACCCGTCGAAGAGCTCGACCTCGACGGTCGGCACGCCCTCGCGCGGGCGGAGCACGACGGACCGCAGGACGCCGGAGATCTTCGCGCGGCGGCGGTTCGGCAGCTCGGCCACGGCACGGCAGCCCTTCTGCCGGGCCGCCTCGGTGCGCTCCTCGTCGGCCGCGAGCTCCTCCTGGGAGGCGAGCGCGGTGCGCCAGGCGTCACGCAGGGTGGGGACCATGTCAGCGGATCTCCGTGATCTCCGGCCCACGGGTCAGCGGGTCGAACGACGGCGTCTCGGGGGCACCGGCCGGGGTCGGCGCCGGGGCGGCCTCCGGGCCCTTGCCCGGCAGGTGCAGGGTGAGCAGGTCGCGCGGCGGGCGCGGGTTCTGGTCGCGCACGACGACGATGTTCGCGAACACGGTCTCGAGCAGGCGCGCCTCGGCCGGGTCGACCGCGGCCTTGCCGGTGAGCACGCCGCGCAGGAACCAGCGGGGGCCGTCGACGCCCACGAAGCGCGCGGGCCGCACGCCCGGGCGGCCGTCCGGCGTCTGCGCGGGGATGCGCGCGAGCAGCTCGCGCCCGAACGGGCCCGGCAGGTCGTCGACCGTGCCGCCCTGCTTGGTGACGGACGCCGCGATCTCGCCGCGGATCTCGTCCCAGATGCCCTCGGTGCGCGGCGCGGCGAACGCCTGCACCTGGAGCCCGGAGCCGCCGACCGCGCACGCCACGCCCGTGATGCGCTGCGTCTTCTTGTCGACCTCCATGCGCAGCTCCATGCCCGGCACGCCGGGGAGCCACACCGCGCCGAGGTCGAGGCGCGGGCCGCGCTCGGGCACCTGGGCGGAGTCGTACGGGCCGCGCGCGGGGGCCTCGGCAGCCGCCTCCGGGGCGGGCGCGCCGTCGCCGACCTGCTCGGACGTCGTGCCCGACGGCTCGGGCGACTCGGTCGGCTCGGACGACCTGGAGCGACGGAACAGACCCACGGACGAACTCCTTCACCTGCCCGGCACTCGGCCGGGTCTCCTCACGGGGCGCTCGCCCCGCACTGATTCCACACTAGCCCGCGCAGCGGCGGGCCGGGTGCGCCGGTCAGGGTGCGGGCGTCCAGCCGCCGCTCGACCCGAACCCGCCCTCGCCGCGGTGCGAGCCGGGCAGGCGCTCGGCCTGCACGAACCGCGCCCGCTCGACCTTCTGGACGACGAGCTGCGCGACCCGGTCGCCGCGCCGCAGCACGACGGGCTCGCGCGCGTCGGTGTTGAGCAGCGTCACCTTGATCTCGCCGCGGTACCCGGCGTCCACGGTCCCCGGCGCGTTGACGACCGTGAGGCCGTGCTTCGCCGCGAGACCCGAGCGCGGGTGCACGAACGCCGCGTAGCCGTCGGGCAGCGCGATCGACACGCCCGTCGGGACCACGGCGCGCTCCCCCGGCGCCAGCTCGACGTCGACGGTCGTCACGAGGTCCGCACCCGCGTCGCCCGGGTGGGCGTAGGCGGGCAGGGGGACGTCGTCGAGGAGCGTGATGAGGACGTCGACGTCGCCGGTCGAGGGCTGCTGGTGGTTCGGCACCCGCAGAGCCTAGTGCGCGCGGCGCGCTGCGAGCACGTCGGCCGCGGTGCGCGGGGCTGGGATGATGGACCCATGACCGACGCCGCCGACCGCAGCACCCCGTCCTCGACCCGCGGAGCCGCCGGGACGCCCGGCACCGCGGGCACGGCCTCCTACCGCGAGCGCCTCGTCCCGGGCGTCGGCGGCTGGGCCGCGGCGCTCGGCTTCGCGCTCGTCCTCGGGATCGCCCTGTGGCCGGCGAGCCACGCCGTCGCCCTCGGGGTCGGCGGCCTGGCCGCCGTCGCGGGCGTCGTCGCGCTGTGGTGGACGTCGCCGGTCGTCGAGGTCGCCGACGGCGAGCTGCGCGCGGGGCGGGCCCACGTCCCGGCGTCGCTGCTCGGCCAGGTGACGACGCTCGACGCCGACGCGATGCGCGTCCAGCTCGGCCCCCGCCTCGACGCGCGCGCCTACGTGTGCCTGCGCGCGTGGGCGCGCACCGGGGTGCACGTCGTGCTCGAGGACCCGCAGGACCCGACGCCGTACTGGCTCGTCTCGACCCGGCACCCGCAGCGCCTGGCGGACGCGGTCCGCACCGCGCACGCCGCCTGAGCGCAGGCGCTCGCACGCGGTGGCGGGTCGGTCGTCCGCTCACCGCGCGCCCGCGTTCCGCTCGGCCTACGGGCCCCGCGGACGACGACGGCCGCCGCCCCGGGGAGGGGGCGGCGGCCGTCGGCCGTGGTGCGCGGCGGGTCAGGCAGCGCACTCCGAGCAGATCTGCTGGCCGTTCTTCTCGTAGGCGAGCTGGCTGCGGTGGTGCACGAGGAAACAGCTCGCGCACGTGAACTCGTCCGCCTGACGGGGAAGGACCCGGACGGAGAGCTCCTCGCCGGACAGGTCGGCACCGGGCAGCTCGAAGCCTTCGGCCGCCTCGGTCTCGTCCTCGTCAACGACGCCCGAGCTCTTGTCGGAGCGACGAGCCTGGAGCTCCTGGAGCGAGTCCTCGCTGAGCTCCTCTTCACTCTTGCGGGGGGCGTCGTAGTCTGTTGCCATCTGTGGGGTCACTCTCCGGAATATCGTCGATCGCGACTGTGCGCGTCCGGACCACCGGCGACGGCCGGTCGTGCCGGGCGGCACGGGTGCGGGGTGCGGGGGCACCCCGTGACGTGTCGTGCCCCGAGGGGGTTCGTGGCACTGCACGCTCATCAATGCGCGGCGCACCGGAATTGTTCCCGGTGGGCCCCCGGATTCTGCACCATTTCCCTGAGTGATGCACCCTGTGGCCGGGCACCCGCCCGGGTGTCGTTGGTCACGGGTGCACGGCGCCCCGTCAGGAGTCGGAGTCCGCTCCCGCGTCCTCGAGGAGCCGGACGAGCCGCGCGACCGCCTCGGGCGGTCCCGCGACCGTCATCTCGCGGTCCGCGGCGCGGCCCCGCAGGCCCGTCACGAGCGCCCCGGCCTCGTGCGCGACGAGCGCTCCCGCGGCCATGTCCCACGGGTTGAGACCGCGCTCGTAGTAGAGGTCGAGCTCGCCCGTGGCGACGAGGCACAGGTCGATCGCGGCCGAGCCGAGGCGGCGGATGTCGCGCACCTGCGGCAGCACGTCGAGCAGCACGCGGGCCTGCGCGCGGCGACGGTCGGCGTCGTACCCGAAGCCCGTGCCCACGAGGCACTGGCCGAGGTCGGTCTCGGCGTTGACGTGCACGGGCCGGCCGTCGAGGGTCGCCCCCGCTCCCAGCCCCGCCGTCCACGTGCGGTCGTCGACGACGGAGTGCACCGCGCCGGCGAGCACCGTCCACTCCAGCGGGTCCGGCGGGCCGACCACCGCGGCGACCGACACCGCGTACGACGCGACGCCGTAGAGGTAGTTCACGGTGCCGTCGACCGGGTCGATGACCCAGGTGACTCCCGACGTCCCGGCCGAGGCGCCCTCCTCCTCGCCGAGGATCGCGTCGTCGGGGCGGGCGGCGGCGATGCCGCGGCGCAGCAGCGCCTCGGAGTCGGCGTCCATCCGCGTCACGACGTCGGTCGCGGTCGACTTCGTCGCGGCCACCTCGACCCGGTCGGGGCGGCCGGAGCGGACCAGCTCGCCGGCCTCGCGCGCGAGGCGCTCGGCCAGGTCGCGCAGGTCGGCCACGGTGACGTCGTCGGGCTGCCGGGGGTCGTCGATGAAGAGGCGCACGGCTCACATCCTGCCCGACCCGCGGCCTGTCCGGCGACCCTCCCACGGGCCGGGCGCGGACCAGCCGAGGCGCAGCGAGACGAGGCGGAAGCCGAACACGAGCGCGAGGACCGCCGCCTGCGAGAACGGGCCGAGCAGTCCCGCCTCGGCGAGCGCCGCGGTGAGCGCGGCCCCCGCGAGCGCCGGGATGGCGTAGAGCTGCTTGTCCTGGAACAGCAGCGGCACCTCGTTGGTCAGCAGGTCGCGCAGGATGCCGCCCCCCACGCCCGTGAGCACGCCCGCGAAGACCGCGGCGAGCGGGCCGACGCCGTACTCCAGGGCCTTCATGGTCCCGGACAGCACGAAGAGCGCGAGGGCGCCGGCGTCGAGCACGATGATGCTGCGCCGCAGCCGCTCGAGCCGCGGGTGCCAGAAGAACGTGACGACGCCCGCGAGCGCGGCGACGGCCACGAGCCGCCAGTCCGAGATGCCGACGGGCGGGATCGCCCCGATGAGGACGTCGCGCAGGAGCCCGCCGCCCAGTCCCGCGGCCCACGCGAGCACGAGGACGCCGACGAGGTCGAACCGCTTGCGCACCGCGGCGAGCCCGCCGGACAGCGCCGCGAAGAACACGCCGCCGAGCTCGAGGGCGTCGCCGGGCACGAGGTCGAGGATCACCCCCGCATCATCCCAGCCACGGCCCGCCGGGGCCGGGCCGGGCCGGTGCGAATGGGCGGCACACCGCGCGTGCTGCGCCGCTCGGGGATGGGACGATGGCACCCTCGAGGGAGCGGTGGCGCGGGCGTCGCGGTCCACGGCGCACGGCGGTCCGGCACGCGGCCGGGCGCCGGGCGATCGGGGCGGCACCACGAGCGGCACACGAGCGGCACCGCGAGCGCCACCGGGCGCGGCGACACGGGAGGGTCCATGGACGAGCTGGAGCTGGTGAGACTGCACGAGGACGGGGAGCACCTCGTCCTGCGCGCGACGGGTGGCGCGCAGTTCGTGCTGCCCATCACCGAGGCGCTGCGCGCGGCCGTACGGCGCGACCGCCCGCACCTGGAGCACCTGCGCGCCGAGGGCGAGCGCAACCTCGCCCCGCGCGAGATCCAGGCCCGGCTGCGGGCCGGGGACTCCGTCGAGGCGGTCGCCGAGGCCGCGGGGCTCGGGGTCGAGCACGTGCGCCGGTTCGCCGGGCCGGTCGTCGCCGAGCAGGAGTACGTCGTCGAGCGCGTGCGCGGGCTGCGCCCGGGGCACGACGAGGACTCCCCGACGGTGGGCGAGCTCGTCGCGCAGCGGCTCGCCGCGCGCGACGTCGACGCCGCGGCGGTCGCGTGGAGCGCGGCGCGCGCGCACGGCTCCCCGTGGGTCGTGACGGCGAGGTTCGAGGCCGGGACCGGCGAGCGGACCGCCCGCTGGACCTACGACCCGGCGACGCGCGCGCTGCAGGCGCTCGACGACGAGGCCCGCTGGCTCTCCGGGACGGACGCCCCGCGCGACCCGGCGCCGGGGGCCGTGGCGGTGTTCGACGTGGACGCGACCGCGCGCGGCGCCCGCGGCCTGCGGGCCGCAGCGCCCGCCGACGACGGGACGGCCGAGCTGCTCGACGACCTGAGCCAGCGGCGCGGCGTGCGCCCGCGCAAGGACCCGGCGCCCGCGGGCGACACTGTCGGGCAGGAGCCGTTCGAGGGCTTCGGCCCGCTCGCCCCGGGGAACCGTGAGCAGGACGAGGACGAGGGCGGGTTCTCCGGCGGCCTGCCCGCGGGCGCGACCGTGGTGCACCTGCCGACGATCCGGCCCCCGCAGGGCCCGGTCGCCGCCGACGCGTCCGAGGACGGCCCCGACGAGCCCGGGCGCCCGGAGACCGATCCGTCCGGGGAGGCTGGCACGGAGGGCGACGCCCCGTCGGCCTCCGACGCCGACGGCGCCTCGAGCACGGTGCGGCCCCCGGCCGCGCGCGAGGTCCGCAAGGGCAAGAACCGGTCGCGCGCGAAGGTCCCGAGCTGGGACGAGATCGTGTTCGGGGCCCGCCCCGAGTGACGGCCGCGGCGCGTCAGCGCGGCAGGTCGAGCGGCAGCCCGTCCTCCGTCGCGTGCCGGCGCGCGACCGCCGTCGTCATGCGCCGCATGTGGTGGCGCCGGCACAGCACCTCGTAGCCGATCTCCCCCGAGCCGGCCCGGACGTCCCCGACGACGACCTGGTCGCCCTCGACGACCATGCGCCCGTCCACCGTGCGCGCGTTGTGCGTGGCGCGGCGTCCGCACCAGCACAGCGACTCGACCTGGAGGACCTCGACCCGGTCCGCGAGCTCGATGAGGCGTGCGGAGCCCGGGAACAGGCGCGTGCGGAAGTCGGCGGTGATGCCGAACGCGAAGACGTCGATCTCCGTCTCGTCGACGAGGCGTGCGAGCTGCTCGACCTGCGTCGGGGAGTAGAACTGCGCCTCGTCGCACACCAGGTAGTCCACGGGCACCGGCTCGGCGGTGACGAGCGTCCAGAAGTCGGTGTCGTCGTGGACCTCGCGCGCGACGACCTCGAGCCCGAGGCGCGAGGAGAGGCGGTCGGACCCGGCGCGGTCGTCGCGCGAGAAGATCAGCCCGCGGCGGCCGCGCGCGGCGTGGTTGTGGTCGAGCTGGAGCGCCAGGGTGGACTTTCCGCAGTCCATGGTCCCGGAGAAGAAGACGAGCTCTGCCATCGGCGGTCCTCCGCGAGGTCGGTCGGTGCGTCCGCGCCGGGTGGCTCCGGCGCGACGGGACGCGGTCGGGTCAGGTGGCCGCGACGAGCAGCGGCACGCGCATCTCGCGCTCGGTGAGCGAGCCGTGCACGCCCACGAGCGTGAGCGACGCGGGCGTCTGGGTGCGCGAGTCGACGACGGTCGCCCGCCCCCGCAGCGCGACCACCACGTCGCCGGCGGAGGCGACGGCCTCGGGCCGGGGGTCGGGCCCGAGGAAGCCGCGGGCCAGCACCTCGTCCCGCTCCAGCACGAGCGCGTCGTCGCCGAGGACGTCGCGCCAGCGCGCGGCGACGGCCGCCGTCTGGCCGGGCTCGGTGTACACGTGGACGGCGCGCGGCTCGCCGCCGACGAGCTCGACGCCGCGGGCGAGCGCGGGGTCGGTCGCGACGTCGCGGCGCAGCGCCGGGTCGACGTCGACCATGCCGTGGTCGGCGGTGACGAGCACGAGCGTGCCGCGCGGGACCGACCGCACGAGGCGCGCGAGCTCGCGGTCGAGCGCCTCGAGCTCGTCGCCCCACTGCCACGACGCGCTGCCGTGGTGGTGGCCCGCCTTGTCCACCTCGCCCCAGTAGAGGTAGACGAGACCGGGCCGGGACAGCGCGCGGACGGCCGCGTCGACGCGCCCCGCCAGCGGCTCGGCGGACGCGTACGTGCCGCCCCGCAGCGCGGCGACCGTCATGCCCGACCCGGCGAACCGCGCGGGGCCGGTGGAGGTCACCGCGACGCCCGCCCCGGCCAGGCGCGCGAGCACCGGCTCCTCGCGCTGTAGCTCGGCGGGCGCGGGCGCGCCCTCCCACGACACCATGTTGGCGAGGCCGCGCGTCACCGGGTTGCGCTGCGTGTACCCGAGCATGCCCGTGCGGCCCGGCGCGGTGCCCGTGCCGAACGCGCCGATCGCGGCGGCGGTCGTGCTGGGGAACGTCGAGGTGAGGGGCCGCGCGTCGGGCAGGAGCGAGCGCAGGAACGGGGCGTGCCCCGCGCGCTCGGCGAGGTTGAGGTGGCCGAGGCCGTCGACCAGCACGACGCACACGCGCTCGGCGCGCGGCAGGTCGAGCGCGCCGCGCGCCGTCTCGCTCACGAGCCCCGTGGCGGTCGTCAGGCCGACGCCGAGCGCGCCCGCGGCGGCGGGCAGGACGGCCGCGAGGCCGCGCGTCCCGTACTCCGGCGCGACGAGGCCCGGAGGGAGCGCCGGGTCGGCGACCGGGGCCGGCGCGTCCGCGGGTGCCTCGCTCACCGGGCGCTGTGCCGGGTGGTCGAGCGCGACAGCGCCCGCGCGAAGTCCACCGCGGCCCGGACGGCGTCGCGGCCCTCCGCCTCGGCGCTCACGCGGACGACGACGTCGTCGGGCGTGATCTGGCCGGTGAGCCCGTGGTCGGCGTCGCACGCGGGGTCGGGGCAGCCGGCGGGCTCGAGGTCGACGCGCGAGACCGCGCCCCAGCCGAGCGCGAGCGTGACCTCGAGCGGCGCGGCACCCGCACGGTGCTCGTGCGGCTCCGCCACGACGTGCGTGAGCGAGACGGACCGCACCTCGGACAGGGGCACGGCCTCGGTCGTCGCGGCGGCGGAGGCCGACGGGTTCTCGCTGTCCGCCGGGTGGTCGTCGACGTGCGCCGTGACGAGACGCGTGGGCGTGAGGACGAGCACCGTGAGGTGGCGGCGCACCTCGGTCGCGTCGAACGTCGTCTCCGGGAGCACGAGGTGCGAGACGATCTCCTCCCCCGCGACCGCGAGGTCGAGGACGTCCGCGACGAGCTCCGGGTAGTAGCCGGCGCGGTGGAGCTGGGTCGTCAGGTCGGTCCAGGCGTTGGAGGTAGCAGAGGGCACCCGCGCATTGTCCCATCCGGCGCCGGGCCGGGGCCACCCGCCGTCGGGGGCCCGGGCGGGTCGCGGCCGGCCCGTCAGCCCGGCAGGGCCCGCCGGAGCGCGTCGGCCCGCTGGGCGTCGGCGAGCGTGACGCGCGCGCTGAGGACCGCGGCCCCGTGCTCCGAGACGACGACGGGGTACAGCTCGAGGCTACGGACCTCGGGCAGGTCGTCCGCGAGCACGGACACGCGCGCCAGGACGTCCTCGAGCGCGGCCGTGGCCACCACGTGCGTGCCCATGTAGCCGAACAGGCGCGGCGCGGCCCGCACCGAGCGGACCATCGCCGCGACGTCGACGTCGGTCAGGGGCGGCACTCCGTACGCGACGTCGCCGAGGAGGTCGACGGCGTCGCCCGCGAGCCCGAACGAGACGACGGGCCCGAAGAGCTGGTCCTCGGTCGAGCGGACCACGCACGCGACCCCGGCGTCGGCCATGGCCTGGACCTCGAACGGCTCGTCGGCGGCGCCCGGCAGCACGGCCGCGAGCGCCTCGCGCATCTGCGCGAAGTCCGTGCGCAGCTCGGTCTCGTCCGCGATGTCCAGCCGCACGCCCCCGAGGTCGGCCCGGTGCCGCAGGCCTGCCGCGGTGCTCTTGAGCACCACGGGCCAGCCGACCTCGCGCGCCGCCTCGACCGCCTCGTCGGCGGTCCGCACCCGGCGCGCGGGCCAGACCCGCACGCCGTAGCACGCGAGCAGCTCCGCCGTCGTCGTCGGGTCGAGGTCGACGGCGTCCTGACCGGCGAGCGCCTCCTCGACGAGCGCGCGCGCCCGCACCGGGTCGACGCCGGCCGGGCGCACGGGCGTGCCGTGGTCGGCCTCGCGCCAGCGCGCGTAGCGCACGACCGCGCCGAGCGCGGCGACGGCGTCCTCCGGCGTCGAGTACGCGGGGACGCGCACGGGGGCCGACCCGCTCTGCGCCCCCGGGGCCGGGGCCGAGAGCTCGTCGGTGAGGCCGTGCAGGCCGAGCATGCTCGCCACGGTCGTGCGGCCCGTGCGGGCGGCTGCGTCCGCGACGGCGCGCGAGACGTCCGCGCGCCGGGGCCCGACGACCGGGACCTGCACCACGACGACGACGTCGCACGCGTCGGGCGCGTAGAGCGCGTCGACCGTGGCGGCGAGCTCGCCGGCGGACGCGTCCTCGGGCAGGAAGTCCGAGCGCGCGACGACGAGGCCCGCCGAGGAGGACGCCTCGGCGACGAGCGCGGCGAGCGACGCGGAGCTCGCGAGGATGCCGACGCGGCGCCCGGCCGGGAGCGGCTGGTGCGCGAGCAGCTGGGCGATGTCGATCATGTGGTGCGTGTTCTCGGCCCGGATGACGCCGGACTGCCGCAGCATCTCCTCGAGCGTCCGCCGCGGCGCGCGCGTCGAGCGGACCGCGTGCCCCGGCGGCACGACGTGCCCCGAGCGCCCGGCCGTCACCACGACCACGGGCTTGACCGACGCGAGGCGGCGCGCGATGCGCGAGAACTTGCGCGGGTTGCCGATGGACTCGAGGTAGAGGCACACGACCTGCGTCGCGGCGTCGTCCTGCCAGTACTGCATGAGGTCGTTGCCCGAGACGTCCGCGCGGTGCCCGGCGGACAGGAACGACGACACGCCCAGGCCGCGCCGCGCCGTCGTCGCGAGGAGCGTCACGGCCATGGGCGCGGACTGGCTGAACAGGCCCACCACGCCGGGGGCCGGCAGGTCGTGGGCGAGGGTCGCGGCGAGCGCGGGGCGGTCGGGCGCGTCGCTTGTGCGCAGCAGCCCGTAGCTCGCCGGCCCGACGACGCGCAGGCCCGCCGTGTGCGCGACGCGCAGGAGCTCGCGCTGCAGCGCGAGCCCGTCCGGACCCGTCTCGGCGAAGCCGGCCGACAGCACGACGACCCCGCGCACCTCGAGGCGCGCGAGCCGGCGGACGGCGTCGATCGCCGCGGGCGGGGGCAGCGCGACGACGGCGAGGTCGACGGGACCGGGCACGTCGGCGAGGGTCGCGGACCACCGCTCCTCCTCCGGCCCGCGCGCGGCCCCCACGACGTGGACCGTCACGTCGCTGCGCTCGAGCGCGGCGAGCGCGCGCTGCGCGAGCAGGCGGTCGAGGGCCTCGCCGTCGTGCTCCGCGCCCGCGTCGGCCGGGGCGTCGGGGCCGACGAGCACGACGCTCGTGGCGCCCAGCAGCCCCTGCATGCTCCGGGCCTCCGCGCGGTGCTCGCGGTCGGCCATGACGGCCCGGGACCGCTCCGTGGGGTCGAGGTCGACGCTGACCTGGACGAAGCCGTCGTCCATCTGCTGGCGCACGTCGTACCCCGCCTCGCGGAACACCGCGAGCATCTTGCCGTTCTGGGGCAGCACCTCGGCCGTGAAGCGGCGCACGCCGCGCTCGCGCGCCGCCGCGGCGACGTGCTCCAGCAGCACGGAGCCCAGGCCCCGGCCCTGTGCGGAGTCCGCGATGTTGAAGGCGACCTCCGCCTCGGCGGGGCCGGTGCGGTCGAACCGCGCGACCCCGATGATGTCCTCGCCGCCGTCCCCGGGGGCGCCGTCGCGCGGGCGCACCGCGACGAGCGCGACGCGGTCCACGTGGTCGACGCGCGTGAAGCGCTCAAGGTCGCGCTCGGACAGCCGCTCCATGGGCGCGAAGAACCGCAGGTAGGTGGATCGCTCGGACTGGCCGACGTGGAAGCGCTGGAGCGCGTCGGCGTCCTCGGGGCGGATGGGGCGCACGTGCGTGGTGGTCCCGTCGCGCAGCACGACGTCGGCCTCCCACTCCACCGGGTACCGGTCCGGGTCCCGCCCCGGCGCGCCGTCGTTCACGACCCCAGGCTATGCGGTCGCGCGCGCGGTGCGCCTGCGCCACCCCGGCCCGCGCCGGGAGGACAATGGTCCCGGCAGGCGGTCCCGGCACGTGCCGCGGCAGGCGCCGTGGCGCCGCGTGTCGGACCCGTGGCGTACCCTCGCGTGCGGCACGAATCCGCAGCACCCCGGCCGGCCCAGCACCGGCCACGACGGCACAGACCCCGCGCCATCGCGGCGCACCGAACGGCAGGAGCCCGCAGGCCCATGGCGCGCAAGTCCTCGACCCCCTCGATCGACCCGGCCGAGGTGAACGAGAAGATCGTCGACGTCGACGTCCAGGCGGAGATGGAGACGTCGTTCCTCGAGTACGCCTACTCCGTCATCTACTCGCGCGCCCTGCCCGACGCGCGGGACGGACTCAAGCCCGTCCAGCGCCGCATCCTCTACATGATGGCCGACATGGGGCTGCGCCCCGACCGCGCCCACGTGAAGTCGGCGCGCGTCGTCGGCGAGGTCATGGGCAAGCTGCACCCGCACGGCGACGCCGCGATCTACGACGCGCTCGTGCGCCTCTCCCAGGACTTCTCGCTCCGGCTGCCGCTGGTCGACGGGCACGGCAACTTCGGCACGCTCGACGACGGCCCCGCCGCCTCCCGGTACACCGAGGCGCGCCTCGCGCCGCCGT
This sequence comes from Cellulosimicrobium funkei, assembly GCF_900155925.1. NCBI lineage: Bacteria > Bacillati > Actinomycetota > Actinomycetes > Micrococcales > Promicromonosporaceae > Cellulosimicrobium > Cellulosimicrobium funkei. The sequence goes on from NZ_FTMI01000003.1 coordinate 591,451, forward strand.
CGCTCGCGATGACGGCGGGGCTCGACGAGGACGTCGTCGACTTCGTGCCGAACTACGACAACAAGCTCCAGCAGCCCGAGGTCCTGCCCGCTGCGATCCCCAACCTGCTGGTCAACGGCGCGTCGGGTATCGCGGTCGGCATGGCGACCAACATGGCGCCGCACAACCTCGTCGAGGTCGTCGCCGCGGCACGCCACCTCGTCGCGCACCCGGACGCCGACCTCGAGGCGCTCATGCGGTTCGTGCCCGGCCCGGACCTGCCGACGGGCGGCAAGATCGTCGGCCTCGACGGCGTCCGGGACGCCTACCGCACGGGCCGCGGGACGTTCCGCACGCGCGCCACGGCACGCGTCGAGAACCTCACGCCGCGCCGCAAGGGCATCGTCATCACCGAGCTGCCCTACCTCGTCGGCCCGGAGAAGGTGATCGAGAAGATCGCCGAGGGCGTCAAGACGAAGAAGATCCAGGGGATCACGGCCGCGACCGACCTCACGGACCGCGAGCACGGGCTGCGCATCGTCGTCGAGGTCAAGACGGGCTTCAACCCCGAGGCGGTGCTGGAGCAGCTCTACAAGTTCACGCCGCTCGAGGACTCGTTCGGCATGAACAACGTCGCGCTCGTCGACGGCCAGCCGCGCACGCTCGGCCTGCGCGAGATGCTCACGGTCTGGGTGAACCACCGGATCGACGTGGTGCGCCGTCGCTCGGCCTACCGCCTGCGCAAGCGGTCCGAGCGCCTGCACCTCGTGGACGGCCTTCTCATCGCGATCGTCGACATCGACGAGGTGATCCAGGTGATCCGCTCGTCCGACGACACGGCGACCGCCCGCGGGCGCCTGCAGACGGTGTTCGACCTGTCCGAGCCGCAGGCGGAGTACATCCTCGAGCTCCAGTTGCGCCGCCTCACCAAGTTCTCGCGCATCGAGCTCGAGAAGGAGCAGGAGACGCTGCGCCGCGAGATCGAGGAGCTCCAGGAGATCCTCGGCAGCGACGCACGGCTGCGCGCCGTGGTGTCGGGCGAGATGGCCGACGTCGCGAAGACGTACGGCACCCCGCGCCGCACGATCCTGCTGGAGTCCGCGGGCGCGGCACCGACGACGACCGCGGCGGTCCCGCTCGAGGTCGCCGACACCACGTGCTGGGCGTTGTTCTCCGCGACCGGGCTCCTCGCGCGCACGAGCGACGAGACGGAGCCCGCGCGCTCGGGGCCGCGCGCCGCGCACGACGTGCTGCGCGCCGCCGTCCGCACGACCGCGCGCGGCGAGGTCGGCCTCGTCACGAGCCGGGGCCGCATGCTGCGCGTGTCCGTGCTCGACCTGCCCGCCCTCCCGCCGACGGACAACGCGCCGAGCCTGTCCGGCGGCGTCCCGCTCAGCGAGGTCGTCGCGCTCGAGCCGGGCGAGGAGGCGGTGACCATCGCGTCGCTCGACCCCGACGCTCCCCCGCTCGCGCTCGGCACCGCGCAGGGCGTCGTCAAGCGCGTCACGCCGGGCGACGTGCCGGGCAACCGCGACGAGTGGGAGGTCATCGGGCTCAAGGACGGCGACACCGTCGTGGGCGCGGCGCCCGCGACGGACGCCGACGAGCTCGTCTTCGTCTCCAGCGACGCGTCCCTGCTGCACTTCGACGCGTCCGCGGTGCGGCCCCAGGGCCGCCCGGCGGGCGGCATGGCCGGCATCCGGCTCGCCGACGGCCAGCGGGTCGCGTTCTTCGGCGTCGTCCCGGCCGACGTGCGCGACCTCGGCGTCGTCGTCACCGTGGCCGGGTCGTCCGACGCGCTCCCCGGGACCCAGACCGGCGCCGGCAAGGTGACCCCGTACGAGCTCTACCCCGGCAAGGGCCGCGGGACCGGCGGCGTCCGCGCGCACCGGTTCCTCAAGGGCGAGGACGCGCTCATCCTCGCGTGGGTCGGGCAGGGTCCGGCGCGGGCGACCGGGTCGGGCGGGCAGTCGGTCGACCTGCCGCCGGTCGACCAGCGCCGCGACGGGTCGGGCACGCCGCTCGCGTCCCCGGTCACGGCCGTCGGGTAGCCCTCGACCCTCGCGCCCGGTCGGCGTCGTGCGCCGGGCGGGACGCTCCGCGCGCGCCCGCCCTTGCGAGTGCGCGGGATCGGGTCAGGCTCGAGGTGTGGCAGAGAACGACGGGGGCGGCGTCCGCACGCCCTCGGACGTGGACGGGGCCGCCGGCCCTGTCGACTACCACGCCGTCTTCTCGGTCCTCACGGCGCCCAAGGTGGTGCTCGCGCCCGACCTGACGATCCTCGACGCCAACGAGTCCCTCCTGCGCACCATCGGCGCGCCCGCGAGCGCCGTCGTCGGGCGCCACTACCTCGACGTCTTCCCCGTCCAGGGGCCGGACGGGAGCGCCGTCGACCGGGTCGTGCTGTCGCTCGAGCGCGTCGCGCGGACGGGACGTCTCGAGATGATCGGCCCGCACCGGTACGACCTGCGCGGTCCCGGCGGCGGGTGGGCCGAGCGCTGGTGGCTCACGACGAACCTCCCCGTGCTCGACGCCGCGGGCCGGGTGACGGCCGTCGTCCACCGCGCGGAGGACGTGACGTCCGTCGTGCAGGCCGGCGAGACGACGGCGCCCGAGCCCCCGTCCGGCCCGGCGGACCCCACCGCGCTCTCGGTCGTCGACCAGGCCCTGCTGCTCGGGTCGTCCGTCGACCGGTACGCGGACGTGATCACGCGCGAGCGCAGCGCGTCGCTCGCCCTGCAGGACTCCGTACTCACGCCTCCCCCGCGCATCCCCGGTCTGACGATCGACGTGCGGTACCGGCCGGCGGTGCCGGAGGTCCACGTCGGCGGTGACTGGTACGACGCGTTCGTGCATCCCGACGGCGAGGCGACCGTCGTCGTGGGCGACGTGACGGGCCACGACGTCGCCGCCGCCGCCCACATGGCCCACCTGCGCGGCGTGCTGCGCTCGGTCGCGTTCGCGACGGACGCCGGTCCCGCCGAGGCGCTCGACGCCGCCGAGCGCACCGCGGAAGGGCTCGGTCTCCAGGCGCTGTCCACCGTCGCCGTCGCGCGCATCGGCACCCCCGGACTGACAGGGCGGCGCGCCGTGTGCTGGGCGAGCGCCGGGCACGTCCCGCCCGTCGTGCGTCGCGCCGACGGGACCGCGCACCTGCTCCTGGCACACCCCTCGCCGATGCTCGGCGTCGGGCTCGGCGGCCCGCGCGCCGAGCACGAGACGTCGCTCGACCCGGGCGACACGCTCCTGCTCTACACCGACGGGCTCGTCGAGCGCCGGGACCGGTCGCTGCGGGACGTGCTCGACGAGCTGCCCTGCCGCGTCGAGGCGCTGGGCGCCGTGCCGCCCGACGCGCTCCTCGACGCCCTCCTCGCCGAGCTCGTGCCGCTCGGCTCGCAGGACGACGTCGCGCTCGTCATGGTGCACGTCGACGACGAGCGCACGGCCCCGGGCGGCGCCTAGCCAGGTACCGAGGAGGCGACGCGCGCGACGGTCACGTCGACGCCCACGCGGCTCCTCCCTTCTCCGCGACGGGGACCACCGGCGCACGGTCTCGACGGAGCACGCCGAGTACGAGCAGCACCTGGCCGACGACGTACGTGAGCATGACCCAGAAGCCGTGCCCGGGCACGTCGTACCACGGGGCGAAGGCGTTCAGCGCGATGAGCGCGTCGGACAGGAGGAAGACCGCACCGCCGACCGCGGCGAGCCGGTCGACGCCCGTCGCGACCACGGCCATCGTCACGAGGCACACGCCGTAGACGACGACGGGGACGAGCAGCGACCCCGCGTCGGGCGCGCACGCGACGACGAGGGCGAGCAGAGCTAGGCCGTACGGCACGAGCGCGAGCGGGCTGCGCAGGACGGAGCCCGCGCGGTAGGGCCAGAACGCGACCGTGTACGTGATCTGGGCGCAGAGGAAGAACCCGACCATGACCAGGAAGGCGGTGTCGCCGTCGGCGAGGTCGGGTGCGGTGTCGCCGAGCCACGAGAAGCCCAGCGCGACGAGCGTGAGCCGGACGAGCCGCGAACGCCGGCCCGCGCCGTGGGCGGTGTGGCGCCGCGTGGCGAGCCACAGGCAGCCCGCCAGGACCGGCATGAGGAACCACTGCGACGTGTCGGCGAGGGTCGCGGCACCGAGGAGGTGGGCGGCGAGATGGACGAGGGTGAGCAGGGCGAGCGCGCCCCACGCGACGATCATGGGCGAGGAGACTCCTTCGGTCGTGCACCGGCTTCCTTGCCGGCGGTGGCCGATCCTAGCGCCCGGGGCCGTCGACGAAGGACCTCGTGAGGCGCGCGCGGCACGACGCCGCGCCCGGGAGGGACGCGGCGTCGTGCCGGAGAGCCTGTCGCTCAGGCGTTCGCGAGCTCGCGGGCCTCGTCGGCCAGCTGGTCCTCGTATCGACGCACGACGCGGCTCACGGTCGACCGCGACGCCGAGACCCGCTGGGCGATCTCGCGCTGGTTGAGGCCCTCGCGCGCGAGCTCGACGATGCGCCGGTCGCGCTCGGCGGTCGGGTCCTCGCCGAGCGTCGCCTCGACGTCGTCCGCCCTCGTCGCCTCCACGTCCTGCGGCCGCGGGAGGTCGAAGACCTCCACGCGGCGCGTGTGGCCCGTCACGGCCGGGGGCTCGGGGGCCGACGTCGTCTCCGCCTCCTCGGGGACGGGCTGCTCCCACGGGAGGGGCCGCGTGCGCCCGAAGATCTCCTTCACCCGCGCCTCGAGGTCCGGCAGGGCCTCGAACGCGGGCTCTGCGGCGCGCGCCTCCTGCGGGGTCTCCGCGCCGGAGACCTCGGCAGCCGCCTCGGCGGCGGGGAGCTCGCGGGTCACCTCGCGCACCGGCAGGTCGGACGACGGCGCGACCTCCGACGCGACGTCGTCGGACACGTCGGCGTCGGGCGCGCCGGCGTCGGGCGTCACGGCGTCGGGCGTCACGGCGTCGGGCGTCACGGCGTCGGCCGGCTGGACCGCGGGGAGAGCCTCGACCGCATCGGACTCGTCACCGCTCGCGGGCTGGGGTGCGAGCGGAGCCGGGCCGCTCGTCGCGGCGGACACGGCCGCCCCGACCGCCACGACCGCGGGCGCCTCGGCGGGCGCGGGCGCCCCGGACGCCGCGACGCCGCCCCTGCCCCGCGCGGTGCCGCGCTTCGCGGAGCTCGCCCCGATGAGGTCGAGCCGGTTGCCGTGCCGCTCCGCGGCCTCCAGGCGGTCGACCCAGACCTGCATGCGGCGCTCGAAGTCCTCGACCGTCAGCAGCTTGAGCGCGGCGTCACGGGCGGCGCGCTGGCGCTCGTGCGCGGCGCGGACCTTGCGCAGGTCCGCGGGCGAGCCAGCGCTGTCGGCGCGCGCGTCGCGCCACTGCTCCAGGGCGGACACGTACCCGTGGACGCGCAGCTCGCGACGGCGCTCCTCGAGCGTGTGGCCCGTGACCATGTGCCGCTCCCCCACGAGGGCGAGGTGCCACATGAGCGCGGCGACCAGCGGCGGCACGAACCGGAACACCACCATGTAGGGGGTGCTCGCCGTCGGGACGGCGATCTCGTGGAGAGCGGCGAACAGGCCCGACGTCCCCGAGAGCACCCACGTGAGCGCGAGGAGCACGCCGTAGGGCCGCCCCTCCAGCGCGGCGTTGCGTGCCATGAGCGCGACGGCGACGAGGCTGATCTCGAGGAAGCCCGCGAGCCCGTACGCCTCGAGCGGCGACATGTGCGCCACCTCGAGACCGAACAGGACCATGCCGCTGTACGCCAGGGCGGTGGCGATCGTCGCCGCGATGACCACCGCCACCATCGGGAGGTGCCGGCCGCGATAGCGCACCTGCCGCGGGGAACCGCCCGCGCCGGTCTGGTCCTGCTGTGTCACGTCGTCCTCCGAAAAGTGGTGTGGGCGCACATATCCCAACACTCAGGACGATCCGCGTCAACGTACCGGAAGGGGCGAACCGCGGGCAGGCACGACCGGCACCGCACGACCTGCCGGGAACAGCACGACGCCGCGCCCCCGGACGGGGACGCGGCGTCGGTCGCAGCGGTGGTCTCAGACGTTGAAGCCGAGCGCGCGGAGCTGCTCCTTGCCGTCGTCGGTGATCTTCTCCGGGCCCCACGGCGGCATCCAGACCCAGTTGACGCGGAAGCCGTCCACGAGGCCTTCGAGCGCCTGCGCGGACTGGTCCTCGATGACGTCGGTCAGCGGGCACGCCGCGGACGTGAGCGTCATGTCGATGACGGCGTGGTTGTTCTGGTCGATCTGGATGCCGTAGACGAGGCCGAGGTCGACGACGTTGATGCCGAGCTCGGGGTCGATGACGTCGCGCATCGCCTCCTCGACGTCCGCGACGTTCGGCGGGCTCGGCGTGGCGCCCTCGGCGGGCGCGCCGGTCTCGGTGGTCATCGGTTCTCCTCCGTCGTTCCCCGCGCGGCGAGCGCCGCGTCGGAAGCCAGTGCGGTCGATGCGTCGCCCGGCGGGTTCAGGGCGCCCGAGGTGACGAGCGAGTCGCGCAGCGCGGCCCAGCCGAGCAGGGCGCACTTGATCCGTGCAGGGTAGCGCGAGACGCCCGTGAACACCGTGGCGTCACCGAGCTCGTCTTCCGCGGCCTCGTCGAGGCCCTTGCCCCGCGAACCCATGAGCTCGCGGAACACGTCGCCGAGGTGCTCGGCCTCCGCGGCGGGGCGTCCCGTCACGAGGTCGGTGAGCACGGACAGGGACGCCTGCGAGATGCTGCAGCCCTGCCCCTCCCAGCTCACGCGGTCGATCGTGTCGCCGGCGAGCTCGACGCGCAGCGTCACCTCGTCGCCGCACGTGGGGTTCACCTGGTGCGACTGGCCGCTGGCCGCGCCGTCGGCCACCTCGACCAGGCCCCGACCGTGCGGGGTCTTGGCGTGGTCCAGGATGACCTGCTGGTACATCTGCTCGATCGAGCTCATCGGGTCCTCTCTCAGTCCACCGAGAAGAACGCGCGCACCCCGGCCAATGCTTCCCGGAACGCGTCGACGTCCTCGCGCGTGGTGTACACCGACGCGGACGCGCGCGCGGTCGCGGCGATCCCGAAGCGGCGGTGCAGGGGCTGGGCGCAGTGGTGACCGACGCGCACGGCGATGCCCGCGTCGTCGAGCACCTGGCCGACGTCGTGCGCGTGCACGCCGTCCACGACGAACGACACGACGGCGAGCCGGTCGGCCGGCTCGCGCGGGCCGATGATGCGCACGCCGGGGATCTCCCCGATGCGCAGCAGCTCCGCGGCGAGCTCGTGCTCGTGCGCGGCGACGCCGTCCATGCCGAGCTCGTGCAGGTACTTCGCGGCGGCGCCGAACCCGACGACCTGCGCGACCGGCTGCGTGCCCGCCTCGAACCGTTGCGGCGGCGCCATGTACGACGACTCGGTCATCGTGACGACCTCGATCATCGACCCGCCGGTCGTCACGGGCGGCAGCGCCTCGAGCAGCTCGCGCCGCCCGTACAGCACGCCCACGCCCGTGGGCCCGAGCATCTTGTGCGCCGAGAACGCGGCGAAGTCGACGCCGAGCGCGGGCAGGTCGACCGGCAGGTGCGGCACGGACTGGCACGCGTCGAGCACCGTGAGCGCCCCGACCTCGCGCGCCCGGGCCACGATCGGCTCGACCGGGGTGACCGCACCCGTCACGTTCGACACGTGCGTGAAGGCCACGACGCGCGTGCGCTCGGTGATGACGGTCGCCGCGTCCTCGACGCGCACGCGACCGTCGTCGTCCACCTCGAACCAGCGCAGGACGGCCCCCGTGCGGGCCGCGAGCTCCTGCCACGGCACGATGTTCGCGTGGTGCTCCGCCTCGGTGACGACGATCTCGTCGCCCGGGGCCAGCGCGAAGCGGCCGGCCGCCTCTCCCCCGCGGCCGAGCGTCGCGTTCGAGATCCCGTACGCGACGAGGTTGATCGCGGCCGTCGCGCCGGACGTCCAGACGATCTCGCCCGGGCGCGCGCCGACGAACGCCGCGACGTCGGCCCGGGCGTCCTCGAACGCCTCGGTCGCCTCCTCGGCGAGCTGGTGCGCGCCGCGGTGCACGGCCGCGTTGCGCTCCTCGTAGAAGTCGACCTCGGTGTCGAGGACGACCTGCGGCTTCTGCGCGGTGGCCGCGGAGTCGAGGTAGACGAGCGGACGACCACCGCGCACGGTGCGCTCGAGCAGCGGGAAGTCCGCCCGCACGGCGGCGAGCTCGACGTCGGTCAGGCGCGCCGGACCGGCGTGCTGCCCTGCGGGGTGCGCGGTGGTCGTCATGGTCGTCTCCTCAGGTGGTGCGAGCGCTCAGGCCGAGGCGGCCGAGGCGGACTCGACGGCGCCACCGAGGTAACGGTCGTAGCCCTCCTCCTCCAGGCGCTCGGCGAGCTCCGGGCCGCCCTCCTCCGCGACCTTGCCGTCGACGAAGACGTGGACGAAGTCCGGCTTGATGTAGCGCAGGATGCGCGTGTAGTGCGTGATGAGCAGGACGCCCGCCTGGGTCGCCTCGTGGACGCGGTTCACGCCCTCGGAGACGATGCGCAGCGCGTCGACGTCGAGGCCCGAGTCGGTCTCGTCGAGGACGGCGAACTTCGGCTGGAGGAGCTCCATCTGGAGGATCTCGTGGCGCTTCTTCTCACCGCCGGAGAAACCCTCGTTGACCGAGCGCTCGGCGAAGGAGTCGTCCATGCGCAGGCGCTCCATGGCGCCCTTGACGTCCTTGACCCAGTGGCGCAGCGCGGGGGCCTCGCCGTCGATCGCGGTCTTCGCGGTGCGCAGGAAGTTCGACACGGAGACGCCGGGGACCTCGACCGGGTACTGCATGGCGAGGAACAGGCCCGCGCGGGCGCGCTCGTCGACGCTCATGGCGAGGACGTCCTCGCCGTCGAGCGTCACGGTGCCGCCGGTGACCTGGTACTTGGGGTGGCCGGCGATCGAGTAGGCGAGCGTGGACTTGCCCGAGCCGTTCGGGCCCATGATGGCGTGGACCTCGCCGCTGGCGATCGTCAGGTCGACGCCGCGCAGGATCGGCTTCGGCCCTTCCTTGGTCTCGACGCTGACGTGCAGGTCGCGGATCTCGAGAGTGGACATCAGTGGTTCTCCAAGAGGTTCTTGAGCTGGGGGGCGCGCGCGGCGCGCCGGGTCAGAGGAGGTCGGGTCAGGTGGGGGCGACGACGCGGTCGACGTCGACGAGCACCTGCTCGCCGTCGACCGTCACCGGGTATACCGGCACGGGCCGCATCGCGGGCAGCGCGGTCGGCATGCCGGTCCGCAGGTCGAACTGCGAGCCGTGCAGCCAGCACTCGACGAAGCAGCCCTCGACCTCCCCGTCGGACAGGGACACGGCCCCGTGCGAGCAGATGTCGGAGATCGCGTGCCACCCGCCGTCGCCGTCGCGCACGACCGCGACCTCGACGACGCGCCCGTCCTCGGCCGGGAGCTCGACGCGGAGCGCCTCCTCCGGGCCGAGGTCGGACGTCGTGCAGGCGGGCTGTGCGGTCACGCCGTCGCCTCGGCGGGCTCGGCGCTCCCGTCGATGATCGACATGGACTTGCTCAGCTCGCGCTCGATCGCCTCGAGCAGGCGCTCCTCGACCGACGCGACGCCGATCTCCTGGATGAGCTCGGCGAAGAAGCCGCGGACGACGAGACGGCGCGCCTCGACCTCCGGGATGCCGCGAGCCTGCAGGTAGAAGAGCTGCTCGTCGTCGAACCGGCCGGTCGCGGACGCGTGCCCCGCGCCCTCGATCTCGCCCGTCTCGATCTCGAGGTTCGGCACCGAGTCCGCGCGCGCGCCGTCCGTGAGGACGAGGTTGCGGTTGAGCTCGTACGTGTCCGTGCCCTCGGCCTCGGCCCGGATGAGCACGTCCCCGACCCACACGGCGTGCGCGCCCTCGCCCTGCAGCGCGCCCTTGTACGTCACGCGGGACTTGCAGCGCGGGACGGCGTGGTCGACGAACAGGCGGTGCTCCTGGTGCTGGTCCGCGTCGGCGAAGTAGAGGCCCACCATCTCGACCTCGCCGCCCTCGGCGGTGAACTCCGCGTCCGGGGTGACGCGCACGACGTCGCCGCCGAGCGTGACGACCACGTGCTTGAGGCGCGCGTCGCGCCCGATCCGCGCACGGTGCGACGACGCGTGCACGGCGCCGTCGGCCCAGTCCTGGACGGACACGACGGTGAGGTGCGCGCCGTCCTCGACGACGATCTCGACCGTCTCGTTGAGCGTCGCGGCGCCCACGTGGTCGAGCACGACGACGGCCTCGGAGTGCCGCTCGGCGCGCACGAGGACGTGGCTCGCCGTCGGCGTGGAGCCGTGGCCCTCGATGCGGACCGAGGTGACGTCGGAGGCGACGGCCTCCTTCGGCACCGTGACGACCGTGGCCTGCTCGAAGGCGTTCCACGCCGTCACGGCCGTGCGGTCGCCGGGCTTGCCGGCGGTGCCGAGGCGCTCGTCGTCACGGCCGACGATCGTGACCTCGACCTCGGGCGCCTCGACGACCGTGACGCGCACGTCGCCGCCGCCGCTCTGCCCGACGATCTTGTCGTCGAACAGGGGCGCGAGGCGCGCCACGGGCGAGAAGCGCCACTCCTCCTCGCGCCCGGAGGGCACGGGGATGTCGGCGAGGTCGAACGACGTGAGCCGCTCGGCGCGCGAGCCCTGGGGCACGACGACGCCGTGGGAGTGCGCCCCGTCGGCCTTCGCGCGCGAGTGGTCGGTGGTCAGACCGGCCTCTTCGGGAACGGTGGTGGTGGTCATATCAGCCGACGGACCCTTCCATCTGCAGCTCGATGAGGCGGTTGAGCTCGAGCGCGTACTCCATGGGCAGCTCGCGCGCGATGGGCTCGACGAACCCGCGCACGATCATGGCCATCGCCTCGGTCTCCTCCATGCCTCGGGACATGAGGTAGAACAGCTGGTCCTCGCTCACCCGCGAGACCGTCGCCTCGTGCCCCATGGACACGTCGTCCTCGCGGACGTCGACGTACGGGTAGGTGTCGGACCGGGAGATCTGGTCGACGAGCAGCGCGTCGCACAGCACGGTCGAGGCCGAGTGCGAGGCGCCCTCGAGCACCTGGACCAGACCGCGGTAGGACGTGCGGCCACCGCCGCGCGCGACCGACTTCGAGACGATCGACGACGACGTGTGGGGCGCCGCGTGGACCATCTTGGCCCCGGCGTCCTGGTGCTGGCCCTCGCCCGCGAACGCGATCGACAGCGTCTCACCGCGCGCGTGCTCGCCGAGCAGGTAGATCGCCGGGTACTTCATGGTGACCTTGGAGCCGATGTTGCCGTCGACCCACTCCATCGTCGCGCCCTCGGCCGCGGTCGCCCGCTTGGTCACGAGGTTGTAGACGTTGTTCGACCAGTTCTGGATCGTCGTGTAGCGCACGCGGGCGTTCTTCTTCACGACGATCTCGACGACCGCGGAGTGCAGCGAGTCCGACGAGTAGATCGGCGCGGTGCAGCCCTCGACGTAGTGCACGTACGAGCCCTCGTCCGCGATGATCAGCGTCCGCTCGAACTGGCCCATGTTCTCCGTGTTGATGCGGAAGTAGGCCTGCAGCGGGATCTCGACGTGCACGCCCGGCGGCACGTAGACGAACGACCCGCCCGACCACACGGCCGAGTTGAGCGCGGCGAACTTGTTGTCGCCCGACGGGATGACGGTGCCGAAGTACTCCTGGAAGATCTCCGGGTGCTCGCGCAGCGCGGTGTCCGTGTCGAGGAAGATGACGCCCTGGCGCTCGAGCTCCTCGTTGATCTGGTGGTAGACCACCTCGGACTCGTACTGCGCGGCGACGCCCGCGACGAGGCGCTGCTTCTCCGCCTCGGGGATGCCGAGCTTGTCGTACGTCTCCTTGATGTCCTCGGGCAGGTCGTCCCACGTGGCGGCCTGCTTCTCCGTGGAGCGCACGAAGTACTTGATGTTGTCGAAGTCGATGCCGGTGAGGTCGGAGCCCCAGCTCGGCATGGGCTTCTTGCCGAACAGGCGCAGCGCCTTGAGGCGCTGGTTCAGCATCCACTCGGGCTCGTTCTTGAGCCGGGAGATGTTGCGCACGACGTCCTCGTCGAGGCCGCGCTGCGCGATCTGGCCCGCCTCGTCGGAGTCGTGCCAGCCGTACTCGTAGGCGCCGATCGAGGCGATGATCTCGTCGTCGGTCTGCTTCTCACCGGTCGGCAGGGCCGTGCCGGCGGCGTCCTGGGTGGGAGCGCTCATGGTCGTCCTTCCACTGTCCGTCGTTGCGGGCGGGGGCAGTCGGTACAGGTTCTTCGGGGGAGGTCGTGCGGGCGGGGCGGGGCGCCCCTCGGGGTCAGGTCTCGCCCGACGACGGGCGCCCCCGCGCCCGGACGTCGTGGGCCAGGGCGGCTCGCGCCACCCGCGGTGCGGGGGCCGGGACGGAGATCCCGACCGGCACGTTCGTGGTGCACGCGTGCGCGCCCGTCGCGAGGGTCGCGAGGCGCTGCACGTGCGAGCCGAGGAGCTTGGCGAAGACCTGGGCCTCCGCCTCGCACAGCTGGGGGAACTCCTCGGCGACGTGCTGCACCGGGCAGTGCCCCTGGCACAGCTGGACGGCAGAGGTGCCCGGCACGGGGCGTACGCTCGCGGCGTAGCCGTCGTCGGCGAGCGCGGCGGCGAGCTGGGCCGCGCGGCCCTCGACGTCCGGCGCGTCGAGCCGGTCCGCGTAGCGGTCGGCGAGCTCGGACAGCCGGTCCTGGGCGAAGCGCTCGACGGCGCCCGGTCCCGCGACGTCGCGCAGGTACCGCAGCGCCTGCGCGGCGAGGTCGGCGTAGGTGCCGCTGAGCTCGCCCTGGCCGGCCGACGTCGTCACGTACCGCCGCGCGGGGCGGCCGCGCATCCCGGTGGGGTGCCCGGCGTCGTGCACGGCGACGAGGTCGTCCTCCTCGAGGAGGGCGAGGTGGCGGCGCACCGCGGCGGGCGTGAGGCCCAGCGTCGCGGCGAGGTCGGCCGCGCTGACGGGGCCCGCGCTCGCGACGAGCTCGAGCACGCGCTCGCGCGTGCGCCGGTCGACGTCGGCAGCGGGCGCGCCGGAGGGGGCGACGGTACGCAGCGCGTCCGGTCGGACCGCTCCTGCTCCCATGCTCACCTCCGTGGTCGGTCGGGGGCACGCCTGCGCGCGGCGCCCTCGATATAGACAACATGGTTGTTCCCTAATTGTTCCGGCGCAAGCAAGGCGACCCTCAGACAGGGCCCTGACGCGGCGGATGTGGCGTACGCGACACCCCGCGCGACCAGGGCGGGCGCGGGTCGGCGGGCGCGCGCGCTCCCCCTAGAATCGGCCGGGTGCCCGCCCCCGCCGTGCTCGTGCACGACCTCGTCAAGCGCTACGACGGTCGTGCCGTCGTCGACGGCGTGTCCCTCACCGCCGAGCGCGGCGCGATCACCGCGGTGCTCGGCCCCAACGGCGCCGGCAAGACGACGACCGTCGAGTGCTGCGAGGGCCTGCGCTCCCCCGACGCGGGTCGCGTCGAGGTGCTCGGGCTCCACCCGCTGACCGACGCGCGCGAGCTGCGCCCCCGCGTGGGCGTCATGCTCCAGGACGGTGGGCTGCCGACGGGCGTGCGCGCGCTCGAGATGCTGCGGCACGTCGCGTCGATGTATGCCCGGCCGCGCGACGTCGGCGAGCTCACCGAGCGCCTCGGGCTGGAGAGCTTCGCGCGCACGACCGTCCGGCGCCTGTCCGGCGGCCAGCGGCAGCGCCTCGCGCTCGCCGCGGCGATCGTCGGGCGGCCCGAGGTCGTCTTCCTCGACGAGCCGAGCGCGGGCATGGACCCGCAGAGCCGGCACGCCGTGTGGGAGCTCGTGCGCGAGCTGCGGGCCGAGGGGGTCGGGATCGTCCTCACGACGCACCTCATGGACGAGGCGGAGGACCTCGCGGACCAGGTGTACGTCGTCGACCACGGGAAGGTGATCGCGGCGGGCGCGACGCGCGACCTCCTCGAGTCCGGCGCCGACGGCGAGACCGACCGCACGGTCCGCGTCGAGGCGACGGCCGGCCTGGACCTCGGCGGCCTGCGCGACGCGCTCGCCGCGCCCGACGGCGCCCCCGGCCCCGGGTCGTGGACCGTCGCCGAGCCGCAGCCCGGCTCGTACACCCTCACCGGCCCCGCCGACCCGGCGACGCTCGTCGCGCTGACGACGTGGCTCGCCGCGCGCGGCGTCCTCGCGTCGCGCGTCACGGTGGGCCGCCGCACGCTCGAGGACGTGTTCCTCGACCTCACGGGACGGCACCTGCGATGACCGCGAACGAGACGCCGTCGGCCACCGCCGCGGCCCGGGGGCCGGCCGGGACCGAGCTCGCCGCGCCCGCGTGGCGCCGCGTCGCCGCCCAGACGGCGTTCGAGACCCGGATGATCCTGCGCAACGGCGAGCAGCTGCTCGTGACGATCATCCTGCCCGTCATGCTCCTGCTCGGCCTCGTGCTCACGTCCTTCGTCGACCTCGACACGGGCGGTGCGTCGCGCGTCGACTTCGTGACGCCGGGCGTGCTCGCGCTCGCCGTGATGTCGACGGCGTTCACGTCCCAGGCCATCGCGACGGCGTTCGACCGCCGCAACGGCGTGCTGCGCCTCATGTCGACGACCCCCCTCGGCCGGGGCGGCCTGCTCGCGGGCAAGGTGCTGGGCGTGCTCGCGGTCGAGGTCGTGCAGGTCGTCGTCATCACCGCCGTCGCGCTCGCGCTCGGCTGGCAGCCCGACGTCGCGGGGATCCCGGCCGCGCTCCTCGCCGTCCTGCTCGGCACCGCGGCGTTCACGTCGCTCGCGATGCTGCTCGCGGGCACGCTGCGTGCCGAGGGCGTGCTCGCGGTCGCGAACCTCGTGCTTGTGCTCCTCACGGTCGGCGGCGGTGTGCTCGTCCCGGCCGATCAGCTTCCCGGGCCGCTCGCGCACGTCGCCCTGCTGCTCCCGTCGGGCGCGCTCGGCGAGGCGATGCGCGGCGCCCTGCTCGACGGCTCCGTCCCGCCGTTCTCGGTCGTCGTGCTGCTGGGCTGGACCGCCGCGCTCGGTTGGGGCGCGGGCAAGCTCTTCCGCTGGACCTGACCCGCTCCGGGCACATCTCACACCCGCAGGATTCCGGGGCTGCGCGCGCGTCCCGATACCGTGGGACCGTGAGCACCCCGCCCCCCGCGCTCGACCCCGGCACGACCGACCGCCCCGCCGGCGACGGCGTCGCCCGACCGGACCGGCTCGCGCCGCTGCGCCGCTGGACCCGGCCGGTGCTCGTCGCCAACCTCGTGGCGCAGATCGGCATCATCGTCACCGGCGGCGCGGTCCGGCTGACCGGCTCGGGCCTCGGGTGCTCCACGTGGCCGCAGTGCGAGCCCGGGCAGTTCGCGGCGCGCTTCCACCCGGAGACGACGTACCACCAGTTCGTCGAGTACGGGAACCGCACGCTCACCGGGGTGCTGAGCGTCATCGCGATCGCGGCCCTCGTGCTCGTGTGGACCGACCGCTCGCGTGTCCTGTCCTACCGGCTCCTGGGCGCCGTGCCGCTCCTCGGCGTCGCCGCGCAGGCGGTCATCGGCGGCGTCATCGTGCTGCTGCACCTGCACCCGGGCTGGGTGTCGCTCCACTTCGTGGTCTCGGCAGCGCTCGTGTCCGTCTCGCTGCTGCTGCTGCACCGCTCCGGGGAGGGCGACGGCCCGCCCGTCCCGACGGTCGCGCCGCGCTCGCGCGCGCTCGCGTGGGCGCTGTACGGGCTCACCGCGGTCGTCGTGGTCCTCGGCGTGATCGTCACGGGCGCGGGCCCGCACAGCGGTGACGAGGAGGTCGGGTACCGGTTCGCCGTCGACCCGGCGCTCATGAGCAAGGTCCACGCGTGGGCCGTGTGGGTCTTCGTCGCCGTCCTCGTCGCGTACCTCGTGAGCGTCCGCCGCGGGCCGCAGGAGGTGCGTCGCGCCGGGTGGATCCTCCTCGCCATCACGCTCGCCCAGGGCGCGGTCGGCTACGTCCAGTACTTCACGGGCCTGCCCGCGCTGCTCGTGGGCCTGCACATGCTCGGCTCGGCGCTGCTCGTCGCCGGGTCCACGCGCGTCGTCCTCACGACCCGCACGCGCGCCTGACGCCGGGTCCCGGCGCGTCGACGGACGACGCGCCGGGCCGGGCCCGCGCTCAGCGCCAGAGGCGCGCGACGCGGTCGGCGGCCTCCACGCCCTGGGCGTGGCCCGCGCGGGCGGCGGACGGGCGCAGCGTCAG
Organism: Cellulosimicrobium funkei; assembly: GCF_900155925.1. NCBI lineage: Bacteria > Bacillati > Actinomycetota > Actinomycetes > Micrococcales > Promicromonosporaceae > Cellulosimicrobium > Cellulosimicrobium funkei. Next base: position 607,616 of record NZ_FTMI01000003.1, read on the forward strand.
GTCCATCGCCCGCGGTCCCACGAGCCCCTCGGCGGACCCGTCGGGGACGAGCGTCTCGACCGCGCTGCCCTGCGCGCGCAGCTCTGCGACCTGCACGTCGAGCTGCATGCCCCACTCCCGCGGCGTGCGCGTCCTGCCGCCCAGCGGCGACAGCACGAGCACGCGGCGGTACCCCGCCGCGACGTCGGCGTTCTCGTTGCGGCGGTACCCGCCGTCGATGAACCGGTCCGGCCCGACGCCGTACGCGAACCCGCCCGCGCAGCTCGCCGCGACCGCGTCCACCAGGTCGACCCCGCTGTGCGCGCCGAGGACGACCGGTGCGCCGGTCCGCGCGTCGACCGCGGTGAGGAGGAGCGCGCGGCGCGGCCACGCCGTGCTCGGCAGGCGCGCCGCGACCGTCGCCCGCCAGCGCTCCTGAGCAGACGCGTCCGAGGCCGCCGGCAGGTCGAGCGCCGCGGCGCCGAGCCGGCGCCGCATGTCCCCCGCGTCGCGCGACGCGGCGATGAGCGCGGCCGTGCGCGCCATCTGGTCCGCCGCCTGGCGCGTCCGCTCCCGGCGGTCGTCGCGCCCGGGAGCCGGTGCGCGCCGCGTCGGGGCTCCGGCGCCGACGGCGGCGTAGAGCTCGGCGGGCGTCGCGCCGGCGAGCTGGGCGGCGGTGGTGGCGCCGGCCGACGTCCCGACCGTGAGGTCGGCCGTCGTGACGTCGACCCCGGCGTCGGCCAGACCGGCGACGACGCCGATCAGCCACGCGTTGCCGGTGGACCCGCCGCCCCCGAGCACGAGGGCGCGTTCGCCCGTCGTCGGGACCGGGGCCGGGGCCGGGGCCGGGGCCGGGGCCGGGGCCGGGGCCGGGACTGCCGCCGGGCCAGGGGCCGCGGCGCCTGCTGAGGAGCCGGGTGCAGAAGAAGGTGTGGTGGTGCTCATGGGAGTCGCCTCTCGCGATGGTGCGGCGAGCGCTCCCGGGGACGGCTACGGCCGTCGCGCGATCGTGGGCAGCGAGGGAGCGCCCGGTACGGACACAGCGTTCACGGGGCTCACCTCCTCGGCTCGGTTCACGACCGTCGTCGACGCTAGCACGCGCCGCCGAGGACGACGGCTGCGCGTCGGCGTGACAGCGGCGTGACAGCGGGTCGCGCTCCCGTGACAGCGCGGTGCGAGGCCACCCGTCCAGCCTGGTCGTGAACCCACCGACCAGGAGGACACATGACCATCCCCGCGATCGAGGCCGAGGGCCTCGTGAAGGTCTTCGGCGCGCACCGCGCCGTCGACGGCGTGGACCTCACCGTGCGCACGGGCACCGTCTACGGGGTCCTCGGGCCCAACGGCGCCGGCAAGACGACGACCATCAGCATGCTCGCCACGCTCCTGCGTCCCGACGCCGGTCAGGCCCGCGTGTTCGGGCACGACGTCGTCGCGCACCCCCACCGGGTGCGCCAGCTCATCGGCGTGACGGGTCAGTACGCGTCCGTCGACGAGACGCTCAGCGCGACGGAGAACCTCGTGATCTTCGGGCGGCTGCTGGGGCTCTCCCGCGGGCAGGCACGGCGCAAGGCCGCGGAGCTGCTCGACGCGTTCGGCCTCTCCGAGGCGGCGTCGCGACCGCTGAAGAACTTCTCGGGCGGCATGCGCCGCCGGCTGGACCTCGCCGCGAGCCTCATCGCCCAGCCGCCCCTCATCTTCCTCGACGAGCCGACGACGGGCCTCGACCCGCGCACGCGCGCCCAGATGTGGGGCACGATCCGCGACCTCGTCGCGAGCGGCTCGACGGTCCTGCTGACGACGCAGTACCTCGACGAGGCGGACCAGCTCGCGGACCGCATCGCGGTGATCGACCGCGGGCGCGTCGTGGCGGAGGGCACCGCGGACGACCTCAAGGACGCCGTCGGCGACCAGTCGCTGCAGCTCTCGCTCGCCCACGGCGACGACGTGGGGCCCGCGCTGGAGATCGTCGAGCGCACCCTCGGCCTCACCGCGACCGTCTCCCCCGAGGCCCGACGGCTCACCGTCCCCGTGCCCGGACCGGGCTCGGTGACCGACCTCCTCGTGCGCCTGCGCGAGGCCCGGATCGAGGTCGGCTCGCTGAGCATGGACAAGCCCAGCCTCGACGAGGTCTTCCTCACGCTCACCGGGCACGGCACCGCGGCGGGCAGCCCGGCCGACGACGACCCCGGCCCGACGGATCCCGGCCCGACGGACTCTGGCCCCGGCCCGCGCGGCGACCGCGCGGCCACGACACGAGAGGCGGCGCTGCGATGAGCACCACCACCACGACCACCGCACCGGCCGTCCCCACGGCACGAGGCCGGATCGAGGCCGGCGCCGACCGCGTCCTCGCCGACCGGCCGTCGCTCCGCGCGACCGCCGAGCACACCCTGACCATGGCCTACCGCGGCCTGCTGAAGATCAAGCGCACGCCGGAGCAGCTGTTCGACGTGACGCTCCAGCCGATCCTCTTCACGCTGATGTTCACGTACATCTTCGGCGGGGCGATCGCGGGCGACGTCGGGAGCTACCTCCCGACGATCATCCCCGGCATCCTCGTGCAGACCGTCATCACGACGTCGGTCGTCACGGGCACCCAGCTCCGCGAGGACATGGACAAGGGCGTGTTCGACCGGTTCCGGTCGCTGCCCATCGCCAGGATCGCGCCGCTGTCCGGCGCGCTGCTCGCCGACACCGTCCGGTACCTCATCGCGACGACGCTCACGTTCACGATGGGCTACGTCATGGGCTATCGGCCCGGCGGCGGGCTCGGGGCGGTCGTGCTCGCGGGCCTGCTCGTCATCGTCTGCTCGTGGGCGGTGAGCTGGATCTTCGCGTTCTTCGGCGTCGTCGCGCGGACCGCGTCGAGCGTGCAGGGCATCTCGATGATCGTCCTGTTCCCGCTGACGTTCCTGTCGAACGCGTTCGTGCAGCCCGACACGATGCCCGGCTGGCTCCAGGGATTCGTCGCCGTGAACCCCGTGTCGCACCTCGTCACCGCGGTCCGCGAGCTGGCGAACACCGGCAGCCTGGGGTCGGACGCCGTGGTCTCGCTCGTCGGGGCCGCCGTCATCGTGGCGGTCTTCGCACCGCTCACCGTGCGGGCCTACATGCGCAAGGCCTGACGCCGCACGGCCGAGCCGTCCTCAGAGGGGGCCGGCGCCCCCACGGGCGCCGGCCCCGCCGTCGTCCGGGCCGCCCGCGGCGGTCGGGTCGTCGGCCCCGTCCGCGGCGGCGAGCAGCGCGAAGCCCTGCCGGGCGAGGTCGGCGCGAGACAGCTCGCGAGCCCTCGTCCGGGCGCGCTCCGCGGCGTCCGCGCCTGCCGCTTCGGCGACCTGGGCCCACGCGCTCTCGTGCCGCAGCGCGGGCTGGTCCTGGCGCGAGCCCATCCGCTCGGCGAGCGCGACGAGGAGGGCGCCCTCCTCCATCCCCGGCCCCGGGTGCCGGCCGGCGTCGCGCACCGCGGCGACACCGAGCGCGAGGAACGCCGTCCCGGCGACGGGGTAGTCGACGAAGTGCGGCCGGGCCCGATGCATCGCGAGCACGACCTCGCGGAGCTCCGCGGCGACGTCCGCGGCCCGCCCCCGGGCCGCGGACGCGCCCGGACCGGCACCCGCGCCGGTCCCGGCGAGACGTACCAGCCACGACGACACGAGGAGCACGTACCAGGGCGACCAGCGCGCGTCGCCGTCGAACGACGCCGCGGCCTGCCCGTAGAGCTCGAGGGCGGCGGCGTCGTCGCCGTGCAGCGCCGCGACCTCCGCGCGCGCCATCGCGACGACGGACCGCACGTCCGCCGGGACGTCCGGGCCCACGGGACCGTGCTCGACCGCGCCCGCGAGCGCCGCGAGCTTCCGCTCGGCGCGCTCCGTCTCCCCGAGCGTCACCGCGGCCGACATCTCGACCCAGTCGAGCTGCTGCAGCGTCGCCGTCGCGCCGAGGGCCCGCAGGTGGCCGCGCGCGGCGTGCGCCCAGCGTCCGACGTCCACGGCGTCCCCCGCCTCGCTCGCGCACGACGCGAGGAACATCGCCGTGGTGGCGCGGGCCGCGACGTCGCCGCGGGCCACCGCGCGGTCGTGCGCGCGCTCGCCCCAGCGCCGGGCCTCGGCGAGCCGGCCCTCGTTCTCCGCGGTCTGCGCCGTCGTGAACTCGGCGAGCATCGCCACGAACGCGTCGTCGGACGCGCGGAGCCCGGCGAGCGTCGCCTCCATCTCCTCCTGGCTGCGGACGGTGAGCAGGCGCGCGAGGGCACGGGTCCGCGGCCCGGCCTCGGGGCGTCGCAGCAGCCGGCGCAGGCGGCCGAGGGCGCGGGCCGTCAGCTCGGGCCTGGCGAACGCGCTCGCCCCCGCGACGGCGGCGAGCGCGAGCGCGGCGGGCTGGACGTCGCCGGGCGGCACGTCCCACCCGACGACCGAGTCGAGGACCACCTCGACGAGCCCGGTGGCCTGGTCCTCGACGCCGAGCAGGAGCCAGGATCCGGTGAGCGCGGTGAACACGCGCACGACGACGTCGGGGCGCTCGTCCTGCACCGCCTCGCGGAGCGCGAAGACGAGGTTCTCCTGCTCGCGGCGCAGGTCCGTCGCCGCGGCGGCCTGGTCCCCGCCCACGAGCGCGTCGGCGCACCGCGTCGCGAGGCGGGCCGCCCAGCGCTGCACGGCCTCGCGCGCCGGGCCCGTCGTCCCGGTCGCCTCGAGCCGGAGGGCGCCGAACTCGCGCACCGTCTCGAGCATCCGGTAGCGCACGACGCCGTCGTCCTCGGTGACGCGCAGCAGCGACTGCGCGACGAGCCCGTCGAGCGCGTCGAGGACCTCCCAGGCCGGCGCCCGCGACGGCGCCCGGCTCCCGGCGTCGGACACGGCCTCCGCAGCCTCGGCGGAGAAGCCGTCCGGGAAGACGGCGACGCGGCACAGCAGGTCCTGCTCGGCCGGGCCCAGCAGGTTCCAGCTCCACTCGATCACCGCCTCGAGCGTGCGGTGCCGGTCCGGGGCGGACCGGTCCCCGGAGCGCAGGAGCGCGAAGCGCTCGTCGAGGTGACGTTCCACCTCCTCGACGCTCAGGGTCCGCACGCGCGCCGCGGCGAGCTCGATGGCGAGCGGCAGCCCGTCGAGGCGGTCGCACAGCCGCGCGACGACGGCGGGCGGCACGCTCGCGCCCGGCCGGACCGCGTGCGCACGCTCGACGAAGAGGCGCACGGCGGGACCGTCGCCCGCGGCCGCACCGAGCGGCTCGAGCGGGTAGACGAGCTCGGCGGCGAGCCGGAGCGGCGACCTGCTCGTCGTGAGCACCACGAGCCCGGGCGCCGCGCCGAGCAGGTCGGCGGCCCAGCGCGCGGCGCCGTCGAGGACGTGCTCGCAGTTGTCCAGCACGAGCAGCGCCGAGCGGCCTCGTACCCGGTCGAGCACCTGCTCGCGCAGCTCCGGCGCGGCCAGGCGGTCGGCGAGCCGCCCGGTGCGGGCCGGCGGCGAGATGCCCAGGCCGTCGGCCAGCGCCACGACGACGTCCGCGTCCGAGCGCACGCCCGCGAGCTCGACGACGACCACCAGGTCGACCGAGCCGGTCGCCGCCGTGCGCCGCGCGACCTCCTGCGCGAGGCGCGTCTTGCCGAGACCACCGGGGCCGAGGACGGTCACGAGCCTTGCCCGCGCGAGCGCGTCCCGGACGGCGTCGACGTCCTCGTCCCGGCCGACGAGCGCGTCCGGCGCCGCCCGCAGGCCACGCACGGACGTGGTCCGACCGACCGCCTCGACCGGGGGCTCGCCGCCGGGGCGGGGTCCCCCGCCGTCCCCCGGACCGCCGCGCGCGGCCAGAGGACCGGGCACGGCGTCAGGCGAGGCGTCGGGCGCAGACGATGACCTGCCGAGCAGGTCTGCGGCGAGCTGCTGGAGGTCCGGTGCCGGGTCGGTGCCGAGCTCGCGCACGAGCGCGTGCCGCAGGCGCGCGTAGGCGGCGAGGGCCTCGCCCTCCCGGCCCGACGCCGCGAGGCTCGTCATGAGGTCGCGCGCGGCGTCCTCGTCGGTCGCGTCCTCGTCGAGCGCCGCGGACGCCAGCGCCGTCACGGTCGCGTGGTCCCCGGCGACCGCGGCGGCCGGTCGCAGGGCGGCCGTCAGTCCGGCCCGGAGCCGCGCGGCCTCGGTGCGCAGCGCCTGGGCGACGGGACCGGGAACGCCCGTGCCGGGCTCCTCGTCGCTCCACGAGGCGAGCGCGCCGCGCAGGTCGGCGACGATCGCGGCGGCGCCGTCGGTGTCCCGACCGCCCTCCCGGGCCCGGGCGAGCGCGCCGCGCGCGCGGGCGAGCGCCCCGCGTGCGAGCTCGAGGTCGCTCGGCGCGCCGAGCGCGTAGCCCCCGGAGCGCGACAGCACGGTCCCCGGCGCCGCGTCCCGCCGCAGGCGCGACACGAGGCTCTGCAGCGCGGCGCGCGGGTCCTGGGGCGCGTCCGGGCCCCACAGGTCCTCGACGAGCGAGGCCACGCCGAGCGTCCGACCGCCCGCGAGCGCGAGCGCGACCACGAGCGCCGCCGCACGCGGCCCGCGCGGGGCGACCGCCCGGCCGTCGGGCCCGGGCACGCGGACCGGCCCGAGGACGCGCACGATCGCCTCGGGCGGTGCCGGGAGGTCCTCGTGGTCGCGCACGACGGAGAACACTAGTCCTCGGGGCCGACGCCGTCCCGCCCGCGAGGGCGCGTCAGCCCCCGCGGCGCTCGGGCCACGGCGCGTCGGCGGGGCGCAGGGAGGCCCAGCCGCCCGCGCGCGACGTCGCGGCGGCGAGGATCCCGACGACCGCCGACGGGTTGTGCAGCGCGCCCCCGAGGACGGCGGACACCGCCTCGTCGAGCGGGACCCAGCGCAGCTCGATGTCGAGCTCCTCGGCCTCGCGCGCGAACCGCTCGTCGTCCGGCACGGGCGACAGGTCGCGCGCCAGGAACACCCGCAGCGCCTCGTTGGACCCGCCGGGCGTCGTGAAGTAGTCCACGAGCACGTCCCACCGGGCCGCCCGCAGGTCCGCCTCCTCGGCGAGCTCGCGGGCCGCCGCGACGCGCCCGTCCTCGCCCACGACGTCGAGCAGCCCCGCGGGCACCTCCCACAGCTCGCGCCGCACCGGGTGGCGGTACTGGCGCAGCAGCAGGACGCGCTCGTCCGCGTCGAGGGCGACGATCGCGACCGCACCGGGGTGGTCGAGATACTCGCGCGTGACGCGGCCGCCGTCGCCGAGGTCGACGACGTCGGACCGCAGGTCGAACACGCGACCCTCGTGCACGACCGTCGTCTCGACGACCGGTCGGGGCGCGAGCGCGTCCACGACCGGGTGCTCGCCGGCCACTCAGTTCGCCTGGTTCTCGAGCGCGGCGCGGACGAGGCCGCTGAACAGCGGGTGCGAACGCGTGGGGCGCGACTTGAACTCCGGGTGCGCCTGCGTGCTCACGTAGTACGGGTGGACGTCCGCGGGGAGCTCGACGAACTCGACGAGCGACGAGTCGGGCGACGTCCCGCTGATGACGAGCCCCGCCTCCTCGAGCTGCTTGCGGTAGGTGTTGTTCACCTCGTAGCGGTGACGGTGGCGCTCCGTGACGCGCTCCGCGCCGTAGGTCTTCGCGACGACCGAGCCCGGGGCGAGCGCGGCCTCGTAGGAGCCGAGGCGCATCGTGCCGCCGAGGTCGCCGTCGCCGCCGACGATCGCGAGCTGCTCCTCCATGGTCGCGATGACGGGGTGGGACGTGCCCGGGTCGAACTCGGTCGAGGACGCGTCGTCGATGCCGAGCACGTTGCGCGCGTACTCGATGACCATCGACTGCAGGCCGAGGCAGATGCCGAGGGTCGGCACCCTGTTCTCACGCGCCCAGCGCAGCGCGCCGAGCTTGCCCTCGATGCCCCGCACGCCGAACCCGCCGGGCACGAGGACGGCGTCCACGCCGTGCAGCGCGTCGTCCGCGCCCTCGGGCGTCTGGCACTCGTCGGACGCGACCCAGCGGATCGTGACCTTGGCGTCGTTCGCGAACCCGCCGGCGCGCAGCGCCTCCGTGACGGAGAGGTAGGCGTCCGGGAGGTCGATGTACTTGCCGACGAGCGCGACCTCGACGCGGTGGGCGGGCTGGTGCACACGCTCGAGGAGCTGGCTCCAGCCGTCCCAGTCGACGTCGTGGAACGGCAGGCCGAGGCGGCGCACGACGTAGGCGTCGAGGCCCTCCGCGTGCAGCACGCGCGGGATGTCGTAGATGCTCGGCGCGTCGATCGCGTTGACGACCGCCTCGTTGTCGACGTCGCACATGAGGGCGATCTTGCGCTTCACCGGCTCGGGCACCACGCGGTCCGCGCGCAGCACGATCGCGTCGGGCTGGATGCCGATGGACCGCAGCGCCGCGACCGAGTGCTGCGTGGGCTTCGTCTTGAGCTCGCCCGACGGACCGATGTACGGCACGAGCGACACGTGGAGGAAGAAGACGTCGTCCCGGCCGAGCTCGTGGCGCACCTGGCGGGCCGCCTCGAGGAAGGGCTGCGACTCGATGTCGCCGACGGTGCCGCCGATCTCGGTGATGATGACGTCGACGTCCTCACCGGCCTGGGCGCGCATGCGCGTCTTGATCTCGTCGGTGATGTGCGGGATGACCTGGACCGTGTCGCCCAGGTACTCGCCGCGCCGCTCGCGCGCGATGACCTGGGAGTAGACCTGACCGGTCGTGACGTTCGCGGACGCCTCGAGGTCGACGTCGAGGAAGCGCTCGTAGTGGCCGATGTCGAGGTCCGTCTCGGCGCCGTCCTCGGTGACGAACACCTCGCCGTGCTGGAACGGGTTCATCGTCCCGGGATCGACGTTGAGGTACGGGTCGAGCTTCTGCATGGTGACGCGCAGACCGCGCGAGCGGAGCAGACGACCGAGGCTGGACGCCGTGAGGCCCTTGCCGAGCGAGGAGGCGACGCCGCCGGTGACGAAGACGTGCGCGGTGCGGTGCTCGGTTCGAGCGCCCGAGGCGTTGAGGCGGGAGGAGGGCCGGTTCAGGTGATCTGCCACGGAACTCCATCCTAACAGCGTGCCCGACGACGGCACGCGGACCCCAGGGTCGGTCCGCTCACACCGGGCGGCACGGCGAGGTCTCCCTCGCCTCGATGCGCGACCCGGCGCGCGTCACTTGCGCGTCACCTCGGCGACGTGTCGCCGGGGCCGTTCGTCGTGGGCTCGCCCGCCGCGGGCTCGTCCCCCGCGGGCGTGTCCGTCGTGGGCCCGACGGCGTCGCCCGCCCCGGGAGCGGCCGGGTCGCCTGCGCCCGGCGCACCACGGCGCAGAACGCCCAGGAGGGCCGCGCGGTCGCCGACGAGCGAGACGCCGAGCACCACCACCCCCGCGACGAGGGCCGCGAGGGCGCCGACGCCGACGGCGGGCAGCCAGCCCGCGTCGTCGGGCAGCAGGACGCTCGACAGCGCCGAGCCCGCGAGCGCGCCCAGCGTCACGCCGACCGCGACGACGACGAGGGTGCGCGGGACGCCGCGCGTCGCGTCCGGGCCGGCGTGGCGCCGCGTCGCGAGGAGCAGCCCCGCGCCCGCGACCGACATCCCGACCGCGGTCGCGAGGCCGAGCTGCAGGAGCACCCCGGCCTGGTCGCGGGCGCCCGTGAGGGCGGGGAGCACGTAGGCGGCCGCCGCGACGACGAGCCAGCCCGCGGCCGTCACGACGACCGCCACCCGCTGGCGGTCGATCGTGTACAGCGCGCGGGACAGGTGCAGGATCAGCGAGAACCCGACGATGCCCACCGCCATCGCGGCGACCGCTCCCCCGAGCCCGTCGACCGAGCCCGTCGCGATGCGGGCGAAGACCGCCTCGACGGCCGCCGACGCGGCGATCAGGGCCGCGACGCCGAGCCCCGCGACGACGAGCAGCGTGCGCGTCGTGGCAGCGAGCAGGCGCCGGTAGGCGTCGTGCCGGGCGTGCGCGACGTGCTCCGCGAGGCGCGGGAACGTGCTCGTCGCGAGCGGGAACGCCAGCACCGCGTACGGGAGCAGGTAGACCTGCTGGGCGTACCAGTAGGTCGGGAAGGTCTGCTCCGGTCCGAACTCGTAGGCGGCGCCCATGATCGCGAGCACCGAGAGCTGCTGCGCGACGAGCGCCCCGACTCCCGCGAACGCGAGGTTGCGCGCCCGGACCGCCTCGCCGCCCGGGAAGCGCAGCGTGGGGCGCAGGCGGACACCCAGCCGGTGCACGGGGAGCACGAGGGGCAGCGCGAGGACGGCGACGCCCGCCGTCGTGCCCCAGCCGAGCCACGCGATGGCCTGGCCCGACAACGCGGCGACGTCCTTCTGGTGGCCCCCCGCCAGACCCGCGAACACGAGGAAGACGACGATGACCGCGAGGCTCGACAGGAGCGGCGAGAACGCCTGCCAGAAGAACCGCTTGTGCGCCTGGAGGATGCTCCCGAGCACGACCGCGAGCCCGTACAGCGGGACCTGGAGCGCGAACACGCGCACGAACGTCGCCGTGACGTCGACGAGCTCGGGATGCTTCGCCAGCATAAGGAGGGACGCGATCGGCTCCGCGAGGAGCGCGAGCAGCGCCCCGAGCGGGACGAGCACGACGAGCGTCCACCCGAGCAGGGCCGAGGCGATGCGCGAGACCTCGCCGCCCGCGCGCCGGGCGATGGGCCCGGCGAGGAGCGGGACCACCGAGCCGGCGAGCGCGCCGCCCGCGGCGACCTCGAACAGCACGTTCGGCAGGAGGTTCGCCGCCGTGAACGCCGACCCGACGCCCTCGGTGCCGACGGCGGCGGACTGCACGAGCGACCGTGCGAACCCGACGAGGCGGCTCGCGATCGTCACGAGCGTGATCATCGCGGCGGCGCCCGCCAGGGTGCCCGTGGCGGCGCGCAGCCGCCCCGCCCGCGCGCTCACGCCGGGCGCCGGCCCCACGCGTCCACGCGCCGCAGCGCGTCGTTGCCCTCGATGACCTTCGAGAAGCTCACCTTCTCGCTCGCGAGGGTGAGCCCCACGACGCCCGCGAGAGCGAGCCAGCGCACCGGGCGGGGCGCCGTGAGCGCGACCTGGGAGCCCAGCGCGGCACCGAGCGCGTTCGCGCCGCAGTCGCCGAGCATGTCGCGCTCGCCGAGGTCCCCCGGGGCCGCGGCGACGGCGGCACCCAGGACGGCGCCCGTCGTCGGCGCGGCGGCGGTGCAGAGGTACGGGAGCGACGCCGCGCCGGCGGCCTTGAGGGCCCGCCCCGGCCGCAGGTCGAGGAGGTTGAGCAGGTTCGCGGTACCGGCCATGAGCGCGCCGTTCACGCCCACGTCCACGAGGTGCCCGAAGGCACCGCCCGTGCGTCGCGTGCCGATCGCCGCCGCGACGAGCGAGACGCCGCTGATCCCGAGGATCTTCAGCGCACCCGTCGTGACCCGACCCTGCGCGAGCGCGCCGAGGTGGCCGCGCAGCCCCTTGGTGCGGCTCGTCGTGTCCTCCGCGAGGTCGTCGACGAGGCCGAACGTGCCCGCGCTCGCCGTCGCGAGGGCGACCGCCGCGCGCGTGCGGGCGTCGCCTCCCGCCGCGAGCGTGCCGGCGACGAGACCGGCGGCCACGGCCGGGCCCTCGAGCAGGCTGATCGGCTCGCCCCGGTGGTTGGTCCGGGTCCAGCGCTCCGCGCCCCCGGACGCGCGCGACCCGGTCGTGCGGCGTACCGCGGCCGTCACCGTCGCGGCGACGCCGGCGGCCGCGAGCGTGCGCAGCGCGCGCCCCACGTCAGCCCTCCCCCGCGCCGTCGCCGGCCTGCTCGACGTCGGCCCCGTCACCGGCCGGTTCGCCCGTGGTGTCGTCCGCCGCGGCGTCCTGCGCACCGGTGGGGGACGCCGTCGTGCGCGTCACCGGCGGGAGCTCGACCGCGGGCGGGAGGACGGCCGTCGCGCTCTCCTCGAACCCGAACTGCCCCACCTGGTCCGCGAGCCGCGCCGCGAGCGCGAGCGGGACGTTGATCCGGCCCGGCTCGGCCTCGATGCCGCTGACGGTCGAGACGGTCGAGGCAAGGTCCTCGTTCGCGCGGATCGTCGAGACGACGTCGCCCGAGACCGCCGTCGGGCCGGCGACCAGCGCGGCTCCGGCGACCTCCTGCGCGGCGACGGCCACCTGGACCTCGATGTCGACCGCATAGGTGTCGGGTGCGGGCGGCTCCTCGCCCTCCGCGGCGGGGGTGGCCGACGAGGGCGCGGAGCCCCCGAGCAGCAGGACCACGTCCGCCGGCAGCGTCTGCTCGGAGACCACGTCGACGAGCGCGAAGCGCTCGAGCAGCGCCTCGAGCTCGAGCGCCTCGGGGCTGCGCTCCTCCGTGCTCGACGGCGCCGCCCCGGTGAGCGACAGCGCGAGCGCGCGCGAGAGGCGCTGCTCGGGGGTCGCGTCCTGCGGGACGTCCCCCAGCTTGTCGCCGAGGCCCTCGGCCACCGTCTGCCGCGCGCTCTCCTCGTCCTGGCTCGTCCACGAGTCCGTGAGGCGCACGTGCCCGACGACGGACGCACCGGCCGTCTCGAGCTGCGCGGCGATCGCGTCGTCGCGCTCGTCGTCCGCCCCGTCCAGGTCGACGACCGCCACGCGACGGTCCTGGAGGGAGCCCGCGACGAGCTGCGGACCTGCGGCCTCGATGTACCGTGCGTCGTCGCCGAGCGTCACGTTCGCCTGGTCGAGCTGGTCGCGCAGCTCGTTGCGCTCGGTGCGCAGCTGCTCCACCTGCCCGGTGAGCTGGTCGCCGATCGCGCCCTGGAGCGGGCCCGCGCCGAGGATGATCCCCACGGCGAGCGCCAGGAAGACCGAGATCAACGAGACGATGTGGTACCTGAAGTCGATCACTGTGCGGTGGTGTCCTTCGGTTCGAGCTGCTGCGTGCTGGCAAGGGTCAGGGTCGGCGCTGGCCGCCGGAGGGCACGGGCCGCAGGCACGTGCGCGGGCCGTCGACCACGACGGCCCGGCGGGATCAGCCGCCGCCCGAGAAGAGCGTCCCGATCCACGACCAGAGGTCGTCGAACCGGGCGCCCACGATCCCGAAGAACGTCTGGCCCGCCGCCGTCGACCACAGCGCCGCGACGACGGCGAGGAGCCCGGCGATCGACAGGAGCCAGAGCTGGAGGTTGGAGATCCGGTGCCGGTACAGGCGCGACACGCCCTTGGCGTCGACGAGCTTGCCGCCGACCCGGAGCCGGGTGAGGAACGTGCTCGCCATGCCCGCACGGCCCTTGTCGAGGAACTCGACGAGCGTCGCGTGCGTGCCGACGGCCACGATCACCTCGGCGCCCTTGTCGTCGGCGAGGAGCATCGCGATGTCCTCGCTCGTGCCGGTCGCCGGGAAGACGACGGGCTCGACGCCGAGCTCCTGCACGCGCTCGAGACCGGGCGCCTTGCCGTCGCGGTAGGCGTGCACGACGATCTCCGCGCCGCTGCTCAGCGCGCGGTCGGAGACCGAGTCCATGTCGCCGACGATCATGTCGGGCTTCCACCCCGCGTCGAGGATCGCGTCCGCGCCGCCGTCCACGCCGATGAGCACCGGGCGGTACTCGGTGATGTAGGGGCGCAGCGTCGCGAGGTCCTCGCGGTAGTGGTAGCCGCGCACGACGATGAGGACCTGACGCCCCTCGATGGACGTGCGGATGTCCGGGACGCCGACGCCGTCGAGCAGGAGGTCCCGCTCGCGGCGCAGGTAGTTCATCGTGTTCTCGGCGAACGACTCGATCTCGACCGAGAGGTTGGCGCGCGCCTCCTCGAGGCTGCGCGCGACCGTCTCCTCGCTCTGCAGCACGCCCTCGGCGACGAGGTCGTCGCCCAGGTAGACCTTGCCGCCGTCGAGCCGTACCACGCGTCCCTCGGGGATCGCCATGATCGCGGGGCCGAGGTCGTCGACGAGCACGATGCCGGCCTCGACGAGGACGTCGGGGCCGAGGTTCGGGTAGCGGCCGGAGACCGACTTGGCCGCGTTGAGCACGGCGGACGGCTTCGCGGCGACGAGCGCGTCGGCGGCGACCCGGTCGATGTCGACGTGGTCGATCACCGCGACGTCGCCCGGGTTGAGCCGCTTCGTGAGCGCCTTCGTGCGCGCGTCGACCTTGGCCGGGCCGAGCGTGCCGGACCCGGCCTCCGGCAGGGAGGCTTTGCGCAGAGTGAGTCTCATCGTGCCCTATCGTCCCACGACCGACGACTCCAGAAGCTCCACCGCGTGGCGGCGGGCCGCGTCGGAGTCCTCCTGGCCCGAGAGCATCCGCGCGAGCTCGCGGACGCGCTCCTCCCCCGTGACCTCGCGCACACCGGTGACCGTGACCGCGGTCGACGGGTCGCCCTCGCCCGACGCCTTGGTCACGACGAGCTGCACGTCCGCGAACGCGGCGACCTGCGCGAGGTGGGTGACGACGACGACCTGGGTGCGCCGCGCGAGCGACGCGAGCCGCCGCCCTACCTCGACGGCGGCCTTGCCCCCGACCCCCGCGTCGACCTCGTCGAACACGAACGTGGGCAGCACCTGGCCGGTGCCGTCGACGGCGGCCGTCGCGAGCGCGACCTCGATCGCGAGCATGACGCGCGACAGCTCGCCGCCCGACGCCCCCTTGCCCAGCGGGCGAGCGGGAGCGCCCGCGTGCGCGACGAGCGAGAACGTCACCGCGTCGACGCCCCACGGGCCGGGCTCCTCGGCCCGCTCGACGTCCACGACGAGGCTCGCCCCGCCCATCGCGAGCCCGCGCAGCTCGTCGGTCACGGCCGCGGCGAGCTCGGCGGCGGCCCGCTCGCGCGAGGCCGTGATCGCCGTGCCGAGCCGGTCCAGCTCCACGTCCAGCTCGTCGCGGCGCGCCGTCGCGGCCTGGAGCCGCTCCCCGCCGTCGTCCAGGTCCAGGAGCCGCAGCCCCGCGTCGCTCGCCCAGGCGAGGACGTCGTCGACCGTCTCCCCGTAGCTGCGCGTGAGCGTCCCCAGCTCGGCGAGGCGCGCGTGCGCGGACTCAAGACCCGCCGGGTCCGCCGCCAGGTCCTCGACGTAGCCCGAGATCTCCGTGGCTACGTCGGCCAGCACGTACCCCACCTCGGCGAGCCGCTCGGCGAGGCGGGCGAGCGCCGGGTCCGTCCCGGCCACCGACTCGAGCGCGCGGCGCGCGCGATCCACCGACACGACGGCGTTCTCCTGCGGCTCGGCGGCCTCGTCGCCCGCGACGGCGTCGTGCGCGAGCTGCGCGGCGACCCGGAGCTCCTCGACGTTCCCGAGCCGCGCGACGAGCGCGGTGAGCTCGACGTCCTCGCCCGGCTGGGGCGCGACCCGCTCGACCTCGGCGAGCCCGAGGCGCAGCAGCTCCGCCTCGCGGGCGCGCTCGCCCGCGCGCGTCTCGATGTCGTCGATCTGCGCCTGCAGCGCCGCCCGCTCGGCCCACGCCTCGCGGTACTGCCCGAGGAGCTCGGCGTGCTGCGGCCCGGCGAACGCGTCGAGCGCCGTGCGCTGTCGGCTCGCGGTGCGCAGCCGGAGCTGGTCCGACTGGCCGTGCACCGTGACGAGGTCGTCGGCGATCTCGGCGAGGACGCCCTGCGGGACGCTGCGCCCGCCGAGGTGCGCTCGCGAGCGGCCCTCCGCGGCGACCGTGCGCAGGATGACGACCGAGCCGTCGTCGTCGACCTGCCCGCCCGCGTCGTCGACGCGCTGCGCGACCGCCGGGCGGTCCGCGACGCGCACCCGGCCCTCCACGACGGCGCTCGCCGCGCCCGGTCGCACCGTCGCCGGGTCCGCCTTGCCGCCCATGAGCAGGCCGAGGCCGGTGAGGACCATCGTCTTGCCGGCACCCGTCTCGCCCGTGATCACCGTCAGCCCGGCGCCGACCGGGACGCGCGCCGACCGGATGACCCCGAGGTTCTCGATCGCGATCTCCTCGAGCACGCTCACTCCTCCTCGTCCGTGGTGCCCCCGTCGCCCGGGAGCCTGGCCGTCTCGCCCGCGCCGTCCGGAGCGGCGGCGGCGCGCTCCGCGGCGGTGCCCGCCGTCGCGGCGACGCTCGCCGCGCGCTCGCGCCACCCGACCACCGGCAGCGAGAACTTCGACACCAGCCGGTCCGTGAACGGCGCCGTGCTCAGGCGCGCGAGACGCAGCGGCGTGTCCGAGCGCCGCACCTCGACGCGCGAGCCGTTCGGCAGGTCGATGCGGCGGCGGCCGTCGCACGTGAGGACGCCCGACGACGCCGAGTCGGGCAGGACGTCGACCGTGATCGTCGAGCGGGGACCGACGACGAGCGGGCGCGCGAACAGCGCGTGCGCCGCGAGCGGCACGACGAGCACCGCGTCGACCTCGGGCCACATCACGGGCCCGCCGGCCGAGAACGCGTGCGCCGTCGACCCCGTCGCGGTCGCCGTGATGACGCCGTCGCACCCGAACGACGAGAGCGGGCGGCCGTCGACGCCGAGCACGACCTCGATCATGCGCTCGCGCTGCGCCTTCTCCACCGTCGCCTCGTTGAGGGCCCAGCCGACGAGCGGCTCCGGCTCTCCCGGCAGGTAGGCACGGACCTCGACGATCGTGCGCTCCTCGACCGTGTAGTCGAACGCCGCGAGGCGGCCCACCGCGGCGCGCAGGTCCTCGCGCTCGCTCTCCGCGAGGAACCCGACGTGGCCCAGGTTCACGCCCAGCAGCGGCACGCCCGTGCCGTGGGTGAGCTCCGCGGCCCGCAAGATCGTGCCGTCGCCGCCGAGCACGATGACGACCTCGGACTCCGCGACGCCCTCGCGCGCCCGCGTGCGCGCCATGTGGTCGCCGAACGACTCCGCGAGGTCGTCGTCGTGCAGCGTCACCTCGAACCCGGCGCGCTCGAGCTCGCTCACCGCCTCGTGCAGCGCGACGACCGCCTCGGGGCGGCCGCCGTGGGTGACGATCAGGACGCGTCGCGTCACGCTGCTCCTCCGGTCAGGGGTCGGTCGGTGGTCTCGGTCGCACCCGGTGCGGCGTGCGGTGCCGATGGCGGGACGGCCCCGGCGGAAGGTCGGGCGGACGTCTCGGCGGGCGGTTCGGCGGGCGATTCGACGGACAGCTCGGCGGACGCAGCCGCGGCGCGGGCGACCGCGACGACCGGGGGCGGGCCGCCGTCGGGCCCCGGCTGCCACGCGACGGCCTGCGCCGCGGCGGCCTCGAGCGCCTCGTCCTCGAACGCCGCGCCGTCGGCCCGGCCCGGGTCGCCCGCGCGCAGCCACCAGAAGTACTCGCGGTTGCCGCTCGGACCGGGGAGCGGGCTCGGCACGACGGCGAGCGGCCGCAGGCCGACCAGCGCGGCGTGCCGCGCGACCGCGGCGACGACCTCGACGTGCAGCGCCGGGTCGCGCACGACCCCGCCGCTGCCGAGCCGCTCGCGGCCGACCTCGAACTGGGGCTTCACGAGCAGCAGGAGGTCCGTCCCGGGCCCGACGACGCCGGCCACCGCGGGCAGGACCATCGCCAGCGAGATGAACGAGAGGTCGCCGACCACGACGTCGGGCACGACCCCCACGTGCGCGGGCGATAGGTCGCGCACGTTGAGCCCTTCGTGCACGACGACGCGCGGGTCGGCGCGCAGCGCGGGCACGAGCTGGTCGTGACCCACGTCGACCGCGACGACCTCGCGCGCGCCGCGCCGCAGCAGCACGTCGGTGAAACCCCCGGTCGACGCACCGAGGTCGAGGCACCGCGCGCCGTCGACCACCGGGCCGCGGGGCAGCGCCCCCGACTCCGCCGAGCTCTCGCCCGCGACCGCGTCGAGCGCGTCGAGGACGCCCGCGAGCTTGAACGCGGCCCGGGACGCGTAGCCCGGGTCGTCCGGGTCGGGGGCCACCTCGACGACGTCCTCCGGGCGGACACCGGTCGACGGCTTGGTGAGCACCGTCCCGGCACGCGTCACGCGGCCCGCCGCGACGAGCTCCGCCGCGTGCCGACGCGACCGTGCGAGCCCGCGCCGGACGAGCTCGCCGTCCAGCCGGGCGTCGTCCCGCTCCCCCACGCTCAGTCCTCCGCGCGGGCCAGCTCGGCGACCAGCGCGTCGTGCACGGCCTCCAGCACCCCCACGTGGTCGGTGGTCGCGAGGCCGTCCAGATCGGCGAGGCGAGCGAGCACTGGCTCGAGGGCGCCCTCCGCGTCGCCGGCGCCCGGGTCGGTCGCACGGCCCGGAGGCGGACCGGGCACGGGTCGCTGCGGACCGTCCGTCATGTCCTGCCTCCTGTCTGGTCGCTCGTCGCCCGGGGTCGCCCCGGGACCGCGGACCACGCTACCGGTAGCGTCCCACGGACGACCGTGCGCGGTGCCGGAAGCGCGCCGCGCGCCGCGCGTCGCCGCCGTGGTCCGCCCCGCGTGCCGTCAGTGCGTCCCCACCGGGAGGTCGGGGACGCTCGCCGGGTCGACGGGCAGGCCCTCGTCGACCGCCGCCCAGGCGGCCGACGCCGCGGCCCGCACCGTGTCGATCGTCGCCGCGCCACGCACGTCCAGCCGGAGTACGCCGTCGTCGACGCGCGCCGCGGTGTCACCGCACGTCCACCAGCCCTCGGCGCCGCGCTCGGGCGCGGGGTGCGGCTCCAGGAGGCTGCGCAAGTCCGCGCCCAGGTAGTGCGGCCGCAGCCCGGGCTCCGCGAGGATCGCGTCCCGCGCGGTGCTCACGCCCGTGAGCACGTGCAGACCGGGGTAGCCCCCGGCACGCGCTCCAGCGAGGTCGGTGTCCAGGCGGTCGCCGACGACGAGCGGCGCCCGCGCGCCCGCCCGGTCGATCGCGAGGCCGTACATCGTGGGCGACGGCTTGCCCGCGCTGTCGGGCGTCACGCCCGTGGCGGCCCGCACCGCCCCGACGAGCGCCCCGTTGCCCGGCGCGAACCCGCGGGCCGTCGGGAGGGACAGGTCGAGGTTGCTCGCCACGTGCCAGGCACCGCGCTGGACGGCGTAGGCGGCCTCGGCGAGCTGGGTCCAGCCGAGCTCGGGCGCGAAACCCTGCGCGACGGCGTCCGGCTCGTCGTCCGCGCTCGCCACGACGACGAAGCCCGCCTCGCGCACCGCCGTCAGCAGACCCGCGCCACCGACGACGAGGACGCGCGCACCCGGCTCGAGCCGGGTCCGCAGGAGGGCCGCGGCGGCCTGCGCCGCGGTCATCACCTCGTCCGGCGTCGTCGGGATGTCGAGACCGGTGAGCTGCTCCGCGACCGACTCGGGCTCGCGGGACGCGTTGTTCGTCACGAAGACGAGCCGCATCCCGCGCCCCCGCGCGGCCGTGAGGCCCTCGGACGCGTGCTCGATCGGCTCGTGCCCGCGGTACGCGACCCCGTCGAGGTCGACGAGCGCGAGGTCGTAGCGGTCCGCGAGGGCGACGTCGCTCGCGAGCAGGCCCGCGCTCACCGGTCGCCCCTGTCCGTCGCGTGCTCGTCCGTCTCGCGCTCGTCCGAGCCGGACGACGCCGGCCCGGGCTCGTCCGCGTGGGGAGCACCGCCGGGCTCGTCGGTCGTGGCGTCGGGCTCTTCCGAGCCGTCCGTGTCGCCGTCCTCCTCCTCGAGCTCCTCGCTCAGGTCGTAGACGACGACGTCCTCGTCCTCCTCGCCCAGCGCGGCCGCCAGCAGGCGCGCGTCGATGCCGGCGAGGATCTCGGCGGCCTCCTCCGTGCGGCCGGCGAGCTCCAGGACGGACGCGCGCGCCTGGAGCACGCGGGCGCCGAGCTCGCCGCCGCGGCCGACCGGCGGCACGTTGTCGAGCGCCGCGAGAGCGGCGTCGAGCTCGCCGAGGTCGACGCGCGCGCCGCTCACGACGATCGCCAGCTCGGTCCGGCCGACGTCGTCCAGGGTCGCGGCCTCGTCCGACGACGCGAGGGCGAGCGCGCGCTCGGGCCGCCCCAGACCGCGCTCGCAGTCGGCCATGATCGGCAGGTGCTCCGAGGACCCGTTGAGACGGCGCACCGTGCGCAGCTCGCGCAGCGCCTCGGCGTACCGACCGGTCCGGTAGGCCGTCAGGCCCGCGGCCTCGCGCGCCACGTCGACGCGACCCGCACGACGCACCGCAGCCTGGGCGTGCTCGTACGCGAGCTCCGGGTCGGTGTCGATGAGACGGCCGGCCATGACGAGGTGGCGACCGACGACCTCGGCGGTGTCCTTGCTCAGCGTCCGCAGCCTGCCGCGCGCGGCGCGGTCGAGCTGGGAGATCTGCACGTCCTCGGGCAGGTCCGGGCCGGCAGGGTGTCGGGGCTCGGGACGGCGGTCGAAGCCCTCGCGGTCGCGCCCCGCCCCGGCGCGCGGGGCGTGACCCCGGCGCTCGCCACCGGGACGGTCACCACCGCGGCGATCGTCGCGCGGTCCGCCCGGTCCCCGGCGCCCGCCCGCGGAGTCGCGGTCGAAGCGACCCCGACCCGCGTCGCCGCCCCGTGCCGGCCGGTCCGCACCGTCACGCCACGGACGCGACCCGCTGTCACCGTCCCGAGGACGCGACCGGTCGTCACGGGCTGCGCCGTAGTCCCGCCGCGGACCACGCGACGCGTCGCCACGCTCGCCCCACGCACCCCGACGCTCGGAGCGGTCGCCGCTCCGGGCGTCACCGGTGCCGCGAGCCCCGTCGCGCCGGTCGCGGTCCGGGCGTCCGCCGGTACCGCGGCTCGCGCCGTCCCGTGCGGGCCGGTCACCGCCCGGGCGGCCCCGATCGTCGTCGCGCCGACCACGGTATCCGCCCTCGCCGCGGCCCCGCTGGTCCCCGGCGCCTCGGCCCGCTCCCCGGGCGGGCCCGCCACGGCGGTCGCCCGACGGCGCGCCGCCCTGCGGGCCACGTCCCTCACGGGGGGGCTCCTGCCGGCCGTCACGGTCGCGGCGACCGCCGCGGTCGTCGCCCGAGGACGGACGATCCGGCTCGGGCTCACGGGGGGTGTCGTTCACCGGGGTTCCCTCTCGTTCTGAAGTTTGCGCAGGCCATCCTCCCACGACGGGACGACGAGGCTCGTGCCGTGTCACCGGCGACCCGCTGACGACGCGGCAGCCCGGCTTCGCACCCGGCGGCGGACGCGCGGGGCGTCCGGTCCGGTCGGCGGCTCTCGCACGCGCTCTGCACGGCGTGCTGCGGCACCAGCGAGTCGGCGTGCTGGGCGCGGAAATGCCGAAGGCCCACCCCGTGTGGGGTGGGCCTTCGGTGAAGGGTTGTCCGGCGGCGTCCTACTCTCCCACCCCGTCTCCAGGGCAGTACCATCG
>NZ_FTMI01000004.1:0-489615 GCF_900155925.1 Cellulosimicrobium funkei
GTCGCCCGACCCGACGAGAAGCCCGACCCGCCCGCCGCACCCCGCCTCGAGTTCGGCGACAAGTCCCTCACCGTCACCTGGACCAACAAGACCTACACCGACCGCTCGCCGATCCAGGCCGTCAACCTCGAGATCTCGCCCGCGCCGCCGGGCGGCGCCGTGCAGAAGACGGCCCTGACCGGGACGTCGGTGACGTGGGACGGCCTGCAGAACGGCGTCGCGTACAAGGTGCGCGCCCAGGCCGTGAACCTCGCCCCTGACCCCTCGGACTGGGGCGACTACTCGGCCGCCGAGACGCCGGCGGGCAAGCCGGCGGCTCCCGCCAAGCCGGCGGTGCGGCGCACGTCGATCGGCGACACGTCGCAGATGCAGGTCTCCTGGGGCGCCCCGGACGGCAACGGCGCCCCGATCACGCGGTACACGATCGAGGCGCTGCGGGGCGGGAGCGTCGTGCAGACCTCGACCGCCGCCGGCGGCGCGACGTCCGCGACGATCGGCGTCCCGGCGGACACGACGGGCTACGCGTTCCGGGTGCGCGCGCACAACAAGGCGACGGACAAGCTCGGCGACGCCGAGTTCTCGCCGGCGTCGGACCCGGTGCGCGCGTTCGCGAAGCCGGGCGCGGTGTCGAACCTCAGCGCCGACGCGAACGGCACGAACGGCGAGATCCAGCTGTCGTTCGGCGCGGCGTCGGGCAACGGCGTGCGGGCCGACGAGATCACCTACCAGTACGACGCCGGCGGTGGCTGGCAGCCGCTCGGCGCGAACAAGGTCGTCGGCGGGCTGTCGAACGGCAAGCCGTACCGGATCGCGGTGCGCGCCGTCGCGGGGGTCGACGGCGCGCGCGAGCCGGGGGCGGCGGCGACGGCGAACGAGGAGTCGCCCTACGGGCCCATCCCGGCGCCGGTCGTCTCGATGAACGGCGGCGACCGCTCGATCACGTACAGCTGGTCGACCGCGGGCAACGGGCGCGGGTACTCCGTGCAGGTGCGCGGCGCGGTCCAGTCCATCCAGAAGGAAGGCTCCGGGAGCCTCTCGGTCGGCTACTCCGAGACGCGCGAGATCTGCGTCCGGGTCACCCCGACGGAGGGCGCCCCGAAGGAGACGTGCAGGTCGGCGACGTCCGACAAGAAGCCCGAGCCCGTCCTCACGGTGAGCAAGGGGAGCAACCACAAGCTCCCCGACGGGAAGTGGCCGGGCGAGTGCGGGCACTCGTCGTGCGCCGAGCTCTACCTCACCATCAAGGACGGCCCGGCCAACACCTCGTTCCGGGTGACGTGCTATGGCGGCGGTTCGCAGATCGGGTCCGGCAACTACAGCCGCGACGCCCAGGGCCGCGCCCTGCAGACGGACGGGAACGGGAACTACTCCGGCGGCCAGCAGTGCGTCTACGGCCAGCCGGGCGGCTCGGCGCGGATCGAGACGACCATCGGGAGCACGAACACCATGACGTGGTACTAGCGCGGCCCGCGCCCCACCTCGGACAGCACAGCGAACGGAAGCGACGAATGACCACCATGACCCCCGAGCAGGCCACCTGGTTCGCTCAGACCTTCGACCGCCTCGTCGGCAACGTGGGCCAGGCCGTCCTGGGCAAGGCGCACGTCGTGCGCCTGACCCTGACGTGCATGCTCTCCGAGGGGCACATCCTCCTCGAGGACGCGCCCGGCACCGGCAAGACCTCGCTCGCGCGCGCGCTCGCCGCGAGCGTCCAGGGCACGAACAACCGCATCCAGTTCACCCCGGACCTCCTGCCGTCCGACGTCACGGGCGTGACGATCTACGACCAGAAGACGGGGAAGTTCGAGTTCCACCCGGGCCCGATCTTCGCGTCCATCGTCCTCGCGGACGAGATCAACCGCGCCTCGCCCAAGACGCAGTCCGCGCTCCTCGAGGTCATGGAGGAGGGCCGGGTCACGGTCGACGGCGTCGGTCACGAGGTCGGCCGCCCGTTCATGGTCATCGCGACGCAGAACCCCATCGAGCAGGCCGGGACGTACCGCCTGCCCGAGGCGCAGCTCGACCGCTTCCTCATGAAGGCGTCGATCGGCTACCCGGACCACGCCTCGACGGTCGAGATCCTCTCGGGCGCGTCCGTCCGCGACCGGAGCAAGACGCTCCAGCCGCTCATCACGACGCAGGCCGTCACGGAGATGGCCGAGCTCGGCGCGCGCGTGCACGTCGACGGCGCGGTGCTCGAGTACGTCTCCCGGCTCGCCGAGGAGACGCGCAACGCGCCCGAGGTGCGCGTCGGCGTCTCCGTCCGTGGTGCGCTCGCCCTCGTGCGCTGCGCGAAGGTGTGGGCCGCCGCGCACGGGCGCAACTACGTCCTGCCGGACGACGTCAAGGAGCTGGCGCAGCCGGCGTGGGCGCACCGCCTCGTGCTCGACCCCGAGGCGGAGTTCGCGGGCGCGACGAACGAGGCCGTGCTCGGCCGCCTGCTCGCCGACGTCGCGGCGCCGCAGGAGCGCCGCAGCGCCTGACGCGACCGGCGTCCCGCACGCCGGCCGCACGCCGTCCCGCCGCCGGCGGACCGACGGCCCGCACCGACCGAGAGCCCATGCCATGAACGCCACCTCCGGCCCGACGAGCGGGCGCCCCAGCGCCCGCTCCGGCCGCACCGCCAGCGGCGGCCGCCCGGGCGCACCCCGCGCGGGGTCCGCCCTCGCCGGGCTGCTCCGCCCCCTGGCCGCACCCCTCGCGCGGGTCACCGCGCCGGTCGGGCGCGCGCTCGCGCCCGCCGCGCGGACGGTCCGGCCCGTGACGTCCGCCGTCAGCCCGTTCGGCTGGGCTGCGCTCGTCGTCACGGTCGCGGCCTGGTGGGCCGGGCTCGCGCTGTCGTGGCTCGAGCTGCTCGTCGTGGCGGTCCTGCTCACGGTCGCGCTGCTCGCGGCCGTCGCGTTCGTGCTCGGGCGCTTCCGGTACGCCGTCGTGCTCGACCTCGCGCAGCAGCGCGTGACGGTGGGGGACCGTGCGGTGGGCCGGCTCGACGTCCGCAACGACTCCGCCCGTCCGCTGCTCCCGTCGGTCATGGAGCTGCCCGTGGGGCAGGGCATGGCGACGTTCCCCGTGCCGCGCCTGCGCCCGCAGGGGAGCCACGAGGAGATCTTCACCGTGCCGACCCACCGGCGGTCGGTCATCTCCGTCGGCCCGGTGCGCTCCGTGCGGGCCGACCCGCTCGGGCTCCTGCGGCGCGAGGTCGTGTGGACCGAGCCCGAGGAGCTCTTCGTCCACCCGCGCGTCAAGAACCTGTCCGGCTCGTCGACCGGGTTCCTCAAGGACCTCGAGGGCCGCGTGACCACCGACATCTCGAACTCCGACGTGTCGTTCCACGCGCTGCGCGACTACGTGCCCGGCGACGACCGGCGCCACATCCACTGGAAGACGACGGCCCGCACGGGCCAGCTCATGGTGCGCCAGTTCGAGGAGACGCGGCGCTCGCACCTCGCGGTGCTGCTCTCGACGCGGGCCGAGGACTACGCGCACGACGACGAGTTCGAGCTCGCCGTGAGCGCGTGCGGGTCCCTCGGGCTCCAGGCGATCAAGGAGGACCGCGGCGTCACGGTCCTCGTCAACGACGGCAACCTGCGCGGCGACCACCGCACGCGCCTCCTCGACGACCTCGCGCGCGTGGAGACGCAGTCGCAGCGCACGTCGCTCGTCGACGTCGCGCGCGTCGCGGGCCTGACGATCACGGACGCGTCGGTGGTGGCGTTCATCGTCGGGAGCCGGGTCACCCCGACGGAGCTCCGTGCGGCGTCGGCGCGCCTGCCGCAGGACGTGCGCGTCATGGCGATCCAGTGTGTGCCCGGCGCGTCCCTCAGCCGGCACGCGATCGCGGAGCTCGTCGTCCTCACCATCGGCGAGCTCGGCGAGCTCCCCCTCGCCCTGCGGAGGCTGAACGACTGATGAGCGCGCCCAGCACCACGACGCGCGGCTCGCGCCGCGCCACGCCGGTCGGCACGCCGGCGCCCTCGTCCGGCACGTCGCAGCGGAACACGACCCGGCTGCGCGGCGCCGACACGCCGCGCGCCCTCACGGCGCTCGGCGCCGTCGACGCGCTCGCGCTCGTCCTCGTCCTCGGTGCCACGGTCGTCGGGTTCGGCCCCGTCTGGGGCTCCTCGGGCTACCTGATCCCCGCCGCGGGGGGCGCCGTCGTCGGCCTCGCGGTCGCGTGGCTCGGGGCCTGGCGGCGCTGGGCGGCCTACACCGTGCTCCCGGTCGCGGTCCTCGCCTACCTCCTCCTGGGCGGTCTGCTCGCCCTGCCCGCCGACGCGATCGGCGGCGTGCTCCCGTCGCTCGCGACGATCGCCGACCTCGCGCGCGGGGCGGTGACGGGCTGGAAGGAGTTCGTCACGACCGTCCCGCCGCTGCACTCGTTCCCGCACCTCGCCGTCGTCCCGTACCTCCTCATGCTCGTCACGGGGCTCCTCGCGGGCACGATCGCGTGGCGCGCGCGCCGTGCCGCGTGGGCGCTCGTGCCGGTGGCCGTCGCGTTCGTGGCGGTCATCCTGCTCGGGACGGTCATCGCGGCGTACCCGGTGGCGCAAGGCCTCGTGCTCGGCGGCGTCGGCCTGCTCTGGGCGGGGTGGCGCGTCACCGCCGCGCGGCTCGGCGCGCACCAGATCACGACGGAGGCGAGCCGCGCCGCGACGCGGCGCCTGTGGTGGCACCGCGTGCGCACGGGCGCGGCGATGCTCGTCGTCGGGGGCGTCGCGGCGGCGTTCGCGGCCCCCGCGCTCCTGCCCGACGCCCCGCGCACCGTCCTGCGCGAGACGGTCGTCCCGCCGCTCGACCTGCACCAGTACGTCAGCCCGCTCACGGCGTTCCGCAAGTACGCGAAGGACATGCGCGAGGACGAGCTGTTCACCGTGCGGGGCCTGCCCCCGGGCGCGAAGGTTCGCCTCGCCGCGCTCGACACCTACAACGGCGTCGTCTACGACGTCTCGAGCGGGCTGCCCGGCTCGGGCGTCTACACGCGCGCGGGCCAGGAGATCGCGACGGTCGCGCCCGGCACGCCGACGCGCCTCGACGTCCAGGTCGGCGACTACACCGGGGTGTGGGTGCCCGACGTCGGCCGGCTCGCGGGCATCACCTACACCGGCGAGCGGGCGCGCGAGCTCGCCGACACGACGTACTACAACGGCACGACCGGCACGGCGCTGTCGACCGCCGGGCTGCGCCCGGGCGACACCTACACGCTCGACGCGCTCGTCACGGCCGAGCCCACCGAGGACGACCTCCGCGCGGGGACGATCGACCAGTCGGTGCAGGTCCCCACACCGCCGAAGGGCGTGCTGCCCGCGTCGCTCGCGGGCAAGGCCGCGCAGTTCATGGGCGAGGAGACCGAGCCCGTCGACCAGCTCTACGCGCTGCGTGACGGCCTCGTCGCGAGCGGCATCTTCTCGAGCGGGCTGGACACGCAGCCGCCGTCGCGACCGGGCCACTCGGCGGAGCGCATCGACACGCTGCTCGCCGACGAGGAGATGGTGGGCGACGACGAGCAGTTCGCCGTCGCGCTCGCGCTCATGGCCAACCAGGCCGGCATCCCGGCTCGCGTCGTGATGGGCTTCTACCCCGACCTGGACAAGAACCCGCTCGAGCCGGGCGAGCCGTACACGGCGACCGGGACCGACGTGCACGCGTGGGCCGAGGTGCCGTTCGTCGGCCACGGCTGGGTGCCGATCACGGCGATCCCGGACGAGGACAACAAGATCCAGCCGGAGCCGAAGAGCCTCCAGGTGCCCAAGCCCCCGATCCTCGAGGACCCGGAGCCGCCGGAGGAGCCCGCCGAGGCCGAGGCCGGGAAGATCGACGACGAGGAGAAGGAGAAGGCCGACAGCGACGGGTTCGACTGGGGGCAGGCGGTCCTCATCGGCGTCGCCGTGGTCGTGCCGCTCGCGCTGCTCGCGCTCCCGGTCGTGCTCGTGCTCGCCTACAAGGCGCGACGCCGGGCCCGGCGCCGCACCGCGGAACGGCCCGTCGACCGCGTGAGCGGCGGCTGGCGCGAGGTGCTCGACACCGCGACCGACCTCGGGACGCCTGTCCCCGCCGGCTCGACCCGCCGCGAGGGCGCGGGGGTGCTCGCGCAGGCGTACGGCGCGACGGCGACGATCCCGCTCGCGCACCGCGCGGACGCGACCGTCTTCGGCACCGGGGAGCCGACGGAGCAGGAGATCGAGGCGTTCTGGGCGGACGTCGACTCCGTCGTCGGAGGGCTACGCTCCTCCGTGAACCGTCGCGCCCGGGTGCGTGCCGCGCTCTCGCTGCGGTCCGTGCGCGCGGGCGGCGGTTCCGCGGGCCTGCGCCGGTGGCTGCCCGGCCGCCGCGCCGGCGCGCGGGGTGGCGCGGTGCCCCCGGCGGCAGGGTCGTCGTCGGGGCCGTCGAGACGACAGGGAGACGAGTCATGAGCGACGTGACGTGCCCCGCCTGCGGGTCCGCGCAGTCCCCGGGGGCCGCGTTCTGCGCGGTGTGCGGGCAGCCGTTCCCGCGGACGGGCCGGCCCGTCGCCGCGCCGTCGGCGGGGCCGGTCGGCGGCGTCCAGGCCGTCGCGGGCCGCGGTGGGCCGGACCTGCCGTACGCCGCCGTCGCGCACTCGGCGCCGGACACGACGACCGAGCCCGAGGTCTACGCGGCGACGCAGAAGGCCTTCGTCCCGGTCTCGGCCGGGGCGTCGCCGTCGTCCCTCGCCGCCGCGCCCTTCGCCGGGACCGGCCGCCGCTTCCTCGCGTACCTCGTCGACGCGGCGGTGCCGGCCGTCGTCGCTCTCGTCGTCCTCGTGGCGGGTCTCGCGGTCGTGGGCGCGCCGCTCGGCAGCGTGCAGACGGTGACCCAGGAGGAGGCCGCCGCGCTGCTCGGCAAGATCCTCGTGGTCTACGTCGTGGCCGCGGTGCTCGCGCTCGCGTGGTGGGTCGGCGTCTGGTTCTGGGAGGGGTCGACGGGCAAGACGCTCGGCAACCTCGCGACCGGCATCCGCACGGTGGACGCGGGCACGCGCGGGCCGGTCGGGTTCGGGCGCGCGGCGCTGCGCTGGATCATCGTGGGCGTCGTGCCGCTGGGCGGGATCCTCGTCGTGCTGCTCAGCCCGCGCTTCGACTCCACCGGCCGGTCGCAGGGCTGGCACGACAAGGCGGGCCGGTCGCTCGTGCTCGACGTGCGCGGCGTCGCCCCCACGTCCTCGGGGTACGACGGCGTCGCCTCGCTCGTGGCGGGCGGCCCCGCCGGGGCGTACGGCGCCCCGGCCGCCCCCGGCGCGTACCTCGCCGCCCCGGGCGGCCAGCCGGCGCCGTACCCGGCGCCCGACGTCGGGCGCCCGCCCGCGCCGTCGGCCGCGACCCCCGCCGCGTCGTTCGCGCCGCCGCCGTCTCCCGCCTCGTCGGCCCGCCCGGGCGAGGCGTCCGGGGCGGTGCCGGCCGCGCCCGTGCCGGACCCCTGGGCCTTCCCGTCCACGCCCGCGCCCGCGCCCACCGAGGGCGGTCTCATCACGGGCGTCCCCGGCGTCGGGAGCGGAGCGTCCGCCCCGCCTCCCGCCGCGCCCCCGCCGGCCGCGGTGCCGGCGCCCGTGCCGACGCCCGCCCCGGCGGCTGCTGCGCGGTCCGCCGCCCCGCTGGCAGGCCCCGAGGCCGCCGAGCCCGAGTGGGACAGCACCCGGATGTCCGCGCGCGACGTGCGCGCGATGGAGCCCGCGCCCGACGTGGCCGTCGTCATCGAGCTCGAGTCGGGGGAGCGGCGCACCGTCGACCGCCCGACCCTCGTGGGCCGCAACCCCCAGGCGCCCGACGACGGACCCTGGACCCTCGTCGCCCTCGACGACCCGACGCGCTCCGTCTCCAAGACGCACGCCGAGCTGCGCGTCGACCCGAGCGGCCTGTGGCTCACCGACCGCGGCTCGACGAACGGCACCGTCGTGTCGGTGCCCGGAGCCCCGCCCCGCGTCGCCGAGCCGGGGACGCGCGTGCGCGTCCCCGTCGGCGCGACCATCCACGTGGGCGACCGTCGCCTCGTCGTCCACCCGGGAGTCTCGTGACCACCGACCAGCCCGCCGAGGTGCACCTGGCCTGGGGCGCGGCGTCGCACCGCGGCGCCCGCCGCCTCCTCAACGAGGACCGCTTCCTCGCCGCGCGCTCCGTCTTCTTCGTCGCCGACGGCATGGGCGGGCACGAGGCGGGCGAGGTCGCGAGCGCGACCGCCGTCGAGGCACTGCGCCCGCTCGCCGACCTCGAGGTCGTCACGCCCGAGGAGGTGCGGACCCGGATCGCGGTCGCGCAGGAGAACGTGCAGGCGATCGTCACCGAGCCGGGCCGCGGCGCCGGCACGACCGTCACGGGCGTCGTCGTCTCCGAGCAGGACGGCAACCCGTACTGGCTCGTCGTGAACGTCGGCGACTCGCGCACCTACCACCTGGCGGGGGGCCGCCTGGAGCAGGTGAGCGTCGACCACTCCGAGGTGCAGGAGATGGTCGACGCCGGTCTCCTCACCCCGACCGAGGCGCTCACGCACCCACGGCGCCACGTCGTCACGCGTGCGCTCGGCTCGCGCAACGCCCCGCAGGCCGACTTCTGGTACCTGCCCATCGAGCGGCACGACCGCGTGCTCGTCTGCTCCGACGGCCTCACCGGCGAGCTGTCCGACGAGCGGATCGCGGAGGTCCTGCTCGCCACGCCGGACCCGCAGGCCGCGGCCGAGCGGCTGGTCCACGAGGCCATCGCCGCCGGTGGCCGGGATAACATCACAGTCGTCGTCGTCGACGCGACGGGCGTGTCCGACGACACGAGCGGCGGGAGCACGACGCCGCGGGACCAGGTGGCGGCGCCGGGTCCGGTCGTCGACGAGGACACGCTGCCCAGGGATGTTCGTCTGCAGATCGGGGGTCTGACGTGACGCTGCGCTACGTCACCGGAACGGCACGCACCGTGGTGCGCGGCGGCGCGGTCGTCGTGCTGCCCGCACCGGTGGAGCCCTCGCTCGTCGAGCAGGTGTGGGACCAGCTCGGCACGGACGCGGGCGTCGTCGAGGTCCTCCAGGTCCTCACGGGTGCGTTCGGCTCGAGCTTGCGCACCGTGCCGCCGTTCGTCGTCGCGGTCGTCACCGGCCGCCGCGTCCA
Source organism: Cellulosimicrobium funkei (assembly GCF_900155925.1). Classification (NCBI taxonomy): domain Bacteria; kingdom Bacillati; phylum Actinomycetota; class Actinomycetes; order Micrococcales; family Promicromonosporaceae; genus Cellulosimicrobium; species Cellulosimicrobium funkei. The sequence goes on from NZ_FTMI01000004.1 coordinate 9,104, forward strand.
CGTGGCCGCGCGCGGCCGCCTCTCCGTCACGCTCGAGCTCGACGGCGGCGAGCGCGTCCAGGTCGAGGGCGAGGGCGTCACCACCTGGTCGGAGCGGGTGCTGGACGACGTCGTCGAGCTGCTCGTCCAGGCGGACGCGGGCGTGGTGCCCGTCGAGCCCGCACCGCCCGGCGGGCCGCTCCTCGGGGACGCGCTCTCCGTGCCGCTGGAGTCGGGCGTGGTGCTCGCCTCCGCGGTCGCGTGGCCGCTCGTCGAGCGCCCCGAGCAGCCCGTCGCGTCGGGCGGCGAGGACCTCGGCTCCGACCCCGGGCCGGACGCCGACCGGCTCGCCGCCACGGAGGCGAGCGTCCCCGAGGACCGAGCCTCGGAGCCCGGCCGGGACGCGCGTCACGCCGCCGCGGAGACCGCGACGCTCGCCGAGGCGCCCGCGGTGCCGTCGGCGACGACGGTCCTCGGCGGGCTCGGGGCGACGCTCCGGCTCCCGGAGGAGACGATCGCGCCGCAGCCCGACGCCGTCGAGCCGCCGCCCGTCGTCGAGCCGGCCGCGCCGGTCTCCGAGGCGCCCCCGGAGGAGGACGACGACTACGCCCACCTGTGGGGCTCCACCATCCTGCGGACGGTCGAGGACGCCGCGGTCCGGTCCGCGGAGGACGAGGAGACGGACGAGGCCGACGAGCCGACGCCGTCGGCCACGGTGCCGCCCGCGCCGCCCGTCCCGGCCGTCCCCGCCCCGCCGGCGGACGAGGCGCCCGTGCCCGCCCCGCCGCCCGCGCCGGACGGCCTCATCGCGGGCGTCCCGCGCGAGTGGACGGGCGCCACGCCCGCCGCCGCGCACCGGGCGGCGACCGTCACGCCCGACGACGAGCCCGCGCCCGTCGCCGGGCTCGACCACGACGGCCACACCGTGCTGTCGTCGGCGATCGCGGACCTGCGCGCGGCGGCCCAGGAGCCGGCGGTCGAGGACGCGCCCGTGCCGCCCCCGGTCCCGTCCTTCAGCCCGCCGCCCGCACCGGGGCAGCAGCAGATCCTCGCGCGCACGTGCCCCGAGGGGCACGCGAACCCGCCGTCGCGCGACACGTGCGCCGTGTGCGACGCGCCGCTCGACGGCGACGCCGAGCTCGCCGTGCGCCCGCCGCTCGGCCGGGTCGTGGTCTCCACGGGGCAGACGCTCGAGCTCGACCGGCCCGTCGTCGTGGGCCGTCGCCCGCGCTCGCCGCGCACGCAGGCCGCGGAGCTCCCGCGCCTCGTCACGGTGCCGAGCCCGCAGCAGGACATCTCGCGCTCGCACCTGGAGATCACGCTCGAGGGCTGGCACGTGCTCGTGAGCGACATGGCGACGACGAACGGGACCACGCTCCTGCGCGGCGGTCAGCCGCCGCGGCGCCTGCACCCGTCCGAGCCGGTCCTCGTGGTGGACGGCGACGTCGCCGACCTGGGCGACGGCGTGACCCTGCGCTTCGAGGGGATCCGGTGAGCAGCAAGCGCGCACCGTCCCCTCCACCGGAGATCCGCGGCTTCGAGTACGTCTCGCTCATCGGTTCGGGCGGGTTCTCGGACGTCTTCCTGTACCAGCAGCAGCGCCCGCGCCGCCGCGTCGCGGTGAAGGTGCTGCTGCACGAGTGGTCGAGCCACTCGCAGCGCGCGGCGTTCGACGCCGAGGCCGACCTCATGGCGACGCTCTCGACGCACCCGTCGATCGTCACGATGTACGAGGCGGACATCGCGGACGACGGCCGCCCGTACCTCGCGATGGAGTACTGCTCGCGGCCCAACCTCGGCGCGCGCTACCGCACCGAGCGGCTCCCCGTCGCCGAGGCGCTGCGCACGGCCGTCCAGATCGCCGGTGCCGTCGAGACGGCGCACCGCGCCGGGATCCTGCACCGCGACATCAAGCCCGCGAACATCCTCGTCACCGAGTACGGGCACCCCGCGCTCACGGACTTCGGCATCTCGTCCACGGTCGACGACGCGGCGCGCGCCGAGGGCATGTCCATCCCGTGGTCGCCGCCGGAGTCGTTCGCGGAGCCCCCGCGCAGCGGCATCGCGACGGACGTCTGGGCGCTCGCCGCGACGACGTACACGCTGCTCGCCGGGCGCACGCCGTTCGAGGTGCCCGGCGGGTCGAACTCGAGCGCGAACCTCATCTCGCGCATCGAGGGCTCGCCCCTGCCGCCCACGGGCCGCACCGACGTCCCGGCCTCGCTCGAGCGCGTGCTCGCGACGGCGATGGCGAAGAACCCGGCGTCGCGCTACCCGACGGTCCTCGCGTTCGCGCGCGCCCTCCAGCAGGTCCAGAACGAGCTGTCGTACGCGGTGACGCCGATCGACCTGCTCGACGACTCGGGCCACGTCCAGGAGGAGGAGCCGGACGACGACGCCGGGACGCGCCTGCGCCAGGTCGTCTCGATCGACCCGTCCGGGACCGGGACGTCCGCGGGGCCCGTGGCGCCCGGCCGTCCGACGCAGCCGACGACCCCGCTGCACACCGCCCCGCCCGGTGCGTGGCCCGGGCAGACCGTCGCCCCGGGCACCGCGCCCGGGCAGCCGGCGCCGTACCGCCCCCAGGTGCCGTACGCGCCCGCCGCGTGGGACCAGGGGCCCTCGGCGGGGACGTCCGGCACGGTGCCGACGACCGCCGTCGGGCAGGGCGGCGCGCCCGTCGCGGAGCTCACGGACCCCTCACGGCTGTACCCCGGCCCGCGGCGTCCCGGTGGTTGGGGCACCCCGCCCGTCGAGGACACCGTGCACCGGACGGCCGGGCCGGACCAGGCGCCCGACGACGCGTCCCCGCAGGAGCAGCGATCCGGCCGCGGCGCGCTCTGGGCGACGGTCGCGGGCGTCGTCGGCGTCGCGGTCGCCGTCGGGGGGTTCTTCCTCCTGCGGCCCGACGCGACGCCGGACGACACGGAGACCACCGCGGGCGGCGAGAGCTCGACCGCGCCCGACGACGACTTCGTCCCGTCGGACAACCTCGGCGACCTCGTGCCCCCGGTGAACGACCTCGTCGGCACCTACGACCCGGCGCGCGAGGTCGCGACGTTCACGTGGGCCTACGACTCGGACAAGGCGCTCGAGGACGACTCCTTCTGGTGGCGCAAGATCGACCCGATCGAGGAGACGCCGTTCAAGGAGAACTTCGACAAGACGTCGGTCGAGCTCCGGGCCAAGCCCGGCGAGCAGGTCTGCGTCGAGGTCATCGTCGACCGCGACGGCAAGGTCTCGGCCTCGCCGCAGAAGGCGTGCGTCACGGGGGAGGCGGCATGAGCGAGCTGGCGGTCGAGTTCTGCGGGGAGTGGTTCCGCCCGTCCACCGACGGCGACCCGTTCGACATCGGGCGCGACGGGGACCTCGCGATCGAGGACAATCCGTACCTGCACCGGCGCTTCCTGCGCATCGCGCACGAGGGCGGCATCTGGTGGCTCGCCAACGTCGGGTCGCTCATCTCCGCGACGGTGTGCGACTCGGGCGGCGGCGTCCAGTCGTGGCTCTCGCCGGGCAACCGCCTGCCGATCGTCTTCCCGACGACGTCTATCGTGTTCACCGCGGGGCCGACGACGTACGAGATCACCGCGCAGCTGCGCGGCGCGCCCTACCAGGAGATCCGCTCGGAGGACCCGGAGGCGGGCGGCGCGACGACGATCGGCATGATCACGTTCACGACGAGCCAGAAGCAGCTCATCGTGGCGCTCGCCGAGCCCATGCTGCGGCGCGACGGCACGGGCCTGTCGGAGATCCCGTCGTCCGCCGCGGCGGCGGCCCGGCTCGGCTGGGCGACGACGCGCTTCAACCGCAAGCTCGACAACGTGTGCGACAAGCTCGACCGGATCGGCGTCAAGGGCCTGCGCGGCGGGCCCGGCGCGCTCGCGACGAACCGCCGCGCGCGCCTCGTCGAGTACGCCGTGGCGTCGCGCCTCGTGACGGCGGCCGACCTGCCCCTGCTCGACCTGACCGACGACGGCTGAGCCCGCCCGCTCCTGCGAGCGCGCGCCGCGCGCTCCGGTCGGTCGCGCCCGTCGACCGCTCGCCGTCCGCCGCTGACCACCCGGACCCGAACGAGGAACTCCCGTGCGAATCAAGCTCACGCTGCACCGCCCCGACGCCAGCACGACGAACGTCGCCGTCACGGCCGACGCGACGGCGTCGGTGCGCGACGTCGCCGAGGCGCTGTTCGCGGGCGACCCGACGCGCGCGGGCACCGCCGTGCCGGACCGGCTCACGCTGCAGGTCGGGACGTCGCCGTCGGGCAGCGGCCAGGGCCGCGTGCTGTCGCCGACGAGCGACCTCGTCGAGGCGGGCCTGCGGTCCGGCTCGACCGTCTCGATCGTGCGGGTCTCCGAGCAGTTCGACTCGCCGGGCCAGGACCGCGGGGCCGCCGTCGCCGTGCTGCGCGTGCTCGAGGGCCCGGACGCGGGGCGCGAGTTCTCGCTGCCCGTCGGCACGAGCTACCTCGGGCGCGACCGCAACATGGACATCCGCCTGAGCGACCCGCAGGTGTCGAAGCGGCACGCGCGCATCACGGTCGGCGAGACGATCGAGATCACGGACACGAACTCCGCGAACGGCCTGGTCATGGGCGGCCAGCGGATGCTGCGCTCGACGCTCACGTCCGCGGACACCGTGACGATCGGCTCGACCGTGGTCTCGGTCGTCGCGCTGCACCGCACGACGAGCCTCGCGCCGACGAGCCCGGTCGTGGAGTTCAACCGGTCCCCGCGCGTCGTGGCCCGCTTCGGCGAGCGCAAGCTGCGCGCGCCCAAGCCGCCGCAGCCGCCCGAGCCGCAGCGGTTCCCCTACCTCGCGATGGTCGCGCCGCTCCTCATGGGCGTGATCCTCTACTCCGTCACGCGCAACGTCCTGTCGATCGTCTTCATCGGGCTCAGCCCGATCCTCATGCTCGGCAACTACCTCGACCAGAAGGTGCAGGCGCGGCGCAAGCTCAAGGCGCAGCGCGAGCAGTTCGAGGCCGCCGTCGTCGCGATGCGCGACACGATCGACCGCACGCACGCGGTCGAGCGCGCGGTGCGGCTCTCCGAGGCGCCCTCGGTGGCCGACACGGTCGACGCGGTGCGGCGCCTCGGCGGCCTGCTGTGGACGCACCGCCCGGAGCACGACGCGTTCCTCTCCGTCCGGATCGGTCTGGGCTCCGCGCCCGCGCGCACGCAGCTCGAGCAGCCGAACGAGAACAACACGCTGCCGGAGTACTGGAACGAGCTCGAGAAGCTGCACGCGCAGTGCGCCACGATCTCCGGCGTCCCGGTCGTCGCGCGGCTGCGGACCGACGGCGCGCTCGGGGTCGCGGGGGCGGGCGCCGCGGTCGACGCCGTCGCGCGCGGCGTGCTGGTCCAGCTCGCGGGCCTGCACTCGCCGTCGGAGCTCGTGCTCGCGGCCGTGACGTCGCAGCGCTCGCGCGCGGACTGGGAGTGGCTCGAGTGGCTCCCGCACACCGGGTCGGCCCACAGCCCGCTGGGCGGCGAGCACCTCGCCGACAACCCGGGGGCCGCGCAGTCGCTCCTGTCCCGGCTCGAGGACCTCGTCGAGCTGCGCGGCGCCGACCTCGGCACGCACGCCGAGCTGCGCGGGCCGATCGACCCCGAGGAGGGGGAGGACACCCCCAAGCCGGTCCTGCCGACCGTCGTGGTGCTCGTCGAGGACGACGCCCCGGTCGACCGCTCGCGTCTCACGCGCCTCGTCGAGCGCGGCGCGGACGCGGGCGTGCACGTCGTGTGGGTCGCGCCGTCCGTCGAGCAGCTCCCGGCCGCGTGCCGCACGTTCGTGCTCGTGGACACCGTCGACACCGCCGACACCCCGGGCGGCTCCGCCGGCGCGACGAGCGGCGAGGTCCGCGTCGGGCGCCTGACCTTCCCCGTCGCGTGCGAGACGGTGGACCTCGCGACGGCGCACGAGGTCGCGCGCATCCTGGCCCCGGTGGTCGACGTCGGCGCGCCCGTCGACGACGACTCCGACCTCCCGCGCTCGGTCTCCTACCTCGCGCTCGCGGGCACGGCGCTCGCGGAGGACCCGAGCCGGCTCATCGACGCGTGGCGCGAGAACGGGTCGCTCACGCCCCGCGACGGCTCCCCGCCGGTACGGCGCTCGGCGCCGACCAACCTGCGCGGGCTCGTCGGCCACTCCGGCACGGAGCCCCTGTACCTCGACCTGCGCACGCAGGGCCCGCACGCGCTCGTGGGCGGGACGACGGGTGCGGGCAAGTCCGAGTTCCTCCAGTCCTGGGTGCTCGGCATGGCCGCCGCGCACAGCCCGGACCGCGTGACGTTCCTGTTCGTCGACTACAAGGGCGGCGCCGCGTTCGCGGACTGCGTGAACCTGCCGCACACCGTCGGGCTCGTCACGGACCTCTCGCCCCACCTCGTGCGCCGCGCGCTCACGTCGCTGCGGGCCGAGCTGCGCTACCGCGAGCACCTGCTCAACCGGAAGAAGGCAAAGGACCTCGCGTCCCTCGAGCGCACGGGCGACCCGGACGCGCCGCCGAGCCTGCTCATCGTCGTCGACGAGTTCGCGGCCCTGGTCAACGAGGTCCCCGAGTTCGTGGACGGCGTCGTGGACGTCGCCCAGCGCGGCCGGTCCCTCGGGCTGCACCTCATCCTCGCCACGCAGCGTCCCGCGGGCGTCATCAAGGACAACCTGCGCGCCAACACGAACCTGCGCGTCGCGCTGCGCATGGCCGACGAGGACGACTCGACGGACATCCTCGGCATCCCCATGGCCGCGCACTTCGACCCGTCGATCCCGGGTCGCGGCGCCGTGAAGACCGGCCCCGGCCGGATCACGCCGTTCCAGACCGGCTACGCCGGCGGCTGGACGACGTCGCGCCCCGAGCGTCCCCGGATCGACGTGCAGGAGATGTCGTTCGGCACCGGGGTGCGCTGGGAGCTCCCGGAGCCCGAGGTCGAGGAGGTCACGGACCCCGGCCCCAACGACATCGCGCGCGTCGTCGCGACGATCTCGCGGGCCGCGACCGAGGCCGCCGTCCCGATGCCGCGCAAGCCGTGGCTCGCCGAGCTCGCGCCGACGTACGACCTCGCGCGCCTGCCCAACCCGCGCACGGACACGATGCTGCTGCTCGGCGTGGAGGACGACCCGAAGTCGCAGGCCCAGCCGACGGTGTTCTACGAGCCCGACCGCGACGGCAACATGGCGATCTACGGCACGGGCGGCTCGGGCAAGAGCGCGACGCTGCGGACGATCGCGGTCTCGGCCGCCATCACCGCGCGCGGCGGCCCCGTCCAGGTGTACGCGATCGACGCGGGCGCGAGCGGCCTGCGGATGCTCGAGGACCTGCCGCACGTCGGCGCCGTCATCTCGGGCGACGACGAGGAGCGCGTCCAGCGCCTGCTGCGCACCCTGCGCGACCTCGTGGACGAGCGGTCCGCCCGCTACGCGGCCGTCCGCGCGGGCAGCCTCGACGAGTACCGCCGGCTCGCCGGCGCGCCCGACGAGCCGCGCATCCTGCTCCTGGTCGACGGCATCGGCGCGTTCCGCGAGTCGTACGAGTTCCGGCCCGCGCACGCGTTCCCCGTGTGGGGCGCGTTCACGGCCGTCGCGACCGACGGGCGCCAGGTCGGCGTCCACGTCGTCGTCGCGGGCGACCGCGCGGCGTCGGTCCCGACGTCGCTCGGCTCGACGATCCAGAAGCGGCTCGTGCTGCGCCTCGCGAGCGAGGACGACTACCTGACGCTCGGCGTCCCGAAGGACGTGCTGTCGCTGACGTCCCCGCCCGGTCGCGGCGTCCTCGACGAGAACGAGGTCCAGGTCGCGGTGCTCGGTGGCGACCCGAACGTCGCGCTCCAGGCGCGCGAGCTCGGCAAGCTCCGCGACGCGATGACGCGGCTCGGCATCCCGCAGGCGCCGGGCGTCGAGCGGCTGCCGGACGGCTTCGCGCTCGAGTCGCTGCCCGAGGTCACGGGCGGGCGCCCGACGATCGGCCTCGACGACCTCGACATCGCGCCCGTGGGGCTCCCCGCGCGCGGCACGTTCATGCTCTCCGGCCCTCCCGGGGGCGGCCGCACGACGGCGCTCGTCACCATCGCGCAGGCCGTGCGCCGGGCGCGCGCGGGCCGGGTCGTGTACCTCTCGCCGCGCCGCACGAGCATCTCGGCGCTCGACGCGTGGGACACCGTCGCGACGTCGCCCGAGGAGGTCGTGACGCTCCTCGAGACGCTCACCCAGGCGATCGAGGGCGGGTCGCTGCGCCCGGGCACGCTCACGGTGCTGGTCGAGTCGGTGACCGAGTTCACCGGCACCCCGGCCGAGCAGCCGCTCGTCGCGTTCGTGCGGGCCGCCACGCGGGCCGAGCAGCTCGTCGTGGGCGAGGCGGAGTCCTCGACGTGGGGCCAGGCGTGGGCGATCGCGCAGCCGTTCAAGGCGGGCCGCACCGGCCTGCTCCTGACGCCCGGCGACCTCGACGGCGACACGCTGCTCGGGACGGGGCTGGGCCGCATCCGCCGCGCGGACTTCCCGCCGGGACGCGGCTTCCTCGTGGTCTCGGGCAGGGCGCGCAAGCTGCACGTCGCGCTCCCGCGGTAGCGACGTGACGACCACGGGCACCTCATGGGGACACCTCCCCATCGACGGCGCTCGTGGGCCGATGGTTGAGTACTGCCATCGACAACGGGACGACGTCCACGCAGGGTGGGGGTCGAGACACAGAAGGAGAACACCATGGCTGGTGGCATGTGGGGCGCGAACGTCGAGGAGCTCCGTGGGCTCGGTCAGACGCTGCAGCAGAAGGCGGACGAGATCCGGACGACGATGCAGAACCTGAACTCCCAGATCCAGAGCGTGCCGTGGGAGGGCCCCGACGCCCAGCAGTTCAAGGGCAGCGACTGGCCGGCCGCGCAGACGCAGCTGAACAACGTCGCGCAGACGCTGACGGACGCGGGCCAGAAGGCCACGCAGAACGCGCAGCAGCAGGAGCAGGCTTCGAACAGCTGATCCGGCTGAGCTCCGCCGAGGGCGCGGGACCCCGAGAGGGTCCCGCGCCCTCGGCGTACGCACGCCCTGGCTCGGGTGCGAGACTGCTGACGCGCCCCGTGGCGCCCACCCCCGACGAGAGGACCTGACGCATGACCGAGCTGCGCTACCCGAGCGACGACTTCCCCGCGCCCGTGGGGGTGCGCGTGGTCGCGCCGGAGAGGTGGGTCCCGCTCCCGCACGTGGGCCTGCCGCTCGCGCTCGGCCGCGAGGTCGAGCCGGGGGAGTTCAACCCGAACGTCATCGTCACGGTGTCGCGGATCCGGGCGGAGCAGACGCTCGACGACGCGCACGCCGAGGTGCTCCGCAAGCTCCGGCCGATGCCGCGCCTGCGCGAGCTCGACGGCGGCGAGGTGGACGTCGACGGCCTGCCGGGGCGCTGGCTGGAGGCGTCGTTCAAGGGGGGCGGGGGCACGGTCCTCGTGCAGGCGGTGCGCACCGTCGTGGTCCCGCGCGGCCCCGTGGCCGACCTCGTGCAGACGACGGGGACGTGCACGCTGACGCAGCACCCGTGGGCCGCGGGGGAGATCCGCGCGGTCCAGGAGAGCCTCCGCGTCGACCGCTGACCCCCGGCGTTACATTCGCCCGGACCGCAAGACGGGGTATCCAGCAGGCGAGACCGGTGTCAGGCTGGTCACGGAGGAGAGGGTCCGAGTGAGGCGACCCTCACCCCAGTCGTACAATCGAGAGGTCTCCTGCGGCCGGTACCCACCGGTCGACGCGGAACGGCCCGTCGGCCGCGCGGGAGAGACCCCCGTCCTCGACCGGAAGGCGCCCTGTCCTGTGAGCAGCATCCGTCCACTGCGCGTCGCGATCGTCGGCGCTGGTCCCGCCGGGATCTACGCCGCGGACATCCTGTCCAAGACCGACCTCGACGTGAGCATCGACCTGTTCGAGCGCCTGCCCGCGCCGTTCGGCCTCGTGCGCTACGGCGTCGCGCCGGACCACCCGCGCATCAAGCAGATCATCGTCGCGCTCCACAAGGTGCTGAGCCGCGGCGACATCCGCCTGCTCGCGAACGTGGACTACGGCGTCGACCTCAAGCTGGACGACCTGCGCCAGTACTACGACGCGGTGATCTTCTCGACCGGCTCGATCCGTGACGCGGCGCTCCCGATCGAGGGCATCGACCTCCCGGGCTCCTACGGCGCGGCGGACTTCGTGTCCTGGTACGACGGCCACCCCGACGTCCCGCGCACGTGGCCGCTCGAGGCCCAGCAGGTCGCGGTCCTCGGTGCCGGCAACGTCGCGCTCGACGTCGCGCGCGTGCTCGCCAAGCACGCGGACGACCTGCTGCCGACCGAGGTCCCGCAGAACGTCTACGAGGCGCTCAAGGCGTCGCCGGTCACCGACGTGCACGTCTTCGCGCGCCGCGGCCCGGCGCAGGCCAAGTTCTCGCCGCTCGAGCTGCGCGAGCTGGGCCACGTCCCGGACGTCGACGTCATCGTCTACCCGGAGGACTTCGAGTTCGACGAGGGCTCGATGGCCGCCATCAGCTCCTCGAACCAGACGAAGCAGGTCGTCAAGACCCTCACCGACTGGACGCTCAAGGACCCGAGCGAGAACACGGCGTCGCGCCGCCTGCACCTGCACTTCCTCCACGCGCCGTCGGCCGTCCTCGGCGACGGCAAGGTCGAGGCGCTGCGGACCGAGCGCACGCGTCTCAACGGCGACGGCACGGTGTCCGGGACGGGCGAGTTCCACGAGTGGCCCGTCCAGGCCGTGTACCGCGCGGTCGGTTACTTCGGCTCGCCGCTCCCGGAGATCCCCTTCGACGAGCTCAAGGGCGTCATCCCCAACCGCGAGGGCCGCGTCGTCGACATCGACGGCGAGCACCTCCCCGGCGTCTACGCGACGGGCTGGATCAAGCGCGGTCCCGTGGGCCTCATCGGGCACACGAAGTCCGACGCGTCCGAGACCGTCCGGCACCTCGTCGAGGACGTCACGGGCGCGGGCGACGGCGGCGACGTCGCGGCGGCCGACCTCACGGCGGGCCGCGTCGCGCCGCTCGGCGAGCCCGAGGCCGTCCTGGACTTCCTGCGCGAGCGCGGCGTCGACCCGATCGAGTGGTCGGGCTGGGAGCTCCTGGACGCGTACGAGCGCTCGCTCGGCGAGCCGCACGGGCGCGAGCGCATCAAGGTCGTGCCGCGCGAGGACATGATCCGCGTCGCGCGCGGCCAGTCGCAGGCCGGCTGACCCGGCCCCGGCCGCACGCCCGACGGCGCCCCACCCGCACCGGGTGGGGCGCCGTCGTCGTCCCGGGCGTGGTCCGGGACCTCCCTCGTCGCGGGTGCCCGACGCCGTCGCCCCGCCCGGGAACGGGACGGTCGCCTCGGGCGTTCATCCAGGTGGGCGTCGGCAGGGTCGGCGCCCGTCGGGCGCCCGGCACACCGCGCGGGCGGGCCCGGGGCGCGGAAGGGAGCACAGCGTGGGGCGTCAGCACTTCAACGGTCTCAAGACGGCGGGCCTGTTCGGCGTCATGTGGGCCATCGTCCTGGGCCTGTGGGCCCTGTTCGGCGCGCGCGCGAACCTGCTGTGGGTGTTCGTCGGCATCGGCCTCGTCACGACGTTCTACGGCTACTGGAACTCCGACAAGATCGCGATCCGCGCGATGCACGCGCGCCCGGTGAGCGAGCTCGAGCAGCCCGCCATGTACCGGATCGTGCGCGAGCTCTCGACCGAGGCGCGCCAGCCGATGCCGCGCCTGTACGTCTCGCCCACCCAGGCGCCCAACGCGTTCGCGACGGGTCGCAACCCGAAGAACGCCGCCGTGTGCTGCACCGAGGGCATCCTGCGCCTGCTCGACGAGCGCGAGCTGCGCGGCGTCCTCGGGCACGAGCTCATGCACGTGTACAACCGCGACATCCTCACGTCGTCGGTCGCGGGCGCGCTCGCCGGGGTCATCACGTCGCTCGCGCAGTTCCTGCTGATCTTCGGCGGCGACCGCGACCGCGGCGGCAACCCGCTCGCGGCGATCGCCATGGTGGTCCTCGCGCCGATCGCGGCGATGCTCGTGCAGCTCGCGATCTCGCGCACGCGCGAGTACGACGCGGACGAGGACGGCGCGAAGCTCACCGGCGACCCCCTCGCGCTCGCGTCCGCGCTGCGCAAGCTCGACGCCGGGACGCAGCGCGCCCCGCTGCCCCAGAACCGCGACCTCGTCGACGTCTCGCACCTCATGATCGCCAACCCGTTCCGCGGCGCGGGCGTCGGCAAGATGTTCGCGACCCACCCGCCGATGGCGGAGCGCATCAAGCGCCTCGAGGCGATGGCCGGCCACGGCCCGGGCTACGGCGGCATCACGTACCACTGACCGGCCCGCACCGGAGTGCAGGGCCTGGAGCGCGGTGGCCGCGCTCAGCGGGCCGTCGTCCTCCTCGGCGCGCCGCGCAGGGCCTCGACGGCGTCGAGCAGGACGCGCGCGACGCCGTCGTGGTCGTTCGAGCCCGTGCGGTCGGTCGCCGCAGCGAGCACGTCGGGGTGCGCGTTCGCGACGGCGAACGAGCGCCCTGCCCAGCGCAGCATGGGCAGGTCGTTGGGCATGTCGCCGAACGCCCAGACGTCGTGCGGTTCGACGCCGAGGCGCGCGCACCAGCGCGCGAGCGCGGCGTCCTTAGTGACCGTCGGGGCGAGCAGCTCGGCGAGCCCTGCCGCGCCGGAGTAGGCGAGGTGGGCGCGGTCCCCGACGGCGTCGCGCACGCGCGCGAAGAACGTCTCCTGCGCCGTCGTCTGCCCGTCCGCGACGACGACCGGCTGCGTCGCGGGGGCGTCCTCGACGGGCACGGCGGGGTCGCGCGCGAGGATCTTGCCGACGGGCTGCCGTCCCGCGTCGCCCGGCGCGTCGTCGTGGCCGAGCGTCGTCTCGACCACGGCGACGACGTCGGCGTCGTCGTCCGGCGTGGAGCGGAAGCCCGGGTCGAAGGTCGGGCCGTCGACGCGCTCGAACGCGAGCGCGACGCCCGGGACGGCGGCCCGCAGGTCTTCGACGAGCGTCGAGGCCTCGCTGTCCGTGAAGCCGCACACGTCGAGCGGGCTCGCGGTCGCGAGGTCCCAGACGGCGGCCCCGCCGAGGCAGATGACGTGCCCGTGCCCGCCCACGACGTCGGCCAGCGCGCCGAGCCAGCGCGGCGGCCGGGCGGTGACGAACACCACCTCGACGCCCGCGTGCTCGGCCGCGCGCAGGGCGGAGCGGGTGCGCTCCGAGACGGTGCCGTCGGAGCGCAGGAGCGTGCCGTCGAGGTCGGTCGCGACGACGCGCGGGAGCCCGCTCGGCGACGCGGCGGGACGGCCCGGCGCGACCGGGCGCGGGCCGCCGTCGGGCACGGTCACGGTGGCTACCGGTAGTTCGTGAACTGCAGCGCGACGTCGAGGTCGGCGCCCTTGAGCAGCGCGATGACGGTCTGGAGGTCGTCGCGCGACTTGCTCGTCACGCGCACCTCGTCGCCCGTGATCTGGGTCTTCACGGCCTTGGGGCCCTCGTCGCGGATGATCTTGGTGATCTTCTTCGCGTTCTCGCTCGACAGGCCCTCCTTGAGGGTCGCGACGAGGCGGTACTCCTTGCCCGACGCCTTGGGCTCCTTGTCGCCCGTGTCGAGGGACTTGAGCGAGATGCCGCGCTTGATGAGCTTGGTCTCGAACACGTCGAGGATCGCGAGCACGCGCTCGGCCGAGTTGGCGACCATGACGATCGTCTCGCCGCTCCAGGCGATCGACGCGCCGACGTTGCGGAAGTCGTAGCGCTGCGAGACCTCCTTGGCGGCCTGGTTCAGCGCGTTGTCGACCTCCTGGCGGTCGACCTTGCTGACGATGTCGAACGACGAGTCGGCCATGGGTGGTCCTCTCTCGGGCCGGGAACGGTGCTGGGTCCCACCGTAGTCGAGCGTGCTCAGCGACGGGCCGCGAGGCGCGTCGCCCGGGCGGTGCGCAGGCCGTCGACCGACAGCACGACGAGCGCGAGCCAGACGAGCCCGAAGCCCGCCCACCGCGTCGGCGACATGGGCTCGTGGAACACGAGCAGGCCGAACAGGAACTGCAGCGCGGGGCCCAGGTACTGCAGGAGGCCGACGACGCTCAGCGGCAGCCGCCGGGCGGCCGCGCTGAACAGCAGCAGCGGCAGGGCCGTGACGATCCCGGCGGAGGCGAGCAGCAGCGCGTGCCCGACGCCCTCGGTGCCGAACGTGCCGGCTCCCGTGGCGCCCAGCCACCCGAGGTAGACGAGCGCGACGGGCGTGAGCACCGCCGTCTCGACGGCGAGCCCCGGGAGCGCCTCGACAGTGCGGCCCACGCGGTTCTTCACCAGGCCGTAGAGGCCGAACGAGCCGGCGAGGACGAGCGCGATCCACGGCAGGCCGCCGGCACCGGTGCTGATGACGACGACGGCGGCCGCGCCGACGCCGACCGCGACCCACTGCGCGGGCCGCAGCCGCTCGCGCAGGACCGCCACGGCGAGGAGCACGGTGACGAGCGGGTTGATGAAGTACCCGAGCGCGGCGTCCAGCACGTGGCCGGAGAGGACGCCGTACACGTAGACCGTCCAGTTCGTCACGATGAGGACGGCGGCGACGGCGAGCGTCCCGAGCGTCCGGGGCGACCGGAGGGCGGCGACGAAGCCCCCGAGCTGGCGTGTCGCGGCGAGCAGCACGAGACAGAAGAGCAGGCTCCACACGACGCGGTGGGCGATGATCTCGAGCGGTGCGGCCGGCTCCAGGAGCGGGAAGTACAGGGGCATCGCGCCCCAGAGGAAGAACGCGCCGGCACCGAGCAGCAGGCCCCAGCGGTCCGTCGGGGCGGGTGCGCCGCGGTCCGTGCCCGACGGCGCGGGTGCCGCGGCGTCGGACGGTGCGGCGGGGACGGACGGGGCGTCGGGGGGCGCGGGCGTCCCGGTGCCGGGGAGGTGGTCCGGCGCGGGGGAGGGGTGGGTCACCGCACCACTGTACGGAGGGGCGCCCACACGCGGATTTCGCACCTGGTCCGCTCGGGCTGTATCGTTGGCTCGCCCGCACGGCAGGGGCTGCACCTGGTGCAGCGTCCACCGGCGAGCGACAACTCCACACGGCAGGTTGCCCGAGCGGCCAAAGGGATCTGACTGTAAATCAGACGGCTCAGCCTTCGGGGGTTCGAATCCCTCACCTGCCACCGGAGCGACGGGGCGTCACCCACGGGTGGCGCCCCGTCGTCGTGCCGGTCCGGTGCGTGGGGCGTGCCCCGCGAGCGCGTCGCCGGCACGGTCCGACGGCCCGGAAACGGCGGAACGACGCCGATTTCTCTCGGCGCCATGTTCCGTGTAGAGTTTTCCGCGCTGCCCCGATAGCTCAGTCGGCAGAGCGTCTCCATGGTAAGGAGAAGGTCAAGGGTTCGATTCCCTTTCGGGGCTCTGTGGTGACGCGGGGTCGTCTTGCTGGAATACTGCAAGGCGACCTCGCGTTCAGTCACGCGGCGGGGTAGCTCAGATGGTTAGAGCGCACGACTCATAATCGTGAGGTCGCGGGTTCGATCCCCGCCTCCGCTACCACTTTCGACAACCTCGTACGGCGGCCGGCGTCGTGCGACCTGCACAGCACATGCGCCCTCCGGAGGCGCGAGAGGTGGCTCACTACCGTGGCAAGCAAGAGCGCTGACGTTCGCCCCAAGATCACGCTGGCCTGCGTGGACTGCAAGGAGCGCAACTACATCACGAAGAAGAACCGTCGCAACGACCCGGACCGCCTGGAGCTCGCGAAGTTCTGCCCGCGCTGCGGCAAGCACACCGCGCACCGCGAGACCCGCTGAGCCTCCGGCTCCGCGCCCGCGACCCGCAGTGAGCGTCAACCTGGCCTATGTCGGCCGCGAGTACCCCGCCAACGCGCCGTACTCGGTGGGGCGCGAGAAGCTGCGCGAGTTCGCGGGCGCCGTCGGCGCCACCCACCCCGTGCACCACGACCTCGTGGCGGCGCGGGGTGCTGGCTATCCGGACCTCGTCGCACCTCCGACCTTCGCGGTCGTCGTCGCCCAGCGGGCGGAGGGGCAGCTCATCGAGGACCCGGAGGCGGGCATCGACTTCTCGCGCGTCGTCCACGCGGACGAGCGCTTCACGCATCACCGGCCGATCGTCGCGGGCGACGAGCTCGTGACCGTGCTGCACGTGGACTCGATCGTCGAGCGAGCCGGCCTCGCGATGGTCACCACGCGCTGCGAGATCGCGGCCCTGTCCGACGCCGGCGCCGAGCCGGTCGCGACCGTCACCTCGACCCTCGCCGTCCGCGGGGAGGGCGCATGAGCACCGACGTCACCCGTCCCGTCCTCGCCGACCTCTCCGTCGGCGACGTGATCGGCACGCGCACGGTCGAGGTCGACCGCGCCCGCCTCGTGCGGTACGCCGGTGCGAGCGGCGACTTCAACCCCATCCACTGGAACGACGCGTTCGCGGCCGAGGTCGGCCTGCCGGGCGTCATCGCGCACGGCATGTTCACCATGGGGGCCGCCGTCGCGCTGGTGGAGGACTGGGCCGGTGACCCGGGCGCGGTCGTCGACTACCAGACGCGCTTCACCCGCCCCGTGCCCGTGCCCAACCCGGGCGTCGCGACGCTCGAGGTGACGGGCACCGTCGGCGCGATCGACGGCGAGGCGGGCACCGTCCGCGTCGACCTCACGGTCACGTTCGAGGGCGCACGCGTGCTCGGCAAGACGCAGGCCGTCGTCCGCCTCTGACCCGCGGTCGCCCGGGGCGACCACGCGCTCCTGACGCCACGAGGGCGCCGCACCCGGCCGGGTGCGGCGCCCTCGTCGTCTCGAGGACTCAGCAGGTCTTCCAGCAGTCGGGGCCGCCGCTCGCCGGGGGCGGCCCGGCGACCTCTCCCTCGTCGAGATACGTGGTGTGCAGCACGACGTGCTGCAGTGCGGCGGCGCCGTCGCCGTCCGACCCCGCGGTCGGGGCGTCGGCGGTGGGCTCGGAGCCGGACGTGCCGAGATCGACGTCGAAGGTGAGCTCGAGGAGCCGGTGCTCCGCCGTGTCGTAGACGAGCCGCACGATCCGGTTGCTCTGGTCCTGGCCGACCCATTCGAGGCCCTCCCCGGTACGCCCCTGCGTGTCCTGGACGGCGCCGAGCGGGGTGCTGGCCGCCAGCCCGGTGAGCGTCGCCCAGAGCCCGTCGCGCACGGCGGGCGAGGTGGGGCCGCTGTGCAACAGGTTCCACGTCTTCTGGGCGAGCGCGTCCTCGTTCACGGTCCCGACCTCCGCCCGGACGCTGTCGCGCAGGAGCGCGTCGAGCTCCGCCGGGTCCGTCGGGAGCGTGGCGAGCTCGTCCCAGCCGAGCCGGACGTGCTCCCCGTCGATGACGAGCGACCCGAACGTCGAGCCGGGCGAGGGTTCCATGGCGTCGTCCCCCTCGAAGGCTCGGTACGAGTCGCCCTCCGGATCACGCGCGGTCCAGTACGTGATGCCCTGCGAGCGCTCCTCGGTCCGTCCGTCGCTGGTCGTCTCCGTGCTGGTCGTCAGGGTGCGGACGCGCCAGTACGGCCCGTCGGCCGGGCCGTTGCCCTGCGGCCTCCCGTCGGGGACCGGCGCCGCGGCGTCGCCGCCGCTCGCCGGAGCGATCTGCGACGGGTGCGTGGGACTGGGCTCCGACCAGTAGGACGCCGCACCCACCCCGCCGGCGACGATCGCGAGCGCGCACAGGCCCGAGACCACGGTGCGGCGCCGTCGTCGGCTGCGGCGGGCCGTCGGGAGCACGCGGTCGGTGTCGACGTCGATGCGGGGGGCGAGCGTGTCGACCCGTGCGCGCAGCGCGCGCACGAACGTCTCGTCGTCGGTCGGAAGGGTGCCGGTCATGGCTGCCTCCTGTCGGTCCGGTCGGTGGGGCGGTGGTGCGGCGCGCCGGCGGTGCCGAGGACGGAGCGGAGCTGTCCGAGCCCGCGGGACGCCGTGGACTTCACGGTGCCGACGGAGACGCCGAGGTCGTCGGCGACCTCCCTCTCGCTCAGCCCGACGAGGTGGCGCAGCACGACGACCCGGCGCTGGCGGGCCGTGAGCGTCGCGAGCGCGCGGACGAGGGCGTCCCGCTCGGCGTGCTGGTCGGCCCGGGCGTCGCTCGCCGTCTCGGGTAGGTCGGGCGGCGCGACGAGCACCTCCCGTCGTCGGCGGCGCCACGTGTCGACCCGCAGATTGGCGAGGGTGCGGCGGGCGTACGCGTAGGGATCGCGCTCACGGGCCGTGCGCCAGTGCAGGTACGTGCGGGTCAGGGCCTGCTGGACGAGCTCGTCGGCCAGGTGCGCGTCGCCGCACAGCAGCCACGCGGTGCGCGCGAGCCGGGGAGCGGCGCTCGCCATGAAGTCGCTGAACTCCTGCTCGTGCGACGTGACCACCCGGACGACGGGGAGCAGGGCGTCGGGTGGTGGGCTCTCGTCGGGCTGGTCGTCGGCCGAGAGGGCGATCGCGTTCACGGTCATGACTGTCACACGCGCGAGGGCTCCCGAAGGTTGAGTCTCCGGCGTGCGATGCGGCGCACCGGGTTCGATACGTCTCGCCTCGGCACACCCCTTTCGCCGTGAGAGCGCTCCCACTATGGTGGGTCGCGCCACTCACGACGTCGAAGGAGACGCTCATGACCCAGCTCGACGGCCGCTCTGGACGGCCCGACCTCACCGCGCACGACCCCGGTCCCGCTCGCGGCGTCGACCGACGCACCGTCCTCGCCCTCGGCGGCGCGCTCGCGCTCGCGGGGCTGACCGCGACCCCGGCGGCGGCCCGCTCGGGTGCGACCCTGCCTGCGGCGACGGGCGCCGTCGGGCAGACTGCCGGCGTCCCGGCGCGGGGCCGCGCGGCGTCGGTCCAGCGCGCCCACGGCTTCCTCGCCGCGGCGACCGACGCCTACCCGGAGGTGAACCCCGGCCCGCGGCTCGCGCAGTCCTACGCCGACCAGCTCGGGCTGTTCTCCACCGCGTTCGTCTACGACAACGCCCTCGCGATCCTCGCGACGCTCACCGCGGGGCGACGCCACCTCGACCGCGCGCGGGCGCTCGGCGACGGGCTCGTCTTCGCGCTCGAGCACGACCCCGACCACGACGACGGCCGGCTCCGGCAGGCGTACAACGTCGGTCCCTACACGTTCTACGACGGCACGCCGCAGGAGCACGGGCTCGTGCTCCCCGACGGGACGGCGAACGTCGGGTGGCAGTTCGGCTTCCTCGGGACGGCGGTCGGGGACATGGCGTGGCCGGGCATCGCCCTGCTGCACCTGCACGCCGTGACGCGCGAGCGACGCTACCTCGACGCCGCCCGGCGGATCGGCGAGTGGATCGTCGCGCACACGTGGTCGCAGGCGCCCCTCGGCGGGTTCTCGTTCGGCGTGGACGGCGCGAACGTCCCGATCCCCAACGGCTCGACCGAGCACAACGTCGACTGCGTCGCGTTCTTCCGCCAGCTCGGGTACGTGACGCGCGACCGGCGCTGGAGCCGTGCCGCCGAGCACGCGCGCGCGTTCGTCGACCGCATGTGGGAGCCCGAGGGCGGCTACCTCTACACCGGCACGAACGACGGCACCGAGATCAACCGGGACCCGCTCCCGCTCGACCCGCAGACGTGGGGGTGGCTCGCGCTGCGCGAGCGGCGCTACGCCCGTGCCCTGGACTGGGCGGACGACGCGCTGGCCGCGCGCGACGTCGCGGGCGAGGGGGTGTCGCAGCTCCCCGCGGGCACGGTCGTCGAGGGCGTGACGTTCTCGAGCGCGAGCCTCACGTCGACGGCCTCGTACAACGACCTGCCGGTGCACCCGCAGGGCGTGTGGCTGGAGGGGACGGCGCAGCTCGCGTCGGCGCTCGCGGACCGCGGGGCGCGCGGGCGGGGGAGCCGCGACGACCGGCGGCGGGGGCGCCGGGGCTGCGAGCGGGACGACGACCGGGTCCGCGCCGAGGGCCTGCTGCGGGAGGTCCAGGGCGTGCAGGAGGGCGTCGGTGCCGGTCAGACGATCGGGGGCGCGCCGCTGCCCGAGCGCGCGGGCGTCGTCGCGGCGTCGAGCCTGCTCGACTCGGGGTTCGGCTTCGGGTACTTCCAGGTCCAGCACGTCGGCGCGACGTCGTGGTACCTGCTCGCCGCGGCGCGCGCGAACCCGCTCCAGCCGGGCCGGCTGGGCTGACGCGCGGGCTCAGGTGGTGGGGGCGGGGCCCGTCGTCGTCCCCACCACCAGCTCGACGTCGAGCTCGACCGTGGTGGGCGCCTCGCCCGCGAGCTGGCGGATGACGGCCAGCCCCAGCTCGGCGCCCTTGCGCGCGAGCGGCTGGTGCACGCTCGTCAGCACGTCGGGGGCCAGCCACGGGAGGTCGAGCCCGTCGAAGCCCGCGACCGAGACGTCGTCGGGCACGCGCAGCCCGAGCTCGCGCGCGGCGAGCAGCGCGCCCGCGGCGAGGAGGTCGGAGTGGGCGATGACGGCGGTCGGCCGGGTCGCGGGGTCGGCCGGCTCGGTCGTCCCGTCGGCCGCGGGGCGGCCGAGCAGGGCGAGCGTGGCGGAGCGGCCGTGCTCGACGAGCGAGGCCTCGGTCTCCCAGCTCGCGACCGGCTCGACGACGTCGCGCACGCCCGCGAGGCGGTTGGCCGTCGGGGTCCGGTCCACCTGCGCGAGCCGCGCGGCGTCGAGCGGTCCGCTGCGGTCGGACGTGTCGAGGGGGAGCGAGACCTCGGCGATGCGCGTGTGCCCGAGCTCGACCAGGTGCCGCACGGCGTCCGCGGTGCCCGCGCGGTCGTGGATGAGGACGAGCGGGGCGCCATCGACGGGGCGGCCCTCGCCGACGACGACGGGCACGCCGCGCCGCTGGAGCGCGGCGAGCGTCGCGTCGTCCGTGCCGACGCCCCACACGAGCACCGCGACGTCCATGGCCGCGCTCTCGACGAGCGGGTCGACGGCGCGTGCGGGGTCGTCGGACGGGATACCGGGGATGAGCAGCACGCCGAGGCCGTTCTCGCCCAGGGTCGAGACGAGGCCGTCGAGCACCTGGACGGCGACGGGGTCGCGGAACGCGCGGCGCAGCTGGTCGCCGACGACGACCCCGACGACGCCCGACCGGCCCGAGCGGAGCTGGCGGCCCAGCGGGTTCGGTCCGGTGTACCCGAGCTCCTTCGCGGCGTCGAGCACGCGCGCGCGGGTCTCCGGGGTGATCGGCCCGGCGCCGGAGAACGCGAGGGAGGCCGTCGAGACGGAGACCCCCGCGAGCTCGGCGACCTTGGCGAGCGTGGGCCGGTGAGCCGGCGCGGCGGGCGCCGCGGGCTCCCGGTTCCCGGGGGTGTCGCTCATCACGCTCCCTGCCTCCCGCGGGCGCGGGATTCTCGATTGACGCGCGGCCAGCGTACCCGCACACTGGTGACCATGCCTCGAATCGATTCGAAGCGCACTCTCGTCCGTCGGATCGAATCGATTCGAGGAGGTGCTGCGCAGTTCTCGTCCGGCCCCGAGTCCGACGCCCGCGCCCTGGCCAGGGCCCGCTGGGTGCTCCTCGGGGTGTTCGCGCTCAACGGCGTCATGATGTCGAGCTGGCTCGCGCGCCTCCCCTCCGTGCGCGACGCGCTCGGCCTCGGCCCCGCAGACCTGGGCGTCGTGCTCCTCGCGGGCGCCGTCGGCGCGCTCCTCACGGTCACCGCGGCCGGACCCTTCGTCACGCGGTTCGGCGGCCGGGTCGCGTTCGCCGTCTCGGCGGGCCTGTTCGGCGTCGCGTTCCTCCTGCTCGGGCTCGGCCCCGCCACCGGGTCGGTCGCGCTCCTCGCCGTGGGCATCTTCGTCAACGGCATGGCGTTCTCGCTCGGCAACGTGCCGATGAACGTGGAGAGCGCGGGCATCGAGCGGCGCGTCGGGCGCACGATCCTGCCCCAGTTCCACGCCGCGTTCTCCGTCGGCGCCGTCGTGGGCTCGCTGGTCGGCGCGGCGTGCGCGCACGCCGAGGTGCCCGTCGTCGTGCAGTTCGTCGCGACCGGGGTCGTCGCCACGGTGTGGCGGCTCGCCGCGATCCCCGCCACGGTCCACGACACCCTCCCGACGCGGACCCCCGCCCGCGGCACCGCGGCGCCGGCCCCGGTCGACGCGCTCGGCGACGCCGTCGTCGACGTCGAGACGGCGGGCCTGCGCGCGCGCCTCGCCCGGCGCGGCGCCCGGCTCGGCGCCGCGCTGTCGGCATGGCGCGAGCCGCGCACGCTGCTCATCGGTCTCGTCATCCTCTCGGCCGCGCTCTCCGAGGGCTCCGCCAACGACTGGCTGTCCCTCGCCGTCGTGGACGGGTTCGCCCAGACCGAGGCCGTCGGCGCGGTCGTCTTCGGTACGTTCGTCGCCGCCATGACCGTCATGCGCCTCGCGGGCACGCGCCTCATCGACCGGTTCGGCCGCGTCACCGTGCTCCGCGCGTCGGGCGTCGCGTCGATCGCCGGTCTCGTGCTCTTCGGGTTCGCACCGACGCTCCCGCTCGCGGCCGTCGGGGTCGTCCTGTGGGGCTTCGGCGCCGCGCTCGCGGTGCCCGTCGGGATCGCCGCGGCGTCCGACGAGCCCCTGCGGGCCGCGAGCCGTGTCTCGGTCGTGTCGGCGTTCTCCTCGATGGCGTCGCTCGCCGCGCCGCCGCTCCTCGGCCTCGCCGCCGAGGCGATGGGCGCGCGCCACGCGCTCGTCCTCATCGTCGCCGCGATGGTTCTCAGCGTCCTCCTCGCGCGCCAGGTGGCGCCCCTGGGCACCGCCGCTGCCCGCGCGGCGCGCCCGGCGCGCGGCACCGACGACGCCGCACCCGTCGCGGTGCAGGATGGTCCGGTGGACGTCCCGACCCCCGGCGCGGACGGCGCCCCGGACGCCGTGGGCGCCCCCGCCCCGGCCGACGGCGCCCGTCGCCGCCGCCCGTGGCGCAGCGTCCGCGCGGGCGCCTCCGCCACCGCCCACCGGGCCGCGTCCCGCCGCCCCCGCACCCGCCCGTCGCACCGCCGCGAGGAGATCTCCGCATGACCACCGCCCGACCCGACCGCCGCGTCGTCGCCCTCGCCACCTGGTCCGTCTTCGCGGTCTTCTTCCTCAACGGGTTCAACTTCGCGACGTGGGCCTCCCGCCTGCCCGCGGTGCGGGACTCGCTCGGCTTCACCGAGGCGCAGATGGGCCTCCTGCTGCTCTTCATGGCGGTGGGGTCGCTGCTCGCGCTGCCGCTGTCCGGGATGGTCGTCCAGCGGCTCGGTGCCTCGAAGGCCGTGACGGTCTTCGCGGTGACCAACGTCGTCGGGCTCGTCACCGCGGTCACGGGCGTCGCGACGGGGGAGGACGTCGTCGTGCGCGTCGGGCTGTTCCTCGCCGGGATCGGCACCGGCGTGTGGGACGCCGCGATGAACCTCGAGGGCGCCGCCGTCGAGCAGCGGCTCGGCAAGGCGATCATGCCGCGCTTCCACGCCGGGTTCTCGTTCGGCACCATGGCCGGCGCCGGCGTCGGCGCGCTCATGGCCGCGCTGCACGTGCCCGTCCAGGTGCACCTCACGGCCGCCGTCGTGCTGAGCCTCGTCGGCGTCCTGTGGTGCGTGCGGTTCTTCCTCCCCGCGGGCAAGGTGGAGCACGCGGTCGCCGACGCCGTCGAGGACGCCGCCGGTGCCGACCCCGCCGCCTCAGCCGGGAGCGGGGCGTCGCACGGCACGGGCAAGGACGAGCGCGGGGCCCTCAGCGCGTGGACCGAGCCGCGCACCCTCCTCATCGGGCTCGTCGTGCTCGCGGCCGCGCTCACCGAGGGCGCCGCGAACGACTGGGTGAGCCTCGCCGTCGTCGACGGGTTCGGCACGTCCGACGCGATGGGCGCCGTCGGGCTCGCCGTGTTCCTCACCGCCATGACCGGGATGCGCCTGCTCGGGACGGGCCTGCTCGACCGCTACGGCCGCGTCGCCGTCCTGCGCCTGGGCGCCGCGCTCGCGCTGCTCGGTCTGCTCGTGTTCACGCTGTCCCCGAACCTCTGGGTCGCGCTCGTCGGCGTCGTCGCGTGGGGCATGGGTGCCGCGCTCGGGTTCCCCGTGGGGATGAGTGCCGCGTCCGACGACCCCGCGCGCGCCGCCGTGCGCGTGAGCGTCGTCGCGACGATCGGGTACTCCGCGTTCTTCATGGGGCCGCCGCTCATCGGGTTCCTCGCCGAGCACGTCGGCTACCGCGGGGCGCTCCTCGTGATCGCCGTGCCCGTCGTCGTCGGCCTGCTGGTCGTCGGCGCTACGCGTCCGCTCCCCACGGCCGCCGGTGCCGCGGGCCAGCAGGCCGCCCAGGGCGCGGACCGCGCGGGGCGCGCCGACTGACGGGGAACCCGAACTACGCTGGACGGGTGACCTGCGAACCTGCCGCCCCCGTGGACCGTGACCTGCCCGAGATCGTCGGGACCGCCCCGGGGCTGCGTCCCGAGGCCGTCGGGACGCCGTCGCTCGCCGAGCTGACGACGCTGCGCGTTGGCGGGCCGGCGGACCGGTACGTCGAGGCGCACAGCGAGGCCGAGCTGCTGGAGATCGTCCGGGCCGCCGACGAGGCGGGGGAGCCGCTCCTCGTGGTCGGCGGAGGCTCCAACCTGCTCGTCGGCGACGAGGGCTTCGGCGGCGTCGTCGTGCGCGACCTGCGGCGCGGCATCACCGTCGACGCGGAGGACTCGTGCGGGGGCGCGAGCTTCCACGCCCCGGCGGGTCAGGACTGGGACGAGCTCGTGGCGCGCGCGGTCGCGGAGGAGTGGGTCGGGGTCGAGGCGCTGTCGGGCATCCCCGGCACCGTCGGCGCGGCGCCGGTCCAGAACATCGGCGCGTACGGGCAGGACGTCGCGGGCGTGGTCTCGACCGTGCGGGTCTGGGACCGCGCACGATCGCGCGTGCGCACGCTCGCCCTGGGCGAGCTCGCGTTCGGCTACCGGACGTCGCTGCTCAAGCGCAGCATGCACGTGGACGCCGGCGCCGGGTCCGACGACGACGGTCCCTGGTACCCGTCGCCCCGCTACGTCGTGCTCGACGTGGGCTTCCAGGCGCGGCTCGGGTCGTTGTCGGCGCCGGTCGCGTACCCCGAGCTGGCACGCACGCTCGGGGTCCAGGTCGGGGACCGCGCGCCGAGCGCGGACGTGCGCGCCGCGGTGCTCTCCCTGCGCGCGCGCAAGGGCATGCTGCTCGACGGCGTCGGCCCCGACGTCGACCCCGCGGCGGGGCCTGACCACGACCGCTGGAGCGCCGGGTCGTTCTTCACGAACCCCGTCGTCCCTGCCGAGCAGGCGGACCTGCTCCCGGCCGAGGCCCCGCGGTACCCGGTCCGCACGGCGACCCCGACCCGGACCACCGGCCCGAGCCTCGGCGAGATCGACCCGACGCTCGTGAAGACGTCGGCCGCGTGGCTCATCGAGCACGCGGGCTTCACCAAGGGGTTCGGCGTGCACGGCCCGTCGAGCCTCGCGCGGCTGTCGACGAAGCACACGCTCGCGCTGACGAACCGCGGCGGGGCGAGCGCGGAGGACGTCGTCGAGCTCGCGCGCGCGGTGCGCGACGGCGTCGTGGAGGCGTTCGGCGTCGAGCTCGTGCCGGAGCCGGTGCTCGTCGGCGTCGCGCTCTGACCCGCCCGTCGCTGAGTGCATGATCTCGTCGCGTTCGGATCCCGCCGCCGCGACGAAGTCATGCACTCAGCGCACCGGGGGCTCGGCTCAGTAGACGAGGACGGTGGTGCCGGGGTCGGCGCGCCAGGTGTCCCAGAGCCAGTTCATGGCCGAGTTCGCGACGCGGACGCACCCGTGCGACGCGGGCCACGGCGGGATCGACCCCGAGCCGTGCACCGCGATCCCGCCGGTGAAGAACTTGGGGCGCCACATGTCGCCGAGCTCGAGGCTGGACGAGTGGTTCCCGTCGACCTGGCGGCCTACCTGGAACGTTCCGCGCGGCGTGCTCGCGCGGTAGGTGCGCCCCTTCGCCTCGTACGACTCGCCGTTCCCGGACGACGCGTTGACCACCGTGACGACGCGACCGTCCTCGACGGCGAGCAGGAGCTGGCGGTCGAGGTCGATCTCGACGACCTTGCCCGACCCGCTGCGCGGCTGCGGCGTGACGCCCTCGTCGAGCGCGGCCTGGGTCGCGGGCCCGACGACGCCGTCGCGCGAGAGGCCCGCCGCCTTCTGCAGGGCCCACACGGCCTGCTGGGTGCCGCCGCCGAAGTCGCCGTCGGGCGCGCCGATGAAGTAGCCGAGGTCGGCGAGGCGCTGCTGGAGGGCGACCACCCGCTCGCCGGTCGCCCCGCGCGCGAGCTCGACCGGCTCCGGCGGGGCCTCGGGCGTCGGCGTGGGCGTGGGCTCGGCGGCCGGCGGCGGCGTGCTGGGCTCGGGCGTCTCGGTGGGCGTCGGGTCGGGCTCGGGCGTCTCGGTGGGGGTGGGCTCCGGCGCCGTGGTGGGCGCGGACGGGCTCGGGCTCGTCGGCTCCGGCGAGGTCGGGCTCTCGGAGGCCGACGGCGTCCGCCTGGGCTCCATGTCCGGCAGGCCCGCCTGGCAGCCCGCGAGGGCCAGCGCGGCGGCGAGCGCGGGCACGACGGCGCGCGCGACCACCCGCCGGACGGGCCCGCGACGGCGCGGTGCCGCCGTCGGTCGCGCGCCGGTCGCGGGCGCGCTCGCCGTCGTGGGCGAGCGGACGGTTCCCTGCTCCACCTGGTCCCCCTTCGTCTGCCGCGGCGTCGCCGCGATGGTCCATCATGCGCCGTCCGCCGCGCCCGGTCGGACGACGGCGCCGGTTTCTCGGCGGATCGTGACCCGGTCGTGACGCACGGTCTGTGGCGCCGGTCGGTGCCCGGTCCGTGCCGGAGGTCAGTGCGGCGCGCCCTGCTCCGGGCGGTGCGCGCCGAGCAGCGCGCCGCGCAGGACGTCGACGATCGCGTCGTCCGACAGCCCGGCCTCGCGGCCGGCGCGCACGAGCTCGTGCGCGGCGTGGCGCGCGGCGACGTCCGTGGGGGAGACGCCGTCGGCGACGACCGTCCCGGCCCGGCGACGCGTCGTGACGACCCCGGCCGCCTCGAGCTCCCGGTACGCGCGGGCCACCGTCCCGGGGGCCAGACCGAGGTCGGTCGCGAGCGCGCGGATCGTGGGGAGGCGGTCCCCGACGCGCAGCCGCCCGGCCGCGACGTGCGCGACGACCTGGCTCCGGATCTGCTCGTACGGGGCGAGGCCGGTGCGCAGGTCGATCTCGACGCGCAGCTCACCCATCGCGACGCCCGTGCCCCGCGGACGCCGGGGCGGCGACCTCAGCGTCGGGGTCGGGGGCGGGACGCACGCCGACGGCGACCGCCACGAGGGCGATCCCGACGGCGACGACCACGAGCACGACCGCCCCGGGGTAGCCCGCCCGGGCGGCGGCGTTCGCGCCGTAGGCGAGCGTGCCGGCCGCGGTGAGTCCGAGCGCGAGCTGGGTGCCGCGCAGGACCCGGTGCGCGGACGCGCGACGCAGCGCGAGGTCCCACCCGGGCTCGACGCGCGGGACGGCGGGGCGGCGCGCGACCAGCCGGAGCACGCCCTCCGCGCCGGCCACGAGCAGCACGGCGCCGGCCGCGAGCCAGGCGCCGTAGAACCACCCGGGGTAGGGGCTGGTCGTCGACGTGACGTCGCCCAGCACGCGCGTCACGGACCGCCCGTCCGACCCGGCGGTGAGGCCGCCGACCGCGGTGAGCACGAGCACGAGGGCACCGAGGGCCCAGGTGAGGCGGCGCAGGCCGCGCGGCGCGACGTCGGACACCGTGCGCGGGCGCAGCGTGGCCGCCCGGACCGCCGTGCGCTGGCGCGGCCAGGTGCGCTCGCCGACGGCGTGCGCCCCGAGGAACGCCAGGCCGACGAGCGCGGGGGAGAGCCCCACGAGCACGCCCTCCGCGAGGCCGCCGACGGCGGTCGTCACGGCCTGCACGAGGACGGCGCCCACGAGCGCGGCGGCGGTCGCCGCGGCGACGCTGACGGTCGTCGCGTGCCGTCGGGCGGCGCAGCGCACCGGGTCCCCGTCCGCGAGCCCGTGCAGGGCGGGCGCCGGCTCGCGCGTCAGCGCGCGCACGACGAGCACCACGAGGGCGCCGACGCCCGCGAGTACGGCGAGGGCGACGACGCTCCACAGCAGGTCGTACGCGGCGGGGACGAACATGTTGACCCCGCCCGGCTCCTCGGAGACGCTTTGTATCAACACATCGATACATTCCCACGGACCCGTGCGCGGGTCAAGGGCCGCATGGCGCCGCGGGCGGACTCGATGAGAGGACTCTCATCGGGCTCTCACCGCCGTTCCACGCGCGCACGGTGCCCTGGGCGCATGACGATCGCCCCCGCCGTCCCCGACCAGCGCGCCTGGCTCGACCTGCTCACCGGTCCCGACGCGGGCGGCCTCCTCGACGCGGCGCTCGGGGCCGACGGCGCCGCGCTCGGCACGTGGCGCGTGCACCAGGTGCACGCGCGCCCCGGCGCGGAGGTCACCGTCGGGTACGACGTCGTCGCGCGCCGCACGCTCCCGACCCGGCCCGGCGGGGCGGTCGCGACCGTCGACGCGACCGCGTACCTGCTCGCCACGACGGCACCCCTGCCGCCGGACGCCGTCGGGCCGGGCGTCGCGCGCCTGGAGGACGGGCCGCGCGTCGTGCACGTGTGGCGGCACCCGGCCGACCCGGCGCTGCCCGCGCTCGCCGCGGCGTGCGACGCACCCGGGCTCACGCGCCGCCTGGACGACGCGGGCGTGCTCGCCCCGGGCGAGTCCGTCGAGTCCGTGGCGATGGTCGCCTACCGTCCCCTGCGCCGCGCGGTGCTCCGCGCCCGGACGCCCTCGCGCACGCTCTACGTCAAGGTCGTCCGGCCCGGCCGGGCGCGCGCGCTCGCGCGCCGCCACGACCTCCTCCAGGACGGGGCCGTGCGCGCCCCGCGGTGCCTCGCTCGGGACGACGACGGCCTCGTGGTCTTCGAGGAGGCGCGCGGCCCGTCGCTCGCGCAGCACCTCGCGGCATCGGGACCGGAAGCGCAGCCCGAGGCGATCGACCCGCACGAGCTGCTCCGTGCGCTCGACGCGCTGCCGGAGCGCGCGACGACGCTGCGCCGTCGGCCCGCGTGGGCGGAGCGCGTGGAGCACTACGCGACGTCGGCGCTCGCGGTCCACGGTCTCGACGCCGAGCGGGTGCGGCACGTGGCGCGCGCCGTCGGGGACGCGGTCGCGACGCGCGACCCGGGCCCCGTCGTCGCGACGCACGGCGACTTCTACGAGGCGAACGTCCTGCTCGAAGCGGGCCCGGACGCTGTCGACGTCCCGGGGGCGACGGCCCGGCCGCGCGTGGCCGCGCTGCTCGACGTGGACACGCTCGGGCCGGGCCACCGCGTGGACGACCTCGCGTGCCTCGTCGGGCACCTCGCCGTCCTGCCCGCGCTCGCGCCGACCGTGTACGGGGGCGTGGGCGGGCTCGTCGAGCGGTGCCTCGCGGTGTTCGGGACCGCCGTCGACCCGGTGGGGCTGCGCGCCCGGGCCGCGGGCGTCGTGCTGTCCCTCGTGCCGGGCGCGGGCTCGCGCGAGCTCGCGGAGGCCTGGCTCGCGGTCGCCGACGGGCTGCTGCCGGTTCCTGAGAGCACTCTCATGACGACCTCCTCGGAGTCTCACGCGTGAGCGGGAGGCTCGAGACCTGCACGGCCGAGGGGTCGTGCGCACCATCGGACGAAGGAGAAGCACCATGAAGGCACGCAGCGCATGGATCGTCACCGGGGCGCTCGGCGCGGTCGGTCTCGGGGCCACGATGGCCGCCGCCCAGGGCGCGCTCGACGCCCCCGACGAGGCGGTCGTCTCCCCGTCGGTCCAGGTGACGACGTCCGACGCCGCGACGGCCGCGGCGACCGCGTCGGCCACCCCGAGCCCGACGGACGTCCAGAACGGGACGTCGATCACGACGGTCACCGCGGGCTCCGCGAACACGTCCGCGTCGCCCACGACGGCGGCCTCCGCCGTGACGAGCCAGACGGCGAACACCGCCCCGACGGCCGACACCGCGGGCACCGCGCAGACGGCGAGCACGCCGGCCAGCCCGGTGACCCCGCCGTCGCCGCAGTCCGCGACCTGACCGGGCCCGGGCCTCGCCGTCCGCGCCCGCACGACGCCCGCCCCGGCCCCCGGGGCGGGCGTCGTCGTCGGTTCAGGAGCGCCGCGGCGCGTCCGCGAGACGGTAGCCCATCCCGCGCACGGTGACGAAGTGCTCCGCGCCGAGCTTGTTGCGCAGGTACCGCACGTACACGTCGACGACGTTGGAGCCGGGGTCGAAGTCGTACCCCCACACGCGCGAGAGGAGCTGCTCGCGGCTGAGGACCTGGCCGGGGTTGCGCAGGAACGCCTCGGCGAGCGCGAACTCGCGCGCAGAGAGGTCGACCTCGCGGTCGGACGTCCGGGCCCGCCGAGTGCGCAGGTCCAGGCTCAGCGCACCGTGCGTGAGCACCGTGACCTCGCCCGCGGGCTCGCTGCGCAGCCGGAGCCGGATGCGTGCGAGGAGCTCCTCGAAGCGGAACGGCTTGGCCATGTAGTCGTCGGCGCCGCCCTCGAGCCCGGCGACGGTGTCCGTGACGGACGTGCGTGCCGTGAGGATGATGACGGGGATCGCGTTCCCGGTCTCCCGCAGCCGGCGCAGCACGGTGAAGCCGTCCTGGTCCGGCAGGCCGAGGTCGAGCACGAGGAGCGCGAAGTCGCCGGTGCTCGCGAGGTCGAACGCCTCGCGGCCCGTCGCGACCGTGGTGCTCGCGTAGCCCGCGGCGCGCAGCCCCTTGGCCACGAACGCCGCGATGCGGGTCTCGTCCTCGGCGACGAGGATCTGGCTCACCGGGTGGTCCTTCCGTCGTGGTCGGTGCCGGTCTCGGCGCCGGACTCGGTGCTGCTCTGGGTGTCGTTCTCGGTGCCGCTCCGGCTGCCGGTCGGGGTGCGGGTCTCGGAGCCCGACCCCGGGCTGGTCGGCTGCGCGTCCGGCGTGTCGGGCGGCAGCTCGGGGGTCGCGGCGGACGGCGCCGTGGGTGCGGTCGGCGCGGTCGCCCCGTACGGGGCTACCGCGTCACCGGTCGGCCCGGGGGCCTGCCCGGGGACCGGCACGAGCGGCAGGTCGAGCGTGAACGTCGACCCGACGCCTGGCGTCGAGGCGACGTGGACGCGGCCGCCGTGGCCGTCGGCGATCGCGGCGACGATCGCGAGCCCCAGCCCGGCGCCCTCGGGGTGCGCCGCGCCGGGCGTGGTGGCCTGCGCGAACCGCTCGAAGATCCGTTCCTGCTGCTCGGGGGCGATCCCGACGCCCTCGTCGCGGACCCACACGCGCACGCGCGCGCCGTCGTCGGACACGGCCGAGCCGAGCGCGACGGCCGACCCGGGCGCCGAGAACTTCACCGCGTTGGCCGCGAGCTGGAGGAGCGCCTGCGTGAGGCGCTGCGCGTCGGCCCGCACCGCGACGTCCGCGCGCGCGTCGACGAGCCACCGCCGGTCGCCGAGCGTGCGGACCTTGTCGTGGACGTCGTCGAGCAGGCGCCCGAGGTCCGTGTCGAGCGGGCGCACGAAGTCCGGGCGCCCGGCGGTCGCGAGCGTCACGAGGTCGTCCACGAGGCGGTTCATGCGGTCGAGCTCGTCGAGCGCGAGGTCGCGCGTCTCGGTCGCGTCGGTCGCGTCGTGGGGGTCCATGAGCTCGAGGTGGCCTCGCACCACGGTGAGGGGCGTGCGCAGCTCGTGCCCGACGTCGTCGATGAGCCGGCGCTGCGAGTCGAACGCGCCCTCGAGCCGGTCGAGCATGCCGTTCACGGTGCGGGACAGGTCGGAGAGGTCGTCGTTGCCCGTGACCGGGATCCGCGCGGAGAGGTCGGTCTCGCCGATGCGCTGCGCGGTGCGCGAGAGCGTGCGGATCGGGAGCAGGAGCCGGCCGGCCACGACCCAGCCGACGACGCCGATGAGCACGAGCGCGCCGAGCGCGACGACGGCGTACGTGCGGAAGACCTGGGCGAACTCGGCGTGCTCCGCCGAGCGGTCGTAGGCGAGGACGAGTGCCGCGGGCGGCCCGGCGCCGTCCGCCCCAGTCGCACGCACGGGCGCGACGAGCGCGCGGTAGTCCGCGGTCGCCGTCCCGACCGAGCGCAGCACCACGTGGTCGCCCGCCACGAGCGGCGACAGCGCGGCGACGAGCTCGGCGTCCTCCTCGAGGCGCAGGCGCACGTCCTGCTGCGACACGAGCGGCGTGCGACCCTCGCGCAGCCCGAGCACGCCCTCGTTCTGGGCGGGCACGGTGAGCTGGATCGACGCGACGACGACGTCCTCGGCGGACCGGAACGGCTCGCCCGTCACGGGGTTCACGCCGGAGCCCGCGATCCGCCGGAGCTCGTTCGCGCTCCGCACGAGGCTCTCGTCGATGCGCGCGTCGAGCTGGCCGCGCTGCAGGAACCACGCCGCGCCGCCCGCGAGGAGCAGCGCGAGGGCGGACAGGCCGAGGAACGCCGCGAGCATCCGGGTGCGGACCGTGAGCCCCGCGCCACGCGCCCGGCGCCTCACCCGTCGCCCCGGTCCGGGCCGTCGCGGTCGTCGTCCTGGTCGTCGGTCGTGTCGGCGTCCGAGTCGTCGTCCTGGTCGTCGCTCGACGGCGGGGCGGGCGTGACGCGGTCGTCGTCCTGGTCGTCGTCGCCGTCGTCGTCGGTCGGGCTGGGCGTCGGCGCCGGCGTCGTCGGGGTCTCGGTCGGGGGAGCGGGCGTCACGACGACGGCCACGCCGACGTCGCGGTCCTGCGGCCGCGCGGCGAGCGCGCCCGCCGCGGCGGCACCGGCGAGGACGAGCACGAGCGCCCCCACGAGCCACGCGACGGTCCGGCGAGTCATGGACCCAGTATCGGAGAACCGGATGAGACGCACATGAGAGTTTGCGCGACGAGCCGGGACGACGCGTGTATCTTGATGTCAAGATTGTTGACGTCTAGATACTGCGACAGGACGGAGCCGTCATGCCACGCGACTGGGACCCTGCCCTCTACCTCCGCCACGCCGACGAGCGCACGCGCCCGATGGCCGACCTCGTGGCGCGCGTCCCCGTCGACGCGCGCACGGTCGCCGACCTCGGGTCGGGCCCCGGCCACCTGACCCCCCTCCTGCACGCGCGCTGGCCCGACGCCGCGATCACCGGGATCGACGCGTCGCCGGCCATGGTGGCCGCCGCCCGGCGCGACGCGTCCGCGCCCTGGGTGCGGTACGAGCTCGCGGACGTGCGCTCGTGGGCGCCGCCCGCGCCCGCCGACGTCGTCGTGAGCAACGCGACGCTCCAGTGGGTGCCCGGCCACCTCGACCTGCTTCCCCGGCTCGCCGACCACGTCGCCCCGGACGGCGCGCTCGCGTTCTCCGTCCCCGGCAACCACGACGCGCCGAGCCACCGGCTCCTGCGCGAGCTCGCTGCCCGACCCCCGTACGCGGCGCACGCCGCGGGCGTCGAGCGCCCCGCGGCGCACGACCCCGAGGTGTACCTCGACGCGCTCACCACCCTCGGCTGGACCGTCGACGCCTGGGAGACGACGTACGTCCACGTGCTCCACGGCCCGGACCCCGTGCTGCGCTGGGTCTCCGCGACGGGCGCCCGCCCCGTGCTCCAGGCCCTCCCCGACGACCTGCGCGACGCGTTCGTCGCGCAGTACGCCGCCGCGCTGCGGGACGCGTACCCGGAGCGCGGCGCAGGCACGCTCCTGCCGTTCCGTCGCGTCTTCGTCGTCGCGACGCGCGCGTGACCGCTCGCGTCAGCCCGCCGATCTCCGGCGGCCAGCGCGCACGCGGGCGTCAGCCCGCCGTGAGCCAGTCGTCCACGCCCGCGAGCAGCCGTCGCTTGGTGCCCGACGACGCGCGGCTCGCCCGGATCGACGACCGCGCGAGGTCGGCGAGCTCCGCGTCGGAGAACCCGTGCTCGCGCCGCGCCGTCTCGTACTGCCCGGCGAGCCGGGACCCGAACAGCAGCGGGTCGTCCGCGCCGAGCGCGACCTGCGCGCCCGCGTCGACGAGCGCGCCGAGCGGGACCTGCCCCGCCTCCTCGTAGACGCCGAGCGAGACGTTCGACGCCGGGCACACCTCGAGCGCGATCCCCCGGTCCACGACGTCGTCGAGGACGCGCCGGTCCTCCGCCGACCGCACCCCGTGGCCCAGGCGGTCCGGGACCAGCTCGCGCACGACCTCGTGCACGTGGCCGGGGCCCAGGAGCTCGCCGCCGTGGGGCACCGACGCGAGCCCCGCCCGTCGCGCGATCGCGAACGCGCGCGCGAACTCGGCCGTGTCGCCGCGCCGCTCGTCGTTGCTCAGGCCGAACCCCACGACCTCGCCCGCGCCCTCGCCCGCGTACTGTGCCGCGAGCCGCGCGAGGGTCCGCGCGTCGAGCGGGTGCCGCGTGCGCGACGCCGCGACGACCACCGCGACCTCCGTCCCCGTCGCGGCGCTCGCGGACCGGGCGGCGTCGAGCACGATCTCCACGGCCGGGGTGATGCCCCCGACGAACGGCGCGTACGACGTCGGGTCCACCTGGATCTCGAGCCGCCCCGACCCCTCCGCGGCGTCGTCCTGCGCCGCCTCGAGCACGATGCGCCGCATGTCGGCCTCGGACCGCACGCACGCGCGCGCCGCGTCGTACAGGCGCTGGAACCGGAACCAGCCGCGCTCGGTGGGCGGCAGGCGCAGCGGGTCGCCGTCGACGAGCGCGTGGGGGAGCCGCACGCCGTACTGCGCGGCGAGGTCGCGCAGCGTGTCGGGCCGCATGGACCCCGTGAAGTGCAGGTGCAGGTGGGCCTTCGGGAGCGTCGCCAGGTCTCGCACAGCGGGAGTCTGTCACGAGCGCCCGGTACCCGCCGTCGGGCGCGGGACGACTGCGGCGCAGGTCCCGCCGCAGGTCGGGGTGCCGACGGCGCCCGCGCGCGTCACGCCCCGGGGAGGAACCCGCGCTGCATCGCGACCGTCACGGCGGCGGTGCGGTCGTCCACGCCGAGCTTGGCGAAGGCCCGCAGCAGGTGCGTCTTCACGGTCGCCTCGGCGATGAACAGCTCGCGCCCGACGGCCGCGTTCGACAGCCCACGGGCCACGAGCCGCAGTACCTCGACCTCCCGGTCCGTGAGCCGCTCCGTCCCGCGCACCGACGTCACGAGCCGCGTCGCGACGCTCGGCGCCAGCACCGTCTGCCCCCGCGCCGCGGCGCGCACGCCCGCGACGAGCTCCTCGCGCGGCGTGTCCTTGAGCAGGTAGCCGGTGGCGCCCGCCTCGACGGCCCGCAGGATGTCGGCGTCCGTCTCGTACGTCGTGAGCACGACGACGCGCGGCCCCGCCGCCCCGCGCCCGCGGCCCGGTGCGCCGAGGATCGCCGCGGTCGCGCCCACGCCGTCGAGCACGGGCATCCGCAGGTCCATGAGCACGACGTCGGGCGCCAGCTCGCGCGCGAGCTCCACCGCCTGCGCGCCGTCGCCCGCCTCCCCGACCACCGCGAGGTCCGGCTCGCCGGCCAGCATCCCCACGATGCCCGAGCGCACGACCGGGTGGTCGTCGACCACGAGCACCCGCACCGCGCCGTCCCGGCCCGTCGTCCCCGTCACCGCACCGCTCCTCGCCTCGTCGGGGCTGTCCGGCCCGTGCCCACGCCCGTCGCGGGCAGCCGCACCGCGACGCGCGTGCCCCCGCCCGGCGCGGGCCCGACCTCGAGGCTGCCGCCCTCCGCGGCGACGCGCTCGCGCATGCCCCGCAGACCGTAGCCCTCGGCCGCGTCGTCGGGCAGCCCGCGACCGTCGTCGCACACCTCCAGGAGGGTCCCGTCCGCGTCGTGGCGCAGCACGACGCGGACCGCGCCCGCCCCGGCGTGGCGGCGCACGTTCGTCAGCGCCTCCTGGGCCGAGCGCAGCAGCACCACCTCCTCGGCGCTCGACAGCCCCGGGACGTCGTCGGCCGCGAGGTCCGCATGCGTCCCCGTCTCCTCGGTGAAACGCGTCGCGAGGCGGCGCAGCGCCTCCCCGAGCGTGCTGCCCTGCAACGGGGCCGGCGCGGAGGCCGCGACCAGCGCCCGGGCCTCGGCGAGGTTGTCGCGCGCCGTCGACTCGACGAGCGCGAGGCGCTCGCGCGCCGCGTCCGGGGCGCCCCGGTCCAGGTCGGCGCCCGCGGCCTGCGCGAGCATGACGACGCTCGTGAACCCCTGGGCGAGCGTGTCGTGGATCTCCTGGGCGACCCGCTCGCGCTCCGCGAGCACGCCCGCCTCGTGGTGCGAGCGCGCGAGCTCGGCCTGCGTCGCGCGCAGCGCGTCGACGAGACGCGCGTGCCGCTCCGACTGCCGC
This sequence comes from Cellulosimicrobium funkei, assembly GCF_900155925.1. NCBI lineage: Bacteria > Bacillati > Actinomycetota > Actinomycetes > Micrococcales > Promicromonosporaceae > Cellulosimicrobium > Cellulosimicrobium funkei. Next base: position 45,334 of record NZ_FTMI01000004.1, read on the forward strand.
ATCGTGTGCGCCGTCCACAGCCCGAGGCTCAGCGCGAACGCGAGCGCGACGCCCATCTGCGGCGCGGCGCTCGCGAGCTCGTCGGGCTCGACGCGCCCCGTCGCCGGGTCGAACGCGAGCGCGAGCGCGGTGCCGGCCGCGAGCGCGACGCACAGCACGACCTGCGCCCAGAGGTGCTCCGAGAGCATCCAGATCTGCGTGAAGACGGCGAACAGGAGCAGCGTGCCGAGCGCGTCCTGCCCGACGACGACGAGCGTGCCCGCGATCGCGACGACGAGGTAGAGGTGCGCCGGCACCTGGGCGCGCGTGCGGGCCGCGCGCCGCCCCCACGCGAGGTAGGCCAGGAGGATCGTCCCGAGCGCGGCGAGCGACACGAGCAGGGCCGTGCCGGCGACGCCCGCGGTGAGCAGCGCGAGCGCGCTGAGCACGACGATGACGTAGAACGCCACGTCCCACCAGCGCACGTCGCGCGCCCAGGTGCCGTCGAGCTGGGCCGTGGCCGCACCGTCCCTGGCCCCCTCCTCGCCCCCGGCCCGGTCCCCGGCCGCGGGGAGCCCGCCCGCGGGCGACGGCGGGTCAGCCGTCGTCACGGCGCCGCCACCGGAACGACCGCGCGCCCACCACGAGCCCCAGGACCAGCCATGCGACCAGTACAGCAGCGGTCGCGCCGTGCTGCCACGACCCGGACGGCTCGAGCGCCGCGGCCTGCTCGGGGAGGAAGACCGAGCGCATGCCCTGGGCCATCCACTTGAGCGGGAACACCGAGGCGACGGTCTGCATCCACGCGGGCAGCGCGAAGAACGCGAAGAACACCCCGGAGATGAACTGCAGCACGAGCACGACGGGCGTGACGACCGCCGTCGCGGAGCGGCCCGAGCGCGGCAGCGACGAGAACGCGACCCCGCACACGGCGCCGGCGGCGCACCCGAGCACGAACACCCACGCGAACGTCGTGAGCCGGGTCGCGGCGTCGGGCATGTCCCAGGGCATCGGGACGTCGTACACGACGGCCGCGAGGAGCAGCAGGAGCGCCGTCTGCACGATCGAGGTCGCGAGGACCAGGCCCACCTTGCCGTAGAAGTACGCCGACGCGGGCAGCGGGGTCGCGCGCAGGCGCTTGAGCGCGCCGTCGTCACGCTCGACCGCGATCGAGATCGCCAGCGACTGGAAGCTCGTGAGCATGACGCCCGTCGCGATCATGCCCGGCAGGAAGTACTGCGCGAAGGGCACGGAGTAGCCCGCGTCACCCTGGTCCTGCCCGTCGAACACCGTCGCGAAGATCGCGAGCATGATGAGCGGGTACGTGAAGATGAAGACGACCGCGTCGCGCTCGCGGAAGAACCCGCGCAGCTCGGCGCGCGTGCGTTCGATGCCGAGGCGGGCGGCCCCGGGCAGGGCGGCGCGCAGGGCGCGCGTGGTCGGGGCGACGGTCACGGTCGGGCCTCCTCGGGGACGACGACGGTCGCGTCGTCGGGCGTGCGGGCCGCGGCGGGTGCGCCGGGCCGGTCGGGGACGGGCGCCGGGTCGCTCGACGCGGCCGGCTCACCGATGAGCTCGAGGTAGACGTCCTCGAGGCTCGGGCGCGTCACCTCGAGCCCGGGGACCTCGCCGTCGGGGTACCGCGCGGCGAGCGCCGCGACGACCGCGGTGGGGGAGTCCGTGCGCTCGGAGCGCCGGGTGCCGCCGTCGAGCCACCGCACGACGGGACGGCGCGCCTCCGCGCCCCCGAGGCGGTCGGGCGCGTCGAGCGCGACGACCTGCCCCGACCGCACGACGGCCGCGCGGTCGGCCAGGTAGGCCGCCTCGTCGAGGTAGTGCGTCGTGAGCAGGATCGTCGTGCCGTCCTCGCGCAGCGACCGGACGAGCGCCCAGAACGCGCGGCGGGCCTGGGGGTCGAACCCCGTCGTGGGCTCGTCGAGGAACAGCAGCTCCGGCCGGCCGACGATCCCGAGCGCGACGTCGAGCCGTCGGCGCTGCCCGCCGGAGAGCTGGCGCGTGCGCGTGCGGGCCTTCTCCCGCAGCCCGACGGCGTCGATCACCTCGTCGGGGTCCCGCGGCGTCGGGTAGAACGTCGCGAAGTGCCGGACGAGCTCGGCGACCGTGAGCTCGGCCTGGTCGCGCGAGTCCTGGAGGACGACGCCGAGGCGCGAGCGCCAGGCGCGGCCCGCGGTCTGGGGGTCCTCGCCGAGCACGCGGACCTCGCCCGCGTCCCGGCGGCGGAAGCCCTCGAGGATCTCGACCGTGGTGGTCTTCCCGGCGCCGTTGGGGCCGAGGACCGCGAAGATCTCGCCGCGCTCGACGCGCAGGTCGATGCCGTCGACGGCCTGCTTGGGCCCGTAGCGCTTGCGCAGGCCGCGCACGTCCACGGCCGGTCCGCTCTGCCCGGCGCCGGGGCCGGAGCCGGCGCCGCGGGGGCCGGCGGGGAGGGGTGTCGTCGTCATGGGACCAGCGTGTCGGCGCGAGCCCCCGGGCCGCGACGCCCGTTCGTCCGGACCTCGTGTCCACCGATCGGTGGACGGTGGTTCGACCAGGGGCGCCGCGTCGCGTACAGTGATCCCTCGGTGGTTGACGCCCGCCACGCTGGTCCGCGCCCGTGAGACGACTTTCGTCCGGGGATCGAGGCCGTGCGGGGCGCCGTCGGCACGAAGGGTAGTGGCGCAATTGGTAGCGCAGCGGTCTCCAAAACCGCAGGTTGCAGGTTCGAGTCCTGTCTACCCTGCACGGCGTGGCTCTCGCGGGACCTTCCCGGGATCCGCGCGCGGCCCGGCACCGGGTCGCACCGAGGGTTCGAGCAGGTCCCGTACGTGAGCGATGGGGAAGATCGAGTGAGCGAATCGCCGTCAGAGGCCGTGGGCGCAGGCGGTGCACGCGCCGACGAGGTGAAGAAGAAGGGCGGTCCGTCCGCGGACAAGAAGCCCAACGTCTTCGCGCGCATCGCCCTGTTCGTGCGCCAGGTGGTCGCCGAGCTCCGCAAGGTCGTCACGCCGACGCGGTCCGAGCTCATCACCTACACGACGGTGGTCCTGGTCTTCGTGGTCGTGGTCATGGCGTTCGTGACCGTCCTCGACCTGGGGATCGGCCAGGCCGTCCGGTGGGTCTTCGGCTAGCGCACGACCTTCCCCGGCCAGGCCGGGTCAGCACGGCAGCCGGCGCCTCTCGGGGCGCCGTCGGCGCTTCCAGAAGAAGTCTTCGAGCAGTTCGTTGAGAAAGCAGGTTCGTTCGTGTCCCAGGAGTCGCTGGACCAGACGGAGAACGTCGACCCGACGCAGCCCGAGGGTGCCCAGGACGACGTCGACGAGACCACGGACGTCCCGGCGGTCGACGGAGCCGACGAGGCCCTCGACGCCGCTGACGAGGCCGACGACGACGCGACGGACGACGCCGCTGACGAGACCGACGACGCGGCGGACGACGACGAGCCGTCGGACGACGACGAGGCGGACGAGGTCCGCCCGGCCGACGAGGACGGCGACGTCATCGAGGACCCGGTCGCGGAGTTCAAGCGCACGCTGCGCTCGCAGCCGGGCGACTGGTACGTCATCCACTCCTACGCGGGCTACGAGAACCGTGTGAAGGCCAACCTGGAGAACCGCATCCAGAGCCTGAACATGGAGGACTACATCTTCCAGATCGAGGTCCCCATGGAGGAGGTGGCCGAGATCAAGAACGCGCAGAAGAAGATCGTCCGACGCGTGCGCATCCCCGGCTACGTCCTCGTCCGCATGGACCTCACCGACGAGTCGTGGGGCGCCGTGCGCCACACGCCCGGTGTCACCGGCTTCGTCGGGCACACCCACCAGCCGGTGCCGCTGACGCTCGACGAGGTCTTCTCGATGCTCGCGCCGATGCTCACCCCCGCCCCGGAGGCCGGCAAGCCCGCGCAGGCCGCGGCGAAGGCTCCCGTCGAGGTCGACTTCACGGTCGGCGAGTCGGTCACCGTCACGGACGGCCCGTTCGACACGCTGCCCGCCACGATCTCCGAGATCAACGTCGAGAACCAGAAGCTCAAGGTCCTCGTCTCCATCTTCGGCCGGGAGACCCCGGTCGAGCTGTCGTTCAACCAGGTCGCCAAGATCTGACGCGCGGGCGGCCCGAGCCGCCCCGCGTGAGCGCAGTACTGCAACCGGGTCATCGCCCACGGCGTCGGCCCACGAGAAGAAAGCCAGGGAAGAGTCATGCCTCCCAAGAAGAAGGTCTCCGGCCTCATCAAGCTCCAGATCCAGGCCGGTGCGGCGACGCCCGCGCCGCCGATCGGCCCCGCGCTCGGTCAGCACGGTGTGAACATCATGGAGTTCTGCAAGGCCTACAACGCGGCGACCGAGTCGCAGCGCGGCAACGTCATCCCCGTCGAGATCACGGTCTACGAGGACCGCTCGTTCACCTTCGTGACGAAGACCCCGCCGGCGGCGGAGCTCATCAAGAAGGCCGCGGGCGTGCAGAAGGGCTCGGCGACGCCGCACACCACCAAGGTCGCGAAGATCACCGCGGACCAGGTGCGCGAGATCGCCCAGACCAAGCTCGAGGACCTCAACGCGAACGACCTCGACGCCGCGTCGAAGATCATCGCCGGCACGGCCCGCTCGATGGGTATCACCGTCGAGGGCTGACGAAGGACCGAGGCCTGGCCTGTGTGCCGGCCTCGTGCACGACGTCGCTCCGCACCCCGCGGGCGACGGTGGCAGGGTCCGCGCGGACCCGCTGACCACGACTGCAGAAGGAGAAGCAGATGGCAACGCGCAGCAAGGCGTACCGCAACGCCGAGGAGAAGATCGACCGCGAGCGTCTCTACGCGCCGCTCGAGGCGATCCGTCTCGCCAAGGAGACGTCGACCGTGAAGTACGACGCGACCGTCGAGGTCGCGTTCCGCCTCGGTGTCGACCCGCGCAAGGCGGACCAGATGGTCCGTGGCACGGTCAACCTCCCCCACGGCACGGGCAAGACCGCCCGCGTCATCGTCTTCGCGAACGCGGCGAAGGCGGAGGAGGCCCGTGCGGCCGGTGCCGACGAGGTCGGCGGCGACGACCTGATCGAGAAGGTCGCCGGTGGGTACACCGACTTCGACGCCGCCGTGGCGACGCCGGACCTCATGGGCAAGGTCGGTCGTCTGGGCAAGGTGCTGGGCCCCCGTGGTCTCATGCCGAACCCGAAGACCGGCACCGTGACGATGGACGTGGCGAAGGCCGTGTCGGACATCAAGGGCGGCAAGATCGAGTTCCGTGTCGACAAGCACGGCAACCTGCACTTCATCATCGGCAAGGTCTCGTTCGACGAGAAGGCGCTCGTGGAGAACTACGCGGCGGCCCTCGAAGAGGTCCTGCGTCTCAAGCCGTCGTCCTCGAAGGGCCGGTACATCACCAAGGCCACGCTGACGACGACGATGGGCCCCGGCATCCCGCTGGACCAGTCCAAGACGACGAAGCTGCTCGAGGACGACGCCGCCTGACGGCAGTCCTCCCCGCGGACGGTCCTCCGTCCGCACCACGCACGACGGCGCGGCACCCGACCAGGGTGCCGCGCCGTCGTCGTCTCAGCAGGTCGCCCGAGGGTGCGCCGGCCGGGTCAGCAGGCGCCGAGGTCCTTCCAGACGCCCCACTGCCCGCTCTGCGCGGGGTTCTCGTTGGTGGTCCACCACTTGGCCTCGTAGGTGCGGCCCTGGTGGGAGACGCGGGCGCCACCGGTGTAGACGGCGGAGGCCGACCACGCGGTCGCGGTGCAGGTCCCGGGGTTGGTGGGGTTCGTCGGGTTGGTGGGGTTGGTCGGCTCCGTGGGCGTGGTCGGACCGCTCGCCAGGCGTCCGCCGATCACGGACGCGACCTGGTAGCCGTTGGTCTTGTCCCAGTTGATCGACCAGGTCATGACGCCGCCGATCTTGCCGTACGGCTTCGCGGGCTTGAAGGCGCCGCAGCCGGTGCCGACCTCGAGGCAGTCGACGGCCTTGACGACGTTCGCGAGCGGCTGGTAGCCGCCGCCCGCGGCGCGCGGCACGGCCGGTACGCCGATGCCCACCTGGTCGGGGCGCAGGCCCATCTCGAGCTGGATGCAGGTGAGCGCGGTGAGGAAGTCGACCGTGCCCTGCGAGTAGACCTGCTGGTTGCAGCCCATCATCGAGCCGGAGTTGTAGTACTGGGTGTTGACGATCGTGAGGATGTCCTTGATCGCGAGGGTGAGCTGGTAGTACCCCATGCTCGTCGCCTGGTAGTCGATCGTCTGCGGCGCCATGGTGAGGATCAGGCTCGGACCGACCTTCGCCGCGAGCTGGTGGAGGGCGCTCGACATGTACGTGGCGTTGATGCCGTGCTCGAGGTCGATGTCGACGCCGTCGAACCCGTACTTCTGCATGAGCGCGTACGTGGTGTCGGCGAAGTTCTTCGCCTCGGTCGCGTTCGAGACGATGACGTTGCCCTTCTCCCCGCCCACGGAGATCACGACCTTGCGGCCCTGCGCCCGGATGGCCGCCACGTCCGCCTTGAACTGGGCCTCGGTGTAGCCGCCGAGCTCCGCGCTCGCGAGGTTGAACGTGATGCCACCCGGCGTCCCGGCGAGGTTGTCCGCGAACGCGATCGCCACGAGGTTGTACGCCTGGGGGACCTCGGACAGGCGCATCGTCACGGAGCCGTTGTCGAAGTTGTGCCAGTAGCCGGTGAGCCACTGCGTGCTGCCCGACGGCGCGGCGGCGCTCACGGGAGCGGCGGGCGCGGCCGACGGCGCCGCGGCGGTCGCGGGCGCGGCGGCGAGCGCTCCGCCCGCGACGACGGTCGCCGCGGCGACGACGGAGGCGAGGGCGCGCAGCGCGCGCCCGGTGAGGCCGCGCGTGCGGCCGGGGAGGACTGTTCTCACGGAGGTGCTCCTCGTGCTCGGGCGGGGCGCGTCGTCGCGCCTCGCCGGTCCGCACCCGCGGTGTGGGTGCAGGGGTCGCTCCCGACGCTAGGCCCGGTGCCCGCCGCGCGGCATGAGGGATTCCCCGGAACTTCGGGCCCCGCGGTTACGGGAGAACTCGTACCCTCCGGGAGGCGTGGCGCCGCGCCGGGGGCAGCCGCCGTCGGGCCCTCACGGCGCGGTGCCGGGCCCGCCGTCGTGGGCCGGGCCGTGCCCCGGCAGGTGCCCCAGGACGGGCAGGTGGGACCCGTGCGGCACGGCGTGCCGCGCGGCGTCGGTCCCGCCGAGACCGAACGTCGCGACGGCGGCGACCACGACGGACACCGAGAAGAGCGCGACGAGCCGCGCCCCGGCGCGCGCCGGCGGGCCGTCGGCGGGGACGCGCGCCGGGCGGGCGAGGACGCACGCCGTCGCGACCCGCAGGGCGGCTGCGGCGGCCGCACCCGCGGAGAGCGGCACGCCGGACGCGACGGGCACGGCCACCCCGGCGACGGTCGCGACGAGGAGCAGGGCGATCCCGGCGCGCGGGACCGCCGTCGGGCGCCCGGGCCGCGGCCCGCGGGCGAGGAGCACGAGCGCGACGACGAGCTCCCCGGCCCCGGTGGCCAGCGCGAGCAGGCCGGACGGCGCCGGGAACGCGCCCCGGACGAGCCCGAGGTCGACGATCCCGGCGCCGAGCAGCGCGAGCGCGGCGCCGACGCGGCGGGTCGGGACGGGCGTCGTCATGCCGTGACGGCGCGGCCCGCGTCCTCGCGGTCCGCGGCGAGCCCGACGCCGAGGAGCAGCAGCGCGCTGGCGAGGTGCAGCACGTTGTCGGCGCCGTTGAGCGCGATGATGTTGGCGCCGGTGTCGACGAGGAACAGCCCCACCACGCCGACGAGGAGGTACACCGCGCCGATCGCGACGTTCGTGCCGCGCGCGGCCCGGACGCTGCGCGACGCGAGCAGCAGCGCCGCCCCGATGCCGAGGTGGACGATGTTGTGCAGGGGGTTCACCTCGAACAGCAGGAGGTTGCGGCCCTCGGTGGCGGCGAAGCCGACCCCCGACGTCACGACGAAGCCGGCGAGGCCGACCAGCAGGTAGACGGTGCCGAAGACTGCTGCGAGCAGGCGGTTCGGGGACGAGGTCATGGTGGTCTCCGCTCGGTGGTCGCGCGGCCTCTCCGCGCGTCGCCCCGGGTTCGGAGCGGTGCGAGATCCGGACGGGTCCGCCGGTGCGGGTCCGGGACAGGGATCGCTCCGGACGGAGCCGACCGCGATGTATCAGACGGGCGGTCCGCCCCTCTCGTCCGGGTGGAGGAGCGCCGACCAGACGCTCCCGCCCGTGTGCCGGAGGGACGAGATGCGACGCAACCGCACGAGCCGGGAGGGGTGTGACCAGTGACGATGGTTGTCGACCCCACCGGCCCGGCCGTAGAATCAGGCGCTTCCGGGGACCCCCCGCTGATGCCTGACCGGACGAGCGTGCCGAGGACAGTGCGCCCCATGACCAGAACGACCGACGAGGTGGCCGACACCGGCGAACCGGGCCTCAGCCTGGGGGACCGGGGTGCGTTCGCGCTCCTGGAGTACCGCGACGGCCGCCCGGAGGCGCTCGGTGACTTCGTCCGCGAGGCCTCCCCCCTCCTGTGGCACACGGTGCGCGCGCAGGGCGTCGAGCGCGAGCAGGCCGACGACCTCGTCCAGACGGTGTGGGTCGCGCTCGTGCGCAACGCGATGACCATCAAGGAGCCGCACGCCGTCCTCAAGTGGCTGCTCATCACGGCCAAGCGCGCGGCCTGGGAGGCCGTGCGCAAGCACCGCGACGAGGCCCGACGGCGCACCGAGCTCCCGGACGACACCGACGAGGGCGTCCCCGAGCTCCCGTCGGGCGACCCGACGCCGGACGTCGAGGTGCTCCGCAACGAGCGCGACCGCTCCCTCTGGGCCGCGCTCGACCGGCTGCCGGAACGCTGCCGCCAGCTCCTGCACCTCGTGTCGCTCGCCGACCGTCCGGACTACAAGGCCATCTCGGCCGCCATCGGCATGCCCGTCGGGAGCATCGGCTCCACGCGGGGCCGCTGCCTCGCCAAGCTGCGCGACATCATCGACGACCAGGGGGAACCGTGGGAAGCATCATGAGCACCGAGCCGACGCACAGCCCCGACGAGCCGCTCGACGCCGTCGACCTCGCCCTCCTGGCCGACCTCGCGCGGATCGCCGAGGAGATCGACCCCGTCCCGGACGGCCTCGTCGAGCGGTCGCTCTTCGCGATCACGCTCGCCGGGCTCGAGGCCGAGGTCATGGAGCTGGAGTACGTCCAGGCTCCCGCGACGTCCGTGCGCGGCGACGCGCCGCCCGTCGAGGCGCGCACGATCACGTTCACGTCCGAGTCCGTCACGGTGATGATCTCGCTGTCCCCGACGGACGACGGCCGCATCCGCATCGACGGCTGGGCCGCCCCCGCGACGGCGCTGCGCGTCGAGCTGCACCGCCCCGGCGTGGTGAGCGAGACGACGAGCGACGACGACGGCCGCTTCGTCTTCGAGGCCGTCGACCGCGGCCCGGCGAGCCTCGTGGTCCGCCGCGCCGACGGCGCCGGCGGCGCCGTGAGCACGCCGGTCGTCGAGCTCTAGCACCCGGTGGGCCGCGGGCGACGCCCGCGGCCCACCGGCCGCACCACCCCCAGCAACCCTTCCCCGCGCAGCGGTGCGCGGGCGGCCGCCCGTCGACGACGACGCGCGCGGCACCGGACGAACGTCATCTCCCGAGGAGGAGCACGTGAGCGAGACCCCTGAGCCCCCCGCAGCGGCGGACCCCGGCTTCTTCGGCGACCGGCCGAGCCGGCTCCAGTGGCGCACCCGCACGATCGACCCGGTCGCCGCGCAGCGTCGCGCCGGGCAGCAGTCCCCGCACCCGACCTGGTACGTGGGCGACCGCATCCTCATCCCCGAGTCGCCGTTCGACCGCGAGGGGAACCGCTCGCTGCGGTGGCTCGAGCGCGCGGCCGAGCGTCTCGGCCTCCGCGTGGAGGTGCAGCAGGAGAGCATCGACGACGCCGAGCTCGTCCGTGAGGCGGGCCTCGACCCGGAGACGACGACCGACCTGCTCCGCACGTTCGGCTACTCCGTGCGCCTGCGCTACCGCGACGACGCCCAGGGACAGCTCCCGGACGCCTGGCACCTCGTCGAGGAGCTGCGTGGACGGCTGTGCCCCGACGACCGGCACAGCCCGCGGCTCGCGCTCGACCACATGGTCGCGCCGACCCCGTTCATCGGCGGCCAGCCGTACACCCAGCCGTTCCCGTACACGCAGCCGCACCCGTACACCCAGCCCCACCCCTACACGCAGCCGCACCCGTACACCCAGCCCCACCCCTACACGCAGCCGCACCCCTTCGCGGGCACCGCGGAGTACTCCCTGCCGGGCTCGGGCGGCCGCACGCCCGTGAGCTGGATCGGGCCCGTGCCGCGCCGCGCGCTGCCCGCGGGGGAGACGCCGTGGGTCGCGGGCGACGGTGTCCGTCGCCCCGTCGTCGCCGTGCTCGACACCGGCGTCGGCGAGCACCCGTGGTTCGACGACGACCTCGAGACGCGCGGCACGATCGTCGTGCGCGACCCCGAGCTGCTCGGTCAGCCGCTGTCGACGCTGCCGCCGACGGAGTACCCGTACGAGGACCCGGAGATCGGCGGCGTGTCGGTCTCGCCCCTCACCGGTCCGCTCGACCCGGTCGCGGGCCACGGGACGTTCATCGCGGGTCTCGTGCACCAGCTCTGCCCGGACGCCGTCATCCTCGCCCCGCGCCTCTACGGCGGGTCGGGCGTCGTGCCGGAGCGCGACCTCCTGCGGACGCTGCGCCGCGTGCTCCTGTGGCACGTGCTCGGCCTGTCCGGTCACGACGGCTACGCGCCGATCGACGTCCTCGTGCTCTCGCTCGGGTACTACCACGAGCGCCCGGAGGACGCGGACTTCGACGCCCCCTTCGGGGCGCTCATCCGCGCGCTGCGCCGGTACGGCGTCGTCGTGGTGGTGTCGTCGGGCAACGACGGCCAGACCCGCCCGACCTACCCCGCGGCGTTCGCCCCGCGGATCAACCGGAAGGCGGAGCCGCCCGTGCCGCTCGAGGGGGTGACGCTGCTCCTCGACGAGCCGCCGGTCCTCACGGTCGGTGCGGAGAACCCCGACGGGACGGTGTCGCTCTTCAGCAACGACGGCCCCTGGATCACGTGCACCCGTCCGGGCGCGTCCCTCGTGTCCACGATCCCGCGCACGATCGACGGCGCCGTCGCGCCGTCGCGCCACGTGCAGGAGCTGTGGGGCCCGGGATACCGCGCGACGATCGACCCCGAGGGGTTCCAGGGCGGGTTCGCGACGTGGAGCGGGACGTCGTTCGCGGCGCCCGTCCTCGCGGGCGAGCTCGCGGCGTCCCTGCTCGAGCGGATCGCCGACGACCCGACGGACCCGGGCGTCCTGCAGCCCGGCCAGGGCGCGCCGGACCGCTGCGCCTGGCTGTGGCCGTCCATTACCCTGGCGACGGGTCTGGTCCCGACCCCGGGTGACGACGCATGAGGTGATGAGCGGTGGTGCGCAGCGGCCGGGAGGTGCTCGAGGCCCGACTGGCTGCTGCGCAGGCCGTGAACGCGCGCGGCCAGCACCGGCGCGCGAGCCGTGCGTTCGCGCAGATCGTCCAGGACGTCGACGCCGCGGGCGAGGACGCGAGCCGGGACGACGCCTACCTGGCCGCGCGCGCCCTGCTGGGGCTCGCGCTCGCCGAGTTCGAGCTGACGGGCGACGTCGACGGCGCCTACGAACGGCTCGCCGAGGTCGAGGCGCGCGGTGCCGCGCTGGCCATGCGCGACCTGGCCCTCGTCGTGCGGTCGCAGCGCGGGCTCCTGCGGCTGCGGACCGGCGACGTCTCCGCCGCGCTGGACGAGCTTGAGACGGCGGCCGAGGTCATCGACGACGCGCGCCCCCTCGACGCGGCCGTCCTGCTGCTCAACCTCGGCTCCCTGCGCCTCGAGCTGGGCGACGCCGAGGGGGCGAGCCGCGACCTCGACGACGCCGTCCACCGGGCCACCGCGCTCGGGGACGAGCTCCTGGTGTCCAAGGCCCGGCACAACCTCGGGTACGCGGAGTACCTGCGCGGCGACCTGCCGGTCGCCCTGCGCGCCATGGACGAGGCCGCGGCGCAGGCGCCGGACCGGCACGCCGCCGTCGGGCTCATCGACCGCGCGCAGGTGCTGCTCGACGCCGGCCTGCTCACGGAGGCGGACGAGGCGCTGAGCGAGGCGCGCGAGCACCTCTCCCGCTACCGCATGCTGCGCGACCTCGCGGAGGTCGAGCTGGTCCGGTCGCGCGTCGTGCTCGGCCTGCGGCGGTACGCCGAGGCGCGGCGCCTCGCCCGCTCGGCGTCGCGCCGGTTCGACCGCCTCGGCAACAGGCCGTGGGTGCTGCGCGCCCGCGTCGCGGAGCTCCAGGCGGCGCTCACGGAGCACCGCGCGACCCCCGTGGGCCCGGCGCGCGCCCGTCGGCACGCGACCTGGGCGCTCGACCTCGCGCACGACGGCGAGAGCCTGGACAGCGTCTCGGGTCTCGGGATCACGGTCCCCGCGCGACTCCTCGCCGTCGAGTGGCTCGTGTCCGCGGGCGACGTGCGCGGGGCGCAGGAGGTCCTGCGGGCCGTGCCCCCGCGGCTCGGCCGCGCGCCGCTCCCCGTCCGTCTCCAGCACGAGGCGGTCCTCGCGCAGCTCGCGTTCGTGGCCGGCGACCGGCGCGCCGGCGTCCGCGCCGTGCGGCGCGGCCAGGCGGCGCTCGCGGACCACCGCGCGCGGCTGGGGTCCGTGGACGCGGTGACGGCGTCCGCGGTGCACGGCGTGCGGCTCGGCAACGTCGACGTCGAGGCCGCGCTGCGCACCCGGCGCCCCGGGACGATCTTCGACGCCGTCGAGCGTGGCCGGGCGGCGTTCGCCGGGACGGGCCGCGTGCGCCCGCCGGCGGACCCGGTCCTCGCGGACCTCCTCGCCGCCGCCCGGCGCGAGGTCGAGGCGGCCCGCGCGCTGGGGGCGCCCTCGGACGCGGCCAGCCTCGCGCGCCGGCAGGACCACCTCCAGGCGGCGCGGCGCCTCCAGGACGACGCACGACGGCGCTCCTGGCAGCACGGGGGAGGGGCCGCCGCCCCGGTCCCCGCGTCGGAACGGCGGCTGCGCGCCACGCTGGCCGACGCCGGGTCCGACGCGGTCGTGGCCGACCTCATGCTGGACGGCGACGACGTGCTCGCCGTCCGCGTCAGCGCCCGGGGTTCCCGGCTCGTGCGCCTCGCGTCGCGCGCGGCGGTCGCCGAGCAGGTGCGCCGTGCGCGCGCGGACTTCGCGGTCCTGTCGAACGTGCTCATCCCGGTCCCCATGCGCGAGGCCGCGGTCGGCTCGCTGTCCCGGACGCTGGCCGCGCTCGACGACGCGCTCGTCGTCCCGCTCGAGGCGGACGGCGACCTCCACGTCGCTGCCCGCGACCTGCTGCTCGCGCTGCCGTGGGCCTCGCTGCCCTCGCGGCGCGGGCTGCGCACGTGGGCGAACTCGTGGGTGGACCTACGCGACGGCGAGCCGGTGCGTCGGACGGACGAGGCGCTCGTCGTCGCCGGACCGGGCCTGCGCTTCTCCGGCGCCGAGGCGAAGCTCGTCGCGTCCGTGTGGGAGGGGGCCGAGGCGCTCGCGGGGGAGGAGGCGACGTGCGAGGCCGTCGTCGACGGCCTGCGCACCGCGGGGGTCGTGCACCTGGCCGCGCACGGCACGCACGAGACCGACAACCCGTTGTTCTCGTCGCTCCGGCTCGCCGACGGCCCGCTGTTCGCGCACGAGCTCGACGGCACCGACCTGCACGGTGTGGTCGTCGTGCTGTCGGCGTGCGAGGTGGGGCTCTCGACGCCGCGCATCGGCGGCGAGTCGCTCGGCCTGACGAGCGTCCTGCTGCGGCTCGGCGCCCGCGCGGTGATCGCGAGCGTGGCCCCGCTGCGCGACGACGTCGCGGCGCGCGTCATGCCGTCGCTCCACGCCGAGCTGCGCGACGGCGCCATGCCGGGGACGGCGCTCGCCCGGGCGGTCGCCGACGAGCCCGAGCCGGTACCGCTGGTCTGCTTCGGCCCGCTGGTGCTCTGACGGCACGGGCCGCGGTTTGGAGCACGCGCCGTCGTCCCGTACGATGAGCGTGTACCCAAGACCGCCGGTCGTCCGACGCTGCCCGCAGACTCCGTCTGCAGGACGTGACGGACCGAAGTCCCGCCCACGAGGTGGAGGCCAGCGCAGGTAGCGAATCGACGACGTCCGCCCGGCCCCGCCGCGCGTGCGACTGCGAGCCCCGCGCCTGCGCGGGGCTCTTTCTCGTTCCGGGACGGACGCCGGTGGTACCACCACCGGAAGGATTGCCATGGCGAGGCCGGACAAGGCAGCCGCAGTCGCCGAGATCTCGGACAAGTTCCGCGACTCGAACGCTGCCGTGCTGACCGAGTACCGCGGGCTCACCGTCGCGCAGCTCAAGCAGCTGCGTCGGTCGCTCAGCGGCAACGCAACCTACGCCGTGGTGAAGAACACGCTGACCGCTATCGCGGCCAAGGAGGCCGGTGTCGAGGGACTCGACGCCGACCTGCAGGGCCCGTCGGCAATCGCCTTCGTCACCGGGGACCCGGTCGAGGCAGCCAAGGGTCTGCGTGACTTCGCCAAGGCGAACCCCGCGCTGGTCATCAAGGGCGGTGTCCTCGACGGGCGCCCCCTGACCGCCGCGGAGGTCACGAAGCTCGCGGACCTCGAGTCCCGCGAGGTCCTGCTGGCCAAGGCGGCCGGCGCGATGAAGGCCAAGCTCTTCCAGGCTGCCTACGTCTTCACCGCGAACACCGCCCAGGCCGCTCGCGTCATCGATGCCCTGCGTCAGAAGCAGGAATCGGAGGGCGCTGCCGCCTGATCCCGCGCCCGGGGCACGCCCCGGTCTCGTGATCCACGCAGCGCAAGCACACACCCCGCTTCTGGCAGGCCCGCACCGGGCCGCTGCCGAGCACCGACCGAAAGGAACGCCATCATGGCGAAGCTCAGCACCGACGAGCTCATCGAGCAGTTCAAGGAGCTCACCCTCATCGAGCTCAACGAGTTCGTGAAGGCCTTCGAGGAGACCTTCGAGGTCACCGCCGCCGCCCCCGCCGCCGTCGCGGTCGCCGCCCCCGCGGGTGGCTCGGGCGACGCCCCGGCCGAGGAGGAGAAGGACGAGTTCGACGTCATCCTCGAGGCTGCCGGCGACAAGAAGATCCAGGTCATCAAGGAGGTGCGCGCGCTCACGTCCCTCGGCCTGAAGGAGGCCAAGGACCTCGTGGACGGTGCCCCGAAGCCGGTCCTGGAGGGCGCGAACAAGGAGACGGCCGAGAAGGCCAAGGCTGCCCTCGAGGGCGCCGGCGCCACGGTCACCCTCAAGTGATCTCACCGGTCCCGTCCTGACGGGACCGGTCGCACGCCGCACGAGGCCCGCACCCCGCCCGGGGTGCGGGCCTCGTCGTTCCCCGGCGGCGGCGCCGGGCGGGCAGGAGGGCCCGGGGGCGGCCCCGCGGCGTCGCGCCGCGTCCCGGGGCGACCGGGATCCGACGGCGTCGGCGCACCGGCTTCACGGAACGGCCACGAGTGTGCCACCATGTGCGGGTCGACGACGCAGGACAGCGAGGTCGACAGCAGCAGGTTCAGGCCCGCACGGCGGGCCGGAGGACGGGCGACGAGGCCCGTGCGAGTACCGGCGAGGCGCGCAGCGCCCGGGTCCGGGCGGGGGAGTGCGCCCCGAGGTTGTGTGGCGACGCCTTCTTGGGGTATGCTCACGCTTTGCGCTGTCCTGTGCCCCCGATCTCATATACCCCCGACCCCCTCGACGACGTACGTGCGCGTCCGCGAGGTGTCGTGGCGGCGGTGATCGTGTCCAGCCCGGCCGGTGCAGCGTTCTTTCGATCTGCAGGGAAGGACCCCTCTTGGCTGCCTCGCGCACCCCTTCTGCTCCGTCCGCCGACGCCATCGCGAACCGCACCGCATCGCGTCGCCTCTCCTTCGCCAAGATCTTCGAGCCGCTCGAGGTCCCCGACCTGCTGGGCCTCCAGACCGAGAGCTTCGACTGGCTGCTCGGCAACGAGGCGTGGCAGGCGCGCGTCGCCGCCGCGGCCGAGGCCGGGCGCCAGGACGTGCCCTCGACGTCGGGTCTCGAGGAGATCTTCGAGGAGATCTCCCCGATCGAGGACTTCGGGTCCTCGATGTCGCTGTCGTTCTCCAACCACCGCTTCGAGCCGCCGAAGTACACGGCCGACGAGTGCAAGGAGAAGGACTTCACGTACGCCGCGCCGCTGTTCGTCACCGCGGAGTTCGTCAACTACAACACCGGTGAGATCAAGAGCCAGACGGTCTTCATGGGCGACTTCCCGCTCATGACCGAGCGCGGCACGTTCATCATCAACGGCACCGAGCGCGTCGTCGTCTCGCAGCTCGTCCGCTCGCCCGGCGTCTACTTCGAGCGCGCCGCCGACAAGACGAGCGACAAGGACATCTTCTCCGCGAAGATCATCCCGTCGCGCGGTGCCTGGCTCGAGTTCGAGATCGACAAGCGCGACGCCGTCGGCGTGCGCGTCGACCGCAAGCGCAAGCAGTCCGTGACCGTGCTGCTCAAGGCGCTCGGCCTCACGGAGTCCGAGATCCGCGAGCAGTTCGCGGACTTCCCCTCCGTGCTCGACACGCTCGAGAAGGACCACGTCCACACGCAGGACGAGGCGCTCGTCGACCTCTACCGCAAGATCCGCCCGGGCGAGCCGCCGACGGTCGAGGCCGGCCGCGCGCTCCTCGAGAACTTCTACTTCAACCCGAAGCGCTACGACCTCGCGAAGGTCGGCCGCTACAAGGCGAACAAGAAGCTCGGCATCGACGCGCCGCTCAGCGACTCCACGCTGTCGGTCTCGGACGTCGTCGCGACGATCAAGTACCTCGCGGCGCTGCACGCGGACCACGCGAGCATCCCGGGCACCCGCAACGGCGAGGCCGTCGAGGTGCGCGTCGAGACGGACGACATCGACCACTTCGGCAACCGCCGCATCCGCGCCGTCGGCGAGCTCATCCAGAACCAGGTCCGCACGGGCCTGTCGCGGATGGAGCGCGTCGTGCGCGAGCGCATGACGACGCAGGACGTCGAGGCGATCACGCCGCAGACGCTCATCAACATCCGCCCGGTCGTGGCGTCCATCCGCGAGTTCTTCGGCACGTCGCAGCTCTCGCAGTTCATGGACCAGAACAACCCGCTCGCGGGCCTGACGCACAAGCGTCGTCTCTCGGCCCTCGGCCCGGGTGGTCTCTCGCGCGACCGCGCCGGCATGGAGGTCCGTGACGTCCACCCGTCGCACTACGGCCGCATGTGCCCGATCGAGACCCCTGAGGGTCCGAACATCGGTCTGATCGGCTCGCTCGCGTCGTACGGGCGCATCAACCCGTTCGGCTTCATCGAGACGCCGTACCGCAAGGTGACGGCGGGCAAGGTGACCGACGAGGTCGTCTACCTCACGGCCGACGACGAGGACCGCCACGTCATCGCGCAGGCGAACCAGACGCTCAACGCCGACGGCTCCTTCGCGGACGAGCGCGTGCTCGTGCGCACCAAGGGCGGCGAGGTCGAGATCGTCCCCGGCGCGCAGGTCGACTACATGGACGTCTCGCCGCGCCAGATGGTCTCGGTCGCGACGGCGCTCATCCCGTTCCTCGAGCACGACGACGCGAACCGCGCCCTCATGGGCGCGAACATGCAGCGCCAGGCCGTGCCGCTGGTCCGCTCCGAGGCCCCGCTCGTCGGGACCGGCATGGAGTGGCGCGCGGCCGTCGACGCGGGCGACGTCGTCGTCGCGACGAAGCCCGGTGTCGTCACCGAGGTCTCGGCCGACCTCGTGCTCGTCGCGAACGACGACGGCACCACCGGCAGCTACCGGATCGCGAAGTTCCGCCGCTCGAACCAGGGCACGAGCTACAACCAGCGCGTGCTCGTCGACGAGGGCCAGCGCGTCGAGCCCGGCTCCGTCCTCGCGGACGGCCCGGCGACCGACGAGGGCGAGCTCGCGCTCGGCCGCAACCTCCTCGTGGCGTTCATGTCGTGGGAGGGCCACAACTACGAGGACGCGATCATCCTCAGCCAGCGTCTCGTGCAGGACGACGTGCTCTCCTCGATCCACATCGAGGAGCACGAGGTCGACGCGCGCGACACCAAGCTCGGCCCCGAGGAGATCACGCGGGACATCCCGAACGTCTCCGAGGACGTCCTGGCGGACCTCGACGAGCGCGGCATCATCCGCATCGGTGCCGAGGTCGGCGCGGGCGACGTCCTGGTCGGCAAGGTCACGCCGAAGGGCGAGACCGAGCTGACCCCGGAGGAGCGCCTCCTGCGCGCGATCTTCGGCGAGAAGGCGCGCGAGGTGCGCGACACGTCCCTCAAGGTGCCCCACGGCGAGTCCGGCACGGTCATCGGCGTGCGCGAGTTCAACCGCGAGGACGGCGACGAGCTGCCCGCGGGCGTGAACCAGCTCGTGCGCGTCTACATCGCGCAGCGCCGCAAGATCACGGACGGCGACAAGCTCGCCGGCCGTCACGGCAACAAGGGCGTCATCTCCAAGATCCTGCCCGTCGAGGACATGCCGTTCCTCGAGGACGGGACGCCGGTCGACGTCGTCCTCAACCCGCTGGGCGTCCCCGGTCGTATGAACGTGGGCCAGGTCCTCGAGACCCACCTCGGGTGGGTCGCGAAGCAGGGCTGGGACATCTCGCTCGCCGACGGCAAGGACCTCTCCTGGCGGGAGAACGTCCCGGAGATCGCCGCGACGTCCGAGCCGGGCCGTCCCGTCGCCACCCCGGTGTTCGACGGCGTCCACGAGGACGCGCTCACGGGCCTGCTCTCGACGACGATCCCGAACCGCGACGGCGACCGCATGGTCGGCGCCGACGGCAAGGCGCGCCTCTTCGACGGCCGCTCCGGCGAGCCGTTCCCCGAGGCCGTGTCGGTGGGCTACATGTACATCCTCAAGCTCCACCACCTGGTCGACGACAAGATCCACGCGCGCTCGACCGGCCCGTACTCGATGATCACCCAGCAGCCGCTCGGTGGTAAGGCGCAGTTCGGCGGTCAGCGCTTCGGCGAGATGGAGGTGTGGGCCCTCGAGGCGTACGGCGCGGCCTACACGCTCCAGGAGCTCCTCACGATCAAGTCGGACGACGTGCCCGGTCGCGTCAAGGTCTACGAGGCGATCGTCAAGGGCGAGAACATCCCCGACTCGGGCATCCCGGAGTCCTTCAAGGTCCTCCTCAAGGAGATGCAGTCGCTGTGCCTGAACGTCGAGGTGCTCTCGAGCGACGGCGTGTCCATCGAGATGCGGGAGTCGGACGACGACGTGTACCGCGCAGCCGAAGAGCTCGGCATCGACCTGTCGCGCCGCCCCAACGCGGCGTCCAGCGTCGACGAGATCTGATCTCGGGCAGGTGGGAGCGGGTCACCCCGCTCCCACCGACGACCCCCACACCAACCGTCTTTTTGGCGTCGGGGCCGGCCACGGCCGGTCCCGGCAGGCGAAGGAAGTAGGACAACTTGCTCGACGTCAACGTCTTCGACGAGCTGCGTATCGGCCTGGCCACGGCCGACGACATCCGTGCGTGGTCGCACGGTGAGGTGAAGAAGCCCGAGACCATCAACTACCGCACCCTCAAGCCCGAGAAGGACGGACTCTTCTGCGAGAAGATCTTCGGCCCCACCCGGGACTGGGAGTGCTACTGCGGCAAGTACAAGCGCGTGCGCTTCAAGGGCATCATCTGCGAGCGCTGCGGCGTCGAGGTGACGCGCTCGAAGGTGCGTCGTGAGCGCATGGGCCACATCGAGCTCGCCGCGCCGGTCACGCACATCTGGTTCTTCAAGGGCGTGCCCTCGCGCCTCGGCTACCTGCTCGACCTCGCCCCGAAGGACCTCGAGAAGGTCATCTACTTCGCGGCGTACATGATCACCTCGGTCGACGAGGAGGGTCGCCAGGAGGACCTCCCGAACCTCCAGAACGAGATCGACCTGGAGAAGAAGGAGATCGCGGACGCCCGCGACAACGACATCAACTCCCGCGCCCAGAAGCTCGAGGCCGACCTGGCCGAGCTCGAGGCCGAGGGTGCCAAGGCCGACGCGCGCCGCAAGGTCCGCGACTCGGCCGAGCGCGAGATGGCGCAGATCCGCAAGCGCGCCGACGCCCAGCTCGACCGTCTCGAGCAGGTGTGGGACCGCTTCAAGAACCTCAAGGTCGCCGACCTCGAGGGCGACGAGATGCTGTACCGCGCCCTCCAGGACCGCTACGGCACCTACTTCGAGGGCTCGATGGGCGCTGCGGCGATCCAGAAGCGTCTCCAGGACTTCGACCTGGAGGCGGAGGCCGAGTCCCTGCGCGAGACCATCCGCTCGGGCAAGGGCCAGCGCAAGACGCGTGCCCTCAAGCGCCTCAAGGTCGTCAACGCGTTCCTCACCACGACGAACTCGCCCACGGGCATGGTGCTCGACGCCGTCCCGGTCATCCCGCCGGACCTGCGCCCGATGGTGCAGCTCGACGGTGGCCGCTTCGCGACGAGCGACCTCAACGACCTGTACCGCCGCGTGATCAACCGGAACAACCGCCTCAAGCGTCTCCTCGACCTGGGTGCGCCGGAGATCATCGTCAACAACGAGAAGCGGATGCTCCAGGAGGCCGTGGACTCGCTGTTCGACAACGGCCGCCGTGGTCGTCCGGTCACCGGCCCGGGCAACCGCCCGCTCAAGTCCATCTCGGACATGCTCAAGGGCAAGCAGGGTCGTTTCCGTCAGAACCTGCTCGGCAAGCGCGTCGACTACTCGGGCCGTTCGGTCATCGTCGTCGGCCCGCAGCTCAAGCTGCACCAGTGCGGCCTGCCGAAGCAGATGGCGCTCGAGCTGTTCAAGCCGTTCGTCATGAAGCGCCTCGTGGACCTCAACCACGCGCAGAACATCAAGAGCGCGAAGCGCATGGTCGAGCGTGCCCGCCCGGTCGTGTGGGACGTGCTCGAAGAGGTCATCACCGAGCACCCCGTGCTGCTCAACCGTGCACCGACGCTGCACCGCCTGGGCATCCAGGCGTTCGAGCCGCAGCTCGTCGAGGGCAAGGCGATCCACCTGCACCCGCTCGTCTGCGCCGCGTTCAACGCGGACTTCGACGGTGACCAGATGGCCGTCCACCTGCCCCTGAGCGCCGAGGCGCAGGCCGAGGCCCGCATCCTCATGCTCTCGAGCAACAACATCCTCAAGCCGTCGGACGGCCGTCCGGTGACCATGCCCTCGCAGGACATGATCATCGGTCTGTACCACCTGACGAGCGACCGCGAGGGTGCCGAGGGCGAGGGTCGTGCGTTCGGCTCCGTGGCCGAGGCGATCATGGCGTTCGACCAGGGCACGCTGGACCTCAACGCCCGGGTGAAGATCCGCACCACGGACCTCGTCCCGCCGGTCTCCGGCTTCGAGGCTCCCGAGGGCTGGGAGGAGGGTCAGCCGATCCTCTTCGACACCACGCTCGGTCGCGCGCTGTTCAACGAGACGCTCCCCGTCGACTACCCGTACGTGAACTCGGTCGTCGACAAGAAGCGCCTCTCGGCGATCGTCAACGAGCTCGCGGAGCGCTACCCGAAGGTCGAGGTCGCGGCGTCGCTCGACGCGCTGAAGGCCGCCGGCTTCCGCTGGGCGACCCGCTCGGGCGTCACGATCGCGATCTCCGACGTGGCGACGCCCAAGGAGAAGGCCGTCATCCTCGAGCAGCACGAGGAGCGCGCGCTCAAGGTCCAGCAGCAGTACGACCGTGGTCTCATCACGGACGACGAGCGCCGTCAGGAGCTCATCGAGATCTGGACCCAGGCGACGGACAAGGTCGCGTCGGTCATGCGCGAGAACCTCGAGGCGAACGACCGCAACACCGTGTACCGCATGGTCGGCTCGGGTGCGCGTGGTAACTGGATGCAGGTCCGTCAGATCGCCGGTATGCGCGGTCTCGTGGCGAACCCGAAGGGCGAGATCATCCCGCGCCCGATCAAGTCCAACTACCGCGAGGGCCTGTCCGTCCTCGAGTACTTCATCGCGACGCACGGTGCCCGCAAGGGTCTGGCGGACACCGCGCTGCGGACCGCCGACTCGGGCTACCTCACGCGTCGTCTCGTGGACGTGTCGCAGGACGTCATCGTCCGCGAGGAGGACTGCGGCACCGAGCGCGGCCTGACCCTGCCGATCGCCGAGGAGCTCGCGGGCAAGCTCGTGCGCCACCCGAAGGTGGAGACGAGCGTCTACTCGCGCACCCTCGCGGCCGACCTGGTCGACCCCGACGGGAACGTCGTCGGCAAGGCCGGCGACGACGCGGGCGACGTCCTCATCGACGCCGCGGTCACCGCGGGCGTCCGCGAGGCCAAGGTCCGCTCGGTCCTCACGTGCGAGTCGCGCGTCGGCACGTGCGCCAAGTGCTACGGGCGCTCGCTCGCCACGGGCAAGCTCGTCGACATCGGCGAGGCGGTCGGCATCATCGCCGCCCAGTCGATCGGTGAGCCGGGCACGCAGCTGACGATGCGTACCTTCCACACCGGTGGTGTCGCCTCCGCGGACGACATCACGCAGGGTCTGCCGCGTGTCACGGAGCTCTTCGAGGCCCGCACCCCCAAGGGTGAGGCGCCCATCGCGGAGTTCTCGGGCCGCATCGCGATCGACGACTCGGAGCGCTCGCGCCGTCTGGTGCTCACGCCGGACGACGGCTCGGAGGAGATCGCCTACCCGGTGACGAAGCGTGCCCGCCTGCTCGTGCAGGACGGCGACCACGTCAACGTCGGCACGCAGCTCGTCCAGGGTGCGGTGGACCCGAAGAAGGTCCTGCGCATCCTCGGCCCGCGCGCCACGCAGAAGCACCTGGTGGACGAGGTCCAGGAGGTCTACCGCTCGCAGGGCGTGGACATCCACGACAAGCACATCGAGGTCATCGTGCGGCAGATGCTGCGTCGTGTGACCGTGCTCGACTCGGGCGACTCGCACCTCCTGCCGGGCGAGCTCGCCGAGCGCGGCCGCTTCGAGGACGCGAACCGTCGCGCGGTGGCGGAGGGTGGCCAGCCGGCCTCCGGCCGTCCCGAGCTGATGGGCATCACGAAGGCGTCGCTCGCGACGGACTCGTGGCTCTCGGCCGCGTCGTTCCAGGAGACGACGCGCGTGCTCACCGAGGCGTCGATGAGCGGTCGTCGTGACCCGCTCCTCGGCCTCAAGGAGAACGTCATCATCGGCAAGCTCATCCCGGCCGGTACCGGTCTTCCCCGGTACACCAAGGTCCAGGTCGAGCCGACCGAGCAGGCCAAGACGGAGCTCTACCCGAGCTTCGGCTACGACGAGATCGACTTCCCGGCGCTCGGCATGGGCTCCGGCGAGGCGATCCCGCTCGAGGACCTGGACTTCGGCGACTACCGCTGACGTCCCACGACGGGTGCCCGTCGGCTGCCGCGCCTCGTGCGCGGTGGCCGACGGGCACCCGTCGTCGTCCCTCCTGCGGGACGACGACGGGCCCGGGGGAGCGGCCGTGCTCGCGACCTGCTCCTTTGACTCCTTGCCGGGTGGAAGGTAACCTGGTAAACCGTGCCCGCGCCGTCGGGCCCTCCGTGATGTCCCTAGCGGGACGGTGCGGGCGAGCGATCGTCGCACACCGCCGCGTGGCGGTCTCCGGACGGGCCGATGTGAGTGCCCGGGCACTCCGGATCCCGGTCCTGGTGGCGCGCTCGCGCCCACGGCCCGGAGCCGGACCATCGAGCCGGTGGTAGGTGGCTGCTGCAGCGTCTCTCGCGCTGCGGGTGCCTCGTGCGATCGGCTCCAGCAGCCAGCACGACCACCATCGGGGATAGCCCCGGTAGCTCGAGAAGACACGGAGACGTAGTGCCTACGATCCAGCAGCTCGTCCGCAAGGGGCGGACCTCGAAGGTGGGGAAGTCCAAGACTCCCGCCCTCAAGGGCTCCCCGCAGCGGCGCGGTGTGTGCACGCGCGTGTACACCACCACCCCGAAGAAGCCGAACTCCGCGCTGCGCAAGGTCGCTCGCGTGAAGCTCTCCTCCCAGGTCGAGGTCACGGCCTACATCCCCGGCGTCGGCCACAACCTCCAGGAGCACTCCATCGTGCTCGTGCGCGGCGGTCGTGTGAAGGACCTCCCGGGTGTGCGCTACAAGATCGTGCGCGGCGCGCTCGACACGCAGGGCGTGAAGAACCGCAAGCAGGCCCGCAGCCGCTACGGCGCCAAGAAGGAGAAGAGCTGATGCCTCGCAAGGGCCCGGCCCCGAAGCGGCCGCTCATCGTCGACCCGGTCTACGGGTCTCCCGTCGTCACGCAGCTCATCAACAAGGTGCTGCTCGACGGCAAGAAGTCCACCGCCGAGTCGATCGTCTACGGCGCCCTCGAGGGCGTCCGGGCGAAGACGGACGGCGACCCGGTCGTCGTCCTCAAGCGCGCGCTCGAGAACGTCCGCCCGGCGCTCGAGGTCCGCTCGCGCCGCGTCGGTGGTGCGACCTACCAGGTCCCGGTCGAGGTGCGCCCGGCGCGTGCGACGACCCTCGCGCTGCGCTGGCTCACGGACTACTCGCGCGCCCGTCGCGAGAAGACCATGACGGAGCGCCTCATGAACGAGATCCTCGACGCCAGCAACGGCCTCGGCGCCGCGGTCAAGCGCCGCGAGGACATGCACAAGATGGCGGAGTCCAACAAGGCCTTCGCCCACTACCGCTGGTAGTCCGCACGACGGGCCCCGGGGACCGGAGCGTCCCCGGGGCTGTCGGCGGGTCCGAGGCCGGTCATCCCGGTCCGAGCAGCGCCCCCGACTCAACCCATCTAACGAGGGAAGCAGACCGTGGCACTTGACGTGCTGACCGACCTGAGCAAGGTCCGCAACATCGGCATCATGGCCCACATCGATGCCGGGAAGACCACGACCACCGAGCGCATCCTGTTCTACACGGGTGTGAACTACAAGCTCGGCGAGACGCACGACGGCGCGTCCACGACCGACTGGATGGAGCAGGAGAAGGAGCGCGGCATCACGATCACGTCCGCCGCCGTCTCGTGCTACTGGAACAAGAACCAGATCAACATCATCGACACGCCCGGCCACGTCGACTTCACGGTCGAGGTCGAGCGCTCCCTGCGCGTGCTCGACGGCGCCGTCGCCGTCTTCGACGGCAAGGAAGGTGTCGAGCCGCAGTCGGAGACGGTGTGGCGCCAGGCGGACAAGTACAACGTCCCCCGCATCTGCTTCGTCAACAAGATGGACAAGCTCGGCGCGGACTTCTACTTCACCGTCGACACGATCATCAACCGCCTCAAGGCGAAGCCGCTGGTCATCCAGCTCCCGATCGGGGCCGAGAGCGACTTCACCGGTGTCGTGGACCTGCTCGAGATGAAGGCGCTCGTCTGGCACGGGGAGACCCAGCTCGGCGAGGCGTACGACACCGAGGAGATCCCCGCGGACCTGGTCGAGAAGGCTCAGCAGTACCGCAGCGAGCTCGTCGAGGCCGTCGCCGAGGCCGACGAGGAGCTGCTCGAGAAGTACCTCGGCGGCGAGGAGCTGACGATCGCCGAGCTCAAGGCCGGCATCCGCAAGCTCGTCATCGCGGGCGAGGCGTTCCCGGTCCTGTGCGGCTCCGCGTTCAAGAACAAGGGCGTCCAGCCCATGCTCGACGCGGTCATCGACTACCTGCCGTCGCCCCTCGACGTGCCGGCCATCGACGGTCACGACCCGAAGGACGAGGAGAAGGTCATCCAGCGTCACCCCGACGCCTCGGAGCCGTTCTCCGCGCTCGCCTTCAAGGTCGCGGCGCACCCGTTCTTCGGCAAGCTCACCTACGTGCGCGTGTACTCCGGTCGTGTCGAGCCCGGCCAGCAGGTCGCCAACTCGACCAAGGGCAAGAAGGAGCGCGTCGGCAAGATCTTCCAGATGCACTCCAACAAGGAGAACCCGGTCGACGAGGCGAGCGCCGGTCACATCTACGCGGTCATCGGCCTCAAGGACACCACGACCGGTGACACGCTGAGCGACATGGCGAACCCGGTCATCCTCGAGTCGATGAGCTTCCCCGAGCCCGTCATCGACGTGGCGATCGAGCCGAAGACGAAGGCCGACCAGGAAAAGCTCTCCACGGCGATCCAGAAGCTCGCCGAGGAGGACCCGACCTTCCGCGTCAAGCTGGACGACGAGACCGGCCAGACCGTCATCGGCGGCATGGGCGAGCTCCACCTCGACATCCTCGTCGACCGCATGCGTCGCGAGTTCAAGGTCGAGGCGAACGTCGGCAAGCCGCAGGTCGCGTACCGCGAGACGATCCGCCGCAAGGCCGAGAAGATCGAGTACACGCACAAGAAGCAGACCGGTGGGTCCGGGCAGTTCGCGAAGGTCCAGGTGACCTTCGAGCCGCTCGACACGTCCGAGGGCGAGCTCTACGAGTTCTCCAACGCGGTCACCGGTGGTCGCATCCCGCGCGAGTACATCCCCAGCGTCGACGCCGGCATCCAGTCCGCGATGGAGCTCGGCGTGCTCGCCGGCTTCCCGCTGGTCGGGGTGAAGGCGATCCTGCTCGACGGCGCCTACCACGAGGTCGACTCCTCGGAGATGGCGTTCAAGATCGCCGGCTCGATGGTCCTCAAGGAGGGCGTCAAGCGGGCGGACCCGGTTCTGCTGGAGCCGGTGATGGCGGTCGAGGTGCGTACGCCCGAGGAGTACATGGGCGACGTCATCGGCGACCTGAACTCACGTCGTGGAATGATCCAGTCCATGGAGGACGCGACGGGTGTGAAGGTCGTCCGGGCCCACGTACCGTTGTCAGAGATGTTCGGGTACATCGGTGACCTCCGGTCCAAGACCCAGGGTCGTGCGGTGTACTCGATGCAGTTCGACAACTACGCCGAGGTTCCTCGGAACGTTGCCGAAGAGATCATCAAGAAGACCCGGGGCGAGTGAGTCCCCACAGGTCGAAGACCCGCACAACCATCAACCTGTAGGAAACCGCAACGCCCCGCGGATGTAGGATCTCTCGGTCGACATTCGCAACGTTCGGCACATCTACCCAAGTCCCAGGAGGACCCCAGTGGCTAAGGCCAAGTTCGAGCGGACCAAGCCGCACGTCAACGTCGGCACCATCGGTCACGTCGACCACGGTAAGACGACGCTCACGGCGGCGATCTCGAAGACGCTCGCGGACACGTACCCGGACCTGCCGGCGAACACGCAGCGCAACTTCGACGAGATCGACGCGGCTCCCGAGGAGAAGCAGCGCGGTATCACGATCAACATCGCGCACATCGAGTACGAGACGCCGAAGCGCCACTACGCGCACGTCGACGCCCCGGGTCACGCCGACTACATCAAGAACATGATCACCGGTGCCGCCCAGATGGACGGCGCGATCCTGGTGGTCGCCGCGACCGACGGCCCGATGGCCCAGACGCGCGAGCACGTCCTGCTCGCCCGCCAGGTCGGCGTGCCGTACCTGCTCGTGGCGCTCAACAAGTCCGACATGGTCGACGACGAGGAGATCCTCGAGCTCGTCGAGATGGAGGTGCGCGAGCTCCTCTCCTCGCAGGAGTTCGACGGCGACAACGCGCCGGTCGTGCGCGTCTCCGGTCTCAAGGCGCTCGAGGGCGACCCCGAGTGGACCGCGAAGATCCTCGAGCTCATGGAGGCCGTGGACGAGAACGTGCCCGAGCCCGTCCGCGAGCTCGACAAGCCGTTCCTCATGCCCGTCGAGGACGTCTTCACGATCACCGGTCGTGGCACCGTCGTCACCGGCAAGGTGGAGCGTGGCACGCTCGACCTCAACTCGGACGTCGAGATCGTCGGCATCCGCTCGCCCCAGAAGACCACGGTCACGGGCATCGAGACGTTCCACAAGCAGATGGACCAGGCTCAGGCCGGCGACAACACCGGTCTGCTCCTGCGCGGCATCAAGCGCGAGGACGTCGAGCGCGGCCAGGTCGTCGTGAAGCCGGGCTCGATCACCCCGCACACGCAGTTCGAGGCGCAGGTCTACATCCTGGGCAAGGACGAGGGCGGCCGTCACAACCCGTTCTACTCGAACTACCGTCCGCAGTTCTACTTCCGCACGACGGACGTCACCGGCGTCATCACGCTGCCCGAGGGCACCGAGATGGTCATGCCCGGCGACAACACCGAGATGACGGTCGAGCTGATCCAGCCGATCGCCATGGAGGAGGGCCTCGGCTTCGCCATCCGTGAGGGTGGCCGCACCGTCGGCTCGGGCCGCGTCACCAAGATCCTCAAGTGATCTGACGCTGCCTCCGCAGCACCTCGTCGAAGGCCCGGTCCCGTCCGCGGGGCCGGGCCTTCGGCCTGCGGTCACCGTCACACCGGCGTCGCGTCGTCCCGACTTGGACGACGGCGGCTTCGTGTGGCAGACTGTTCAGGTTGCCTGTTACGGGTGCGCTCTTTCACGTGTCGAACAGTGTGTTGAACCGGTCCTCTCGCCGAGGGCCAGGACCCCGGGACTTTTCCCGGGTCTGCGGGTTGAGCTCTCTGTGTCGCCATGGATCGAGTACCCCGCGGAGCACACGTTCCGACAGGCTCGCACAAACGTTGTGGTCCGGTTCGCGGAGCCGTGCGTCAGCACGGAGCCCGGCGGGAGTCCACATATCCAACGGCCCTGCGCCTCTCGGCGTGTGCGCCCAGGTGCGTCGCGACTACGCGACACGCCCGAGCGCGGGGGTCGGACAGCTAGCGGTTCGAGAGAGAGAGTCAGACGACGCCATGGCGGGACAGAAGATCCGCATCCGGCTCAAGTCCTACGACCACGAGGTCATCGACAGCTCGGCGCGCAAGATCGTCGACACGGTGACGCGCGCTGGTGCAACGGTCGTGGGTCCGGTGCCGCTGCCGACGGAGAAGAACGTCTTCTGCGTCATCCGGTCGCCTCACAAGTACAAGGACAGCCGCGAGCACTTCGAGATGCGCACGCACAAGCGGCTGATCGACATCATCGATCCCACGCCGAAGGCGGTCGACTCGCTCATGCGTCTCGACCTGCCGGCTGACGTGAACATCGAGATCAAGCTCTGAGGCTGGAGGACATCATGACTACCCCCCAGCAGAACGCGCGCCCGGTCACCGCGGTGCTCGGCACGAAGCTCGGGATGACGCAGCTCTGGGACGAGGCCGGGCGCCTCGTGCCCGTCACCGTCGTCGCGGTCGGCACGAACGTCGTGACGCAGGTGCGCACGTCGGACGCCGACGGCTACGCCGCCGTGCAGCTCGCCTACGGCCAGATCGACCCGCGCAAGGTCACGAAGCCGCTCAAGGGCCACTTCGAGAAGGCCGGCGTCACGCCGCGTCGTCACGTCGCCGAGGTCCGCACCACCGACGCCACCGAGTACTCGCTCGGCCAGGAGATCACCGCGGAGGCCTTCGAGGCCGGCGCCGTGGTCGACGTCGTGGGCACGACCAAGGGCAAGGGCACCGCCGGTGTCATGAAGCGTCACGGCTTCTCCGGCGTGGGTGCCTCCCACGGCTCGCACCGCAACCACCGCAAGCCCGGCTCGATCGGTGGGGCCTCGACCCCGTCGCGCGTCTTCAAGGGCCTGCGCATGGCCGGTCGGATGGGCAACGTCCGTCAGACCACCCAGAACCTGACCGTCCACGCGGTCGACGCCGAGAAGGGTCTGCTGCTCGTCAAGGGCGCGGTTCCCGGCCCCAAGGGCGGCGTCGTCCTCGTGCGCAGCGCCGCGAAGGGAGCGTGAACCCCATGTCCGCTCTGACCGTTGACGTGCTGGACCCCAAGGGCAAGAAGGCCGGCACCGCCGAGCTCCCCGCCGAGGTGTTCGACGTCGAGCTCAACGTCCCCCTGATCCACCAGGTCGTCGTCGCCCAGCGTGCTGCCGCACGCCAGGGCACCCACGACACCAAGTCCCGCGGCGAGGTCCGCGGTGGTGGTCGCAAGCCGTACAAGCAGAAGGGCACCGGCCGCGCCCGCCAGGGTTCGACCCGTGCGCCGCAGTTCGCCGGCGGTGGCGTCGTCCACGGCCCGACGCCGCGCTCGTACGACCAGCGGACGCCCAAGAAGATGAAGGCCGCCGCGCTCCGCGGTGCCCTCTCGGACCGCGCCCGCAACGGCCGCGTCCACGTGGTGACCGGCTTCGGTGTCGACGGCGTGCCGTCGACCAAGACCGCCGTCACGACGCTCGCCAAGCTCTCCGGGCGCAAGCACGTCCTCGTCGTCACCGAGCGTGGCGACGAGCTGACGATCAAGTCGCTGCGGAACGTCGAGCAGGTCCACCTCCTGGTGGCCGACCAGCTCAACACCTACGACGTGCTCGTCTCCGACGACG
Source organism: Cellulosimicrobium funkei (assembly GCF_900155925.1). NCBI lineage: Bacteria > Bacillati > Actinomycetota > Actinomycetes > Micrococcales > Promicromonosporaceae > Cellulosimicrobium > Cellulosimicrobium funkei. The sequence goes on from NZ_FTMI01000004.1 coordinate 75,586, forward strand.
TCGTCTTCACGCAGGGCGCGCTCGACGCGTTCCTGACGGGCCCGGCCACGGGTCGCTCCGCGAAGGCCGTCGCCACCTCCACCGAGGCGGACGAGACTGCTGCCGAGGAGGCCGCGAAGTGACCACCGTGACCAAGGACCCCCGTGACGTGATCCTCGCGCCGGTCGTCTCCGAGAAGAGCTACGGCCTGCTCGACGAGGGCAAGTACACGTTCGTCGTCGACCCGCGGGCCAACAAGACCGAGATCAAGATCGCCGTCGAGCAGATCTTCTCGGTCAAGGTCGCCTCGGTGAACACGATCAACCGCAAGGGCAAGACGCGTCGCACGCGTTTCGGCCTGGGCAAGCGCAAGGACACCAAGCGTGCGATCGTCACCCTCCGCGAGGGCACGATCGACATCTTCGGCTGAGCCGACGAGAGCAGATTGAGGACAGATCCCCATGGGAATCCGTAAGTACAAGCCGACGACGCCCGGCCGCCGCGGCTCGAGCGTCGCCGACTTCGCCGAGATCACGCGCTCGCAGCCGGAGAAGTCTCTGGTCCGCCCGCTCTCCAAGAGCGGCGGCCGCAACAGCTCCGGTCGCATCACCACCCGTCACAAGGGTGGTGGCCACAAGCGTGCGTACCGCGTGATCGACTTCCGTCGTCACGACAAGGACGGCGTGCCGGCGAAGGTCGCGCACATCGAGTACGACCCCAACCGCACCGCGCGCATCGCGCTCCTGCACTACGCGGACGGCGAGAAGCGCTACATCGTCGCGCCGGCCAAGCTCAAGCAGGGCGACGTCGTCGAGGCGGGCGCGGGCGCGGACATCAAGCCCGGCAACAACCTGCCGCTGCGCAACATCCCGACCGGTACGGTCATCCACGCCATCGAGCTCAAGCCCGGTGGCGGCGCGAAGATCGCCCGTTCGGCCGGTGCGTCCGTGCAGCTCGTCGCCAAGGATGGGCCGTACGCGCAGCTGCGCATGCCCTCCGGCGAGATCCGCAACGTCGACCTGCGCTGCCGCGCGACGGTCGGCGAGGTCGGCAACGCCGAGCAGTCGAACATCAACTGGGGCAAGGCCGGCCGCATGCGCTGGAAGGGCAAGCGCCCGACCGTCCGCGGTGTCGCCATGAACCCGATCGACCACCCGCACGGTGGTGGTGAGGGCAAGACCTCCGGTGGTCGCCACCCGGTGAGCCCGTGGGGCCAGCCGGAGGGTCGTACCCGCCGTCCCAACAAGCCGAGCGACAAGCTGATCGTGCGTCGTCGCCGTACCGGCAAGAAGCGCTGATAGGAGCCTGGAGACATGCCTCGTAGCCTGAAGAAGGGCCCCTTCGTCGACGACCACCTGCAGAAGAAGGTGGACGCTCAGAACGAGAAGGGGACCAAGAACGTCATCAAGACCTGGTCCCGTCGGTCGGTCATCACGCCCGACTTCCTCGGTCACACGTTCGCCGTGCACGACGGTCGCAAGCACACGCCGGTGTTCGTCACCGAGTCGATGGTCGGCCACAAGCTCGGCGAGTTCGCTCCCACGCGGACCTTCCGCGGCCACGTGAAGGACGACAAGAAGGGTCGTCGCCGCTGACCCCCGGGTCAGTCTGGTGACGACCTGGACGGTCAAGAGACAAGAAGGCAGGACAGCAATGGAAGCCAAGGCGCAGGCGCGGTTCGTCCGTGTCACGCCCCAGAAGGCCCGGCGCGTCGTGGACCTCATCCGTGGCAAGCAGGCCTCCGAGGCCGTCGCGGTGCTGAAGTTCGCACCGCAGGCGGCGAGCGAGCCCGTCCGCAAGGTCGTGGAGAGCGCCATCGCCAACGCCCGGGTGAAGGCGGACCGCGCGAGCGAAGCGTTCGAGGAGCAGGAGCTCGTCGTGCGTGAGGCGTTCGTCGACGAGGGCCCGACCCTCAAGCGTTTCCGCCCCCGGGCCCAGGGCCGTGCGAACCGCATCCTCAAGCGCACCAGCCACATCACCGTGGTCGTCGCTCCGCGTGAGAACACGAAGGGAAGTGCCCGATAGTGGGACAGAAGGTTCACCCGCACGGGTACCGCCTCGGCATCACCACCGACCACCGGTCGCGCTGGTTCGCCGACAGCACCAAGCCCGGCCAGCGGTACCGCGACTACGTCCGCGAGGACGTCCAGATCCGCAAGCTCATGAGCACGGGTCTCGAGCGCGCCGGCATCTCCAAGGTCGAGATCGAGCGCACCCGTGACCGCGTCCGCGTGGACATTCACACGGCGCGCCCGGGCATCGTCATCGGCCGCCGCGGCGCCGAGGCCGACCGCATCCGCGGCGAGCTCGAGAAGCTCACCGGCAAGCAGGTGCAGCTCAACATCCTCGAGGTGAAGAACGCCGAGACGGACGCGCAGCTCGTCGCGCAGGGCATCGCCGAGCAGCTCGCGAGCCGCGTCTCGTTCCGTCGCGCCATGCGCAAGGGCATCCAGTCCGCGCAGCGCGCCGGCGCGAAGGGCATCCGCGTGCAGGTCTCCGGCCGCCTCGGTGGCGCGGAGATGAGCCGGTCGGAGTTCTACCGCGAGGGTCGTGTGCCGCTGCACACGCTGCGCGCGTACATCGACTACGGCTTCTTCGAGGCCCGCACCACGTTCGGCCGCATCGGCGTGAAGGTGTGGATCTACAAGGGCGACGTCACCGAGAAGGAGTTCGCCGCGCAGCAGGCCACGGCCGCTCCGCGCCAGGGCCGTGGCGGCCCGCGCGGTGAGCGCGGCGGCGACCGTCGTGGTGGCGGCCGTCGTCCCGAGCGTTCGGCCGAGCGGACCCCCGCGTCCGAGTCGCCGGCGGCGCCCGAGCAGGCTGCTCCCGCCGCAGAGGCGAAGGCCCCTGAGACCGGAACGGAGGCCTGAGTCATGCTGATCCCGCGCAGGCTCAAGCACCGCAAGCAGCACCACCCGTCGCGCTCCGGCGCGGCGAAGGGTGGCACCCAGATCTCGTTCGGCGAGTACGGCATCCAGGCTCTCGAGCCGGCGTACGTGACGAACCGCCAGATCGAGGCTGCTCGTATCGCGATGACCCGCCACATCAAGCGTGGCGGCAAGGTCTGGATCAACATCTACCCGGACCGTCCCCTGACCAAGAAGCCTGCCGAGACCCGCATGGGTTCCGGTAAGGGTTCGCCCGAGTGGTGGGTCGCCAATGTCAAGCCCGGCCGGATCGTCTTCGAGCTGGCGGGTGTCCCGGAGGACCTGGCTCGCGAGGCCATGCGCCGCGCGATCCACAAGCTCCCGATGAAGTGCCGTTTCGTGGTGCGCGAGGGTGGTGGCAACTGATGGCAATCGGAACGAAGGGGCTCGCCCCCGTCGACCTCGACGCCATGGACGACGAGACGCTCGTCGCCGAGCTCAAGAAGGTCAAGGAGGAGCTCTTCAACCTCCGCTTCCAGTCGGCCACCGGCCAGCTGGAGAGCCACGGGCGCCTCAAGGCCGTCCGCCGCGACATCGCGCGGATCTACACGATCCTGCGTGAGCGCGAGCTCGGCATCCGAACCGCGCCGAGCGCCGAGTGAGTGAGGCTGGAATGAGCGAGAACGCAACGAACGCGCCCGAGGCGGCCGAGGAGCGCGCGCACCGCAAGACGCGCCGCGGCTACGTCGTGAGCGACAAGATGGACAAGACCGTGGTGGTCGAGGTCGAGGACCGGGTCAAGCACCCGCTCTACGGCAAGGTCATCCGCCGCACGAGCAAGGTCAAGGCGCACGACGAGCAGAACTCTGCCGGCGTGGGCGACCTGGTGCTCATCATGGAGACCCGCCCGCTGTCCGCGACCAAGCGGTGGCGCCTCGCGGAGATCCTCGAGAAGGCCAAGTGATCCACCGGTCGTGACGGGCGGGCCCCGGCTCGCTCGTCACGACCGCTCTCGTGCCGCACCGCGGTGCGGCAACCAGTGAGGACAGGTCCGGCGGGTCCACCGCCCGGTCCTGGCCGGTTCACCCGCGAGGGACCCGGCACTGACAGCTATCCGTTCGGCAAGGCTCGCCCTCGGCGAGAACCGGCTCGACGACAGGAGTTCATTACATGATCCAGCAGGAGTCGCGACTTCGTGTCGCCGACAACACGGGTGCCAAGGAGATTCTCTGCATCCGTGTTCTCGGTGGCTCGGGCCGTCGCTACGCCGGAATCGGCGACGTCATCGTCGCAACCGTCAAGGACGCGATCCCGGGCGGCAACGTGAAGAAGGGCGACGTGGTCAAGGCCGTCGTCGTCCGCACCGCCAAGGAGCGCCGTCGTCCGGACGGTTCCTACATCAAGTTCGACGAGAACGCCGCCGTGATCCTCAAGAACGACGGCGAGCCGCGCGGCACGCGCATCTTCGGCCCGGTCGGGCGCGAGCTGCGCGACAAGCGGTTCATGAAGATCATCTCGCTGGCTCCGGAGGTGCTCTGACCATGGCCAAGATCAAGAAGGGCGACCTCGTCGTCGTCATCGCGGGCAAGGACAAGGGCAAGCAGGGGCGCGTCCTCGAGGTGCTCACCGACCGTGACCGCGTCATCGTCGAGGGCGTCCAGCGCGTCACCAAGCACACCAAGGTCGGCCAGTCGCAGCGCGGCACGCGGACCGGTGGGATCGAGACCGTCGAGGCCCCGATCCACATCAGCAACGTGATGGTCGTCGACCCGGAGACCAAGAAGGGCACCCGCGTCGGGTACCGCACCGAAGAGGTCGAGCGTGACGGCCGCAAGCGCACCGTGCGCGTGCGTGTCGCCAAGCGCTCCGGGAAGGACATCTGATGAGCACCGAGATCGTCGCCCCCGAGGTGCCCCGCCTGAAGCAGCGCTACCGCGAGGAGATCGTCGCCGGTCTGCGCGAGGAGTTCGGGCACGAGAACGTCAACCAGGTCGCCCGCGTCACGAAGATCGTCGTGAACATGGGTGTCGGTGACGCCGCCAAGGACTCGAAGCTCATCGAGGGCGCCATCCGCGACCTGTCCGCGATCACCGGCCAGAAGCCGCAGGTGACCAAGGCCCGCAAGTCCATCGCGCAGTTCAAGCTGCGCGAGGGCATGCCGATCGGCGCGCACGTCACGCTGCGCGGCGACCGCATGTGGGAGTTCCTGGACCGCCTGCTGTCGATCGCCCTGCCGCGCATCCGCGACTTCCGCGGCCTGTCGCCCAAGCAGTTCGACGGGAACGGCAACTACACGTTCGGTCTCACGGAGCAGTCGATGTTCCACGAGATCGACCAGGACAAGATCGACCGTGTCCGCGGTATGGACATCACGATCGTGACCACGGCGACGACCGATGACGAGGGCCGCTCCCTGCTGCGCCGTCTCGGCTTCCCCTTCAAGGAGAACTGACATGGCGAAGAAGGCCCTGATCAACAAGGCGGCCGCCAAGCCGAAGTTCGCGGTCCGCGCCTACACCCGGTGCCAGAAGTGCGGTCGCCCGCACTCGGTGTACCGCAAGTTCGGCCTGTGCCGCATCTGCGTGCGCGAGATGGCCCACCGTGGTGAGCTTCCGGGCGTCACCAAGAGCAGCTGGTAACAACTACGTCGTAGGTCCTGGCGGAGCGCGTCGCTCGACGCGCCCCGCCCGGATACCACGTCGAGGAAGGGCTAGAGCCCGATGACGATGACCGACCCGATCGCAGACATGCTGACGCGTCTGCGGAACGCGAACTCGGCTTACCACGAGACGGTGACCATGCCGTACTCGAAGCTGAAGTCGCACATTGCCGAGATCCTCCAGGCCGAGGGCTACATCTCCGGCTGGAGCGTCGAGGACGCGACGGTGGGCAAGAACCTCACCATCCAGCTCAAGTTCGGCCCGAACCGTGAGCGCAGCCTCGCCGGCGTGCGCCGCGTGTCGAAGCCCGGCCTGCGCAAGTACGTCAAGTCCACCGAGCTGCCGAAGGTTCTCGGCGGCCTGGGCGTGGCGATCCTGTCCACGTCCTCCGGTCTGCTCACCGACAAGCAGGCCGCCACGAAGGGCGTGGGCGGCGAAGTCCTCGCCTACGTCTGGTAACCCGGAAAGGAGATACGCCATGTCTCGAATCGGCAAGATCCCCGTTCCGGTTCCCGCCGGAGTGGACGTCACCATCAGCGGCGCGCTCGTGACCGTGAAGGGCCCCAAGGGCTCGCTCGAGCACCACGTGCCCGCCCCCATCCAGGTCGCTCAGGAGGACGGCACCCTCGTGGTGTCGCGCCCGAACGACGAGCGCGAGTCCCGCGCGCTGCACGGCCTGACCCGCACCCTCCTGGCGAACCTCGTCCAGGGCGTGACGCAGGGCTACGAGAAGAAGCTCGAGATCGTCGGCACCGGTTACCGCGTGACGGCCAAGGGCTCGGACCTCGAGTTCGCCCTCGGCTTCAGCCACCCGGTCGTCGTGACCCCGCCCGCGGGCATCACGTTCGCGGTCGAGAGCCCGACGAAGTTCTCGGTCTCCGGCATCGACAAGCAGCAGGTCGGCGAGATCGCAGCGAACATCCGCAAGATCCGCAAGCCCGAGCCGTACAAGGGCAAGGGTGTGCGTTACGCCGGCGAGGTCGTCCGCCGCAAGGCTGGAAAGGCTGGTAAGTAACGATGGCTCTGAAGGTTCTCGGCAAGGGCAAGGCCGTCGCGCGTCAGCGCCGGCACCTGCGCCTGCGCAAGAAGATCAAGGGGACCGCCGGTCGTCCGCGCCTCGTGGTGACGCGTTCCACGCGTCACATCACGGCTCAGGTCGTGGACGACACGATCGGTCAGACGCTCGCGTCGGCCTCGTCGCTCGAGGCGGACCTGCGTGCGCTCGACGGCGACAAGAGCGCCAAGGCCCGCAAGGTCGGCGAGCTCGTCGCCGAGCGTGCGAAGGCCAAGGGCGTCGACTCCGTCGTCTTCGACCGTGGCGGCAACAAGTACCACGGTCGGGTCGCTGCGGTCGCCGACGGCGCTCGCGAGGGCGGTCTGTCCCTGTGACGACGCCGACCATCCCCACACGGAAGCAAAGGATTCTCTGATGGCTGCAGGGCAGCGCAGCAACACCGGCGCCCCCACGGGTGCCGCCAACGAGTCGAGCGACCAGAACGCGCGCGGGGGGCGCCGCGACGACCGTCGCGGTGACCGTCGCGACGGTCGCCGTGGCGACGCAGCCGAGAAGAACGCCTTCGTCGAGCGCGTCGTCACCATCAACCGCGTCTCCAAGGTCGTCAAGGGCGGCCGCCGCTTCAGCTTCACCGCGCTCGTCGTGGTGGGCGACGGCGACGGCACCGTCGGCGTCGGCTACGGCAAGGCGAAGGAGGTGCCCGCGGCGATCGCCAAGGGTGTCGAGGAGGCCAAGAAGAACTTCTTCAAGGTCCCGCGCATCCAGGGCACCATCCCGCACCCCATCCAGGGTGAGGCCGCCGCCGGCGTCGTGTTCCTCCGTCCGGCCGCTCCGGGTACCGGTGTGATCGCCGGTGGTCCGGTGCGCGCCGTGCTGGAGTGCGCGGGCATCCACGACGTGCTGAGCAAGTCGCTCGGCTCGTCCAACGCGATCAACATCGTGCACGCGACCGTCGAGGCCCTGCGCAACCTGGAGCAGCCTGAGGCTGTCGCCGCGCGCCGTGGTCTCCCGCTCGAGGACGTGGCCCCGGCCGCGCTCCTGCGTGCCCGTGCTGCGGGGGTGAACGCCTGATGGCCAGGCTCAAGGTGACCCAGACGAAGTCCGCCATCGGCGGCAAGCAGAACCAGCGCGACACGCTGCGCACTCTGGGCCTCAAGCGGATCGGCGACACCGCCGTGAAGGAGGACCGCCCGGAGATCCGCGGCATGGTCGCGACGGTGGCGCACCTCGTCACCGTTGAGGAGGTCGAGTGACCATGGCTGAGAAGGCCACCAAGGAGACCGCCGAGGCTCCGAAGAAGAAGACCGCTGCGAAGGCGTCTGCTCCGGCGAAGGCCGAGCAGACCCCCGCGCAGACCGAGGGTGCCGGCGGCACGCTCAAGGTCCACCACCTGCGTCCGGCTCCCGGCGCCAAGAAGGCCAAGACCCGCGTGGGTCGTGGTGAGGCGTCGAAGGGTAAGACGGCGGGCCGCGGTACCAAGGGTACGAAGGCTCGTTACCAGGTTCCCGAGCGCTTCGAGGGTGGGCAGATGCCTCTGCACATGCGCCTCCCGAAGCTGCGCGGCTTCAAGAACCCGTTCCGCACCGAGTACCAGGTCGTGAACCTGGACAAGCTCGCGGCGCTGTACCCCGAGGGTGGCCAGGTCACCGTCGAGGACCTCGTCGCGAAGGGCGCGGTCCGCAAGGGCCAGCTCGTCAAGGTGCTCGGCACGGGTGAGATCACCGTCAAGCTCGAGGTCGCGGTCGACGCCCTCTCGGGCGCGGCTCGCGAGAAGATCCTCGCGGCCGGCGGTTCGGTCTCGGAGGACTGACACCCCTGGACAGGGCCGGTGGCGCGTACGCGCCGTCGGCCCTGTCCGCGTCTGAGGGCGCCTCCCTGCACGACCCGTGGTCCGTCCGGCAGCGCACCACGGTCTAGACTCTCCGACGGCTGTCTCCCCGCACCCCGGGGGTGACCGCCGTCACTCCCAGGTCCACGGCCGGCCCGTCCGGTGATCGGGACCGACTTGCCGTTCGACGCGGCGCTACGGCTAGGGTGCCTCTTGGCGCCCGTGCCGTGCGTCACACCTCGCCGGGCCTCCCGGCGACACGACATCCCGCCTCGGCGGGCCAGGAGGATAGGTGCTCAGCGCATTCGCCCGGGCTTTCCGGACGCCCGACCTGCGGCGCAAGCTGCTGTTCACGATCGCGATCATGGCGATCTTCCGGGTGGGGTCGTTCATCCCCACGCCCGGCGTGGACTACCCCAACGTGCAGCAGTGCATCGCGGAGACCGCCGACGGCAACGACCTGCTTAGCCTGGTCAACCTCTTCAGCGGCGGCGCGCTGCTCCAGCTGTCGATCTTCGCGCTCGGCATCATGCCGTACATCACCGCGAGCATCATCGTCCAGCTGCTGCGCGTCGTGATCCCTCGCTTCGAGGCGCTCCACAAGGAGGGCCAGTCGGGCCAGGCGAAGCTGACGCAGTACACGCGCTACCTGACGATCGCGCTCGCCATCCTCCAGTCGACGACCGTCATCACGACGGCGCGCAACGGCCTGCTCTTCCAGGGCTGCTCCGTCGACGTCATCCCGGACGCCAGCTTCGTCACGATGGCCCTCATGGTCATCACGATGACCGCGGGCACCGGTCTCATCATGTGGCTCGGCGAGCTCATCACGGAGCGCGGCGTCGGCAACGGCATGTCGCTGCTCATCTTCACGTCCATCGCCGCGAGCTTCCCGACCGCACTGTGGTCGATCGCCGGCGGCGCGAACGGCGCGACGAACTTCATCATCATGATCGCGGTCATCGTGCTCGTCATCGGGCTGGTCGTGTTCGTCGAGCAGTCCCAGCGCCGCGTGCCGGTGCAGTACGCCAAGCGCATGGTCGGTCGCCGCATGTACGGCGGCTCGAGCACCTACATCCCGATCAAGATCAACATGGCGGGTGTCATCCCGGTGATCTTCGCGGCCTCGCTGCTCGCGGTCCCGGGCCTCATCGCGCAGTTCGGCGACCAGAGCGCCGACTGGGTGATCTGGATCAGCACCAACCTGGCCGACCCGTCCGCGCCGCTGCACATCCTGCTGTACGTGCTGATGATCCTGTTCTTCTGCTTCTTCTACACGTCGATCACGTTCAACCCGGACGAGGTCGCGGACAACATGAAGAAGTACGGCGGCTTCATCCCGGGCATCCGTGCCGGCCGGCCCACCGCCGAGTACCTCGACTACGTCATCACCCGCATCACCTCCGCGGGTGCCATCTACCTCGCGCTCGTCGCACTGCTGCCGACGCTGGTCCTCATCGGGCTCGGCGTGAGCACGAACATCCCGTTCGGTGGCTCCTCGATCATCATCGTCGTCGGCGTCGGCCTGGAGACGGTCAAGCAGATCAACTCCCAGCTGCAGCAGCGCCACTACGAAGGGTTCCTCCGTTGAGCAACGCCACCGACGGCCAGTCCGCCGCGCGCCCCACGCGCCTCGTCATCATGGGCCCGCAGGGCGCGGGCAAGGGGACGCAGGCCGCCCGGCTCGCCGAGCAGCTGTCCATCCCGGCGATCTCGACCGGCGACATCTTCCGGGCGAACATCAAGGGCGGCACGGAGCTCGGCCGCCTCGCGCAGGAGTACACCGCGAAGGGCGACCTCGTCCCCGACTCGGTGACGAACGCGATGGTCCGCGACCGTCTCGCGCAGGACGACGCCGCGCAGGGGTTCATCCTCGACGGCTACCCGCGCAACGCGGCCCAGGTCGTCGAGCTCGACGCGATCCTCGCCGACCTGGGCGTCGCGCTGGACGGCGTCGTGGAGCTCACCGCGGACCGCGACGAGCTGCTCGCGCGCCTCGCGAAGCGCGCGGAGATCGAGGGTCGCGAGGACGACACGGAGGAGGCCATCGCGCGCCGCCTCGACATCTACGCGGAGCAGACGGCGCCGCTCACCTCCGCCTACGCGGACCGCGGCCTGCTGGTGCGGGTCGACGGGATCGGCGACATCGACGAGGTCACCGGCCGCATCGTGTCGGCGCTGACCGCGCTCGTCGGCTGAGCGCCCGCACGTCTTTCGGTCGGTTCTGAGGAGCAGCAGGGTGTTCGGTCGCGAGCGCATCGAGTACAAGACGCACGACCAGGTCCGGTCCATGCGCAGCGCCGGCCTCGTCGTGGCGCGCGCGCTCGGGACGGTGCGCGACGCCGTCCGACCGGGCATGACGACCGCCGACCTCGACGCGCTCGCCGCCGCGGTCATCGCCGACGCCGGGGCGACGCCGTCGTTCCTCGGGTACGAGGGCTACCCGGCGTCGCTCTGCGTGTCGGTGAACGACGAGGTCGTCCACGGCATCCCCGGGCCGCGGGAGCTGCGCCCGGGGGACGTCGTCTCCGTCGACTGCGGGGCCGTCGTCGACGGCTGGCACGGTGACTCGGCGGTCTCGTTCGTGCTCGGTGAGGGCGACCCGCACGACGAGGCGCTCGTCGAGGCCACGCGCCGCGCCATGTGGGCCGGGATCGCCGCGCTCGCGACGAGCGAGCGGCTGTGCGACGTCGGGGCCGCCATCGAGGACTCGGTGCGTGTCTCGGGGGAGTCGGACGGCGTCACCTACGGCATCGTCGAGGACTACGTCGGCCACGGGATCGGGTCCGCGATGCACCAGCCCCCGGACGTCCCGAACTACCGCACGCGCGAGAAGGGCCCGCGGCTGCGCCCGGGCATGTGCCTCGCGATCGAGCCGATGCTCACGCGGGGCGAGCGGTTCACCGAGGTGTGCGAGGACGACTGGACGGTCGTGACGGACGACGGCACCCGTGCCGCGCACTGGGAGCACAGCGTCGCGATCCTCGACGAGGGCATCTGGGTCCTCACCGCGCCCGACGGCGGCGCCGCGGAGCTCGCGGAGCTCGGCGTGCGCGTCGCACCGCTCGCGGCCTGACCGCGCACCGGCCGGTCGCGGGCCGCCTCGCTCCCGTCCGGCAGCGCTCGACGGCACCCGGCGCGACGGGGGAGTGACGCGTCGCACCGCGCGCACGACCCGCCACGGTTTCCCGTCCCTTGCCGGATGCCGTAGGATGGTCTGTCGGGTGTAGTCCGTGCACGTCGTTCATCCGGCCCCCGTCCCTCGGGACCCGGGCGACCGACCACCGCACGCGGCTCCACGCACCTCCCACGATCGGACGACCCTCGGGTCGGGCGTGCGCGGGAGTCCTAGCAGTTCAGACGAGAGTTAGCGGAGGACATGGCAAAGAAGGACGGTGTCATCGAGATCGAGGGCAGCGTGGTCGAGGCCCTGCCGAACGCGATGTTCCGCGTGGAGCTGGCCAACGGGCACAAGGTTCTCGCGCACATTTCGGGCAAGATGCGCCAGCACTACATCCGGATCCTCCCCGAGGACCGGGTCGTGGTCGAGCTGAGCCCGTACGACCTGTCCCGCGGCCGGATCGTCTACCGCTACAAGTAGTCGTCACGCGTCCACCCACTCACCCGCCTCGCACCCGGGACCACCGGGGCCGCTCGTCGGTCGCGCCCGGAGCGGGGCACCACTGAGGGAACGAAGATGAAGGTCAAGCCCAGCGTCAAGAAGATCTGCGACAAGTGCAAGGTGATCCGCCGGCACGGTCGCGTCATGGTGATCTGCGAGAACCTGCGGCACAAGCAGCGCCAGGGCTGAGCCCTCACCTGCGCCACGGGTGACGGTCCTCCGGGACCGCGGTCACCAGGCCGCCCGTCACGACGACGGCCGGCCACCAGCGCACCACCACGAACCTGCTCGGCACCCCGGACGCGAGTCCGGGAGGAGAACGCCACAGGCAGGGGAACCCCCGGCTCGGAGGCCGGGGCCCACGGAGCTCCCCGTGGGAGGGCGGTGCGACAGACCTCCGACGAAGCACGAGGAGCCGAAAGGCACATGGCACGTCTCATCGGCGTCGACCTCCCCCGCGACAAGCGGCTCGAGGTCGCGCTCACCTACATCTACGGCGTCGGCCGTACCCGCGCCCAGCAGACGCTGGCCGCCACCGGCATCAGCCCGGACGCCCGCGTGAAGGACCTCGGCGACGCCGAGCTCGTCGCGCTCCGCGACTACCTCGAGGGCAACTACAAGCTCGAGGGTGACCTCCGTCGTGAGGTGGCCGCCGACATCCGCCGCAAGGTCGAGATCGGCACCTACCAGGGCCTGCGTCACCGCCGCGGCCTGCCCGTGCGCGGCCAGCGCACGAAGACCAACGCGCGTACGCGCAAGGGACCGAAGCGCACCGTGGCCGGCAAGAAGAAGGCCCGCTGAGCCAGTCCGCAGGGCGGGCCCTGCTCGCGCACTGACGCGGACCTCACGGTCCGTCCCGTGCCGGGTGGAGATCCCCGCGGTCAGACCACCTCAGACCAGGAGAGAAGAAGGACATGCCTCCCAAGACTCGCGCCGCCGCTGGGCGCAAGCCTCGTCGCAAGGACAAGAAGAACGTCCCCGCCGGCCAGGCGCACATCAAGAGCACGTTCAACAACACGATCGTGTCGATCACGGACCCGTCGGGCGCCGTGATCGCGTGGGCCTCCGGCGGCGACGTCGGCTTCAAGGGCTCCCGCAAGTCGACCCCCTTCGCCGCCGGCCTCGCGGCCGAGGCCGCTGCCCGCAAGGCGCAGGAGCACGGCATGAAGAAGGTCGACGTCTTCGTCAAGGGCCCGGGCTCGGGTCGCGAGACGGCGATCCGCTCGCTGCAGTCGGCCGGCCTCGAGGTCGGCTCGATCCAGGACGTGACGCCGCAGGCGCACAACGGGTGCCGGCCGCCCAAGCGTCGTCGCGTCTGACCCTCGTCGTCGGCGTGCCGTCGACGGGCCGCCCGGTCACCGACCGGCCGAGCCCGTCGACGGCGCCCGTCACGGGGCAGCCGCCTCCTGACGGGGTCGACGCACCCTTCCCGGCCGGGTGGACAGAGTCCCGGCCGGGGCCGCGTGCCGCAGGCACGCACCTCGCCTTGAACCGTGCAGCGTCATATGGCGGACGCTCACCGAAAGGAAACCACCAGTGCTGATCGCACAGCGCCCCACCTTGACCGAAGAGGTCATCTCGGAGAACCGTTCGCGCTTCTCCATCGAGCCGCTGGAGCCCGGCTTCGGCTACACGCTCGGCAACTCGCTGCGTCGCACGCTGCTGTCGTCCATCCCGGGCGCGGCGGTCACCTCCATCCGCATCGACGGTGTGCTCCACGAGTTCACCACCGTGCCGGGTGTGAAGGAGGACGTGACCGAGGTCATCCTCAACATCAAGAACCTCGTCGTCTCCTCGGAGAACGACGAGCCCGTCGTGATGTACCTGCGCAAGCAGGGTGCTGGTGCGGTCACCGCGGCGGACATCGTCCCGCCCGCGGGTGTGGAGGTCCACAACCCCGAGCTGCACATCGCCACGCTCAACGACAAGGGCAAGCTCGAGATCGAGCTGACCGTCGAGCGCGGCCGTGGCTACGTCTCGGCCTCGCAGAACAAGTCGTTCGACGCCGAGATCGGCCGGATCCCGGTCGACTCGATCTACTCGCCGGTCCTCAAGGTGACCTACAAGGTCGAGGCGACGCGTGTCGAGCAGCGCACGGACTTCGACAAGCTGGTCGTGGACGTCGAGACGAAGCCGGCGATCTCGCCGCGCGACGCGCTCGCGTCGGCCGGCAAGACGCTGGTGGAGCTCTTCGGCCTCGCCCGCGAGCTCAACGTCGAGGCCGAGGGCATCGAGATCGGTCCGTCGCCGACGGACGCGGCCCTGGCCGCGGACCTGGCGCTGCCGATCGAGGAGCTCAACCTCACGATCCGCTCGTACAACTGCCTCAAGCGCGAGGGCATCCACCAGGTGGGCGAGCTCGTCGCACGCAGCGAGGCGGACCTGCTGGACATCCGCAACTTCGGTGCGAAGTCCATCAACGAGGTGAAGGAGAAGCTCGCCGAGCTCGGCCTGTCCCTCAAGGACTCGCCGCTCGACTTCGACCCGTCGGCCGCCGCGTACTACGACGGCGACGACGACGAGGCGACGTTCTCGGACACCGAGCAGCAGTACTGAGCCTGCGGCTCTAGACACCTCAGCGCGTCCGGGTCCGCACCTGCGGCGCGATCACTTCCCAAGGAGCACATCCCATGCCTACCCCCGCCAAGGGCCCCCGGCTCGGCAGCGGACCGGCTCACGAGCGCCTGATGCTCGCGAACCTGTCCACCCAGCTCTTCGAGCACGGCCGCATCACGACCACCGAGACCAAGGCGAAGCGCCTGCGCCCGGTGGCCGAGCGCCTCATCACGTTCGCCAAGCGCGGCGACCTGCACGCGCGCCGTCGCGTCCTGCGCGTCGTCCGCGACAAGTCCGTGGTGCACACGCTGTTCACCGAGATCGCCCCGCAGATGGCGGAGCGTGAGGGTGGCTACACGCGCATCACGAAGGTCGGCACGCGCAAGGGCGACAACGCGCCCCTCGCGGTGATCGAGCTCGTGACCGAGCCCGTCAGCCCGAAGCAGGCCGTCGTCCGCGAGGCGGAGAAGGCTGCCGAGAAGGCGAGCAAGAAGAAGGCCGACAAGCCGTCCAAGAAGGCCGACAAGGTCGAGGACGCGCCCGTCGAGGACGCCGCCGTCGAGGACGCTCCCGCCGAGGACGTCCAGGACGCGCCCGTCGAGGACGCCACGGAGGAGAAGAAGGAGGCCTGAGCCTCCTCTTCCCGCCCGAGCCCTCCGGGGCTCGTCGCGCAGGGCCCGGGACCGTACGGTCCCGGGCCCTGCTGCGTCTCCGGCTCTGCCGAGTCTCCGGCCCTGCCGCGTCCCTGGCCTGCCGCGTCCCGGCCGCTCCGGGGGAGGGGCACCGTCGGGCCGGGACGGGCCGAGCGAGCGGCCGGGTTCGACCCGGACGGCGGAGACCGGCCTGCCCGAGGTCGGCCTCGTGCCCCCTCGGGTCGATCTCGCGTGGAGCAGGGCCTACGGTCGAGCCGTGACCTCCACCGACGCGTCGCCCGGGACCGGGACGTGGCCGCCCGTCGTCCTCGTGCACGGGTCGCGCACCTCGCGCTCGATGTGGCGCGACCAGCTCGCGGCGCTGCGTCGCGCCGGTGTGCGGGCCGTCGCGGTCGACCTGCCGGGCCACGGCGTGCGGCGCGGCGAGGCGTTCACGCTCGACGGCGCGGTCGAGGCGGTCGCGTCCGGGATCGACGAGGTCGGCGGCCGCGCGCTCGTCGTCGGGCTGTCGCTCGGGGGCTACGTCGCGATCGAGACGCGCGCGCGGCACCCCGAGCGCGTCGTGGGGCTCGTCGCCGCCGCGTGCTCGACGCCGCCGTCGACGCGCCTGCGCGGCGGCTGGCTCGTCCTCGCGCGCGGGATCGAGCGGCTCCCGGACGGGGGAGCCGGGCTGAACCAGGCGCTCGTCGACCGGGCGATGACGGCCCAGGCCGCCGCCGACCTCGCGGCCGGCGGGTTCGCCCTCGACGTCATGAGCGCGATCCTGCGCGAGGTGGGGTCGGTCGACCCGGTCCGGGCCCTCGCGGCGGCGGACTCGCCGGTCTGGCTCGTCAACGGGCGCTGGGACCACTTCCGGCTGGGGGAGCGCGGGTTCCTCGCTGCGGCGCACGCGGGCGGGGCCCCGGCCCGGCTCGTCGTCGTCCCGGGCGCGCGGCACCTGGTGAGCCTGGACGCGCCCGTGGCGTTCAACCGCGTCCTGCTCGACGCGCACGGCGCGCTCGCCGCGGGCGCGCCGCCGGGGGGCGGGGACGAGGGCGCGCCACCGGGCCTCCTCGAGCCCGCCGCGGCCGCGCCCAGGCCGCGCACCGCGGACGGGGCGCCGGGCGACGGCGCGGCCGGTCGCTGAGGCGTCAGGCCGGCGGGAGGTCCCACGCGCGGGCGCCCCCGACGAGGGCCGCCGAGTTCGGCACCACGACGACGTCGTCGCCGAGCCGGTCGAGGACGCTCGGGGTGATGCGCCGCGAGTTGCCCCCGCCCAGGTAGAGGCGGTCCCACCAGAACACGGGCCGCAGCCCCTCGACGACCGCGAGGACCCGGCGCGACCAGAGCCCGTCGCCGAGGCGGCGGCGCTCGGGCTCGCCGACGTACTCGTCGTACGTGGTGCCCCGCCGCACCGGGGCGCGCGACCACTCGAGGTGCGGCGCGAGCCGGCCCCCGTGGAACAGCGCGGAGCCGAGCCCCGTCCCCAGCGTCAGCACCAGCTCCAGCCCGGACGCCGCGACGACGCCCGCGCCGTGCACCTCGGCGTCGTTGAGCACGAGCGCCGGGACGCCGAGCCGGCGCTCGACCGCCGCGCGGACGTCGAAGCTCGTCCAGGCCTCGACGAGCGCGGGGTCCACGCGCGAGCGGGGCCCGCTGCGCGTCACGTAGTGGGGCGTGTGCACGACGACTCCGCGCCGGATCATCCCGGGCATGCCCACCGTGACGCGGTCGGCGGGAGGCAGCGTGGCCGCGATGCCCGCGACCGTCTCGACGAGGAGGTCGGGCGGGAGGGGGTAGGGCGTGGGGACGCGCACCGCCGCGGCGTGCGCGGTGCCCGACGCGTCGAGCACGTTCGCCTTGATGCCGCCCCCGCCGCAGTCGACGGCGAGGGTGCGGACGTCGTGCGGGTCGCCGGTCATGGGCGGCAGCGTAGGCACGGCGGCGCGCGCGGCGCACGGGCGGGCGACTACGGTGAACTCCCGTGACCGCCGTCCCGCACCCCGCCCTCCCGGACCCCGACGCCCCGCGACCCGACGTGCCGGACGACGTCGTGCGCGTGCGCCTGGACCTCGCCTACCAGGGGACGGCGTTCGCCGGCTGGGCCCGGCAGCCGACGCTGCGCACCGTGCAGGGCACGCTCGAGGACGGGCTCGCGACGATCCTGCGGGGCGCGGCGCCGCGGCTCACGGTGGCGGGGCGCACGGACGCGGGCGTGCACGCGCGGGGGCAGGTCGCGCACGTCGACCTCACGCGGGCGCAGTGGGAGGCGCTGCCCGGCCGGTCCGACCGCGCGCCGGGGGACGCGCTCGTCGCGCGGCTGGGGGGCGTGCTGCCGGGGGACGTCGTCGTGCACCGTGCCGCGCCGGCCCCGACCGGGTTCGACGCCCGATTCTCCGCGCTGCACCGCGCGTACACCTACCGCGTCGCGGACGACCCGGCGCAGCGCGACCCGCTGCGCCGGGAGTGGGTGCTGTGGAACCGGCGGCCGCTCGACGTCGCGGCGATGGACGCCGCCGTGCGGCCCCTGCTCGGGGTGCGGGACTTCGCGGCGTTCTGCAAGCCGCGACCCGGCGCGACGACGATCCGGGAGCTGCAGCTCCTGTCGTGGTCGCGCCCGACGGACGGGCCCGACGCGGGGCTCGTGGTCGCGCACGTCCGCGCGGACGCGTTCTGCCACAACATGGTGCGCGCGCTCGTCGGCGCGTCGCTCGCCGTGGGGGAGGGGCGCCGCGACGTCGGGTGGCCGGCGGAGCTCCTCGCGAGCCGGCGCCGGGACGCGGGGGCAGGCGTCGTGCCGGCGCACGGGCTCGTGCTCGAGGAGGTCACCTACCCGCCCGACGCGGAGCTCGCGGCGCGTGCCGACCGCATCCGCGCCGTGCGGAACGAGGAGGACGTCTGGGAGGACGCGCCGCCCCGCGAGCCGGCCTGAGCCGGCCGCGGGCGGGCGCTCGCCCTCAGGGCTTCCTCAGGGCTTCTCAGGGCTCCTCGACGACGTGGACGGCGGCCTCCTCGGCGCCCGCGGCGCCCCCGGAGATCCCCTCGTCGTCGGCGTACGTGTCGTTCTGGCGCCCGTCGAGGGCGTCGGGGTCCGCGACGAGGCGGCCCGCGCGGGTCTCGTCGGGCCGCTCGGCCGGGTCGCGCTCCCACTCCTCCGGCTCCTCCTCGGCGAGGCGCTGGTCGAGCGTCTCGCCGTGCACCTCTTCCCACGGCGTCTCGCCGAAGTGGTTCGAGCGGGGGCGCTCGGGCGGGGAGTAGCCCTCGTCGAGCACGTCGTCCACGCCGCGGTCGAGGAGCGTCTCCTCGGGCTGGAGCTGGTCGGTGTCGCCCTCGGCGCCCGTCTCCGGGTCGGGGCTCGTAGCGGTGGTGTCTTCGCTCATGCGTCCCACCCTGGCACCTCACGGGGACGGACGCAGCCCCGGACGCGAGTGCCTGCGAGGGCGCCCGGCCGGGACTACGGTGGGGCCGCACCGCGCCCCGGTGCGCACCCGCTGGAGCACCCCTGAACCGGAGGACGACCCCATGGCCGGCATCGACGACATCCTGTCCACCGTCCCGCTCGACCAGCTCGCCGGTCGGCTCGGCGTCGACGAGGCGACGGCGCAGCGCGCGGTGGGCGCGGCGCTGCCCGCGCTGCTGGGCGGGCTGCGCGCCAACGCGCAGGACCCGGCGGGCGCGGCGTCGCTCGGTGAGGCCCTCGCGCAGCACGACCCGGCGCTCGTGGAGGGCGGCGTCGACCTCGACGACGTCGACACCGACGACGGCCGCAAGATCGTCGGGCACGTGTTCGGGCAGAACGAGCAGGCTGTCGTCGCGCAGCTCGCCCGGTCGACGGGCACCGGCAAGGACCTGCTCGCGAAGGTGCTGCCCGCGCTCGCGCCGATCGCGCTGGCCTTCCTCGCGAAGCAGCTCGGCGGCGCCGGGTCGTCGGGCGGCGTCCCGACCGGCACCTCAGGCGGCACGGCGGGCGGTACCGCGGCGGGGAAGGGCGCGGGCGAGCGGCCGGGCGCCTCGCAGACCGGCGGGGGCGGCCTGGGCGACGTCCTCGGCGGGCTCCTGGGCGGCGGGTCGGGCGCCGGCGGCGGTCTCGGCGACCTCCTGGGCGGGCTGGGCGGCCTCCTCGGCGGCGGCCGGCGCTGAGCCGTCCCGCCATCCCGCCATCCCGGCGTCCCGCCACCCGCCATCCCGCCACCCGGCGTCCCGCGTCTCGGCGCCCGCCGGCCGTGGTGCCGGGCGGCGGGTGGCGTCGGCCCGGCCGAAGTGCCGGACGCCGGGGTCCGCAAAGCGCGTGACCGCGCGGCCGACGTCGGGGACCATGACGGGGTGGGACACCTCGACCTCAGCGACGTCACGTATCACCTGCCCGACGGGCGCACCCTGCTCGACGGCGTCGACCTGCGGGTCGCGGACGGCGCGCGCGTCGCGCTCGTGGGGCCCAACGGCGTCGGGAAGTCGACGCTGCTGCGCATCGTCACCGGTGAGGTCGCCCCGCACGGCGGTGCCGTCGTGCGCAGCGGCGGGCTCGGGGTGATGCGCCAGGACGTCGGCCGCATCGACGACGACCGCACGGTGCGCGACCTTCTCGTCGGGCTCGCGCCGACCGCCGTCCGCGAGGCGGCGCTCGAGCTCGCGGCTGCCGAGCACGACATCATGACGGTCGACGACGAGCCCGCCCAGCTCCGCTACGCCCAGGCCCTCGTGGACTGGGCGGACGTGGGCGGCTACGACGCCGAGGCCGGCTGGGACGAGGTGACCGACGAGGTGCTGTCGGTCCCGTTCGAGAAGGCGCAGTGGCGCGACGTGCGGTCGCTGTCCGGGGGCGAGCAGAAGCGGCTCGCGCTCACGGCCCTGCTGCGTGGGCCCGAGGAGGTCCTGCTGCTCGACGAGCCGGACAACCACCTCGACGTGCCGACGAAGCGCTGGCTCGAGGAGCGGCTCGTCGCGTCGTCCAAGACGGTCCTCTTCGTGTCCCACGACCGCGAGCTGCTGTCGCGCACCGCGACCCAGGTCGCGACGCTCGAGCCGACGCCGGGCGGCGGCACGGTGTGGGTGCACGGCGGCGGCTTCGCGACGTACGCCCAGGCCCGTGCGGACCGGCGCGACCGGCTCGCCGAGCTCGCGCGCCGCTGGGACGAGGAGCACGCCAAGCTCCAGGAGCTCGTGCGGACGCTCAAGACGAAGGCCGCGTTCAACGACGGCCTCGCGAGCCGGTACCAGGCCGCGCGCACGCGCCTGCGCAAGTTCGAGGAGGCGGGGCGTCCCGAGGTCGTCGCGCGCGACCAGAACGTGACCGTGCGGCTCACGGGCGGGCGGACGGCCAAGCGCGCGGTGACGTGCGAGCGGCTCGAGCTCACGGGGCTCATGAAGCCGTTCGACGTCGAGGTGTTCTTCGGCGAGCGCGTCGCGGTGCTCGGCTCGAACGGCTCCGGGAAGTCGCACTTCCTGCGCCTCCTCGCCGCTGGCGGGAGCGACCCCGAGCCGGGCACCGTGCCCGACGACGTCGCCGGCGGCCCGGCGGCGCCCGCTCCCGTGGCGCACACGGGCCGGGCCGTGCTCGGGTCGCGGGTGCGGCCGGGGTGGTTCGCGCAGAACCACGACCACCCGGAGCTGCGGGGGCGCACGCTGCTGGAGATCCTCCACCGCGGTGAGGGGCACCGGGCGGGCATGGGTCGCGAGGGCGCGAGCCGGGCGCTCGACCGGTACGAGCTCGTGGGCCAGGCCGAGCAGCGCTTCGAGACGCTCTCGGGCGGCCAGCAGGCGCGCTTCCAGATCCTGCTCCTCGAGCTCGACGGCGCGACGCTGCTCCTGCTCGACGAGCCGACCGACAACCTCGACCTGCACTCGGCGGAGGCGCTCGAGGCGGGGCTCGCGGCCTTCCAGGGCACCGTGCTCGCGGTGACGCACGACCGGTGGTTCGCGCGCGGCTTCGACCGGTTCCTCGTGTTCCGCGAGGACGGCGAGGTCGTCGAGGCACCGGAGCCGGTCTGGGACGTCGAGCGCGTCCGTCGGGCGCGCTAGCCCTCCCTATCCTGGTGGGCATGGCCGTCCACAAGATCGTGCTCTTCTACGCCTTCACGCCGGTGCGGGACCCGCGTGCCGTGCAGCTCTGGCAGCAGGCGCTGGGGGAGCGGTGGCACCTCACGGGTCGCGTGATCGTGTCGGAGCACGGGATCAACGCGACCCTCGGCGGGACGGTCGAGGACCTCAAGCAGTACGTGAAGACGACGCGCCGGTACCCGGGCTTCGAGGGCGTCGACGTCAAGTGGTCCGACGGCACGGGCCGCGACTTCCCGCGCCTGTCCGTCAAGGTGCGCCCCGAGCTCGTCGCGTTCGGCGTGCCGGACGAGGTCCGGGTCGACGAGCACGGCGTCGTCGGCGGCGGGGAGCGGCTGAGCCCGCAGGCCCTGCACGACCTCGTCGAGGAGCGCGGCGACGACGTCGTGATGCTCGACGGCCGCAACGCGTTCGAGGCGGCCATCGGCCGCTTCCGCGGGGCCGTCGTGCCCGACGTCGCGACCACGCGGGACTTCGTCGCCGAGATCGACTCGGGCCGCTACGACGACCTCAAGGGGCGGCCCGTCGTCACGTACTGCACGGGGGGCGTGCGGTGCGAGGTGCTGTCGGCCCTGCTGCGCGCCCGCGGGTTCGAGGAGGTGTACCAGCTCGACGGCGGCGTCGTGCGCTACGGCGAGGTGTTCGGCTCGCAGGGGCTGTGGGAGGGGTCGCTCTACGTGTTCGACGAGCGCATGCACGTCGAGCTCGGCCCGGGGTCGACGCCGCTCGGCGCGTGCACGGCGTGCGGGGCGCCGACGGCGAAGTACGAGAACTGCGCCGACCCGAGCTGCCGGACCCTGCGCCTGTACTGCCCCGGCTGCGTCCACGAGGCCCGCTCGACGCGCTGCGAGACGTGCGTCCGGGAGCGCCCGGCCGCTTTGACCGGCGGCCTGCCTCGCGGGTAGTCTGGTGAGTCGTTGTGCTCATCTCACGACACCCGTGTCGCTAGCGCGCCCACTCGCTGCCGGCCAAGGAGCGGGTGTCGACCGAGCCCGCCGCGCAACGACCTGCCCTCTCGGCCGCACGCTTCAGCGGTCGAAGAAGACATCCTGAGACAGAAACGAAGGCTACGACCGTGCGTACGTACACCCCGAAGCCCGGCGACGTCCAGCGCGACTGGTACGTCATCGACGCGACCGACGTCGTCCTGGGCCGCCTGGCCACCCACGTGGCCACCCTGCTGCGCGGCAAGCACAAGCCGACCTTCGCTCCGCACGTCGACGGCGGTGACTTCGTCATCGTCATCAACGCCGGCAAGGTCGCCCTGAGCGGCAACAAGCGCGAGCAGAAGATGGCCTACAACCACTCCGGTTACCCGGGTGGTCTGCGTGCCGTCGCCTACGGCGACCTGCTCGACAAGCACCCCGAGCGTGCCGTCGAGAAGGCCGTCCGGGGCATGCTCCCCAAGACGACCCTCGGTCGCGCCCAGTTCGGCAAGCTGAAGGTCTACGCGGGTGCCGAGCACCCGCACGCCGCTCAGCAGCCGAAGCCGTTCGAGATCACCCAGGTCGCGCAGTAATCGCCGCCCAGGCGTAGCGCACAGAGAGACGCGAGGACACCACCCGTGGCCGAGACCACCGTCGACACCGACACCCTGGGCGACGAGACGCCCAGCACCTACACCTCCGAGTCCGCCGCCCCCACGGGCCGCGGCCAGAGCATCACCGCCCCCGGCCAGGCCCTGGGCCGCCGCAAGGAGGCCGTGGCGCGCGTGCGCCTCGTCCCCGGCACCGGCACCTGGAAGGTCAACGGGCGCACGCTCGAGGACTACTTCCCGAACAAGGTCCACCAGCAGCTCGTCAACTCCCCGCTGAAGCTGGTCGACGTCGAGGGTCGCTTCGACGTCGTCGCCCGCATCACGGGCGGCGGCTCCTCGGGCCAGGCCGGCGCGCTGCGCCTGGCGATCGCGCGCGCGCTCAACGCGATCGACGCCGAGCACAACCGCCCCGCGCTGAAGAAGGCCGGCTTCCTCACTCGCGACGCCCGCGTCGTCGAGCGCAAGAAGGCCGGTCTCAAGAAGGCCCGCAAGGCACCGCAGTACTCCAAGCGCTGATCCTGCGCTGTGCGCTCGTCGGCCCCGGTGGACCTCGTCCACCGGGGCCGACGGCGTTTGTGAGGAGCGGTGACCAAGACCCGTCGACGGCGGGCAGCGGCTGACGGTCGTACGGTCGGCGTACGGCCGGTACGAGGGGAAGGACTTCCATGGGACGGCTTTTCGGCACCGACGGGGTGCGCGGTCTCGCGAACGGCAACGTGACGGCGGAGCTCGCGCTGGACCTCGGCGTCGCCGCGGCCCGCGTGCTCGCGAGCGGTCAGGAGGAGGGGCACCGCCCGCGCGCGGTCGTCGGGCGCGACACGCGCGTGTCCGGGGAGTTCCTCGGCGCCGCGCTCATCGCGGGGCTCGCGAGCGCGGGCGTCGACGTGAAGGACGTCGGTGTCCTGCCGACCCCGGCCGTCGCCTACCTGACGAGCACCATGGACGTCGACTTCGGCGTCGTCATCTCGGCGTCGCACAACCCCATGCAGGACAACGGGATCAAGTTCCTCGCGCGCGGCGGCGTGAAGCTCGACGACGCGGTCGAGGACCGCATCGAGAGCCTCCTGGGCCAGGAGTGGGAGCGCCCGACGCACGGCGTCGTCGGCCGCATCTCCCCGGACTCGGGCCGCGCGGGCGGCGCGTACGTCGAGCACCTCATGTCGAGCATCGGCGCCGACGAGGACCACAAGCCGCTGGCCGGCCTGCGGATCGCGGTCGACTGCGCGAACGGCGCGGCGAGCGACGTCGGGCCCGCGGCGCTGCGTGCGGCCGGGGCGGACGTCGTCGTCATCAACGCGAGCCCCGACGGCCGCAACATCAACGCGGCGTGCGGCTCGAACCACCCGGAACAGCTCCAGGCCGTCGTCGTCGCGTCCGAGGCCGACTTCGGCGTCGCGTTCGACGGCGACGCGGACCGCTGCATCGCGGTCGACCACGGGGGCACCGTCGTCGACGGCGACCAGATCATGGGCGTCCTCGCCCTCGCGCTCAAGGACGAGGGCGCGCTCCCGCACGACACGCTCGTCGTGACGGTCATGAGCAACCTCGGGCTCCTCCTCGCGATGCGCGCGGCGGGGATCAGCACCGTCCAGACGGCGGTCGGCGACCGGTACGTGCTCGAGGAGATGCGCGCCCACGGCTACGGCCTGGGCGGCGAGCAGTCAGGCCACATCGTCATGTCGCGCTACGCGACGACGGGCGACGGCGTGCTCACGGCCCTCCAGCTCGCGGCGCGGGTGCGCGCGACCGGCCAGAAGCTCGCGGACCTCGCGGGCGTCGTGCAGCGGCTCCCGCAGACCCTGCTCAACGTCCCGGGCGTGGACAAGGCGCGCGCGTCGACCGACGAGGCGCTGCTGGCCGCGGTCGCCGGTGCGGAGCGCTCGCTCGGCGAGACGGGGCGGGTGCTCCTGCGGCCGTCGGGCACCGAGCCGCTCGTCCGGGTCATGGTCGAGGCGGCGACGCAGCAGCAGGCCGACGCGGTCGCCGGGCAGCTCGCGGGCGTCGTGCGCGAGCGGCTCGCCCTGTGAGCGCGTCGGGACGGCCGACGGGACGCGAGGCGGGCACGAGCGTGAGGCAGGGGGTCGACGAGGCGCTGCGCGAGCACGTGCTCGCGCTCCTCGCCGCCTACCCCGACGGCGTCCTGCCGATCGTGCAGGCCGGCCACCCCGTGCTGCGCACGCCGGCCGTGCCGTACGCGGGCCAGCTCGGCGACGCGCTGCCGAGCTTCCTCGACGCGATGCGCGCGACCATGCGCGCGGCGCCCGGAGTGGGGCTCGCCGCGCCGCAGGTCGGCCTCGGCCTCGCGGTGGCCGTTGTCGAGGACCCGGGTGCCCCGGACGTCGACGACGACCGGGAGCGAAGCCCCCTGGAGTACCGGGTGCTCGTGAACCCGCGCTACGAGGTCGTCGGCGAGGAGACCCGCACGTTCTTCGAGGGCTGCCTCTCCGTGCACGGCTGGCAGGCCGAGCGGACGCGCGCCCACGCCGTCCGGCTCACGGGCCAGGACGAGGCCGGCGAGCCGTTCGACGACGTGCTGACCGGGTGGCCCGCGCGCATCGTCCAGCACGAGACGGACCACCTGCGGGGCGAGCTCTACCTCGACGCCGCCGACCTGCGCACGCTGTCCTCGACCCTCGGGGTCGCGCGGCTCCCGGGCGCCGGGAACTAGCCCACCGGGCGTCCGCGGCCCCTGGTCCTCACGACGTACGGGCCCGCCGCGGGAAGTCGTCCGCCGGGATGACGACCCTGCCGCGGCGGGCACGGCAGAATCGTCACGGGCGCGGCGCCGTCGCGCCCGGGGTCCTCAGGGGTGAACCGGGGGTCTCCCTGATGGTCGTCGTCCTCGCGCTCCGTAGGCTTGTCCTGGTGCAGGACGACCGACCTGCCGCCACCGCCCGCCTGGCCTCCCCGCCAGCAGACGAACGAGGACGCCGTTGCCGGACGCCGTGTCGACCTTCCTGGAGAATCTCGAGCACTGGATTCTCGCCCTCGCGGCGTCCGCGTGGATCTATCCCGCCCTGTTCGGCTTCGCGACGATCGACGGGTTCTTCCCGCCGGTCCCCAGCGAGTCGGTCGTCATCACGCTCGCGGTCTCCGCGCACGCGACCGGCGAGCCGAACCTCGTCCTCGTGCTCCTCGTCGCGGCCCTGGGTGCCTGGACCGGGGACCAGATCGCGTTCGCGATCGGTCGCGCCGTCGGCACGGAGCGTCTGCGCATCCTGCGCACGCCCCGCGGGCGGCGCGCCGTGGGGTGGGCCGAGCGCGCCCTCGCGCACCGCGGGGCGTCGTTCATCCTCGCGGCGCGCTACATCCCCGTGGGCCGCGTCGCGGTGAACATGACGGCCGGCGCCGTCGGGTACCCGCGGCGTCGGTTCATGGCGTTCTCCGGCATCGCGGCGGTGACGTGGGCCGTCTACTCGGTGCTCATCGGGCTCGTCGCCGCCCGCTGGCTGGGCCACGAGCCGCTGCTCGCGATGGTCGTGGGCATCGTGCTGGGCGTCGGGAGCGGGTTCGTCATCGACCGCGTGCTCATGATGCGCGCGCGCCAGCGCGGCGAGCTGCCGCCGACGGCGCGGGTGCCTGTCGGAGAGGATGCGACCGACCCGGCCGGGGCCGCGCCGACGACCGGCGGGACGCCGGCCGCGACCGCGCCCAGCGGGGGCGCGACGGCCGGCGGGAACCCCGCGACCGGGCCGGTGACCGGCGCGCCCGCGCCCCGTCCGCGCGCGGCGGACGCCTCCGGGACGGTGCCGCCCGGGTCGTCGGGGGCGACGTCGTCGGGCACGCCGCCCCGCGCGACCTGACCCTGCCCTGTGCTGAGCGTGCCGCCTCAGAGCTTGCGCAGGCGGACGCGCTGGACCGAGTGGTCCGAGCCCTTCGTGAGGACGAGGGTCGCGCGGCCGCGCGTCGGCAGGATGTTCTGCTCGAGGTTCGGCGCGTTGATCGCGTCCCAGATCGACTTCGCCCGCTCCACCGCCTGCTCGTCCGTGAGATCGGCGTAGCGGCGGAAGTACGACTCGGGGCGCGCGAACGCGGTGCGGCGCAGCGCGAGGAACCGGTCGACGTACCACTGGCGGATGTTGCGCGTGCGGGCGTCGACGTAGATCGAGAAGTCGAAGAAGTCCGACACGGCGACGGTCGACTCGTCGTGCGCGCTCGGGCGCGCCGGCTGGAGCACGTTGAGGCCCTCGACGACGAGGACGTCGGGCTTGCGGACGACGGCCTCGGCGCCCGGCACGATGTCGTACGTGAGGTGGTCGTAGACGGGGGCCCGCACCTCGGCGTGGCCGGCCTTGACCTTGGACAGGAACCGGATGAGCGCGCGACGGTCGTAGGACTCGGGGAAGCCCTTGCGGTCCATGAGGCCCCGGCGCGCGAGCTCCGCGTTGGGGTAGAGGAAGCCGTCGGTCGTGATGAGCTCGACGCGCGGCGTCTCCGGCCAGCGGGCCAGCATCTCGCGCAGCACGCGCGCCGTCGTCGACTTCCCGACGGCCACGGAGCCGGCCACGCCGATGACGTACGGCGTGTTGCCGGTCTCCTCCCGCAGGAACGTCGACGTCGCCTCGTGCAGGCCCGACGTCGCGGTGACGTAGAGGTTGAGCAGGCGCGAGAGCGGCCGGTACACGGCGTCGACCTCGGCGAGGTCGATCGGGTCACCGAGGCCGCGCAGGCGCGCGACGTCGTCGTCGGTCAGCGGCAGCGGCGTCGACTCCGACAGCCGGCTCCACACGGCCCGGTCGAGATCGACGTACGGCGAGGACGACGGCGCGGCCAGGTGGGCCCGCAGGAGGTCGGACGGGTCGTCGGCGGGGGAGGACACCCGCCCGATTCTGCCGGATGCGCGCCCGTGCCGGTGCACGGGGCGGCTTCGCGCCCCGACGACGGCACCGCGGGGCCGCCCTCCCCGGGTCGCCTCAGCGGGCGTCGTCGGCCCCGCGCGCGGCCCGACGGCGGCGCGGCGCCGGCTCGACGGCGTGCCCCGGGCCGGGGAGCGCGAGGTCGGGCAGGCGGGCCATGAGGGCGAGCGCGTCGGCCGGGGCGTGGGCGTCCACGTCGTTGTCGAAGTAGACCTCGATGTCGTGGCCCGCGGCGTGCCAGGCGCGCACGCGCTCGGCCCACGCGTCGAGCACGTGCGGCCGGTAGCCGCTGCGGTAGAGCTCCTGGTCCCCGTGCAGGCGCACGTACACGAGCGGGCTCGTGACCGCCTCGACGAGCGGCCAGCGGCCCGCGCCGTCCGACACGGCGAACGCCACCCCGTGCCGGCGCAGGAGGTCGAGCGCTTCCGGCGTGGCGAACGACGCGTGCCGCGGCTCGAGCGCGTGCACGATCGGGCGGTCCGCGTCCGCCTCCGTCCAGGCGGGCGCGCGCAGGCGGTCGTCGTGCTCCTGCGCGAGCCGCGCCGCCTCGCCGGTGGTGCGCGGCAGGAGCGTGAGGAACGCGTCGAGCAGCTCGTGGTCGAAGGCGGTGCGCGCGGGGAGCTGCCACAGGACGGGCCCGAGCCTGCTGCCGAGCGCGAGGACGCCGCTCGCGACGAAGTTGGCGACCGGCGTCCGCACGTCCCGCAGCCGCTTCATGTGGGTGACGAAGCGCGGTCCCTTGACCGCGAACGTGAAGCCCTCGGGCGTCTGGTCGCGCCACGCGACGAACGACGACGGCCGCTGCAACGAGTAGAACGACCCGTTGAGCTCGACGGCGGGGAAGAGCGAGGCGACGTGCTCGAGCTCGCGGCGCTGGGGGAGCCCCGCGGGGTAGAACGGTCCGCGCCAGTCCGCGTACCGCCACCCCGAGAGACCGATCCGGACGGTGGGCACGAGCACCAGCCTCGCGGTGCCGCGCGTCCCACGCCCGGCGAACGCGTCACGGACCGGGACGCGACGAGGCCCCGGGCTCGGGGAACGGTCCGTGCGCCGCGCGGGCCTCGATTAGGCAGCGGACCTCACGAAGAACCGCGGGATCGCGCGGCCCCGAAGGGGCGCGGGTCCGTGGCTAGACTCGATCACCATGTGCGGAATCGTGGGCTACGTGGGCCCTGGAACCATGGTCGGAGAGGCCTCGGGGCGACCCCTCGACGTGGCTCTCGAAGGACTCGGACGGCTCGAGTACCGCGGCTACGACTCGGCCGGGGTCGCGCTCGTCGCGCCCGGCGTCGACGCCGTCGCGTTCGCGAAGAAGTCCGGCAAGCTCGCGAACCTCGTGCAGGAGATCGAGACGCACCCGCTGCCCGCGGCGTCCGCGTCGATCGGCCACACGCGGTGGGCGACGCACGGCGGTCCCACGGACACCAACGCGCACCCCCACCTCGCGGACGACGACCGCCTCGCCGTGATCCACAACGGCATCGTCGAGAACTTCGCGACCCTCAAGGCCGAGCTGCTCGCCGAGGGCGTGACGTTCCGGTCCGAGACCGACACCGAGGTCGCGGCGCAGCTCCTCGCGCGGGCGTACCGCGACACCAAGGACCTCACGCTCGCGATGGGGCAGGTGGCGCGGCGGCTCGAGGGCACCTTCACGCTCCTCGCCGTGCACGCCGACGCCCCGGACACGGTCGTGGGCGCGCGGCACGACTCGCCGCTCGTCGTCGGGCTGGGGGAGGGCGAGAACTTCCTCGGCTCCGACGTCGCGGCGTTCATCTCCCACACCAAGGAGGCGCTCGAGCTCGGGCAGGACCAGATCGTCACGATCACGCCGACGTCGGTCGAGGTGACCGACTTCGACGGCAACCCGGCCGAGGCGAAGCGCTACACGGTCGACTGGGACGCGGCCGCCGCGGAGAAGGGCGGCTTCTCGTCCTTCATGGACAAGGAGATCCACGACCAGCCGCACGCCGTCGCCGACACGCTGCTCGGCCGCACGGACCCGTCGGGCAAGCTCGTGCTCGACGACCTGCGCATCGACGAGGCCGTGCTGCGCTCGGTCGACAAGATCATCGTCGTCGCGTGCGGCACGGCGGCCTACTCGGGCCACGTCGCGAAGTACGCGATCGAGCACTGGTGCCGCATCCCGGTCGAGGTCGAGCTCGCGCACGAGTTCCGCTACCGCGACCCGATCGTCGACGAGAAGACGCTCGTCGTCGCCGTGACCCAGTCCGGCGAGACCATGGACACGCTCATGGCCGTGCGCCACGCGCGTGAGCAGGGCGCGAAGGTCATCTCGATCGTCAACACGCACGGCTCGACGATCCCGCGCGAGTCCGACGCCGTGCTCTACACGCACGCCGGCCCGGAGATCGCGGTCGCCTCGACGAAGGCGTTCCTGTCGCAGATCACCGCCGCGTACCTCCTGGGCCTCTACCTCGCGCAGCTGCGCGGGAACAAGTTCCCCGACGAGATCGCGGCGATCCTCGAGGACCTGCGCGAGATGCCGCGCAAGATCCAGACCGTCATCGAGCGCGGCGAGTACGTGCGCGCGACCGCGCGGTCGATGAAGGACGCCTCGTCCGTGCTGTTCCTCGGGCGCCACGTCGGGTTCCCCGTCGCGCTCGAGGGCGCGCTCAAGCTCAAGGAGCTCGCGTACATCCACGCGGAGGGCTTCGCGGCCGGCGAGCTCAAGCACGGGCCGATCGCGCTGATCGACGAGGGCCAGCCGGTGTTCGTCGTCGTGCCGTCGCCGAAGGGCCGCGAGGGCCTGCACTCCAAGGTCATCTCGAACATCCAGGAGATCCGGGCGCGCGGCGCACGCACGCTCGTCATCGCCGAGGACGGGGACGACGCCGTGCGTCCCTACGCGGACGAGATCTTCTGGATCCCCGAGTCCCCGACGCTGCTCTCGCCGCTGCTGGCCGTCGTGCCGCTGCAGATCTTCGCGATGGCGCTCGCGACGGCGAAGGGCCTCGACGTCGACCAGCCGCGCAACCTCGCGAAGTCGGTCACGGTCGAGTAGCCCTCCCGGCCCCGCCCCCGCCCACGCGTCGACCAGGTGGTCCTGGTTCGTCCGGTCTCCCGGACGAACCAGGACCACCTGCTCGTGGAGGCGGGGAGGCCTGGTCGCCACCGTAGGGTGGACGCATGATCAAGGGCGTGGGGATCGACGTCGTGGACGTCGCGCGGTTCATGGAGACCCTGGAGCGCACGCCCCGGCTCCGCGAGAAGCTGTTCACCGAGGCCGAGCGTGACCTGCCTCCCGCGTCGCTCGCCGCGCGGTTCGCCGCGAAGGAGGCCATCGCCAAGGCGCTGGGCGCCCCGGCGGGCATGCGCTGGCACGACGCGACGGTGCACCGCGTCGTCGGCGGCCCGCCGGAGGTCGAGATCACCGGCACGGTCGCGGCACGTGCGGACGCGCTCGGCATCACGGCCTGGCACCTGAGCATCTCGCACGACGCCGGCATCGCCTCGGCGATGGTCGTCGCAGAGGGCTGACCCCCGCCCCCACCACCCGCCCGCCCCGCCCCCACCCGCTGCCGCCGAGCAGGTGGTGCTGGCTCGTCCTACGACGTGGACGCGCCAGGACCACCTGTTCGGCCGGCGGGGATCGCCTGCTCGACTCGCGAGAAGTGCTGCGCGAGGTTTGGTCGACCGTGGCGTGCCGCCGTCGGGCGGTGAGGTGCCCGTCAGACGGCGAGGTGCCGGCGCACGGTCGCGGCGACACGCCCGAGGTCGCGTGCCGTGAAGCGCAGGAGGTCCACGGTGCCCGAGCCGGTGAGGAGGTTCTGGCGACGACTGTCCGCGAAGACCGCGACGGGGGTGTCGTGGTGCTCCCGGCCGTCGAGCTCGGCGACGAGCCAGCGACCGCCGCGACGCCGCCATCCCATGTCACCTCGAGCGACCACGGCGCCCGTCTCGTCGCACACGGGGAGCTGCAGGGCGTCCGGCGGCACCTCCTCCTCGATGCACTCCAGGCGGGCGAACGACTCCAGCGGGGACTCCGCCCGGCCGTCCGACAGCTCCCAGAGGTCGTGCCGGGTAGCGATGCCTCGCCGTCCGCGAGCGAGGTCGTGCGCGCGGGCGAGCTCGTCGGGCGTCAGAAGCCGGCGGCGCTGGACCGCGTCGAGGACGGCGAGCCCGTGGGAGCGAGGAAGCTCCGGGACGGCCTGGGCGAGAGCCCGGTCGAGCGTCACGACCCGGAACCCGTCGATCGTCGTCGTGCGCATCCCGTCGTCGAACTGGCGCAGGCGGACGCCGTCGCGATGCCGCCGGCGCGACGCCTCGTCGAGGGCGACCTGAGGGGTGAGCCGGTGCGGTAGACCCTCCACGCCGTGCAGCACCAGGGCGCAGGCACCGACGGCGACGGCGTCCGCGCCGAAGGCGAGCAGTCCGAGGAGCGCTGCGCGGCGGCGTCGGTCGTCGAGGCTCGTCACGGCAGACGACCGGACCTCGTAGACGTTCATCGCGGCGCGGCGCCACTCTCCCCGGTTGACGAGCCCGCGGACCGCGCCTCGCGACAGTCCTGCCGCACCGGCCTGCGCGGTCGTGACCAGCCCTGCCTGCCGGGACGCGATCCGGAGGAGCTCGGCGGGGACGGCGGTGCGTGCGTGCATGACGCGATCTCAGCGGGTCGTACGCTGCCACCGCAGCATCGTCGTCGCGACCTGTGGACGACACCCCACGCCGCCCACCCTGTGGTCGGCGTCGACCAGGCGATCCGCGACGGACGAACAGACGGTCCTGGTTCGTCCCGTCGACGGGACGAACCAAGACCACCTGCTCGCGCGGGGAGGGGGGAGGGGAGGGGAGAGAGAGTCAGCGCTGGAGGGCCGGGATCACCTGGCGCTGGAAGAGCTCGAGCTGGTCGCGGTCGGTCGCGGCGAAGGGGAAGTAGCCGATCGCGTAGCCGAGGCCCTGGGCGCGCAGCGCCGTGAGGGTCTCGACGATCTGCTCCGGCGTCCCGACGAGGGGGCCGTTGCGCCACGACGCGATGCTGTCGTCCGCCTTCTCGGGGAAGTACCGGCGGGCGTGCTCCTCGACGCGGGCGAGGCGGTCCGCGACGTCCCGCTCGGTCTCGCCGATGACGACGTTGTAGTTGGCCGACCGCGTGATCTCCCCGAAGTCGCGGCCCAGGTCGCGGCAGTGCTGCTCGAGCACGGCGGACTTGTGGGCGAAGCCCTCCGGCGACCCGTCGAAGTTCGTGTACTGGGCGTGCTGAGCCGCGATGCGCAGCGTCTTCTTCTCGCCGCCGCCCGCGATCCACAGGGGGATGCTCGGCACGGCACCCTCGCCGTCGACCGCCACGCGCTGCAGCGGCTGCGGGTAGCACAGCGCGCCGTCCACCTGGTAGCGCCGGCCCTCGAACGTGCCCGACGACCCCGTGCGCCACATGCGCGCCATGATCTGCACGCCCTCGTCGAGCGCGCGCAGGCGCTCGCCAGCGCTGGGGAAGCCGTACCCGTAGGCGCGCCACTCGTGCTCGTACCAGCCCGCGCCGATGCCCATCTCGAGGCGGCCGCCCGAGACGTGGTCGACCGTCGCGGCGACCTTCGCGAGGTAGGTCGGCTCGCGGTACGCCATGCACGTGCACATCTGGCCCAGGCGCACGCGCTGCGACGCCGCGGCGAACGCCGCCATGAGCGTCCACGCCTCGTGGGTCGCCTCGGTGCTCGGGGTCGGGGTCGTATGGAAGTGGTCGTAGACCCACACGCCGTCCCACGCGAACTCGCCGCCGGGCAGGGGCTCGCCCGCCGCCGCGTTGTCGGCGTAGTGGAGCAGGGAGAGCATGGTCTTCCAGTGGTCCTCGGGCGCGACGTCGACGAGGTCGTAGCGCCAGCCCTGCGGGATGAAGAGTCCGAATCGCATGCTCGTCACCCTATGCGGGTCCGCGCGGCCCGCAGCGCGCCCGCGGGGACCGTCTCAGCCCTCGGCCGTCCCGGCGGTCGTCGCCCCGGCCGGCTCGGCGCGGGCGCCGCGCAGGCGGCCCCGGCGCCCGGTGGGCAGGATGAGGTCATGATCGAAGCCTGGTCCGTCGCCGACGTCCGCGCCGCCGAGGAGCCCCTGCTCGTCGCGGGCGTCCCGCTCATGGAGCGGGCGTCGTTCGCGCTCGCCACCGTCGTCGCGCGCGACCTCGCCCGACGCCGGTCGGTCGCCCTGCCCGACGGCGGCCGTCGCGACGGGCGCGTCACCGGCGCCCGGGCGGTCCTGCTCGTCGGCTCGGGCAACAACGGCGGGGACACGCTGTACGCGGGCGCGTACCTCGCGCGCCGCGGCGTCGAGGTGCTGGCGGTGCTCACGGGCGAGCACGCGCACGCCGGTGGTCTCGCGGCGCTCCGGGACGCGGGCGGGCGCGTCGAGGTGCTCGTCGGCAGCGCGGACGGCACGGCGCACGGCGACGGTCACGACGACCGCCACCGCGACCACCTCGACCCGCACGTCGCCGACCGGGTCGCTGGCCAAGCGGCGCGCGCCGACGTCGTGCTCGACGGCCTCGTCGGGATCGGCGCCCGCGGGGCGCTGCGCGGGGTCGCGGCGGACCTCGTGGAGCGCCTGGCCGCGGCGCTCGACGGCGACCCCGCGCACCATCCCGAAGGCCCCGGTCGGCCGTGGGTCGTCGCGGTGGACGCGCCGAGCGGCATCGGCGTCGACGACGGCACGGTGCCGGGCCCGGTGCTGCGCGCCGACCGCACGGTGACGTTCGGCGCCGCCAAGCCGGGGCTGCTCCTGCCGCCCGCGACGCACCTCGCGGGGCACGGCGCGGTCGTCGACATCGGGCTGCGCCTCGGCGCACCCGTCCCTGACGCACCCGTCCCTGACGCACCCGGCCTCGGCGCACCGGGCCCCGGCGTCGCCGGCCCCGACGCGCCCGCCCCGGACCGGGGGAAGACGACACCGGTCGTGCGTCGGCTCGAGCCGGCGGACGTCGCGGCCCTCTGGTCCGTGCCCGGCGCGACCGACCACAAGTACACGCGCGGCGTCGTCGGCGTCGTGGCGGGCACGCCGACCTTCCCGGGCGCAGCGGTGCTCGTCACGACCGCGGCCGTCCGCACGGGTCCGGGCATGGTGCGCTACGGCGGGCCCGACGACGCCACGCGCGCCGTCCTCGCGGCCCGCCCCGAGGTGGTGCCCGCCGCGGGCCGCGTCCAGTCCTGGGTGCTGGGCCCGGGCGTCCCGGCGGTCCCCGGCCCGGGCGACGACCCGGTCGACGACGGCGGACAGCACGAGCGCGTGCGGGCGGCGCTCGCCGCCGCGACGGCGACAGACGCGACGGCGACAGACGCGACGGCGACAGACGCGACGGCGACCGACGCGACGACCACCGACGCGACGCCGGAGCGCGTGCCCGCGGTCGTCGACGCGGGCGCTCTGTCCCTGCTGCCCGAGCGCTGCCCGCCGTCGGTCGTGCTGACCCCGCACGCCGGGGAGCTCGCGACGCTCCTGCGGGCGCGCGGCGACGACGTGGCGCGGACCGACGTCGAGGCCGCGCCGCTGCGCTGGGCGCGCCGCGCGCACGACGCCACCGGCGCGACGGTGCTGCTCAAGGGGTCGGCGACGGTCGTCGTCGGGCCGGAGGGCGCGTGGTCCCAGGCGGACGCGCCCGCGTGGCTCGCGACCGCCGGCGCGGGCGACGTCCTCGCCGGCATCCTCGGCACGCTGCTCGCGGCGCACGCGGAGCGCGTCGTGCGGGAGCCGGGCCTCGCCGCGCGGCTGGCCGCGGCGGCCGCCGTCGTGCACGGTCTCGCCGCCGAGCGCGCGAACCCGGGCGGTCCCGTCGCGGCGCTCGACGTCGCGGACGCGGTCCCGGGCGTCGTCGCGGAGCTGCTCGCCGCGCGCTGACCGCGCCCACGGCGTGCCGCACCACGCGCCGACCGCGCCGGTTGCGCCCGCGTGCCGACCGCGCCGCCGCGCACCCCACCGCACCCACGCGCGACCCGCACCGACCGCGGGGACGCCGCCGGTACCGTGGAGGGCGTGGTCCCCCTCCCCGTGCGCGACGGCCTCAACCCGACGCGCCTCGTGCTGCCGCACGACGCCGAGAGCGTCGCGCGGTACCCGCGCACCCTCGACTACGTGCGCCACCGCTTCCCCGACGACGCCGCGCGCCTCGCGGAGAAGGTCGCGGCGGGGGAGGTCGTCGACGGCCGCGGGCGCCCGGTGGACGCACGCACGCCGTACGAGCCGCGCGGGTTCGTGTTCCTCTACCGCGACCCGCCCGTCGAGCCGGACGTGCCGTTCGAGGTCCGCGTGCTGCACCGCGACCGGGACCTGCTGGTCGTCGACAAGCCGCACTTCCTCGCGACCATCCCGCGCGGGGCGTACGTCGCGCGGTCGGTGCTGGTGCGGCTGCGCCGCGACCTCGACCTGCCCGAGCTCAGTCCGGCGCACCGACTCGACCGCGTGACCGCGGGCGTCCTGCTGCTCACGCTGCGCCCGCAGGTGCGCGGGGCCTACCAGGAGCTCTTCGCGCGGCGCGAGGTGCGCAAGACGTACGAGGCGGTCGCGCCGTGGGACCCGTCGCTCGACCTCCCCGCGACCGTGCGCAGCCGTATCGTCAAGCGCCGCGGCGTCATGCGGGCCGAGGAGGTGGACGGCGAGCCCAACGCGGAGAGCCGCGTCGACGTCGTCGAGACCGACCCGGCGCGCGGGCTCGCGCGGTACCGGCTCGAGCCGCACAGCGGCAGGACGCACCAGCTCCGCCTGCACATGGCGCGGCTCGGCGTGCCGATCGTGCACGACAACTTCTACCCCGAGCCGTACGACGTCTCGCCCGAGGACTACTCGCGCCCGCTCCAGCTCGTGTCGCGGTCGCTCGCGTTCACGGACCCGTTCACGGGCCGCGAGCGCCGCTTCGCGACGGACCGCGCGCTCTCCGCGTGGTGACGCGCGGGTGAGAGAATCGACGACCGTGAGCGACACCCAGCGCACGACCTCTCCCGGCACACCCCCCGGCACACCCGCCGGCACCCCCGGCACCGTCCCGACCGGCGCGCGGGCGGGCTCCCTCGCGGGCCCCGCCCCGACGTCCCGCGCGAGCGGCTCCGACGGCCCGGACCCCCGTGCCTACCCGGCCCGCGCCGTCGTCGACCTGGCGGCGGTCCGCGACAACGTGCGCGCGCTCGCGGACCTGGCGCCGTCGTCCGAGGTGATGGCCGTGGTCAAGGCGGACGCGTACGGGCACGGGCTCGTCGCGAGCGCGCTCGGGGCGCTCGCGGGCGGTGCGACGTGGCTCGGGACGGCGCAGCCGGGCGAGGCGCTCGCGCTGCGGGCGGCGGGCGTCGGCCCGGACCGGGCGCGGGTGCTCACGTGGCTGTACCCGCCGGGCGCGCCGCTGCGCGACCTCGTGGAGGCGCATGTCGACGTGTCGCTCGCCGCGCGCTGGGCCGTGGACGAGGTGGTCGCGGCGGCGCGGGCCGCGGGCCGGACCGCGCGGGTGCACCTCGCGGTCGACACGGGCCTGGGCCGCAACGGGATCATGCCCGCGGACCTGCCGGACGTGCTCGACGCCGTCGCGCGCGCCGAGGCGGAGGGTGCCGTGCGCGTCGTCGGCATGTGGTCGCACCTGGCGTTCGCGGACGAGCCTGGCCACCCGACCGTCGTCGCGCAGGCCGACGTCTTCGACGAGGCCGTGCGCGAGGCCGAGCGGGCGGGCGTCGTGCCGGAGCTGCGCCACCTCGCGAACTCCGCCGCGACGCTCACCGCCCCCCGCACCCACTACGACCTCGTGCGCCCGGGCCTGGCCGCGTACGGGATGACGCCCGTGCCGCAGCTCGGGCCGCCGTCGCGGTTCGGCCTGCGCCCCGCGATGACGCTCGAGGCGAGCCTCGCGACGGTCAAGCGCGTGCCCGGCGGTCACGGCGTCTCCTACTCGCACCACTACACGACGCCGCAGGACACGACGCTCGGCGTCGTGCCGCTCGGCTACGGCGACGGGATCCCGCGCCACGCGTCGGGCGGCGGGCCCGAGGGCTCGCCGGGCGGGCCGGTGCTGGTCGGCGCCCGCCCGGGCGAGCCCGGCGGGCGCGTCGTGCGCGTCGCGGGCCGGGTCTGCATGGACCAGCTCGTGCTCGACCTCGGCCCGGACGCGACCGAGCGCGCGGGCGACGTGGTCACGCTGTTCGGCGCGGGCGACGGCGTGGCGCGCGGCGGGGTCCCCACGGCCGAGGACTGGGCGCAGGCCGCGGGCACCATCAGCTACGAGATCACCACGCGCCTCGGTGCGCGCGTGCCGCGCGAGCACGTGGGGACGCACGTGCTCGACGACGGCGCGCGGGCGCTCCTGGCGCGCGACCCGAGCCCGCACGACAGCACGGAAAGGACGGTCCGCGCGTGAGCGACGACCCGAACCACTCGACCCCGGCGCCCGCCGCCGGGACCGCGGCCGACGACGCGCCGGGCGGCGTCGTCGTGCTGCCCGACGCCGAGGCGACCCGCGCGTTCGGCCACGCCCTCGCCGCGGTGCTGCGCGCGGGGGACCTGGTGATCCTCACGGGCGACCTCGGGGCGGGGAAGACGACGCTCACGCAGGGGATCGGGGCGGGGCTCGGCGTGCGCGGCCAGGTCGCGTCCCCGACGTTCATCGTCGCGCGCGAGCACCCGTCCGTCGTCGGGGGCCCGGCCCTCGTGCACGTGGACGCGTACCGCCTCGGGTCGCTCGACGAGGTCGACGCGCTCGACCTCGACTCGAGCCTGGACGAGTCGGTGACGGTCGTCGAGTGGGGCAGCGGCCTCGTCGAGGCGCTCGCGGGCGACCGCCTGGAGATCGTGCTCGAGCGCCCGCGCGGCGGGGTCGGCGCGGAGCAGGGCTCGGACGACGACGCCCCCGAGGCGGGGGAGCGGCGCGTGACCGTGCGCGGCGTGGGGGCACGCTGGGCCGGTCTCGACGTCACCGTGCTGACCCCGTAGCGCCCGGCGACGAGGACGGCCCCGCTCCCGGCCGTAGGCTGGAGCCGTGGCTGTTCTCGCGCTCGACACCTCCGCCTCCGTCACCGTCGCCGTCGTCTCCGACGACGGCGCTCGTCTCGCCCGCCGCGACGCGCCCGAGCGTCGCCGGCACGCCGAGGCGCTCGCCCCGCTCGTCGAGGCGGCGCTCGCCGAGGCGGGCATCGACCGCCGCGACCTCACGGCGGTCGCCGTCGGGACGGGCCCGGCGCCGTTCACCGGCCTGCGGGTCGGGCTCGTCACGGCCCGCGCCCTGGGCTTCGCGCTCGGCGTGCCCGTGCTGGGCGTCCCGAGCCTCGACGCCGTCGCCGCGCAGGCCGTGAGCGACCTCGGCCTCGCGCCCGACGACGAGCTCCTCGTCGCGACCGACGCCCGCCGTCGCGAGGTCTACTGGGCGCGGTACCGCGTCGTCGCGCACGAGGGGCCGCACGCCGTCCCCGTGCTCGAGACCGTCGCGGGGCCCGACGTCGGCCCCGCCGCCGACGTCGCGACGCACGCCGCGGGCGCCGTCGTGGTCGGGGAGGGCGCCGAGCTGTACCCCGACGCGCTCGACGTCGCGCAGGACGCGCCGCAGGTCCCCGACGCCGCCGTGCTCGCGCGCCTGGCGATCGTGCGCCGGGCGGCCGGGCTCGAGCAGCCGACCGAGCCGCTGTACCTGCGCCGCCCCGACGTCCAGGAGGCCGCGGCGCGCAAGCGCGTGAGCGACGCGTCGCCGGAGCGGTCGCGATGAGCACGCGGTCGTACGAGATCCGGCTGCGGCCCCTCAAGGCCGCGGACCTCGACCGCGTCGTCGAGCTCGAGCGCGAGCTGTTCGGGCGCGGCGCGTGGACCTACGGGATGCTCGCCGACGAGC
Organism: Cellulosimicrobium funkei; assembly: GCF_900155925.1. Classification (NCBI taxonomy): domain Bacteria; kingdom Bacillati; phylum Actinomycetota; class Actinomycetes; order Micrococcales; family Promicromonosporaceae; genus Cellulosimicrobium; species Cellulosimicrobium funkei. Next base: position 114,986 of record NZ_FTMI01000004.1, read on the forward strand.
TCGCCGGGTTCGGGCGGTGGTACGTCGCCGCCGAGCCCGTGCGGCTCTACGCCGCGGGGCCCCAGCCGCTCGTCGGGTACGCGGGCCTGTGGTTCGACGGCGACGTCACCCAGGTCATGACCATCGGCGTCGACCCGGCGTTCCAGCACCGGGGCGTGGGCTCGGTGCTCCTGGAGGCGCTGGTCGAGCGGTCGCGCGAGCTCGGGGCGAGCGCCGTGCTGCTCGAGGTGCGCGTCGACAACGACCCGGCGCTCGCCCTCTACGCGAAGCACGGGTTCGAGCAGCTCGGCATCCGCAAGCGGTACTACCAGCCCGAGGACGTGGACGCGTACACGATGCGGCTCGAGCTGGGCCCCCCGCCGCCGCGCGACGAGCCGGACTACGGGACGGCGTCCGCCGACGTGGTCGCGTGACGGGCGACCTCGCGCGGCGCGACCGCGTGCTCGTCGACGCGCCCGGCCTCGCCGCGGCGCTCGCGGGCGACCGCCCGCCCGTCGTGCTCGACGTGCGGTGGGCGCTGGGCGTCACCGACGGGCGCGAGCAGCACCGCGCCGCGCACGTGCCGGGCGCTGTGTACGTGGACCTGGAGACCGAGCTCGCGGCGCCGCCGTCGCCCGCCGCCGGCCGCCACCCGCTGCCGGAGCCGGGCGACCTCCAGGCGGCTGCCCGGCGCTGGGGCGTCCGCGCCGACCGGGGCGTCGTCGTGTACGACGCCGTGGGCGGCACGTCGGCCGCGCGCGCCTGGTGGCTGCTGCGGTGGGCGGGCCACGACGACGTCCGCCTCCTCGACGGCGGGCTGCCCGCGTGGCGCGCGGCGGGGTACCCGACCGAGGAGGGCGACGTGCGGCCCGAGCCGGGCGACGTCGTCGTCTCCCCGGGCGGGATGCCGGTGCTCGACGCCGACGGCGCGGCCCGGCTCGCGGCGTCGGGCGTGCTGCTCGACGCGCGCGCGGGCGAGCGGTACCGCGGGGAGGTCGAGCCCGTCGACCCGCGGGCCGGTCACGTCCCGGGCGCGGTGAGCGCCCCGACGACGGGCAACCTCGCCGCCGACGGGACGTTCCTCGACCCGGACGCGCTCCGCGCGCGCTTCGTCGCGCTCGGGGTGGCCGCGCAGCCCGGGAGCACGACCGAGGGCGCCGCCGGGGAGGAGCCGGCGTCGCGCCCGGTCGGGGTGTACTGCGGCTCGGGCGTCACCGCCGCGCACGAGGTCGCCGCGCTCGCGACGCTCGGCGTCGACGCGGCGCTCTACGCGGGGTCGTGGTCGCAGTGGTCGAACGACCCCGACCGCCCCGTCGCGACCTGACGCACGCCGCGTCTCCCGCACCGCGGAGCGCGCGCAGCCCCCGGACGCGACGAGGCGGCACCCCGGTGGGGTGCCGCCTCGGCTCGGACGGTGCGGGACGGGCTCAGAGGACCTCGGCGACCTGGTGGAAGTCGAGGCGCGCCTGGCGCGGGAAGTGCGCGCCCTCGTCGGCCGGGTAGCCCACGTTGATCGCGACGAGCGTGCGCCAGCCCGACTCGCCGAAGAACTCGGCGTCGATCCCGGCGGCGTCGAAGCCCGTCATGGGGCCGACGGACAGGCCCGCGGCGCGCAGCCCGACGATGAGGTAGCCGATCTGGATGAGGGCGTTGGTGCGGGCCATGCCCTCGCGCAGGTCGGCCTGCGGGTCGAGCTGCTCGGCGATGCCCTCGCGGAACGGCGCGAGCGTGCCGAGGTGCTGGTGGAACGACGGGTCGGCGGCGGCGACGATCGTCACGGGCGCGGCGAGCGTCTTGTCGCGGTTGAAGTCCGCCATGTGCGCGCCGAGGCGCTGCTTCGCCTCGGGCGTGCGCACGACGAGCAGCCGCAGCGGGAGGGTGTTCATCGCGGTGGGCGCCCAGCGGACGAGGTCCCAGGCGGCCTGGATCTGCGCGTCGCTGACGGGCTCGTCCGAGAACGCGTGCGTGGTGTGCGCCGCGCGGAACAGGCGGTCCGCGGCCTGCGCGTCGATCGCGAGCTGGTCGGCCTGCTCGCTCGGCGCGGCAGAGGACTCGATGAGGGTGTCGGTGCTCATGACTGGGACAAACAGTTGAACCCTTGATCATCTTCCGAGCAGACGGTGTGACGTGCGCGACACGGACGACCCTGCCCCCGCGCGCGACTACCCTGGAGGCCATGGTCCCCACTGCTCCCGCGAGCTCCGGCGAGCCCCTGGTGCTCGGCATCGAGACGTCCTGCGACGAGACGGGCGTGGCGCTCGTCCGCGGTCGCGAGCTGCTCGTCGACACGGTCGCGAGCTCCATGGACGAGCACGCGCGCTACGGCGGGATCATCCCCGAGGTCGCGTCGCGCGCCCACCTCGAGGCGATGATCCCCACGCTCGAGCGCACGCTCGGCACGGCCGACGTCGACCTCTCCGAGGTCGACGCGATCGCCGTCACCGCCGGGCCGGGCCTCGTCGGGCCGCTGACCATCGGCGCCTCGGCCGCGAAGGCCCTCGCGCTCGCGCTCGGCAAGCCGCTCTACGGCGTGAACCACGTCATCGGCCACGCGGCCGTCGACGAGCTCGTGCACGGCGCGTTCCCCGAGCGCGTCATGGCGCTCGTCGTGTCCGGCGGGCACAGCTCGCTCCTGCTCGTGGACGACGTCGCGACGGCCGTCACCGAGCTCGGCTCGACGCTCGACGACGCCGCGGGCGAGGCGTTCGACAAGGTCGGGCGCCTGCTCGGCCTGCCGTACCCCGGCGGCCCGCACATCGACCGCCTCGCGCGCGAGGGCGACCCCACGGCGATCCGGTTCCCGCGGGGCCTCACCGCGCGCAAGGACCAGGAGAAGCACGCGTACGACTTCTCGTTCTCGGGCCTCAAGACGGCCGTCGCGCGCTGGGTCGAGGCCCGCCAGGACGCGGGGGAGGAGATCCCCGTGCACGACGTCGCCGCCTCCTTCGCGGAGTCCGTCGCCGACGTGCTCACCGCCAAGACCATCGCCGCGTGCGAGCGGCACGGCGTCTCGACGCTCGTCGTCGGCGGCGGGTTCAGCGCGAACTCCCAGCTGCGCGACATGGCCGCGGAGCGCTGCGCGGAGGCGGGCATCGAGCTGCGCATCCCGCCGATCCGCTACTGCACCGACAACGGGGCGATGATCGCCGCGCTCGGCTCGGCCGTCGTGCGGGCGGGCGTCGCGCCGTCGAGCCTGGACATCGGCGTCGACTCGTCGATGCCGCTCACCGTCACGCACGTGTGACGGCCCGGCCGGGTCACAGGGGCCGGCCGGCCCGCATCTCGGCGACGAGCGAGCGCACGACGGCGTCCAGCTCGCCCCCGTGGCGCCGCGCCACCGCGCGCTGCCGCTGGTAGGACGCGCCGCGCCGCACGATGGTGCGCACGCCGTCGAGCTCGTCGAGGCAGCCGAGGCGCGCCGCGACGGGCTCGAGCTCGACGAGCAGCCGCCCCACGGCGTCGGTCACGAGCTCCTCGTTGCCCTCGCGGTCGAGGATGATGATCGCGTCCATGCCGTAGCGCGCCGAGCGCCACTTGTTCTCCTGCGCGTACCACGGCGGGATGCTCGGCAGCTCGCGCCCCTCGTCGAGCATCGTCGAGAAGTGCTCGACGAGGCAGTGCGTGAGGGCGGCCAGCGCCAGGAGCTCGGAGATGTTCGTGACGCCGTCGCAGATGCGTGTCTCGAGCGTGCCGAACTGCGGCGCGGGCCGCAGGTCCCACCGGACCTCGTCGAACGCGTCGATGACGCCGGTGTGCAGCATGTCGGCGACGTAGCCCTCGAGCTCCTCCCACGTCCCGAACTGGAACGGCAGGCCCGCGGTCGGCAGCTGCTGGAACATGAGCGCGCGGTTCGACGCGTAGCCGGTGTCCTTGCCGCCCCAGAACGGCGAGCTCGCCGAGAGCGACTGGAGGTGGGCGAACGTCGTGAGCATCGCGCGCTGGATCGGCAGCACCTTGGCGCGGTCCTCGATGCCGACGTGCACGTGCACGCCGTAGATGAGCATCTGCCGCCCCCACCACTGGGTGCGGTCGATGAGCGTGGTGTAGCGCTGCTTGTCGGTGACCTTCTGCTGCGCCCAGCGCGCGAACGGGTGCGTGCCCGCGCTCATGAGCTCGACGCGCAGCGGGTCCGTCACGGCGCGCAGCTCCTCGACCGAGCGCTGCAGGTCGCGGCCGGCCTCGCCCACCGTGCGGCACACGCCGCTCACGACCTCGACGGTGTTGAGCAGGAGCTCCTGCTTGATCGACGGGTGCGGCCCGCCGTCGGCCGGGCGCACGGCGTCGAGCACGGTCTGCGCGACCTGCCGCAGGTCGCCCGAGTCGGCGTCGACGAGCGCGAGCTCCCACTCGAGCCCGACGGTCGAGCGCTCCGAGCGGGCGAAGGGGATCGCCGTGCGGCGCGGGAGGGCGCTCACCGGGGCCCGTCCTGCCCGGCGCCGGCCGGGGGAGCGGAGAGCGGCTCGACGACGAGCACCTGCTGGGAGCCGCCGACGCGCGTGAGGACGATCGTGGCGGTCGCGTCGCCCGTGAGGGCGAGCTGCCGGCGGAGCTGCTCCGGCGTGACGGCGGTGCCCCGCTTCTTGATCGTCAGACGACCCACGCCGCGCTCGCGCAGGTAGGAGCGCAGCCGCTTGAGGCCGAACGGCATGGTGTCGAGCACGCGGTAGCCGCGCGCGAGCCCGTCCGCGAGCCCCGTCGCGTCGAGCGGCGCGGGGGAGTCGGTGGTCACGTACGCGATGGTCCGGTCGAGCAGGCGACCGCCCAGCCCGCGCGCCGCGTGGGCGACGAGCCCCGCGCGGATCACGGCGCCGTCGGGCTCGTAGAGGTACTGCCCGACGGCGCCCACCTCGGGCACCACGTCCGCGTCGCCCGGGCGGTGGGCGATCCGGCGCGTGGTGGTGCGCGCGGTCCCGTCGGGCCCGGTCCACGACGACAGGACGAGCGCCGACCGGCCCGGTCCCTCGGGCGCCAGCGGGCCGAACCAGAGCCCGGCCTCCACGACGTCCCCGTCGACCGACACCCACTCGGTCTCGGCGTCCTCGGGCAGACCCGCGTGCGGGATGCCCGGGCCGACCTTGATCCCGACCGCGGGCACGCGCTCGCGCAGCGCCCACACCGCGTCGAGCGGCGGGGCGTAGGCCTTCGGGTCGAACACGCGCGTGCCGGCGCGCGTGCGGCGCGCCGGGTCGGCGTACACGCCCTCGATCCGCTCGCCCTCCAGGTCGAGCGCGAGCCCGTCGCCGTGGCGCACCTCGGCCTCGGGGAAGTGGCGCAGGTTGACGGTCGCGATCGCCGCGGTGAGCTCGTCGACGTCGGTCGCGAGCACCTCGAGCTCCGCGGCGGCGAACGCGAGCGCGTCGACGCCGATCCCGCTCGTGAGGTCCGCGACGCGCCGGATCCCCGCCTCCTGGTACCGCCGGGCGTGCAGGCCCGCGACGACGAGCCGGCTCGCCTGCTCCAGCCCCGCCTGCGTGAAGAGCATGCCGTCGGCGAACGCGCCGAGCTTGCCGTGCGCCGCGGCGCGCAGCCGGGACTGGGTGAGGGCCGCGGCGGCCAGGTCCGGGTCGACGCCCTTCGCGCGCAGCCCTGCCGCGAGCACGAGCGCCTGCTGCTCGTCGTACGGCGGGAGCGCGCCGAGCAGGGCCCAGCCCTCGGGGCTGAGCAGCTTGGTGAGCGTGGCGGCGTCCATGGCGTCGATCCTTCCACGGGGGCCGGGGACCACGCGCAGCCGGAGCCCGGATCGTCCGCAGGGCGGACGTTGGCACTCGCCTTGACCGAGTGCTAACCGGGACCTAGATTTGAGACGTGCCGCCACCGCTCGCGGAGGCGGCACCACGTGCGACCAGGCTGTCCGGCACCCGCGACGACGGCCAGCCGGTGCGCTCGACCCATCCGTTGCAGTTCTCACCGCGAAAGGGGAGGTCCGACGTGTCGGTCCCCATCAAGCCGCTCGAGGACCGGATCGTCGTGAAGGCCCTCGAGGCCGAGACCACGACCGCATCCGGCCTGGTCATCCCGGACACCGCCAAGGAGAAGCCCCAGGAGGGCGAGGTCCTGGCTGTCGGTCCGGGCCGTGTCGACGACAACGGCAACCGCGTCCCGCTCGACGTGACCGTCGGCGACAAGGTCATCTACAGCAAGTACGGCGGCACCGAGGTCAAGTACGGCGGCGAGGACTACCTCGTCCTGTCCGCGCGCGACATCCTCGCCGTGGTGGTCGGCTGACGCCGACCCGGTTCAGCAGCAGGGCCCCGCGACCGTCGGTCGCGGGGCCCTGCTGCGTTCCGTGGCCGGTCGCCCCACCGGTGGTCCCACGGGTCGTGCGCACGTGCGTCCGGTACGACGTCGGACCGGGGCCGTGCAGGTCTGCTGGTGGCGCGGAGGCACCGAGGACGGTGCCCGGGGAGGGGTGCGTCAGCCGGTGCGGCGGGCGCCGCCCGCGAGGATGGCGGCGCGCTCGTCCTCGCTCAGGCCGCCCCACACCCCGTACGGCTCACGCACGCGGAGCGACTGCTCGCGGCACTGCATCATCACGGGGCACGAGTGGCAGATCGCCTTCGCGGCCTCCGCTCGCCGTCGTCGCGTCGAGCCGCGTTCACCCTCGGGGTGGAAGAACAACGTGTCGTCCGCGTCGCGGCACGAACCCTGGTACTGCCATTCCCACAGCTCCATGACGGGCCCGGGGAGCCTCGAGATCTCTGCCATGCCGAACAACCTACAAGCGTTGCAAGGGTTGTTCAAGTCCCCTGTGAGGAAAAAGTGAACGAGCAGGTTGAACCGCTCGTGGAGCGGTGCGGGTCTGCTCAACCGCGTCGGCTGATCCTGCCGCGCTGACGCGATCGGCTGCGCCCGGCGCGTTTGCGCGTGCAGCGAACAAATACGCCACGGGTCTGGCGCGAAGGGTGCACGACTGTGACCTCTACGAGGTGGCGAGACGGGTGCCCGCTCGGCAGAATCGATCCATGACCTCAGTCCGGTCCGCCCCCGACCCCGAGGGAGCCCGACCGAGCATGACCTCGTCCCCCGGCCTCGCCGTCGCCGCCGTCGCGCGCCGGCTCGGCGTCGCGCCCGCGACCCTGCGCACCTGGGACCGTCGCTACGGCCTCGGCCCCTCGCAGCACCGGGCCGGCTCCCACCGGCGCTACACCGACGACGACGTCGCTCGCCTCGTCGTGATGCGCCGCCTCACGCTCGACGGCGTCGCGCCCGCCGACGCGGCCCGCGCCGCGCTCGCCGCCGACGAGGAGGAGCTCGCCGCGAACCGTGGGGCGATCTCCTTCGACGACCGCGGAGCCGACGGCGCGGGCGACCTCGACGCCGACGAGCCCGAGGCCGACGACGAGGCGCCCGAGCCGCCGCCGTCGCGCCCGTTCCTGCGCTCCGTCCCGGGTGGCGAGCCCGCACGGGCCGCCGGTCCCCGTCCGGTCGGCGTCCGTGAGGGACCGCGGCCCACGCGCGTCTCCGACGTCGTCGACGCGGCGATCGCCTACGACCAGCGCGCGTGCGACCGGCTGCTACGCATCCCGACGGGCGGCGACCCGGCCGCGTGGTGGTCCGACCTCGTCGAGCCCGCGCTCGAGCGCCTGGCCGAGCGCACCGTGCTCGCCGGCCCGGGCGAGGTGCCCGAGGTCGTGCTCGCCAACGCGACGCTCGTCGCGCTGCGCGAGTACACGCAGGCGAGCGAGGACGCGATCGTGGCCGCCGGGGGGCCGCCCCGGAACCACCCGAGCCGCATGCGGCGGATCGTCCTCGTCTTCGCTGCGCCCGACGAGCCGCTCCCGCTGGCCGCGCACGCGCTCGCCGCGTCGCTCGCCTCGCACGGCGCGATGGCGCGGATCGTCACCGGGCCCGCGAACGTGCACCGCACGCTGGAGATCGTGACGATGGTGCGGCCGTCCGCGGTGGCGATGGTGACCACGCAGGCGCGTCCCGACCTGGGCATCGTGCACGCCGCGCACGACGCGAACCCGAGCCTGCCGTTCTTCGTCGGTCTCCCGAGCGACCAGGCCGCGGAGGAGCTCCCGCTCGCCGCGACCGTCCACCGGGTGCGCAGCTTCACGGGCCTCCTGCACGAGCTCCTCGCCGTCGTGCGCTGAGCCGTCCGCGGGGCCGCCCGGCCGGGTGCGGCGCGCGCCTGCACGCCCACGTGCCTCCCGCCCGTCCGTGCCTCCCGGGCCCCGGGCGGGCGGGGACCGGGCGGGAATACGGCGAGGGCCCCCGGCGTAGAATCCTGGTGTGACCGCCTCGCCCGTCCCCGCCGCAGTCCCCGACCGTGACCCCTTCGGATTCCTGGGTCTCACCTACGACGACGTCCTGCTGCAGCCCGGCTACTCGGACCTGGCGCCGTCGGACATCGACACCACGACGCGCCTGACGCGCGAGATCTCGATCCGCGTGCCGCTCGTCTCGGCGGCCATGGACACCGTCACCGAGTCGCGCATGGCCATCGCGATGGCGCGCCAGGGCGGCATCGGCGTGCTGCACCGCAACCTCTCGATCGAGGACCAGGCGCTCCAGGTCGACCTGGTGAAGCGCACGCAGACGGGCATCATCGACAACCCGGTGACCATCGGGCCCGACGCGACGCTCGAGGAGCTCGACAAGACCGCGGGCGAGTACCGCATCTCCGGCTTCCCGGTGCTCGACGCCGAGCGCCGCCTCATCGGCATGGTGACCAACCGCGACCTGCGCTTCACGCCCGTCGCCGAGTGGGCGACGACGAAGGTCGACGAGGTCATGACGCCCCAGCCGCTCATCACGGGCCCGGCGGGGATCTCCCGCGAGGAGGCGACCGCGCTCCTGCGCAAGCACAAGCTCGAGCGCCTGCCGCTCGTCGACGCGGACGGCCGTCTCACCGGGCTCATCACGGTCAAGGACTTCGTCAAGTCCGAGCAGTTCCCCAACGCGTCGAAGGACGGCCAGGGCCGCCTGCTCGTCGGCGCCGCGATCGGCTACTTCGGCGACGCGTGGCAGCGCGCCACGACGCTCATCGACGCGGGCGTCGACGTGCTGGTCGCGGACACGGCGCACGGCAACGTCCGGATGCTCATCGAGATGGTCGCGCGCCTCAAGTCCGACCCAGCGACGCGCGACGTCCAGGTGATCGGCGGCAACGTCGCGACGCGCGAGGGCGCGCAGGCGTTCGTCGACGCGGGCGCGGACGCGGTCAAGGTCGGCGTCGGGCCGGGCTCGATCTGCACCACGCGCATCGTCACGGGCGTCGGCGTCCCGCAGGTGACCGCCGTCTACGAGGCGTCGCTCGCCGCGCGCCCGGCCGGGGTCCCGGTCATCGCCGACGGCGGCATGCGTCACTCGGGCGAGATCGGGAAGGCGATCGTCGCGGGCGCGGAGACGGTGATGCTCGGCTCGATGCTCGCGGGCACCGAGGAGTCCCCGGGCGAGACGATCCTCGTCAAGGGCAAGCAGTACAAGGCGTACCGCGGCATGGGCTCCATGGGCGCCATGTCCTCGCGCGGCAAGAAGTCGTACTCGAAGGACCGCTACTTCCAGGCCGAGGTCACGAGCGACGACATGATCGTCCCCGAGGGCGTCGAGGGCCAGGTGCCCTACAAGGGGTCGCTCGGCACCGTGGCGCACCAGCTCGTCGGCGGCCTGCACCAGACGATGTTCTACGTCGGCGCTCGCACCGTGCCCGAGCTCCAGGAGAAGGGGCGCTTCATCCGCATCACGTCGGCGTCGCTCAAGGAGAGCCACCCGCACGACGTGCAGATGACGGTCGAGGCCCCCAACTACACGGGCTTCTGAGCGCCGGGACGCAGCACCACGACCGACGGCCCGGCACCACCCTCACGGGGTGGCGCCGGGCCGTCGTCGTCCCGTCAGCGCTGCGTGCGGTCGGCGGTCACGACGCCATGACGCGCGCGTGCAGCGCCTGGACGGCGTAGCGCGCGGCCCAGAACGCACCGTGCTGCCAGGCCGAGATCTCGGACATCCAGTCGCCCGCGAAGTACACGTTCCCGGCGCCCTGCTGCAGGAGCTTGAACCGGGACGACTGCGTGTTCGGGTAGGCCCAGGCGCCCTCGATGTAGGGCACCTTGTGCCACGCGATGGAGAACGAGCTCTCGAGCTCCGTCCGGTACTTCTCGCCGTGGATCTTCACGCCCTGCTCGACGGCGCGCATCTCCCGCTGCCGCGGCGTCATGTCCGCGTAGGCGCGCGCGTTCGCGCCGGTGTTGTAGTAGCCCACGACGAGCCCGCGGCGCTCCCCGTAGCCGTAGGACGGGTACCAGACGTGGGCGAGGTCCATGTCGGTCTCGGTGATGCCGCCGTAGATCCGGTGGTCGTCCTCCCAGAACCGCGACCGGTACTGGAGCCCGATCTTGCCCGCGGGCGACCCGACGGCGAACTCGCCGAGCGCGGCGTCGACGTCGGGCCCCCAGTTCGTGTCCCAGCGGCGCATGAGCCCCGCGGGCGCCGAGACGACGGCGAAGTCGGCGTCGATCTGCCGCGCCTTGCCGTTGGGGGCGGTGTACGTGACCGAGACGCCGCGCGGCGTGTTCTTCACCGCGGTGACGGGCGAGCTGAGCTGGACGTTCTGCTTGCCGATCGCCTTGACGAAGTAGTCGTAGGTGGTGTCCATGCCGCCCTTGGGCTGGAACATGAGCATCGACTGCTCCCAGTTGATCTCGAACGGGAAGTACTGCCCGACCTTCGAGGCGAGCACCTCCGACACCGAGCCCGGGCCGGGCAGGGGCGTGCCGTGCTCGTTCCACGCGGACGGGTAGACCGCGTACCCGCGGTTGCTCCCGCCCCGGTAGCTCCCGTCGGCCTGGAGCGACCCCCACGACCGGAGGAACGCGCGCAGGTTCTCCTTGTCCGCGGCGGTGAGCTTCTGGTCGAGCGCACCCTGGTCGGTCGCATAGCCGAGCAGCTCGGACGTGTAGCCGAACACGTCGGCCTTCGCGGTGCGGTATCGGACCGGGTTGCCGGGGGTCGCGCCGGAGCGCTCGTTGTAGAGGTAGGCGTCCGCGTTGGCGTTCGTGAACACCTCGTAGGGGACTCCGAGCTCGCGCAGGTAGTCCATGGTGACCATCCACTGGGCGATGCGCCCCGCGCCCGCGTTCATGTAGACGCCGTCGGCGAACTGCGCCTTCTGCGTGACGCCGTTGACATCGGTCTCCGCGTCGCTGCCGCGTATCGTCAGCGTCCGGCCGCCGACGCGGTGCCGCGCCTCGAGGACCGTGACGCGGTAGCCGGCCTTCTGCAGCTCGTACGCCGTGGCCAGGCCCGCCGGCCCGGCGCCGACGACGACGACCTTCTTCGCGGAGCGGCCCGTGAGGCTGAAGTCGCTGCCCCGCGGCGGTGTCCACGACTCGTTCCGCGGCTGGGCGGCGGCCGTCGGGGCGAGGCCGACCGCGCCCATCGTCGCGAACATGACGCCGGCGCTGGAGCCGACCCCGACGGCCTGGAGGAAGTTGCGGCGCGAGACGCCGGTCGTCTTCTCGTCAGTGACCATGTGGCTGGAGCCCTCTCGTCCACGGCCTGACGGGCGGCGAGCCCGGCCCACGATGCCGGGTGCCGCCGTCAGCACCGGGCCCGACGCTAGGGACGTGTCGTCGCGAGCACGGGTCCGGCGCGTTTCGCGTCGGTCAACGGTTCGCGGCTCTCGTAAACGTCTCGTGTCGCGGCCCTCGGCGGCGCCCGCGGGACGGCGCGCCGCTGCGTCCGGGCGCGCGGTGGCACCGGCGACGACCCGACACGTGGCGGTCACGGCGCGGAAACGGAGGCTGGCTAGCGTCGCGGCCCCGGCGGTCCTCGCGACCGGCCGGAGCCCGGGCGCCAGGGTGGCGCCCGTCGTCCCCCTGGGAGGCCTGCATGAAGAACCGCACCAAGGTCGTCGTCGCCGTCGCCCTCACCGCCGCCGTCGCCGTCCCCGGCACCGCCGTCGCCGCCGGGAAGCTCTTCGAGCCGAGGCCGACCGAGGCCCACTCCTTCGTCACCGGCGACACCCCGTCCATCGCCGACGGCGTCGCGATCGGGAAGAACGTCTCCTGGTACAAGTCGTCCGGCCTCGGTCCCGCCGCGATGAACACGACGCCCGGCGCGACGGCCGAGCAGCGCTACGTCCCGACCGACGTCTTCCCCGGCGGCGTCCTGCCGGCCGGCGTGACGATCACGGAGGCGCAGGGCATCAACGTCCTCATGCGGATCGGCGAGAACCTCGAGCGGGCCGGGCTCTCCTACGACGACGTCGTCTCCATGCGGGTGTTCCTCCAGAATCCCGCGGGCCAGGAGAAGATGGACTTCGCCGGCTGGAACCGCGCCTACCGCCAGTTCTTCGCGAACACGAACCTCGCGACCGGCGCGACGCTCGAGGTCCAGCTCGGCTCGGCCCGGACGGCGCCCATGGTGGTCAACGCGGCCCGGCCGTCGCGCTTCGCGCTCGAGATCGAGAACCTGCCGGTCGACGGCTGGCTCGTCGAGGTGGAGGTCGACGCCGTCTACCCGAAGTGACGGCGACGGGCCGCCCTCCCGCAGGAGGGCGGCCCGTCGTGGTCGTGCCGGCGTCGTGGGCACCGAGGGCTCGAGGGCCCGTGGGCGCCGAGGGTGCCGAGGGGTCAGTCGCGGAACGTCTCGATGTTGGCGCCGAGCTCGCGCAGGCGCTCGGTGAGGCCCTCGTAGCCGCGCGCGATGATGTCGACGCCGCGCAGGACGGAGGTGCCCTTCGCGGCGAGCATCGCGAGCAGGATGACGACGGCGGGGCGCAGGGCGGGCGGGCAGCTCACCTCGGCGCCCGACCAGCGCGTGGGGCCCGTCACCTGGAGCCGGTGGGCGTCCAGGAGCCGCACGTCGGCGCCGAGCCGCGTGAGGTCGGTGAGGTGGATGGCGCGCCCCTCGTAGACCCAGTCGTGGATGAGCGTCGTGCCCTGCGCGTTCGCGGCGATGACCGCGAAGAACGGCAGGTTGTCGATGTTGAGGCCGGGGAACGGCATGGGGTGGATCTTGTCGATCGGCGCGTGCAGCTCGCTGGGGTGCACCGTGACGTCGACCAGGCGCGTGCGGCCGTTGCGCGCCACGTACTCGGTGCTCTGCGTGTACCGCAGCCCCATCTCGGCGAGCGTCGCGAGCTCGATCTCCATGAACTCGATCGGGACGCGGGCCACGGTGATCTCCGAGCCCGTGACGATGCCCGCCGTGAGCAGGCTCATCGCCTCGACCGGGTCCTCCGAGACGGCGTACTCCACGTCCACGTCGATGTCGGTGCGGCCGTGCACGCGCAGGGTCGTCGTGCCGATCCCCTCGACCTGCACGCCGAGCAGCTCGAGGTAGAAGCACAGGTCCTGCACCATGTAGTTCGAGCTGGCGTTGCGGATCGTCGTCACGCCCTCGCGGCGGGCCGCGGCCATGAGCGCGTTCTCGGTGACGGTGTCGCCGCGCTCGGTGAGCACGACCGACAGGTCCGTGCCCGACGCCGGGGCGACGGTCGCGTGGTAGTTCCCGCCCGTCGCGGTGACGGCCAGGCCGAAGGGCCGCAGGGCGATCATGTGCGGCTCGACGGTGCGGGTCCCGAGGTCGCAGCCGCCCGCGTACGGGAGCTCGAACGTGTCCCGCAGCCCGAGCAGCGGCCCGAGGAACATGATGATCGAGCGCGTGCGGCGCGCGGCGTCGACGTCGATCGCGGCGAGGTCGAGGCGCTCCGGCACGACGATCTCGAGGTCCCGGCCGCCCGTCGTCCAGGTCGCCCGCACGCCGATGGAGCGCAGCACGTCGACGATCCGGTCGACCTCGACGATGCGGGCCACGCCGCGCAGGGTGGTGCGACCGCGGTTGAGGAGCGAGGCGCACAGCAGCGCGACCGCGCCGTTCTTGGAGGAGTTCACCTCGATGCGGCCGGAGAGGGTCTGGCCGCCCTGGACGCGCAGGTGCGCGTGCTTGGGGCCGCCGAGGCTGATGATCTCGGAGTCGAGCGCGAGGCCGATGCGGTTGAGCATCTCCAGGCTGAGGTTCTGCGAGCCCTGCTCGATGCGGTGCACGGCGCTCTGGCTCGTGCCGAGCCGCTCCGCGAGCTGTGTCTGGGTGAGACCCCGGTTCTGGCGGGCGCCGCGGATGAGCGCGCCGACCTGCGTGAGAGGTGCGTCGTCGATCGCTGTCATGAGAGCGACGATAACTCATGGATGAGATATCGACGCGGCGAAGGGGCGCGTGCGGTCCGCCATCATGCCTCCATCACACGACCTTCACCCGCACCATGAGATATGCCCGCAGGTGGCGACGCGGGCGTGCGCCCGGGTCAGCCCGGCCAGCGGCCGTCCGCGCCGGCGCCGACGTAGGGCTGGTCGCGGTCCGGGTCCAGGGCGTCGACCCACTGCCGGTGCGCGACGACCTGCAGGTCGTGCAGCGCGACCGGGCCGAGCCCGGCCAGGTCCGGGTACGCGCGCGCGAGCGCGTCGAGCAGGTCGAGCGTCGCGAGCACGTCCCCGTCCGCCGTGTGCAGGGGCCCGACGTCGAGCACCTCGTAGCGCGCGCACAGGTCGACGAGCCGGCGCTTGCCCTCGCGGGCCGGGTCCCACGCCCGGTCGAGCACGAGCGGGTCGAGCACCGGCCGCACGGGCCGCCCGAGGCGCGCGGCGAGCGTCGGCAGGCCGTGCCGCACGAGCTCGGTGTCGAGGATCGCGAGGTCGAACGCGGCGTTGTAGGCGACGAGGGGGACGCCGTCGCGCTGGGCGTCGACGACGAGCGTCGCGATCTCGTCGAGCGCGACGGCGGGGGCCGACCCGTGCGCCGTGGCGTGCGCGGTCGTGATGCCGTGGATCCCCGTCGCCTCCGCCGGGATCTCGACGCCCGGGTCGAGGAGCCACGTGCGCACGTGCGTGGCGCCCGGCTCGCGGAGCACGAGCGCGGCGGTGACGACGCGGTCGACGTCGACGTCGAGGCCCGTGGTCTCGGTGTCGAGACCGAGCAGCGGTCCCGCCGTCCAGGGCGTCGTCGTCATGGTCCACCTCTGCCGTCCGGTCGGGGCCCGGGGCGCCCGCGCTCCCGTCGTCGCCGGACGTCCCGGCGACGAGCGTCACCCTGCCAGCGCCCACCCACACGGTGGTCGGTGCAGGTGACGGGCACGGCCCGCCGGTAGGCTGACCCGGTGAGCAACGAGATCGAGATCGGACGTGGCAAGCGCGGTCGGCGCGCGTTCTCCTTCGACGACGTCGCCGTCGTGCCCTCGCGGCGCACGCGCGACCCGGAGGAGGTGTCGGTCGGCTGGCAGATCGACGCCTACCACTTCGACCTGCCGATCCTCGCGGCGCCCATGGACTCGGTCATGAGCCCGGCGACCGCGGTCGCGCTCGGCAACCACGGCGGCCTCGGTGTCCTCGACCTCGAGGGCCTGTGGACGCGCTACGACGACCCGACCGCGCTCCTCGAGGAGATCGCCGGGCTCGAGCCGCTCGAGGCGACGCGCCGCATGCAGGAGATCTACGCCGAGCCCATCAAGGCCGACCTCATCACGCAGCGCCTCAAGGAGATCCGCGCGGCGGGCGTCACCGTCGCCGCGGCCCTGTCGCCGCAGCGCACCCAGGAGCACTACCAGACGGTGGTCGACGCGGGCGTCGACCTGTTCGTCATCCGCGGCACGACGGTCTCCGCCGAGCACGTGTCCGGCGTCGCCGAGCCGCTCAACCTCAAGCGCTTCATCTACGAGCTCGACGTCCCGGTCGTCGTGGGTGGCGCGTCCACGTACACCGCGGCGCTGCACCTCATGCGCACGGGCGCCGCGGGCGTCCTCGTCGGCTTCGGCGGCGGCGCCGCCCACACCACGCGGGTCTCGCTCGGCATCCACGCGCCCATGGCGACCGCGGTCGCGGACGTCGCGGCGGCCCGCCGCGACTACCTCGACGAGTCGGGCGGCCGCTACGTGCACGTCATCGCGGACGGCGGCGTCGGCCGCTCGGGCGACCTCGTCAAGGCGGTCGCGTGCGGCGCCGACGCGGTGATGCTCGGCGCGGCGCTCGCGCGGGCCGAGGAGGCGCCGGGCAAGGGCTGGCACTGGGGCTCGGAGGCCCACCACGCCCAGCTCCCGCGCGGCGAGCGCGTGCGCGTCGGCACGGCCGGCACGCTCGAGGAGATCCTCTTCGGGCCGGGCCGCCAGGCGGACGGCACGCTCAACCTCGTCGGCGCGCTCCGCCGGGCCATGGCGACGACCGGGTACTCGGACCTCAAGGAGTTCCAGCGCGTCGAGGTCGTCGTCTCCCCGTACCAGCCCCGCTGAGCCCGCCGTGGCCGGACGCATCGCCGACGGTCCGCGCCTGACGCACGCCGGCGACGGCGCGCCGGGCGGCAACGGCTCCGTGCCCGCCGCGGGCGCGGCCCGCCCGGAGGCGGACGTCGCGGACGCGGCCTCGTCGGAGGCCTCCACCGACCTGGTCTTCACGGAGGTCGAGGACGCCGACGTCGAGGCGGTCGTCGCGCTGTGGCGGGAGTGCGGGCTCACCCGGCCCTGGAACGACCCGTACCGCGACCTCGCCGACGCCCGCCTGGGCGAGACCTCGACGGTGCTCGTGGGCCGTGCGACGCGCGACCTGCCCACGGTGGCCCCGGACGGTGCTCCCGAGGCGCCCGGGGTCGCGGCGGGGGAGCTCGTCGCGACGGCCATGGCCGGCGTGGACGGGCACCGTGGCTGGCTCTACTACGTGGCGGTCGACCCTCGCGTCCAGGGGCGCGGCGCGGGCCGTGCGACGGTCGTCGCGGCGGAGGCGTGGCTCGCCGCGCAGGGCGCGCGGGCCGTGCGCCTCATGGTGCGCGCCACGAACGACGCGGTGCGCGGCTTCTACGAGCGACTCGGGTACGCGGACCAGGAGTGCGTCGTGCTCGGCCGCCCGCTCGGCGCCCCGGACGCCCGCGACGCCGGACGATGACCCCCGCCGCGTGGCGGCCGGACGACGACGACCTCGCCGCCCTCGAGACCGAGCACCGCGCGCGCGTCGCGGTGCTCGACCCGCTCGTCGCGGTCCCCGCTCTCGGTGCCACCGCGGACGACGAGCGTCTCCTCGCCGTGCGGCTCCCGGACGGTTCCCGGGCCGCGGGGCTCCTCGGGGTGGGGGACGTCGGACCCGGCTCCGCGGCGGCGGGGTTCCGCGCGCTGCGCGAGCACCGGCTGCGGGCGCGCGCGGCGGGACCGGACGTGGGCGGCGCGGTCCGCGCGCTCGTCGCGGCCTGGACGGCGCGCGTCGGGCGCGACCCGGGCAGCGCACCGGCGGGCGACGGGCTGCCCGAGCGGGGCCCCGCACCCCGCGACCACGGCCTGGCGCTCCTGTGGCCGAGCCGCGACGTCGAGGCCGTGGGTGCCCTCGCGGCGAGCGGCGTGCGCCCGACGGTGCACCTCGCCGCGCGCCGCGGCGTCCCGTCGGCCCGGACCCGCACCGACCTCCCCGGGCTCGTGCTGACCGACGCCGGCCCGGACGACGTGGCCGCCGTCGTCGAGCACCAGCGCGCCGAGCTCGCGTACGACGAGCTCGTGGGCGCGGCCCGCGTCCGGCCGCTCGCGGCCGAGCACCTCGCCGCCCAGGTCGCCGCCGCCGTCGAGAACCCGCGCACCACGGTCCTCGTGGCGCGCCGCCAGGCGCCGGGGGAGCGGGCGGGCGAGGTCGTGGGCGTCATCGCGGTCGAGCCGCCGGAGCGCTCCGGGGCCGTGGCCGGGACGGTCATGGCGGGGCCGGTCGCCTACCTCGTCCTGCTGCACGTGACGGGCAGCGCGCGCGGTACCGGGGTCGGCGGGGCGCTCGTCGACGCGGCGCTCGCGCGCGTGCACGAGCAGGCCGGGCCGGGCGCCGTCGTCGTGCTGCACCACGGCGTGCTCAACCCGCTGTCCGCGCCCTTCTGGGCGCGGCAGGGGTTCCGGCCCGTGCTCACCACGTGGGAGCAGCCCGTCGACGCGCTGTCAGCGCCACGACGTAGCCTGTCCCCATGACGAGCTCATCCGGCACACCCGGCTCCGGGCGCGGCGACGGCGCCGCGCTGGACGGCCTGATCGACCCCGAGAACCCGGCCGCGACCTACGTCCTCGAGCCGGAGGTCGTGGCCCCCCTCGCGCAGCGCGTCGTCACGAGCAACGAGGCGGGCATGCACCGCTCCGTCCTGCCGTCCACGGGAGCCCCGCTCGCCGCGGTCCCCGTCTCGTCCGTCGCGGACGTCGCCCGTGCCGTGGCACGCGCGCGGGCCGCGCAGCCGGCCTGGGCCGCCCGCTCCGTGCGCGAGCGCGCGGCGGTGCTGCGGCGCTTCGGCGAGCTCGTGCTCGCGCGCCAGTCGGACGGCCTCGACCTCATCCAGATGGAGTCCGGCAAGTCGCGGCGCAGCGCGTTCGAGGAGGTCGCGGACGTCGCGATCCTCACGCGCCACTACGCCCAGCGCGGCCCGCGCTACCTCGCCGACCGGCGGGCGCCGGGGATGCTGCCCGTGCTCACCGGCACGCGCGTGCACCGCCGTCCCGTGGGCGTCGTCGGCGTCATCGCGCCGTGGAACTACCCGCTGACGCTCGCGTTCGCCGAGGCCGTGCCCGCGCTCGTGGCGGGGAACGCCGTCGTGCTCAAGCCGGACCCGCAGACGACGCTCACCGCGCTGTGGGGCGCGGAGCTGCTCGAGGAGGCGGGGCTGCCCGCCGACCTGTTCCTCGTCGTCGCGGGCGGGGGAGACGTCGGCGCTGCGGTGACCGACCACGTGGACCACATCGCGTTCACGGGCTCGACGGCCACCGGCCGCAAGGTCGCGGCGCGCGCGGGGGAGCGCCTCATCGGCGCGACGCTCGAGCTGGGCGGCAAGAACCCGCTCTACGTCGCGGCCGACGCCGACGTGCGCGCCGCCGCGCGTGGCGCCGTGCGCGCGTGCTTCTCCAACTCCGGCCAGCTCTGCGTGTCGATCGAGCGGCTCGTGCTGCACGAGGACGTGGCGGACGCGTTCCTCGACGAGTTCGTGCCCCTCGTGCGTGAGATGCGTCTCGGCGCCGGGCTCGACTACTCGGCCGACATGGGGTCGCTCACGTCGCAGGCGCAGCTCGACCGCGTGGTCGCCCATGTCGAGGACGCCATCGCGCGCGGCGCGCGCGTCCTCGCGGGCGGCGTGCACCGGGCGGACATCGGGCCGTGGTTCTACGCGCCCACCGTCCTCGACGACGTGCCCGACGACGCGGCGTGCGCGCGCGAGGAGACGTTCGGCCCGGTCGTCTCCGTGCGCCGGGTCGCGAGCGACGACGAGGCCGTCGAGGTCATGAACGACACCGAGTACGGGCTCAACGCGAGCGTGTGGACGCGCGACGCCGCCCGGGGCCGTCGGATCGCGGCGCGCGTCGAGGCCGGGACGGTCAACGTCAACGACGGCTACTCCGCGACGTGGGGCTCCGTCGGGGCACCGATGGGCGGGTTCAAGGCGTCGGGCCTCGGGCGCCGCCACGGGCGCGAGGGCATCGAGGCGCTCACCGAGGCGCAGACGATCTCCGTGCAGCGCGGCGCGAACCAGGGCCTCACGCTCGACACGCTCTACCAGCTCGGCGGGGAGCTGCCGAGCAAGGTCCTCACGTCGGCGCTCGACGTCATGCGCCGCCTGCGGCTGCCCTGACGGAGCCCCGCTCAGCGGAGCACGGCGTCGAGCACGGCCTTCGTCGCCGCGGGAACCTCGCGGGCGCGGTAGAGCACGGCCTTCCACGGCTCCACGCTCGCCGCGCTGACGCCGACCCCCACGGCGTCGAGACCTGCGACGCGGCACGAGAACAGCGTGCGCGGCAGGTGGTACCCCTGCGTGACGACCACCGCCGTGCCGACGCCGAACTCCGACGCCGCGCGCGTGCACGTCGCGTGGGTGTCGAAGCCCTCGCGGTCGAGCAGGATCGCGTCGTCGGGCACGCCGCGACCCAGCAGCCACGCGCGCATCGAGCCGGGCTCGTCGTAGTCGTCGTGCGCGTCGCCGCTCACGAGCACGACCGGCGCGACGCCCCGGTCGTAGAGCTCGGCCGCCGCGTCGAGCCGGCGGCGCAGGTACGTGGACGGCGTCCCGTCCGGCCGCAGCCCCGCCCCCGGCACGACGATCGCGTCGCTCGGCGGCACGTGCGCGGGGTCGGCGACGTGCGAGCGCCCCACCGCCTGCACCACGACGAACGGCGCCAGGACGAGCACCACGAGCCCGGCGGCCGTCCCGAGGGTCAGGCATCGGCGTCGGGACCGGCGAGCGCCGGCCGCCGGGGTCCGGCCGGACCACCCTGCTCCTGCCGCAGCGGAGGGCGATGGCAGGGCAGCGGCCGACCGCGGCCGGTCTCCCGAGAGGGAGGGTGCGGCGGCCGGAGGTGTCGCCGGATCGTCGGTCACGACTCGACCCTAGTGCCCGAGGAGACCGCTCGTGAGAGCGCGCGAGCCGCACTCGGGCGCGGCGTCATCGCCGTCGTCGGGCGGAGCCCGCTCAGTCGTCCGTAGGTGCCGCTGCCCGCCACCCGTGCTCGTCACGTCTCGCTCGGTGCTGGTGACCGGCGCCGCGACGGCTGAGCAGCCTGGGAGGAGCGGCTTCCCCAGTGCATCCGTCCGAAGGTCGCGTAGGCGTAGAGGCGCAGCTGGTGCAGGACGACGGCCTGCCAGAAGACCAGGAGCGGGACGAGCGCGTACACGCCCCATCGCTGCGCGGTCGTCTGATCGCTGCGCCGGAGCGCCAGGTAGCGCGAGCTGATCGCGAGCTGGAGACCCAGCCAGGCGGTGCCGATGAAGGCCAGCGCACTCGGGGAGAGCTGCAGCGCCGCGGAGACGAGCGCGAGGGTGAGGACGGTGTTCACGATGAACTGCAACCACTTGAGAGCCAGCGCCCAGTACGCGACGGACGTCACGGGCAAGTACTTGAACCTCCACCACGCACGCACGATCGCTCCTCTCATCCAGCGCGCCTGCTGGACGAGGTGCGGGCGGAGCGTCGTCGGCATGGCCGAGAACACGAAGCAGGTGGGCTGCTGCACGGCTCGGCCACGCTCCAGCGCGAAGAGCGTGAGGAGACTGTCGTCCGAGAAGGACATCGGCTGGCCAAAGATGCTCTCCGAGAGGAAGTCCGCGGAGACCTCGCGGACGAGGCCCGCTCGGTAGAACGCGCAGGCTCCCGAGTTGACGAGCACAGAGCCGGCCACCGAGAGTGCGGAGCGTTCGAACTGGCCCCAGCTGACGATGACGAGCTCCATGAGCCGGGACAACCAGCTGTCGGAGTAGTTGAGGACGAGCAGGAACCCGGCGACCGACTGGACACGCTCATCCGCGAACGGCTTCAACCCCTCTTCGATGGCCGAGCGGTCGAGGATGCTGTCGCTGTCCACGGTGACGTAGATGTCGGCGTCTGCGGCTTGGCGCGCGGCGTTGACCAACGCGTACCGCTTCCCGTGGTTCCGCGTGCGCCGCCAGTACAGCTCTACCTGGGCGTCGTGCGCGGCACGTCGGAGCGACTCCCGGACCGCCGAGTAGTCGATGAGCGAACCGTCGTCGATCACGGAGATGGCGTCAGGAGGCCGGGTCTGCGCGATCATCGATCGCACCCCCTGCTCCAGGAGCCGGGGATCTTCGTTGTAGCACGGCACCAGGACGACCACACGCAGCTTGTGCAGCTCGTCCGCCGTGGCGGCGTCCACCGTGAACGGTGTCGCGAACTGAGACACGACGAGCTGAGCCGTGACGAGCAGCGCGAGGAACAACCACACGGCGAGCACCGGTGCAGTCGAGGCAAACACGTGGTCGATCGAGACCCAGCAGGCCGAGGTGATGACCGCGAGGCACGTGAAGACGCCGATCCTCGCGGCGCGACCGGTCTCCCAGCGTGCCGAGACACCTGGTGCTGGCGCGTCGTCCTGATCTCCCGAGAGCATGCCACCCTCAACCACGACCTCGTGGTGCGACGACGGCGGTCGCCGCACGTCAGACATCGTGCACCTCCTGTCGCACCCGGGTCCACTGGACACTCGCGGACACGCGGAGGAGCATGAGTGCCGGAGGTGGTGTCATGTACGACGGTGGCTCGGTCGCCGGAGGCGCCGGCGCGGGTGGAGTGCTCGCCGCGACCGGGATCATCACGGGCGCGTACTGGCTGCTCGCCCTCGCCCTCGCCCTCGTGGTCGCCGGCCTCGTCGTGATCCGGTTCTCGCGACGACGCGCCGTGCACCGCACCCGGATCACGTCCTGGGACGAGCTCGACACCGCGGTCGGCGTCGACCCCGAGGGGTGGCGCTAGCACCGGCTGCCTCGTCGCCGCAGCGCTTTCGGCGGTGTCGTGCGGCCGCCGCGGCGCTCGGAGCGTGCCGTCGATAGGCTGAGCTGATGGACCCGTCCTGTCTGGCTCGCTCATGACTGCCTTCCGCCTTCGCGACGCCACGGCGCAGGACGCGGACGCGGCCTCCGGACTCGCGCTCCGCTCCAAAGCGTCCTGGGGGTACTCCGCCCCGTTCCTGGAGGCGTGTCGCTCAGAGCTGACCTTCACGAGCAAGCAGTGCAGCGGGGGCGGGATGCGCATCGCGGAGCAGCACGGTCGGATCATCGGCTTCGCCCTCGTCGAACCAGCAGGGTCGGAACCCGAGCTGAGCGCGTTGTTCGTCGACCCCGAGCACATGGGCCGCGGCGTCGGGCATGCCCTCCTCGTCGATGCCCTCGGCGCCGCGAGGCGCCTCGGGCTCCACCGGCTGTTTCTCGACTCCGACCCCGGAGCGGAGCCGTTCTATCGCCGGCACGGTGCCTGGCGCGTCGGAGAGACCCCCAGCGGCTCTGTCGCCGGGCGTGTGATCCCGCGTCTGTGCTTCGATCTCGCGCGGATCGAGACCTCGCAGGGAGCCGGGCCGACCGCGTGAACGCCCAGGGCCGGCAGCGATGCCACCCCGTGAACGTGCTCTCGTCGAGCGACGACTCGGTCGGTGAAGACGGCGGTGCGGCGTGGCCCTCGCGAGCGGACGGGCCCGCTCGGATCCACCAGGTGCCGACCTGCCGCGTCGGCGTCAGGGTCGGGGTTCCTGCCCGCACTCTGTCGCCTTCCATGCGGTCGACCTCAGCCCCTCGACGGGACCGCAGCACCAGCACCTGGTGTTCCGGGGTCGTGAGCGGACGTCAGGCGGGGGAGTCGAGCGTCGTGAGCTCGGCGGTGAGGTTGGCTCGGGCGCGGTCCTCCCAGAGCGTGGCGCCCTGCGGGGTGCGGAACAGCGTGCCGCCCCCGAGCAGCGCGCGCAGGACGGCGGCCCGCCCGGTGCGGAAGGCGTCGTCGGGCACGTGGGCGTACTCGGCGCGCACCTGGCGGGCGTAGCGCGCGTACCGGTCCGGCGCGGAGCCGAGGACGGCGAGGTCGGCGTCCGAGACGAGCGCCCCGGGCGCGTCGCCCGGCGCCGGGGCGTGGTCGGTCGTCACGAGCACGAGCCGCACGACCTCCTCGACCTTGCGGGCGCCGACGTGGCCCGTCAGCCGGGCGTCCGCGAGCTCGGCCGACCGCTCCTCGTCGCGGCCCGCCTCGCCGTCGTGCACGGCGTCGTGGAACCACAGCGCGAGCTGCGTCACCGCAGGCATCGAGCCCGTGACCGACGCCGCGCCGTCCGACACCGCGCCGCCCGAGGCGCCGCCCGGCGACGCGGCGGCACCTGCGCGGCCTGGGGGCCGGGCGGCGTCGGGCACGCCGGGCGGGCGTCCTTCGAGGAGCGCGAGGGAGTCGAGCGCGTGCACGAGGTGCTCGGGCCCGTGGTAGACGCGGTGCGGCTCGTGCCAGCGCTCGACGAGCTCGACGCCGACGTCGCGCGCGCCCGGGAGGAGCGCGTCCCAGCGTGCGAGGAGCGCGTCGGCCTTCGCCGCGCGCCGCGCCCGGCCGGGCACGCGCAGGCCGGAGGCGCCGAGGCGCCGGGCGAGCTCGCGCCCCCCGACGGGCACCGCGCCCGCGGCGACCGCGACGTCGTACCGCTCGGCGGCGACGTCGTAGTGGTCGAGGTCGAACGCCCGCGGGCTCACGCCGATCGACGCCGCGAACGCGTGCAGCTCCGCGAGCGACGCATCGGACACGAGATGGCTGAACAGCGTCCCGTGCGCGGGCCACGCGGGCGGGTCGATGAGAACGGTCACCGCCCGAGCATGCCACCGACCGGCGAGCCGACGCGCGGGCGTCGGCTCACCGGCCGGGGAGCGGCCTGAGCCGCGCAGGTGTCACCCGGACGAGTCCGGGCGTGCGGGGATCAGCCGGCGCGCGAGGCCGCCTCGACGACCTCGACCGACTGGCGCGCGATGGCGAGCTCCTCCATCGTCGGGACCACCATGACGAGCGTGCTCGTCCAGTCCGGCGAGATGACGCGCGGCTCACCGGAGTCGACGGCGTTGCGGTCCGGGTCGACCGCGAGGCCGAGCGGCTCGAGCCCCTCGACGACGGCGGCGCGCACCTCGGCGTCGTGCTCGCCGACGCCCGCGGTGAAGGCGACGACGTCCACGCGGCCGAGCACGGCGGCGTACGCGCCGACGTACTTGCGCAGCCGGTGGATGTACACGTCGAACGCGAGGCGGGCACCCTCGTGGCCCGCCTCCATGAGCCGGTGCAGCTCGCGGAAGTCGTTCACGCCGGACAGGCCCTTGACGCCCGAGCGCTTGTTGAACAGGTCGTCGATCTCGTCGATGCTCATGCCCGCGTTGCGCGCGAGGTGGAACACGACCGCGGGGTCGATGTCGCCCGTGCGCGTGCCCATGACGAGGCCCTCGAGCGGGGTCAGGCCCATCGACGTCTCGACCGGCACGCCGCCCTTGACGGCCGACGCCGAGGCGCCGTTGCCGAGGTGCAGCACGATCGTGTTCAGACCCTCGATCCGGCGCCCGAGGACGCGCGCGACCTTCCCGGACACGTACTGGTGGCTCGTGCCGTGGGCGCCGTAGCGGCGGATCGCGTACTTCTCGGCGACCTCGGCGTCCAGGGCGTACGTCGCGACGTGCTGCGGCAGCCGCTGGAAGAACGCGGTGTCGAACACCGCGACGTGCGGCACGTCGCCGAGCAGCGACCGCGCGACCTCGATGCCCTTGACGTTCGCCGGGTTGTGCAGCGGCGCGAGCGGGGACAGCGAGCGGATCCGCTCGAGCACGCCGTCGTCGACGAGGACCGGGTCGGCGAACAGCGAGCCGCCCTGCACGACGCGGTGCCCCACCGCGTACACGTCGGCGTCCGAGAGGGTCGGGCCGACCTCGTCGAACATGCTCAGCGCGATGCGCAGCGCGTGCCCGTGGTCCGCGACGGGCTCCTCGCGCGTCGTGGTGTTCCCGGCGAACCGGTGCTTGATGATCCCGGACTCCTCGCCGATGCGCTCGATCGTGCCCGCGGCGATCGCCTCGCCCCCGACGGGGTTGACGAGCTGGTACTTGAGCGAGGACGACCCCGAGTTCATGACGAGCACGGACCCGTGCGCGCCGTACGCGCTGTAGGGGTTGGGGCGCTCGCCCTCGGGCAGGATCGTCATGACGTGGCTCCCTGGGAGTCAGAGGTGGGGTCGGCGGCGTCGGCCGGGGCCTGCGCCTGGATCGCGGTGATCGCGACGGTGTTGACGATGTCCTGCACGAGCGCGCCGCGCGAGAGGTCGTTCACCGGCTTGTTGAGGCCCTGGAGGACCGGGCCCACCGCTACGGCGCCCGCCGAGCGCTGGACCGCCTTGTAGGTGTTGTTGCCCGTGTTGAGGTCCGGGAAGATGAACACGGTCGCGCGCCCCGCGACGTCCGAGCCCGGCATCTTCGACGCCGCGACGGACGCGTCCACGGCCGCGTCGTACTGGATCGGGCCCTCGACGAACAGGTCGGGGCGGCGCTCGCGCACGAGCGCCGTGCCCCGGCGCACCTTGTCCACGTCGGCCCCCGACCCGGACTCGCCGGTCGAGTACGACAGCATCGCGACCCGCTGGTCGACGCCGAACTGCTGCGCCGTCGCCGCCGAGGAGATCGCGATGTCCGCGAGCTGCTCGGCCGTCGGGTCGGGGATGACCGCGCAGTCGCCGTAGACGAGCACGCGGTCCTGCAGGCACATGAGGAACACGGACGAGACGACGGACACGCCCGGCTGGGTCTTGATGATCTCGAACGACGGCTTGATGGTGTGCGCCGTCGTGTGCTTCGCGCCCGACACCATGCCGTCCGCGAGCCCGAGGTGGACCATCATCGTGCCGAAGTAGGACACGTCCTGGACGCGCTCGCGCGCCTCCTCGAGCGTCATGCCCTTGTGCGCGCGCAGCCGCTGGTACTCCGCGGCGAACCGCTCCACGAGCTCCGGGTCGTGCGGGCTGATGACGTGCGCGGCGTCGATGTCGAGGCCGAGCTCCGCCGCGCGGGCGCGGACCTTCTGCTCCTCCCCGAGGATCGTCAGCTCCGCGACCTGGCGGCCGAGCAGCGTGGACGCGGCGCGCAGGATGCGGTCGTCGTCGCCCTCGGGCAGCACGACGTGCTTGCGGTCCGCACGGGCGCGCGACAGCAGCTCGTACTCGAACATCAGCGGCGTGACGACCTCGGGCCGGGGCACGTCGAGCCCCGCGAGGAGCGCCGCGCCGTCGACGCTCTGCTCGAACAGCGCGAGCGCCGTGTCGACCTTGCGCTGCGACTCCTTGGTCACGCGGCCCCGGGCGCTCGCGGCGGCGCTCGCCGAGCGGAACGTCCCGAGGTCGGTGCGGATGATCGGCAGGCTCGGGTCGAGGTCAGCGACGAGGCGCGCCGTCGACTCGGGCGGGAAGAAACCGCCGTTGAGGATGACGCCCGCGAGCGACGGGAAGCCCGACGCCGAGTGGGCGGCGAGCAGCCCGATGAGGATGTCCACCCGGTCGCCGGGCGTGATGACGACGGCGCCGTCGGTGAGCCGGTCGAGCAGGTGCTCGAACGACATCGCTCCGACGAGCAGGTCGGTCGCCTCGCGAGCGAGGAGCTCCTCCTCGCCGAACGCGAGCGTCCCGCCGACGGCCTCCATGAGGATCCGCACGGTCGGCGCGTCGAGGAACGGGTCCTCGGGCACGGCCCAGCCCGGCAGCCGCGTACCCGGGGCGGGCTGCGCCGTCGGGCCCGACGACGTCCCGCCCGCGAGCGGCTCGCCGTCCGGTCCCAGCGACCCGAGCAGCGCGCGCACCGCGTCGAGGTCGTCCGGCTGCACGCGGTTCGCGACGACGCCGATGGGCTGCGCGTGCTGCGAGCGCAGCTCGGCGACGCTCACCTCGATGAGGTTGCCCACGGCGTCGGGCGTGCGGCCCTTGCCGGAGACGACGAGGAGGACCGGTGCGCCGAGGTTCGCCGCGACGCGCGCGTTGAACGACAGCTCGGTCGGCCCGGCGACGTCGGTGTAGTCCGTGCCCACGACGACCACGAAGTCGCACTGGCTCGCGACCTCGTGGTACCGGGCCACGATCCGCGAGAGCGCGGCCTCCTGGTCGGCGTGGACGTCCTCGTACGTGACGCCGATCGCCTGCTCGGCGGTGACGTCCACGCCGTCGTGCGCGAGCAGGAGCTCGAGCACGTAGTCCTGCACGTCCGGGCCGGCGGCCCGGGTGACCGGCCGGAAGACCCCGACCCGCTGGACCTTGCGGACCAGCAGGTCGAGGACCCCCAGCGCGATCGTGGACTTGCCCGTCTCGCCCTCGGGCGAGGTGATGTAGATGCTGCGAGCGGTGTCGCTCACTCGTTGTCTCCTCCGGTGTCCTGCACGGCGGCGCTCGCGCCGTTGTACTGCGGGCCACCCTCCTCGGTCGCCGTCTCGCCGACGTCCGGCCACACCCAGTCGCGCACCTCGGGGATGTCCTCCCCGTGCTCGCGGGTGTACTGGCGGGCCGTCAGCCGCGCGTCGACCATCTCCTGGCGCAGGCCCGCGTAGGTCGAGCGCAGGGACGGCACACGGTCGATGACGTCGATCACCAGGTGGTAGCGGTCGATGTCGTTGAGCATGGCCATGTCGAACGGGGTGGTGGTGGTGCCCTCCTCCTTGTAGCCGCGCACGTGGATGTTCGCGTGGTTCGTGCGGCGGTACGTGAGGCGGTGGATGAGCCACGGGTAGCCGTGGTAGTTGAAGATGACCGGCCGGTCCGTCGTGAAGAGCGTGTCGAAGTCCTTGTCCGACAGGCCGTGCGGGTGCTCCTTCTCGTCCTGGAGCCGCATGAGGTCCACGACGTTGACGACCCGGACCTTGAGGTCGGGGATGCGCCGGCGCAGGATGTCCGCCGCGGCGAGCACCTCGAGCGTGGGCACGTCGCCCGCGGCGCCGAGCACGACGTCCGGGTCCTCGCCCTCGACCTCGGTGCCGGCCCAGTCCCAGATGCCGAGGCCGCGTGAGCAGTGCGCGATCGCCTGGTCCATCGACAGGAACTGCGGCGCGGGCTGCTTGCCCGCCACGACGACGTTCACGTACTGGCGCGAGCGCAGGCAGTGGTCGTACGTCGAGAGCAGCGTGTTCGCGTCCGGCGGCAGGTAGACGCGGACGATCTCGGCCTTCTTGTTCACGACGTGGTCGATGAAGCCCGGGTCCTGGTGGCTGAAGCCGTTGTGGTCCTGGCGCCACACGTGGCTCGACAGCAGGTAGTTGAGGCTCGCGACCGGGCGCCGCCACGGGATGTGGTTCGTGACCTTGAGCCACTTCGCGTGCTGGTTGAACATCGAGTCGACGATGTGGATGAAGGCCTCGTAGCTCGTGAACAGGCCGTGCCGCCCGGTGAGCAGGTAGCCCTCCAGCCAGCCCTGGCACTGGTGCTCCGACAGCATCTCCATGACGCGGCCGGCGCGCGCGAGGTGCTCGTCGACGTCGGGCCCGAAGAAGTCGGCGTTCCACTGCTTGTCCGTGACCTCGTACACGGCCTGGAGGCGGTTCGACGCCGTCTCGTCGGGGCCGAAGATCCGGAAGTTGTCCGGGTTCTTCCGCACGACGTCGGTGAGCCACTGGCCGAGGACGCGCGTCGACTCGGCGATGCTGCTGCCCGGCCCCGTGACGTCCACGGCGTAGTCGCGGAAGTCCGGCAGGCGGAGGTCCTTGAGCAGGAGGCCGCCGTTCGCGTGCGGGTTGTCGCTCATGCGGAGCGTGCCCTCGGGGGCGAGCGCGGCGACGTCGTCGACCAGGCGGCCGTCCTCGTCGAACAGCTCGTCGGCCCGGTAGGACTCGAGCCAGCCGCGCAGCACCTCGAGGTGCTCCGGCGTGTCCCGGGCGCTCGCGAGCGGCACCTGGTGCGCGCGCCACGAGTCCTCGGTCTTCTTGCCGTCGATGACCGGCGGGCACGTCCAGCCCTTCGGCGTGCGGAACACGATCATCGGCCACGCGGGACGCTCGTCGTTCCCCGCCGCGGCGTCGGCCTTGATCTGCGCGATGTGGTTGAGCACCTCGTCGAGGAGCTGCGCGAAGCGGCGGTGCACCTCGAAGTGGTCCTCGCCGTCGAACCCGCCCGTGAAGAAGTAGGGCGTGTGGCCGTAGCCGATCATGAGGTCGCGCAGCTCGTCGTCGCTGATGCGCGCGAGCACCGTCGGGTTGGCGATCTTGTAGCCGTTGAGGTGCAGGATCGGCAGGACGACGCCGTCGTTGCGCGCGTTGACGAACTTGTTCGAGTGCCAGCTCGTCGCGAGCGGGCCCGTCTCCGCCTCGCCGTCGCCGACGACCGCGGCGACGAGCAGGTCGGGGTTGTCGAACGCCGCGCCGTACGCGTGGGAGAGCGCGTAGCCCAGCTCACCGCCCTCGTGGATCGACCCGGGCGTCTCCGGCGCGACGTGGCTCGGGATGCCGCCCGGGAAGGAGAACTGGCGGAACAGCCGGCGCAGGCCCTCGGTGTCCTGGGTGACGTCCGAGTAGGTCTCGGAGTACGTCCCCTCGAGGTACGCGTTCGCGACGAGGCCGGGGCCGCCGTGGCCGGGGCCGGCGACGTAGATCGTCGACTGGCGGCGCTGCGCGATCGCGCGGTTGAGGTGCGCGTAGAGGAAGTTGAGGCCCGGCGTGGTGCCCCAGTGGCCCAGGAGGCGCGGCTTGACGTCCTCGCGGTCCAGCGGCGTGCGCAGCAGCGGGTTGTCGAGCAGGTAGATCTGGCCGACTGAGAGGTAGTTCGCCGCGCGCCACCAGGCGTCGACCCGACGCAGGGTGTCGTCGTCGAGCGGTGCGATCTCGGCGGGCTGCCAGGCGGTGGACTCGGTGACGGTGGTCGTGCTCATCTCACGCTCCTGCGGGGGAAGGGTCCGTGAACGACTACGGCTTCATACAACCCCATCGACCGGGGGCCTGCACTATTCCTCCTGGCGCCCGGCGGTGTGACCTGCGCCCACGACGGCACAAAAGGTCCAAGGTCCCGCGCCCGGGAACCACGGCCGAGGACGTTGTCCCCGGCCCCGAGGGCCGGTGGGCGGCGTGTGACGTTCGCCCGCCAGGCGGTCCGGATGCGGGGACCCGCCCGCGCCCCGGATACCGTGGGGTCGTGCCCGAGCCCACCGCGCCCCGCTCGTTCTGGGCGGTCGCCCGCCAGCCCCGGGTCGTCGGGCTGCTCGTGCTCCTCCTCGTCGCCGCGGCCGTGTGCGCGCGGCTCGGCGTCTGGCAGCTCGACCGCGCCCAGCAGCGTGCCGAGCTCGCGGCGCAGCACGAGGCCGCCGAGCTCGAGGCCGCCGGCCCCGAGGGCGTCGGCGTGCTGCTCCCGCCGCAGTCCACGTTCCCCGGCGAGCTCGTCGGGCGGCAGGCCTGGGTCGAGGGCGAGTACGACGCGGAGGGGCAGCTCCTCGTCGAGGGCCGCGCGCTCGACGGCCGCACCGGCTACCTCGTGCTCACCCCGCTCCACGTGACCGACGACGGCACCCAGGGCGCGTCGTGGGCCGACCTCTCGGGCGCCCCGGTCCTGCCTGTCGTGCGGGGCTGGGTCGAGTCGCCCGACGCGAGCGCCGCGCTCGACCCGCCGGACGGCGTCGTGCGCCTCACCGGCTACCTCCAGGCGTCCGAGGCCGCCGGGCAGGGCGGCTCCGCCCCCGGCCGCACCGACGCGATCTCCACGGGCGAGCTGGTCAACGCGTGGGGCGGACCGATCTACTCGGGCTACCTCGTGCTGCTGTCCTCGGACCCGGCGCAGCCGTCGGCGGCCGACGGCGGCCCGGCCCAGCTCCCGCGCCCGACGATCGAGGGCGGCACGGGGCTCAACCTGCAGAACCTGTTCTACGCGCTCCAGTGGTGGGTGTTCGGTGGGTTCGCCGTGCTGCTGTGGGTCCGGCTCGTGCGTGACGAGGCGGCGGGTGGCAAGCGCCGCGCGCGCGGGGAGGACGCCGGGATCGCCGGCCTCCCCGGGCCGGCCGACGCCGACGCGACGGGCCCGCGAACGACCCCCTGAGAGCGGGTCGGGAGCGCACGCGCCGCGTCCCGGGCCGGGAGCGAACGGACCGCCGTCTCACCACGTGACACAGCGCTGGCCGGACATATGTACGGACCTCAGTCTTATCCCGCCCGGACAGAGCGTCCGGGCGGTCCGCCGGTCGACGTCGCCCGGCGGTCGGAGAGACACGGGGGTACTCCATGAAGAAGCGTCTTGCACCGTTCGCGGTGGCAGCGGTCACGATCGGTCTGGTCCTCGCCCCGGCGGCGAGCGCGAGCGCGGCGAGCAGGACCACGCCGTACAACTGCGGCACCCGCGACGCGAAGATCACGGCGAGCGCGCCGACGAACGTGTCGCTCCGGGTCAACGGGACGACCAACAGCGCGCGCAACAGCGCGGGCGCGGCGGTGACGATGTACGACTACGACGGCCAGGGCACCGCCTACGCGACGTCGACCGACGCGTCGGTGGCGATCCACGTCTCGTGCTTCTGACGCGCTCGTCCCGTCGGGTCGGCTGACTCCGTCAGCCACCCGACGCGGCGTCACCCGGTGCCCGGTCGTCGTCCGCGACGGCCGGGCACCGGCGCGTCCGGCCCCGGCCCCGAGTCCGGGCCCGGGCCCCCGACCCGGCTGCGCGTCCCGGCCGCCCGCGGTCAGCCGTCGAGGTCGAGGTCCTTGAACCACGACTCGGTGACGTAGTCCGTCTCCCAGCCGAGCGAGCGGTAGAGCTGGTCGGCCTTCGTGGGGGAGTCGGCGTCGACCTCGAGCGCGACGCGGTCGCGACCGTCCCGGGCGGCGTCCGCGATCACCGTCGCGAGCAGCGACTTCGCCACGCCGCGGCCGCGGGCGGCGCGCGTCACCCCGATGTACTCGACGTAGGTGCCCGGCGCGCCGCTCTCGCCCGCGGCGATCGACGAGCACACGACCGTGCCCGCGGGGACGCGGTGGCCGTCGTCGGTGTCCACGTACGCGAGCCACCAGTGGTCCCAGCTGTGGCCCGGGTCCTCGCGGAGCCGCTGCACGAACTCCGAGAAGCTCTCGCGGTAGGAGTTGAAGTGGTCCTGGAAGGACGTCTCCAGCATCTGGTGCACGACCTGGAGGTCGGCCGCGACGGGCATCCCGTTCTCGTGCCGCTCGACCGGGCGGACCGTGACCCCGGCGCGCGGGGCGAGCGCGGCCTCGTCGGGGACCACGGGGCGCGTCATGTGCAGCCAGCTGCGCCGCCGCGCGTACCCGGCCCGGGTCAGCCACTGCGCCTGGCGCGCGTCGTCGGCGAACGGGCTCTCGTCGAGGCGCGTCGCCGTCACGCCGCGCAGGCGCGCCATCGCGACCGCGGTGCGCTCCGCCCAGCGGTAGAACGCGTCCGCGATCGCGTCGACCTCGGCCACGTCGCGGTCGAAGTAGCCCCAGACGGTGGCCCGCCCGGCGGCGCGGTCGTGCACGGTCACCCAGGCGCGGGGGACGTCGTCGGGCCCGACGGCGACCAGCTGGCGCCGCGTCCAGGAGGCCAGCCCCGTGACCTCGGACTCGATCCCGGCGGGGTCGACGTGCGTCGAGCCCGTCCCCTGGAGCTCGTCCAGGCGCCGCAGCCGGACGAGCGCGTCGATGTCGGCATAGCCGGGGACCCGGGCCCGCCAGGGGCTCGGGAGGGTCGGGAGGTCGTGCGGGGTGGCGCTCGTGGTTCCAGGCATCGGCACCATCTTGGCACCGAACGGTGCTACTCCTGCTGCCAGGAGTGCCACAGCCGCGCGTAGTCGCCGCCCGCGGCGACGAGCTCGTCGTGCGGGCCGATCTCGCTGATGCGGCCGCCGTCGACCACGGCGACGCGGTCGGCGTCGTGCGCGGTGTGCAGGCGGTGCGCGATCGCGACGACCGTCCGGCCGGCCAGCACGGCGTCGAGCGAGCGCTCGAGGTGGCGAGCCGCCCGGGGGTCGAGGAGCGACGTCGCCTCGTCGAGCACGAGCGTGTGCGGGTCGAGCAGCACGAGGCGCGCGAGCGCGAGCTGCTGCGCCTGCGCCGGGGTGAGCACGTGCCCGCCCGACCCCACGGTCGTCGCGAGGCCCTCGGGCAGCGACTCGGCCCACCCACGCGCGTCGACGGCGTCGAGCGCGTCGAGCAGCTCGGCCTCCTCCGCGTCGACCTTCGCGAGGCGCAGGTTGTCCGCGAGCGTGCCGACGAACACGTGGTGCTCCTGCGTGACGAGCGCGACCTCGCGCCGCAGGTCCTCGAGCGGCAGGTCGACGAGCCGCACGCCGCCGGAGCGGACGGAGCCCGCCGTCGGGGGGTGGATGCCCGCGAGCATGCGTCCGAGGGTCGACTTGCCCGCGCCCGACGGCCCGACGACGGCGAGCCGCTCGCCCGGCTCGAGGTCGAGCGAGACGCCGTGCAGCACGGGGTGGCCCTCGCGGTAGGCGTACTCGACGTCGCGTGCGACGAGGCGGTCGCCGTCGGGCACGTCGCCCGTCGGGGTGCGGTCGCCGGGCACCTGCGCGACGCCGACGATGCGCGCGTACGACGCCGCGGCCACCTGGATCTCGTCGAGCCAGAAGATGAGGTTCCACACCGGCCCGGCGAGCTGGAACGCGTAGGTCGTCACCGTGGCCACGGCGCCGAGCGTCGTCTGGCCCTGCGAGAGCAGCCACGCGCCCCACACGAGCGCCGCGACGGGCGCGATCGCGATGGCCAGGTCGATGCCCGGGAACAGCACGGTGCGCAGCCCGAGGGTGTACCGCTCCGCCTCGAACGCCTCGGTGAGGTCGGCACGCACGCGCGCCTGGCGGCGCTCGGTGAGCGAGAGCGCGTCGACCGTGCGCGCGCCCTCGACGCTCTCGGTGATGGTGCCGTTGAGCGTCGCGTAGGCGGCGGCCTCGCGCTGGTAGCCGGCCGACGCGCGCTTGAGGTACCACCGCGACACGACGACGAGCAGCGGCACGCCCACGAACAGCGCGAGCGCGACGAGGGGTGCGACCACGACGGCTGCCACGGCCGTGAGCACGAGCGTGACGACCGCGACGAGGAGCTGCGGCACGCCGAACCGCACGGCGTGCTGGATGCGGTCGACGTCGTTCGTCGTGCGTGCCACGAGGTCGCCCGTGCCCGCGCGCTCGACCGTGGACAGCGGCAGCGACGTCACCGTCTCGACGAGGTCCTCGCGCAGCTCGGCGAACACCGTCTCGCCGAACACCATGGACAGGCGCTGCGCGTACCGGCGCAGGACGGCCTGCGCGACGACCGCGCCCGCGCCCACGGCGACGACCGTCGTCACGTACGACGACGTGGTGCCCTCCGTGACGGCGTCGACGAGCCGGCCGAGGAGCCACGGCCCCACGAGGCCCGCGACCGCAGCCAGGGTGTGGAGGACGGCGATGAGCACGAACGTGCCGCGGTGCCGGGCGAACAGGCGTCCGGCGGCGGCGCGGACGGCGGGGCCGTCGGCGACGGGGAGCCTCATGCCTGGCCTCCTTCGGGTGCGGTGCGGGCGAGGGCGGGGGTGTCGTCGAGCGAGCGCCCGACGACGCGCAGGTACCGGGCCGCGTCGTCGTCCGGTGCGGTCGCGGGGGAGTGGGCGCGGTCGACGAGGTCGCGGTGCGTGCCGCGCGCCGTGACCCGGCCGTCCTCGAGGAGCAGCACCTCGTCGACGTGCTCGAGCACGAGCGGCGACGCCGTGACGACGAGGGTCGTGCGCCCGCGGCGGGCCTGCGCGAGGCTCGCGGCGATCCGCGCCTCGGTGTGCGCGTCGACGGCGCTCGTCGGCTCGACGAGGACGAGGATCTCCGGGTCCGTGAGGAGCGCCCGGGCGAGCGCGACGCGCTGGCGCTGGCCGCCCGAGAGCGACCGCCCCTTCTCGGGCAGCTCGCCCGCGAGGCCGTCGGGCACGGAGTCGAGCACGTCGTGCGCGTCGGCCGTGCTCACCGCGGCGAGCACCTCGGCCTCCGTCGCGGTGCCGCGCGCGTCGAGCTCGTCGCGCAGCGCGCCCGAGAAGAGCTGGGGCGTCGCCTCGGCGACGACGACGCGGCGCCGGAGCGCGTGCTTGTCGAGCGCGGCGAGCGGCGTCCCGCCGAGCCGCACGGGCGTGGCCGCCTCCGCGGCGTCGTCGAACCGCCCCAGCCGGGTCGCGACGGCCGCCGACGCGTCCGGGTCCGCCGAGACGAGCGCGACGACGCGTCCCGGCTCGAGCACCAGGCCGCTCGTCTCGTCGACGAGGGGGCTGCCCTCGGGCGGCATGGGCGCGGTGGCCGGGGTCGCGCCCGCGGCCGGCTCGACCGCGAGGACGCGCACGATCTTGCGCGCGGCGACGTGGGCGCGCGTCGCGATGTTGAGCATCTGCGTCGCGACCTGCAGCGGCCAGCCGAGGAACGCCGCGTACCCGTAGAACGCGACGAGCTGCCCGGGCGTGATCTCGCCGCGCAGGGCCGCCGTCGCGCCGAGGTAGACGACGAGCACGACGAGCAGGCCGGGCAGGAGCACCTGGAGCGCGTCGAGCGTGGCCTGGGTGTGCGCGACCTTCACGCCGGCCTCGCGGACCTTCTGCGACTGCCGCGCGTAGCGGCCCACGAACACGCCCTCGCCGCCGATCCCGCGCAGGATGCGCAGGCCCGAGACGGTGTCCGCGCCGAGCGTCGTCAGGCGGCCCTGCGCCTCGCGCTGCGCGGCCTGGCGCTGCTGGAGCGGTTTGACGAGCAGCGCGAGCACCGCGGCGACGACCGGCAGGCCCAGCACGACGACGAGCCCGAGCTGGAGCGACGTCGAGAGCATGATGACCGCCACGACGACGTACGCGCCGAGCGCGCCGAGGAACTGGCCCATCATCGAGAAGAGCTGGCCGACGCGCATCGCGTCGCTCGCGACGGTGGACACGACCTCGCCCGTCGGGAGCTCCTCGGTGATCGCGTCGCCCGAGCGGGCCGTGACGTCGCCCACGAGCTGCGACGTCGTGAGCGCCGAGCGCAGCCAGTTCGCGATGTCGAACCGGTGCTGCGTCACGCCCGTGACGACGATGCCCAGGCCCAGCGCGAGCAGGAGGCCCGCCCAGCGCCACAGCTCGGCACCGAACCCGGCGGTGAGCCCCTCGTCGAGCGCGCGGCCGAGCATGTACGGCTGGAACGCCTGGCACGCGAAGTTCACGAGGCCGAGCAGCACGGACACCGTGAGCACCGTCCACTGGCGCCGGGCGATCCAGAGGAGGTAACGGGAGGGACCGCGCAGGTCGGGGGTCCCCGGGTCGGGGAGGGGGAGGGGTCGCACGGTGTTCTACCCTAGGTTCGGCGTCCGACACGCGGCGACGGTTTAACGCGGCGACCGCGTCACGCCACCGCACGCGGCGGAGACCGCCGCGGCCGTCTCGCCCGGAACGAGGACCTCTCCCATGACCACGCAGGACCCGGCCACCCCCACCGACGCGCCCGTCGTCGCTCCCGCCGACGCGGCGGCCCCCAGCGCGGAGGCCGCGCGCACCGCGATCCGCAAGGCGCGCGGCGCGCTCGCGCGCTACCGGGTCCTCGCGATCATCACCGGTGTGATGCTGCTGATCCTGTGCGTCGAGATGCTCGTCAAGTACGGGGTTGGTGCGTTCGTCGACGTCGACGGGATCATGCGCTACGTGTCCTGGATCCCCTTCGCGCACGGCTGGATCTACGTCGTGTACCTCGTCACCGTGCTCGACCTGTGGACCAAGATGCGCTGGGGCTGGGGCCGCCTCGCGACGATGGTGTTCGCCGGCGTCGTGCCGGTCATGTCGTTCATCCTCGAGAAGAAGGTGCACGCCGAGGCCGACGCGAAGCTCGTCGCGCTGGAGGAGCAGTACGCGGCATGACCACGCCGCTCGCGCCCCTCGTCGCGCCCGGTCCCGAGCTCTCGACGCCGGAGCTCGAGCGCTACGCGCGCCACCTCGCGCTGCCGGGCGTCGGTACCGAGGGCCAGCGGCGGCTCGCGGCCGCGCGCGTGCTCGTCGTCGGCGCGGGCGGCCTCGGCAGCCCCGCGCTGCTCTACCTCGCCGCCGCGGGCGTCGGCACGATCGGCATCGTCGACGACGACGCCGTCGACACGTCGAACCTCCAGCGCCAGGTCATCCACGGCGGGTCGGACGTCGGACGTCGCAAGGTCGACTCCGCGCGCGAGAGCATCGCGGACGTCAACCCGCACGTCCAGGTCGTCGAGCACGCGCTGCGGCTCGACGCGGACAACGCGCTCGACGTGCTGCGCGGCTACGACGTCGTGCTCGACGGCGCCGACAACTTCCCGACCCGCTACCTCGTCTCCGACGCGGCCGAGGTCCTCGGCCTGCCCGTCGTCTGGGGCTCGATCTACCGCTTCCAGGGACAGGTCAGCGTCTTCTGGGCCGCGCCCCGGTTCGCCGTGCCCGACGACGCCCCGCACCCGGACGCCGCGGGTCCCGATCCCGCGGCGGGGTCGGGGGAGCAGGGCCCGCGCGGGGTCACCTACCGCGACGTGTTCCCCGTCCCGCCGCCCCCGGGCGCGGCACCCGACTGCGCGACCGGCGGCGTGTTCGGCGCGATGTGCGGCACCGTCGGCTCCGTCATGGCGACCGAGGCGATCAAGCTCGTCACCGGCGCCGGCACCACGCTGCTGGGCCGCCTCGCCGTCTACGACGCCCTCGACCTCTCGTGGCGCCAGCTCACCGTGCGCGCCGACCCGACGCGCGAGCCCGTCACCGCGCTCCTGCCGGGCGACGACGCCTACGCCGCGTTCTGCGGGCTCCGGCCCGCGGCGCAGGCCGTGGCGACGCCCGGTGCCGGGGCGGGGCCGACCGGGGCCGCGGGGCCCGCGCCGCGCGACGTGTCCGCCCCTGACGCGGCCGCCCTGCTGCGGGCCGACGACGCCGCACCCTTCCTGCTCGACGTCCGCGAGGACTGGGAGGCGCAGGTGCGCCCGCTCCCCGGGTCGACGCTCGTCCCGAGCGGCGCGTTCCTCGGCGGCACGCAGGACCCCGGTGCCGCCGCGGCGCTCGCGGACCTGCCCGCCGACCGCCCGGTGCTCGTGGTGTGCGCGGTCGGCGGCCGGTCGGCCCGCGTCGCCGACGCCGCCCGCGCGGCGGGCCTCGACGCCCGCTCCGTCGTCGGCGGCGTCCAGGCCCTCCTCGACGCCCTGAAGACCCCCACCCTCTAGCCCCCTGCACGTCGACCAGGTGGTCGTGGCACGTCCTGGTCGACGGACGAGCCGGGATGGCCTGCTCGGCCCGCCGGGACGGCCTGGTGGACGGGGTCAGAGGGCCAGGTCCAGGCGGCCCTGCGGGGACGAGCTCGCCAGGGCGCCCTCGCGGCGGGGGATGCGCCCGGCGCCCGCGGCGAGCCGGCCCGACTCGACGGCGAGGCGCATCGCGCGGGCCATGCGGACCGGGTCGGCGGCGCGCGTGACGGCCGTCGCGAGGAGCACTCCGTCGCAGCCGAGCTCCATGGCGAGCGTGGCGTCGGACGCCGTGCCGATCCCCGCGTCGAGGATGACGGGCACCCGGGCCGCGGCGGCGATCGCCTCGATGTTGCGCGGGTTGAGGATGCCGAGCCCCGTGCCGATGGGTGCCCCGAGGGGCATGACGGCGGCGCAGCCGACGTCCTCCAGCCGGCGCGCGAGGATCGGGTCGTCGTTCGTGTAGGGCAGCACGACGAACCCGTCGCGCACGAGCTGGTCGGCCGCCTCGACGAGGCCGACCGGGTCGGGCAGGAGGGTCACGTCGTCGGCGATCACCTCGAGCTTGACCCACTCGGTGCCGCACGCCTCGCGCGCGAGGTGCGCGGTGAGCACGGCCTCCCGCACGGAGAAGCACCCGGCGGTGTTGGGCAGCGCGCGGATGCCGAGGCGGGCGAGCAGCGCCCAGATCCCCGCGTCGGGGCTCGCGTCCCCGCCGGCGCGGACGGCGACGCGTCGCATCGCGACGGTCGTCAGGGCGGTGCCCGACGCGACGAGCGCGTCCTCGAGCGTGAGCAGGTTCGCGGCCCCGCCGGTGCCCATGACGAGGCGCGACCCGACGGGCGTGCCGGCGACGACGAGCGGGTCGTCGGCGACGGCCGGGCCGCTCGCGGTGGCGGGGGAGACGTCGGTCGTGGTCATGGCTCCTCCTCAGCCGCCCTGGACGGCGGTGACGATCTCGATGCGGTCCCCGGGCGCGACGACGGTCGTCGCCCAGGCGCCGCGCGGCACGACGGCGTCCCCGACGGCCACCGCGACGCCCTGCGGCGTGCCGTCGGCGACGTAGGCGGGGACGAGCGCGGCGACGAGCCGCTCCAGGTCGACGTCGCCGTCGAGCGGGTACGGCTCGCCGTTGACGAGCGCGGTGGGTGCGGGTGCGGTCACGGGTCTCACCTCGGTGTCGTGGCGGTGCGGGCGAAGCGGTCGGTCCGGGCGGTGGCGAGGGCGGTCGCGACGTCGTCCCTGGGCTCGGTCCCGCCCAGGCCGGAGAGCCCGCCGAGCCCGGCGACGACGGCGTCGGCCGTGAGCGGGGCGAGCAGGATGCCGTTGCGGCCGTGGCCCGTCGCGAGGTGCAGCCCCGGGACGTCCGTCGGCCCGACGAGCGGGAGGTTGTCCGGGGTCGCGGGACGCCCCCGCGGCGTCACCTCGACCAGCGCGGCCTCGTCGATCCCCGGCAGGAGGGCGCGCGCGTCCCGCAGGAGCGCGAAGACCCCGCCGGCGGTGGCGCGGCGGTCGTCCGGGTTCTCCTCGGTGGTGGCCCCGACGACGACCTCCCGGTGACCCGCGCGCGGCCCCGCCGGCTCGGCGTCGCGCGGCACGACGTACACCGGCCGGCCCTGCACGAGCCCGCGCACGACGTGCTCCAGCGCGAGGTCCGGGCCGGCGTCGAGCCGCAGCGTCTGACCCTTCACCGGGCGCGTGGGCACGACGACGCCCGGCACGTCCGCGAGGAGGGCGCCCGACTGCCAGCCCGCCGCGACGACGACCGCACCCGCGCGGTGGAGCCGGCCGGCGTCGTCGTGCACGCCGACCACGCGCCCGGCATCGAGCGCGAGCCGGGTCGCGGACGCGCGGACGACGCGCGCCCCGGTGGCCGAGCCCGCACCCGCGGCGTCGCGCCCGCCGACCGCCGCGAGCAGCGCGGCGTGCGTCGCGCGCGGGTCGACCGCGTGGTCCGCGGGGGCCCACGCCGCCCCGGCGACGCGCGGGCCCAGGTACGGCTCGCGGCGGCGCGCGTCGGCGACGGTGAGCTCGTGCGACGCGAGACCGCGCGCGGCGTGCAGCGCGAGGACGCGGCGGAGCAGCGCGAGGTCGTCCGCGTCGTAGGCGAGGGTGAGCGTCCCGGCGGTCCGCAGCCCGACGTCCGCCCCCGTCGCCGCGCGCAGGTCCGCGGCGAACGCCGGCCACGCCGCGGCGGCCGCGAGGTGGAGCCGCAGGGCGGCCTCCTCCCCGAAGTCGGCCTCGGTCACCGGCGCCAGCATCCCCGCGGCGGCATGCGTCGCGCCCGCGCCCGGCGCCGGGTCGAGCACCGTGACGGTCAGGCCCGCGCGCGCCGCGCGCCACGCGACGGCGAGACCCACGATCCCGCCCCCCACGACGACGACGTCACGCGCGCCGTCGGGCACGACGGAGCCACCCGCGGACGGGTGGACGGACAGGCTCATGTGCGCTCCCTTCGCTGGCATGACCCAGATCAGGTTCGACGGTCGGCGGCGACGCCCTCTCAGCCCCGTGCGGGGCTCCCGTGCTGTCGGCCACAGTACCTCCTGCCGTGGGCCCGCCGAGGTTAGGCTCCCGCGGGTGAGCTCCGAGACCTCCACCACCCCGGCCACTCCCGCCCCGTCGGCGGCGGACGCCGCACGCGCCCGGCTCGCCGACGCGCGGCTCTACCTCTGCACGGACGCGCGCGAGGAGCGCGGCGACCTCGAGGACTTCCTGCGGGCGGCGCTCGCGGGCGGGGTGGACGTCGTGCAGCTCCGCGACAAGACGCTCGACGTCGCGCGGGAGCTCGAGCTCCAGGAGCTCGTCGCGCGCGTCGCGACGGAGCACGGCGCGCTGTGGGCCGTGAACGACCGGGCGGACGTGGCGTCGGTCACGGGCGCGCCGGTCGTGCACATGGGCCAGGGCGACCTGCCGGTCCCGGCCGTGCGGGCGCTGCTCGGCGCGGGGCCCGTGCTCGGCCGGTCCACGCACTCGGCCGCGCAGGCGGCCGCGGCGGAGGCCGACCCGGCGGTGGACTACTTCTGCGTAGGCCCGCTGTGGGCGACCCCGACGAAGCCGGGGCGGGCCGCCGTCGGCCTGGACCTGCTGCGCGACGTCGCGGCGACCCGGCCCGCGACGCCGTGGTTCGCGATCGGCGGGATCGACGCGGACCGGCTCGACGCGGTCCTCGACGCGGGCGCGACCCGGATCGTGGTGGTGCGCGCGATCACGGCGGCGAGCGACCCGGAGGCGGCCGCCCGCGCCCTGCGCGAGCGCGTCGCGGCGCGCGCCGAGGTGCGCACCGACGCCTGAGACGCGGGACGAGCCCCGCCGCACGGCGACTATCCTGGACGGGTGACGTCACCCGCCACCGCTCCCGACACCCCCACCACCGCCGAGGTGGCCTCGACCCCGCGGCCCGTGCTCGTCGTCGACTTCGGCGCCCAGTACGCGCAGCTCATCGCGCGCCGCGTGCGCGAGGCCAAGGTCTACTCCGAGATCGTGCCGCACACCTTCACGGTCGAGCAGATGCTCGCCAAGGACCCGGCCGCGATCATCCTCTCGGGCGGTCCCTCGTCCGTGTACGCCACGGGTGCCCCGTTCGTCGACCCGGCGCTGTTCGAGGCCGGCGTGCCCGTCATGGGCATCTGCTACGGCTTCCAGGCCATGGCGAAGGCCCTCGGCGGCGAGGTCGCCCAGACGGGCCTGCGCGAGTACGGCGGCACCGAGGTCGAGGTGTGCGCCGCGGGCGTGCTGCTCGACGGCACGCCGCAGAACCAGACCACGTGGATGAGCCACGGCGACGCCGTGCACCGCGCGCCCGAGGGCTTCGAGGTCCTCGCGACGTCGTCGGGCTCGCCGGTCGCCGCGTTCGAGGACCGCGAGCGTCGCCTCTACGGCGTGCAGTGGCACCCGGAGGTCAAGCACTCCGCGCACGGCCAGACCGTGCTGGAGCACTTCCTGTACGACGGCGCGGGTCTCGCCCCGGACTGGACGCCCGGCAACGTCATCGCGGACCAGGTCGCGGCGATCCGCGCCCAGGTCGGCGACGCGCGCGTCATCTGCGCCCTCTCGGGCGGCGTGGACTCCGCCGTCGCCGCGGCGCTCGTGCAGCGCGCGGTGGGTGACCAGCTCACGTGCGTGCACGTCGACCACGGGCTGATGCGCGCGGGCGAGGTCGAGCAGATCGAGCGCGACTTCGTCGCGGCGACGGGCGTCAACCTCGTGATCCGCGACGAGAAGGAGCGGTTCCTCACCGCGCTCGCCGGGCACAGCGACCCGGAGACCAAGCGCAAGATCATCGGTCGCGAGTTCATCCGCGTGTTCGAGGACGCGGCGCGCCAGATCGTCGAGGACGCGGGCGAGCACGGCGCCGAGGTGAAGTTCCTCGTGCAGGGCACGCTCTACCCGGACGTCGTCGAGTCCGGCGGCGGCGAGGGCGCGGCGAACATCAAGAGCCACCACAACGTCGGCGGCCTGCCCGACGACCTGCAGTTCTCGCTCGTCGAGCCGCTGCGCACGCTGTTCAAGGACGAGGTCCGCGCGGTCGGCCGCGAGCTCGGCGTGCCCGAGGAGATCGTCGCGCGGCAGCCGTTCCCGGGCCCCGGGCTGGGCATCCGCATCGTCGGCGAGGTCACGGCGGACCGCCTCGAGACGCTGCGCGCCGCCGACGCGATCGCGCGCGAGGAGCTCACGAAGGCCGGCCTCGACCAGGAGATCTGGCAGTGCCCGGTCGTGCTGCTCGCCGACGTCCGCTCGGTCGGCGTCCAGGGCGACGGCCGCACCTACGGCCACCCGATCGTGCTGCGCCCCGTCTCGTCCGAGGACGCGATGACGGCCGACTGGACGCGCCTGCCCTACGACGTGCTGTCCGTCATCTCGACGCGCATCACCAACGAGGTCTCCGAGGTCAACCGCGTCGTGCTCGACGTGACGAGCAAGCCCCCGGGCACCATCGAGTGGGAGTGACCCCCTAGCGGGACGGGCGGGCCCGACGATCCACGGCGATCGTCGCGGCCCGTTCGTATGCCCGCTCCACGTCGGCGAGCACGCGCGGCCAGCCCGCCGACGACGGCACGTCCCGGTTGTGGGCGACGATCCGGTCGAGCAGGCCGTCCTCGGTCGCGAGGCGCACGAGCGCGTCGGCGAGGCCGGCGTCGTCGTCGGCCACGAGCGCGTCGACGCCGTCGGTGAGGCGCTCCGCCACGCCCGACTGCGAGCGCGTGAGCACGGCCAGCCCCGCGGCCTGGCCCTCGAGCGCGGCGATGCCGAACGCCTCCTCGACGGCGGGGGCGGCGAACACGTCGGCGCGCGCGTAGAGCCGCTGGAGGCCCGTCGCGTCGAGCCGCCCCGGGAGCGACACGACCGACCCCAGCCCGTGCTCGGCGACGAGGCGCCGCGCGTCGGCCAGCTCGGGGCCGTCCCCGGCGAGCGTCACGTGCAGCGCCCCCTCGGGGAGGCGCGCGACGGCGTCGCGCACGACCTCGAGGAACGGCAGCACGCGCTTGCGGGGCGCGAACCGCGTCGCGGCCACGACGTGGACGGCCGAGCCCTCCATGCGGTCGGCGCGCTCGGTGCGCGGGACGCGCCACGCGTCGAGGTCGAGGCCGTTGTGCAGCACCACGACCTCGCCGTGGTCGCCGACGATCCGACGCAGGGGAGCGGCGGTCAGCTCGCTCACGGCCGACCACAGCACGGGCCAGCGGGACCAGCGGACCACGCGGTCGAGCCCGGCGAACGCGCGCTCCGCGCCGCCCCAGACGCTGTGCACGGTGAGGACCGCGGGCAGCCCCGCGCGCACGACCGTCCGCAGCGACGCCTGGGTGGAGGGCGTCAGCACGCCCATGTGCAGGTGCACGACGTCGGGCCGGTCGGTCCGCAGGACCCGCGCCACGTGGTGCGGCGCGCGCGGGTGCACGGGGTACCCGCCCGGGACGCGCGCGGCGAGCCGGTGCACCGTGACGTCGCCGTCCCGCTCGGTCGACACGCCGTGCGCGCCGGGGCGCGCGGGCGTCGTGCAGACGACCGCGACGTCGTGACCGGCGGCCGCCTGCTGCTGCGCGAGCCGCGCGACCTGGGTCTCGATGCCGCCGAGCAGCGGCAGGTAGCAGTCGGTCAGGTGGGTGATGCGCACGGACCGCATCCTCCCATCCCGGCCCCGGCGGACCGCGCGGTCGTCGCCGCGCCCGCCCTGAGGTGCGCGTTCGCCGCGCGGTGGGCGTCTCCCGTCGCTACCGTGGGCCCCGTATGGGTGGTTCGACCGTCCCGTGACCGGCCCGCACCCGCGGGCCGTCTCGCGC
Source organism: Cellulosimicrobium funkei (assembly GCF_900155925.1). Lineage (NCBI taxonomy): Bacteria > Bacillati > Actinomycetota > Actinomycetes > Micrococcales > Promicromonosporaceae > Cellulosimicrobium > Cellulosimicrobium funkei. Next base: position 159,628 of record NZ_FTMI01000004.1, read on the forward strand.
GGGCGGCTGCAGGTGGGTCCTGACGAAGGGGAGAACGCGCCATGTCGAGCACCGTCACCGTCACACCGACGAAGGGGGCACGGGGCATCGGCCTCGTGTCGATCATCGCGGGCATCGTCCTTCTCCTCGCGGGCATCGGCACATGGATCGTCGTGTCGAACCAGCTGTCCGCCGAGGAGATCACCGTCTCCGACGACGCGTCGTTCCTCGCGGGGCGCCACGTCAACGGGCCGCTCACCGCGTACGCGCAGGCCGAGGTCATCAACAAGCACGCGCTCGAGGCGAGCGACGGCAAGACCTACGCCGAGCTCGACCAGGACGACCCGACGCGCCAGACCGTCATGACCGCCTCGTTCCTGCGCGCGTCGCTGTTCACGTCCGTCGTCGCGTTCGGGGTGTGCGCGCTCGTCATCGGGCTGGGCATCCTGTTCATCCTCGTCGGCATCGCGCTGCGCCGGCTCGCGGGCGGGCCGAGCGTCGCCGTCGAGACCCCGGGCGGCTACTCGTCGTCGGGCGACCTGTCGGACGCCGGTCGGCACGCCGCGCCCGCGCACGCCACGCCGGGGCACGTCGAGCCGTCGCCGACGGCGCCTCCCGTGCGTCCCGAGCCGACCTCCCCGGGCCGCCCGTCCGCGCTCTCGACACCCGGCGCCGAGGCCCGCGCGGCCGCTCCCGGCACGACCGCGACGCCCGTCGAGCCGACCGGTGCCGCCGGGACGGGCACGCCGAGCGCTCCGGGCTCCTCGCCCGCGGCGTCGCCCGACACCCCCACGACGACGACCGGGCCGACCACGCCCGAGCACCGGGCCGACGGCCCGACGCGGCGGGGCGATGAGCCGACCCCCTGACCGTCCCGGCAGCCCGTCCGGGCGCCGAGGACCCGCTCCCACCGGGTCGCACCGGGGAGAGCGTGCGGGGCGGCGCCGCTCGGGCACACCGAGGGCCGTGGCACGACGTGCCACGGCCCTCGGCGTACCCGGAGGTCCCGGTGCGGCTCAGCCCCGGCGGCGTCGTGCCCCGGAGACGATCGACCCGACGACGAGTGTGACCCCCGCCGCGGCGAGCACGACGATCGTCGCGAGCCCTAGGTCGACCCGGGCACCGAGCGCGGCCGCGAGCACCACGACGGCGAAGGCGACGATGACGAAGCCCCACACGATGGTGGCGACGCGCGGGCCGCGCCGCGGGAGCGGGCCGGGGTCCGCGCCCGCGCCGGGCGCCCCGCCCGTGGACGACGGGTCGGCGCCCGACGCCGTCGGGGCCGCGCCGTAGAGCGGCGCACCAGTCGACGGGGCACCGGCCGACCGGGCACCGACGGGCGGCGCGTCGGCGGGCGGCCCGTCGACCGACAGCGGGTCGGCCGGCGGCATGGCGGGCAGCGGCGTCGTGGCCCCGGTGTCGGTGGACGGTGCCGCGGCCGGGAGCGGGGTCGTCGCGCGGGCGTCGGCCGCGGGCGTCACGGCGGGGAGCGGGACCGTCGCGTCCGTCCCGGACGCCTCCCGGCGTTCCTGCTGCTGAGCCGGCTCGGGGCCCTGCGCGGGGGCGGGGTCGAACAGCTCGTCCCCGAGCGGCCGCGTGTCGTCGTCGCGGCGGTTCTCGTCGTTCATCAGTCCTCCTCGATCGTGACCTGGCCGGCGCCGACCTCGACCTGCAGCACGAGCAGTGGGTCGTCGCCCGCCTGGACCTCGTCGTTGTCGAACGTCACCGGCTGCGTGCTGACCCCGCCGATCTCCTGACGGTCGCCGTCCACGTGCCAGCGCGCGTTGCCCGCGAGCACCTGGACCTCGGCGCGGACGGGGACGCCGTCCGGCACGACGACCGTCGCGTCGCCCGCGCCGAGCCGGACGGGGACCTCGACGGGCGAGCCGGCGGTCGCGTCGGACAGGTCCAGGTCGGACAGGTCGATGCGCGGGTCGCCGAACGACACGCCGAACCCCTCCTCGGCGACCTCGGGGTCGGTGATGCGGTGCGTGCCGTCGGTGACGGTCCGCACGGAGTCGTCGACGAACACGGTGAACGGGGTCGTGCGCCACGCCGAGGCGGGGAGCGCGACGACGAGCAGGACCACCGCGAGCCAGCCGAGGCCGCCGCTCGTCCGGCCCCGGAGCCCGCTGACCACGATCGCGAGGCCCGCGAGGATCCCGCTGAGGCCCGCCCAGGTCAGGAACACCGGCCAGGGCAGCGCGCCCTGGCGGTCGAGCACGAGGAGCAGCGCCCCCAGGAGGAGGCTCAGCCCGACGACGACGCCGGTCGTCGTCGCCCCCGGGCCGCGCGGGCGCGGGGGCTTCGGCGGGCGCGGGGCCCGCGCGGCCTGCGGAGGGAGCGGCGGCTGCGGTGCGCCGCCCTGCGGGGACGGGGCGTACGGCGCGTGCGGGGGGAGGGGCGCGGTCACGCCGGGCGCGGGGGCGGCGTACGGGCTCGCCTCCGCCGACCAGACCGCGTCGTCCTGCGTCCCCGTCGGCGCACCGCCCACGGGCGACCCGCCGGGGGTGCCGGACGTCGTCGGGCCGCCCGGGTACGTCGGGCCGGGGCTGCCCCACGGGGCGTCCGAGGGTGCGCCGCCCGCGGGGGCGCCGGGGGTCGCCGTCGGGCCGTGGCCCGGGGCGTACGGGCCCTGCGCCGGACCGGCGCCGCCCGGGCCGTGACCCGGACCACCCGGGCCGTGGCCCGGACCGCCCGGCCACGGCGGAGCCTGCGGAGGCGTGCCCTGGCCGCCGCGGGGGCCGCGCTGCGTGAGCGCCGAGACCGCGACGACCGCCACGGTGACGAAGGCCGCGACCCAGAACAGGCCGGTCAGCCAGCCGAGGTGGAGCGCGTCCCACCACGACCACCAGCCGCCGCCCCACGAGAACCCGACCACGACGAACGCCGCGGCGCCGAGCAGCGCGACGTCGACGTTGCCGCGGAACGCCTCCTGGAGGTGGATGCGGCCGTCGCGACGCTCGGGCAGCAGCGCCCACGCCGCGCCGTACAGGACGAGCCCGGCGCCGGTGAGGAAGAACGTCACGAACAGCAGGCCGCGCACGACGAGCGGGTCGATCCCGAAGCGCTCCGCGACACCGGACGCGACGCCGCCGATCCAGCGGTCGTCCGACCGGTAGATGCCGACGCGGCGCACCGCGTCGAAGAAGCCGTCGGCGCCGCTCGGACGCCGGGGCGGCTCGCCCGGCGCCGCGCCCGGTGCACCCGGGGGCGGGCCGGCGGGGCCGGTCCAGCCCGGTCCGCCGCCGTGGTCGGGGTCGCTCGGCCCCGGGGGGACGGTGCCCGGCTGCGCGCCGGGTGTCTCGGTGTCGCCGCCGGAGCTCCCGGGCTGGGCGCCGGGTCCGGGGAGGTCGGGAGTGCTCATGACCACCATGCTGGTGCGCGGGGGGCGCCGCCGGTATCGGGTGCCACCCTGACCCGACCCTGAACCGTCCGGGGCCCGACCCTGGTTTCCCCGCCCGGGGGCGCTCGAGGCGTCCGCGCCGTGTGACGATCGGGGGGTGACGACAGCAGCCCGGCCCGGCGCCCGACCGCGCGACCTGCCGCTGCGCCGCCCCGAGCGCGGCCGGTGGGTGGGTGGCGTGTGCGCGGGCCTCGCGGCGCACCTCGGCGTCGGCGCCGGGGTCGTGCGCCTCGTCATGGCGCTCCTCGCGCTCGCGGGCGGCGCGGGCGTCGCGCTGTACGTGTTCTGGTGGCTCACCGTCCCGTCCGGCGACCCGCTGGCCGCGCGCGACGAGCAGCGCCCCGCCTCGCTGTCCCGGCTCGCGCCGCGCCTCCAGGGGAGCGTGCGGCGCCTGCCCGTGCGCGACGTCGCGATCGGCGTCGTCCTCCTGGGCGGCGCCGCGCTGCTCGTGGCGCTGCGCACGGGCGTCGACGTCGAGGTCTCCTGGGTCATCCCCGTGCTCATCGCGCTCGCGGGCGCGGCGCTCGCGTGGAGCCAGCTCGACGCCGTCGAGCGGGGGCGGCTGCTCACGCGGGCGGGCGGGCGCACGCCCGCCGGCGTCGTGCGCATCGCGGGCGGCGTCGTGCTCGTGCTCGTCGGCATCGTGCTGCTCGTGGGGCAGGACGCGCGGCCCACCCAGGTCGTGCGCGCCGCGGTGGCCGCGGTCGCGGTGCTCGCCGGCGTCGCGATCGTGCTCGCTCCGTGGTGGCTGCGGCTCGTGCGCGAGCTCGGCGACGAGCGCGCCGCCCGGGCGCGCGAGGCCGAGCGGGCCGACATCGCCGCGCACCTGCACGACTCCGTGCTCCAGACGCTCGCCCTCATCCGCGCCCGGTCCTCCGACGCCGACACCGTCGCGCGCCTCGCGCGCGCCCAGGAGCGCGAGCTGCGCGAGTGGCTCTACGACGACCGCCCCTCGCCCGGGACGTCGCTCGCCGCCGAGCTGCGCGCGCTCGTGGCGGAGGTCGAGGACGGGCGCGTGGGCCGCCGCGCCGAGCCGATCGGCGCGGCGCCCGGTGCGCCCGAGCCGGGGCCGGTCGTCGTCGACGTCGTCGTGGTGGGGGACTGCACCCCGACGCAGGAGACGGCGGCGCTCCTCCAGGCGACGCGCGAGGCGCTCGTCAACGCCGTCGCGCACGGCGGGCCGCCGTACTCCGTCTACCTCGAGGTGAGCGACGCGGCGGTCGAGGTGTTCGTCCGCGACCGGGGCGAGGGCTTCGACATGGACGACGTCGCCCCCGACCGGTTCGGGGTGCGCGAGTCGATCCTCGGGCGCGTGCAGCGCCGCGGGGGCAAGGCCGAGATCATCAGCAGGCCGGGGTGGGGCACCGAGGTACGGTTGCGCGTGCCGCGGGCCGTGTCGACGGACGTGCCGACGGACCCCGGCCCGGCGCGGACCGCACCGAGCGAGGAGACCCCGTGACGACCATCCCCAGCGCGACGCCCGACGGCGCACCCGCCACCGGGCCGGTGCCCGTGGTGCTCGTCGACGACCACCACATGTTCCGGGCCGGTGTGCGCGCGAGCCTCGACCCGGCGCTCGTCACGGTCGTGGGCGAGGCGGACGACGTGGGGTCGGCGGTCGCGCGCGTGCACGAGCTGCGGCCGCCGGTCGTGCTGCTCGACGTGCACCTGCCCGGCGGGAACGGCGGCGGGGGCGCGGAGGTCATCCAGCGCTGCGCCGACGTGCTGGGCGACGTGCGGTTCCTCGCGCTGTCCGTGTCGGACGCCGCGGAGGACGTCGTCGCGGTCATCCGCGCCGGCGCGCGCGGGTACGTGACGAAGGCGATCTCGGGGCCGGACCTGTCGGCCGCCGTCGGGCAGGTCGCGGGCGGCGACGCGGTGTTCTCGCCGCGGCTCGCGGGCTTCGTGCTCGACGCGTTCGGCACGGGCGCGGGCGACGTCGCCGTGCACGACGACGAGCTCGACCGGCTCTCCGCGCGCGAGCAGGAGGTCATGCGCCTCATCGCGCGCGGGTACACGTACCGCGAGGTCGCGTCGGAGCTGTTCATCTCGATCAAGACCGTCGAGACCCACGTCTCCGCGGTCCTGCGCAAGCTCCAGCTGTCGTCCCGTCACGAGCTCACCCGCTGGGCGGCCCAGCGCCGCCTCCTCTGAGCCCCGCCCACCGCTGAGTGCGGGAAACAGTCGTGCGGAACGGATCCGAGGGCGACTGTTTCATGCACTCAGCGCGGGGCGGGCGGGGTGCGGGGCGGCCAGGCGGGGGAGAGGGTGACCACGTCGCCGACGACGGTCACGGCCGGGGGCCGCACTCCGGCCTCGCGGGCCCGCTCGGCGATGGTCGCGAGCGTCCCGACCGTCGTCCGCTGGCGCGGGCCGTAGCCGTCCTCGACCACCGCGACCGGCGTGTCGGGCGAGCGGCCCTGCGCGACGAGCGCCGCGGCGGTCTCCGCGAGGCGCGAGACACCCATGAGCAGGACGACGGTGTGGTCGCTCGCCGCGGGGACCTTCCCGACGTCCTCGTGCCCCGTGAGCACGGTGAACCCGCGCGACAGGCCCCGGTGCGTCACCGGGATGCCCGCGGCGGCGGGCACGGAGACGGCGCTCGTCACGCCGGGCACGACCTCCACCGGGACGCCGTGGGCGCGGCACGCGTCGAGCTCCTCGCCACCCCGTCCGAACACGTACGGGTCGCCGCCCTTGAGCCGGACGACCCGCTTCCCCACGAGCGCGTGGTGCACGAGGATCCGGTTGATCTCGTCCTGCGGCACGGGGTGGTTGCCCGACGTCTTGCCGACGTCCACCACGACGACGTCGTCGCCGAGCTCGGCGAGCAGCGCGCGCGGCGCGAGCCGGTCGACCACGACGACGTCGGCCTCCGCGAGCACCCGGCGCCCGCGCACGGAGATCAGGCCCGCGTCGCCCGGCCCCCCGCCGACGAGGGCGACGGAGCCCACGGGCCGCACGAGCGGCGCCGTGACGGGTCCCGCCCCGGTGGCCTCGTGCCCGGCGTCGCCAGACCCCGCGGCGACGGCGCGGGACGGCCGTACCGCCCGCAGCGGGAGCTCGCCCGTCTCGAGGAGCACCGCGACGGCGTCGCGCACGCGCTGGGCGCGCCGCGGGTCGCGACCGGCGTTGACGGCCACCGTGACCTCGGCCTCCCCGGCCCCGGAGGAGGAGCCCGGCACGACCGTGCGCGCGACGGCCGGGACCCACGCGGTCGCGCGCTCGGCGTCGCCCGCGGTGACGCAGAAGACGCGGCCCGCCTCGGCGTCGGCCGCGACCTCGGCGTCGACGCGGGCGTCGCCCGTCGCGGTGTGGACGAGCCACGCGCCGTCGAGGTCGCCCGTGAGGTAGTCGCGCCGCACCCAGGAGAGTCGGGCGTCCCGCGCCGGGACCGCCGCCGCTGCGTGCGCCGCGTGACCGGCGGTCCCCGGGCCGTGGGCCGCGAGCAGCTCGGCGAGGTCCTCGCACACGTACGGCGCGACGACGGTCACGACCGCGCCCGCGTCGAGGACGCCTCGCGCGCGGCGTGCGGCGACGGGCCCGCCGCCGACGACGACGACGCGACGGCCGTCGAGACGCAGGCCCAGGGGGTACGTCTCGTGGGTGGGTACGGTCACGGTTCCGGCCTCGGTCTCGGTCTCGGTGGCGAAGGAGCTAGATGGCGTAGGAGCCGGGACGCTCGGCCGGCCGGCGGGCGGCGGCGAGCGCGTCACCGACCATGCCGGCGGCGAGCGTGCCGCCGTCCTGGGCGTCGACGAGCAGGAACGCGCCCGTGCGGCGCGCCACGACGTACTCCTCGGCCGCGACGGGCGACGCGAGCCGCAGCGTCACGCGGCCGATGTCGTTGAGCTCCAGGCGCTCGGCGGGCTCGAGCTCGGCCGTGTCCAGGTCGAGGCGCCCGACGACGTCGCGCACCACGGCCTGCACGGTGCGGGTCGTGTGCTTGAGCAGCACGCGCGCGCCGGGCAGGAGCGGACGGTCGCCCAGCCACGCGACCGTGCCCTCGACGTCCTGCGTGACGTCGGGGGCCTCGGCCGCGGACGCGAGGAGGTCGCCGCGCGCGACGTCCACGTCGTCGGCGAGGCGGATCGTCACCGACTGCGGGGCGAACGCCTCGGTGAGCTCCGTGCCGCTCGCGAGGGAGTCGGCGGTGTCGATCCCGACGACCGTCGTGCGGCGCCCGGAGGGCAGCACCACGACCTCGTCGCCGACCGTCACGACGCCCGACGCGACCTGCCCGGCGTACCCGCGGTAGTCGCGGTAGCGCTCGTCGGCCGCGGCCTGCGGGCGGATGACGACCTGGACGGGGAAGCGGAACGCCTCGGCCTCGGGGTCGTCGCCCGTCGGGAGCTCCTCGAGCAGCTCGAGCAGGCTCGGGCCGTCGTACCAGGGCGTGCGCGCGCTCGCCCGGTCCACGACGTTGTCGCCGACGAGCGCCGAGACGGGGATCGTGTGCACGTCGCCGACGCCGAGCGACGTCGCCGCCGCCCGGATGTCCGCGGCGAGCTCGGCGTAGCGCGCCTCGCTGTAGTCGACGAGGTCGATCTTGTTCACCGCGACGACGACGTGCGGCACGCGCAGCAGGCTCGCGACGGCGAGGTGGCGGCGCGTCTGCTCCAGCAGGCCCTTGCGCGCGTCGATGAGCAGCACGACGACATCCGCCGTCGACGCCCCCGTCACGGTGTTGCGCGTGTACTGCACGTGCCCGGGGCAGTCGGCGAGGATGAACGAGCGGCGCGCGGTCGCGAAGTACCGGTACGCGACGTCGATCGTGATGCCCTGCTCGCGCTCGGCCCGCAGGCCGTCGGTGAGCAGCGCGAGGTCGGCGGTCTCCAGCCCGCGGTCGCGCGAGACGCGCTCGACCGCGTCGAGCTGGTCGGCGAGCACGGACTTCGAGTCGAACAGCAGGCGGCCCACGAGCGTGGACTTGCCGTCGTCGACGGAGCCCGCCGTCGCGAGGCGCAGCAGCGTGCCGCGGCGCGCGTCGTCGAGCGGGGGCGCCGCGTCCGCGGTGACGGTACCGGTGGTGGTGTGGGTGCCCATCAGAAGTACCCCTCCTTCTTGCGGTCCTCCATGGCGGCCTCGGAGAGGCGGTCGTCGGCGCGGGTCGCGCCGCGCTCGGTGATGCGCGTCGCGGCGACCTCGGCGATGACGTCGTCGACGCCTGCCGCGTCCGAGCGCACGGCGCCGGTGCACGACATGTCGCCGACCGTCCGGTAGCGCACGGTCTCCGTCCGCAGCGACGCGGTCTCGGCGTCCGTGCGGGGCTCCGAGTACGGCCCGACGGCGAGCAGCATCCCGTCGCGGTCGAACACCTCGCGCTCGTGCGCGTAGTAGAGCGCGGGGAGCTCGATGCGCTCGCGCGCGATGTAGCGCCACACGTCGAGCTCGGTCCAGTTCGACAGCGGGAACACGCGGACGTGCTCGCCCGGGCGGTGCCGCCCGTTGTAGAGGTTCCACAGCTCCGGGCGCTGGTTGCGCGGGTCCCACTGGCCGAACTCGTCGCGCAGGGAGAACACGCGCTCCTTGGCGCGCGCCTTCTCCTCGTCGCGACGGCCGCCGCCGAACACGGCGTCGAACCGGTGCCCCGAGATGGCGTCGAGCAGCGGCTGCGTCTGGAGCGGGTTGCGCGTGCCGTCGGCGCGCTCGCGCAGCCGGCCGTCGTCGATGTAGTCCTGCACGCGCGCCACCTCGAGGCGCAGGCCGAGGCGCTCGGCCGTCGCGTCGCGGTAGGCCAGGACCTCGGGGAAGTTGTGCCCGGTGTCGACGTGCAGCACGGGGAACGGCACCGGGCCGGGCGCGAACGCCTTGACCGCGAGGTGGAGCATCACCACGGAGTCCTTGCCGCCGCTGAACAGCAGGACCGGTCGCTCGAACTCGGCGACGACCTCCCGCACGATGTGGATGCCCTCGCTCTCGAGCGCGTCGAGCTGGGCGAGGCGGCGCCCGCCGGGGAGCGCCGCGGCCGGGGTCGTGCCCGCGGCGGCGGAGGCGCCGGGGGAGCCCGGCGCGTCGGTCGTCAGGTCGATGGTCGTCATGCCCGTCCTCATACGTGGAGTCCGCACTCTGTCTTGTCGAGCCCCGCCCAGCGGCCGGCCCTCGGGTCCTCGCCCGGCGCGACGCGCCGGGTGCACGGCTGGCAGCCGATCGACGGGTAGCCGTCGTGGAGCAGGGGGTTGAGCACCACCTGGTGCCGCGCCGCGTACGCGAGCAGGTCGTCGAAGGACCACGCCGCGAGCGGGTTGATCTTCACGAGCCCGTTCTTCTCGTCGAACGTGACGAGCGGCGTGCCGGTCCGGGTCGGGGCCTCGTCGCGGCGCACGCCCGTGACCCACACCTCGTAGCCCGCGAGCGTGCGGTGCAGCGGCTCGACCTTGCGCAGCTGGCAGCACAGCGCCGGGTCGCGGCCGAACAGGTCCTTGCCGTGCGCCGCGTCCTGCTGGGCGACCGTGAGCTCGGGCCTGACGTCGACGATCGTCACGTCCAGCTGCTGCTCGACGGCGTCCCGCGTCCCGACGGTCTCGGCGAAGTGGTAGCCCGTGTCGAGGAAGAGCACGTCGACCCAGGGGATCTGCGCCGCGACGACGTGGGGGAGCACCGCGTCGGCCATGGAGCACGCGACCGCGACGGACGTCCCGAACTCGCGCGCCGCCCAGGCGACCACCTCGTCGGCGGTCGCCTCCGGGCGCGTGGCGCCCTCGACGCCGGGCGTGCCCACGCCGTGCAGCAGCTCGGCGCCGCGCCGCGCGATCTCGCGCAGCTGGTCGGTCGAGCGCTTCTCCCGGCCCTGCGCGGCCTGCCGCGCACGCTCCGCGTGGTGCGCGGCCTTCGCGCCCTCGCGCTGCTCCGTCCGGGCCCGCGCCGCGGCGCGCAGCGCCGCGAGCGGGTCGGTGCCCGCGGGTGCGGCGCTCCCGCCGGTCAGGTCCGCGGTCATCGGAGCGCCTCCTCGTCCGCACGGTGCGCCCACTCGGCGAACGTCTCGGACCCGTCCTTGTCGCTCTCGTAGCGCCGGACGACGCGCTCGACGTAGTCGGTGAGGTCGTCCGCGGTCACCTTGAGCCCGCGCACGGTCCGGCCCAGCCCCGCGAGCTCGCGGTCGTCGGAGGCCAGCCCGCCGCCCAGGTGGACCTGGAAGCCCGGGACCTGCCGGCCGTCGTCGTCCATGACGAGCTGGCCCTTGAGGCCGATGTCCGCCGTCTGGATGCGCGCGCACGAGTTGGGGCAGCCGTTGACGTGCAGGGAGAGCGGCTTCATCTGGGACAGGTCCCCGAGCCGCTGCTCGAGCTCGTCGATCGTCGCGGTCGCGGTGTCCTTCGTGTCGACGATCGCGAGCTTGCAGTACTCGATGCCGGTGCACGCGATCATGCTGCGCCGGAACGGGCTCGGCCGGGCGTCGAGGCCGTTCTCCTTGAGCGTCGACACGACGTGCTCGACGTGCTCGTCCGGCACGTCGAGGACGAGGAGCTTCTGGTGCGGGGTGAGGCGCACGCGGTGCGACCCGACCGACTCCGCGAGGTCGGCGACGTTCGCGAGGATCGTGCCGGACACGCGCCCGACGTACGGCGCCGCCCCGACGTAGTTGAGCCCGTCCTTCTGCTTGTGCACGCCCACGTGGTCACCGGGGACGGTCGGCTTGGGCGCCGGGGGGCCGTCGGGCAGCGCGTACCCGAGGTACTCGGTCTCGAGGACCTCGCGGAACTTCTCCGGCCCCCAGTCGGCGAGCAGGAACTTCAGGCGCGCCTTGTTGCGCAGCCGGCGGTAGCCGTAGTCGCGGAAGATCTGCACGACGCCGTGCCACACGTCGGGCACCTGCTCCTCGGTGACGAACGCCCCGAGGCGCTCCCCGAGACGCGGGTTCGCGGACAGGCCGCCGCCGACCCACAGGTCGAACCCGACGCCCAGCTCGGGGTGGCGGTGCGCGACGAACGCGACGTCGTTGATCTCGTGGACGACGTCCTGGCTCGGGTGGCCGGTGAGCGCCGTCTTGAACTTGCGGGGCAGGTTCGCGAGCTCGGGGACGCCGATGTACTTCTCGGTGATCCCCGCGACGGCCGGGCCGATGTCGATGAGCTCGTCGGCGGCGATGCCCGCGACGGGGCTGCCGAGCACGACGCGCGGGACGTCGCCGCACGCCTCGGTCGTCTGCAGCCCGACGGACTCCAGGCGGCGCCAGATCTCGGGGACGTCCTCGACCTCGACCCAGTGGAGCTGGATGTTCTGGCGGTCGGTGATGTCCGCGCTGTCGCGGGCGAACTCCGTCGAGATGCCCGCGACGACGCGCAGCTGCTCGGTCGTGAGCGCCCCACCGTCGATGCGGACCCGGAGCATGAAGTACCGGTCCTCGAGCTCGTGCGGCTCGAGCGTCGCGGTCCTGCCGCCGTCGATCCCGGGCTTGCGCTGCGTGTACAGGCCCCACCAGCGGAAGCGTCCGTGCAGGTCGTCGCCGGGGATGGAGTCGAAGCCGTCGCGCGCGTAGATCGTCTCGATGCGCTCGCGGACGGACAGGCCGCCGTCCTCCTGCTTCCACTTCTCGTTCGCGTTGAGCGGCTCGGTGCCGTCGACCTTCCACTGCCCGTTCGGTCGAGCGGCGCGCGCGGGGCGCTCGGCGGTCCGCGGCGGACGGGCGGGAGGAGTGCTGCCGTCCGTGGCCTCGGGCGCAGTCGGTGCCTGCGTCATCGGGGTTCCTCGTGTCCTCGTTGGGGGGCGGGGACGCGCGACGGCGAGCGCTCAGCGAGGATGCTGCGAGTGGCTGAGGACCGACGGCGCGCGCCGGTTCTCAGGGGTTCTCGGGAAGAGAGGCGAGCGACGGCTCGCGCTGAGTCGGGCGCGGTTCAGCGACAACAGCTCAGACACGTGTGCGCGCACGCCGGCGTCCCGTGACCGGAGGTCACGAGGAGGGTGCGGGCAGCCGTGGTCATGCCGAGAACAGTAGCCGCGGTCCGGACGCGTGGACAGCCCCGGTCCGCATGGTGGGAAACCGAAAATAGTAGACCGATTCGGTCTGCTTTGTCGAGCGCCGTAGATCGCCGGGCGCATCTCACCTTGTGCAAAGTTTCACGACAGGGTCGTCAGCAAATACCATGGGGTCATGGAGTTCCTCTACAACGTCTTCGTCGCGCTGCACTTCATCGGGTGGGCCATCGTGCTCGGTGGCTACCTCGCGTCCCTGCGCTCGCCGGGCCTGTACAAGGGCGTCTTCCACGGGGCGCTCACCGCGCTCGTCGCGGGGATCGCCATGGTCGGGATCGGTGAGGCCTCGGTCTGGGGCGACGGTGGCCCGGACATGGCCAAGATCGGCGTCAAGCTGGTCGTCGCCCTCGTCATCGCCGTCCTCGCGTTCGTCGCCAAGCGCCAGGGGGCCAAGTCCTCCGACGGCGCCGTGGCGCCGGGCCTCAAGCACGCCATCGGCGGCCTGACCCTCGTCAACATCCTCGTCGCCGTGTTCTGGAACTGACCGCACCACCGGCACCCGGCCCGTCGACGCTCCGCGTCGGCGGGCCGTCGTCGTCTCGGGAAGCGTTGACCTGGTTCTAGGTGCATGGTCCACTAGTCGCATGGTCCTTCGATACCTCGTGCTCGGGCTCCTCACGGTCCGGCCCATGACCGGCTACGACCTCAAGCGCGCGTTCGACACCTCGGTGCACCACTTCTGGGCCGCGGACCGCTCGCAGCTCTACCGCACGCTCGCGGCCCTCGTCGACGCGCGCCTCGCGGAGGTGGAGGTCGTGCCGCAGGAGAGCTACCCCGACCGCAAGGTCCACACGATCACCGCCGCGGGCCGCGCGGCGCTCCGCGACTGGCTCGCCGCGCCGCTCGAGCCGGAGGACGCGCGCGAGCCCTTCCTCGGGCGGCTGTTCTTCGCCGACCAGCTCGACGACGCGGGCGTCGCGGAGCTCCTCGCGTCCCGCCGCGCGCAGGCGGAGGAGGCGGTCGCGGCGCTCGCCGCCGAGCACGAGCGCGTCGCCGCCGTCCTCGCCGACGGCGGTACCGACGCCGACCGCGTCCGCGGCACCCGGGGGCTCGCCCTGCGCCTCGCCACGCTCCGCCACGGCCTCGCGCACGCCCGGACCGAGCTCGCGTGGCTCGACGAGACCGAGCGGGAGGTGCTCCCGTGACCACGCCGGACGCCGTCGGGCGCCACCCCGCGACGCCGCCCGACGGGTCCGGGGCGGACGAGGTCTCCGTCGTCCTGCTGCACGGCGGCAACGTCGCGTCGTGGATGTGGGAGCCGCAGGTCGAGCACCTCGCCGACCTCGACGTCCGGACGCCGGACCTGCCCGGCTTCGGGTCCCGGGCGGCCGAGGACGTCGTGTCGCTGGACGCCACCGCCGACGACGTGGCCGCCCTCGTCGCGGCTCTGCCCGCGGGCCGGGCCGTGCACCTCGTCGGGCTGTCGTACGGCGGGATCGTCGCCCTCCGTGCCGCGGCGCGGCACCCCGGGCTCGTGCGCTCCGTCCTCGCGTCCGGCGCTGCGGTCGACGGCGTGCCGGGTCTCGCCGGGGCCGTCGGGCGCGCCCAGCTCCGGGTGTGGGACCGGCGCTGGTACTGGGAAGCGCAGGCCCGCGCTTTCCGCCTCCCCGCCGACGCGCGCGACGTCTTCGTCCGGACCGGCCTCGCGATCCGCCGCGACAACATGGCCCGCACCCTGCGTGACGTCTACGGCGGCTGCTGGCCGACCGGCCTCGAGGCGTCGGGTACGCGCGTCCTCGCCGTCGCGGGCTCGCGCGACCTGCGCGCCGCGCGCTCCGCGCTCGGGACGATCGCCCGCCGGGTGCCGGACGCCGTCGTCCGCCTGGCGCCCGGCATGCACCACCAGTGGAGCGCGGAGGACCCCGACCTGTTCAGCGCGATGATCCGCTCGTGGGTGGTCGACGGCGTCGCGCACCCCCGGCTGGTCCCGCCCGCGGGGCGTGCGTAGCGCGCCGGACGTGCGAGGGTTTCCCCCGTGAGCGTCGGTGGAGAGGTCCTCGTCGGGCTGGCGATCCTGGTCGGGCTGATCGGGATCGTCGTGCAGATCCTGCCCGGGAACGTGCTCGTGCTCGGGGCGATCCTCGTGTGGGCGATCGTCACGGGCGGCACGGCCGCCTGGGTCGTCTTCGCGGTCGCGGCCGTGCTCGTCGTCGCCGCGGAGGTGTCCCAGTACGTCCTCGCGGGTCGGCACATGCGCCGGGCGGACGTCCCGTGGTCGACGCTCGTGTGGGGCGGTATCGCGGGCGTCGTCGGGTTCTTCGTCATCCCGGTGGTCGGGCTCTTCATCGGGTTCGTGCTCGCCGTGTTCCTCGCCGAGCTCGTGCGCCGCCGCGACCGGCGCGCCGCCTGGCGCGCGACGGTCGCCGCGATGCAGGCGACCGGCATCACGATCCTCGTCCAGCTCCTCGGCGGGCTGCTCGCCGCCGCGACGTGGGGCGTCGGGCTCGCGATCACGTGACCCGGGGGTGTCCCCGGTCAGCCGGGGAGCCCCATCACGTAGAGGGTGTTGCCGTCGGCGTCGCGCAGAGCGAACATCGGCGGGACCCCCTCCCAGCGCAGGAGCTCGCCTGTGTCCGCGCCCGCCGCGGTGAGCGTCGCGTGGTCGCCGGCGGCGTCCGTCGTCGTGAGGCGGATGCCGGTGTCGACGCCCGCGCCGCGGCTGTCGTCGGCCGGGACGAGCGCGACGGACGTCCCGGCGCCCGGGGGCGCGACCTCGATCCAGCGGAAGCCCTCCTGGAGCTCGCCGTCCATGCGGAGCTCGAAGCCGAGCGTCCCGGTGTAGTAGGCGAGCGCGCGGTCCTGGTCGGTGACCGGGATCGCGACGGTGTGCACGCCCGTGAGGTGCGTCGTCGTCATGGGGACTCCTTCGTGGTGCGGGCCGTGCTGCGCGCACGTGCGGCGGACGAAGGAGAGACCGGACCGGGCGGCAGGACTCATCGGCACGACCCGCCGGTGAGGACCGTCGGCGGACGCGCCGGGCGGGCGGTGCCGGGTGTGGGCGCGGGCGCCTAGGCTGGAGGGGCTATGGCTTCGCTCTTCGAGAACCTCCCGCTGCCCGGCCTCGACACGCTGTTCGACGGCCCGCGCGTCGACCACGGCGGCGAGTCCCGCCTCCCGCGGACCGCCCCGCGCTGGACCGACGACCCGGCCGTGCCCGACGGCGCGGGGTCGCCCGCCGGGGACGGCGCGCCGGGCACGACCGGCGGTGCGCCGTCGGGCGAGCGCCGCGGGCGGTACGCGCACCTCGACCCCGACGCTCTGCTCGACGGGCTCAACCCGCAGCAGCGCGAGGCCGTCGTGCACGCGGGCGGGCCGCTGCTCATCGTCGCGGGCGCCGGGTCGGGCAAGACGCGCGTGCTGACGCACCGCATCGCGCACCTGCTCGCCACGGGCCGGGCGCGGGCGGGCCAGATCCTCGCGATCACGTTCACCAACAAGGCCGCGGCCGAGATGCGCGAGCGCGTCGAGGCGCTCGTCGGGCCGTCGGCGCGGAACATGTGGGTCTCCACGTTCCACTCGGCGTGCGTGCGCATCCTGCGGCGCGAGGCGAAGACGCTCGGCCTGCGGTCGAGCTTCTCGATCTACGACGCCGCGGACTCCCAGCGGCTCATCACCCTCGTCACGCGCGAGCTCGACCTGGACCCGAAGAAGTACCCGGCCCGGTCGCTCGCCAACAAGATCTCGGACCTCAAGAACGAGCTCATCGACCCCGAGACCTACGCGCGCGACTCCGGCGCCCACGCGACGGACGACGGCCTCGCGGCGCGGGCCGGCCAGCACGGCGCGAACGTGCCCGAGTTCGACCAGGTGCTCGCCGACGTCTACACGCGCTACCAGGCCCGTCTCGTCGCGGCCAGCGCGCTCGACTTCGACGACATCATCATGACCACGGTGAACCTGCTCCAGGCGTTCCCCGCGGTCGCCGAGCACTACCGCCGCCGGTTCCGCCACGTGCTCGTCGACGAGTACCAGGACACCAACCACGCGCAGTACGTGCTCGTGCGCGAGCTCGCGGGCGTGGGGGAGGACTCCGCGGCGACCGACGCGGCGACGAGCGGCACGGGCGAGGCGCAGGTCCCGGCGCTCGACCCGGCCGAGCTCACGGTAGTCGGCGACGCCGACCAGTCGATCTACGCGTTCCGCGGCGCGACGATCCGCAACATCCTCGAGTTCGAGGCCGACTACCCGGACGCCCGGACCATCCTGCTCGAGCAGAACTACCGCTCGACCCAGAACATCCTCTCGGCCGCCAACGCCGTCATCTCGCGCAACCCCGACCGCAAGCCCAAGCGCCTGTGGACGGACTCGGGCGCGGGCGCGAAGGTCATCGGCTACGTCGCGGACAACGAGCACGAGGAGGCGCGGTTCGTCGCGGAGGAGATCGACCGCCTCGGCGACACCGAGGGCGTGCGTCCCGGCGACGTCGCGGTCTTCTACCGCACGAACGCGCAGTCCCGGGCGCTGGAGGAGGTGCTCATCCGCGTCGGCCTGCCGTACAAGGTCGTCGGCGGCACGCGCTTCTACGAGCGGCGCGAGGTCAAGGACGCCGTGGCGTACCTGCGCGCGATCGACAACCTCGACGACGACGTCAACCTGCGCCGCGTCCTCAACGTGCCCAAGCGCGGTCTCGGCGACCGCGCCGAGGGTGCCGTCGCGGCGCTCGCGGACCGCGAGCGCATCTCGTTCGGCGCGGCGCTCGCCCGCATCGACGAGATCCCCGGCCTGACGAACCGCACGCTCAACCCGCTGCGCGCCTTCGCGGAGCTGATGACCGGGCTGCGCGAGCTCGCCGACTCCGGCGCGAGCCCGTCCGAGATCCTCGGCGCCGTCCTCGACCGCACGGGCTACCTCGCCGAGCTGCGCGCGAGCGACGACCCGCAGGACGCGACGCGCGTCGAGAACCTCGCCGAGCTGCACGCCGTCGCGACGGAGTTCAGCGAGCTCGACCCCGAGGGCACGCTGTCCGACTTCCTCGAGCGCGTCTCGCTCGTCGCCGACGCGGACCAGATCCCCGCGGACGACGGCGCCGACGAGGAGGACGAGGGCGAGGAGAAGGAGGACCCGGGCGTCGTCACCCTCATGACGCTGCACACCGCGAAGGGCCTCGAGTTCCCCGTCGTCTTCCTCACCGGCATGGAGGACGGCACGTTCCCGCACATGCGGTCCCTGCACGACGACGCCGAGCTCGCCGAGGAGCGCCGCCTCGCCTACGTGGGCATCACCCGCGCGCGCGAGCGGCTCTACGTGTCGCGGTCCGCGGTGCGCTCCGCGTGGGGCATGGCGAACGAGTTCCCGCCGAGCCGGTTCCTCGAGGAGATCCCCGAGGAGCTGTGGGACTGGCGGCGGCGCGAGTCGTCGATGGCGACGCTGCGCGCGGGCGGGTCCGTTTGGGGCCGCGGCTCGGGCTCGTGGTCAGGTTCGCGTTCGGGATTCGGGTCGGGGGCGCGGACAGGCGCCGACGACGACGGGTCTACCATCCGCGGCCCTCGTTCCTCGGGCCGCTCCCGCCAGACCCGCCACGACCCGTCGTCGTCGGCCCCTGCCCGCGCCGCGTTCGGCTCGCCGTCCGGCGGGGCGAAGTTCGGGTCCGCGACGCCGCGGGCCGACGGGGACGTGCCGAACCTCGCCGTCGGAGACAAGGTCACGCACGACGCGTACGGGCTCGGGACGGTCGTCTCGCTCGAGGGCGCGGGGCCGAACGCCGTCGCGAAGATCGACTTCGGCGCGGACGGCACCAAGCGGCTGCTGCTGCGGTACTCGCCCGTCACGAAGCTCTGACGCTCCACGCCCCGACGCACCACGCTCCGACACACAGGGCGCTCGACCGGCCGGTCGGGCGCCCTGTGCGCGTGGGCCGTCTGCCGCGTCAGCCGATCGTGCCGAGCGCGCGATAGGCGAGGACGAACGCCGTGGCGACGACGGCGGTGCCCCCCGCGGCGACGGCCACCGGGACGGGGCCGCGCAGGCGCCGGGCCAGCACGGCGCCGAGCAGGACGAGCGACGCGAGCCCGATCACCACCCAGTACGTGGCGCCCGTCGTCTCGACGACCGTGGTGAGCCCGTACACCGACTCGCCGAGGCCGATGCCCGCGAGCACCGCCGTGCCGAGAGCCGCGCGCACCCCTGCCCGCCACAGCCACGCCGCCGCGACCCCGACGAACGGGCCGACGACGAGACCGACCACCCCGAACAGCGTCGGGTCGTAGAAGAACCCGCGCAGGTCGGCGGCGACCGTGTACCCGAGGGTGAGCAGCACGAAGCTCGCGGCACCGAGCACGGCGGCGTGCCAGGTCCGCGTCCGCGCGTCGCGGGCGGCCCAGGCGACGAGGAGCGCCGTGAGCAGCGTCCAGCCGCTCGCCGAGTTCGCGAAGGGGGCCGCGGCGTCGGGCAGGAAGCCCTGGGCGAAGGAGGTGAGGCCGCCGAGCAGGAAGCTCGCGGCGAGCACGACGGCGCCCCGCGCCCACGGCTGCCCACCGAGCGCCGGGGCGTCGGCGTGGCGACCCGGCGCGGGGCGCGTGCGGAGGGCGGGGGCGTCGGAGCGGGCGTCCGAGCGGCGGGGGAGCGCAGTCTGGTCGGGCACACCCCGACGGTAGGTGCGTCGGCCGCCACGGGGCGTCAGCCCGTCGTCGGGCACGAGCGCGCGCCCGGTCCTCCCGTGGCAGGACGACCGAGCCCGAGGAGCCTGCCGTGACGCTGCCGTCGGCCGCCCGTCCCGTCCCTGGCCCGACCGCGACGTGCGGCGCTGCGTGCCGGTCAGGACGCCGCGCGGTGGCGGGTCGCGAGCGCCGCGCGCAGCCCGGCGTCGTCGGACCCGGCGGCCGCGAGCGCGCCGGTGAGCGCCCGGTGCGCCGTCGAGCCCGTGCTGCGCGCGACGGCGGCGAGGACGTGGCCCGAGTCGATCACGCGCGACGCGTCGTGCACTGCCTCGCGGAGCGAGAGCTCGAGCACCTTCTTCGCCTCGGGAGTGAACGGGACGTGCGAGCGGCTTCGACGGCGCCCGCGGCCCCGCGCCTCGTCCCCTGCCCGGTCGAGCGCGCCGGGGCCGAACGCGGCGTCCGTGCGGGCCCGGACCTGGTCCAGGTCGATCCCGAGCGCCGCGAGCGCGGGGCCGTCGAGGGGATCGAGCCCACCGGCTGCGTCGACCTCGCGCTCGAGGTCGGCCGGACTCACGCCGACCGCACCGAGCGCGGCCGCCCCGGCGCTGCCCTCCTGCCGGGCGAGCGACAGGAGCAGGTGCACCCCGTCGATCGTGTCGTCGCCGCGTTCCCGCGCGACCTCCTGGGCGCCGACCACGGTCTCCCGGGCGTCTGCGGCGAAGCGTTCGAACATGTCACGACCTCCTCGTGGTGCGGGACGAGCCGTACTTCTTGTGCACGGCCTGACGCGTGACGCCGAGCCGGTCGGCGATCTCCTGCCAGGACCAGCCGAGCGACCGGGCGTGCTCGACCTGGAGCGCCTCGAGGCGCTCGGCCAGCACGCGCAGCGACCGCACGGCCCGCAGCCCGACATCCGGGTCGGTGCTGCTCGCGGCGTCCATGTCGACGGGTTCCATGCGTGTCAATCTAGGTTGACGCTCGGCGTAATGTCAACGGTGGTTGACGCTCGTCGTGCGGGGTGACGAAGGGAACACCGGTCCGCGAGCCACCGCAGCGGCCCCGGATAGGCGCGCCCCGGAGCGGGGGCTACCCTGTACGGGGATGTCTTGATGTCGAGACATCGGTCATGCCGCACACGGCGCATCAGACGGAAGGACGCAGCAGGGTGGACCTGTTCGAATACCAGGCGCGTGACATCTTCGAGAAGCACGGCGTGCCCGTGCTGGGCGGGGTCGTCGCGACGACGCCCGAGGAGGCCCGCGCGGGAGCCGAGAAGCTCGGCGGGGGCACCGTGGTCGTCAAGGCCCAGGTGAAGACCGGCGGCCGCGGCAAGGCCGGCGGCGTCAAGCTCGCCCACTCGCCCGAGGAGGCCGCCGAGAAGGCGTCCGAGATCCTCGGCATGGACATCAAGGGCCACACCGTCCACCGCGTGATGGTGGCGCAGGGTGCCAAGATCGCCGAGGAGTTCT
Organism: Cellulosimicrobium funkei; assembly: GCF_900155925.1. NCBI lineage: Bacteria > Bacillati > Actinomycetota > Actinomycetes > Micrococcales > Promicromonosporaceae > Cellulosimicrobium > Cellulosimicrobium funkei. The sequence goes on from NZ_FTMI01000004.1 coordinate 180,051, forward strand.
ACTTCTCGGTGCTGCTGGACCGCTCGAACCGCAACTACCTCGCCATGTGCTCCGTCGAGGGCGGCATGGAGATCGAGCAGCTCGCCGTCGAGCGCCCCGAGGCGCTCGCCAAGGTCGCCGTCGACCCGATCGTGGGCATCGACGAGGCGAAGGCGCGCGAGATCGTCGACGCCGCGGGCTTCGCCGAGGAGCTCAAGGCGCCGGTCGCCGACGTCATCCGCTCGCTGTGGACCGTGTTCACGGCCGAGGACGCGACGCTCGTCGAGGTGAACCCGCTCGTCCGCACCGAGGACGGCTCGATCATCGCGCTCGACGGCAAGGTCACGCTGGACGACAACGCGTCGGAGGTCCGTCACCCGGACCACGAGGCGCTGGAGGACAAGGAGTCGACCGACCCGCTCGAGGCCAAGGCCAAGGAGAACGGCCTCAACTACGTCAAGCTCGACGGCGAGGTCGGCATCATCGGCAACGGCGCCGGGCTCGTCATGAGCACGCTCGACGTCGTCGCGTACGCGGGCGAGGAGCACGGCGGCGTCAAGCCGGCGAACTTCCTCGACATCGGCGGCGGCGCGAACGCGCAGGTCATGGCGAACGGTCTCGACGTCATCCTCAACGACCCGCAGGTCAAGTCGGTCTTCGTCAACGTCTTCGGTGGCATCACCGCGTGCGACGAGGTCGCGAAGGGCATCGTGGGCGCGCTCGAGATCCTCGGCGACGAGGCGACCAAGCCGCTCGTCGTGCGCCTCGACGGCAACAACGTGGAGCTCGGCCGCGCGATCCTGCGCGAGGCGAACCACCCGCTCGTGACCCTCGCCGAGACCATGGACGGCGGTGCCGCCAAGGCGGCCGAGCTGGCCAACGCCTGATCGCCCGTAGACGCGGAAAGCTGAGACAGAGAACACCATGTCGATCTACCTGAACTCCGACTCCAAGATCATCGTCCAGGGCATCACCGGCGGGATGGGTGCCAAGCACACCGCCCTCATGCTCGACTCGGGCGCGCAGATCGTCGGCGGCGTCAACGCCCGCAAGGCCGGCACGACCGTCACGCACAAGGACCACGAGGGCAACGACGTCACGCTGCCGGTGTTCGGCACCGTCGCCGAGGCGATGGCCGAGACGGGCGCGAACGTGTCCGTCCTGTTCGTCCCGCCGGCGTTCACCAAGGACGCCGCGATCGAGGCGATCGACGCCGAGATGCCGCTCATCGTCGTCATCACCGAGGGCGTGCCCGTCCAGGACACGGCCGAGGTCTGGGCGTATTTGCAGGGCAAGGGCACGCGCATGATCGGCCCGAACTGCCCCGGCATCATCACGCCGGGCGAGTCGCTCGCCGGCATCACCCCGCACACCATCACGGGCAAGGGCCCGGTCGGTCTCGTGTCGAAGTCGGGCACGCTGACCTACCAGATGATGTACGAGCTCAAGGACCTCGGCTTCTCGACCGCCATCGGCATCGGCGGCGACCCGATCGTCGGCACCACGCACATCGACGCGCTCGAGGCGTTCGAGAACGACCCCGAGACCAAGGCGATCGTCATGATCGGCGAGATCGGCGGGGACGCCGAGGAGCGCGCCGCGGCGTACATCAAGGAGCACGTCACGAAGCCGGTCGTCGGCTACGTCGCGGGCTTCACGGCTCCCGAGGGCAAGACGATGGGCCACGCCGGCGCCATCGTCTCCGGCTCCGCGGGCACCGCCCAGGCGAAGAAGGAGGCCCTGGAGGCCGTCGGCGTCAAGGTCGGCAAGACGCCGTCCGAGACCGCCGCGCTCCTGCGCGAGGTCCTCGCCTGACCCCTGGCTCCGTCGGGCCGCACGGCCCGCTGCCACGCCGTACGACGCCCCGCGACCGGTCCGCCGGTCGCGGGGCGTCGTCGTCCCCGGAGCCGGGGGCGCCGGTAGTCTGGCGCGCCGGGGCGAATGCCCTGAACCGACCTCTCGATCGACGACGATGGGCACCATGAGCACCACCAGCACGACTCGCGGTGCGCGCACGCGCACCGTGGAAGGCAGCCCGGCACCCGCACCCGTCGGGGTGCGTCGTGCACCGTCCGGCGTGCTCGCCGCGCTCCAGGCGCTCACCCTGTCGCTCGCCGTCGTCGTGCTCCCGGGCGTCGTCGCCTTCCTGGCGTCCTCGACCGGGGCGTCCGAGGGGACGGGCTGGGGGCAGTCGGTCACCGTCGCGGCGGGCTTCTGGCTCCTCGGCCACGGCGTCCCGCTCGTCGCGAGCGGCACGACGGTCACCCTCGTGCCGCTCGGTCTCACCGCCCTCGCGCTCTTCTGCTGCTTCGCGTCGGCACGCCGCTCGGCGCACACCGCGGTCTCCGCCTGGGTGGCCGGCACCGCCACGTACGCGCTCGCGACGCTCGGCGTCGCGCTGCTCGCCGGCTCGACGCCGCCCTGGGGGCTCGGGGTCGCCGTCGTCGGAGGAGCCGTCGTCGGGGGGCTCGGGCTCGGCGGCGGGATCCTCGCGCGCCCGGACGCGCCGTTCGTCGCCGACCTCGCCGGGCGTCTCGACCGGGTCGTACCGCCGACGGTGCGGCTCGGGCTGCGGGGCGGTCTGCTCGGCACGAGCCTGCTCGCCGGGGCGTCCGCCGTGGTCGTCGGCGCGTGGCTCGTCGCGGGCCGCGCGACGTCGGGCGACATCGTCGCCGGGCTCGTGCCCGGGACCGTCGGGGGGATCGTCCTCGCACTCGGCCAGCTCGCCGTGCTGCCCAACCTCGTGGCGTGGGCCGGGGCGTGGCTCGTCGGCCCCGGGTTCGCCGTGGGCGAGGGGAGCACGTTCGCGCCCGGCGGGTCGGAGCCGGGCGCGCTGCCCGCGATCCCGCTCCTCGGGGCGCTGCCCGGCGACGACTGGACCAACGCCCTCACGCCCTGGGTGCCGGCCGGCGTCGTCGCGCTCGGCGTCGTCGCGGGCGTGTTCGTCTGGCGGCGCCTGCGCGACGTGACGGGCACCCACCCGGACGACGTCGTCCCCTGGTCCGCCGTCGTCCTCGCGCTCGCCGGCGTCGCGCTCGCGTCCGGCCTGCTCGTCGGGCTCGTGAGCTGGCTCGCCGGGGGAGCGGTGGGCCCCGGCCGGCTCGAGGTCGTGGGCGCGGACGCGCTCCTCGTCGGCGCGCTCGCCGCGGCCGAGATCGGCGGCGGCGCCGCGCTCGCCGTCCTGTGGTCCCGGCTGGAGGTCCTGGGCCGGCGCCACGGCGACGCCGGCTGACCCTCGCGCAGGCGGGTCGCCGGGGCGGACCGGGCAGGAGCTGCCGCGCGGCGTCGTCCGCGGCGGCCGGCCCCCCGGGGTCGCCGGCACCGTCACGCGTTCACCGTCGACGAGCTGCGTCGTGAACGGGTGAGGAGCCTCGACGCGTCAGGAGGACGCGGGGGCGGGGGTCGGGAACCAGCGGGCGAACTTCTCCTCGAGCGCGTGCGTGCGCTCGACGTCGCAGCGCTTCTCGGCCGAGACGGTGATCGCGCCGTCGAGGCACTGCTGGTGCGCGAGCGCGACGTCCCACGTGACGAGCGTCGAGACCATCTGGAGCGCGAGCATGGCCGAGAGCCCGACGCCGATCCCGAGGGCCGGGACGAGCGCGCCGCGCACGCGGGCGCGCCAGACGGCCAGCAGCGCCCGGATGCCCACGACGATCGCGCCGAGCGCGAGCGCGAGGCTCACGGCCTGCCACGGGAACGGCATGGTGCTCACGACGATGACGGCGAGCAGGAGCAGGCCGAAGTGCAGGGTGCGCCGCGTCGCCTGCCGGGCGAGCTCCGGGTCGGGCTCCGCGGGCTCGGGCGGCGCGGGGCGCCGGTGGCCCGGCCCGGCCTGCTGGTCCGGGCGCGCGGGGGCCGGGGGGATCGGCGCGGGGGCGGGGCCCGGTGCAGGCGCCGGCGCGTCCGGACGCGCTCCGTCCTCCGGCTGCGCGGGCTCGGGTCGAGGCTGCTGCGGCGCGTCGGGACGGGGCGGTGCGTACGGGTTGCCCACGGGCAGCTCCTCGGTCGGTCGGGCGGCTCGCGGTACATTCTCCCATCGGAGGCTGCGTGCCCCGACGGGCGTCCCACCGGCCCGCCGCCGCGGTCGCGCTCCGTGACCCGCGACCCCTCGAAACCCCGCAGGAGCACCGTGCAGACGCCGTCCGGCCACCCCGTCGAGTCCACCTCCGCCGCCCGCGTCGTCGTGCTGGTGTCGGGGGCGGGCAGCAACCTCGCGGCGCTCCTCGCCGCGCACGACGACGCTGCGTACGGCGCGCGCGTCGTGGGCGTCGTCTCCGACAAGGCGGACGCCGGCGGCCTGGACCTCGCCCGCGAGGCGGGCGTCGCCGCCGTGGTCGTGGCCCCCGGGGACTTCGCGGACCGGGCCGCGTGGAACGAGGCCGTCGCGCAGGCGGTGGACGTGTTCCGGCCCGACCTCGTGGTCCTCGCCGGGTTCATGCGCATCCTCGGCCCCGCGTTCGTGGGCCGCTTCGCGGGCCGCACGCTCAACACCCACCCCGCGCTCCTGCCGTCCTTCCCCGGCGCGCACGGCGTGCGCGACGCGCTCGCCTACGGCGTGCGCGTCACGGGCTGCACGGTCCACGTGGTCGACGACGGCGTGGACACCGGCCCGATCGTCGCCCAGGTCGCGGTGCCGGTCGAGGACGGCGACGACGTGTCGTCGCTGCACGAGCGCATCAAGGTGGCCGAGCGCGCGCTGCTCGTCGAGACCGTGGGGCGCGTGGCGCGCGAGGGCCTGCGCGTCGACGGACGCCGGGTCGTGCTGGGCTAGTCGGCGGGCGTCTCGGCCCGTCGGCCGGAGGCGTCCTCTCCCGGCGGGGGCGTGGGGTCGTCGTCGTCCGCCGGGGGCAGGTCGCGCGGGGCGAGCACCGCGAGCACCTGGTAGGTCTCGCGGCGCGCCTCGGGGTCCGCGCGCCCCTCCTCGAGCGCGCGCGTGTTCCAGCGCCCGACGAGCTCCTGGAGCTCGCGCGACATCGTCGTCGCCTGCTCGGGGCTGAGCACGAGCGTGCTCAGCGCGAGGATCCGGTCCTCGCGCGCACCCATCGCGCTCCCGCGGCGGAACGTCTCCTCGGCCCAGGCGAGCGCCGGGCGGACGACGTGGCGCACCGCGTCCGGCGTCCCGGGCTCCACCGCGTAGGTCTCCGCGACGTTCTTCCAGACGCGGTCCCGCCGGTCCCGGGCGTGCTCGGGCGCCTCGACGATCATGCCCGCCCGGGCAAGGACCCGCAGGTGGAAGCTCACGGAGTTGGCGGGCTCCCCGGTGGCCCGGGCGAGGTCGGCCGCGCGCGCGTGCCCGAGGACGGCGAGCTCCATGAGGATCCGTTGGCGCAGCGGGTGCGCGATCGCGCGCAGCGCCGCGGGGTCCTGGACGTGGAAGGTCTCGAGCACAGGCCGAGGCTAGCAACGCCCAAGTGTTCCGCACGGGGGAGTGCTCACCACAAAGTGCGCAACGACTATTGCGCAACTCTCGTTGCGCACGTAGGTTCTCCTCCATGTCGAACCCACCCCCCGCGCCCCCGGGACCCCGCACCGCTCCGTCGTCCGACCCCGGTGCCACGGTCGGCCTCGCGCCGGACGCGCCGCCGTCGCTCCTGCGCAACCGGTCCTACCTGCTGCTCATGACCGGGCTGACCGCGGAGTCGCTCGGTGCCGGGGTGGCGCTCTTCGCGGTGCCGCTCGTGGCGTACGGGCTCACCGGGTCCGTCGTGCAGGCGGGGGTGGTGGCCGCCGTCGGGCAGGTGGGGGCGCTCCTGGCGACGCTGCCCGCGGGTGTCGTCGCCGACCGCGTGGACCGCCGCCGCCTCGTCGTGGCCGCGGCGACCGTCGGGGCGCTGCTCTGGACGACCGTCGCGGTGGCCGCCGGCGCCGGGTCGCACTCCGCGTGGCACCTCGCCGCCGTCCTGTTCGGGGCCTCGGTCGTCGGTGCGCTCGTGGACCCGGCGACGAGCGGCGCGTTCCGCTCGGTCGTGCCGGTGCCGCAGCTCCCGACGGCGCTCGCGGCCGCCCAGGGCCGGGACGCAGTGGCGAGCCTGCTCGCCGGCCCGCTCGGCGGGGCGCTCTACGCCGTCGCGCACGCCGTGCCGCTCGCCGGGGCCGCGATCGGGCACGCGGCGACCGCGGTGTGCACGTGGCTCGTGCGCGAGCCGCTCAACGGCGACGTCGCGGCCGCGCGCGCCACCCGGCCCGTCGCGGCGCTGCGCGAGGGGCTGCGCTTCGTGTGGTCCGTGCCGCTGTTCCGAGCGCTGCTCGGCCTGTTCGTCGTCATCAACGTCGCGTTCGGCAGCCTCATGGTCGGCATCAACCTCGAGCTCGTGCGGACGGGCACCGCGCCGCTCCTCATCGGCCTGGTCGACCTCGCGGTCGGCGTGGGCGTGCTCGTCGGGGCAGTGCTCGTACCCCGGCTCGTCGCGCGGGTCCGCGCGGGGGCGCTCGTCGTCGCGGCGCTCGGGGTGCTCGCCGCGGGGTCCGTCGTCATGGCCGTGCTGGAGTCGTACGCGGCCTACCTCGCGGTGCTGCCGTTCGCCCTCCTGCTCGTGCCGGCCGTGAACGCGGGCCTGTCGGGGTACGCCGCGGCCGTCACCCCGCCGCAGCTCCAGGGCCGGCTCGCGTCCGTGCTCGGGCTCACCGGCCTCGCGGCGGGCCCGCTCGTCCCGCTCGTCGGCAGCGGGCTCCTCGACCGGTTCGGGCTCGGGACCGCGCTCGCGGTGCTCGCGGGGCTCCTCGTCGTCACGGTCGCGGTCCTCAGCGCGGTCCGCCCGCTCTGGCGGGTCGGCACGCCCGACACCTGGGCCGACGACGCGGCCGCCCTCGCGGCGTCGGGGGTCGTGCCCGGTGCGGTCCCGGCCGAGCCGGGGGCGCCGCCGTCGGGCCGCTAGACTGGACGACGGCCGCGACTGGCGAGGGTGGGAACGACCACCGGGGAGCGGCCGGATCTACCTGCTGGAGCGTCGACCGCCTGGGCGCCTGGGTTCTGCCACTCGCGTCGGCTCCGTCGGCGCGGCGACCGCGACCCAGAGGAGCCCCTCGTCATGTCCCACCCGGCCCCGCACGTGCCCTCCGCCCCCGACGTCCAGCTCACCGACGACTCGCGGCGCCCCGTGCGCCGCGCGCTCCTGAGCGTCTACGACAAGACGGGCCTCGTCGAGCTCGCGACGGCGCTGCACGCCGCGGGTGTCGAGCTCGTCTCCACCGGCTCGACGGCGTCGACCGTCGCGGCCGCGGGCGTCCCGGTGACGAAGGTCGAGGACCTCACCGGGTTCCCCGAGTGCCTCGAGGGGCGGGTCAAGACGCTCCACCCGCGCGTGCACGCCGGCATCCTCGCGGACTCGCGCAAGGCCGACCACCTCGCGCAGCTCGACGAGCTCGGCATCGCGCCGTTCGAGCTCGTCGTCGTCAACCTCTACCCGTTCGCCGCGACCGTGGCGTCGGGCGCGGGACCGGACGAGGTCGTCGAGCAGATCGACATCGGCGGCCCGTCGATGGTCCGCGCGGCGGCGAAGAACCACCCGAGCGTCGCGGTCGTCGTGGACCCGGCCCGGTACGACGACGTCGTCGCGGCCGTGCAGGCGGGCGGCTTCACCTACGCGCAGCGCAAGGCGCTCGCCGCCGCGGCGTTCGTGCACACCGCGACCTACGACGTCGCCGTCGCGTCCTGGATGGGCAACGTCGTCGCGCCGACGGACGCGGTCCCGGTCGAGGGCGGCGCCGAGGGCGAGACGGTGAGCACGGGCTTCCCGGCGTGGATCGGCGCCACGTGGGACCGCGCCGACGTGCTGCGGTACGGCGAGAACCCGCACCAGCGCGCCGCGCTCTACACGGTCGGCCACGGCGCGACGGGGCTCGCCCAGGCGACGCAGCTCCACGGCAAGGCGATGAGCTACAACAACTACGTCGACGCCGACGCGGCGTGGCGCGCCGCGCACGACCACGACGAGCCGGCCGTCGCGATCATCAAGCACGCGAACCCGTGCGGCATCGCGGTCGGGACGGACGTCGCCGAGGCGCACGCGCGCGCCCACGCGACCGACCCCGTGTCGGCCTACGGCGGCGTCATCGCCGCGAACCGCGCGGTGACGAAGGCAGCCGCTGAGCAGATCGCGCCCGTCTTCACCGAGGTGGTCGTGGCGCCCGGGTTCGAGCCCGACGCGCTCGAGGTGCTGCGGGCGAAGAAGAACCTGCGTCTCCTCGTCGTCGACGCCCCGCCGACGACGACCGTCGAGACCCGCCCGGTCAGCGGCGGGCTGCTCGTGCAGAGCACGGACCGGGTCGACGCGGTCGTGACCGACGCCGAGGGGAACGTCACCGGCGGCGACGCGCCCGAGCACTGGACGCTCGTCACGGGGGACGCCGCCGACGACGCGACGCTCGCCGACCTCGCTTTCGCGTGGCGCGCGATCCGCGCGGCGAAGTCGAACGCGATCCTCCTCGCGCGCGACGGGGCCGCCGTCGGGGTCGGGATGGGGCAGGTCAACCGCGTCGACTCGTGCCGCCTCGCGGTCGAGCGCGCCAACACGCTCGCGGACGGCGAGGAGCGGGCCCGGGGCGCCGTCGCGGCGTCCGACGCGTTCTTCCCGTTCGCGGACGGCCTGCAGATCCTGCTCGACGCCGGCGTGCGCGCCGTCGTCGCGCCGGGTGGGTCCATCCGCGACGCCGAGGTGATCGAGGCCGCCCGGGCCGCGGGCGTGACGATGTACTTCACGGGGACGCGTCACTTCGCGCACTGACCCGTCCCGCTCGACGGCCCGCCGGTCCTCGGACCGGCGGGCCGTCGCGCTCGCGGTCGCGGGCGAGGGGGCGAGGCGAGGGCGTCAGGCGAGGGCGTCGCGCAGGCGCCGGGCCGGGTCGAGCGCGACGTCGAGGTCGACGCGCAGGCGGCCCGTCCGGTTCATCGCCTTGCGCACGGGACCGACGTCGCGCGGCGAGTCGACCAGGAGCACGGCCCGGACGTCGGTGCCCCGGGCGGTCGGGTCGTCGGCGGCGGGGCCGCCGGGCTCGGAGCGTGCCGCGGGCGCGAGGTAGAACGCGGCCCAGCCCTCGTGGCCGGTGGCGCCGCCCGCGGGGTCGCCGCGCAGCACGACCTCGTCGCCCTCGGCGGGCACGCCGAACAGCGCGAGGTCGTGCCCGAGCTGCTGGGAGAACACGTACGGCGCGTGCGCGGCCCGGTCGCCGCCGTCGCCGAGCAGCGCCGCGACGGTCGCGTCCGGGTCGTGGAGCGCCGCCGACCAGTGCCCGCCCGGGACAGGACCGAGCACGGGGTGGTCGCGGTTCGCGCAGTCGCCGACCGCCCAGAGGCCGGGCAGCCCCGGCACGGCGCCGTCCGCGTCCACGGTGACGCCGCCGCGCGCGTCGCGGGGCACGACGCTGTCGAGCCAGTCGGTGGCGGGGCGGGCGCCCACGGCGGCGAGCACGACGTCGGCCGGCAGCTCGCGGCCGTCGGCGAGCCGGACGCCGTCGGGCCGGACCTCCGCGACGGTGGCGCCGGTGACGAGCTCGGCACCCGCGGCCGCGTACCAGGGCGCGAGGTGCACCCCGACGTCCGGGCCGAGCTGGCGGTGCAGCGGCGCACCCGCGGCCTCGACGACGGTGACGTGCGCACCGGCGCCCGCCGCGACGCCGGCGAGCTCCGCGCCGATCCACCCGGCCCCGACGAGGACGAGGCGCAGGCCCGGCCGGAGCGCGGCGCGCAGGGCGTCGGCGTCGGCCGCGGTGTGGAGCACGCGCGCGTGCTCCCAGCCGCGCGGCCGCACGGGCACGGAGCCGACCGCGAGCACGACGGCGTCGGCGACGAGGCGGTCGCCCGACCGCGTCTCGACGGACCAGCCGGAAGCGTCGGCGGTCCCGACCCGCTCGAGGCGCACGGCCGGGTCGGCGAGGCGGACGTCGTCGGCGAGCGCGTCGACGTCCACCCCGAGGTCGTCGGCGAGCCACGCGGGGGAGGGCCGGCTGAGGAGCTCCTTCGACAGGGGCGGGCGGTCGTACGGCGGCACGCCCTCCGCGCCGAGCAGCGTGACGCGCCCGGTGTAGCCGCGGCGGCGGAGCGCGGCGAGGGTCTGGGCGCCCGCGAGCCCGGCGCCGACGACGACCACGGACGACGGCGGCCCGCCGTCGTGCCGGGTGGTCGCCGGGCCGGCCGCAGGGCCGGTCGCGGGATCGGTCGAGGTGGCGGGGGGAGCGGACGGGACCGGCGGCACGACGGACGGCATGCACGTCACGCTAGGGCACGACGGTAGGCTTCCGGGCGTGGAAGGTGCAGCAGCGTGAGCGACGTCACCGCGGACGGGGGGACGCGGCACCGGCCACGCGCGACGCTCGTGCCGGTGTGGCACCACGTCGACGACGAGACCGGCGACGGGACGGCTCCCGAGGGCGCCCCGGTGCCCGACGACGCGACCCCGCCCCCGGTGCCCGAGCCGCCCGCGAGCCTCGCGCCGTCCCGCCAGCCCGCGATGTGGCTGGTCCTCGCGGGCGTCGCCGTCGCCACGGTCGTGGCCGTCCTCGCCGGTGCGCGGGCGGGCTGCTTCGCGCTCTCCGGGCTGCTCGCCGTCGCGGGCGTGTGCCGCGCGGCGATCCCGGGCCCCGGCCCGGTCGGCATCACCGTCCGGTCGCGCGGGCTCGACGTCTTCTTCTTCCTCGCGCCCGCAGCGGTCATGGCGTTCCTCGCGCTGAGCCTGGACCAGGGCGAGCTCTGACGTCCCCGCGCGGAGCGCGGCCGACGTGCGGCCCGCGCGACGTGCGCACCCGCGCGACGAGCGACCCGCACGAGGTGCGGCCTGCACGAGGTGTGGCCTGCACGACGACGGGCCCGGACCGCGTGCGCGGTCCGGGCCCGTCGGGCGTGCGAGAGGGTCAGGCCCGCGGGGCCGTGCCCTCGCCGGGGGCCGGGGCGTCGGGGTCGTCGGTCTCGACCTCCGTCTCGACGACCTCCTCGACCGCGACCACGTCACCGTTCTCGTCCGTGACGACGACGGCCTCCTCGACGACGGTGCCCGCACCGGCGCCGACGACGGCCGCGCCCGCACCGGCGGCGGAGCCACCGGCGACCTCGGCCTCGGTCAGCGTGACGACGTGGTCCTCGCCGAGCAGGTCGTCCTGCTTCGGGGCGAACGCGAACGCCCGGTAGAAGAGGCCCGCGATCGCGGCGCCGAGGAGCGGCGCGACCCAGAAGACCCACTGCTGCTTCCACAGGTCCCCGTCGCCCGCGAAGACGGCCGACGCCATGGAGCGGGCCGGGTTGAGCGAGGCGTTCGTGACGGGCACCGCGACGAGGATCAGGGCGGTGAGGGTGAGGCCGATGACGACCGGCGCGTACTGCACGGTCGCGCGCTTGTCGGTCACGCCGAGGATCACGCCGACGAACACCGCGGTCGCGATGGTCTCGATGAGCAGCGCGGCGAGCAGCCCGAACTCGGTGCCGCCCTGCGACGCCGTGGAGAGGGACGAGAAGTCGCCGTAGCCGTTCGCGGTCGAGACGAACAGGCCGCCGCGGTCCTCCTGCCCGACGAGCGCGGGCAGCGAGTTCGGGACGGTGGCGAGCAGGACGAGGCCCGCGAGGAGCGCGCCGACGAGCTGCGCGACCCAGTAGGGCAGCACGTCGCGCCACGCGGTGCGGCCGCCGATGGCGGCGCCGAGCGTCACCGCCGGGTTGAAGTGGCCGCCGGAGACGTTGCCGACGGCGGCGGCGCCGGCGAGCAGCGCGAGGCCGCCCGCGAGAGCGACCGCGAGGGCGTTCTGCTGGCTGACGAAGGTGTACAGCGCCACACCGATGATCGCGAGGACGAGGAAGAACGTGCCGAAGACCTCGGCGCCGAGGCGCGCGAGGAGGCTGGGCTGGACGACAGCGACGGCCTCGGTCTGCGCGGGGCGCGCGTCGTCGACGTAGCCCTCCGGTGCGCCGGGAGCGGTGGTGTCCTGGGACATGATGATCCTGTCTGGTTCGGTGGGAACTTCGGGCAGTCCCGGCCCGGTGTGCCACGGTGCGGCACCGGCGGGCCGTCGGGACGACGGCACGATGCCTGACCGAGTGCCCGGCCATTCCGGCATCTGGGGGCATCTTGCCACCACCACCCGGGAGATGCGTGGAGATCTGCGGTGCTGCACCTGAGAACGGACGCCGGGTCTCACGATCCGAACGGTCCGCCGGGCGTCGCCAAAGTATCTTGACGTCGAGAAGTCGAGTACCCTGGACCGCGGTCAGCAACGCCCTCGTGTGCGACGGACCGGGCCCACGGGCCGCACGGTCGCCGTCCGACACCCGGGGGCTCCAGTCCCCGACAGTTGGAGCGATCTGCGCATGGGCAAGATCAAGGTCGTCAACCCGGTCGTCGAGCTCGACGGCGACGAGATGACGCGCATCATCTGGCAGTTCATCAAGGACCGCCTCATCCACCCGTACCTCGACGTGGACCTCAAGTACTACGACCTGTCGATCCAGAACCGCGACGCGACCGACGACCAGGTCACGATCGACGCCGCGCACGCGATCAAGCAGTACAACGTCGGCGTCAAGTGCGCGACGATCACGCCCGACGAGGCGCGCGTCGAGGAGTTCGGCCTGAAGAAGATGTGGGTCTCGCCGAACGGCACGATCCGCAACATCCTCGGTGGCGTCGTCTTCCGCGAGCCGATCATCATCTCCAACATCCCGCGCCTCGTGCCGGGCTGGAACAAGCCGATCATCATCGGCCGTCACGCCCACGGCGACCAGTACAAGTCGACGAACTTCAAGGTCCCCGGCCCGGGCAAGATCACGATGACCTTCGAGCCGGCCGACGGCTCCGAGGCGCAGAAGTTCGAGGTCGTGACCATGCCCGAGGAGGGCGGCGTCGCGATGGGCATGTACAACTTCAACGAGTCGATCCGCGACTTCGCGCGCGCCTCGTTCGCGTACGGCCTCCAGCGCGAGTACCCCGTGTACCTCTCGACGAAGAACACGATCCTCAAGGCCTACGACGGCGCCTTCAAGGACATCTTCCAGGAGGTGTTCGACGCCGAGTTCGCCGAGGCGTTCGCCGCCAAGGGCCTCACCTACGAGCACCGCCTCATCGACGACATGGTCGCCTCGGCCATGAAGTGGGAGGGCGGCTACGTCTGGGCCTGCAAGAACTACGACGGCGACGTCCAGTCCGACACCGTCGCGCAGGGCTTCGGCTCGCTCGGCCTCATGACGTCGGTCCTCATGACCCCGGACGGCCAGACCGTCGAGGCCGAGGCCGCGCACGGCACGGTGACGCGCCACTACCGCCAGCACCAGCAGGGCAAGCCGACGTCGACGAACCCGATCGCGTCGATCTTCGCCTGGACGCGTGGCCTCATGCACCGCGGCAAGCTCGACGGCACGCCGGAGGTCACCGAGTTCGCGCAGACGCTCGAGGACGTCGTCATCAAGACGGTCGAGTCCGGCAAGATGACGAAGGACCTCGCGCTCCTCATCGGCCCGGACCAGGAGTGGCTGACGACGGAGGAGTTCCTCGCCGCGCTCGACGAGAACCTCAAGGCGCGCCTGGGCTGATCCGGCCCGCACCGCACGCCCGACGGCGGCGTCCCCTGCGCAGGGGGGGGCGCCGCCGTCGTCGTTCCCGGGGGCCGCAGAGGCGGGAGTCGGCACCGGCGGGCGCGCCGCCCCGCGCGTCCGGGCGGGTCGCGTTGTGGGAGAGTGAGCGCATGACTTCCCCCGTGAACGTGACGGTGACCGGCGCGGCCGGTCAGATCGGTTACGCGCTGCTGTTCCGCATCGCGTCGGGCCAGATGCTCGGCCCCGACACCCCCGTGCGCCTGCGCCTCCTCGAGATCCCGCAGGGTGTGAAGGCCGCCGAGGGCACGGCCATGGAGCTGGACGACTGCGCGTTCCCGCTGCTCGCCGGCATCGACATCTTCGACGACCCGACGCCCGCGTTCGAGGGCACGAACGTCGCGCTGCTCGTCGGCGCCCGTCCGCGCGGCCCGGGCATGGAGCGCGGCGACCTGCTCGAGGCGAACGGCGGCATCTTCAAGCCGCAGGGCCAGGCGATCAACGCGGGCGCGGCGGACGACGTCCGCGTCCTCGTCGTCGGCAACCCCGCGAACACGAACGCGCTCATCGCGGCGTCGAACGCGCCCGACGTCCCGAAGGACCGGTTCACCGCGATGACGCGCCTGGACCACAACCGCGCGCTCACGCAGGTCGCGAAGCGTGCGGGCGTCCCGGTGTCCGAGGTGCGCAAGGTGACCATCTGGGGCAACCACTCGGCCACGCAGTACCCCGACCTCTTCCACGCGGACGTCGCGGGCACGCCGGGCGCGCGGCTCGCCGAGGACCGCGAGTGGCTGGAGAGCACGTTCATCCCGACGGTCGCGAAGCGCGGCGCGGCGATCATCGACGCGCGCGGCGCCTCGTCGGCGGCGTCGGCGGCGAACGCGGCGATCGACCACGTGCACGACTGGGTCCTCGGCACGCCCGAGGGCGACTGGACGAGCGCGGGCGTCGTGTCGGACGGGTCGTACGGCGTCCCGACCGGCCTCATCTCGTCGTTCCCGGTGGTCTCGCGCGGCGGGTCGTGGGAGATCGTCCAGGGCCTGGAGCTCTCGGAGTTCTCGCGCGGGCGCGTCGACGCGTCGGTCGCGGAGCTCCAGGAGGAGCGTCAGGCCGTCGAGGAGCTCGGCCTGGTCTGAGCCGTACCGCCGCGGCCCGGGTCCTTCGGGACCCGGGCCGCGCTGCGTCCGGGGCCGACCCGAGCCGACGCTGGCCGGCCCGGGTCGTCCCCGCGCCGACCGGGCCGGGCAGGGGCTGCGGGCGGCGAAAATCCCTGCGTCGGCGGGGGTGGGTCGCCGTAGGGTCGTGGGGCCATGATCGACGCCTCCCTGCCGACCGAGCAGCCCACGAACCCCCCGTCCGACCCGCACGCCGCGCCGTCGGCCGCCGCCCCGCGCTCGACCGACCCCGCCCGGCGCCTGGACTGGCGCCGCCTGCGCGGCCCGCAGGCCGTCCTCGCGCTGCTCGCGCTCACCGTCGGCGCGGTCGGCGCCGCGCTGGGCACCGTCATCGCCGGGTGGCTCGCCGAGGACCCGACGACGGCGACGCTCCAGCTCCTCGCCGCGTGCGTCGTCGGCGCGGCGCTGCTCGACACCGTCGGCCAGGTCGTGTGGGCGGGCGTCGTCGACCGCGCCGAGGGCCGCCTGCGCGGCGACCTCCTCACCGCGGCGCTGCACCAGCCGCTCGCCACGCTCACGGAGCAGGCGGTCGGCGAGGTGCTCGACCGTGTCGACGACGACACGCACGCCGTCGGCACGCTCGTGCGCCGTCAGCTCTGGGGCGCGGGCCGCACCGTCGTCGGCGTGCTGCCGATGTGGGTCGTCGCCGGCCTCACGTGGTGGCCCGCGTGGGTCCTCTTCCCGGTGCTGGGGGCGGTCGCGTGGTTCATCGTGCGCCCGATGCTGGGCGAGATCGCGCGCCGCAAGGTCATCGAGGAGATGGCGTGGACGGACCACGCGGCAGCGTTCGAGGAGTCCGTGGCCGCGCGGGACGACCTGCGCACGAGCCTCGGGCAGTCGTTCGCGATCCGGCGCCTCGCCGAGCGCTCGGCCCGGGTGCACCGGAAGTTCGAGGCCGTGCTCGTCGTCGAGGCGCGCATGCTCCGCCGCGCCGGTCTCGTGCTCGCCTCGCTGCTCGCGGGCGTGGCCCTGGCGGGCGCCGCGCTCGCCGCGGACGGCGACCTGGGCGTCGACCGGCTCGTCACCCTGTTCCTCGTGACCGCGCTCTTCGTCGGGCAGGTGGACAACCTGGTCCACCACCTCCCGGACATCCAGGAGGGCCTGGGCGCGCTCACGCGCATCCGGCAGATGCTCGCCGTCGAGCCCGAGCCGACGGGCGGGCGCACGCTGCCCGCCGGGCCGGTCGGGATCGAGGTGCGCGACCTGCACTTCTCCTACGCCGAGGGCACGTTCGCGCTCGACGGGGTGGACCTGCACGTGCCCGCGGGGGAGACGGTCGCACTCGTCGGGCGCACCGGCTCGGGCAAGTCGACCCTCGCGTCGCTGCTCTCGCGCGCGGTCGAGCCGCCGCGCGGCGCCGTGCTCGTCGGCGGCGTGGACGTGCGCGACCTCGACCTCCAGGCGCTGCGCGCGGCGGTCGGCGTCGTCACGCAGCGCACCGAGATCCTCGCGGGCACGCTCGCGGAGAACGTCGCGCTGTTCGCGGACGTCCCGCGCTCCGACGTCGAGGCCGCCGTGCGCGAGCTGCGGCTCGACGACTGGGTCGCGGGCCTGCCCGACGGCCTGGACACCCTGCTCGGTCCCGGCGGGACGTCGCTCTCGGCGGGGGAGGAGCAGCTCGTCGCGTTCGCGCGCCTGCTGGTCCGCGACGTGCAGGTCGTCGTGCTCGACGAGGCGACGGCGCGCATGGACCCGCTCACGGAGGCGCGCGTCGTCGCCGCGTCGGAGCGGCTGCTCGCGGGGCGCACGGGCGTGCTCGTGGCGCACCGGCTCACGACGATCGAGCGGGCCGGGCTGCTGGCCGTCCTCGACCACGGCCGGGTCGTGCAGCAGGGCGAGCGCGCCGCGCTCGCCCACGCCCCCGGTCCCTACCGCGACCTGCTCGTCGCGAGCGTCGCGCAGGACGGCGGACCGCGCGGCGACGACGTCGACGACCTCGCGCCCGGCGACCCGGCGCCCGCCGCCGCGCCCGCGGCCGCGCAGGACCATGCGGGCGCCGAGGGCGACACGCCCGCGGCCCGCGCCTCCGACGCGGTCGGCGGACGCCGACGGCGCGGCGAGCCACCGGTCCTCGACGACCCGGGCGACGGGCCGAGCCTCGCGCGCGGCGTCGCGCACGCCCTGTTCGTCCGCCCGGCGTGGGGCGTGGTGGGCGCGGTCCTGTTCCTCGTCACGAGCCTCGTCTCGGCCCAGGGCGCCGTCACCGGCTTCCTCTGGGGCCAGGCGGTCCAGGACCTCGACTCCGGCTTCCCGGCGCGTCAGCTCGTGCCGCTCGCCGTGCTGCTCGTGGTCGCGCCCCTGTGCCTCGCGTGGGCGCTGTACGTCTACCCGCGCTGGTGGGTCGAGGTGCTGCTGCGCGTGCGCATGGCGGTCATGGCGGGCCAGACCCGTCAGCACCGGCTCACGGCCACGCCGCCCGGCGAGGTCGTCGCCCGTGCCATGGACGCCGACCGGTTCGTCCGGTACGCCGACCGCTGGGTCGACTTCGTCAACGGTCTGGTCATTGCGGGCGTCACCGCGCTGCTCAGCCGGTCGTGGCTCGCCGGCGCGGTGCTCCTCGCCGTCATGGTCGTGTCCGCGGCGGCGTCGGCGCTCGGGCGGCCGATCGCCGGGCGGTCGGCGACACGCTCGTCGGCCGCGCGCGCCCGGTTCGGCCGCGCGCTCGTCTCGGCGCTCGACTCCGCGCGGACGGTGAAGCTCGCCGCCCGTACGCCGCAGGTGCACGCGCACCTGCGCGAGGTGGACGCCGGGCGCGTGCGCGCCGCCGTCTTCGAGCACCGCGTGCAGGCCGCGCTCGACGGTGTCCCCCTCGTCATGATCCAGCTCGGCGTCGTCGCGGCGTGGGCCGGGCTGCTCACCGGGACGTGGGACCTCGCGACGGCGCTCCTCGTCGCCAACGCCGTGACCGGCTTCGGCTGGTTCGGGGTCGTCGCGGGCGCCGTCGTGACCGAGGCGCCCGGCACGCGCTCGTGGCAGCGCGCGACGAGCCGGTTCGCCGCCGGGACGGACCTCATGGACCTGCCGCCCGGCGTCGACCTGCTCACGGGCGCCGCCCCCACGCCCGACCCGGGCCCCCGGCGGCCGCTCGAGCGGATCGACCTGGACGGCGTGACCGCGCTGCACGACGACGGCACGATCGGTGTCCAGGACGTCGACCTGTCCGTCGGCCGCGGCGAGCTCGTGCTGCTGCTCGGGCAGGTCGGCGCGGGCAAGTCGAGCCTGCTCTCGGCGCTCGCGGGCCTCATGGAGCACACGGGCCGCATCCGCTGGAACGGCACGGACGTCGTCGACGCCCAGACGTTCCTGCGGCCGGGCCAGGTCGCGCACGTCGCGCAGGTGCCGCGCGTGCTGTCGGGGACGTTCGCGGACAACGTGCGGCTCGGCCACGAGCGCGACGTCCACGGGCCCGTCGCGGCCGCGCGGCTCGAGCGGGACGTCGTCGAGGCGGGCGGGCACGAGGCGCTCGTCGGGCACCGTGGCGTCCGGCTCTCGGGCGGCCAGGTCCAGCGGCTCGCCCTGGCCCGGGCGCTCGCGACCGACGCCGAGCTGCTGCTGGCCGACGACGTCTCCAGCGCGCTCGACGCGGCGACGGAGATCGAGCTGTGGGAGTCGCTGCGCGAGCGGGGGACCACGGTCGTGGGCGCGACGTCCAAGCGCGCGGCGCTCGCCCGGGCGGACCGCGTGGTCGTGCTCGACGAGGGCCGGGTCGCCGCCGTCGGGCCGTGGTCCGAGCTCGCCCCGCGCTGGGGCCATCTCGCGGGCTGACCACCGCGACCTCCCGGACCCGGGGCCGCCCCCGTCAGGACCTCCTGAGCGGGGCGACCCCGGGTTCGTCGTGCCCGGGCAACGGCGTTGCACGGCGCGGGCGCGTCGTTTGCCGAACCTTGCTGCAACTTTCTGCAACCAGTACAGTTCGGCTCAGCCGTACGCTGAGAAAGCCGCGGTCGACGTCGCCCGCTGCTGGTCCCGTCGTCCGCGTCCTTGCCGGCACCTGCCTGCTCACGCCTGCGGTCCCGCACCAGCCACCGGACGAGGGAGTCCTCATGACCTCCACGCCGCGACGTCGCCGCGTCCCGCGCACACCGTCGCCCCACCCATCCGACACCACGCCCCGCCGCACGCGCGGGGCCCGCACGACGGCGTCGGTCACCGCCGTCGCGCTCGCCACCTCGGGCCTGGCGGGCGTCACGCTCGCCGCGTTCGCCGCCCCCGCCGCGGGGGCCGACGAGCGCACGCTCGCCCTCGTGGGCGACCTCCAGTCCGAGCTCGGCTGCCCCGCCGACTGGGACCCCGCGTGCGCGGCGACCGAGCTCGCGCCCACCGACGCCGCCGGCATCTGGTCCGCCGACTTCGAGGTGCCCGCGGGCACCTACGAGTACAAGGTCGCCTACGACGACGCGTGGGACGAGGCGTACGGGCGCGAGGGCGGCCAGGACAACGCGCCCCTCGTGCTCGGCGGCGACGCGACCGTGCGCGTCACGTTCGACGAGTCGACCCACCGCATCGCGCTCACGCCGCTCGGGCTCGCGGGCGGCTACGACGAGGCGCAGGACGCCGACCTCGTGGTGCCCCCCGTGCGCCAGCCCGGGTCGGACGAACGCTTCTACTTCGTCATGACCGACCGGTTCGCGAACGGCGACCCGTCGAACGACACGGCGGGGCTCGGCGACGACCCGCTCGTCTCCGGGTTCGACCCGACGAACAAGGGCTTCTACCAGGGCGGCGACATCGCGGGCCTGCGGCAGAACCTCGACTACGTCGAGGGCCTCGGCACGACGGCGATCTGGCTCACGCCGTCGTTCAAGAACCAGCCGGTCCAGGGCACGGGCGCCGACGCGTCGGCGGGCTACCACGGCTACTGGATCACCGACTTCACGCAGATCGACCCGCACCTCGGCACCAACGCCGAGCTCGAGGCGCTCATCGACGAGGCGCACGACCGCGGCATCAGGGTCTACTTCGACATCATCACGAACCACACGGCCGACGTGATCGACTACGAGGAGAAGCAGTACTCGTACGTCGACCAGGCCACGTCGCCGTACCGCGACGCCGAGGGCACCGTGTTCGACCCGGCGGACCACGCGGGCACCGGCGACTTCCCGGCGCTGGACGCCGCGACGTCGTTCCCGTACACGCCGGTCGTCCCCGCGGGCAAGGAGGACCTCAAGGTCCCGGCCTGGCTCAACGACCCGACGCTGTACCACAACCGCGGCAACTCGACGTGGACCGGGGAGTCCGTGACGTACGGGGACTTCGACGGCCTCGACGACCTCATGACCGAGCACCCGACGGTCGTCGACGGGTTCGTCGACGTCTACCAGGACTGGATCGACCTCGGCATCGACGGCTTCCGCATCGACACCGTCAAGCACGTGAACTTCGAGTTCTGGGAGACGTGGACCACCGAGGTCCTCGACTACGCGCACGCGCAGGGCAAGGACGACTTCTTCATGTTCGGCGAGGTGTACGACGCCGACGCGGCGAAGCTCTCGCCCTACGTGCGCAAGACGGACATGAGCTCGACGCTGGACTTCACGTTCCAGTCCGCCGCGACGAGCTTCGCGAGCGGGAACAGCGCCAAGGGCCTCGCGTCGCTCTTCGCGAGCGACGACATGTACACGACGCCGACGACGAACGCGCAGGCACTGCCGACGTTCCTCGGCAACCACGACATGGGCCGCGTCGGGTACATGCTCGCGAGCACCGACGACCCGCTCGCGCGCGACGAGCTCGCGCACGACCTCATGTACCTGACCCGCGGGCAGCCGGTCGTGTACTACGGCGACGAGCAGGGCTTCGCGGGGAAGGGCGGCGACAAGGACGCGCGCCAGACCCTGTTCGCGACCCAGGTCGACGAGTACGCCGACCAGCCGCTCGTCACCGGCGAGCAGGCGGGCAGCGTGGACCGCTTCGGCACCGACGCGCCGCTCTACGCGCACATCGCCGAGCTCGCCGCGCTGCGCGAGGCGCACCCGGCGCTGGGCGACGGCGCCCAGGTGGAGCGCTACGTCGAGAACGGCGCGGGCGTGTACGCGTTCAGCCGCGTCGACCGCGAGGAGAAGGTCGAGCACCTGGTCGCACTGAACAACGCGGCGCAGGAGCGGACGGCGACGTTCACGACCCTCACGCCCGGCGCCTCGTACGAGGTGCTCTACGGCGAGCAGGCCGCCCCCGTCACCGCCGACGCGGACGGCGTCGTCACGCTGACCGTCCCGGCGACGGGCACCGTCGTGCTGCGGGCCGACCGCGAGGTCGGCGCGGACTCGTCGGGCGACATCGCCCTCACCGTGCCGCAGGCCGGGGGAGCGGTCACGGGCGTCGCGCCGGTGACCGCCACCGTCGACCCGGACGCGTGGGCCGAGACGTCGTTCGCGTGGCGCGAGGTCGGGAGCGCCGAGTGGCACCCGCTCGGCACCGCGGAGGACACGGCACCGCGCGTCTTCCACGACGTCGCGGGGCTCGCCGACGGCACGCTCGTCGAGTACCGCGCGGTGACGACCGACGCCGACGGCGACCGCGCCGCCGCGTCCACGTTCGCGAGCGTCGGGGTCGACGTGAGCGGGGTCGTGGGCGAGGAGCCCGAGCCCGAGATCGACCTCGTGACCGTGCCCGGCAGCCACAACGCGGCCATGGGCTGCGCGGGCGACTGGGCCCCGGGCTGCGAGGCCGCGAAGCTCACGAAGCGCGCGGACGGCGTCTACGCGGGCACGTTCGACGTCCCCGCCGGGACGTACGAGTACAAGGTCGCGATCAACGGGTCGTGGACCGTGAACTACGGCGTCGGCGGTGTGCAGGACGGCACCAACGCGACGTACACGACGGCCGGCGGCCCGGTGACGTTCTACTGGGACCCGGTGAGCAAGGACTTCTCGAGCACCGCGCAGGGGCCGATCGTCACGCTCGCGGGCTCGTTCCAGGACCAGGTCGGCTGCCCCGGCTCGTGGGCGCCCGACTGCCTGGCGTCCTGGCTCAAGGACCCGGACGGCGACGGCGTCTACACCTGGTCGACCGACCGCCTCGCGGCCGGCGCGTACGAGGGCAAGGTCGCGCACGGCCTGAGCTGGGCCGAGAACTACGGCGTCGGCGGCGCGCGCGACGGGGCGAACTACCAGTTCTCCGTCGGCGACGGCGAGCTGGTCACGTTCTCCTACGACCTCGCGTCCCACGTCCTGACGATCGACGTCGCGAACCCGCCTCTCCCCGGCACCGGCCAGCAGGCCGCGCACTGGGTGCGCGAGGGCGTCGTCGCCTGGCCGGGCGACCTCGGCACGGGCGACGAGTGGACCCTGTGGTCCGCCCCGCAGGGCGGGCTCTCGGTCACCCCGGGCGGCGCCGACGGCGAGGTGCAGGCGACGGAGGGCACGGCGTCGTACACGCTCCAGGTCGACCCGTCGGGCCTGCCCGACGACGTCGCCGCCGAGTTCCCGGCGCTCGCCGGGCACACCGCGCTGCGCGTGCTCGACGACGGCGAGCCGCTCGACCGCGCGGAGGTCGAGGCGGCGCTCACGGGCCAGCTGCTCGTCACCCGGGCCGACGACGGCGCGCTCACGGCCGCGACCGGGGTCCAGGTGCCGGGCGTCGTCGACGACCTGTTCGCCGAGGACGCCGCCGAGCGCGAGCTCGGCGTCTCGTGGCACGCCAACGGCAAGTGGGCGTCGTTCGCGCTGTGGGCGCCGACGGCGAAGGCCGTCTCGGTGCTCGCGTGGCCCGCGGGGGCGTCGCTCGACGACGACCCGCGCCGGTTCGAGGCAGCCCGCCAGGCCGACGGCACGTGGACCCTCGACGGCAAGGCGGCCGACAAGAAGCTCGGCGGCGCGGCCGTCGGCTGGAAGGGCGCGCGCTACCTCTACGAGGTGCAGGTCTACGTCCCGAGCACGGGGAAGGTCGAGACGAACGTCGTCACCGACCCGTACTCGGTGGGCCTGACGCTCGACTCCACGCACTCGGTGGCCGTCGACCTGGACGACCCCGCATTCCGCCCGAGCGCCTGGGAGGGCACGCCCGCCCCGGTCGTCGAGCGGTCGGTCGACCAGACGATCTACGAGCTCCACGTCCGGGACTTCTCGATCGCCGACGAGACGGTCCCGGCGGAGCGGCGCGGCACGTACCTCGCGTTCGCGGAGAAGGACTCGGCCGGCATGACGCACCTGCGCGAGCTCGCGGACGCGGGCGTCACCACGGTGCACCTGCTCCCGACGTTCGACATCGCGTCGATCCCCGAGGACCGCGCGGCCCAGGCCACGACCGGCGACCTCACCGGGTTCGCGCCCGACTCGCCCGAGCAGCAGGCCGCGGTCGCGGCGGTGCAGGCGCAGGACGGCTTCAACTGGGGCTACGACCCGTGGCACTTCAGCACGCCGGAGGGGTCGTACGCGGTCGACGCGGACGGCGGCGCGCGCGTGGCCGAGTTCCGCACCATGGTCGGCTCGCTCCACGGTGCCGGGCTGCAGGTCGTGCTCGACCAGGTGTTCAACCACACCGCCGCGAGCGGGCAGGACGCGAAGTCCGTCCTCGACAAGGTCGTGCCGGGCTACTACCACCGGCAGAACCCGACCACCGGTTCCGTCGAGACGAGCACGTGCTGCCAGAACGTCGCGACCGAGCACGCGATGGCGGGCAAGCTCATGGTCGACTCGGTCGTCACGTGGGCGAAGGACTACCGCGTCGACGGGTTCCGCTTCGACCTCATGGGCCACCACTCGAAGCAGAACATGCTCGACGTCCGGGCCGCGCTCGACGAGCTCACGCTCGCCGAGGACGGCGTCGACGGGAAGTCCGTCTACCTGTACGGCGAGGGCTGGGACTTCGGCGAGGTCGCGGGCAACGCGCTGTTCGAGCAGGCCACGCAGGGCCAGCTCGGCGGCACGGGCATCGGGACCTTCTCCGACCGGCTGCGCGACGCGGTGCACGGCGGCTCGCCCGTCGACGGCGCCACGACGTTCACGCAGGGCTTCGGCACGGGCCTGGCGACCGACCCGAACGGGCAGCCCGCCCGGGCGGGGGAGCCGGGGACCGTGAACGACGGGTCCGCGGACGAGCTCGCCGACCTCGGTCACCAGACCGACCTCGTGCGTCTCGGCCTCGCGGGCAACCTGCGCGACTACACGCTCGTCACGTCGACGGGCGAGGAGAAGCGCGGCGACGAGATCGACTACCGCGGGGCGCCGGCCGGCTACGCCGACTCGCCCGAGGAGGTCGTGACCTACGTCGACGCGCACGACAACGAGACGCTGTTCGACCTGCTCGCGCTCAAGCTCCCGGCCGACACGCCGATGGACGAGCGCGTGCGCATGAACACGGTCTCGCTCGCGACCGCGGCGCTCTCCCAGACGCCGTCGTTCTGGCACGCGGGCACGGACCTGCTGCGGTCGAAGTCGCTCGACCGCAACAGCTACGACTCGGGCGACTGGTTCAACGCGATCGACTGGACCGGTCAGGACAACGGGTTCGGCAAGGGCCTGCCGATGGCGGCCGACAACGAGGACAAGTGGCCGCTCATGGCCCCGCTCCTCGCGGACCCGGCGCTCAAGCCGTCGCCCGACGACATCGCCACCGCGTCGGCGCAGGCGCAGGACCTCCTGCGGCTGCGGCACTCGACCGAGCTGTTCCGGCTCGGCGACCCGGAGCTCATCCGGGAGAAGGTCACCTTCCCGGGTGCGGGGCCGGACCAGGTTCCGGGCGTCGTCGCGATGGCGGTGGACGACACCGTCGGCACCGACGTCGACCCCGCGCTCGACGGTCTGCTCGCCGTCTTCAACGCCTCCCCGGACGAGGTCACCGTCCCGCTGTCCGCGCTCGCGGGCCGCGAGTACGTGCTCTCGCCCGTGCAGCAGGAGGGGAGCGACGACGTCGTGCGCAGCACCGCGTGGGACGCGGCCACCGGCACGGTGACCGTCCCCGGGCGGTCCGTCGCCGTCCTGGTGCAGCCGCAGGCCGGGGCGGAGCTGCCCGTGTCCGTCGACGTGCAGACGCGCTGCCTCGCGGGCAAGGCGTACGTCGCGGTCCGGGCGACGAACGACGGCGCCGTGCCGGTCGACGTCCGGCTCGCCACGCCGTTCGGCGAGAAGCGGGTCGCGGACGTCGCGCCCGGCAAGAACGCCTACCAGTCGTTCGCGACCCGCCAGAAGGCGGTCGCGGCCGGCGAGGCCACGGTGACCGCCACCGCGGTGGTCGACGGCGAGGAGGTCACCTCGACCTTCACCGTCGAGCACGAGGCGGTCACCTGCTCCTGAGCCGAACGCCGAGGTAGAGCCCTGGTTCTCACCAGGGCTCTACCTCGGCGGACCGTGGCTCTCCCTCGGGAGACCTCGGCTCTCCCTCGGGAGCTCCCTGTGCTCTGTTCGCGGGGCGGGTGCTACGGTCGCGAGCCGTGACCACCTCGCCCCGGCCCGCCGTCCGCCCGACGGCGGGTCTCGCCTTCCGCGCGGCCGTCGCCGCCGACCTGCCCCGCGTGGTCGGGCTCATCGCCGACGACGCGATCGCCCGCGACCGCACCGGCGACGTCGGCCCGGAGCACGAGGCGGCGTTCGCCGCGATCGACGCGGACCCGAACAACGCCCTGGTCGTCGTGGAGCGTGACGGCGAGGTCGTGGGCACCATGCAGCTCACCGTGGTCCCGGGCATCTCCCGGCGCGGAGCCTCCCGGCTGCTGGTGGAGGCGGTGCGCGTCGACCGCCGGCTGCGGGGCCGGGGCGTCGGGCGGGCCATGATGGCGTGGGCCCACGCGTGGGGGCGGGACCGCGGCTGCGCCCTCGCGCAGCTCACGTCCGACAAGCGGCGCGACGACGCGCACCGCTTCTACCGGTCGCTCGGCTACGAGCAGTCCCACGAGGGGTTCAAGCTGACGCTCTGACGGCGGCCGCGCGCGGCCGCCGTCAGGGCGTCAGCGGAAGACGACCGTGCGATGCCCGTCGAGCAGCACCCGGTGCTCGGCGTGCCACCGCACGGCGCGCGCGAGCGTCTGGCGCTCGACGTCCTCGCCGATCGCGACCAGGTCCTCGACGCGGCGGGAGTGGTCCACGCGCTCGACGTCCTGCTCGATGATCGGGCCCTCGTCGAGGTCGCCGGTCACGTAGTGCGACGTCGCGCCGATGAGCTTGACGCCGCGGTCGTGCGCCTGGGCGTAGGGCCGCGCGCCCTTGAAGCTCGGCAGGAACGAGTGGTGGATGTTGATGATGCGGCCGGGCATCTCGCGGCACAGGTCGTCGGAGAGGATCTGCATGTAGCGCGCGAGGACGACGAGCTCGACGTCGAGCTCGTCGACGAGCGCGCGCAGCCGGGCCTCCGCCTCGGCCTTGGTGTCGCGGGTCACGGGCACGTGGTGGAACGGCTTGCCGTAGAAGGTCGCGATGTCCTCGAGGTCCCGGTGGTTGCCGACGACGCCGACGACGTCGATCGGCATGCCCTGCGAGCGCTCGCGGTAGAGCAGGTCGACGAGGCAGTGCGGCGCCTTCGAGACCATGAGCAGGGTGCGCACCCGGCGCCCCACGACGTCGAGCTGCCACGTCATCGCGAAGCGCGCCGCGACCTCGCCGACGGCGTGCTCGATCGCGTCGCGCGACGCGGCCGCCGTGACCTGGACGCGCATGAAGAACAGGCCCGAGAGCGGGTCGCCGAACTGCTGCGACTCGGTGATGTTGCCGCCGAGGCGCGCGAGGGCCCCCGCGACCGCGTGCACGATCCCCGGACCGTCGGGGCACGAGAGCGTGAGGACCCAGTGCGTGGGGTCGTCGGTCGGGGGCTGTGCGGCGGGGGCGTCGGTCGCGCGGGGCGCGACGCCGGGGTCAGTCGTGGACACCCCTCAGAGGGTAGTCGCGCACCCTGGCGGGTGCGGCCGTCGTCCCGCCCGCGGACGGGGGCGCCCGACATCACCCGGGACGCCGCGGTACCGCGCGCGGATGTCTGACACCATGAGCCCATGAGCGACGCGCAGATCACGACCCGCCTCGTCACCGACGCCGAGGCAGGTGAGCTCCTGACCCTGCGCCGGGCGGCGTTCGTCACCGAGGCGCAGCTGTACCAGGACCCGAACATCCCCCCGCTGACCCAGACCCTCCACGAGCTGCGCGAGGACCTCGCGCGCGAGGACGTCGTGACGATCGGCGCCTGGCTCGGCCCGCGCCTCGTCGGCTCCGTCCGCGTCGAGATCGAGGAGACCAAGGCGACCCTCGGACGGCTCGCCGTGGCGCCCGACATGCAGGGACGCGGCATCGGCACGCAGATGCTCTTCGAGGTGCTGCCGTACCTGCCGGAGCAGACCACCGAGATCTGGGTCTTCACGGGCAAGGACTCCAAGCAGAACCTCGCCATGTACACGAAGCACGGCTACGAGGAGCAGTACGACAAGGCGGCCGGCGACCTCACCTACACCTACCTGCGCCGCATCCTCGGCGCCGCCGAGGTGGGCGACGAGCCCCGCGCCTGACGGGCGTCGCGGGGCCCTCAGCCCCGCGGGCCGAAGGGTCCGGCGCTCACCCGGTCGCGCGAGCCGCCGACGCCGGTCGTCGCCCCGGTGATCGCGGCGATGATCTCCTCGTAGCTCGCGCCGGGACCGGAGAAGCTGCCGTTGTTGCGTCCGTGGCGCAGCACCTCGACGCGGTCGGCGACGGCGCGCACGTCGGTCATGTTGTGGCTGATGAGGATGACCGCGTGCCCCATGTCGCGCAGCCGCTGGATGTGCGTGAGGACCTCCGCGGACTGCGCGACAGAGAGCGCCGCGGTCGGCTCGTCGAGCACGACGATCCGGGGCTCGCCGAGCAGCGTGCGCGCGATCGCGACGCTCTGGCGCTGCCCGCCGGAGAGCGTCGAGACCGGCACCCGCACCGACGGCACGCGGGCGTTGAGGTCGGCGAGCACGCGGCGCGCGGTCTCCTCCATGGTGACCTCGTCGAGCCCGCGACCGCGGCGCAGCTCGCGCCCCAGGTAGAGGTTCGAGACGACGTCGAGGTTGTCGCACAGCGCGAGGTCCTGGAAGACGGTGGCGATCCCGAGGGCGTGCGCGGCCACGGGGCTCGGGATGGTGACGGGCACGCCGTCGGACTCGATCATGCCGGCGTCCGGGGTGAGCACGCCCGCGACGACCTTCGCGAGGGTCGACTTCCCGGCGCCGTTGTCGCCGACGAGCGCCACGACCTCGTGGCGGTGGATCTCGAGCTCGACGCCGGTGAGCGCCTGGACGGCGCCGAAGGACTTGTCGATGCCGTGCAGCGCGAGCGCCGGCGGAGCGGGGGTGGAGGTCACGACGGGTCACCTTCGGTCGAGGGGGAGGGCGCGACCGCGAGGCCGTCGTTGGCCAGGTCGGTCGCGGCGAGCGCGAGGGCGAGCGCGCCGAGGATCTCGGCGCGGGCGCCGAGGTCGGAGGCGAGGACCTCGACCGGGGCGATGGTGTTGGGCACGAGGTGGCGGCGCATCGACTCGCGCAGCGGGCCGAGGAGCACGTCACCGGTCGCGGCGAGCTCGCCGCCCACGACGACGGCCCGGGGGTTGAGCGCGGTCGCGAGAGCGGCGACCACGGCGCCGATGCGGTCGCCGGCGTCGGCGACGACGCGCCGGCAGCCGGGGTCGCCGTCGAGCGCCTCCTGGACGAGGTCGTTCAGGGTGAGCTCCCCGTGGCTCGTGCGGACGAGCGCGAGCAGGGCGTCGGAGCCGACGACGGTCTCCAGGCACCCGCGGTTGCCGCACCGGCAGATGGGCCCGGACGGGTCCACCTGGACGTGGCCGATCTCGCCCGCGGTGCCGGCGTAGCCGCGGTGGAGCCGACCCCCGAGCACGATGCCGGCGCCCGTGCCGTACGACGCGCGCACGAAGATCGAGTCGCGGTACCCCCGGGTCGCGCCGAGCTGGTGCTCGGCGAGCGCCGCGAGGTTGGCGTCGTTGTCGACCAGCACGGGCCGGGCCAGGCGCTTGGCGAGCACCTGGCCCACGTGGACGTCGTCCCAGCCCCGCAGGACGCCGCGCACCGAGATCATCCCGGTGTCCTCGTCGACGGGGGCGGGCAGGGCGACGCCGACGGTCAGCAGCTCGTCCATGGAGGCCCCGACGCGCTCGAGCAGCTCGACGACGAGCAGCGCCGCACGGTCGAGGCCCGTGTCGAGGCGGTGGTCGACGGGCAGCGGCATGTGCTGCTCGGCGAGGATCTCGCGGTTCGGGTCCCCGAGGGCCACGGTGAGGCGACGCCGCCCGAACTGGACGGCGGCCACCACGCCGAGCCGCCGGGCCAGCGTGACCATCTGCGCGCGGCGCCCGGAGCGAGACGTGGGGCGTGTGTCGACGACCCCGGCGCCCGTGAGCTCCTTGACGATCGTCGACACGGTCGCCGTCGAGAGCCCCGTCGCCTCCGCGAGCTCGACCTGGGTCAGCCCTCCGTAGCGACGGATCGCGTCGACGATCCGGAGTCGGTTCGCTTCTCGGAGGGAGGTCTGCGATCCGGGGGTGGACCGGTCGCTGTTCACAGGCCGCAGATTACACGCTCGGCCCGTTCTCGGACGGGTCGGAGCGCGGCTCACCCGATGAGTTAGAGCCTCGAACACAATTCGGTAAAGGTGGCCACCTAGCGCTTGACTGTCGAACTCAACCCTGGCTACGTTCCCTGCCGTGCCCGTGGAAGCGGTCCCGTCCGACGTCGGACGCCCGCACGAGAGCCACGGCCCGTCGTGCCGCCCGGGAACGGGGGCACGGCCTTCGACGACGAGAGGGAACGACGATGACGTCCTTGCGCAGAAGGGTCGCCGCGCTCGCGGGGACCGCACTCCTGGTCGGTTCGCTCGCCGCGTGCAGCGCGGAGCGGGCGAGCGAGTCGGGTGACGGCGAGACGACCGCCGACGCGGGGGAGACCCTCGTCGGCATCGCGATGCCGACCCGTAGCCTCGAGCGCTGGAACAACGACGGCGAGCACCTCGAGGGCCTGCTCCAGGAGGCCGGGTTCGAGACGACGCTGCAGTACGCCGACAACAAGGTCGACCAGCAGATCACGCAGCTCCAGAACATGATCAACCAGGGCGCCGACGTGCTCGTCATCGCCTCGATCGACGGCACCGCGCTGGGCCCGGTGCTCGACCAGGCGGCCGAGAACGACGTCCCGGTCATCGCGTACGACCGCCTCATCAACGGCTCCGAGCACGTCGACTACTACGCGACGTTCGACAACGAGCTCGTCGGGACGCTCCAGGGCCAGTTCATCGTCGACCAGCTGGGCCTCGAGGGCGGCGCCGGGCCGTTCAACCTCGAGCCGTTCTCCGGCTCGCCCGACGACAACAACGCGAAGTTCTTCTTCAAGGGCGCGTGGGACGTGCTGAGCCCCTACATCGAGTCGGGGCAGCTCGTCGTGCCGTCCGGCAAGGCGCCCGCGACGGCCGACGACTGGGCGTCGATCGGCATCCAGGGCTGGGAGTCCGCGAAGGCCCAGTCGGAGATGGAGAACCGGCTCAACTCCTTCTACACGGACAAGAAGGTCGACGTCGTCCTGTCGCCGAACGACTCGCTCGCGCTCGGCATCGAGCAGGCGCTCGAGGGCGCGGCCTACACGCCGGAGGACTGGCCGATCGTCACGGGGCAGGACGCCGACGAGGCGAACGTGAAGAACATGCTCGCGGGCAAGCAGTCCATGACGGTGTGGAAGGACACGCGCACGCTCGGCGACCAGGTCGCCACGATGGTCCAGCAGATCGTCGAGGGCGGCGAGGTCGAGGTCAACGACACCGAGACGTACGACAACGGCGCCAAGGTCGTGCCCTCGTACCTGCTCCCGCCGGAGGTCGTCACGGCCGACACGGTCGAGGACCGGCTCGTCGGGTCGGGCTTCTACACCGCCGAGCAGCTCGGTCTGTGACCGGGGCGGGGCTGCCGCGCGCCGCCCCGCCCGCCTGCCCGGCCCCACGACCACTCGTGGGGCCGGGCGGAACCACCCGAACGCCGGGCGGCGTCGTCGACCCGCCCGTGGACCAGACAGGAGCTGGGATGGTTCTCGAGAACGTGCTCGAGACGGGGAACATCCTCGAGATGCACGCCATCAGCAAGGAGTTCCCCGGCGTCAAGGCGCTGCAGGACGTGACGCTCGAGGTGCGTCGCGGCGAGGTGCACGCGATCTGCGGGGAGAACGGGGCCGGCAAGTCGACCCTCATGAAGATCCTGTCCGGGGTGTACCCGCACGGCTCGTACACGGGCGACGTCCTCCTGGACGGCCGGCCCTGCGAGTTCCGGGGGATCCGCGACAGCGAGGCGCGCGGCGTCGTCATCATCCACCAGGAGCTCGCGCTCGTCCCGTTCCTCTCGATCGCCGAGAACATCTTCCTCGGCAACGAGAAGGCGAGCGGCGGCGTCGTCGACTGGAACCGGACGGCCGCTGAGGCGGCCCTCCTGCTCGAGCGGGTGGGGCTCGCCGAGAGCCCCGCGACGCTCGCGGCGGACATCGGGGTCGGCAAGCAGCAGCTCGTCGAGATCGCCAAGGCGCTGTCCAAGCGCGTCGACCTGCTCATCCTCGACGAGCCGACGGCGGCGCTCAACGACGAGGACAGCGCGCACCTGCTCGGTCTCATCGACCAGTTCCGCGAGGCCGGCATCACCTCGATCATCATCTCCCACAAGCTCAACGAGATCGCCGCGATCGCGGACCGCGTGACGATCCTGCGCGACGGGCGCACGATCGAGACGCTCGACCTGCACGGCGACGAGCCCGTGAGCGAGGACCGGATCATCCGCGGGATGGTCGGGCGCGCGCTCGAGAGCCGGTTCCCGGTGCGCGAGCCGTCGGTCGGGGCCGAGGTCCTGCGGATCGAGGACTGGACGGCGCACCACCCCGTCGACACCGAGCGCGTCGTCGTGGACCACGCGAACCTCACGGTGCACGCGGGCGAGATCGTCGGGCTCGCCGGCCTCATGGGCGCGGGCCGCACCGAGCTCGCCATGAGCGTGTTCGGGCACGCGTACGGCACGCGCATCTCGGGGACCGTCTACAAGGACGGGGTCCCCGTGCGGACGCGCACGGTCGCGGAGGCGATCTCGCACGGGCTCGCGTACGCGACCGAGGACCGCAAGCGCTACGGCCTCAACCTCATCCAGACGATCCGCGAGAACATCTCCGCATCCGCGCTCGGCAAGGTCGCGAGCTGGGGCGTCGTGCAGCGCGAGGAGGAGGTCACGGTCGCGGAGCGCTACCGCCGCGACTTCGGGATCAAGTCGCCCACGGTGGAGTCCCTCGTGGGCAAGCTCTCCGGCGGGAACCAGCAGAAGGTCGTGCTCGGCAAGTGGGTCTTCTCCGACCCCGACGTCCTCATCCTCGACGAGCCCACGCGCGGGATCGACGTCGGCGCCAAGTACGAGATCTACTCGATCGTCAACGCGCTCGCCGACGCGGGCAAGGCCGTCCTCGTGATCTCCTCCGAGCTGCCCGAGCTCCTCGGCATCTGCGACCGCATCTACGCGATGAGCCAGGGGCGGATCACGGGCGAGGTCGCCCGCGCCGAGGCGACGCAGGAGACCCTCATGCACTACATGACCATGGACAAGGGAGTCACCGTCCGATGAACGCCGTCAGGGAGTACCTCGGCCGCAACGTCCGCCAGTACGGCATCGTCGCGGCTCTGCTCGTCATCGTCCTGCTCTTCCAGGTGCTCACCGACGGGCGCCTGCTCTACCCCAACAACGTCGCGAGCCTCGTGCAGCAGAACGCCTACGTCATGGTGCTCGCGATCGGCATGGTCATGGTGATCGTGGCCGGGCACATCGACCTGTCCGTCGGGTCCGTCGTGGCCTTCGTCGGCGGGCTGTGCGCCATCATGATGACGCAGTGGGAGCTGCCCTGGCTCGTCGCCGTGCTGCTCTCGCTCGTCGTGGGGGCGCTCGTCGGCGTCTGGCAGGGCTTCTGGGTCGCCTACGTCGGGATCCCCGCGTTCATCGTGACGCTCGCCGGGATGCTCGTCTTCCGCGGGCTCGCGATCGTCCTCGTCGGCACGACCGTCGCGGGGCTGCCCGGCGGCTTCAAGGCGATCAGCAACGGTTCCCTGCCCAACTGGTTCGGGTTCGTCGGGGACCTCGACGTCGTCACGCTGTGCGTCGGGGCGATCGGGATCGTCGCGTTCGCCGTCGCGCAGTGGCGCTCGCGGACCGCGCTGCGCAAGCACGGGCTCTCGGTCGAGCCGATGTCGGCCTACGTCGTCAAGGTCGTCGTCGCGGCCCTGCTCATCGGGGTCGTCACGTACTGGCTCGCGCTGAGCGCGGGCGGCACGCCGATCGTGCTCCTCATCGTCGGCGCGCTAATCATCGCGTACTCGTTCGTCCTCAACCGCAGCGTGTTCGGCCGTCACGTCTACGCCATCGGCGGCAACCGGCACGCCGCCGTCCTGTCGGGGGTCAGCGCCAAGCGCGTCGACTTCGGCATCTTCGTCAACATGGGCGTGCTCGCCGCGGTCGCCGCGGTCATCACGACGTCGCGCGCCGGAGCCGGCGTCGCGGGCGCGGGCGTCAACTACGAGCTCGACGCGATCGCCGCGTGCTTCATCGGCGGGACCGCGGTCACGGGCGGCGTCGGTCGCATCTCGGGCGCCATGATCGGTGCGCTCATCATGGGCGTGCTCAACATGGGCCTGTCGATCATGGCCGTCGACGCCGCGTGGCAGCAGGCGATCAAGGGCCTGGTCCTGCTCGCCGCGGTCGCGTTCGACATCGTCAGCAAGCGCCGCGCGGCCCTGCGCTGACCGCCCGCGCGGGCGGCGCGCCGTCGGGCACCTCCGCACAGGGGTGCCCGACGGCGCGCGTCCCGGAGGGCTCCCGCGGCCCGGGGGCGTGGGTTAGTATCGATCGCGTCGCGACTGGCGCAACCCGCCCCGACGCCTCGTGCCCCGCACGAGCCGTGGGCCGGGGGATGGTGGATCACCACCGGGGAGCGGCACGCTGTGCAGACGACGGGTCGTTCGCCTGGGCCCCGGGTCACCCCCTGGTGGGGCGTACCCGGCGAGCCGGGAACGTGACCACCGACGACGACTGCCAGACACCCGCGGAGGAGACGCCATGAGCGCCCAGCCAGCCGACAACGTCCTCGACACCCCGCTCGCCGAGCTCGACCCCGAGATCGCGGCCGTCCTCGACGGGGAGCTCGCGCGCCAGCGCGACACCCTCGAGATGATCGCGTCCGAGAACTTCGTCCCGCGCGCCGTCCTGCAGGCGCAGGGCTCCGTGCTCACCAACAAGTACGCCGAGGGCTACCCGGGCCGCCGCTACTACGGCGGCTGCGAGCAGGTCGACATCGCGGAGAACCTCGCGATCGCCCGTGCCAAGTCGCTGTTCGGCGCGGAGCACGTCAACGTCCAGCCGCACTCGGGCGCCCAGGCGAACGCCGCCGTCCTGCACGCGCTCATCAACAAGGGCGACCGGATCCTCGGCCTCGAGCTGGCGCACGGCGGCCACCTCACGCACGGCATGAAGATCAACTTCTCCGGCAAGCTCTACGACGTCTCCGCCTACGGCGTGGACCCGCAGTCGTACCGCGTCGAGATGGACGAGGTCCGCAAGCAGGCCCTCGAGACCCGCCCCGACGTCATCATCGCCGGCTGGTCCGCGTACCCGCGCCACCTCGACTTCGCGGCGTTCCGCGAGATCGCGGACGAGGCCGGCGCGAAGCTGTGGGTGGACATGGCGCACTTCGCGGGCCTCGTTGCCGCGGGCCTGCACCCGTCCCCGGTGCCGTACGCGGACGTCGTGTCCTCCACGGTCCACAAGACGATCGGCGGCCCCCGCTCCGGCTTCATCCTCAGCAAGGAGGAGTACGCCAAGAAGATCGACTCGGCCGTGTTCCCGGGCCAGCAGGGCGGCCCGCTCATGCACGTCGTCGCGGCCAAGGCCGTGTCGTTCAAGGTCGCGGCCACCGACGGCTTCCGCGACCGCC
This sequence comes from Cellulosimicrobium funkei, assembly GCF_900155925.1. Taxonomy (NCBI): domain Bacteria; kingdom Bacillati; phylum Actinomycetota; class Actinomycetes; order Micrococcales; family Promicromonosporaceae; genus Cellulosimicrobium; species Cellulosimicrobium funkei. The sequence goes on from NZ_FTMI01000004.1 coordinate 214,594, forward strand.
AGGAGCGCACCCTGCGCGGCGCGAGCATCATCGCGGACCGCCTGACCCAGGCCGACGTCGCCGAGGCCGGCGTCTCGGTCCTCACGGGCGGCACCGACGTGCACCTCGTCCTCGTCGACCTGCGCCACTCGGCGCTCGACGGCCAGCAGGCCGAGGACCTCCTGCACGAGGTCGGCATCACCGTGAACCGCAACGCCGTGCCGTTCGACCCGCGCCCGCCGCGCGTCACGTCCGGCCTGCGCATCGGCACGCCGGCGCTCGCGACCCGCGGCTTCGGCGACGCCGAGTTCACCGAGGTCGCCGAGATCATCGCGACCGCGCTGCGCGAGGGTGCCGCGACCGACGCCGACGCGCTGCGCGCCCGCGTGCAGAAGCTCACGGCCGACTTCCCGCTGTACCCGGGCCTCCAGCAGTGACCGCGCGGATCCTCGACGGCAAGGCCACCGCCGCCGCGATCAAGGCGGAGCTCAAGGACCGCCTCGCGGTCCTCGCGGAGAAGGGCGTCGTGCCCGGGCTGGGGACGCTCCTCGTCGGCGACGACCCGGGGTCGCAGTGGTACGTCGCGGGCAAGCACCGCGACTGCGCGGAGGTCGGGCTCGCGTCGATCCGGGAGGACCTGCCGGGCGACGCGACGCAGGAGGACATCGAGGCCGCCGTCCGACGCCTCAACGAGGACCCGGCCTGCACGGGGTACATCGTGCAGCTCCCGCTCCCGCGGGGCATCGACACGAACCGCGTGCTCGAGCTCATCGACCCGGCCAAGGACGCGGACGGGCTGCACCCGACCAACCTCGGCCGGCTCGTGCTGCGCGTCAACGAGGAGGTCACGTCGCCGCTCCCGTGCACGCCGCGCGGGATCATCGAGCTCGTCGAGCGGCACGGCATCTCCCTCGCGGGCAAGGAGGTCGTGGTCGTGGGGCGCGGCGTCACCGTCGGCCGCTCGATCGGCCTGCTGCTCACGCGGCGCGCGGTCAACGCGACCGTGACGCTGACGCACACCGGCACGACCGACCTCCCCGCGCTCGTGCGCCGCGCCGACGTCGTCGTCGCGGCCGCGGGCGTCCGCGGGATCGTCACGCGCGACATGGTGAAGCCCGGCGCCGTCGTCATCGACGTCGGCGTCTCGCGCGAGGTCGACCCCGAGACGGGCAAGAGCCGCGTCGTGGGGGACGCCGCGCCCGACGTCGCCGAGGTCGCCGGCTGGATCTCGCCGAACCCCGGCGGGGTCGGCCCGATGACGCGCGCGATGCTCCTCGCGAACGTCGTCGACGCGGCGGAGCGCGCCTCCGCCTGACGTCCCGAGCGGTCCGGCCCGGCGCCCCGTGCGCCGGGCCGGGCTCCGGACGCGGTGCGGCGAGGACCGTCGGCCGGACGTGGTGGCGACCGTCCGGCCTCAGGTTCCCCCACGGGCCAGGACGAGCATGCGCTCCTCGATCGTCGCGGGCACGGGCTCGACGCGCGCTTCGGTCCCCGTGCCCGCGAGAGCGGTGCGGACGCTCTCGACGCTCGAGTCCGCGACACGCACCGACCGGCCGTCGAGGGTCACCGGGAGCCCCGCGCGGTCGAGCGCGGAGAACGCGGTCGCCCAGTCGTCGGTCCGCACGGCGAGCGCGCGCGTGTCACCGATGATGTCGCGCTCGCTGCCCTGCGCGACGAGCCGTCCCTGCGACATCAGCAGGAGCCGGTCGCACTGCTGCGCCTCCTGCATGTAGTGCGTGGTGACGAGCACACCCACGCCGTGGTCGGACTGCTCCCGGATCGTGTCCCACAGGCGGGCGCGGGCGAGCGCGTCGACGCCGGACGTCGGCTCGTCGAGCAGGACGGCCTCCGGGCGGTGGGACAGGGCCGCCACGAACGCCGCCCGGCGTTGCGTGCCGAGGGGCAGAGCGCCGACGAGGACGTCGGAGTCGCCCGCGAGATCGTCCGGGATCCGCGCGGCACCGGTGCCGTACGTGGCGCCGACGAAGTCGAGGTTCTCCCGCAGCGTCATGTCCGTGTACAGGCCGAGGTTCTGCGGCAGGTAGCCGATGCGACGACGGCGGCCGCGGTTCGGCGGACCGCCGAGCATCTGCACGCTCCCCGCCGTCACCGGCAGGAGCCCGAGCAGCATCCGCATGAGGGTCGTCTTGCCGGCACCGTTCGCCCCGAGCAGTCCGACGACCTCGCCCGCCCCGACCCGCATCGAGACGTCGTCGACGGCGGGGAACGACCCGAATCGGCGTGTCACGCGCCGGGCCACGAGGACGGGGTCGGTCATCCGAGGACCTCCTGGGGTGAGCGCCGCGCGAGGGAGAGCGCGATGACGATGTCCTCCAGGTCGGGCTCCACGACCGGCAGGTCCGGCGGGGCGGCCGCGCCGGGCCAGTACTCGTGCCGCTCCCTGCCGCGACGCCACGACCAGGCCGGGCGCCGCGCGACGCGGCCCCGGGTGACGGTGCCGCGGAAGCCGGCACGGACGTCGTCGTACGAGCCCTGGACGAGCACCCGGCCCTCGTCGAGGACGACGAGGTGCCCCGCCCGCTCCGCCTCGTCGAGGTACGTCGTGGACAGGACGACGGCCGCCCCTGAGGCCGCGGCCTGCGAGACGAGCCGCCACAGGTCGACGCGGCTGACGGGGTCGACGCCCGTGCTCGGCTCGTCGAGGACGACGAGCCTCGGCTCGTGCACGACGGCCAGGCAGAACCCGAGCTTGCGGCGCATCCCTCCTGAGAGCCGGGAGGCGAGCCGGTCGGACGCCCCGGTCAGGCCGGCGCCGGCCAGCAGGGTGGCGCGCCGGGACTCCAGCGCCGCCCCGGTGAGCCCGTAGACCCCGCCCACGAAGTCGATGTTCTGCGCCACGGTGAGGGCCGCCCAGCTCCCGGACGAGGCAGGGAGGAACCCCAGCTGCGCCTTCTCCGGGGAGCTGACCTGCCCGGAGTCGGGGACGACCTGCCGCACGAGGGTCCGCAGCAGCGTCGTCTTGCCGGCGCCGTCGCCGCCGACGACCGCGACGACCTGGCCGGCGGGCACCTCCACCGTGACGTCCTGGAGCGCGCGCCGCTCGCCGAAGGACACGCTGACGGACGTGACGCCGTAGCTCATGCCGCGCCCCGCCCGGGCTCGGCTGCCCTGCCGGGGGCGTCCCGGACGCGCCGCTCGGGGGCGAGGTCCCGACGAAACCGCAGGGTCGCTGCCGAGAAGATGACGACAGCCATGACGGCGAGCACGGCGAACGCCCACCACAGGGACCCGAACGTGGCGCCGCGCAGCATGACCCCCTGGGAGATGATCGTGAAGTAGGTGAGGGGCAGGAGATAGCCGATCCACCGCACGCCGGCGGCCATCGCGTCCAGGGGGAAGATCATGCCCGACAGCAGGATCTGCGGCATGAGGACGAAGAACGCGCTCTGGATCGCCTGCCCGGCGGTCTGCGAGATCGTGGAGATGAACACCCCGATGCCCAGGACGACGAAGAGGAAGATCGCGGCCCCGAGGGCGAACGTGAGGACGTTGCCGTTGAACGGCACGTCGAACAGCAGCACCCCGAGCACGGTCACGACGATCATGTCCGCGGCGGCGAGGAGGAAGTACGGCGCGATCTTGCCGAGGATCACGGTGCTCGGCGCGATGGGCATCACGGCGAGCTGTTCCAAGGTGCCCGCCTCGCGCTCGCGCACCAGGCCGATGCTCGTGATGATCGTGCCGATGAAGGTGAGGATCAAGCCGATGATCGCGGGCACCATGACCCACGACGTCTCCAGGTCGGGGTTGTAGAGGACCTCGGTCGTGACGGGCGTCCCGGAGCCGGCGCCCACGCGCGCGAGCTCCGCGAGCGCGGACTGCGCGGCGAACAGGTTGGAGCCGTCCACCAGCGCCTTCGGCGTGCCGGCGCCGGTGACGATCGCGACGTCCACGGCGTTGTCCCGGAGCATGTCGCGCGCGCCGGCCTCGTCGTCGGCCGGCGCGGTCGTCGTGACGTCGAAGAAGTCCGGGAGGGTGCCGGCCACCTGCTCGGCCTGCGGGCCGACCACCGCGGTCTCGACCGTCGAGACGTAGAAGTTCGCGGCGTACCCGAAGATCACGAGCAGGAGCAGGGGCAGCGCGATCAGCAGACCCAGGGTGCGCCGGTCACGGACGAGCTCCCGGAGCTCCTTGACGATCATCGCCCTCATACCGCCGACGGTACGGCGCGAGCGGTGCACGCTCCAGCGCGCCGTCGAGACGCTACTCTGCGCGGGTGACGGAGCGCATCGCGACGACGGCAGCGTACGCCGTGCAGGGCTTCGGGTTCGCGGTGGTGCTCACGAGCATCCCCGGATACAAGGACCGGCTCGGCATGGGCGACGACGTCGTCACGCTCGTCGTGCTGGGCGTGTGCGTCCTCGCCGGCCTGGGCAGCGCGCTGTCGGGCGTCGTGGCGGCCGTCCGCGGCGCGCGTGCCGTGGTCGTCGGCGGCCTGCTGCTCGCCGCGGCGGCGGTGGCGGGGATCGGTCTCGCGCCGTCGTGGCACCTCTTCTTCGGGTCGATCGGCCTCTACGGGCTCGCGCTCGGCGCCGTGGACGCCGCGATGAACATGCTCGGGATCGACGTCGAGCGCGCCCACGGCCGCAGCCTGCTCGCGTCGTTCTACGCCGCGAACGCGGCCGGGGGAGTGCTCGGCGCGCTCGCGGTCTCGGGCGGCGCGCTGGCCGGTCTCGGCCAGCCGGTCGCGCTCCCGCTCGCGGCGCTGCTCGTCGCCGCGGGCGCGGCCTGGCTCGCGCTGCACCTGCCCGACGGCGGCCGTGCCGTCCCGGGTGCCGTCGCCCCGGACGCCGTGGTCCGGGATGCCGTGGTCAGCGATGCCGTGGCCCGAGACGCCGTCGTGCGGGACGCCTCGGCCGGCCCGGGCGCCGTGGCGACGTCCGGACCGGTGACGTGGGTCGCGGCGGGCACGATCGCGCTGCTCGGCGCGGGGATGCTCGCGTTCCCCGTCGCCGACTCCGCGGTGTCGAGCTGGAGCGCGACGTTCCTGCGCGACGTCCTCGCGGCGAGCGCGGCCGCCGCCCCGCTGGGGTACGCGGCGTACCAGGCGGCGCTCATCGTGTCGCGGCTCGTCGGGGACGGTCTCGTCGAGCGTCTCGGCCGGGTCCGGGTCGTGCGGCTGGGCGGCACGCTCGGCGCCCTGGGGTTCGTCGCGGTGGCGGCTGCCCCGGCCTGGCCCGTCGCCGTGCTCGGCCTCGCGGTGACCGGCCTTGGGCTCGGCGTCGTCGCGCCGCTCGCGTTCTCGGCGGTCGGGGACCGGGCCCGTGAGGCGGTCGCGTCGGGCCGGGCGGGAGCGGCGGCGGAGCCCGCCGCCGGGGTCGTGGCGACGGTCACCGACCGGGCGGTCGCGCGGCTCAACGTCTTCACCTACGCGGGCGCCGTGCTCGGCGGCGTCCTCACCGGCGTCTTCGCGACCGCCCACCACCTCCGGGTCGGCTTCGTGGTGCTGGCCGTGCTCGCCGCCGTCTCGGCGGTCCTCGCGAGCGCGTTCCGGCCCGCCCGCGTCGTCGCGGCGCCCGTGAGCGAGGCCACGCCGCCCGCCTGACCCCGGGGCCCGTCGTTGTCGGTGGCGTGTGATGGGATGGCCCGCGTGCTGACCCTCGCCACCGCCAACGTCAACGGAATCCGCGCCGCCTACCGCCGGGGGATGGACGCCTGGATCGCGTCCCGGACGCCCGACGTCCTGCTGCTCCAGGAGGTGCGCGCGCCCGACTCGGTCGTCAACGACCTGCTGGAGGGCTGGCACGTCGCCCACCAGGCGTGCGACATCAAGGGACGCGCCGGGGTCGCGGTCGCGTCCCGCCTGCCGGTGTCCGCGGTCCGCGTCGGCCTCGGGGCCGGCGAGCCCGAGCCGCCCGTCGACACCGGTCGCTGGGTCGAGGCCGACCTGGAGCTGCCCGACGGCGGCCGTCTCACCGTGGTCTCGGCGTACATCCACTCGGGCACCGTGAGCCAGCCGGAGACGATGGTCGCGAAGTACGCCTACCTGGAGAAGGTGACCGCGCGGTTGCGCGAGCTCGTGGCCACGGGCGAGAAGGTCGTCCTGGCGGGCGACCTCAACATCGCGCACCGCAACGTCGACATCAAGAACTGGAAGGGCAACCTCAAGAGCGCGGGGTTCCTCCCCGAGGAGCGCGCCTACGTCGACGTGTGGCTGGACCAGGTCGGGCTCGTGGACCTGGGCCGCGTCCACGGCGGCGAGGGCCCGGGCCCGTTCACCTGGTGGTCCTGGCGCGGGCGCGCGTTCGACAACGACTCGGGCTGGCGCATCGACTACCAGCTCGCGACGCCCTCCCTCGCGGAGCGCGCGGTCAAGGTCGAGGTCGACCGCGCGCCGTCGCACGAGGAGCGCTGGAGCGACCACGCGCCCCTCGTCGTCACCTACGACGTCTGAGCGGGACCGCTCAGGCGACCCGCTCGGCGGGCGCGGACGGCGTCGCGAGCAGGAAGCCCGGGGCGCCGAGCCCTTCGCGCTCGAACGCGGCGCGCACGGCGTCGGCGACGGCCTCGACCTGGTCCGCGCGCACGAGCGCGATCGCTGAGCCGCCGAACCCGCCGCCGGTCATCCGCGCACCGAGGGCGCCCGCGACGCGCGCCGCGTCGACCGCGACGTCGAGCTCGACGCTCGACACCTCGTAGTCGTCGCGCAGCGAGGCGTGCGATGCGTTCATCAGCGGTCCGACGGCGTCCGGCCGGCCCTCGCGCAGGAGCGCCACGAACGCGCGGACGCGGCCGATCTCGGTGACGACGTGGCGCACGCGGCGGCGCGCGACGTCGTCGGGCAGCGCGTCGAGCGCCCTGGCGAGCGCGACCGCCGGGTCGTCGCTCGCGTCCACCGCGTCGGCGAGCTCGCGCAGCGAGCCGATCCCGAGCGTGCGGGCGGCGTCCTCGCACGTGGCGCGGCGCTGCGCGTACTGGCCGTCGACGAGCCGGTGCTCCGCCCGGGTGTCCATGACGAGCAGGGCGAGGCCCGCGGCGTCGAGGTCGAACGGCACCTGCGTGGCGGACTCGACCGGGTCGAGCCCGGGACGGCAGTCGAGGAGGAGCGCGTGACCGGCCTGCGCGCGCAGCGCCGCCGACTGGTCCATGCCGCCCGTGGGCGCGCCCGCGATCTCGTTCTCGGCGCGGACGCTCGCCGTGGCGAGGACGGCGCGGCCCGCGTCGGTCGCCGCGAGGCCGAGCCCGGCGACGTCGTCGAGCGCGACGGCGACCGCGCACTCGAGGGCCGCGGACGACGAGAGCCCGGCGCCGAACGGGACGCTCGAGTCGACGGCCGCGTCGAACCCGGGGACGGCGGCGGGGTCCGCGCCCTGGGCGACGAGGTGTTCGCGCAGCGCCCAGGCCACGCCCGCGACGTACGAGCCCCAGCCGGCGACCTCGCCCGGGCCGACGTCCTCGAGGCGGGCCGTCCACGTCTCGCCGGGCGCCTGCGCGGACGCGAGGCGGACGAGCGAGTCGGTGCGCGGCCGCAGCGCCACGTAGGTGCGGTGGGGCAGCGCGACCGGCAGGCACAGGCCCGCGTTGTAGTCGGTGTGCTCCCCGATGAGGTTGACGCGCCCGGGCGCGGCCCACACGCGGACCTCCTCGCCGGGCTCGTCCGCGCCGAACGCCTCGGCGAGCACGGCACGGGCGCGCGCGGCGCCGTCGTCGTCCGACAGCGCGGGCACCCAGCCCCGGGCGGCGCTCGTCGGGGCGAGCTCCTGGAGCCGTGCGGCGATGCGCTCGGGCGTCGTGTCGCTGATCCACGCGCCCATGCCGGACTCCGAGCCCGCGAGGTACTTGAGCTTGCCGGGCGCGCGGAGCACGGAGAACACCTGCAGGTGCAGCCGCGCGAGGGTGACGTCGTCGGTGCCGCCGTCGGCGACCGAGCGGCCCTCGCGGGCCGGGGCCTGGTGCCACGCGGCGATGTACGGCAGGGCGATGGGTGCGCCGTCGGCCGTCTCGAAGAACCGGTCCAGGCGGCGCAGCAGCTCGAGGTAGGCGGTGGCCAGGTCGTCGCGCTCGGCGTCCGTGAGCGCGGGCAGGTCGGGGACGTCGCGCCGCGGCGCGAGGTGGACCTCGACGGGCCAGCGCGCCGCGTAGGGCACGTACGCGACCCAGTGCTCCGTCTCGAGGACCACGCGGCGGCCGTCCGCGAGCTCGGACTCGAGCACGTCGCGCAGCAGGCTGCGGCCGGTGCGGCGGTGGTGCTCGCGCGCCTGGTCGAGCAGCGTGCGCGTGCGCGGCGTCACGTACGGGTAGCCGTAGATCTGGCCGTGCGGGTGGTGCAGGGTGACGCCGATCTCCTGGCCGCGGTTCTCGAAGCAGAAGACCTGCTCGACCCCGGGCTCGGCGCCGAGAGCGGCGGTGCGGTCCGCCCACGCGTCGATGATCGTGCGCACCCGCTGCGGCGGGAGCGCGCCGAAGGACGTGCGGTGGTCGCTCGAGAAGCACACGACCTCGCACCGGCCCGCCGCCGGGGCGTGGTGCTGGAGCGGCGCGTCCTCGACCACGGCGTCCGGGGCGCCCGGCACGCGCTGGAGCGACGGGAAGCGGTTCTCGAAGACGACGACGTCGTAGTCCGTGTCGGGCACCTCGCCGTCCGAGTACGCGCTGCCGGGCCGCGCGGGGCACAGCGGGCACGAGTCCGCGGCGGGCAGGAACGTGCGGTTCATCCGGTGCGCGGCGAGCGGGACCCAGTCGCCGGTGAGCGGGTCCCGGCGCATCTCCGGGCCGACGTACGGGTGCGGGGTCCCGTCCGGGCTCGGCACCGGGGCGAAGCGGTCCGGCAGCGGGCGCGGGTCGTCGAGCCGTCGCGTGCGCTCGCCCGAGACGTACGCGGGGGAGTCGTCGAAGTAGACGAGCTCGCGGCCGTCGGCGAGCCGGGTCGAGGTGCGGCGCAGGTGCGGGTTCATGCGTGGGGTGTTCCGATCGCGGTGCGTGGGGAGTGCGGGGAGCGGGGGACGAGGTCGCCGGTCAGGCGACGACGAGCTGCTCGACGAGGTCCTGGACGCGGGCGCGCTCGTCCTCGGCGAGCCCGGCGTCGGTGACGAGGACGTCCACGTCGGCGAACGTCGCGAAGACGCGCAGCCCCGTGGTGTGCCACTTCGTGTGGTCGGCGAGGACGACGGTGCGCCCGGCGGACTCGATGAGCGCGCGGTTCGTGGCGGCCTCGTCGAGGTTCGGCGTCGTGAGCCCGATCTCCGGGTCGACGCCGTGCGCCCCGACGAACGCGAGGTCGACGCGCAGCCCGGACAGCGCGGCCTCGGCGAGCGGGCCGACGAGCGCGTCGGACGGCGTGCGGCTGCCGCCGGTGAGGATCGTCTCCAGGCGCGGGTCGTTCGCCCGGTGCAGGATCTCGGCGACCGGGAGGGAGTTCGTCACGACCGTCAGGGGGCGCAGCGCGGGATCCGCGGCGATGCGGGCGGCGAGCAGGTGGGTCGTCGTGCCGGCGCTCAGCGCGACCGACGCGTTCGCGGTGATGAGGCGGGCGGCGGCCGTCGCGATGGCCTCCTTCTCCGCGGCCTCGCGCGAGCTCTTCGCGGCGAACCCCGGCTCGTGCGCGGTCGTGTGCGGCGCGACGGCGCCGCCGTGCACCTTGCGGACCAGGCCCTGGTCGGCGAGCTCGACGAGGTCGCGCCGGATCGTCATGTCCGACACCCCGAGCTCCCGGGTCAGGTCGCCGATGCGGACCGCGCCGTGGTCCCGGATCTCCGCGAGGATGCGCTCCTGGCGCTGTGAGGCGAGCATGCGGACAGTATTGTCCACATCGTCGAGAAATCCAACACGATCGAACACGACCGAACATCGCTCGACCCGGCGACGAGGCCGGGCCGAGCGGGTCAGTAGCGGATCGCGTCGATCACCTTCACGCGCACGGCGACGAGCGCCGGGAGGAGCCCGGCGAGCGCGCCGACCCCGACGGCCGCGAGCATCCCGGTCACGGCGGCCGAGAACGGGAAGCCGGGCGCGTCCTGGACGGCCGAGCCCATGAGCACGTCGAGCGGGACGTTGTGCAGCACGACGACCGCGACCGTCACGCCCAGCACGCCCGCGACGGTCGTCGCGACGACGCTCTCCATCATCACGGAGAAGAAGACGCGCCCCGAGCTCGCGCCGAAGCTGCGGCGGATCCCGATCTCGCGGATCCGGTACCGCACCGTGACGAGCGCGATGTTCACGAGCCCGAGCCCGCCGAGCAGCAGCGCGATCGCGCTCACGCCGAGCACGACCCACCGGATCGCGCCGTCGACGACCGTCGCCGACGGCGAGTCGGACCGGTAGACGTCGGCCTGGACGCCCTCGATCGCTCCCGCCACGTCGCGGCGCACCGTCTCGACGAGCGCGTCGGACATGTCGTCGGGCACCCACAGCTCGAGCCGGGGCGGCCCCATCATCTCCAGCGACTCGGGCGTGACCCACGTCGACTGGGCGTCGACCAGCGCGTACGCGACCGGGTCCATGTCCGGCCAGTCGTCGGGGAAGGCCCCGACCACGGTCGCGACGACCGGGTTGTCCCCGCCGATCGTCACCGTCGGGTGCTCGGCCACGGTCACGCCGCCGAGCGCGTCGAGGAACGCCTGGTTGACGACGAGCGCGGGCGCGAGACGGTCCGCGTCCGCCTCGGTGAACCAGCGACCCGACGTCACCTGGAAGCGGTGCATCGTGGCCCAGTCGGGCTCCACCCCCGTCGTGGTGATCTCGCGCGTGCCGCCGGGGAACCGCACCGGTGCGGGCGCGTCGCGCAGCATCGAGGAGTAGCCGATGCCGTAGCGGTCGACGATCTCGTCGTACACCTGCTCGTACTCCTCCGCCGCGGGCATGACGCTCCCGCCGTCGCCCGTGGGCCATGCCGAGACCTGGAGCGTCGCGGGGCGACCGCCCCAGCGTTCGTTCTGCTCGGCCGAGACCTGGCGCAGCATCTCCCCGGCGGCCGAGATCGTGGTGATCGCGCAGACCGCGACGGCGACGCCGACGAGCGCGAGCAGCACCCGGACCTTGTGGACGCGCAGCTCGTCCCACGCCTCGAGGAGGGCGCCGACGACGCCGGTCATGCCGTCTCTCCCGCGTCGTGCCCGGTGCCGGCCGAGACGCTGGTCGAGCTGCCCGCCGGACCGCCGACCGAGGCTCCTGCCGGGGTGCGGGCGGCGAGCACCGGGCCGGTCCCGACGAGCGGGCGGGCCACGTGCTCGGCCTGGTGGTCGTGGCTCGTCCCGGGGTCGGTCCCGGGATCGTGGTCGGTGCTCGGCGCGGTGCCGAGCGCCCCGAGGGACCCGGCGCTGCGCGCGCTGATGGAGATCGGGGTGAGCACGCCGTCCGCGAGCCGGAACTGGCGGGCGGCGCGCGACGCGACGGCGAGGTCGTGCGTGATCGCGATGAGCGCGGACCCGTTCTCGCCGGCGATGGCGTCGAGCAGGTCCATGACCTCGCTCCCCGTGTCGACGTCGAGCGCTCCCGTGGGCTCGTCCGCGAGGATGACGCGCGGGACCCGCACGAGCGCACGCGCGATGGCGACGCGCTGCTGCTCGCCGCCGGAGAGCTTCTCCGGGGTCGTGTCGAGCCGGTCGCCGAGGCCGACCCGCTCGAGCATCTGGGCGGCCAGCGTGCGCCGCTGCCAGAACTGCCGTCCGCGCGCGTAGAGCAGCGGGGCGACGACGTTCTCGAGCGCGGTACGGCCCTGCAGCAGGTTGAACTGCTGGAACACGAACCCGAAGTCCGTGCCGCGGCGCCGCGCCCGGGCGCGGCCCGAGAGCCGGCCGATCGGGACGCCGTCGAGCAGGTAGTCCCCGCTCGTCGGGCTGTCGAGGAGGCCGAGGATGTTGAGCAGGGTCGACTTGCCCGTCCCCGAGCGCCCCACGATCGAGACGTGCTCGCCCGCGCCGACCGTGAGGTCGATGCCGCGCAGGATCTCGAGCTCGCGGTCGTCGGGGAGCAGCACCGAGCGGGTGACCCCGCTGAGCTCCAGGAGGCCCATCAGTACGAGGCCTCGCTGTCGTCCGTCATCATCATGTCGTCCATGACCGGCATGACGTCCTGACCGGGCACGAACTCGAGGACCTCGTCGCCCTCGGCGAGTCCCTCGGTCACCTGGACGACCGCGCCGTCGGTGAGTCCGAGCGTCACGGTGCGCTCCTCGGGCTCGCCCTCCGCGCCGACGACCCACACCTTGCCCTGCTCGACGCGACCGAGGACCGCCGTCACGGGCACCACGAGGGCTCCCTCGACGGATCCCGCGGTGATCTCGAGCTCGGCGGCGAGCCCGGCGAAGACGGTGACGTCGCCCGGGACGGCGCACGTCACGCTCGCGGACGACGCACCGCCGGCCGGGTCGGGTGCGCCCTCCTCGGGCGCGTTCTCGGGGGCGGCGGCGGCGCCCATGCGGAGGTTCGTGCACACGAACGGCGCGGGACCGCCGGTGACCGTGACGGTCGCCTCGCCGGGGATCTGGAGGAGCCGGAACTGCTGCTCGGCGACCATGCTGGCCGTGACCGAGAGCGTGCCGGGCGAGATGGTCGCGAAGTCGTCGCCGACGGCCACCTCCTGGTCCTTGAGCGCGGTGAACGTGGCGACCGTCCCGCCGATGGTGGCCTCGACGGTCTCGCGCGTGACCTTCGGTCGGCGCTCGGTGACCGTGACCTCGCCCGTCTCGGGGTCGGTCTCGGTGAGGGGCTCGCGGGGCTCCTCGAGGGTGACCTCGAGGAGGGACGCGCCCGCCTGGACCACGTCGCCCGGCTTGGCGAGCACCGCCGTGACCACCCCGCGCTGCGTCACCTTCTGCGGAGCGGCCGGGTCGGCGACGACCTGCCCGGTCAGCTTCACGGTGTTGGTGACGTCTCCTGTGGAGACGGCCACGCGGGGTTCCACGAGCTCGGCCGTGGGGAACGCGGGGTCGGTCGCGGGCTCGGGTGCCGAGCGGAACGCGATCACGGCGAGCAGGGCGGCGATCGCCGCCCAGATGACGATGCGGAGGGCGGGGAAGACGATCCGGCGGGTGATACCCACGTGCGGGCTCCTGGGACGACGGTGGCGGGACGGCGAGCGGGCGCTCCTGGCGGGGCCGACGACGGCCCGGCCCGAGGCTAGGGCGGCGACACGGACGGTGTCGTCATCCCTGGGGAGGAGTTCTGCCGCGGCTTCGTCACTGACGGGTCACCGACCGGTCAGGTCGACGTGACCACGTGGGGCGGGCGTGCGCTCCCGGCGGACAGCAGCGCTCTGCCCGGGCAACGGGGGCGGCGTCGCAGGTCAGGGGTATCGCGCGCGAGATGTGGGCAGGGCGGAGCGGCGGCGATGCCACGACACGATCCCCCTCACCGGCCCGACGGCCGTCCCCCCGGACGAGATGCGGGCGAGACTATACCGTGGCGCGCGGAAAAGACAGGAAAAGGACGGTGAAAGACCGGCTGACGTCCGCAGGCCGCGCGTCAGACGACGGTGACCCCGAGCGACCGCCCCGCGAGCCCGCGGGGCCGGCGCGCGAGACCCGCGGCGACGTCGCGCAGCGCGGCGGCGGCGGGGGAGCCCGGGTCGGAGAGCACGACCGGGGTGCCGCCGTCGCCCGCCTCGCGCAGCGACACGTCGAGCGGCACCTGGCCGAGGAGAGGGACGGTGGTCCCCGTGGCGCGCGACAGGTTCGCCGCGACGCGCTCGCCGCCGCCCGCGCCGAACACCTCGAGGCGCGACCCGTCGGGCTGCTTGAGCCACGACATGTTCTCGACGACGCCGACGACGCCCTGCTGGGTCTGCGTCGCGACCGACCCGGCGCGCTCGGCGACCTCCGCGGCGGCGACCTGCGGCGTCGTGACGACGACGATCTCGCTGCCGGGCAGGAGCTGCGCGACCGAGATCGCGATGTCGCCCGTGCCGGGCGGGAGGTCGAGGAGCAGCACGTCGAGGTCGCCCCAGAACACGTCCGCGAGGAACTGCTGGAGCGCGCGGTGCAGCATCGGGCCGCGCCACACGACGGGCTGGCCCGGGGGCACGAACATGCCGATCGAGACGACCTTCACGCCGTGCGCGATCGGCGGCAGGAGCATGTTGTCCACGCGCGTGGGCTGCCGGTCGACGCCGAGCATGCGCGGGATGGAGAACCCGTAGATGTCGGCGTCGACGACGCCGACCTCGAGGCCCTGCGCGGCGAGCGCGACCGCGAGGTTCGCGGTGACCGACGACTTGCCCACCCCGCCCTTGCCCGACGCGATCGCGTACACCTTCGTCAGCGACCCGGGCTTGGCGAAGGGGATCTCGGGCTCGCCCACGCCGCCGCGCAGCATCGTGCGCAGCTCGGCGCGCTGCTCCGCGGTCATGACGCCGAGGTCGACCCGGACGTCCGCCACGCCGTCGACCGCGCGCACCGCGGCGTCGACGTCGCGCGCGAGCGTGTCGCGCATCGGGCACGTGGCGACCGTGAGGTCGACGCCCACCGTCACGACGGCGCCCGGCGCGCCGGGCTCGACGTCGACCGAGCGGATCATGCCGAGGTCCGTGACGGGGCGGCGGATCTCGGGGTCCAGGACCGTGGTGAGGGCCTGCCGGACGGCGTGCTCGAGCGGGTCTGCGGCGGGGTCGGGCATGCCCCCATCGTAGGCGCGGCCGGAGCCCGGTCGGCCGGGTCGGAGGTCCCGGACCGGACGTGAGCCCCGTCGCACGACGAGCGCCGCGGATCGGCGCTACCGTGCACGGATGGACGCCCTGGCCTCCCTCGCGCGGGACAGCGAGCTGTTCGGCGACGCCGTGCGCAGCGCCCCGCCCGACGCGCGCGTGCCCGCGTGCCCCGAGTGGACGGGCGCCGACCTGCTCTACCACCTCGCCGAGGTGCAGGACTTCTGGGCGCGCGTCGTCGGCCCGGCTCCCGGGGAGGGGGTCGACGGCGACGAGGTCGAGCCGCTCGCGCGGCCGGCGTCCGACGCCGAGCTGCCCGCGCTGCTCCAGCGCTCGACGAGCCGGCTCGTCGCGGCGCTCACCGGTCGCGACCCCGACGAGCCGTGCTGGTCGTGGCACGACGACGGCCGGCACGTCGGCTGGGTGCTGCGACGCCAGGCGCACGAGGCGCTCGTCCACCGCGCCGACGCGGAGCTCACGGCCGGGCGCGACGTCACGCCCGCCGACCCGGCCGTCGCGGCAGACGGGGTCGACGAGGTGCTGTCCGTCATGGTCGACGGGGTGCCCGGGTGGGGCGTCTTCACGCCCGACGGCGCGACGGTCTCCGTCGTCGTCGACGGGCCGGGGGAGCGGCCGCGGAGCTGGGAGCTCGCGTTCGGCCGCTTCACGGGGACCGGTCCGGAGTCGGGGACGGCGTACGACCTCGACGTCGCCCAGCTCGTCGACCTGCCCGGCTCGACGACCACGCAGGTGGCCGGCCCGGCCTGGGCGCTCGACCTGTGGCTGTGGGGCCGGGGCCCGGCGGACGGGCTCGCCGTCGCGGGCGACCCCGCCCTCGCCGAGCGGCTGCGCCGGGTCGCGGCGGAGGGCACGCAGTAGGGCCCCGAGGTCAGCGGTCGGCGACCTCGTCGTCGGGCTGACGCGCCGCCTTCTCCTCCAGCTCCTCGAGCAGGTTGCGGATCTCGGACCGCACGAAGTCGCGCGTGGCGACCTCGCTCAGCGCGATGCGCAGCGCGGCCATCTCGCGCGCGAGGTACTCGGTGTCCGCGAGGTTGCGCTCCGCGCGCTGGCGGTCCTGCTCGGCGGTGACGCGGTCGCGGTCGTCCTGCCGGTTCTGCGCGAGCAGGATGAGCGGCGCGGCGTACGACGCCTGGAGCGAGAGCATGAGCGTGAGCGCGGTGAACCCGAACTCGGCCGAGTCGAAACGCAGCCCCTCCGGGCCCCACGAGTTCCACGCGATCCACAGCGCGCAGAAGACGGTGAGGTAGACGAGGAACCGCGGGGTGCCGAGGAAGCGCGCGATGCCCTCGGTCGAGCGGCCGACGGCGTCCTGGTCGACCCTGACCCGCGGGAAGAACGTGCGGCGCGCGGTCTTCGGGGTGTCGAGACGGTCAGCCACGGGCCACCCCCGCGGTGCCCGGACGGCCGGGGGTGCCCGCGGTGGGCGTGCGCCCGCTCGCGACGGCCCGGCGCGCGGCCTCGGTGTCCTCGTCGTCGGTCTCGCGCCAGTCGTCGGGCAGCATGTGGTCGAGCACGTCGTCCACGCTGATCGCGCCGAGCAGGCGTTTCTCCGCGTCGAGCACGGGCACGCACAGCAGGTCGTAGGTCGCGAGGATGCGGGTCACGCGCCCGAGCGGCGCGTCGGGCGTGACGCCCTCGACGTCGGAGTCGAGCACCGAGCCGACGGCCGCGTGCGGGGGCTCGCGCAGCAGGCGCTGGAAGTGCGCGACGCCGAGGAACCGGCCCGTGGGCGTCTCGAGCGGCGGGCGCGCGACGAAC
This sequence comes from Cellulosimicrobium funkei, assembly GCF_900155925.1. NCBI lineage: Bacteria > Bacillati > Actinomycetota > Actinomycetes > Micrococcales > Promicromonosporaceae > Cellulosimicrobium > Cellulosimicrobium funkei. Next base: position 230,953 of record NZ_FTMI01000004.1, read on the forward strand.
ACCATCGACGCGAGCGCGGGCGCGAGGTCCTTGCGGCGGATCTGCGCGAGCGCGGTCGCGATGGTGGTCTCCGGGCCGAGCACGACCGGGTCGGACGTCATGAGCCCGCCCGCGGTGTCCTCGGCGTATGACAGGAGACGGCGCACGTCGCGCGCCTCGTCGGGCTCCATGAGCTCGAGGAGCTGGGCGGCCTGGGCCTCGGGGAGCTCGTGCAGCAGGTCGGCCGCGTCGTCGGGCTGCATCGCCTCGAGGACGTCGGCGGCGCGGTCCGTGTCGAGCCCGGAGAGGATCGCGACCTGGTCGTCCTCGGGCAGCTCCTCCAGCACGTCGGCGAGCCGCTCGTTGTCGAGCGCGCCCGCGACCTCGAGCCGGCGCGTGTCGCCGAGGTCGTGGATGACGTCGGCGAGGTCGGCGGGCTTGAGGTCGTCGTAGGCGGCGAGGAGCATCGCGGCGCCCTGCGCCTCGGTGCTCCCGGCGAGCCCGGTCACGGCGTCGACGTCGACGACGAGCGCGTCGCCCCGTCGGCGCAGCCCCAGCGTCCCCTTGTGCTGCGCCTGCCGGCGCACGTACAGCTTGGTGACGAGCCAGTCGCCCGTGCGCTGGCGCTCGATCGCGAGGTCCTCGACCGTCGCCGAGCCCGACCCGTCGACGAACTGCACCGTGCGCTCCAGCAGCTCGCTGACGGCGAGCGTCTCCATCGCGCGCTGCTCGAACCGGCGCATGTTGACGAGCCCGGTGGAGATGACCTGGCCCGCGTCGATGCTCGTCACGCGCGTCAGGGGCAGGAAGACCCGACGCCGGCCGGGCACCTCGACGACCAGGCCCACCGCGCGCGGGGCTCCCTTGGGCCGGATGAGCACGACGACGTCCCGCACCCGCCCGACCTGGTCGCCGATGGGGTCGAACACGCTGGTCCCGGCCAGGCGCGCGACGAAGACGGTGGTGGCTGCACTCACGCCGCCAGCCTACGCACGCGCCCCCGTCGCCGCGCTCCGTCCCGGCAGGTGGCGGGCGTCACCGGTCGCCTGCCGGCCGTCCGTCGCGGGCCGGGGACGGGGACGGCCCTCGCGCGCTCCGCCCGGGTAGGACAGACTGGGCGAATGAGCATGTCACGCCCGGGCGCCGTCCCCCGTGTCCCCACCCCGCCGCGCGGCGAGGAGGTGGCGTCGTACGCGACCTACCTCGAGGCGCAGAAGGCGGTCGACTTCCTCTCGGACAACAAGTTCGCGGTCGAGCTCGTGACGATCGTCGGCACCGACCTCAAGATGGTCGAGCGCGTGACGGGCCGTCTCACCTACGGTCGCGTCGCGATCGCGGGTGCCGCGTCCGGCGCGTGGTTCGGCCTCTTCGTCGGCCTGCTGCTCTTCATGTTCTCCGGCCAGGGCGGGTTCGTGCTCACCGCCGTCGGGATCGGCGCCGGGTTCGGCCTGCTCTTCTCGGTGCTGTCGTACGCGCTGACGCAGGGCAAGCGCGACTTCACGTCGCAGAGCCAGATCGTCGCCTCGTCCTACGGCATCCTCTGCGCGCCCGAGCGGGCGGGCGAGGCGCGCCAGCTCCTGGGCCGCATGCCCGAGGGCGCGGGCGGTGTCCGCGGGCCCGCCGCCCCGGCCAACCCCGGCTGGGGCACCCCCGGCACCCCACCCCCCGCCGCTCCGCACGCGCCGGCCCCGGAGCCCTCGGCGGGCGTCCCCGCGCCGACCCCTCCGGCGGCGCCCCCGACCCGCACGCCCGACCCGCGCTGGACGACGCCGTCGGGCGAGCCGCGCTACGGCGCGATGCGGCCGGCGTCGGACCAGCCGACCGACGCGCCCGCGCCCGACGCCGCACCCGGGCAGGCACCCGCCCCCGGTGCGCACCCCGACCAGCCCGAGCGCCCGGCCTGACGCACCGCTCGCGGGGCGACCGGGACGTCTCTCGGAGGAGACGACGAGGGCCGGCCGTCGGACGTCGTCGTCCGTCGGCCGGCCCTCGGCGGAAGCGCCGCTAGCGCTTCCGCGACTTCACTGCGGTCTCGGCAGCCCTCTCGCGCTTCTGGGCGCGCTTCTCCTTGATGGACATCGACGCTTCCTTCTTGATGCTCTTCGCCACGTGAGTTCACCTCCCCTCACCGGTGGATGAACGGGCCACCATAGCCCAGTTCCTCCGCCGGTGAGCCGGGCCCGCTCAGCCGCGCAGCCGCGCCATCCAGGCCTCGACGTCCTCGGGCCGACGGGGGAGCGCGGCCGACAGGTTCTCGTTGCCGTCGGCGGTGACGAGGACGTCGTCCTCGATGCGGACGCCGATCCCGCGGTACTCCGCCGGGACGGCCAGGTCGTCCGCCTTGAAGTACAGCCCCGGCTCGATCGTGAAGACCATGCCCGGCTCGAGCACCCCGTCGAGGTAGAGCTCGCGGCGCGCCTGCGCGCAGTCGTGCACGTCGAGGCCGAGGTGGTGGCTCGTGCCGTGCACCATCCAGCGGCGGTGCTGCTGGCCCTCGGGCGAGAGCGACTCGGCGGCGCTCACCGGGAGCAGGCCCCACTCCTCCAGGCGCGCGGCGATGACCTCCATCGCGGCGGCGTGCACGTCGCGGAAGCGCGCGCCCGGCACCGCGACCGCGAACGCGGCGTCCGCGGCGTCGAGCACGGCCTGGTACACGCGGCGCTGGACGTCGGTGAACTCGCCGTCGACGGGCAGCGTGCGCGTCACGTCGGCCGTGTAGAGCGAGTCGACCTCGACGCCCGCGTCGAGCAGCACGAGCTCGCCGGTCCGCACGACGCCGTCGTTGCGGATCCAGTGCAGCGTCGTCGCGTGCTCGCCGGCTGCGGCGATCGTCTCGTAGCCGACGGTGTTGCCCTCGAGGCGCGCGTGGGCGTCGAACGTCGTCTCGATGACGCGCTCGCCGCGACGGTGCCCGACGGCGCGCGGCAGGCTCCGCACGACCTCCTCGAAGCCCGCGATCGTCGCCGCGACGGCCTCGCGCACCTGCTCGACCTCGTGCGCGTCCTTGACCAGGCGCAGCTCGGAGACCGCCTCGACCAGCGCGGCGTCCGTGCGGCGGTACGCGGCCTCGGCGCGCGCGAGCCACTCGGCCTCGGAGAGCTGCTGGTCCTCGGCGGACGCGGCCGCCTCGACGTCGTCGACGCCCGCCTCCGCGCGGATCGCCTCGACGAGCGCCTCCACGGCCTCGTCCGCGCCCGCGACGACGAGGAGCGTGACCCCGCCGGCGCCGACGTCCTTCGCGAGCGCGTCGCGCAGCTCGTCGACGTGCCGGGCCTCCACGCCGGTCGCGGTCGTGACGTCGTCGAGCGACGGGCGGGCGCCGACCCAGAACTCGCCGTACCGTGCGTCGGCGTAGAACTCCTCCGTGTCGCGTGCGGCGAGCGGGCGGACGTACAGCACGGCGTGGTGGTCGGACCCGGCGTCCCCGGTGCCCGGCTCCACGGGGTGCAGCACGAGCACGGCGTCGGGCTCCTGGTCCGTGCCGTAGCCGGTGAGGTGCGCGAACGCCGAGTGCGGGCGGAAGCGGTAGTCCGTGTCGTTCGAGCGCGTCTTCAGCGGGCCGGCGGGCACGACGAGGCGCGCGCCCGGGAACCGGGCCGACAGCGCGGCGCGGCGTGCGACGGTGAACGGCGCGGCCGGCAGGGGCTCGACGTCGAGCGCGGCGCGCGGCGCCCAGCCGCTCGTGATGAAGGCCTTGAACGCGTCGGAGTCCGGGCGCTGGGAGCGGTTGCTGCCGCGCGCGGCCAGGTCCTGGGTCTCGCCGGGGCCGGCGTGCTCGGCGGCCTGGTCGGGCGTCTCGGACAGGGGCGCGGGCGTGACGGGGGTGGCGTCGGTCATGCCCCCAGTCTCGCACCGCGCACGCGGCCGAAGTCCGCGAGCGCGCGCCCGAGCACGCGGTTGAAGGCCTCGGGGGCCTCGCTGTTGACGTCGTGGCCGGCGCGCGGCACGACGACGAGCGCCGCGTCCGCGGCCGCGGCCAGGTAGCGCTGCTCGTCGAGGCGCATGTGGTCGCGCGCGCCGTTGACGAGCCACACCGGGACGTCGACGTCGCGCACGTGGGCGAGCCACGAGCGGCCCGCGAGCTGGGTGAGCGCGTCGGTGACGACGTGCCAGCCCGGCGCGACCGGCGTCGGCGGCCCGGCGTCGGCCGGCCCGGCCAGCGCGTACGACGACGCGGCACCGCCCGGCAGGCCGCGCCCGCCGCGGGCGATCGTGCCCCACGCGGTCGCGGTCGTGCGCGCGGCCCAGCGCGCGCCGCGGCCGACGGCGCCGCCCCCGGCGACGACGAGGCGCGCGACGTCGCGGTACAGCGCGACGGGCTTGCCCTTGGGGTCGGACGTGCAGGCCGCGGCCACCACGCCCGCGAGGTTCGCGGGGCGTCGGGCCGCCCAGGCGAGCGACGTGTAGCCGCCGAGCGAGAGGCCGACGAGCGCGACCCGGCGGTCGGGGCCGAACGACGCGGCCGCCTCGTCGAGCACCTCGAAGGAGCGGTCGAGCGTGAAGCGCTCGTGCGCGCGGGCGCCGTGCGCGGGCAGGTCGACCGCGACGGCGTCGTGCCCGAGGGCGCGCACGTGCTCGACCTGGCGGTCCCAGATCGCGCCCGAGGTGCGCATGCCGTGGACGAAGACCACCGCGGGCGCGGCCTGCGCAGGGTCGGGGGACACCGGCGTCGAAGGGGTCGAGGGGGAGGTCGGGGCGAGGGCTGCCGTGGGGGGCGTCGTGAGGGTCATCGCTCCCGACTCTGGCACCCCAGCCTGGGACGACCGTGGGGAGGGGCCGCGCCCCGTGTGGACATCGTGTGGGGGTCCCGTGCCGCCGCCTCGGTGCGTCGTCACTATCCTGGTCCCCGTGCGCATCGACCTCCACACCCACTCGACGGCGTCCGACGGCACGGACGCCCCGGGGGCGGTCGTCGAGGCCGCCGCCGCTGCCGGGCTCGACGTCGTCGCGCTGACCGACCACGACACGACGGCGGGCTGGGCGCAGGCGACGGACGCGGCGCTCGCGCACGGGGTCGCGCTCGTGCGCGGCGCGGAGATCTCGGCCCGCTCCGGCGGCATCAGCGTGCACGTGCTGTCCTACCTGCACGACCCCGCGCACGCCGCCCTCCTCGCGGAGCTGGACCGCACGCGCGACGCGCGCACGAGCCGGGCCCGGCGGATGGTTGACCTCATCGCCGAGGACTACCCGATCACGTGGGAGGATGTGCTCGCCCAGACCGTCGTGGGGACGACGATCGGGCGACCGCACATCGCCGACGCGCTCGTCGCGGCCGGGCTCGCGCCCGACCGCTCCGCCGCGTTCGCGACCATCCTCGCCACGGACACCCCGTACTACGTGCCCCACTACGCGCCCGACGCCGTCGTGGCCGTGCGCGGGATCCGCGCCGCGGGCGGCGTGCCCGTCTTCGCCCACCCGGGCGCGGACGGTCGCGGCCGCGTCGTGGCCGACGCCGTGATCGAGGAGATGGCCGAGGCGGGGCTCGCCGGGCTCGAGGTGTTCCACCGCGACCACGACGAGCGTCAGCGCGCACGGCTCGAGGACCTGGCCCGGACCCTGGGCCTGTTCGTCACCGGGTCGAGCGACTACCACGGGGCCGGCAAACCGAACCGGCTCGGGGAGAACACGACAGCACCGACCGTGCTGGAGCAGATCGAGGAGCTGGGACAGTTGGACGTGATCCGATGATCGGACGATGAGCGAGTTCTTCGACGTCCGGCTCTTCACGGAGGTCTTCGTCACCCTGTTCGTCATCATGGACCCGCCCGGCACGGTGCCGGTGTTCCTGGGCCTGACGAGCGCGATGGGCGCCAAGCAGCGCAACCAGGCGGCGCGCACCGCGATCCTCGTGGCGTTCGGCGTGATCGTCGCGTTCGCGGTGTTCGGCCAGCAGATCCTCAGCTACATGCACATCTCGCTGCCCGCGCTCCAGACGGCGGGCGGCCTGCTGCTGCTCCTCGTGGCGATGGAGCTCCTCACCGGCAAGATGGAGGAGCCGCAGCCGTCGGGCAACAAGGGCGTCAACGTCGCGCTCGTGCCGCTCGGGACGCCGCTGCTCGCCGGCCCGGGCGCGATCGTCGCGACGATGGTCTTCGTGCAGCGCGCGGGGGAGCGCGGCGGGGGCGTCGCCGAGTGGGTCGCCATCGCGGCGGGCGTCGTCGCTGTGCACGTGTGCCTGTGGCTCTCGATGCGCTTCGCGAACGTCATCAACCGCGTCCTCGGCGACTCGGGCACGATCCTCGTGACCCGCATCGCCGGTCTGCTGCTCGCAGCCATCGCCGTGCAGCTCGTCGCCGACGCCGTGATCGAGTTCGTCCAGACCGCCTGACCTCGCGTCCCGCCGTCCGGGGCGACCGGCGTCCGAGGGCGAGGCCCCCCGGACGCCGGTCGCGTGCGCGGTGGTGACCCGCTCGTCAGGGCCAGTACGCGTCGAAGCTCCGGGAGAACTCGCCGCCGTTGAAGCGGTCCCAGTTGATCGACCACGTCATGAGGCCGCGCAGCCCCGGCCAGCGCCCGTGGGTCCGGTACGACCCGCAGCCCGTGCCCTTCGTGAGGCAGTCCAGGGCCTGGGCGACCTGCGCGGGCGGGGTGTGGCCGTTGCCCGCCTGCGTGCTGGCCGGCAGGCCGATCGCGACCTGGTCGGGGCGCAGCGGGGGGAACATCTTCGTCGTGTCGCGCGCGACCGGGAAGCCGGTGAGCAGCATGTCCGTCAGCGCGACGTGGAAGTCCGCGCCGCCCATCGAGTGGTACTGGTCGTCGAGCCCCATGATCGGCCCCGAGTTGTAGTGCTGGACGTGGAGCAGCGTCAGGTCGTCGCGCAGGGCGTGGATGACCGGCAGATAGGCGCCGCAGCGCGGGTCCTGGCCACCCCACGGGCCGGAGCCGTAGAACTGGTAGCCGTTCTGGACGAAGAAGGTCTCCGGCGCCATCGTCAGCACGAAGTCGTCGCCGTACCGCGCCGTGAGCGACTTGAGCGCGGAGATGAGGTTGACGATCACGGGGGTGGTCGGGGAGCGGAAGTCCGTGTCTCCCGGGTTCAGGTACAGGGAGTGCCCCTCGAAGTCGATGTCGACCCCGTCCAGCCCGTAGGTGTCGATGATCGAGCTCACGGAGGCGACGAACGCGTCCCGCGCGGCGGTCGTCGTCAGCTGGACCTGGCCGTTCTGCCCGCCGATCGACAGGAGCACCTTCTTCCCGGCCGCGCGCTTGGCGGCGACGGCGGCCTTGAACTCCGCGACCGACTCCACGTTCGGGCACTCGGTCCGCGGGCAGAGGCTGAACCGGATGTCGCCGGACGTGACGCTCGTCGGCTCGCCGAACGCGAGGTTGATGACGTCCCACGAGTCCGGGACGTCCGCCATCCGGACGTAGCCCGAGCCGTTGGCGAACGACGTGTGCAGGTAGCCGACGAGCGCGTGCGCCGGCAGCCCGGCGCCGGGTCCGCCCCCGGTGCCGCCGGTCGCCGTGGTGACGGCGACGGCGGCGGAGCGGGGCGACTCGCCCGCGCCGTTGGTCGCGGTGACCTGGAAGGAGTAGGCGGTGGCGGCGGTGAGCCCGGAGACGGTGGTGGACGGGGCCGTGGTCGTGGCGACGCGCGTGCCGTCGCGGTAGACGGCGTAGCCGGTGGCGCCGGCGACGGCGCCCCAGGTGAGGGGCACGCTGGTGGCGGTGGGCGTCCCGGCGGTGAGGCCGGTCGGGGTCGCGGGCGGCTGCGCCGCGCCGCCGCCCGGGCCCACGAGGCTGACGTCGTCGACGACGTAGGCCGGCTGGCCGTACCAGCCGTGCACGAAGACGGTCGCGGACGTCGCCGTCGCGGTCGTCGTGAAGGTCACGCTGAGCCGCTGCCAGGTCGCGGCCGAGGGCGTCCAGGTGGTGACGTCCTGCGCCGTCGCGCCGCTCGCCCCGAGGTACGCGTAGGAGCCCTGGACCCACGCGCTGAGCGTGTAGGTCGAGGAGGGCCGGACGGCGACGGTCTGCGAGCAGCGCGCGGTGTCGGTCCCGGCGGGCGTGGCCCGGAGCGCCCCGCTGCCGGTGCGGACCGGGCTCGTGACCTGCTGCCCCGTGGAGCCGGAGCAGGTCCACCCGGACAGTCCGGACTCGAACCCGCCGTTGACGGCGAGCTCGGTGTCCGCGGCCGCGGCGGTCGTGGTGCCGGTGAGGAGCGTCCCGACGAGCGTGGCGGAGGCGACGAGGGCGAGGAGGGCGAGGAGGCTGCGCAGTCGTCGGCGTCGTGACGGGGTGGGGTCCATGGTGGTCTCGCTTTCGTCGTCGAAGGAGCGGTCCTGTCGCAAGGTCCTCGCGGTGCCGCGCGCTGGTCAACCCCCGTACGCGAGACCCCGTACGCCCCGTCTCGTCACCGAGCCAAACAGGGGATGTTAGGTTCTTTCGGTGGACCAGCCGATCATCCCTCCCCGCAAGGTGTCGGAGCTCGTCGTCGAACGGCTCATGCAGCGCGTCGAGCGCGGGGAGTGGCCCGTCGGCACCCGCATCCCGGCCGAGCCGGAGCTCGTCGCCGAGCTCGGCGTCGGGCGCAACACCGTGCGCGAGGCCGTGCGCGCGCTCGAGCACGCCGGGATCCTCGAGCCGCGGCGCGGCGACGGCACCTACGTGCGCGCGGCCGACGGGCTCGACGCCGCCCTGACCCGGCGGGCCCGCACCACGGACGCGCTCCACGTGCTCGAGGTGCGCGAGATCCTCGAGCGCGGCGCGGCGCGCGCCGCCGCGGGACGGGCCGACGCCGACGCGCTCCACCGTCTCGACGCGGCGCTCGCCGCCCAGGTCGCGGCACGCGACGGTGACGAGCAGGCCTTCCAGGCCGCCGACGTCGCCTTCCACGGCGAGGTCGTGCGCGCCGCGGGCAACCCCCTGCTGGCCGACCTCTACGACGGCCTCGACCACGCGCTCGTCCGCACGCTCCCGTCCGGCGGGCAGCGTCGGCACCACCGCGACGTCCCCGGCCACGAGGAGGTCGTCGCGGCGGTCCGGGCGGCCGACGCCGACGCGGCCGAGGCTGCCGTCGTCGCGACGATCGACGCCGTGCGGGCGCAGCTCGTCGAGGCCGCCGCGGCCGGTCGCGGCGACGCCGACGCCGGCGAGGTCGAGGCGTGAGCGGGCTGCGCCGTCCGCTGGGGCTGGCCGCCGTCGTCGCGATCGTCCTCGCGGCGCTCAACCTGCGGCCCGCCGTCGTCGCGATCTCGCCCGTGCTCGGCGAGATCCGCACGGACCTGGGCCTCAGCGCGACGGCGGCGGGCGTGCTCACGACGCTCCCCGTCCTGTGCTTCGGGCTCCTCGCGCCGCTCGCGCCCGTGCTCGCGCGGCGCTGGGGGCTCGAGCGCGCGCTCTTCGTGAGCCTCGTGCTGCTGTGCGTCGGCTTCGGGCTGCGCCTCGTGCCCTCGACCGCGGGGCTGTTCGCCGGGACGGTCGTCGCGGGGTGCGCGATCGGGCTCGGGAACGTGCTGCTGCCCGCGCTCATCAAGCGCGACTTCGCCGACCGCATCGGTCTCATGACCGGCCTCTACTCGATGGCGCTCTCCGGCGGGGCGGCGCTCGCGGCGGGCCTGACCCTGCCCGTCGCGTCCGCGGCCGGCCTCGACTGGCGCGGCGCGCTCGCGACCTGGGGCGTCCTCGCCGTGCTCGGGGCGATCGTCTGGGTGCCGCGCGCGCTGCGGCCCGACCCCGCCGGCACGGTGGCGTTCGGACCCGGCACGGGACCGGCCGCCGCGCGGTCGGTGGTGTGGCGCTCCCCGCTCGCCTGGGCGGTCACCGTCGTCATGGGCATGCAGTCGCTGTCGTTCTACGCGGTCAACGCCTGGCTGCCCGAGATCATGGTCGCGCTCGGCCGGACGCCGGAGGCGGGGGGCTGGCTCCTCGCGCTGTGCAACCTCGCGGGGATCGTCGGCTCGTTCGTGACCCCGGTCCTCGCCGGGCGCATGCCGCGCCAGCGCGGCATCGGCCTCGTGCTCGTGGTCCTCGTCGGCTCGGGGCTGCTCGGGCTCGCCGTCGCGCCCGGCGCAGCGGCGCTCTGGGTCGTGCTCGTCGGCCTCGGGCAGGGCGGCGGGATCAGCCTCGCGCTCACCCTCATGGCGCTGCGGGCGCGCGACGCCGCGCACACGTCCGAGCTCTCCGGCATGGCGCAGAGCGCCGGCTACCTGCTCGCCGCGACCGGCCCGCTCGGCCTCGGGCTCGCGCACGACGTCACCGGCGCGTGGACCCTCCCGCTCCTGCTCCTCGTCGCCGCGGCGGCCGTCCAGGGCGCCGCGGTGTGGTTCGCCGGGCGCGACGCGCACGTGCACTGACCCCGGACGCGACGGACCCCGGGTCGCGTCCCCCACGGTCCGGTGACCGTGAGGGCGCGACCCGGGGTCCGGCGTCGGGCCGTGGAGCGACTACTCGGCGGGCTGGGCGGTCGCCTCGGCGCCGCCGCCCTGCTGCTCGACCGGGCGGCCGCCGCGCGTGCGGCGACGGCTGCGGGACCGACGGCGGCGCTCCCCGCCCTCGGTCGCCGGGGCGCCCTCGGCCGCCTCGGTGCGCTCGCCCTCGGCGCGAGCGCCCGTGCGCTCTGTCTCGCCGCGACGCCCGCCCGAGCGGCCCTGGCCCCCGGACCGGCCCCGCTCGCCCTCGGAGCGGCCACGGCCGCCGTCGGACCGGCCGCCCTGGCGACCGCGCGACCCGCCCGCGGGCGTGTGCCGCTTGCCGGTCTCGCCGAGGTCCTCGATCTCCTCCGCCTCGAGCCCCGCGAGCGTGCGGCGCTCCTTGGGGAGGCGGCCCTTCGTGCCCTCGGGGATGTGCAGGTCGGTGTACAGGTGCGGCGAGCTCGAGTACGTCTCGACCGGCTCGGGGATGCCGAGGTCGAGGGCCTTGTCGATGAGCGACCAGCGGGGGATGTCGTCCCAGTCGACGAACGTCACCGCGGTGCCCTTGTTGCCCGCGCGACCGGTGCGGCCGGTGCGGTGCAGGTACGTCTTCTCGTCCTCGGGGCACTGGTAGTTCACGACGTGCGTGACGTCCTCGACGTCGATGCCGCGCGCCGCGACGTCGGTCGCGACGAGCACGTCGATCTTGCCGTTGCGGAACGCGCGCAGCGCCTGCTCGCGTGCGCCCTGGCCCAGGTCGCCGTGGATCGAGCCGGCCGCGAAGCCGCGGTCGACGAGCTCGTCCGCGACCTTCGCCGCGGTCCGCTTGGTCCGCGCGAACACGATCGTGCGCCCTCGGCCCTCGGCCTGGAGGATGCGCGCGAGCATCTCGACCTTGTCCAGCGCGTGCGCCCGGTAGACGACCTGCTCGATGTTCTTGACCGTCTGGCCGCCGTCGTCCGGGTCGTTCGCGCGGATGTGCGTCGGCTGCTTCATGTAGCGGCGCGCCATCGAGACGACGGCGCCCGGCATGGTCGCCGAGAAGAGCATCGTGTGCCGCTGCGCGGGCGTGCGCGCCAGGATCTTCTCGACGTCCGGGAGGAACCCGAGGTCGAGCATCTCGTCCGCCTCGTCGAGGACGACGGTCGCGGCGCGCGTGAGGTTGAGGTGGCCCTGGTTCATCAGGTCGATCATGCGGCCGGGCGTCCCGACGACGACCTCGACGCCGCGCGTCAGCGCCTCGACCTGCGGCTCGTAGGCGCGACCGCCGTAGAGCTGGACGATGCGCACCGAGCGGCGCTTCGAGGCCGTGGTGAGGTCGTTCGCGACCTGGACGGCGAGCTCGCGCGTCGGGACGACGACGAGCGCCTGCGGCTTGCCGGGGGAGGGCAGCTCGTCGAAGCCGGGCTCGCCCGGGGCGACGACGCGGTGCAGGAGCGGCACGCCGAAGCCGAGGGTCTTGCCGGTGCCGGTCTTGGCCTGGCCGATGATGTCGTGGCCGGACATGGCGACGGGGAGCGTCATCGCCTGGATGGGGAAGGGCTGGACGATGCCCGCGTCGGAGAGCGCGTCGACGATCTCCTGGCGCACGCCGAAGTCCGCGAAGGTCGTGTTGTCCGCGTGGACGCTCGCGGCGACGGACGTCGCGTCCGCGCTCACGTCCGGCGTCGCGTCGGTGGTGGTGGCGTCTGTGGTGGTCACTGGTGCCTCTGTCTCGTTCGGGCACGCGCGACCGTCGGCGGGCCGTCGGGGCCCGGAGCCGGGGAGGTTCCCGGTCGCGGTCGTGCGCACCTCGTGGCCGGCAGCCGATCGTGGGATGTCGTGGCCAGGCCCGCGCTGCGGACCGTGCCGTGCCGTCGTCGTACGCGTGACGAGCGTGAGGTCTGGACGACCGGGCAACCGATGTACGTCGGCCATGATATCGGAGAACTATCCTGGCCCGATGAGCGACGCCGAGCACGCGAGCCCCACGACCCTGCCCCCGGCGGACCACACCGACGCGGTGGAGCTGCTCGGCCTCGTCGCGTACACCGAGCTCGCGAGCTTCGGGCGCCTCGCGGGCGACGCCGCGCACGCGCCCACGCTGCGCCAGCGCCAGGCCCTGTCCCGCCTCGCGGCCGCGATGCTCGACCGGCAGGAGCGCGTGCTCGTGCGCGTCGAGGAGCTGGGCGGCGACCCGGCGGACTGCATGAGCCCGTTCGACGGCCTGTTCGACGACTTCGACGCGCGCACGAAGCCCAGCACGTGGTGGGAGGGCATCCTCAAGGGCTACGTGGGCCAGGGCGTCGCGGACGACTTCTGCCTCCTCGCGGCCCAGGGTCTCGACGAGCGCTCGCGCGACGTCGTCGTGGAGGCGCTCACGCACGACACCCCGTCGCAGCGCTACGCCCCGGTCATCGCCGAGGTCGCCGCCGAGGACCCGGTGCTCGCGTCGCGCCTCGCGCTGTGGGGTCGGCGCCTCGTCGGGGAGGCGCTCGGCGTCGTCGGCGACGTGCTGTCCAGGCGTCCCGCGCTCGCCCGGCTCGTGGCGGCGGGGGCCGAGCCGGTCGCCGCCGGCGGCGGGAGCGGGCCCGCGCCCGCGACGCAGTCCTGGGTGTTCGCGCGCCTCACGGCGGAGCACTCCCGGCGGATGGACCGCCTGGGCCTCGCGGCATGACGAAGCCGCCGCCGCGCCCGGGGGCGCGACGGCGGCACGTGACGGTCGGGGCCCCGAGGGTCGCCCGACGCTCGGACCTGCAGGCTCAAAGCGAGCCGAAACCGACCCGGCGCTGCTCCTCGGTGCCGATCTCGACGTAGCCGAGCGACGCCGTCGGGACGATCACGCGGCGACCGCGCGAGTCGGTGAGCTCGAGGGCGGGGGCGCCGCCGAGCGCGTCGGCGACCGCCGTGGCCACGGCCTCGGCGGTCAGGTCCGTGTCGACGACGATCTCACGGGCCAGGTTCTGCACACCGATCGTGACTTCCACTCAGCTCTCCTCACAGCGGCTGCGCCAGGCGCAGCGACGACGGGCCTCGGGCCGCCGGCGGGCGTCCCACCGGCGACAACGCGATCGATAGTAGTCAGATTCCCGTCGCCGACCCGCCGGGCGCGCTGGGGGCGCCCGACAGCGGCCGCCGCAGCATGCCGCGCACCCCGCGCCACACGAGGCGCGGCACGAGCCGGGTGACGTCGTCGGCCGTCGCGCCGCCGTCCGGGCGCACGACCTCCGTCGCGGCGGCCCGCCCGACGGCGGTGCACGTCCGGGCGACGACGAGCGCCTCGTCGGTGTCGAGGTCCGTGATGCGCACGAGCACGTCGGCGAACGCGCCGGCGATCGTCGTGTCCGGCGCGAGCACGCGCGCCCGGACGACCGGGTCCCGCATGACGTCGGACTCGAAGAGCAGCGCGGCCGAGCGGCCCGCCGCGCGCGCGTACGCGACGTAGGCCCGCACGATGCCCTCGATCACGGCGAGGCCGTCGACCGCGAGGGCGTCGAGGTCGCCCGCGCGGTTCCCCGGCGCGGGCTCGCGGAACGGGTCCAGCGTCGCGTGCACGGCTCCCACGAGGCGTTCGCCCTGGTCGTCGACGATCGCGAGGTAGAGGTCGAGCTTCGACGGGAAGTGCCGGTACAGCACGGGCTTGCCGACCCCGGCACGGTCGGCGATGTCGTCCATCGAGATGTGGTGGTAGCCGTGGGAGGCGAAGAGCTCCTCGGCGATCGTGAGGAGCTGCGCGCGGCGCTCGTCGCGCGGCATCCGGGTGCGCAGTCCCGGGGGAGCGGCGGCCGCGCCGCGCGTGCGTCCCTCGGTGGCTCCCATGGGGGGAGGATACGGAAACCGCGGTTCGTGTCGACCTCGCGTCGCGAGGAGTGGGACGATGGGCGGGTGCCCGACAGACATACCCCCCCGAACCGCCTCTCGACCGCCCGTGCCGGGGGTCGCGCGACGGGTCTGCGGCACGGGGCCGCGGTCGCCGCGTGCCTCGTCGTCGGCCTCGGCGGCGGTGCGGCGACGGCGGAGGTCTGGGACCTGGGCGGGGCGGCGGGCACCGCGGCCGCTCCCGCCGCAGACGTCCGCGTGGAGCCGCCGGCCCCGGAGCGCGACGAGTCGGCGGCCGTGAGCCGGTCGTCCGTCGAGCGCGCGGGCGCCGTCGAGCGGGGCCCGGGCCTCCTCGGCCCGATCGCGCCGCGCCCGGACGCGGTCACCGCGCCCGAGCCCGTCCCGACGACGGCGCCCGAGCCCCTCGCTGAGCCGGCACCCGTCGAGTCGCCCGAGGCCCCGGTCGCGGAGCCGGGCTCCGGCCTGCTCGGGACGGTCGTCGTCGCGCCGGACCTCGGCGGCTCGCTCGTCGTCGTGCCGGGGGAGAGCCCCGCGCCCGGGACGGGCACCGTCCGTTCCGTCCGGGTCGAGGTCGAGGCCGGGCTCCCCGTCGACGGCGACGTGTTCGCCGCCGCGGTGCTCACGACGCTCAACGACCCGCGCGGCTGGTCGGTCCCCGACGGCGTGACGTTCTCGCGGACGGCGGCCGAGGACGCGTCGATCCGGGTCGTGCTCGCGAGCCCCGCGACGACCGACCGCCTGTGCGCCCCGCTGGCGACCGAGAGCCGCTACTCGTGCGGGAACTCGGTCACGGGTGCTGCCGTGCTGAACTTCGAGCGCTGGGTCCTCGGGGCGCCCGACTTCGGCGACGACCTCGCCACGTACCGGCAGTACCTCGTCAACCACGAGGTCGGGCACGTGCTCGGCCACGGCCACGAGGACTGCCCCGCGCCGGGCGCCGTCGCCCCGGTGATGGTCCAGCAGTCCATCTCGGCCCAGGGCTGCCTGACGAACGGCTGGCCCGTCCCGTAACCGCCCGGCGCCACGCCACGCCGGGCGCACGACGGTGTGGGTGGCGCGTGATGGGATCGGGTCCGTGCCCCGGACGACGACCGCCCCCCGCCTCGTCGCGCGGCCTCGCGAGCTCGAGGCCGACGCGGTGCTCGACGACTCCCAGCGCGCGGCGCTCGCCGCCGCGGCCGGCCCCGGGGCCACCCTCGTGGTGGGCGCACCCGGGACGGGCAAGACCCTCGTCGCGCAGGAGGTCGTGCTCGCGGCCCTGCGCGACGGCGTCGCGCCCGAGCGCGTGCTCCTCCTCGCCGCGTCGCGCCGCGCCGCCGCCGCGCTCCGTGACCGCCTGTCGGCCCGCGCGCGCCGCACGGTCGGCGCGCCTCTGGTGCGCACCGCCGCGTCCGCGGCCTTCGCCGTCCTGCGCGAGCGCGCGGCCGCGCTGGGCG
Organism: Cellulosimicrobium funkei; assembly: GCF_900155925.1. Classification (NCBI taxonomy): domain Bacteria; kingdom Bacillati; phylum Actinomycetota; class Actinomycetes; order Micrococcales; family Promicromonosporaceae; genus Cellulosimicrobium; species Cellulosimicrobium funkei. The sequence continues at coordinate 246,539 of NZ_FTMI01000004.1, forward strand.
AGCCCGCCCCCACGCTGATCTCCGGCCCGGAGCAGGACCTCGTGCTCGCCGAGCTCCTGGAGGGCCACCTCGACGGCGGCCTCGCGCACCTCGGCACCCCGCTCGCGCTGCCCGCGGGCCTGCCCGAGGAGGCGCTCGGTCTCCGGGGGCTGCGCCAGGAGCTCCGCGACCTCCTCATGCGCGCGGCGGAGCGCGGCCTGACCCCGGCCGACCTCGCCGCCCTCGGCGAGCGCTACGACCGCCCGGAGTGGTCGCTCGGCGCCCAGCTCTTCGCGGAGTACCTCGACGTCACCGCCCTGCGCACGGGCACGCCCGACGCCGGGTCGCGGTTCGACCCGGCGATCGTCGTCGACGAGGCCGCGGAGGCCCTGCTCGCCTGGGACGACGAGGTGCCCGACGCCGCCCGGCCGCGCTGGGACCTCGTGGTCGTCGACGACTACCAGGAGGCGACGGTCGCGACCGCGCGCCTCCTGCACGTGCTGCACGACGACGGCGCGCGCCTCGTGCTGCTCGGCGACCCCGACGCCGCGGTGCAGACGTTCCGCGGCGCGAGCCCGGGGCTCGTGGGCCGGGCGTCCGCCCCGGCACGGCGGGACGGCGTGCGCCGGGGCGAGCTGGGCGCGCGCGTCGCCGTGCTGGGCACCGCCTGGCGCCAGAGCGCGCCGCTGCGCGAGGTGACCCGCCGCGTGACCGCGCAGGTCGGCACCGTCGCCGGGGCGGTGCACCGTGGCGCCGCGCCGCGCGCCGCCGACGGGCGTCCGGGCGAGGCGGCCGACGTCGGCCCCGGCGCCCCGCCCGTGCAGGTCGCGGTGCTCTCGGCCGTCGCGCAGGAGGCCGCGTTCGTCGCCCGGGAGCTGCGTGCGGAGCACCTGCTGCACGGCACCCCCTGGCACCGGATGGCCGTCGTCGCGCGCACGGGGACGCGGCTCGCGGCGCTGCGCCGCGAGCTCGTCGCCGCCTCGGTCCCCGTGACGCTGCTCGGCTCCGACGTCCCGCTGCGCGACGAGCCGGCGGTCGCGCCGCTCCTCGCGGCCGTGCGCGTGTGCGTCGCCGACGCGGAGGACCCCGAGGCCCTCGACCCGTTCACCGCGGCGGCGCTGCTCACGTCGCCCGTGGGCGCGCTCGACGTCGTCGCGCTGCGCCGTCTGCGCCGCGCGCTGCGGGCCGAGGAGCTCGAGGGCGGGGGCGGGCGCTCGTCCGACGCGCTGCTCGTCGAGCTGCTCCTCGACCCGGCGCGCGCCGCGACGCTGCCGCCCACGGTGCGCCGCGGGCCGGTCGCGGTCGCCCGGGCGCTCGCGGCGGGGCGGGCTGCGGCGGCCGAGCCCGGCGCGACGGCGCAGACGGTCCTGTGGGCGGTGTGGGCCGCGACCGGTCTCGCGGAGCGCTGGCGCTCGGCGGCGCTCGACGGCGGCCCCGCCGGGGCGCGCGCGGACCGTGACCTCGACGCGGTGCTCGCGCTGTTCCGCGCCGCGGAGACGTTCGTCGACCGCATGCCGGGCGCGCCCGCCGGGGCGTTCGTCGAGTACCTCGCCTCGCAGGACCTGCCCGCCGACTCGCTCGCGGCGAGCGCGAGCGGGGCCGACGCCGTCGCGGCGCTCACCCCGGCCGGTGCGGCCGGGCGCGAGTGGGACGTCGTCGTGGTGGCGGGCGTCCAGGACGGCGTGTGGCCCGACCTCCGGCTGCGCGACTCGCTGCTCGGCTCGCAGGCGCTCGTCGAGCTCCTCGCCGGCCGCGCCCAGGACGCGCACGGGGTCGGTTCGCAGGCGCGCGCCCAGGTGCTCGCCGACGAGCTGCGGGCCTTCGTCGTCGCGACGTCGCGTGCGACGCGTCGCCTCGTCGTGACGGCCGTGCAGGACGCCGAGGAGGCGCCGTCGGTGTTCTGCGACCTCGTCGTGCCGCCGTCGGCGCCCGAGGGCCCCGACGGCACGGACGGTCCCGACGGGCGTGGTCCCCAGGACGGCCCGGGCGCACCCGCGGCGGGCGCCGGCCCGGTACCCGCCGGTCCCGCGGCGAGTTCTGGTCCGGCGCCGGTCGGACGCGCACCCGTCGGCCCGGGGCTCGCGGACGTCGGGGGCGGGCAGGTCGAGCCCGCCGAGCGGAGGCACGTGCGCGTCGGGGCGCCGCTCGACCTGCGCGGGCTGGTCGCCGCGGCCCGTGGCGTCCTCGTCGAGGCCGCGGCGCGCGAGGCCGGCGGCGCCGGAGCGTCGGGGCCGGACGAGCGCGCCGTCGCGGCGGCGACGCTCCTGGCGGACCTCGGTGCGCTCGGCGTCGCGGAGGCCCGCCCGGAGACGTGGTACGGCGTGGCGGGCGTGTCGAGCACGGCGCCGCTGCGCGGTGCGGAGGAGACCGTCACGGTGTCGCCCTCGAAGGTCGAGACGGTCTCGACGTGCCCGCTGCGGTGGTCGCTCGAGGCGGCCGGCGGGACGGCGCCCGACGCGACGCACCAGAGCCTCGGCACGCTCGTCCACTCGATCGCCGAGACCCACCCGTCCGGGTCGCTCGCCGAGCTGCGCGCGGAGCTCGACCGCCGGTGGGCGGAGCTCGCGCTGCCCGACGGCTGGCCCGCGCGCCAGCTCCGGCGCCGGGCCGAGCGCATGGTCGAGAAGCTCGCGGCCTACGTCGCGCAGGCGGGCGAGCCGCTCCTCGTCGAGCCGTCGTTCGACGTCACCGTCGGCCGCGCCCGGCTGCGCGGCACGATCGACCGGGTCGAGGCGGCGGGGGAGGGCTCGGTGCGCGTCGTCGACCTCAAGACCGGTCGGCGCACCGCGACGAAGGCGGAGGGCGCAGAGCATCCCCAGCTCGGTGCCTACCAGCTCGCGGTCGAGGCGGGCGCGCTGGACGTGCCGGAGGGCACGCGCAGCGCGGGCGCGCAGCTCGTCTACGTCGGGAGCACCCACGTGGGCCCTGCCGTCGTGGCCCAGCCCGCGCTGGAGCCGGAGCCCGACGGGTCGAGCTGGGCGCGCGACCTCGTGGAGGAGGCCGCCGGCACCATGTCGGCGGCGACGTTCACCGCCCGCCAGAACGGGCTGTGCGAGATGTGCCCCGTGCGCCGGGCGTGCCCGGTGCAGCCCGAGGGCAGGAGGGTGGTGGCGTGAGCAGCGAGCTGTTCGAGCTCCCGGAGGCGGGCGCGAGCGGGCCGACGGTGCGTCTCGTCGCGGCCGACGGCCTCCCGGTCGAGAGCGCCGACGCCCCGGGCGACGGGCACCGGGCGGCGGAGCCGCCGCAGCCGACGCTCTCCGCGACGCGGATCGCCGACCTCCTCGGACGTCCCCGCCCGACCCCGGAGCAGGTCGAGGTGATCGAGGCGCCGCTCGAGCCGACGCTCGTCGTCGCCGGGGCCGGCTCGGGCAAGACGGAGACGATGGCGGCGCGCGTCGTCTGGCTCATCGCGAACGAGCTCGTCCCGCCGGACGCGGTGCTGGGCCTCACGTTCACGCGCAAGGCGGCGGGGGAGCTCGCGGAGCGCGTCCAGGTGCGGCTCGCCCAGCTCGCGCGCGCCCGGGGCGGGGCGGCGTCGGCGCTCTCGCTGCTCGACCGGCCGACCGTCGCGACGTACAACGCGTACGCCGCGTCGCTCGTCGGCGACCACGGGCTGCGCGTCGGCGTCGAGCCGGGGGCCCGCCTCCTCGGCGAGGCGCAGCAGTGGCAGCTCGCGTCCGAGGTCGTGGAGTCCTGGGACGACGACCTGGGCACCGACCGCGCGCTGAGCACGGTCGTCGCGGCGGTGCTCGGCCTCTCCGGCGCGCTCGGCGAGCACCTCCTCGACCCCGCCGAGGCGCGGGACCGCCTGGCCGAGATCGTCGAGCAGCTCGACGCGCTCCCGCTGGGGCCGCGGCAGAAGGCCCGGACGAAGGAGGTCGAGAAGCTCGTCGGCGACGTCGCGGAACGGGTCCGCCTGCTCGACGTCGTCGCGGAGTACCGCCGCCGCAAGCGCGCGACCGACTCCCTCGACTTCGGCGACCAGGTGGCGCTCGCGGCGCGGCTCGCGCGCGAGGTGCCTGTGGTGGGGGAGACCGAGCGCGCCCGCTTCCGCGTCGTCCTCCTGGACGAGTACCAGGACACGTCGCACGCGCAGGTCGAGCTCCTCGCGGGGCTGTTCGGCGGCGGGCACCCCGTGACGGCCGTGGGCGACCCGCACCAGTCGATCTACGGGTGGCGCGGCGCGAGCGCGGGCGGCCTCGCGCGGTTTCCCGACCGCTTCCCGCGCGCGGGCGGCGACCGCTCGGCCGTGCGCTTCCTCTCGACGTCGTGGCGCAACGACGCCGCCGTCCTCGCGGCGGCGAACGTCACGGCCGGTCCGCTGCGCGGTGCCGTCGCCGGCGGCCGGGGCGACCGGGTCGAGGTGCCGCCGCTCGCCCTGCGCCCCGGCGCGGGCCCGGGCGCGGTCGCCGCGCACGTGGCGGCGACCGCCGAGGAGGAGGCCGCGGCCGTGGCCGAGCGCGTCGCCGCGCGCTGGCGCCCGGCGAGCGCGCCCGGGGGGCGCGTCACCGCGGCCGTGCTGTGCCGCAAGCGCAGCCAGTTCGCGGCGGTCGAGGTCGCGCTGCGGCGGCGTGGGCTCCCCGTGGAGGTCGTCGGCCTCGGCGGACTGCTCACGACGCCCGAGGTCGTCGACGTCGTCGCGCTGCTCGAGGCCGTGCACGACCCCTCGCGCGGCGACGCGCTCGTGCGTCTCCTCACCGGGCCCCGGCTCAACCTCGGCGCCGCCGACCTGCACGCGCTCGGGAGCCGCGCGGCGGACCTCGCGCGGCTCGAGGGCGCGCTCGGCTCGCGCCGTCGCACCCCCGCCGCGGAGGACGCCGAGTCGGGGCTCGTGGTCGTCGAGGGCGACGTGGCCGACCACCGCTCGATCGTCGACGCGCTCGACGACCTCCCGGACCCGGGCGAGCCGGCGGCGGACGGGCGCACGCTCTCCGCCGAGGGTCACGCGCGGCTCTCGGCGCTCTCCCGGACCCTGCGCGCGCTGCGCGGTCTCACCTACCTGTCGCTCCCGGAGCTCGTCGTCGAGGCGGAGCGGGCCCTGGGGCTCGACGTCGAGGCGGTGACGAACGAGGCGCTGCTCGCGTCGCGGCGGCTCGTCGACCCGGAGGCGGTGAGCGACCGGGCCCGCGAGCACCTCGACGCGTTCCGCGACGTCGCCGCGACGTTCACGCAGACGGCGGACGTCGTGACGCTCGGGGCGTTCCTCGCCTGGCTCGGGGTCGCCTCGACCCGGGAGAACGGGCTCGACCTGCCCGTGCGCGAGCCCGACCCGGACGCGGTGCAGGTCATCACCGCGCACGCCGCGAAGGGCCTCGAGTGGGACGTCGTCGTCGTGCCCGGGCTCGTGGACGGCGTGTTCCCGACCACTGCGCAGTCGTCGTCGGGGGTGCGCGCGGACAGCGGCTGGCTCACCGACGTGAGCCAGCTCCCGTACCCGCTGCGCGGCGACGCCGCCGACCTGCCGGAGTTCCGCTTCGACCTCGCCGCGGACACGAAGGAGCTCGTGGCGCGGCGCGACGAGTTCCGCGCGGCGAGCGGGGAGCACCAGCTCGCCGAGGAGCGACGGCTCGCCTACGTGGCCTTCACGCGCGCGCGGCGCGAGCTGTACCTCACGGCGTCCTGGTGGCAGACGGGATCGCGGCCGCGCGCGCTGTCTCCGTTCCTCGTCGAGCTCGTCGAGGCGGGGGTCGTGACGGCCGACGGGTGGTCGGCACCTCCCGGCCCCGACGACTCCAACCCGCTCGAGGACGTCGAGGTGACCGGGACGTGGCCTGTGCCCGACGACGCTCCCGGCGGGTCGGCGCGGTCCGTCCTGCGGGACACCGCGGCGGCCGTCGAGCGTGCGGCGGCCGAGCGTGCGGCAGCCGAGCGTGACGCGGCAAGGCGTGGCGCGGCGGACCGTGCCGCGCACGCCGGGGCCGGGGCGGTCGACGCCGTGCCCGGGAGGGCGAGCGTGGCCGGCACGGGCGGCCCCGCCGGGCTCACGGCGCCCTCCGGGGTCCTCGTCGACGCCGAGGGCCGCGACCTCGTCGCGCTCGCGCGCGTCCTGCTCGCGGAGCGTGCCGAGCGCTCGGGCCGGGAGGTCGAGCTGCCGGCGCACGTCTCGGCGTCGAGCCTCGTGCGGCTCGCGGCGGACCGCGACGAGTACGCGCTCCACCTGCGCCGCCCGGTCCCGGTCGAGCCCACGGTCCACGCGCGCCGGGGCACGCGGTTCCACCTGTGGGCCGAGCGCTACTTCACGACGTCGTCCCTGCTCGACGTCGAGGACCTCCCCGGGGCGGACGACGACGACCTCGACCCCGACGCCGACCTCGAGACGCTCCAGCGGACGTTCCTGGCCTCGGAGTGGGCCACGCGCACGCCGGTCGCGGTCGAGGTCGACGTCGAGACGCCCGTCGGGTCGACGGTCCTGCGGTCGCGCATCGACGCGGTGTTCCCCGAGCTCCCGGAGCACGCGGGCGGGGCGCGCGACGCGGTCGTGGTGGTCGACTGGAAGACGGGGCGTGCGCCGTCCGACCCGGAGGCGCGCAGCGTGCGCGAGGTGCAGCTCGCGGTCTACCGGCTCGCGTGGTCGCGCTGGACGGGGGTGCCGCTGGAGAAGGTGAACGCGGCGTTCTACTACGTCGCGTCCGACGAGACCGTGCGTCCGCGCCGCCTGCTGGGCGAGGCCGAGATCGAGGCGCTGCTGGTCGCCGACTGAGCCGGCGACGCCTCAGTCGTCGGCGTCCTGCGTCGCCTCGTCGAGATCGGCCAGCATGTCGAGGGCGTCGGCGACCACGTCGTCGAGCCCGTTGCGCACGCCGTGCAGGAGCCAGCGCGCGAGCGCGAGCTCGCCGACGAGGAGCGCGCGGTCGAGCAGGTGCTTGTCGGTGAGCTCGGTACGGCGCAGCTGGTACGCCTCCATGATCGAGTCGACGGCCTCGGGCGGTGCCGAGACGAGCAGCCACGCGAGGTCGTCGGCGGGGTCCGCGACGCGCGCGCTCGCCCAGTCCGTCACCGCGACGACGCGTCCGCGGGCGACGAGCACCTGCTCCGGGCCCAGGTCGCCGTGCACGACGACCGGCTGGAACCGCCACAGCGAGACGTCCTCGAGCGCGGTCTCCCAGCGGCGCAGGAGCGTCGGGGGGACCTTGCCCGTGGCCGCGGCCTCGTCGAGCTCCGCCATGCGGCGCGCGCGGTACTCCTCGACCTCGTAGCCCGGCAGGCCGGCGTCGTCGACGATCGCGCGCGGCAGCTCGTGGACCGACGCGAGCACGCGGCCCAGGTCGGCCGCGAGGCCCGGTCCGGGCCGCAGGCTGTCGACGTCGAGCGGCTCGCCCTCGAGCGCGGGGTGCACGACGGCCCGCCCGCCCTCGGGCAGGAGCGCGGTGCCGCTGACGCGCGGCACGGCGAACGACAGCACCCCCGACTCGGCGTAGTGCTGCAGCGAGCCCAGCAGCTCCGCCTCGGCCTCGAGCGCGGCGCCGGCCTGGAGGCTGCGGGGTGCGCGCACGGTCCAGCGGGCGCCGTCGGCGTCGGTCACGACGGCGGTGTCGTAGTCGCCCGGGTCCTCGACGGGCCGCGCGCTGCGGGCGTCCAGGCCGGGCACGGCGGCGGTCGCGAGCGCGGCGAGGGTCAACGGAGAGCGAGGCACGCGACCACGGTAGTCGGTCCCCGCACGCGCCCGGTCGACCCACGCCGTCCGACGCCGCACCCCGCCCCGCGGCGCCGCGCGCAGGCGGGTGGCTCGGCCGGGGGTGGCCTACGGTCGGGGGGTGAGCACCCCTGCCGCCCGGCCGTCGTCGGGCACGAGCGACCCCGCCGCCCCGGACCGACCCACGCCCGCGCCGACCAGCACCCCGGCCGACACCGGGACCGGCACGGCCACCGGGCCGGGCACCCTGCCGCGCACCCCGCTGGACCGCCTCCCGCTGCCGCTCGACGGCGCGTTCGTCGACCGCGCGGAGCACCGCCGCGCGGAGCCGGACCTCGTGCGCACGCTGCGGTCGCAGCCGACGACGCGCGTCCTGCTGGTCCACCGCGGCCGGCTCGCGCTCGGCGGCCCGGGCGCGGCGGACGGCGTCGCCCTCCTGGACCCGGCCGAGCTGCGCGACGTCGACCCGGCGACCGACGACGACCAGGGCCGCTGGCTCTTCCTCGGCGAGGGCGACGGCACGGCGTACCTCGCGCTCGTCCTGCCCGACGACGCCGACGCCGAGGAGGTCGACATCGAGGGCGTGGACGCCTCCGAGCCGTTCGCCGTGCTCGCGCGCGAGCGGACGTGGTCGGGGCTGCGGGACCTCGTCGGCGAGGTCGGGGCGCCCGTCGCGGGGCTCGCGACGGAGGCGGTCGCGCTCGCGGCGTGGCACGCGAACCACCCCCGGTGCCCGCGCTGCGGCGGTCGGACGACCGTCGAGAAGGGCGGCTGGACGCGCCGCTGCGTGGCCCAGGGCGTCGAGCTGTACCCGCGCACGGACCCGGCGGTCATCATGACGGTCGTGCACGGCGAGGGGGCCGACGAGCGCCTGCTGCTGGGGCACGCGGCGCACTGGCCGGAGCGGCGGTTCTCGACCCTGGCGGGCTACGTCGAGCCCGGGGAGTCGCTCGAGAACGCGGTGCGGCGGGAGGTCGCGGAGGAGGCGGGCGTCGTCGTCGGCGACGTGGCCTACCGGGGGAGCCAGCCCTGGCCGTTCCCGGCCTCGCTCATGCTCGGGTTCTCGGCGCGCGCGCTGACGACCGAGCTGCACGTGGACGGCGTCGAGCTCACCGACGCGCGCTGGTTCACGCGGGCCGGGCTCGCCGACGCCGTCCGGTCGGGCGAGGTGCTGCTGCCGGGCCGGTCGTCGATCGCGCGTGCGCTCGTCGAGGACTGGTTCGGCGCGCGCCTCGCCGACGACTGAGGGTGGCTCAGGGCCGCTCAGGGCCGCTCAGGGAGGCGGGTGGCGAGGAGCGGCGCGACGCACGCCGTTGCGACGGCTGCTCGGGGACGCGGAAGGGCCCGGTCCGGACGTCCGGACCGGGCCCTCCTGCGGCCGCGTCAGGCGGCGAGGCGCTTCTTGACCTCCGCGAGGGACGGGTTCGTCGCGGCGGAGCCGTCCGGGAAGACGACGGTCGGCACGGTGCGGTTGCCGTCGTTGACGGACTCCACGAACTCGGCGGTGCCGGGCGTCTCCTCGATGTTGACCTCGGTGTAGCCGATGCCCTCGGAGTCGAGCTGCGTCTTGAGGCGGCGGCAGTACCCGCACCAGGTCGTCGAGTACATGACGATCGAGCCGGCGTCGGGAAGGGTCGGGGCGGTGCTCATCGAGGGCTCTCCTGCTGCGGTTCCGGGCGGCGTGTGCCGCGGGCGGTCGGGTCGTGACGGTAACACCGGGGGAGCGCGGGCTGTTCCCCGCCCGCGTGTCACCGGGGGCTGCGAGAATCGCGGGTGATGTCCACGCCACCGGTCTCACGCCCGCTCGCCCACCGCTCCGCCGACGAGATCCTCGACGCGCTCGACCCCGACCAGCGCGACGTCGCGGTCGCGCTGCGCGGGCCTGTGTGCGTGCTCGCCGGCGCGGGGACGGGCAAGACACGCGCGATCACGCACCGCATCGCGTACGGGGTCCGCACGGGCGTGTACGTGCCGACGAGCGTGCTCGCCGTGACGTTCACGGCGCGCGCGGCGGGCGAGATGCGCACGCGGCTGCGCGAGCTCGGCGCGACGGGCGTCCAGGCGCGCACGTTCCACGCGGCCGCGCTGCGCCAGCTCGGCTACTTCTGGCCCAAGGTCGTCGGCGGGGCGCCGCCGCGCATCCTCGAGCACAAGGCGCCCGTCGTCGCGGAGTCGGCGCGGCGGCTCGGCGTCGGGGTGGACCGCGTCGCGGTGCGGGACCTGTCGTCCGAGATCGAGTGGGCCAAGGTCTCGCTCGTCACCGCCGACGACTACGTCCGGGCGTGCGAGGCGATCGACCGCGAGCCCCCCGCCGGCTACGACCACCAGACCGTCGCGCGCCTCCTCACGGCCTACGAGGACGTGAAGACCGAGCGGTCGGTCATCGACTTCGAGGACGTGCTCCTCATGCTCGGCGACATGCTCGCGACGCAGGGCACGGTGGCCGACGAGGTGCGGCGCCAGTACCGCCACTTCGTCGTCGACGAGTACCAGGACGTGTCGCCCCTGCAGCAGTTCGTGCTCGACCAGTGGCTCGGGGGGCGCGACGAGCTGTGCGTCGTCGGGGACCCGTCGCAGACGATCTACTCGTTCACCGGCGCGACGCCGCACCACCTGCTCACGTTCTCGCGCACGCACCCCAAGGCCCAGGTGATCCGCCTGGTGCGCGACTACCGCTCGACGCCGCAGGTGGTGAACCTCGCGAACCAGCTCCTCGCGCGCGCGGGCCGCGCGGGCGGCGCCCACCAGGCGCTCGAGCTCGTCGCCCAGCGGCCGGCCGGGCCGCCCGTCGCCTTCACCGCGTACGACGACGACGAGGCCGAGGCGAGCGGGATCGCGCAGCGCATCGGGCGGCTCCTCGCCGCGGGCACGCGCGCGAGCGAGATCGCCGTGCTCTACCGGACCAACGCGCAGTCCGAGGCCTTCGAGTCGGCGCTCGCCGACGCGGGCATCGGCTACCTGGTACGGGGAGGGGAGCGCTTCTTCCAGCGCAAGGAGGTGCGCGACGCGATCGTCCTCCTGCGCGGCGCGGCGCGCTCCGCCGACCCGGACGTCCCCATGCCCGAGACGGTGCGCGACGTCCTGGCCGCCGCGGGCTGGGCCCCGGCGCCGCCGGCGGCGCGGGGCGCGGCGCGCGAGCGCTGGGAGTCGACGCAGGCGCTCGTCGCGCTCGCCGACGACGTCGCGGGGCTCGCCGCCGCGTCCGACGCCCCGGCCCCGACCGTCGCGGCCTTCGTCGCCGAGCTCGACGAGCGCGCCGCCGCGCAGCACGCCCCAACGGTCGAGGGCGTCACCCTGGCGTCGCTGCACGCGGCCAAGGGGCTCGAGTGGGACGCCGTCTTCCTCGCGGGGATGAGCGAGGGGCTCATGCCGATCTCCCTCGCCGAGACGGACGAGGCGGTCGCGGAGGAGCGCCGGCTGCTCTACGTCGGCATCACGCGGGCGCGCGAGCACCTCGAGCTCTCGTTCGCGCGCTCGCGCAACCCGGGCGGCCGGGCGACGCGCCGGCGCACGCGCTTCCTCGACGGGCTCTGGCCCGACGAGCCCGGCGCGCGCGGGACGCGGCGTGCTCGCGCCGGGCAGGCGAAGGTCCGGCTCACGGGGGAGTACGACCAGGCGCTGTTCGAGGAGCTGCGCGAGTGGCGTCGCCAGGTCGCGCAGGAGACGGACAAGCCGGCGTTCACCGTGCTCGTGGACTCGGCGCTCGCCGCCATCGCCGAGACGCGCCCCACGAGCCCGGCCGGGCTGGCGCGCATCAACGGTCTGGGGCCCGCGAAGATCGAGCGGTACGGGGCCACGATCCTCGAGATCGTGCGCCGCGCGGAGGGCTGACGAGGCGCTCTGCCCGGCCCTCGACGAGGGTCGGGTGAACTCGTCGAAGAAATTCCCGTAAATAAGTTGTGCCTCCTGCGAAGGGCGGCATATGGTCGACGAGTCCTGTTGGGAAGGGGCGCGCCGAGAGGCGGGCGCCTGATGGAGAGAGGGGGTGGGAGAGCTGATGAACAACCAGATCGCCATGGCGAACCTGCTGGATCACGCGTCCGTGTACACGGGCACGCCAGGAGAGCTCCGTCCGCGTGCCATCGCGCACCGCGGCGGCACCTTCATCGCCCGCCCCGCTCCCGACTCCGCCCCCAGGACGAACCCGGTCTGACCGACCGGAACCTTCCAGGCCGCGGAGTCCCTCTAGGACCCGCGGCCTTCGTGTTCTCCGAGCACGTCCGCCGATGAGGATCACCGGCACCACCCGTCTCCACGAGACGGGGCCGCTGTCCTCAGGGTCCTGTGACGACGACGTTCACACCCACGACAGGACATCACTGGAGGACATCGTGCGGCTCACCGCGCTGCTCGACAACATCACCGCTCAGGGGGGATCCGGCCCCTGGGTCCCCCACCAACCGCTGGCCACGCCGCTCGGCGAGAACGACTCCGCGGAGTTCGACCGCCTGCTCGCGGGCCTGCTGCCCTGCCGCACCAACGACCCGGAGCTCTGGTTCGCCGAGCGCACCGCCGAGGTCGAGGAGGCCAAGGCCCTGTGCCGCACCTGCCCGCTCGTCGAGGGCTGCCTCGCCGGTGCGGTCGAGCGCCGCGAGCCCTGGGGCGTCTGGGGCGGCGAGGTCTTCGTGGACGGCGTCGTGGTCGCGCGCAAGCGCGGCCGCGGCCGTCCGAGCAAGGCCGAGGTGCTCGCCCGCGAGGCCGAGCGCCAGGCCCACGAGGCCGCACGGACCGAGGCGTCAGTCGGCGCCTCGACGGCGGCCTGACATGGGCAGCGGCGCCCCGTCCGGGGGCGTGCGCGCCAGCTCGCCGCACCCGCAGCGCGGGTGGCGGCTCGACCCGCGCAGCCGCGGCACGGCATCGGGAGCAGGAATCTCGATGCCGGCCGTGGCTGCGCGGGGCACCAGCCCGTCCAGGGCTGCCAGGACCTGACCGAGTGCGACGGCCGCCGCCGACGCCGCGAGGAGCGTCTCCTCGCCCCGGTGCACCGACGCCTCGCGCAGCTGTCGCGCGACCTGCGGCCAGCAGGGGTCCACGTCCGCGCGGTGCAGGTCCGCGCACGTCAGGCACGGGTCGAGCCCCGGTCGGACGAACGGCCCGACCACGACGTCGGCCTCGCGCACCACGACCGACAGGTGCGCGACCCCTGCACCCACCAACCTCCGGACCCGGACCGGGTCCGCGGCTCCGTGCTCGACCACGACGACGACGTCGGGCGCGGGTGCCCGTGCCTCCTCCGGCGTGACCGGGGTCGAGGCCGTCACGACGCCCGGGGCGACCTCCTCGACGATCCGCCGCACTGCGCCCTCGCGCGGCGACCCGACGTCCCGCAGCCGGTACGCCCCGCCTCCGACGTCCGTGGCGAGCACGGTGCCCGGGTCGTCGAGCACGAGCACGCCCACCCCCGCGGTCGCGAGGTGGACGGCGAGCGCGGCACCCACCCGGCCGAGCCCGACGACCCCGACGGTCGCCCGGGCGCGCGCCGCGAGGACGCGGTGCCCCGCGCCGTCGGGCAGCAGGGCCGACAGCACCGCGAGATCCGCCGCGCCGTGGCCCGGGGCGGGCGACGCCGGCCGGCGCCGACGCGCCGCCACGAGGAGGTGCGCCTCGTCGAGCAGGCGGACGAGCGCGGCGCGGCGCGTGCGCTGCGCCGGGGAGCCCGGGACGTCGGGTGCGTCGCCGCGCCGAGCGGGCCCGGCGAGCGCGCGCAGCCAGCGCTCGTCGTCGGCATCGAGCCCGGTGAGTCGCACCGACCACCGGGGGTCGGAGCCGACCTGCACCTCGCCGGGGCCGCGCCGCAGGAGCGGCGCCTCCGGTCGCAGCACACGTCGTCGCTGCACGGCTCCTCCGTCCGTCGTCGTCCGGGCGCCCGACCGGACGCCCGCCGTCAGCCTGGCACGGCCCCGAGGCGCGCCGACGGTTGTCCACAGGCTCCTCGCGATGGTCCCGCGGGGAGGATTTCTTTGCCGTCGCCACAGGTCTCCACGTCGTCCGCTCGACCGAACGTCGCGGGAGAGCGCGCCACTCCGGGCGCGCCCCTGCCATTTCGTGGCGAGAACCACTACGGTCTGAGGCGTGGTCCGGGAGACGATCGTGGAGGTTCGGCGCAGCCGCCGACGCAAGAGCACGGTGAGCGCCTACCGCGACGGCGAGCGCACGATCGTCGCGATCCCGGCGCGGTTCACGCGCGCGCAGGAGCGCGAGTGGGTCCAGCGCATGCTCGACCGCCTCGCCGACTCCGAGCGTCGGCGGCGGCCGTCGGACGCCGAGCTGGCGCGCCGCGCCGTCGAGCTGTCCGACAAGTACCTGGACGGCCGCGCCCGCCCCACGAGCGTGCGGTGGGCGGGGAACCAGGACCGCCGCTGGGGCTCGTGCACGCTCATCGACGGCACGATCCGCATCTCGACGCGCGTCCGGGGGATGCCGTCCTGGGTGCTCGACTACGTGCTCCTGCACGAGCTCGCGCACCTGCTCCACGCCGGCCACGGCCCGGGGTTCTGGAAGCTCCTCGAGGCCTACCCGCGTACCGAGCGGGCACGAGGATTCCTGGAGGGCGTGTCGTTCTCGCGCGACGCGGACCTCGAGCCGGACGACGCGGACCTCGAGCCGGGCGACGTCGAGGCGGGGGACGGTGCCGCGGGAACCGCGGCACCGCCCGCGGACGCCGGGAACTGACGCCCAGGTCAGGTCAGCGCGGCGCGCCGCCCTGGCCGGTCGCCTCGCCCGTCCCGCCGTCGTCCGTCGGTCCGGCCGCGTCCGGGTCGTCCGCGGACCCGTCGGTGACCGGGGCGTCGTCGTCCGAGCCGTCGGCCGTCGCCTGCGCCGACTCGGTGGTGGGTGACCCCTCCGCGGCGCGGAAGATCTCCTCGAGCGCGCGGTCGACGTCGGCCTCCTCCGCGCGGGTCGCGGCGCGCCGGCCCTCGTAGCCGGACGGGTCGTCGAGGTCGGTCCCGTCGGGGAGCAGGTCGGGGTGGTCCCACACCGCGTCGCGCGCACCCGCGCCGGACTGCGCCGCGATGAGCGCCCACAGGGCGGCCGCGTCGCGCGAGCGCCGCGGGCGCAGCTCGAGGCCGACGAGCGTCGCGAACGTGTGCTCCGCGGGCCCGCCCGCCGCCCGACGACGGCGCAGCATCTCGCGCAGCGGGACGGCGTGGGGCAGGTGGGGGAGCGCGGCGACGGCGGTCACCTCGTCGACCCAGCCCTCGACGAGCGCGAGCGTCGTCTCGAGGCGCAGCAGGGTCGCCTGCTGCTCGGGCGTGTTCTGCAGGCCGAAGACGCCGCCCGACAGCGCGCGCTGGAGCGCGTCGGTGTCCGCGAGGTCGACGTCCGCGAGCTGCGACTCGAGCGCGGAGAGGTCGATGGTGATGCCGCGCGCGTAGGCGTCGACGAGCCCGCGCAGGTGCCCGCGCAGCCACGACACGTGCGTGAACAGGCGCGCGTGGGCGGCCTCGCGCAGGGCGAGGAAGAGGCGGACCTCCTCGGCGGGGGCGTCGAGGCCCTCGGCGAACGCCGCGACGTTCGTGGGCAGGAGGACCGTCGCGGGCCGGTCGAGCAGCGGCAGCCCGACGTCGGTCGCGCCGAAGACCTCGCGCGAGAGCGTCCCGGCGGCCTGGCCCACCTGCATGCCGAACACCGCGGAGCCGAGGCGCCGCATGAGCGCGGCCGGGTCGCCCGCGGGCAGCCCGAGCGCACCGGCCGGCAGACCGGGCAGCGTGAACCCGACGCCCGGCAGGGCCGAGGTGTCGTCCCCCATGCCCTCGGGGAGCTGGTCGCGCAGGACCGTGGCGAGCGCGTCCGCGACGGAAGCGGCGACCGGGGCGACGAGCTCGTTCCACGCGGGGAGCGTGTGCTCGACCCACTCGGACCGGCTCCACGCCTGGCTCTTCCCGCCCGACGGCGGCAGGTCGGTGACGGCGTCGAGCCAGAGCTCGGCGACGGACAGCGCCTCGGTGACCGCGCGCTGCTGCGCCGGCGAGATCGACGGGTCGCCCTCGGCGACGGCGACCTGGCGCGCGACGTCGTGCGAGACGTCGGTGTTGACCGGGCCGTCGCTCGGCGTCGAGAGCATGCGCTGCACCTGCGCGAGGACGTGCTGGAAGAGCTGTGGGTCGGCCGCGCCGCCTGCAGCGAGCGCCTGCGGGTCGAGCCCGCGGGCGCGCAGCTCGCGCAGCGCCTCGTCGGCGTCGGGCCCGAGCATCGAGCGGAGCAGCTCCTCGAACCGCGGGTCGAAGGGCGTGTCGTCGTCCGGTCCGGGCGTGCGGTCGGGGGGAAGGCTGCTCATGGCGACTCCTCACGGTAGCGTCGGTGATCACCGTAACCACGATCGAGCGCCGAGAACGGGGGCTGGGCCATGTCCGAGGGCCGGGTTCGCTCACGGCGCAGCGAGGCGCTCCCCGCGGCGGGCGAGCCCCCGGCCGGTCCGGGGGAGGACCCCACGGCGAGCGCGGTGACCGCCCCGGCGGACGAGGTCGCCGATCCCGACCCGGTGGTGGTCGTCGGCGTCGGGCAGGTCGCGGACGCGGTGCGCGCGGGCCTGGGCGCCGCCGAGGCGTCGCCCGTGGACGCGCTCGTCTGGCCCGCCGGGGCGCGACGGCTCGTCGTGGTCGCGCCCGCGGGGGAGTTCGGGACGCCGCGCGCACGGACGGACGCCGAGCAGCGCGCGCGCCTCGCGCTCCTGGGCCGTCGTGCGGGGGAGGCGGCGGTCGCGGCCGGGATCGAGCACGTCGTCGCCGTGTCGTCGGCCGCGGTGCACGGCGCGTCGCCCGAGCGGGGCGTGATCGACGACGACGACCCCGTGGCCGCCGACGACGGGCCCGGCTTCGCGGGCGACCTCGTCGCGTTCGAGGACGCGCTGCGCGACGCGCTCGACGGGGTGCCGCTCGCGCTCGTGCGGCCGGCGGTCGTCGTCGGGCCGGGCGTGGACACCGTGCTCACGCGGCACTTCGAGGCCCCGCGCCTGCTCACGGTGCGCGGCGGCGGCCGCACGTGGCAGCTCGTGCACGTCGACGACGTGGTGGGCGCGGTGCGCGTCGCGCTGGACCAGGGTCTCGTCGGCGGACTGACGGCCGGGCCGGTGCGCGACGGCGAGCCCGACGCGCTCGACTCGGAGACGGTGGCCGCGGCGGCCGGGATGCGCACGGTCCAGCTCCCGCCCGCGACGGCGTTCGGCACCGCCGAGCGGCTGCACCGGGTCGGTGCGCTCCCGTCCCCGGCGAACGACCTCGCGTTCGTCGTGCACCCGTGGTCGGTCTCGGCGCGGCGCCTGCACGACGCCGGGTGGCGCCCGGAGTGGTCGGGCGCCGCGGCGCTCGAGGTGCTCCTGGCCGAGGTGCGCGGCCGCACGGGTGTCGGGGGCCGCCGGTTCGGCGGCCGGGACGCCGCGGCGCTCGGCGCGGCCGGGGCGGCCGTCGCGGTCCTGGGCACGGCCGCCGTCTGGCGGCAGGCCCGCTCGCGCCGCCCGTAGGGGCGGCCCGCGGGCGGCGTCCACGCCGCCGGCAGGGAGATCCCAGCAACCTCGGGGATGATGTCCCGGTGAGCGACGCCCCCTCCTTCGACGCCCTCCTCACCGAGGACGAGCACGACCCGCCGCCCGTGACCCGGCGGTCGCTGACGTTCGGCATCTCCCTGCTCGCGACGACGCTGCTCGTCGCGGGCCTCGCGATCCTGCCCGCGCCGTACGCGGTGCGGTCGCCGGGCCCGACGGAGGACACGCTCGGCCAGCAGGACGGCACGCCCCTCATCTCGATCACGGGCGCCGAGACGTACGACTCGACGGGCGAGCTGCTCCTGACGACCGTGTCCGTCGCCGGCGGCCCGGGCTACCCGGTGAACCTCGGCCAGGTGGTGCAGGGCTGGTTCGACCGGTCGCGCAGCGTGCGCCCGGTCGAGGAGGTCTTCCCGACGGGCCGCACCAAGGAGGAGACCGAGCAGCAGGGCCAGGCCGAGATGATCAGCTCGCAGGAGAACGCGACGGTCGCCGCCCTCACCGAGCTGGGGTACGACGTGCCCGCGACGCTCACGGTCGAGGGGACGGTGCCGGACAGCGGGTCCGACGGCGTCGTCGAGCCGGGCGACGTCATCGTCGCGCTCGACGGCGCGCCCGTGCGGACGTACCAGGACCTCATCGACGGGCTGGCCGCGGTCGACCCGGGCGACGACGTGACGCTGCGCGTCCAGCGCGACGGCGCGGAGACGGACCTCACGGTCGCGACGACCGACGGCGGCGACACCGCGCTGCTCGGTGTGTTCATCGACCCCGCGTTCGACTTCCCCGTCGACGTCGAGATCCAGATCGAGGACATCGGCGGCCCGAGCGCGGGCACGATGTTCGCGCTCGGGATCGTCGACCAGCTCACGCCCGAGGACGAGGCGAACGGCGTCGTCATCGCGGGCACGGGCACCATGAGCGTCGAGGGCGACGTGGGGCCGATCGGCGGCATCCAGCAGAAGCTCTACGGCGCGCTGCGCGACGGCGCGACGTGGTTCCTCGCCCCGCAGGCCAACTGCCCCGAGGTCGTGGGGAACGTGCCCGACGGCCTGCACGTGGCGGCGGTCTCCACGCTCGCCGACGCGCGCTCGGCGATGGAGGCCATCGGCGCGGGCGAGGGCGACTCGCTGCCCACGTGCGAGGCGCGCGGCTGACGACGCCGCGCGCCGTCAGTCCTCGAGCGTCGCGCGCAGCGCCTCGACCAGCCCCGGCACGAGGTCCGGTCCGCCCGCGACGTCCGTCGCCGAGTCGTGGGCGCGCGAGCGGACGGCGCACCACGTGGTGCCGTCGCGCAGCACGCCGACGGCGAGGCGCACGTCCTGCCGGTCAGGGTGGTTCGTGAGGTAGTCGAGCGCGGCGTCCGGGTCGTCGGGGACGCCCTCCTCGGCGGCCGGCGGCAGCACGATCCGCTCGACGACGAGCGCGGCGCCGTCGACCGTCGCCGGCCACGCGACGCGGGCGAGCCCGTCCTCGAGGTCGCCGTCCACGGCGAAGCCCTCCTGCTCGATCGACAGCAGGTGGTGCGGGTCCGCCTCGGCCGCGGCCACGACGTCGGGCGGGAGCCGGTCGGCGAGCGTCGGGTCGGCGCCGAGGGCGCCCGCGGTCCCGACGAGCGCGAACAGCCGGGGCGGGACGTCCCAGCCCGCGTCGGCCGCGTGCGACTCGATCTCGTGCACCGCGAGCGCGAGGGCGTGCTGCGGGGTGGGGCCGCCGGGCGCGACCGGGTCGGGACCGGGCGCGGGGGTGGTGGCGTCGGGACCGGGGGCGGCGTCGTCAGGCTGGGGCATGACCCCATCGTCCCTCATCGGCGCCGCCCCGCGCCGCCGCGGGCCGGGTGCCGGCCGTCCCCCACGAGGCGCCGGACCGTGGGAACCTTGGGGGAGGACCGGGCGTTGACCCCGGTGCACGCCCGAGCCACGACCGAAGAGGTATACCCACCGTGTCATTCGCCGCAGCGCCCCGCCGGCCGTCCTCCGGGGGGCGGCCCGCCCGGCGCCGGAGCCCGATCGGGATCGCGATCGCCGTCGTCGGCGCCCTCGTCGTCCTCCTGCTCCTGCTCGCCCAGTTCTGGACCGAGGTGCTGTGGTTCCAGCAGCTCGACTTCGCGAACGTCCTGTGGACCCAGTGGGGCGCGCGCATCGCCCTTTTCGTCGCGGGCTTCCTGGTCATGGGCGGCCTCGTCTTCCTGTCGTTCTCGCTCGCGTACCGGTCGCGGCCCATCTACGCGCCGTCCACCCCCGAGCAGGCGACCCTCGACCAGTACCGCGAGGCGATCGAGCCGCTGCGCAAGGTCGTCATGGTCGTGGCCCCGGCGCTCGTCGGCTTCTTCGCCGGCGCGGCGGCGTCCTCGCAGTGGCAGACGGTCCTCCTGGCGCTCAACTCCGTCCCGTTCGGCACGACGGACCCGCAGTGGGGCATCGACCTGTCCTTCTACGTCTTCACGCTGCCCGCCCTCCGGTTCGTCGTGAGCTTCCTCATGGCGGTCGTCATCATCGCGGGCATCGCCGCGGTCGCGACGCACTACCTCTACGGCGGCCTGCGGATCGGCGGCGGCTCCGACGCGGGCCCGCGCACGACGACGGCCGCGCGCGTCCAGCTCTCGGTGATCGCGGCGCTGCTGCTCGTCCTCATCGGCGCGAACTACTGGCTCGACCGGTACTCGATCCTCACGTCGGGCGGCGCGAAGTTCGACGGCGCGTCGTACGCGGACGTGCACGCGGTGATCCCGTCCAAGGCGATCCTCACGGTCGTCGCGCTCTTCGTCGCGGCCCTGTTCGTGGTGACCGCGGTGCGCGGCAACTGGCGCCTGCCGGCCATCGGCGTGGGCCTCATGGTGGTCTCGGCCATCGCGATCGGCGGGATCTACCCGGCCGTCGTCCAGCGCTTCCAGGTCACGCCGAACGCGCAGGACTTCGAGGAGGAGTACATCCAGCGCAACATCGACGCGACGAAGGCCGCCTACGGCATCGACAACGTCGAGACCGAGCAGTACAACGCCAAGACCGAGGCCGAGGCCGGCGCCCTGCGCGAGGACGCGGACACGACGGCGTCGATCCGCCTCCTGGACCCGGAGATCGTCAGCCCGTCGTTCAGCCAGCTCCAGCAGAACAAGCAGTACTACCAGTTCTCGAGCTCGCTGTCGGTGGACCGCTACACGATCGACGACGAGAGCCGCGACACCGTCATCGCGGTGCGCGAGCTCAACCAGGACGGGCTCGGGGCCGACCAGCGCAACTGGGTCAACGACCACACGGTCTACACGCACGGTTTCGGCGTCGTGGCGGCGTACGGCAACCAGATCGGCCCCGACGGCAGGCCCGCGTTCTACGAGGGCTCGATCCCGTCGACGGGTGCGTTCACGGACGCGGGCGGCTACGAGCCGCGCATCTACTTCTCGCCCGAGGCGCCCGAGTACTCGATCGTCGGTGCGCCCGAGGACCGTGAGCCGTGGGAGCTCGACTACCCGGTGGACGACGCGGGCGGACAGGTCAACAACACCTTCCCCACCGACGAGGTCGCGGCCGGTCCCAGCGTCGGGTCGTTCGTGAACAAGGTGCTCTACGCCCTGAAGTTCGGTTCCGAGCAGATCCTGTTCTCGGACCGCGTGACGAACGAGTCGCAGATCCTCTACGACCGCAGCCCGCGCGACCGCGTCGCGAAGGTGGCGCCGTTCCTCACGCTCGACGGCCGCGTGTACCCGGCGGTCGTCGACGGCCGCGTGAAGTGGATCGTGGACGGCTACACCACGTCGAACGCCTACCCGTACTCCACGTCGGAGTCGCTCGAGGACTCGACGCGTGACTCGCTCGTCGCGGCCAACTCGGTCGAGGCGCTCGCGCCGCAGCAGGTGAACTACATCCGCAACTCGGTCAAGGCGACCGTCGACGCGTACGACGGCTCCGTCGACCTCTACGCGTGGGACACGGAGGACCCGGTCCTCCAGGCGTGGACGCAGGTCTTCCCGAACGCCGTGCAGCCGCTGTCCGAGATCTCGGGCGACCTCATGAGCCACCTGCGCTACCCCGAGGACCTGTTCAAGGTGCAGCGCACGCTCCTCGCGAGCTACCACGTCGACGACGCGAACGAGTTCTTCTCGGGCCAGGACTTCTGGCGCAGCCCGGAGGACCCGACGGCGAGCGGGGACAACAAGCCGCTCCAGCCGCCGTACTACCTCACGCTGCAGATGCCGAGCCAGGAGGCGCCGACCTTCTCGCTCATGTCGACGTACATCCCGGGGGGTGGCTCGGACCGCAACATCCTCACCGGCTTCCTCGCGGTCGACGCGGAACCGGGCAGCGAGGCGGGCGTGCGGTCGGAGGACTACGGCACGCTGCGGCTCCTCGAGCTGCCGCGCAACGCGACGGTGCCCGGACCGGGTCAGGTGCAGAACAACTTCAACACCGACCCGACGGCGGCCGACGGCCTGCTGGCACTGCGCCGCGGTGACTCGACGGTCATCAACGGCAACCTGCTGACGCTGCCGGTCGGTGGTGGCCTGCTCTACGTCCAGCCGGTGTACGTGCAGTCGACCGAGGGCACGCGGTTCCCGCTGCTGCGCAAGGTGCTCGTCTCCTTCGGTGACGAGATCGGCTTCGCCGACACGCTCGACGAGGCGTTGGACCAGGTGTTCGGCGGCGACTCGGGCGCGAACGCCGGTGACGCGGACGGCGGCGTCGAGACCGAGGTCCCGGACCAGCCGGCCGACGGCGAGTCGCCGGACGCGGGCACGACCGACCCGGGCACGACCGACCCCGGCACCGAGCCCCCGGCGACCGAGGAGCCGGCCCCGCCGGCCGACGGCGGCACGGTCGACGGCGGCGCGCGCGCCGAGCTCGACCAGGCGCTGCGCCAGGCGCAGCAGGCCATCGAGGACGGCCAGGCGGCGCTCGCCGAGGGCGACTTCGCGGCCTACGGCGAGGCGCAGGACCGCCTGCAGCAGGCGCTCGAGTCGGCCCTCGCGGCCGAGCAGGCGCTCGACACCGAGTCGTCGGCGGGCTGACGCACCGGTCGCGCGAGCGACGCAGCGCCACGGACGGGCGGGGACACCAGCGGGTGTCCCCGCCCGTCCGTCGTCTGCGGCCGTCCGGGACGGAGTTGTCATTTCCCGGCCCGGGCGGGAGGATCGCTCCTCGTGACTTCTGCAACGGTTTGCAGCAACGCTTTCAGCGCGGCGGGCGACGACACCACGACCGTGCCGGCGGTGCGGCTGCACCACACGTCCGGCGCCGAGCTCGTGGTCGCGCTGCGTGGCGCCGCCGTCCTCGCGTGGCGCGCCCCCTGGCGCGGCGCCGACGGCATCGAGCGCGTCGAGGACCTCGTCGACGGGTACGCCGACGAGGCGGAGGTCGCCGCGCACGACGCCGCGCGGTCGGCGCTCATGGCGCCGTTCGTCAACCGCCTCGCGGGCGGCGAGTACGTGTTCGACGGCGTCCGGCACCACGTGCCCCCGGTGCTCCCCTGGGAGCCGCTCACCATGCACGGGTTCGCGCGCACGCTCGACTGGGCGGTCGTCGAGGATGCGGGGGAGGGCGGGGTCGCTGCGCGCGACGCGGTGACCGCCGGCGGGGCGGAGCGCGAGTCCGTGACGCTCCGGACGGTCGTGCACCCCGACGCGCACGCCGGCTACCCGTTCGCGCTCGTGCTGGAGGTCCGGTACGTCCTGGGCGCCGGATCCCTCGACGTCACGCTGCGCGCCCGCAACGTCGGGACGACCGCGGCCCCCGTCTCGCTCGGCTGGCACCCCTACCTCCGGGTACCCGGGCACGGCACGGTCGACGCGCTGGAGCTCACGGTGCCGGCCCGCCGCGCCGTCGTGACTGACGCGGGGATGCTCCCGCTCGCGGGGGAGGCCGCGTTCGGGGCGACCGACGGCGTCGGCCCGCTGCCGCTCGCGGGCGTGCGCCTCGACCACGCGTTCGCCGACCTCCGGGCCGACGCCGACGGCCGCGCGCGCACGGTCGTGCGCGACCCCGCCACCGGGCAGGGGCTCGCCGTCTGGCAGGAGCGCGGCCTCGTGCACGTCTACACGGGCGACGGCCTGGCACGGCGCGGTCGCGCGGCGATCGCGGTCGAGCCGGTGGAGACGCTGACCGACGCGTTCAACCGGGCGGACTGCGCCGCCGACGTGCGGCTCGAGCCGGGGGCCGTCCGCGAGTTCGCCTTCGGGGTCGAGGTCCTGGCGTGACCCACGTCTCGTCCACCCGATTTGGCCTGGTCCGGAACCTCACGTAGAGTAGTGATCACCGACGCGGGGTGGAGCAGCTCGGTAGCTCGCTGGGCTCATAACCCAGAGGTCGCAGGTTCAAATCCTGCCCCCGCTACTCCTGAGAGGCCCTCGGTCAGCAGAATGCTGACCGAGGGCCTCTTGCTTTCTCCCGTGCACGGGCGGTGCCCTCGTGCTGTGACGCGCCCCACCCGGCCGAGGCGCGGGCGGGGGAAGCCACGGCCCACGGCCCGGCGTTATCGTCAGTGGCCGGCGCCCACCACTCCCGCGGGCGCCCGACACCCGGAAGGTCACCATGCGCCGTCTGCGTCCCCGTCCCGCCGTCCTGACCGCCGTCACGGCGGTCGCCGCGCTCACGCTGGCGGCCTGTTCGTCGGGTGCCGACGACGGCGGCGACGCCGCGAGCCCGAGCGAGAGCGCGTCGGGTGACGCGCAGTGCGAGCCCGGTGCGCTCCCGACGCTCACCGACGGCGTGCTGACCGTCGGTGCGGGCGAGCCGTACTCCCCGTGGTACGTGGGGGAGCAGGACTCGGGCGAGGGCTTCGAGTCGGCCCTGATCTACGCCGTCGCGGACCGCCTGGGCTACGCGGCGGACGACGTGGTGTGGGAGACGGTGACGTTCGAGCAGATCATCAGCCCGGCGGTGAAGCCGTTCGACGTGGCGGCGTACCAGACGTCGATCACGGACGAGCGCAAGCAGGCCGTCGACTTCTCGAGCCCGTACCTCACGACGCGCCAGGGCGTCATCGTCATGGAGGACGGCCCGTACGCGGGCGCGACGACGCTGGCCGAGCTCGACGGCGCGCGCATCGGGGTCACCGCCGCCCAGACGAGCCTCACGCTCGCCGAGGCCGCGTGGGGCGAGGACGCCGACATCTCGCCGTACAGCGCCGCGGGCGACGGCATGCAGGCGCTGCAGTCCGGCACGATCGACGCGATGGTCATGGACGTCGACCAGGGCGTCGCCGCCTCGACCGAGTACTTCCCGGACTCCGTCGTCATCGGCACCCTGCCCGACGAGGGCGTCGTCGAGCAGTACGGCCTCGTCCTGGACCTCGGCTCGGAGCTCACGGACTGCGTGTCGCAGGCCGTCGACGACCTGGAGGCGGACGGCACGCTCGCCGAGCTGCGCACGACATGGCTCAAGTCGGACGACATCCCCGTCCTCCAGTGACCCTGCCATGACCGTGCCCGACGACGCGCGCCCGCCCGGAGGCGTCGGGTCGCCCGACGCCGTCTCGGCCGCCGCGTGGTCGCCGTCGCCGCTCGCGCTCGACCGGGCTGCGTTCCGGCGTGCGCAGCGGCGGCGGTCGCTCCTCGTCGCGCTCGTGAGCACGGTGCTCGTCGTCGCGGCGGTCGTGCTCGTCGTCGTCAACGCGCCGGGCTGGGAGCGGGCGCGGACCGCGTTCTTCGACCCGGCGATGGCGTGGGAGTCGCTGCCCGCGATCCTCGAGGGGCTGTGGCTCAACCTGCGCGTGTGGGTCGTCGCGGGCGTCGTCGGCACGGTGCTCGGGCTCGGTCTCGCGGTCGCGCGCACGAGCCGCATCCCGGCGCTGTTCCCGCTCCGGGCGTTCGCGACGGTGTACGTCGACCTGTTCCGCGGCGTGCCGCTCCTGCTCGTGCTGCTGCTCGTCGGGTTCGGGCTGCCGGCGCTGCGGCTGGAGTGGCTGCCGACGTCGGGCGCGTTCCTCGGCGCGCTCGCGATCGTCCTCACGTACACCGCGTACCTCGCGGAGGTGTTCCGCGCGGGCATCGAGTCGGTGCACCCGTCGCAGGTCGCGGCGGCGCGCTCGCTCGGGCTCACGCGCGCGCAGACGACGCGGCGCGTCGTGCTGCCGCAGGCGGTGCGCAACGTCACCGCGCCGCTCGCGAACAACCTCGTCTCGCTGCAGAAGGACTCGGGCCTCATCTCCGTCCTCGGTGCCGTCGACGCGATCCGCGCCGCGCAGATCGCGACGACGGGCAGCTACAACTTCACGCCCTACGTCGTCGCGGGGATCCTGTTCTTCCTCGTGTCGTTCCCGCTGACGCGCGCGGTCGACGCGTACCAGGCGCGTCGCGGCTGGGGCCGGTCGCTCGCGACGGTGAGCGGGGCGGGGGACATCCGATGAGCGCGTCCGCGACGTCCGGCGCGATCCCCCAGGACGCGCGTCACCTGCTGTCCCTGCGCGGCGTGCGCAAGACGTACCCGGCCGCGGGCGCCCCGGGCGGGCGGCGGGTCGTGCTCGACGGCATCGACCTCGACGTCGACGCGCACCGGTGCGTCGTGCTCGTCGGGTCGTCCGGCTCGGGCAAGTCGACGCTGCTGCGCGTCGTCAACCTGCTCGACGAGGTCGACGACGGCCAGATCCTGCTCGACGGCGAGGACGTCGCCGACCCGCGCCTCGACGCGAACCGCGTGCGGGCGCGCATGGGCATGGTCTTCCAGGCGTACAACCTCTTCCCGCACCTCACGGTGCTCGACAACGTGACCCTCGCACCCCGGCTCGTGCACCGGCGCTCGCGCGACGAGGCCGAGGCGGCGGCGGTCGAGATGCTGGGTCGCGTCGGGCTCGGTCACAAGGTGACGTCCTATCCTGACCAGCTCTCGGGCGGCGAGCAGCAGCGCGCGGCGATCGCGCGCGCCCTCGTCAACGGCCCCGAGCTGCTCCTGCTCGACGAGGTGACGTCCGCGCTCGACCCCGAGCTCGTGGGCGAGGTGCTCGACCTGCTCGCCGAGCTGCGCGCGGAGGGCCGCACGATGCTCGTCGCGACGCACGAGATGGGGTTCGCGCGCCGCGTCGCCGACGAGGTCTGCTTCCTCCACGAGGGCCGCGTCCACGAGCGCGGCACGCCCGAGCAGGTGCTCGGCGACCCGCAGCGCGAGCGGACCCGCGCGTTCCTGCGCCGTCTGCACGCCTGACCGCGCCCTCGGGACCGCGCCGAGCACCGCTCGACCCGGCCCGGACCCCGGTCAGCCTCGCAGCACGAGCACGACCGTGGCAGCGATTGACGCGCAGGCGACGAGGACGTACGGCCACGTCCACGTGCGCTGCCCGGCGACACGCAGCACCACGGCCACCGCGAGCGCGGCCAGGCCGAGCACGGGACCGTCGACGAGCGGGGCCAGGTCGACCGAGACACGCAGGGTCTCCAGGAGCTGTGGCGGCAGGGGGACGAACGGCTGGCTCTGGCGGGCCGCGCCGTCGGGCACGAGCCACAGCGTGCGCAGCACCGCCAGGACCGCGAGGACGCGCGGAAGGGCCCGCAGGAGCGCGCCTCCGACCCGAGAACGGTCCCAGGACGACGACGCGGCGGGTCGGACGGGACGTGCGGACCGCGCGGCGGACGCCGGGGCCGCCTCCTGGCGCGGCCCCGGCGTGGCCGCGGACGTGCCGGCGGCGCGCGGGGCCGGGGCGCTCGCGACCGCCGCACCGGTGATCCGCGGCCGGACGGACTCCGGACGCACGGCGGGCGACGACGGCGTCGGGCCGAGGTGCCGGACGGGGCTCCGGCGCGGCGGGACCGACGGCGGGACCGGCCGGCCGACCTGCGTGGCGACGAGGTCGGGGGAGTCCATGACGCGGGTCCGTCCGACGGCGGGCGGGACCGGCTCCGGCCGGGGCCGCCCCGACGGACCACGACCCAGCGTGGAGACGCGCTGCACGGGCACCGGCCAGGGACGCGGGTCCGGGGAGCCGGACGCCGGCACCGGGACGGGGCCGTCCGTCCGCGCCCGCGCGGCCCGGGCCACGGGCTCGGCGCCGGAGCCCGGCACGGCGAGCATCGGGTGCGTCGGGCGACGGTACGCGCGCCATCCGCGGAGGGTGTCGGCGTGTCCCGCGGGCGGTGCCGCGGCCTGCCACCGCATCGCCTGCCAGAGCCAGTCCTTGAGCTCCGCCGGGGTCCGGCCGTCGGCCACGTCTGCGCCGATGCTCGCGACGTGGTCCGCGATCACCTCGGCGGCCGCGCCGTCGAACCCGTCGCCGTGCACCTCGGCCAGCACGCTCATCAGCGTCGCGTCGTAGACCAGGGCGTGCCACGGCTCCCGGACGCGGGCCGCGTCGGCCGCCCTGCCGACCGGCGTGACCTCCGCCGCCCGCTCGGCCCGGACTGGTGCGCCGGTGGCGGCGGCCAGCCCGGCGACGGGGCCCAGCGCGCGCTCGGCCGCGGTGGCGCCGTCGGCCACGATCCGTGACGTGAGGAGCAGGGTGTCGTCGGGGGCCTCCCCGGCGAGCCGAGCGCGCAGCACCGCGACGACGCTCTCGAGCGCGGGGCGGTGGTTCGGCTGGTAGCGGGTCGCCGACAGGATCAGGTCCTGGAGGTGGGGGTCGATCTCGGGCAGCTCGGCCGGGGACGGGGCCGGCTCCGTCCCGGCCGGCACCCCGACCAGGTCGTCCGGGACCTCCCGCACGAGGTCGCCGGCCTCGAGGTCGCGGCCGAGGAAGTTGAGGTCCGCCGGCACGACCCCCGTCGTGGCGAAGATCAGGAGCAGGCCGAGCGCGTACACGTCCGAGCGAGGGTGCACGCGACGGGCGAACAGCTCCGGCGCCATGTACGCGAGCGTCCCGACGGGCTGGGTGGACGTCGCCGTGTCGAACAGCTTGGCGATGCCGAGGTCGATGAGGACCGCCCGGTCGCCGTCGACCATGATGTTGGCGGGCTTCAGGTCGCGGTGCACGCAGTGCTGCTCCTGCAGCACGAGCAGGGCCTCCGCGACGTGCGACGCCAGCCGCAGCGCCTGCCGTCCGTCCAGCGGGCCCGACGCGCGGACCTGCTCGCGCAGCGTGGTGCCGGGGACCAGCTCCATGGCGAACCACGGCTGGTCGTCGTCCAGGCCCGAGCGCACGAACGCGGGGAAGCCGCGCCCGCCCACGGCCTCCAGCAGCCTCGCCTCCTGCGCGAAGCGCTCGCGGGAACCCTCCTGGAGACCCGTGAGCACCTTCACGGCGACCTCCGCGCCGTCGGCGTCCGTCGCGCGGTAGACGTGCGCGAACCCGCCGTGCCCGAGCACGTCGGCGAGGGTGAACGGGCCCTTGCGGTCACCGCTCGCGGGCACCTGGCGGACGGGCCGGCGGGGCAGCGGCGCGGGGCCCGGCCCGGCGTCCGGATCGGCGGCAGGTCGGACGGAGACGTCGGTCGCCACCGCGAGGGCGGGCTGCTCGGGGCCGGGCATGGGCGCAACGTTACAAGCGCGCCGCTCCAGGACGGAGCAGACAACTCCGACGGCCCGGGCCGCGAGCGGCGCGTCGACCTGGGAGGCTGGACGTCATGGTCAACCGCCTCGCCGCCGCCGTGAGCCCGTACCTGCGCCAGCACGCCGGCAACCCGGTCGACTGGTACCCGTGGGGCGCCGAGGCGTTCGCGGAGGCGCGCCGCCGGGACGTGCCGGTCATGGTCTCGGTCGGGTACGCCACGTGCCACTGGTGCCACGTCATGGCGCGCGAGAGCTTCTCGGACCCGGACATCGGCGCGCTCCTCGCGCGCGGGTTCGTCGCGGTGAAGGTCGACCGCGAGGAGCACCCCGACGTCGACGCGAGCCTCCTCGCCGCGGCGAGCGCGTTCACCCCGGACCTGGGGTGGCCGCTCACGGTGTTCACGACGCCCGACGGCGCCCCGTTCTACGCGGGCACGTACTGGCCGCCCGTCCCCGTGGCCGGACGCCCCGCGTTCCGGGACGTGCTCGACGCCGTCGCGCAGGCCTGGGAGCAGCGGCGCGACCAGGCGGTCGAGACGGGGGAGGCGATCCGCGCGGCGCTGCGCGACGCGGCGGCGGGCCGCCGGACGGGCGTGCCGCGCGCGGCCGCGACGGCGGTCGACGGCTCGGGAGCGTCCGCCGGCGCGGACGCCGGGCCGGTCGCCGACCCGGCCGAGCACGCCCGACGGGTCGTCGAGCGGCTGGAGGCGGCGGAGGACCGCGTGCACGGCGGCTTCGGGGGCGCTCCCAGGTTCCCCGTCGCCCCGACGCTCGAGCTCCTGCTCGACGTCGCGGCGTCGTCCGTCGTCGACCCGGAGGTCGCGCGGCGCGCGCTCGTCCTGGCGGGGCGCACGGTCGACGCGATGGCGGCGAGCCCGCTGCGCGACGTCGACGGCGGCTTCTTCCGGTACGCGACCCGGCCGGACTGGTCGGAGCCGCACTACGAGCGGATGCTCTACGACAACGCGCAGCTGCTCTCGGCCGCGACGACGCTGGCCGTGCTGCGCCGGACCGGGCCCGTGGACGGACCGCTGCGCACGCCCGCCGAGGCGCCCGGCACGCCCGACCCGGGCGAGGACACCGCCGAGGTGGCGGGCGACGTCGGGCGCTTCCTCCTGCGCGTGCTGCGCCTGGCCGACGGCGCGTTCGCGAGCGCACAGGACTCGGAGTCCGTCGTGGACGGCGAGCGCGTCGAGGGCGGGTACTACCTGCTCCCGCCGGGCGAGCGCGCGCACCACGAGCCGCCGCCGCTGGACACGAAGGTGCTCACCGGGTGGAACGGGCTCGCGATCGAGGCGCTCGCCCGCGCCGGGCACCACCTGGCGCTGCCCGACCTCACCGACGCCGCGCGGGCGGCCGCCGACCGGCTGCTCGCGACCCACGTCCGGGCCGACGGGTCGCTCGTGCGCGCGTCGGAGGGCGGGGTCGCCTCGGACGCCGTCGCGACGCTGGAGGACCACGGCGCGCTCGCCACGGCGCTCCTCGTGCTCGGAGGCCTGACCGGGGATGCTAGGTACGTGCGCGAGGGCCTGCGCGTCGTCGACGCGACGGTCGGCCCGGGCGGCGACCTCACGCCCCCGCAGGGCACGGACCCGGTGCTCACCGACCTCGG
This sequence comes from Cellulosimicrobium funkei, assembly GCF_900155925.1. Lineage (NCBI taxonomy): Bacteria > Bacillati > Actinomycetota > Actinomycetes > Micrococcales > Promicromonosporaceae > Cellulosimicrobium > Cellulosimicrobium funkei. The sequence continues at coordinate 276,646 of NZ_FTMI01000004.1, forward strand.
GCTGGCGGCCGGGGCGGCGGCCGACCCGTCGGAGGGCGCGGTGCCCTCGGGCACGACGGCGGCCGCCCGGGCCGCGCTGCTCGCCCACCTCGCGACGGGCGAGCCGCGGTACCGGGACGCGGCGCTCGCGCACGCCGCCGCGTCCGCTGCGGCGAGCGAGCACCCGCTCGGCGCGGCGGGGGTGCTGCGCGTCGCCGTCGGGCTCGCGGAGCCGCCCCACCAGCTCGTGGTCGTCGCCGACGCCGACCGGCACGCGGGGTTCCTCGCCGCCGCGCGCGACTGGTACCACCCGGGTGCGCTGCTGCTCGCCGCGACGCCCGACGACGCCGCGACCCTCGCCGCCGACGGCGTCGCCCTGCTCGCCGACCGCGGGCCGGGCGCCTACCTCTGCGCGGACTTCGTGTGCCGGCTCCCGGTGCACGACCCCGCGGCGCTGCGGGACCAGCTCGGCGCCCGGACACCCTGAGACCGGGGGTGCAGCGCACTCCCGGCGGTCGCATGATGGAAGGACGGTGCGGCACGAGGAGGAGCCATGAGGGCATCGGTCGGGGACAGGATCGTGACCGCCTCGGGCGTCGTCGGCGGGGCGGTGCGCGACGGGGTCGTGGTCGAGCTGCGGCACGAGGACGGCTCGCCGCCGTACCTCGTCGAGTGGGCCGACACGGGCGAGCGGACGCTCGTCTACCCGGGGTCGGACAGCTACGTCGAGCACGTCCCGGGAGCGGAGACGGGCGACGGCACGGACACCACGAAGGTGTGGCGCGTGCAGGTGAGCGTCGTCGAGTCGGAGGGCCGGACGACGGCGGAGGCGGTCCTCGTCGCGGAGACGCCGGAGCACGTGCGGACCGTCGGGCGGGCGCGGCGCGACCCGCACGACCGCGACGTCCCGCTCATCGGCGACGAGATCGCCGTCGGGCGGGCGCTGCGCCGGCTCGCGGACCGGCTGCTGGACGACGCCGAGTCGGACATCGCGTCGTCGACGGGCGCCCCGGCGCACGTGCACCAGTGACGCGCCCGGGGGAGGGCGCGGCGCCCGGTGCCGCGGACGCCGCCGTGCGAGCGCGCGTGCACGGGCGCGTGCAGGGCGTCGGCTTCCGCTGGGCGACGCGCGAGCGGCTCGCCAGGCTCGGCCTCGACTGCACCGCGACCAACCGGCCCGACGGCACCGTCGAGGTCGTCGCGTCCGGGGCGCCGGACGCCGTCGACCGCCTCGTCGCCTGGCTGCGCGACGGCCCCACGCCGGGCGACGTCACGCACGTCGACGTCGAGCGGGCGCACGCCTCCTGAGGACGCGCCCCGGCGCTCCCGGGGTCCCCGGCGCGACCGGCGGCGGGCTCAGCCGTCCGCGCGTGCCAGCACGGACTCCCAGTGCCAGGGCTCGGGCACGCGCCCGTCGGGCTCGGCGAAGTCGGGGTGCGTCCAGCCGTAGGTCTCGGCGTGCTGCTTGAGCCACTCGTACTGCGGGGTGCCGAACGCCTGGACGCCGCCGCCCAGGTCGACGGCGAACCCCAGCCCGTGGTTCGAGCACCCGGGCGGCGCCGCGATGGGCGACGACGGGTCGTACAGGCCCTGCTGCTCCTCGAAGGTCCGGTAGGAGGAGTTGATCGTCAGGTGCACGCCGAACCGCTCGACGTACGCGGCGTCGAGGGCGACGAGCCCGTCCAGCACGTCCGCGCGCACCCGGTCGCCGGGCGACCACGGGATCGGCGCGAGAGCGGCGTCGGGCACGCGGCCGCCGTCGGGGTCCCACACCTGGTCCGGCGCCGGGCACGAGACGGCGTCCTGCGCGACCGACGTCTCCTCCGTCGACGTGCGCACGACCCCGAGGCCCGCGCCCAGGTCGAGCACCGCCTGCTCGAGCCTCGCGAGGTCGTCGCCCGCGAGCCCCGCGTCGGCGGCGGCGTCGGCCGCGGCCGCGGTGTCCAGCGCGTCGCGCAGCCGGGCGCGGACCGCCTCGTCGGCGCCGAGCCCCTCCGTCGCGGCGTAGATCTTCTCGCCCAGCGCGCTGGCGGTCGCCAGGCTCGCGCGCGCCGCGGTCACCTCGCTCCGCGCGTGGTCGAGCATCGAGGCGTGCACGGCGTCCGAGGCCGACACGAGCGACCGGTCCGTCGCGTCCGTGCCCGTGGTCATCCGGTCGAGGAACGGCGCCGCGAGCAGGGCGCGGGCGTCGTCCACCTCGGTCGTCAGCGCGGTCCGCACCGCCGGGTCCGCGACCTTCCCGTCCGACGCCGCGAGCAGGTCCTCGGCGGTCGCGGTCCGGTCGGCCAGCGCGTCGTACTCGGTGTCCCGGTACCAGGCGAACGCGCCGCCGCCCCCGCCCAGCACGAGCACGAGCGCCACGACGGCCGCGATCCACGCAGCCCGGTGCCGACGCTGCACGCGTGCGTGCCGACGCTCCCGGCCGCCCGGCGGGTGGTCCGCGGGGCCGGCGGGCGGGGCGGTGCTCGTGGCGGTCACACCGCCAGAACCTACGGCACGACGGCGACCCTCCCGGACGGATCCGGGGGTGCGCACGGACACGCTCACGGCTTGCTCACGAACCCCGACCGGTCCGTGCGTCGGCGGGCGCCGTCGTGCATCAGCCGGGGCGCGACGACCCTCCCCAGATGGTGTCCCCGACGCGCCGCCGGGGGCGGATCGAGGAGGGACCATGAAGCGGCTGGTGCTGTGCTGCGACGGCACGTGGAACTCGCCGGTGAACGCGAGCGTGTCGAACATCGAGAAGATCGCGCGCTCCGTCCGCACCGGGATCGGACCGGACGGCGTCCAGCAGATGGTGTTCTCCGTCGAGGGCGTCGGGGCGCAGGGCTACCTCGTCGACCGGCTCCTCGGCGGGGCGTTCGGCTACGGCCTGACGCGCAACGTCGTCGCGGGGTACCGCCACCTCGCGCTCAACTACGAGCCCGGCGACGAGGTCTACGTGTTCGGGTTCAGCCGCGGGGCGTACACCGCGCGCAGCGTGGTCGGGATGGTCGCGACCGTCGGCCTGCTCACCCAGGACGCGCTGGCGCGCGACCACCTGTGCGAGGCGGAGGAGGTCTACCGCGATCGCGACCCTGCCCGCCGCGCCGAGCGTGCCCGCACGTTCCGCGCCGCGTACTGCCACGACCACGTGCCGGTAGCGTTCCTCGGGGTGTTCGACACGGTCGGCGCGCTCGGCGTGCCGGGCCTGTCGCGCCGCCGGAGCCGGTTCCACGACCTGCGCCTGTCGACCGACGTGCGGTGCGCCCGCCAGGCGCTCGCCATCGACGACCGCCGCATCACCTTCGAGCCGTGCCTCTGGGACGTGCCCGTGGCCATGGCGCCCCGGGTCAAGCAGGTCTGGTTCCCCGGCGGGCACAGCGACGTCGGCGGCGGCGCGCGGGCGCGCGCCCTCTCGGACACCGCGCTGCTGTGGATGCTCGGCGAGGCCGTCGCGCGCGGTCTCGTCGTCGACGAGGAGCGCCTGCGTGCGCAGCTCCACCGGGACGACGAGCTCGTCTGCCGCGTCCGCCCCGGGCTGCTGTTCGGCGCGCTCAACCTCGTCAAGCGCCTGCACCACCGCCCGCGCTTCCGCGGCGCGCTGCGCGTCCTCGCGGGCGTGCCCACCCCGCCCGAGACCGTCGACGCCGTCTACCTCGCCGAGACGGCGGTGACGCTCAGCGCCGACCCCGCGTCGGTCTACGCGCGCCACGCGCGGAACCTCGCCTGGTGGCGCGACAGCGTGGGCCCGGACCTCGCGCGTCTCGTGGAGCCCGTGCCGGGCGCGGCCCAGGAGACCCGGCCGCTCGTGCTCGCCTGACCACGGGCGCCGCGCCCGTGCCATGCTGGGCGGCGTGAGCGAGCAGACTCCCGACCGCGTCCCGGCCGAGCAGCTCGTCCCCGCCGACGCGCACGTCCTCGGGGACCCGGCCGCGCCCGTCACCATCGTCGAGTTCGGCGACCTCGAGTGCCCGTACTGCGCCGCCGCCGCCCCGGTGCTGCGGCAGGTCGTCGAGTCCTCCGGCGGCCGGGTGCGTCTCGTGTTCCGCCACTTCCCGCTGTTCGAGATCCACCCGCACGCGCTGTCGGCCGCGCTCGCCGTCGAGGCGGCCGCCGCGCAGGGCCGGTTCTGGGAGATGCAGGCCGCGCTGTTCGCGCACCAGGACCAGCTCGGCGAGGCCGGGCTCGCCGAGCGGGCCGAGGAGCTCGGGCTCGACGGCGCGTCGGTCGTCGGGGACGCGGCCCAGCAGTACGCCGCGCCGGTGCAGCGCGACTACGCCGACGCGCTCGCGGTCGGCGTGCAGGGCACGCCGACGCTCTTCGTCGAGGGCGTCCGCTACCGCGGGCGCGTCACCGCGGAGGGCCTGCGGGCCGCCGTCGCCGCCGCCGCGCGGCCGTAGGGCGCTCGCGGGGTCGGGGCTCCCGGGCGGCGACCACGCTCGTACCCGTGGGGTGCCGTGCCGTGCGCTCGGGCGCGCGGTCACGTGGTCGCGGGCGGGTGCCAGGGGAGCGGCGGGAGCTCGGGCGGCGGACCGTCCGCGCCGGGCGAGCACAGGGGCCAGCGCTCGCCGAAGAGCCGGAGAGCCACGGACCCGAGCACGGCGGCGACGAGCGAGCCCGCGAGGATGCCGATCTTGGCCTGCTCGACGAGCGCCTCGTCGTCGAACGCCAGCTCGGCGATGAAGAGCGAGATGGTGAACCCGATGCCGGCGAGGATCGCCCCGCCGAGCAGGTGGGAGTACCGCACGCGCCCCGGCAGGTCGCCGAGGCCGAGGCGCAGGGCCAAGGTCGCGGCCCCGAAGATGCCGACGGCGTTGCCCACGACGAGCGCGACGGCGACGCCGATCGTCACGGGCGACGTGGCCGCCGCGCGCAGCGACTCGCCGTCGAGCTGCACCCCCGCGTTCGCGAGGCCGAAGACGGGCACGACGACGTACGCGCTCCACGGGTGCAGCACGCGCTGGAGGCGCTCGCTCGTGGGCACGGCCGCGCGCGCCGCGAGCTCGGTGAGGTGCTCACGCTCCGCCGTCGTCTCCTGCGCGAGCCGCTTGGCGTACTTCGGCACGACGGCGACGTCCACGGGCCGCGACGAGCGCGACGGCACGAGCAGTCCCACGAGCACGCCCGCGAGCGTCGCGTGCACGCCCGACGCGTAGACCGCGCCCCACAGCGCGATCCCGGCGAGCGCGTACGGCGCGAGGCGCCAGACGCCGAGCCAGCGCAGCACGAGGATCACGACGACGAGCGCGGCGGCGACGAGGAGGCCCGGGAGCCAGAGGTCGTCGGTGTAGAAGAGCGCCATGACGGTGATGGCGCCGATGTCGTCGACGACGGCGAGCGTGAGGAGGAAGAGCCGGAGCTGGTCGGGGCAGCGCGGCCCGAACAGGGCGAGGATGCCCACGAGGAACGCGGTGTCCGTCGACATGACGATGCCCCACCCGTGCTCCGCGGGAGACCCCGCGTTGAACGCGACGTAGATGAGCGCGGGGACCGCGAGGCCGCCCAGCGCACCCAGCGCGGGGACGGCGACGGTGCGGCGGTTGCGGAGCTCGCCGCTCGTGACCTCGCGGTTGATCTCGAGGCCGATGACGAGGAAGAACACGGCCATCGCGGCGTCGTTGACCCAGTGGTGCAGGTCCATCTCGAACGCCCACGGCCCGACGCGCCAGCCCGCCTCCGTGGACCAGAGCGCGTCGTAGGCGCCCGACCACGCGGAGTTCGCCCACACGAGCGCGACGACCGTCGCGGCGAGGAGCAGGACGGCGCCGCCCGCCTCGGTCGCGAGGAACGAGCGCAGCGAGGGCGCCACGGGGCGGAGCTGGAAGCGCAGCGGCGGGCCCGGTCGGGCGGGGACGCGGACGACGGGGAGGGACGACGGCGGAGCGGGCTCGGTCACTGGGCCTCCGGGTGGGTCGGGACGGGGCGACGCCCCGGGCGTCGGACCTGCGCTGGGACAACTCTTCCGGGCGGCAGATCCTTCCGCAACAGTCCTCGCGGGGGGCTCCGGGCGCGGACCCCCGGTGGCTTCGTCCATATCGTGGAAAAGTTCTTCCGAAACCCTTGTGGCGTCCGTCACGCGCTGCTAGCGTCGAGCGTGCCAACGGCGGGCCCGGGCCGAGCGACACGCTCGGTGGTCGACACGTTCGATCCGACACCGGCAGCTACCTACCAGGCGGACGTGACAACTCGCCTGCAGCGGCCCGCCGGCCGCCTCCTCCCGGCTCACCGACGAGCCCGGACGCCGGAGGCGGAGCACCCGGCGTCGCTGCCCGAACCGTGGAGACTCACCATGGACACTCTTGTCGTGGACACCGCACACCTGGACCGAGCCGTCGCCCTCGCGGTCGACAGCGTCGCGCACGCCGGAGGACCCTTCGGCGCCGTCCTCGTCACCGCCGACGGGCGGGTGTTCGAGGGCAACAACCGGGGCACGCAGGACAACGACCCGACCGCGCACGCCGAGGTCACCGCGATCCGGCGCGCGTGCGCCGCGCTCGGCACCTTCGACCTCACGGGCGCGACGCTCTACTCGAGCTGCGAGCCGTGCCCCATGTGCCTCGCGTCCGCCCTCTGGGCGCGCGTGCACGCCGTCCACTACGCCGCCGACCGGTACGACGCCGCGCGCGCCGGCTTCGACGACGCCGCCTTCTACGACTTCTTCGACGCCGACCCGGCCGACCGGGTCATGCAGGTCGTGCACGAGCGCACGGCCACCGCCACCGCGCCGTTCGACGCCTGGCGCGCCCTCGAGTCCCGGGTCGAGTACTGACCGGCCGCGCGGCCGGTCAGTACCTCAGGAAAGGGACAAGGACGTGACTCTCCTCGGCATGCGGCGGGAGACCGCCGGGAACGACGACGCACGCGGCACCGGACCGGCCCCCGGCCGGCTCGACCGCTTCTTCCGGATCACCGAGCGCGGCTCGACCACCGGGCGCGAGCTCCGCGGCGGGCTGGTGACCTTCTTCGCGATGGCGTACATCGTCATCCTCAACCCCCTCATCCTCGGCGGGACGAGCGCCGAGAACGCGCCCGTCGACGTCGCGGGCGGGTGGCTCCAGACGGCGCAGGTCGGCGCGATGACCGGCCTCGCCGCCGGTGGTCTGACCATCCTGTTCGGGCTCGTCGCGAACCTCCCGTTCGCGCTCGCGGCCGGGTTGGGCATCAACTCGTTCCTCGCCGTCGCCGTCATCGGCGACGTCACGTGGCCCGAGGCGATGGGGCTCGTGCTGGTCAACGGCCTGCTCATCGTGCTGCTCGCCGTGACGGGCGCGCGGTCGGCGATCTTCAACGCCGTCCCGCGCCAGCTCAAGGCCGCGATCACGGTCGGCATCGGCCTGTTCATCGCGTTCATCGGGTTCGTCGACGCGGGGTTCGTCACGCGCACCCCGGGCGGGCCGCCGGTGCAGCTCGGCGACGGCGGGTCGATCACCTCGGTCCCGACGCTCGTGTTCGTCGTCGGGCTGCTCACCATGGGCGTCCTCGTGGCGCGCAAGGTCAAGGGCGGGCTGCTCATCGGGCTCGTCGCGACGACCGTCGTCGCGATCGTCGCCGAGTCCGTGCTGCACCTCGGCCCGGCGTCGGAGACGAACCCCGGCGGCTGGCACCTCACCGTGCCGGCGATGCCGAGCTCGCTCGTCTCGGTGCCCGACCTCAGCCTGTTCGGGCAGCTCTCGTTCGGCGCGTTCGACCGGATCGGGGCGCTCGCGGCGACGATGCTCGTGTTCACGCTGTTCTTCACGAACTTCTTCGACGCGATGGGCACGATGACGGGGCTCGCCAAGCAGGGCGGCCTCGCCGACGCGGACGGCAACTTCCCGCGCATCAAGTCGGCGCTCGTCGTCGAGGGCGTGGGGGCGGTCGTGGGCGGCGCGACGTCGTCGTCGTCGAACACGGTGTTCGTCGACTCCGCGGCGGGCGTGGGCGAGGGGGCGCGGACGGGCCTCGCCTCGGTCGTCACGGGCGGCCTCTTCCTCGTCGCGATGTTCCTCACGCCGCTCACGGCGGTGGTGCCGATCGAGGTCGCGAGCGCGGTGCTCGTCGTCGTGGGCGCGATGATGATGGGCCAGATCAAGGAGATCGACCTCACCGACTTCACGGTGACGCTGCCGGTGTTCCTCACGATCGTGACGATGCCGCTCACGTACTCGATCGCGAACGGCATCGGCATCGGGTTCGTCACGTGGGTCCTGCTGCGGACCGCGTGCGGGAGGGCGCGCGACGTCCACCCGCTGCTGTGGGTGGTCGCGGCCGGGTTCGTCGTGTACTTCGTGCGCGGTCCGCTCACCGCGGCCGTGGGAGGCTGAGCCTCGACATCGACCGCACGGCCGACGGGTCGCCCGCTCCTGGGGGTGGCCCGTCGGCGTGCGGGGAGCGGGAAGGCGAGGCATGGCAAGAACAGCACGGGTGAGCGTCGACGAGCACCGCGCGGACGTCGCGGCCCTCCTCGCCCCCCTCGTGGACGCGGCCCGACGCCGCGCCCGCACCCAGGACGTCGACCTCGCCGACGCGCTCGGCCGGGCCCTCGCGGGAGACCTCGTCGCGCCCGTCGCCGTCCCGCTGTTCCGCAACGCGCAGATGGACGGGTACGCCGTCCGCGCCGCGGACGTCGCCGGCGCGCGGACGGAGGCTCCCGTCCGGCTGGCCGTGGTCGCCGAGATCGCGGCGGCGCCGGGCGTCCCGCCCCGGCTCGCGCCGGGCACGGCTGCCCGCATCATGACGGGCGCGCCCGTGCCCGAGGGGGCGGACGCCGTCGTGCCCGTCGAGGACACCGCGACCGGGACGTTCGCCCGCACGCCCGCAGGCACGGCGCGGGAGGGTGCCACCGACCCGGTTGCCGGACAGGCCTCCACGACGCCGGCCGACCCGGAGTCCGTCGAGGTCCGGGTGCCGCGGGCGGCGGGCGACTTCGTGCGCGAGGCGGGCTCCGACGTCCGCCCGGGCGACGTCCTGCTGACCGACGGGACCGTCCTCGCGCCGCACCACCTCGCGGCCGCCGCGGCGTGCGGGGTCGGGCGCGTCCGGGTCGTCGCACGCCCACGGGTCGCGGTCCTGTCGACCGGGTCGGAGCTCGTCGGCCCGGGGGAGGCCCCGGGGCCCGGGCAGGTCTTCGACGCCAACGCCGACGCGCTCGGCGCCGCCGTGCGGCGCACGGGGGGCGACGTGGTGCTCACGGCCCGCTGTGGCGACGACGCCGAGCGGTTCGCCGCCGTGCTCGCCGAGGCCGCGGCGGTCGCGGACCTCGTCGTGACGTCGGGAGGCGTGTCGCAGGGCGCGTACGAGGTGGTCAAGGACGTCCTCGGCGGTGGTGCGTCGTCGGACGTGACGTTCCGCTCCGTCGCGATGCAGCCTGGCGGGCCGCAGGGGTTCGGCACCGTGCACGGGACGCCCGTGCTCACGTTCCCGGGCAACCCGGTGAGCGCGCAGGTGTCGTTCGCGATGTTCCTGCGCGTGCCGCTCGAGCGGGCCGCGGGGCTGCCCGGCGTCGAGCGCGTGCGCACGGCGGTGCTCGCCCAGCCGCTGACGTCGCCCGCGGGCAAGCGGCAGCTCCTGCGAGGCGCGACCGGCCCCGGGGGCACGGTGCGCGTCGTCGGGGGAGCGGGCTCCCACCTGGTCGCGTCGATGGCGCGCGCGGACGTGCTCGTGGACGTCCCGGCCGACGTGACAGAGTGGGCCGCCGGAACCGAGGTGGAGGTGCGGGAGCTGTGACGCAGACGACGGACGGCGGCGCGCCGCCCACGGACCCCAGCCGTGTGACGACGGACGTGCTCGACGACGCCGTGTCGCGCGCGGTCGAGGACGCCGTCGGGGGCCCCGAGTGCGGGGCCGTCGTGACGTTCCGCGGTGTGGTCCGCGACGTCGACGGCGGCCGGGGCGTGACGCGGCTCGACTACGAGGCGCACCCCGACGCCACGGCCGTGATCCGGCGCTGCGTCGCGGACGTGGCGGCCGAGACGGGGCTGCGGGTCGCCGCGGTCCACCGGTACGGCAGCCTGGGGATCGGCGACGTCGCGCTCGTCGCGGCGGCCGCCGCGGGCCACCGCCGGGAGGCGTTCGAGGCCTGCTCGCTGCTCGTCGAGCGCATCAAGGCCGAAGTGCCGATCTGGAAGCGTCAGCACTTCGACGACGGCGTCTCGGAGTGGGTCGGGCTGTAGGACGCGACCCTGGACCGCCCGCGAGACGACGAGAGGCGAGAAGTGGCCCCCGGCCGGAGCCGGGGAGGGGCCACTTCTCGCCTCTCGTGAGTTCCTTCTGATCCGCCGGGCGACGACGATGTCGGGCGGGGACCCGGCGGTGCGGGCCGGGAGGGGAGGTCGGGTCAGCGCTCGGCGGGGCGGTTGTCGAGCAGCATGCCGATGCCGAGGCCGACGGCGGTGCCGAGGACGAGGCCGAACCAGCTGAGCACGACGACCCCGACGACGGCGCCGACGGCCGCGCCCAGGACGCTCTTGGTGCCGGCCTTCCAGGCGGCGGAACGCTCGTCGGTGCGGTAGATCGGGAGCGCGGACGCGGCGTTGTCCGGGGTCGTCGAGGACGCGCCGGAGATCGAGGAGGAGGGGCGGTTGGTGGGTGCAGGAGAGATCGTCGTCACGACATCCATGGTAGGAAGAGACGGCTGCTCTGACCTGGGCTGATGCACCGAGGTGACCGGCTTCACCCTATGATCTGCGCCACCGCCGGCCGCCCGCCTCAGCCGCCGATCGCGCCCATGCTGCGGGTCGTCGCCGCGAAGGCGTCGGCGGCGAGCGTCGGGGCGTCGCTGCCGTGCGCGAGCGGCTTGCGCCACATCGCGCCCTGCCACGCGCGGGCGAGGGCGTCGTCGCGCTCGTCCTCGGCGAGGTCCGCAGAGCGCAGGATCGCGCGCAGGTCGGTCTCGTCGTCGCCGAACAGGCACGAGCGCACGGTGCCCTCGGCGGTGAGCCGGGTGCGGTCGCACGCGCTGCAGAACGAGCGCGTGACGGAGGCGATGACGCCGACCGTCTGGGGTCCGCCGTCCACGAGCCACTCCTCGGCGGGCGCCGACGGGTCGTCGCGCCCGACCTCGAGCAGGTCGAAGCGGGTGCCCAGCACGGCCAGGAGGTCCGTCGCCGACACGAGGTCGTCGCGCGTCCAGCGCCCGTCGGCGTCGAGCGGCATCTGCTCGATGAACCGCAGGTGGCAGCCGTGCTCGACGGCCCACGCGAGGAGGTCGGCCGCGCCCGCCAGCGTCTCGGGCATGAGGACGGCGTTGAGCTTCACCGGCGCGAGGCCGGCGTCGAGCGCGGCGCGGATCCCGGCGAGCACGTCGGGGAGGCGGTCGCGCCGGGTGAGGCGCGCGAAGTGCGCGCGGTCGACCGAGTCGAGGGAGATGTTCACGCGGTCGAGCCCGGCGTCGACGAGCCCGCGGACGCGCTTGTCGAGGCCGATCGCGTTGGTCGTCAGCGAGAGGGACACGCTCGGCGCGGCGGCGCGCGCGACGCGCAGGATGTCGGCGAGGTCGTTCCGCAGGAGCGGCTCGCCGCCGGTGAACCGGACGTCGGTGATGCCGAGCCGCTCCACCGCGACCCGCACGACCCGGCCGATCTCGTCGGGCGTGAGCAGGTCCTCGCGGGGGATCGCGGGCAGCCCTTCGGCGGGCATGCAGTACGTGCACCGCAGCGAGCACTTCTCGGTGATGGAGATGCGCAGGTCGCGCGCCACGCGGCCGTACCGGTCGACGAGCGCGTCGGTCGCCGGGCGGGCCGGGTCCAGGTCTCCCGGGGCGCCGGAGGGCACGGCGGGCCGCACCCTGGGCATCCCGAGCGAGACGGCGGTCATGGGCCGATCGTAGTCGTCCGTCGCTCCGGGACGGTGACCTGCGCCTCACCGCGTGCTAGCGTGGAGTCCGTCGAATGGAACTGCAATTCCATCAGACGGAACTTCTCTCCGTGAGTCGGAGGGGGTCCACGGCGGATTCAAGCCCTGTGTTTCGGGCGCGTCACAGCGGACGCGGGCCAGGACACGCAGGGGACTCACCGCAAGGGTTCACTGGAAGGACGCCGGTACGCCGGCACCCTGCGGAAGCGAGGCCACGATGCTCCACATCGTCGACCGGCTCGCCCCCTGGCTCGGTCCGGGGCAGCCGCCCTTCGCCGTGGCGACCGTGGTCGCCGCGTCGGGGTCCGTGCCGCGCCCGGTCGGCACCGCGATGGCGGTCCGCGCCGACGGCGCCGTGCTCGGCAGCCTGTCCGGCGGGTGCGTCGAGGGCGCCGTCCACGCCGCGGCGCTCGACGCGATCGCGTCCGGCACGAGCCACCGCGAGACGTTCGGGTACAGCGACGACGACGCGTTCGCCGTCGGGCTGAGCTGCGGCGGGACGCTCGACGTCCACGTCCAGCCCGTGCTCCCCGACGACGACGCGACGCGCGCCCTGCACGCGCTCGCGGCGCGAGCCGAGCCCGCCCCGCCCGTGGCGCTCGTCCGCCGCATCGACGGCGGCGCGCGCACGGCCGTCGTCGTGGACGGCCCGGGCGCCGCCGACGAGGCGGCGGTCGCCCGGGCGCTGCGCGGCCTCGTCGGGCCCGACAGCCTGGCCGCCGCCGCGGCGCAGGTCGTGGCGGTGCTGCGCGCGGGCGGCACGGCGACCGTGCACGCGGCGCACGGCGGCCCGGGCGCGTCGCCGTCGGCGGGGCGCGCCGCCGCACCGGCCCCGGCAGGAGCAGCCGCCGATGCGTGCGACGCGGCCGAGCCCGTCACGCTGCTCGTCGAGACGCGGCTGCCCGCGCCGCGCTTCCTCGTGTGCGGGGCCAACGACTTCGCGGGCGCGCTCGTGCGGCACGTCCGGCTCCTCGGCTACCGCGTGACGCTCGTCGACGCGCGCGAGGTGTTCGCCGACCCGCGCCGCTTCCCCGAGGCGGAGGTCGTCGTCGAGTGGCCCGACCGCTACCTCGCCGCCGAGGCCGCAGCGGGGCGGCTCGACGCACGGACCGCCGTCGCCGTCCTCACGCACGACGCGAAGTTCGACGTGCCGCTCCTGCGGCTCGCGCTGGACCTCCCGCTCGCGTACGTCGGCGCGATGGGCTCGCGCCGCTCGCACGCCCAGCGCGTCGCCGCGCTGCGTGCCGAGGGCGTGGGCGAGGCCGCGCTCGCGCGCCTGCGGTCGCCCATCGGGCTCGACCTCGGCGCCGTCACGCCGGAGGAGGTCGCCGTCTCCATCACCGCGGAGCTCGTCGCCACCCGCCACGGGCGCTCCGCCGTCGTCCCGCTCAGCAGCAGCTCGGGCCCGCTCCACGCGGAGCCCGCAGCACGACCGGACGGTGCACCGACGCACCGCCCCCACCCCGAGGAGGCCCCCTGATGGACCTGGGCACCGTCACCGACCTCGTCCCGACCGCCGACCCCGCCGACTGGCGCGAGGGCGACGCGTGGCTCGCGGGCGGGACCGTCCTGTTCTCCTACGGCAGCGAGACGCTCCGGCGCCTGCTCGACCTGACGAGCGCGGGGTGGCCCGCGCTGACCGTCTCCGACGAGGGCCTCGAGATCGCCGCGACGTGCACCGTCGCCGAGCTGTGGGCGTTCGAGGAGAGCGCGCAGGCCGCGTCCGTGCGCGACCGGTGGCGCGCGCTGGACCTCGTGCGGCCGTGCTGCGACAGCTTCGTCGCGTCGTTCAAGATCTGGAACGCGTCGACCGTCGGGGGCAACGTCTGCACGTCGCTGCCGGCCGGGCCGATGATCTCGCTCACCGCGGCGCTCGACGGCGTCGCGGAGGTCTGGGGGCCGGGCGGCACCCGCCGGGAGCAGCCCGTCGTCGACCTCGTCACGGGCGAGCTGCGCAACACGCTCGCGCCCGGGGAGCTCCTGCGCGCGATCCGTCTGCCGGACCACGCGCTGCGCTCGCGCACCGCGTTCCGCCGCCTGTCGCTGTCCAACCTCGGGCGCTCCGGCGTGCTGCTCGTGGGCCGGGTCGACCCGCCCGACGCCGGGGGCGCGTTCGTCCTCACGGTCACCGCCTCGACGCGCCGGCCTGTGCAGCTCCGCTTCGCGGCGGACGCGCTGCCCACCGCCGCCGACCTCGTCGCCACGCTCGACGCCGCGGTCCCCGCCGACCTCTACCACGACGACATCCACGGGCTGCCCGAGTGGCGCCGGGACATGACCTACCGCCTCGGCGAGCAGATCCGCGCGGAGCTCGTCGACGGCACGACCTCGGACGGAGGCCTCCGATGACGACGACGCCCGCCCCCCACCCGGCCCCGCCGGTGACGATCGACGGCCGCACGGCCCGCACCGAGCCCCGCGCGGGCCAGTGCCTGCGCACGTACCTGCGCGAGCAGGGCGCGCTCGGCGTGAAGAAGGGGTGCGACGGCGGCGACTGCGGCGCGTGCACCGTGCACGTCGACGGCGTCCCGGTGCACTCGTGCGTCTACCCCGCGCGGCGCGCGGCGGGCCACGAGGTGACGACGATCCAGGGGCTCGCGGCGACGTCGTGCCGGGGCGGTGCCGCCGGGGACGAGGCGGCGGGCACGTGCGACCACGACCCCCACGGGCCGCAGGACGCGCTGCACCCGGTGCAGCAGCAGTTCCTCGACGCGCAGGGCTTCCAGTGCGGGTTCTGCACCGCCGGGATGATCATGACCGCCGCGACGTTCGACGACGCGCAGCGCGAGAACCTGCCGCGCAACCTCAAGGGCAACCTGTGCCGCTGCACGGGGTACCGCGCGATCGAGGACGCCGTGCTCGGGCGCGGCGACACGACCGGGACCGCGCCGGGCACGGGCGAGCGTGCGCCGTCGGGCGGCGACCGGGCCTCTACCTCGCCGGACCGGGGCTCTACCTCGGGGGACCAGGGCTCTGGCGAGGCGGGCCGGGCGTTCGGGCGCGACGTGCCCGCGCCCGCGGGCCGGGGGATCGTCACCGGGACCGTGCGGTACACGCTCGACGTGGACCCGGCCGACTACCCGGGCCTGCTCCACCTCAAGCTCGTGCGGTCGCCGCACGCGCACGCGCGCGTCGTCGCGATCGACACGACGGACGCGCTCGCGGTGCCCGGCGTGCACGCCGTGCTCACGCACGAGGACGCGCCCGCGACGCGGTTCTCGACCGCGCAGCACGAGCTGTTCACCGACGACCCCGACGACACGCGGATCCTCGACGACGTCGTGCGGCACGTCGGCCAGCGGGTCGCGGCCGTCGTCGCCGAGACCGTCGCCGCCGCCGAGGAGGGGGTGCGCCGGGTCCGCGTCGAGTACGCGCCGCTGCCCGCCGTCGTCGACCCGGAGGAGGCCATGGCGCCGGGGGCGCCGCTCGTGCACCCCGAGCTCGACGCCGCGGCCGCGCGCGTCTCGCGGCCGGAGGCGAACGTCGTCGCCGAGGTGCACAGCGAGCTCGGCGACGTCGAGCGCGGGCTCGCGGAGGCCGACGTCGTGCACGAGGCCACGTACCGCACCCACCGCGTGCAGCACGCCGCGCTCGAGACGCACTGCGCCGTCGCGTCCCTCGACGACGACGGGCGGCTCGTCGTGCGGTCGTCCACGCAGGTCCCGTTCCTCGCGCGCCGCCACCTGGCGCGCGTCCTCGACCTCGACCCGGAGCGCGTGCGCGTGCACTGCGAGCGCGTGGGCGGCGGGTTCGGTGGCAAGCAGGAGGTGCTCACGGAGGACGTCGTCGCGCTCGCGACGCTGCGGCTCGGCCGGCCCGTGCAGCTCGAGCTCACGCGCCGCGAGCAGTTCGTCGGCACGACGACGCGCCACCCGTTCCGCATCCGCGTGCGCGCGGGCGCGCGCCGCGACGGCACCCTCACTGCGCTGCACCTCGACGTCCTCAGCAACACCGGGGCGTACGGGAACCACGGCCCGGGCGTCATGTTCCACGGGTGCGGCGAGTCCCTCGCCGTCTACCGGTGCGACAACAAGAAGGTCGACGCCCACTGCGTCTACACGAACACGGTGCCCGCGGGCGCGTTCCGCGGGTACGGGCTGTCGCAGATGATCTTCGCCGTCGAGTCCGCGGTCGACGAGCTCGCGCGGCAGCTCGGCATGGACCCGGTCGAGCTGCGGCGCCGCAACGTCGTGCGCGACGGCGACCCCATGCTCTCCACGCACCCGACGCCCGAGGAGGACGTGCTCTACGGCAGCTACGGGCTCGACCAGTGCCTCGACCTGGCCGCCGACGCGCTCGCGCGCGGCCGGGCGCGCGACGTCGCCGCGTACGGCGCGGGCGCCGGGTCGGGTCCGGACGTGCTCCCGGACCTCGGCCCGGAGTGGGGCGTCGGGGAGGGGACGGCGCTGTCCATGATCGACACCGTCCCGCCCCGCGGGCACTACTCGCACGCGCGCGTGCGGCTGCGGCCGGACGGGGTCGTCGAGGCCGAGGTCGGGACCGCCGAGTTCGGCAACGGCACGACGACCGTCCACGCCCAGCTCGTCGCGAGCGCGCTCGGGCAGGACGCCGCCGACGTCGTCGTGCGGCAGTCCGACACCGACCTCGTCGAGCACGACACCGGGGCGTTCGGGTCCACCGGCACGGTCGTCGCGGGCAAGGCGTCGCTCGCCGCCGCGCAGGACCTGGCCGAGGCGGTGCTCAAGGTCGCGGCCGGGGTCGCGGGCGCCGCGCCCGGCGACTGCCGGCTCGTGCCCGGCGGCGTCGACTGCGCCGGGACGGTGCTGCCGCTGGCCGACGTCGCGCGCGCCGCCGACGACGCCGGGATCGCGCTCGTCGCCGAGGGCCGCTGGGGCGGCACCCCGCGCTCGGTCGCGTTCAACGTCCACGGCTTCCGCGTCGCGGTGCACCGCGGGACGGGGGAGATCCGCATCCTCCAGTCCGTCCAGGCCGCCGACGCCGGGGAGGTCGTCAACCCCCGCCAGTGCCGCGGCCAGGTCGAGGGCGGCATCGCCCAGGCCCTCGGCGCGGCGCTCTACGAGAACGTGGTGGTCGACGAGACGGGCCGCGTGACGACGGACATTTTCCGCCAGTACCACCTGCCCACGTTCGCGGACACCCCGCGCAGCGAGGTCTACTTCGCGCGGACGTCGGACACGGTCGGCCCGATGGGCGCGAAGTCGATGAGCGAGAGCCCGTTCAACCCCGTCGCACCCGCGCTCGCCAACGCGATCCGCGCCGCGACGGGCGTGCGGTTCACCGAGCTCCCGCTCGCGCGCGACCGCGTCTACCTGGGCATCAAGGCCGCCGCCTCCACCCGCTGAGTGCGGGAAGCAGTCCCGTCCGACGCCGGTCGGCGCGACTGCTTCCCGCACTCAGCGGGGCGTGGGGTCGTCCAGGAGGTCGAGGTCGGCCGCGGTGTCGAGGTCGCGGCCGTCGCCGGGGTGGTCGACGACGTCGACCAGGTCGGCGTGGGTGCGCAGGAAGTCACGTGCTCCGTGGTCGCCGCGGGCGCTCGCGGCGGCGGGCGCCGCGAGCGTGGCGTCGAGGACGAGCGGGTGCGCCCACCGAGGGCGGTCCGCCCCCGCAGCGTCCTCCGCGGCGCCCCCGGCGAGCCACCGCGACGCGGTCACGCGCCCGGGGCGGTGCGCGGCGAGGAGGCGCGCGACGTCGTCGGGCCCGACGCCGGGCTGGTCCACGTGCGCCACGACGACCCGGGCGGGGACGAGGTCGAGAGCGGCGGCGACGCCGACGCGCAGGGACGACGCCATCCCGGTGGCCCAGTCGGGGTTGTCGACGACGCGCACCCCGGGCCCGTCGAGCGACGACCCGGCCCGCACGCGCGCGGCCTCGGCGCCGAGCACCACGACGACGGCGTCGCACCCGCCCGCGAGCAGGGTCGCCGTCGCGTGCTCGACGAGCGCCGCGCCACGGTGGGGGAGCAGCGCCTTGGGCCCGCGCCCGAGGCGCGTCCCGGCCCCCGCCGCGAGGAGGACGGCGACGGTGGGTGTCGCGGGCGCGGTCGTCGGCGGCTTCGGCACCTGGCCAGGATAGGTCGCCGCCGACCCGGGGTCGGCGGCCACCGCGATCCGGCGGGACGTCGAGCGCGACATCGGCGGTGACGAGCAGCGGGCGGCGTCGGTCCGCACCGCGTACGCCGACGTGATGTTCAAGCTCGTGCTCCTGCCGCTGCGGGTCGCGACGTACGTCTACGCGGGCAGGCAGTGGCAGGTGATGGTCAAGGCGAACACGGGACAGGTGGTCGGGCGGCGTCCCTACAGCGTCGGCAAGATCGTGCTCGCGGTCGTCGCGGGCCTGCTCGTGGTCGCCGCGCTCGTCTGGTGGTACCTGCGCTCGCAGACGTGAGCTGGTCAGTCCCGGCGCGCGTCGTACGCGCGCTGGGACGCCGACACCTCGTCGACCGCGCCCTCGAGGACGTCGATGAGCCCCGAGAGGCTGTCCGCGACGCGGCGCCCGAGGTCGGTGAGGGAGTACTCGACGTGGGGCGGGATGCTCGCCCGCACCTCGCGCACGACGATGCCGTCGCGCTCGAGGGACTGGAGGGTCTGCGCGAGCATCTTCTCGCTGACTCCGTCGATGCGGCGGCGGAGCGCGTTGAAGCGCACCGCGCCGTCGCGCAGGCCGGCGACCGTGAGCACGCCCCAGCGCCCGGTCACGGCCTCGAGCACGTGGCGCGAGGTGCAGCCGCGCTGGAAGACGTCGGCCACCATCGCGTCGGTGGGTCCGGTGTCCTCCGCGGGGCGGGCGTCGGTCGTCATCGCCCCAGGATACGGTGCGCTCGTGCGGACAGCACTGTGAGATAGGTCGCACTCACTCATGGTTGGCACTTACGAAAAGTAAGTGCATGCTGGTGGTCGTGCGGCCGACCGGCCGCGCACCCCGCACTCGAAGGAGCCCGCGCATGTCCATCGCCGTCACCGGAGCCAGCGGCCACCTCGGCCGCCTCGTCGTCGAGTCCCTCCTCGCCCGCGGGGCCGACGCGTCCCAGGTCGTCGCGCTCGCGCGCACGACCGCCAAGGTCGCGGACCTCGCCGACCGCGGCGTCGAGGTCCGCGAGGCCGACTACGCACAGCCCGAGACGCTCGCCCCGGCGCTCGCCGGGGTGGACGTCCTCGTGCTCGTCTCCGGCTCCGAGGTGGGGCAGCGCGTCGAGCAGCACCGCAACGTCGTCGACGCCGCGCGGGCCGCCGGGGTCGCGCGCGTCGTCTACACGAGCGCGCCGCACGCGACGACGTCCGCGCTCGTCCTCGCGCCCGAGCACAAGGCGACCGAGGAGCTCCTCGCCGCCTCGGGTCTCGCCACGACGGTGCTGCGCAACAACTGGTACACCGAGAACTACGTCGGCGACGTGCTCGGCGCGCGCGAGTCCGGCGAGATCGTCGCGAGCGTGGGCGAC
Source organism: Cellulosimicrobium funkei (assembly GCF_900155925.1). NCBI lineage: Bacteria > Bacillati > Actinomycetota > Actinomycetes > Micrococcales > Promicromonosporaceae > Cellulosimicrobium > Cellulosimicrobium funkei. The sequence goes on from NZ_FTMI01000004.1 coordinate 295,856, forward strand.
GGCCGCGTCGCGAGCGCGAGCCGCGCGGACTTCGCCGAGGCGGCGGCCGTCGTCGCGCTCGCCGCGCACGAGGACGCGTCCGCGCACGCGGGCGCCGTGTACGAGCTGAGCGGTGACGTCGCGTGGACGTACGACGACCTTGCCGCCGCGGCTGCCGAGGTGCTCGGGCGCCCCGTCGTCTACCGGCGCGTGTCGCCCGACGAGCACCGCGCGCTCCTGCAGGGCGCCGGCCTGGACGAGGGGACGGCGGGGTTCGTCGTCGCGCTGGACGGCAACATCCGCGACGGCCTGCTCGCCGAGGTCACCGAGGACCTGCGCCGGCTCCTGGGTCGCCCGACGACGCCGCTCGTCGACGGGCTGCGCGCCGCCGTCGCGCAGGGCTGAGCCGGACGGCGCGGCCGTCCGGGCGACCGGGCGGCCGCGCGACGGCGTCCGTCAGTGGGACGCCTTGACGACGAGCACGGGGACGGGCGAGTCCAGCAGGACGCGCTGCGTGGTGCTGCCGAGCAGGAACTTGCCGACGGGTGAGCGCTTGCGCGCCCCCACGACGACGAGGTCGGGGGTCGTGCGCTCGGCCTCGTCGATGATCGCCTCGGCCGGGTCGCGGTGCTCGGGGCGGTACGACACCTCGGGGCGCGCGACCTGGGCGGGGAGCGTGTCGAGCAGGTGGGCGAGGCTCGCGGGGACGCCCGCGTCGGCGTCCTGCGGCGTGAGCACGAGGACCGCGAGCGCGGTCGAGCGGTGGACCGCCTCGGCGACGGCCGCCCGGAATGCGGTCTCGCCCTGCGGGGAGTCGTTGTACGCCACGAGGACGGTCATCGCGCGGGCCCTTCCGTCATTCCGTCGTGCTGCGGTTGAACTCTCTCACAGCGCGGCGTCCGTCGCCGGTCGGCGGGTCGCCCCGTCGCCGGAGCCGCGGAGCACCGCGTCGGGCACCGCCAGGGTCGGGGGCAGCAGGGGCGGCACGACCTCCCGCAGGACCGTCTCGATCTCCCGCCGCCGTCGGGGGCCGAGCCGCTCGGCGGGCGCCGTGACGCTCACGGCGGCGACCGGCTGCCCGGCGCGCAGGACCGGGACGGCGACGCAGCTGATGCCCGGCTCGTTCTCCTCCGTCTCCGTGGCGAACCCCGTCGCGCGCGTGGCCTCGCACGTCGCCCGCAGCGCGGCGGGCGTGACGGGGTGGTCCTCGGGCGCGGCGGCGGCGTACCAGGCGAGCGCGCCGTCGTCGAGGGTCCGCTGGGAGAGCAGCGCGCGCCCGAGCGCGGTGGTCGCCGCCGGGCGGCGGCGCCCGACGGCCGACCAGACGCGGACGGCGCGGGCCGGCTCGACCTTGTCGAGGTAGACGATCTCGGTCCCGGCGAGGGTGCCGAGGTGCACGAGCTCGTCGGTCGCGCGGCACACCGCGACGAGCACCGGGTGCAGGAGCGCGGGGAGGTTCTCCTCGCCGAGGTAGACCGTCGCGAGCGCCGTCGCCGCGGGGCCGAGGCGGTAGTCGCCGGTCGTCGCGTCCTGCTCGGCGTACCCGCGGAACCGCAGGGCCGCGAGCGTGCGGTGCAGCGACGCCTTGTGCAGCCCGAGCGAGCGCGCGAGGTCCCCGAGCGCGACGCCCTCGGGGCCCGCCGAGGCGAGCGCCTCGAGTGCGACGAGCGCCTTGTCGACGCTGCCGAGCGGGCTCTCCGCCGACCCCGCGGTGCCCGACGGCGCACGGCCGGCTTCCGCCATGGTGACTCCTTCGCCTAGAGTGCGTTCCGTAGTGAACAACAGGTGTTCACCATAGCGAAACGGAGCCTGGATGTCATCCCTGGGACCCCTGGAGGGGATCGCCCGTGCCCGCGTCGTGCCGGTCGTCGTGGTCGACGACGCGGCGCAGGGCGTCCTCGTCGCGAGCGCGCTGCGAGACGGCGGTCTGCCCGTCGCCGAGGTCACGTTCCGGACCGCCGGGGCGCGCGCGGCGATCGAGGCGATCGCGCGCGAGGTGCCCGACGTGCTGGTCGGGGCGGGCACCGTCGTCACAGCCGCCCAGGTCGACGAGGCCGTCGACGCCGGGGCGCGGTTCCTCGTCTCGCCCGGCCTCTCCGCCGCGGTCGTGCGTCGTGCCCAGGAGCTCGGCGTGCCCGTCGTCCCGGGCGTCGCGACGCCGTCGGACGTCATCGCCGCGCTCGACCTCGGCCTCGACGTCGTCAAGCTGTTCCCCGCGAACGTCGTCGGCGGGCCTGCCGCCGTCAAGGCGTTCTCCGCGCCGTTCCCCGGCCTGCGGTTCGTGCCGACCGGCGGCGTGAGCGCCGCCAACCTGCTCGACTACCTCGCCCTGCCCGCCGTGCTCGCCGCCGGCGGCTCCTGGATGGTCGACGCCGCGCTCGTGCGCGCGGGCGACACCGTCGAGATCACCCGCCGCACGCGCGAGGCCGTCGCGCTCGCCGCGACCGCCCCCCACCCCGCCGAAGGAGCCTGACCCATGACCGACACGACCACCGCCCGCGCCCCGCTCGCCGTCCGCCCCGCGGCCGACTGCGCCTACGACGTCGTCGCGCTCGGCGAGGTCATGCTGCGCCTCGACCCGGGGGAGCGCCGCATCAAGACGGCCCGCCGCTTCGACGTGTGGGAGGGTGGCGGCGAGTACAACGTCGCGCGCGGTCTGCGCCGCGCGTTCGGCCTGCGCGGCGCGATCGTCACCGCGCTCGCGGACAACGAGGTCGGGCGCCTCGTCGAGGACCTCATGCTCACGGGCGGCCTCGACACGCGCTGGGTCCGGTGGCGCGAGGACGACGGCATCGGCCGCACGGTGCGCAACGGGCTCAACTTCACCGAGCGCGGCTTCGGGGTGCGCGGCGCGGTCGGCGTCTCCGACCGCGGCAACACCGCGATCGCGCAGCTCCGGCCCGACGACGTCGACTGGGACGCCGTGTTCGGCAGCGGCGTCCGGTGGTTCCACACTGGGGGGATCTTCGCCGCGCTGTCGGAGTCGTCCGCCGACGTCGCGGAGGCGGCGATGGCCGCCGCGCGCCGCCACGGCACGGTCGTCTCCTACGACCTCAACTACCGCCCCTCGCTGTGGAAGGGCATCGGCGGCGTCGAGCGCGCGCAGGAGGTGAACCGCCGCCTCGCGCGGTACGTCGACGTGATGATCGGCAACGAGGAGGACTTCACCGCGTCGCTCGGGTTCGAGGTCGAGGGCGTCGACGAGAACCTCACCGACCTCGACACGTCCGCGTTCCGCGCGATGATCACGCGCGCGGCCGAGGAGTACCCGAACTTCCAGGTCGTCGCGACGACGCTGCGCGGCGTGCGGACCGCGACGGTCAACGACTGGGGCGCGATCGCGTGGTCGCGCGTGCAGGGCTTCGCGGAGGCGACGCACCGCCCCGGCCTGGAGATCCTCGACCGCGTGGGCGGCGGCGACTCGTTCGCGTCGGGCCTCGCGTACGGGCTCATGGAGCTCGGCTCGATCCAGGAGGCCGTCGAGTACGGCGCGGCGCACGGGGCGCTCGCGATGACGACCCCCGGCGACACGTCGACGGCGTCGCTCGCCGAGGTCCGCAAGCTCGCGTCGGGCGGCAGCGCGCGCGTGCAGCGCTGAACCGTCGGCCTCCCGTCTCCCGCCGTGCCGGGCCGCACGTCCAGGGTTAGTGTGGGCGCGCTGTCGGCGGGAGGCGGGAGGTACGGCGTGGTTGGTGGGGCCTTCGTGCCCGGGCTGCCCCGCCGCGGCGCCGAGGAACCGCCGGACCTGGGCCGAGCCCTGGAGCACGCGCGCATCCTCCGCGCGGCGGGAGACCCGGCCGGTGCCGCCCAGGTCCTGGACCGGGCCTTCGCCGCCGAGGGCGTGCGGACCCGCACCGTCGCCGAGCGCGTCCGGTTCCGCGCCCTGGTGCTCCGTGCCGACCTCGCGCTGGCCCTGCACGACGACGCGGCCGCCGCACGGTTCCTCGAGGGCGTGGAGTGGTTCCGCGCCGGGGCCGACTTCCTCCCGCGCGTGGCCGACGCGCTCGCCGCCCTCGACGACGAGGTGCACCTCGCGGACGAGCTGCGCGACCGCCTCGCGAGCGAGCGCCGCACGGGCTGAGCCGCACCGGCAGACCTGCCCGGCCGGGAACCGCTCGCGCGGGAGCCGCGTTGGACTGCGCAGTACCGGTGCGGGCGCCGACCGCGCCCGGCCCATCTCGCGAGGAGGCAGACATGCTGTGCCCCACCGACCAGACCGTGCTCGTCATGACCGAGCGCAAGGGCGTGGAGATCGACTACTGCCCCACGTGCCGCGGCGTGTGGCTCGACCGCGGCGAGCTGGACAAGATCATCGACCGCTCGGTGGAGAGCGAGATCGCCGCCGAGGCCGCGGGGCCGGCCGCCGCCGTGCCGCCCGCCCCCGCCGCGCCCGCCCCGACGTCGTACCCGCCGGCCGCCGCCGTGGACTACGGCAGCCCCGCCCCGCGCTTCGGGGAGCGGTACGGCGACCGCCGCGAGGACGACCGCGACCGCTACCGCGACGACCGGTACCGCGACGACCGCTACGACGAGCGCTCGCGCGACGACCGGTACCGCGACGACCGGGACCGCCGGTACGACGGCCGCGACGGCTACGACCCCCGCTACCGCAAGCGCAAGAAGAAGGAGTCGTGGCTCGAGGACCTCTTCGACTTCTGACGCGCCCCGTGGTCGACTGTCCCGCGTGACCGTCCTCGACTCGTTCTCGCTCGTCGGCCGCACGGCCCTGCTCACCGGCGGCAGCCGCGGCATCGGCCGCGCCGTCGCCCGCGCGCTCGGCGAGGCGGGGGCGCGCGTCGCGGTCACGGCGACCACCGCGGCGGCGGCCGACGAGGCCGCCGCCGCGCTCCGGGACGCCGGCACCGACGCCCGCGGCTACGTGCTCGACGTCACCGACCGCGAGCAGGTGGACGACGTCGTCGCGCGCGCCGCCGCCGACCTCGGCACGGTCGACCTGCTCGTCAACAACGCGGGCGTGTCGATCGGCGGCGCGGCCCTCGAGATCGGCGACGACGTGTGGCACCGCACGCTCGCCACCAACCTCGACGGCGTCTGGTACTGCTCGCGCGCCGTCGCCCGGGAGCTCGTCGCGCAGGACCGGCCGGGGACGATCGTCAACGTCGGCTCGATGTCCGCGTCGATCGTCAACCGGCCCCGCTGGCAGCCCGCGTACCTCGCGTCCAAGGCGGCGGTGCACCAGCTCACCAAGGGCCTCGCCGCCGAGTGGGCGCCGCACGGCATCCGCGTGAACGCGGTGGCGCCCGGGTACGTGCGCACCGAGGCGTCGCCGGTCGACCAGCCGGAGTACTACGACGACTGCGTCGCGCCCGCCGCGATGCAGCGCTGGGCGGAGCCGGAGGAGATCGGGCCGCCCGTCGTCTTCCTCGCGAGCGCGGCGTCGAGCTTCATGACGGGCGCCGTCGTCACGGTCGACGGCGGCTACACGCTGTTCTGACCGGGCGGGTGCCGTCCCGGGTCGTGCGCCGGGCTAGGCTCGGTCCCCGTGCGCGCAGTCCTGGGCAGGTGGGTCGACCCCTTCGTCGTGACGCTGCTCGTGGTGCTCGTGCTCGGGCTCGTCGTGCCCGTGGGGCCGGGCGCGCAGCGCGTGGTCGACGCCGCCGCGGACGTCGCGGTCACCGTCCTCTTCCTCGTCTACGGCATGCGTCTGTCCACGCGGGAGGTCTGGGCCGGGCTGCGCAACTGGCGCCTGCAGGGCGGGATCCTCGCCGCGACGTACGTCGTCTTCCCGGTGCTCGGGCTCGTCACGGCGTGGGCGATCGAGCCGCTCGTCGGGGCGCCGCTCGCCGCCGGCATGCTCTACCTCTCCCTGCTCCCGTCGACCGTGCAGTCGTCCGTGGCGTTCACGTCCGTCGCGCGCGGCAACGTCGCCGGGGCGATCTGCGGCGCGACGGTGTCGAACGTCGCGGGCATGGTGATCACCCCGCTGCTCGTGCTGTGGCTCATGACGGGGACCGGCGGGGGAGCCGACGGGCCCACGGGCGGGCTCGGCGGCCTGCGCACGGTGCTGCTCCAGCTGCTGCTGCCGTTCGTCGTCGGGCAGCTCCTCCAGCCCTGGGCGGGGGACTGGGTCCGGGCGCGGCGCTGGCTCACGCTCGGCGTCGACCGCGGCACGATCCTCGTCGTGGTGTTCGGCGCGGTCGCGGCGGCGTCCTCGGCGGGCGTGTGGTCGAGCGTGTCCGGGTGGTCGATCGTCGCGCTGCTCGTGGTCAGCGCGATCGTCCTCGCCGTGATGCTCGCGGCCACGTGGTGGGGCGGCGCGGCGCTGGGGCTCTCGACCGAGGACCGGGTCGCGCTGCTCATGTGCGGGTCGAAGAAGTCGCTCGCGACGGGCCTGCCCATGGCGAGCGTGCTGTTCCCCGTCGCGGTCGCCGGCGTCGTCGCCGTGCCCGTGATCGTCTTCCACCAGCTCCAGCTCGTCGTCTGCGCCGTCCTGGCGCGGCGCCTGGCCCTCCGCGACTGACGCCCCTGGCCCGCCTACCGAGCTGACCATGCGGAGGCGTCCCGTCGTGGCGGCCGGGCGGGCGACGACCACATGCTCGGCGGGTTCGGAAGGGGCCTCCCGTCAGCCGCGGGCCGCGACCTGCTCGCGGACCTGGCGCTTGGCGCGCGTGAGCATGCCGTTCATGCCGCCGATGCGCAGCGGGCTCACCGCGCGCGTCAGGCCGATCGACATCGGGAAGTCGTCGGGCACGTCGAGCACCTCCTGCACCGTCAGGCCCGAGAGGCCCTGCGCGAGGATCGACGCGAAGCCGCGCGTCGTGGGGGCCTCGGCCGGGGCGGTCGCGTAGAAGTGCACGACGCCCGCGTCGTCGACCTCCGCGAAGGCCCGCACCGGCGACTGGCACTCCTCGATCCGCTCCAGCAGACCGGGCGCGCTCGCGTAGCGCTCGGGGAGGTCGGGAAGCTCGTTCGCGAACTCGAGCAGCAGCTGGAGGCGCTCGCGCTCCGGCATCGCGAGGAAGTCCTCGCGGATCTCCGCGAGCGTCGCGGGCAGGTCGGGCGAAGCGTCGGAGGGGGAGCTCATGGGGGCGATCCTCGCATCGGGGCCGGGGCGGCGGGACGGTAGTCCCACCGTGCGGAACGCTCCGCGGACGCGTCGTATGCCCGCGGCACGCCGACGGCGCGCGGCCCGTCGTGGAGGACGGGCCGCGCGCCGTCGGGCACGCTCGCGCGGGACGCGGGTCAGTTGAGCGACGCCGGGGCCTCGCCGGGCTCCTCGCCCTTGACGATCGGCACGCGCACGGCGTTGCCCCACTCGGTCCACGAGCCGTCGTAGTTGCGGACCTTGTCGAAGCCGAGCAGGTACGTGAGCGCGAACCACGTGTGGCTCGACCGCTCGCCGATGCGGCAGTACGTGACGACCTCGTCGTCCGTCGCGAGGCCGAGGCCGCCCTCCTGGTAGATCGCCTCGAGCTGCTCGCGCGACTTGTAGGTGCCGTCCTCCGCGACCGCCGTCGCCCACGGCACGTTGCGCGCCGTCGGGATGTGGCCGCCGCGCAGCACGCCCTCCTCCGGGTAGTCCGGGATGTGCAGGCGCTCGCCCGTGTACTCCTGCGGGGAGCGGATGTCGACGAGCGGCCCGTTGCCGATGTGGGCGAGGACGTCCTCCTTGAACGCGCGGATCGTCACGTCGTCGCGCTCGACGACCGGGTACTCGACCGCGACCGGCTCGGGGACGTCCGTCGTGACCTCGCGGCCCTCGGCGATCCACTTGCCGCGGCCGCCGTCGAGCAGGCGCACGTCCTCGTGGCCGAACAGCGTGAAGACCCACGCCGCGTAGGCCGCCCACCAGTTGTTCTTGTCGCCGTAGACGACGATCGTCGTGTCGCGCGCGATGCCCTTGCTGCCGAGGAGCTGGGCGAAGCCCTTGCCGTCGATGTAGTCGCGCGTGTCGGGGTCGTTGAGGTCGGTGTGCCAGTCGATCTTCACCGCGCCGGGGATGTGCCCGGTCTCGTAGAGCAGCACGTCCTCGTCGGACTCGACGACGACGACGCCCGGCTCGCCCAGGTGCTCGGCGAGCCAGTCGGTGCTCACGAGGCGGTCGGGGTGGGCGTACTGCGTGATCTTCTCGCTGGTGTCGAGCGGTGCGGGCATGGTGTCCTCCGGGCGCGTGGTGGGCGTTCGCTCGTCAGGCTAGGTCGGCCGTCCGCATCACGGAAGGCTCGTGACGCATGCTGAGACGGTGTAAACGCACGCTGCGGACGCTCGCTTCGGTGGCCACACTGGACGGGTGACCGCCACCGTCCCGGAGCGCGTGCGGCGGGCCGTGGCGCTGCTCGACCTCCGCGGCGACGAGGCCGTGCTCGAGATCGGCCCCGGTCCCGGGGCGGCTGCCGAGCTCGTGCTCGCCACCCACCCCGGCGTGCGGTACGTCGCGCTCGACCGGTCCGCCGTGGCGGTCGCCCGCACGACCGCGCGCAACCGGGTCGCTGTCGACGACGGCCGCCTCGTCGTGCGGCGTGGGGAGCTCGCGGCGACCGGTGGTCCGAACGTCTCCGGCGGCCCGTTCGACGTCGCGTTCGCGGTGGACGTCAACGTCTTCTGGACGCGCGTGGGCCATGCCGAGGCGAGCGCCCTCGCCGCGCTGCTCGTCCCGGGCGGAGCGCTCTGGCTCGTCCATCAGACGCCGGACGGAGGCGACGACCGGGTCCTCGACGGCGTGCGCGCGTCGCTCGACGTCCCCGCGCTGGGCCCGGTGACGGTCGTGCGCGACGGGGTGCTCGCCGTCGGCGCGCGACGGGTGGCCGACCCGCCCGGGTGACCGGCGGTCAGCCCAGGAGCTCGCGCGTCGCGTCGCCGAGGGCCTGGTCGAGCAGCTCGAGGCCGAGGTCGAGCTCCTCCTCGCTCACGGTGAGCGGCGGGGCGATGCGGAACACGCCGCCCATGCCGCGGAGCTGCACGACGTTCATGTGGAGCCCGAGCTCGAGCGCCCGCCGGGTGACGAGCGCGCCGAGGGCGTCGGCGCCCTCCTTCGTCTCGCGGTCGAGCACGAGCTCGATGCCCTGGAGCAGCCCGCGCCCGCGGACGTCGCCGATCGTCGCGTGGCGGTCCTGGAGGTCGAGCAGCCCGGCGCGCAGCCGGTCGCCGAGCACCCGGACGCGCGCGTCCATCCGCTCGGCCTGGAGCACGTCGAGCACGGTGGTGCCGACCGCCGCGACGAGCGGGTCCGAGACGTGCGTCGTGAAGAAGAGGAAGCCGCGCTCGTGCGCGCGCGCCTCGATCTCGGCGCTCGTGACGACGGCGGCGAGCGGGAGCCCGGCACCGAGGGTCTTGGAGAGGGTGAGGATGTCCGGCACCACGGGCTCCTCGCCGTCGCGCCCCTCGAACGCGTACCAGGAGCCGGTGCGGCACAGCGCCGTCTGCGCCTCGTCGAGGATCAGGAGCATCCCGCGCTCGTGGCACTTGTCGCGCAGCGCCGCGAGGTAGCCCGGTGGGAGCTCGACGATCCCGCCCGAGCTGAGGATCGGCTCGACGAGGCACGCCGCGAGGCTGCCCGTCGACTGCACGTCGACGAGGTCGAACGCGAGGTCGAGCTGGCGGCGCCAGTCGTGCGTGCCGTCGGGCGCGAGGTGGTCGGGCCGGTACGCGTTGGGGACGGGGACGACGAGGTTGCCGGGCGCCGTCGGGCCGTAGCCGCGGCGGCCCGCGCTGTACGTCGCGGCGGCCGCGGCGTGCGTCATGCCGTGCCACGACCCGGCGAGCGAGACGACCTCGTGCCGTCCCGTGACGAGCTTCGCCATCCGGATCGCGGCCTCGTTCGACTCGGCCCCCGTGGTCAGCAGAAGCACCTTCTCGAGCGGGTCGGGCAGCGTGTCCGCGAGCCGGCGGGCGAGGTCGACGACCGGGCGCGACAGCATCCCGGAGAACAGGTGGTCGAGCGTCCCGACCTGGCGGCGCACCGTCTCGACGATCGCCGGGTGGCTGTGCCCGAGGATCGCGCTCATCTGACCGGACGTGAAGTCGAGGACGCGGCGCCCGTCCGTCGTCGTGACGAAGCTGCCCGCCGCGCTCTCGACGATCTCGGGCGTGAACGGCCCGCCGTACCGCACGAGGTGGCGGTCGGCGTCGGCCCAGAACCGCGCGGCGTCGTCCGCGGCGGCCCGGCCCCCACCGGGGGACGGGGCGGACGGCGGTGCGGGCGCGGGGGAGGGCGGGAACGTCATCCTCCGAGCGTAGGGACGCGCCGCTGTGCGCGACCAGCGCGAGTCTGCGTACAGTCTGTGCGGAGAAACCGCACAGAGAGGAGCGCACGTGCTCAATGCGGCCCGGCTGCAGATCCTCGCGCGGCTCGAGAGCCTCGGGACCGTGCGCGCCGTCGGGACCTCGCTCCACCTGAGCCCGTCCGCCGTCTCCGCGCAGCTCGCCGCGCTCGAGGCCGAGACCGGCGCGCGCCTCCTGGAGCGCACGGGTCGACGCGTCCGCCTCACGCCCGCCGGCCGCACGCTCGCCCGGCACGCGCGCGTCATCCTCGACCAGATGGCGCTCGCCGAGGCCGAGCTCGCCCACCCCGACGGCGAGCCGGCCGGCGTCGTGCGCGTCGCCGCGTTCTCGAGCGCGGTGCGCGCGCTCGTCATCCCGCTCGCGACGCGGCTCGCCGTCGAGCACCCGCGCGTCGAGGTGGAGGTCGACGAGCTCGACCCGCGCGAGAGCGGGCCCGCGCTCCGGCGCGGGGACGTCGACGTCGCGGTGACCGCCGACCTGCTCGACGGCGCGCTGCTCGCCGGGCCCGACGTCGCGACCGTCCCGCTGCTCGAGGACCCGGTCGTGCTCGTCACGGCGCGCGGCGACCGGGCCCCCGGCGAACCGGTCGACCTCGCGCGCCTCGCCGACGCGCCGTGGGCGGCCGACCTCCCCGGGCGCTACCTGTCCACGCTCGTCGAGAGCGCGTGCCGCGAGGCCGGCTTCGAGCCGCGCGTCGTCGCCCGGCTGCCCAGCTACGAGCTGCTGCTCGCGCACGTCGAAGCCGGGCTGTCCGTCGCGCTGCTGCCGGGCCTCGCCGTCGACCCGCGGTACGCCGTCGACGCCCGCCCGCTCCGCGCGCCCCGGACCCGCCCGGTGTACGCGGCCGTGCGCCGCGGGGCCGCGCCGACGGCCGCGACCACCGCCGTCCTCGGCGCCCTGCGCCGCGTCGCGCGCGAGGTCGCCGGTCCCGCGCCGCCCGGCACCGACTGACGCCCGCTCGCGCCGGATCCCGCGCGACCTACACTGGCCCCAGCACCGCACGACGACGTGGAGGTCCCGTGCCGCGCACTCCCGCACCGCCGCCCCGCTCCGAGGAGCACCCGCGCCGCCCCGACGCGCGCCGCGACCCGCGCTCCGTGCGCGCCGCCTACCGTTCGTTCCTCGACCACGGCGTCCTCCCGCGCGGCGTCCACCCGCTCGTCGCCGACTCGTGGCGCCGGTCCGTGCACAGCGGTGTCGACCCGGAGGCGCCCCGCACCGACTCGGGCCTCGCCCACGACGACCTCGTCGCCTACCGCGAGGCGCACCCGCTCGCGGGCGTCATGCCGGTCGTGCGCGAGCTCGTCGTGGACGCCGCCGCCGACGACGGCCTCGTCGTCGCCGTGTCCGACGACGCGGGCCGCCTCCTGTGGGTCGAGGGTGACCGGGCGCTGCGCGACGCCGTCGACCGCGTCGGGTTCGTCGAGGGGTCGGTCTGGCGCGAGGAACGGGTCGGGACGAACGCGCCCGGCACCGCGCTCGCGACGCGCAGCCCCGTCCAGGTCCTCGGCGCCGAGCACTTCTCCCGGCCCGTGCAGGCGTTCAGCTGCACGGCCGTGCCCGTCCACGACCCCGCGAGCGGGCGCGTCCTCGGGGTGCTCGACGTGACGGGGCGCCAGTCCGCCGCGTCGGGCGTCGTGCTCTCGCTCGTGCGCGCGACCGTGCTGAGCCTCGAGCGCGAGCTCGCCCAGCGCGCCGCGGCGACGGGTCCCGACGACGGCCCGGGCCGGCTCCCGGGACCGCCCCGCGACGGCGCGCCCGAGCTGCTCGTGCTCGGCACGGCGCCCGTGCTGCGCTCGCCGGACGGCCTCGACCACCGCCTCTCGCTGCGCCACGCCGAGATCCTCGTGCTCCTCGCGACGCACCCCCGCGGGCTGTCCGCCGACGAGCTCGCCGTCCTCCTGCACCCCGGCGAGCTCTCCGACGTGACCGTCCGCGCCGAGGTGTCGCGCCTGCGGCGCGTCGCGGGCGCGCTCCTCGCGGGGTCGCGCCCCTACCGGCTCGCGCGACCCCTGCGGACCGACGCCGACGTCGTGCGCGACCACCTCGCGGTGGGCGACGTCCGCGGCGCCGTCGCCGCCTACCGCGCGCCGCTCCTGCCGCGCTCGGGCGCGCCCGCCGTCGAGCACCTGCGCGCGGAGCTCGCGGCCGAGCTGCGCACCGCCGTCGTGGCCGCGGGCGGCGCCGACGTGCTCGACGCGTGGACGCGCACCGACGACGGCGCCGAGGACCACGCCGCGTGGACGCGGCTGCAGCGCGTCGCGGACCACGGCAGCCCGCTGTGGCTGCGCGCCCGCGCCCACCTCGACCTGCTCGACGACGAGCTCGCCTGAGGTCCGGGGGAGCCGCCCGCTGCAACGGTCCTGCAACCCTGCGCCGCCTACCGTCGGCCGCACGGCGCGACGAGGCGCCGGGCCGCGCACCGGCGTCGGACGCTCCCCGCCCGACGGCGACCTCCCCCAGGGCGCGGCGAGGACCAGCACTGCGAGTCAGCACTGCGAGGAGGCAGACGATGACGGTCTACGCAGCCCCCGGCACGGACGGGGCGATCGCCGAGTACAAGGCCCGGTACGACCACTGGATCGGCGGCGAGTACGTGGCGCCGGCCGGCGGGCAGTACTTCGAGAACCCGAGCCCCGTGACGGGCCGGACCTTCACCGAGGTCGCGCGCGGCACCGCCGACGACATCGAGCGCGCGCTCGACGCCGCGCACGGCGCAGCCCGGTCGTGGGGCCGCACGAGCGCGACCGAGCGCGCCAACGTCCTCAACAAGATCGCCGACCGCATGGAGGAGAACCTCGAGCGGATCGCCGTCGCCGAGTCGTGGGAGAACGGCAAGCCCGTCCGCGAGACGCTCGCCGCCGACATCCCGCTCGCGATCGACCACTTCCGCTACTTCGCGGGCGCGATCCGTGCGCAGGAGGGGTCGATCTCCGAGATCGACGAGGACACCATCGCGTACCACTTCCACGAGCCGCTCGGCGTCGTCGGCCAGATCATCCCGTGGAACTTCCCGATCCTCATGGCCGTGTGGAAGCTCGCCCCGGCGCTCGCGGCGGGCAACTGCGTCGTGCTCAAGCCCGCCGAGCAGACGCCCGCGTCGATCCTCTTCCTCATGGACATCATCGGGGACCTGCTGCCGCCCGGGGTGGTGAACGTCGTCAACGGGTTCGGGGTCGAGGCGGGCAAGCCGCTCGCGTCCAGCCCGCGCATCCGCAAGATCGCGTTCACGGGCGAGACGACGACCGGCCGCCTGATCATGCAGTACGCGAGCCAGAACATCATCCCGGTCACGCTCGAGCTCGGCGGCAAGTCGCCGAACATCTTCTTCTCCGACGTCGCCGACGCGCGCGACGACTTCTACGACAAGGCTCTCGAGGGGTTCACGATGTTCGCCCTCAACCAGGGCGAGGTGTGCACGTGCCCGTCGCGCGCCCTCATCCAGTCGTCGATCTACGACACGTTCCTCGGCGACGCGATCGAGCGCACGAAGGCCGTGCGGCAGGGCAACCCGCTCGACACCGAGACGATGATCGGCGCGCAGGCGTCGAACGACCAGCTCGAGAAGATCCTGTCGTACATCGAGATCGGCAAGGCCGAGGGCGCGAAGGTGCTCACGGGCGGATCGCGCGCCGAGCTCGGCGGCGACCTCGCGGGCGGGTACTACGTGACGCCCACGATCTTCGAGGGCAAGAACTCGATGCGGATCTTCCAGGAGGAGATCTTCGGGCCCGTCGTCGCGGTGACCGACTTCTCCGACTTCGACGACGCCATGACGATCGCCAACGACACCCTGTACGGGCTCGGGGCCGGCGTCTGGTCGCGGTCGGGCAACACCGCCTACCGCGCGGGCCGCACCATCGAGGCCGGGCGCGTGTGGACGAACTGCTACCACGCGTACCCCGCCGCCGCCGCGTTCGGCGGGTACAAGGGCTCCGGCGTCGGGCGCGAGAACCACAAGATGATGCTCGACCACTACCAGCAGACGAAGAACCTCCTCGTCTCCTACTCGGCCCAGAAGCTGGGCTTCTTCTAGACCAACCCCACCCGCCCTGCCCGCCTACCGACCACGGGCTCGGCCCCCTCTCCCCCCCGGCCGCCGAGCAGGTGTTCCTGGCTCGTCCGGCCGTCCGGACGGACCAGGACCACCTGCTCGCGGCGCCGGGATCGCCTGGTCGGCCTGACACGTGGAGGGTTTCGTGGTCGACGACGTCCCCTCGGTCCGTCCGGTGGGCGCGCCACCCGCGCGGGTCGCGCTCACCGACGACGCCGCGGCGCTGCTCGCGCGGCTGCGGACGGTCCACGGCGAGCTCATGTTCCACCAGTCCGGCGGGTGCTGCGACGGGTCGTCGCCCATGTGCTACCCGCAGGGCGACTTCCTGCTCGGCGACGCCGACGTGCACCTCGGCGATCTCGTCGTCGACGCGCCCGGTCCCGGCGCGCCCCGTCCCGGTGCGGGCGGCCCTGCCGCGGACGGCCCCGCCGCGGCGGACGGCGCAGCGGGGCGGTTCGTCGTGCCCGTGTGGATGAGCCGCGCGCAGTTCGAGTACTGGAAGCACACCCACCTGACGATCGACGTCGTGCAGGGTCGCGGCGCCGGGTTCAGCGTCGAGGCACCCGAGGGCGTGCGTTTCATCATCCGGTCGCGCCTGCTCACCGACGACGAGTGGGCGGCGCTCGACGCCCTCGCGGGTCCCTAGAAAGTCCAGGCGTCCTCGACCGTCGTGTAGACGACGTCGACGTGGTCCCAGTCGAGCGAGACGTTCATGGTGAGGTCGGCCGGGTCCGTGACTCCGAACCCCTGCTTCCAGGTGATCGACTGCCCTGGGAGGACCGGGGCCGTGGGCGCGCCGCCGTAGCCCTGGCCGGAGTCGAACACCTCGTCGCCTGCGGCGCCCCCGCTCGTGACCTGGGTGTACCCCGACGAGGACCAGGTGGTGGCCGTCCCGTTGGTGACGGTGAACGTGAAGCTGAGGTAGGTGGGGAAGTCCCCGACGGCCGCCCACTCGCTCGGGGTGAAGTAGCCGTCGTTGGTGACGGTGAGCGTGAGACCGTCCTCCCACTCCATGGGCGTGCCGAACGACGTCACGGGGTTCTGGTGCGCGGCCTCGGCTTCGTCCTTGCCGGTGGAGTAGCCAGCCTCGTAGCCGTCGTTGAACTCCTCGGTCCGCTCGGCGAGGAAGTCGGCACCCGCGCGCGCGCCCGTCGTCGACCCATGCTCGTACCCGAGGTCGTAGCCCTCCTGGTACGTGCCGGTCAGGGTGGGTTCGGCGCCGGTCGGCTCGGCGGAGGTCGATGACGCGGCCGGGGTCACCTCCGGGCCCACCGGCGCCGCGAGACCGCACGCAGTGACCGACCCGACGAGCGCGAGGGCGGCGGCGACCGCGCGAGCGCACCGCAGCGGGGGCACGGACAGGGGATGGCCGTACGGGGACATGGTGCTCCTTCGGTTCGGCACGGTGTCGATGGGTCGGGGCGCGCTCAGTGGCGGGGGAGGTGCAGGAGGTTGTCGGTCTCGCGTCCGTTCGCGACGGACGTGATGTAGCGGGTCCCACGCGGGCTTACGCGGGCGACGACGTCGGCCTGGTTGTGCGTGCGCTCGTCGAACGTGCGGAAGCGCTCGCCGCGGCGGATGGCGGCGTGCACGGCCTCCCGGGTCCCGGCGCGGAGCGGTCCGGTCGTGGTGGTCGAGTAGCGGACCTCGACGACGTGCTCGTTGGTGGTGCCCGGGTGCGCGACCCGGACGGAGCGGATGAACGGCACGGTGATCTCCTTCTCGTGTGGTGCGGGTGCGTTGTGACGGTGGGCGACGGAGCTCAGTCCTCGTCGGCGTCCGGCTTGGTCGCGGCGCGGTCGCTGGGCGGGGTGAGGGACACGCAGTGCGGGCACAGTCCGCGTCCGTCGCGGAGGGGGTACACGCACCCGCACCGGCACCTCACGTGGCTGATCGGGGTCATGCGAGCTCCTTCGCCTGTGCCGGCCTGCGGTGGCCGGTCATGGAGGAGCGTCCTCGATGCGAATGCCAGCGGACGACGTTGTAGGCGATAAGAGGGGTTATCGAAAGAAGCGCGAGCAGCGAGCCGGATCGCGATAGTGTTCGGGACCTCGATGACGAACACGACGAGGAGGTGCCTACCGTGACGACGTCTCCCGCGATCCCCGCGCCGCGGCCGCTGCTCGCGGACCTGCGCCTCACGCTCGCCGACGTTGCCGAGCTCGCCCACGTACGACGTCCAGTGGTGTCGGTCTGGCGCCGGCGCCACGCCTCCGGCCCCACGCCGTTCCCCGCGCCGGTACGGCGGGCGGTCGCTGTCGCGGGTCGAGCGGGCTCCGACGCCCTGCTGTTCCGTGCGTCGGACGTGGCGGACTGGGTCGAGACGAGCGGCCTCGGCAACAACCGCGCGTTCCGCGCGGACGTCGCGCTGCGGGCGGTGCTCGACGACGAGTCCGGCCCGGACCGCGACGTCGCCTTCGCCGGGCTCACCGCGCTCCTCCGCCTCAAGGACTACGTGTCCGAGCCCCTCGCGTCCCTCGACGCGGACGAGGTCCTCGACCTGGCGGACGAGCTCGACCCGGACGACGACGTCCTCTATGCGGAGATCGAGGCGCTCGGCCAGCATCTCGACCGGTTCGCCGCCCTCGCGGATCTCGCCGCCGGGTCGGCGTACACGCCCGGTGCCGCCGTGGAGGCACTGCTTGCCGACCGGTTCCGCACGGGCCGTGATGAGCTCTCCCGATCAGCGCTCGCACCCGCCGCGCTTGCGCTCATCGCGGACCTGGCGGGTGCCGTCGGGGGCGACCACGCGGCGTCGGGTGTGACGGTGGAGCGTGCCGTCGCCGACCCGTACCCGGGCTGCGGAGACCTCCTGGCCGCCGTCCTCGGCCGCGGCGAGGTCGTCGAGTCCCCGACGGCCCACGTGCCGACGGGCGACGCCCACCGCCTCGTGCGGCGTCGGCTCGGCGCGCACGGCTGGTCGGTGCGGCCACTGGAGGCCGAGCCCGTCGCCGGTGCTCCCGGGTCGTGCGAGCTCCCGCTCGTGGTGACCCAGGTCCCTCCCGTCGGCTCCGGTGTGCTCGACGACGTCGCCGTCCTCGACCTCGTCGACAACCTTGTCCTCGGCCTCGCCGATGGCCAGTTCGCGCTCGTGATCGGGCCTGCGAGCGCGCTGATCGATGCGTCGTCGTCCCACGAGGCGGAGTCGGTGCGCTCGGCCCTGCTGCGACCGAACCGCCTGCGCGCGGCGGTGCTCCTCCCCGTCGGCCTCCTCGTGGAGCGCTCACGTGAGCGCCTCGCGCTCTGGGTCCTCCGGGGCGGCGACCCCGACCCGGACCTCGACATCGCGGACCGCTGGACGACGGTGGCCGACCTCTCGGGGGTCTCGCCGGTGCGCGGTACCTTCTCGCCGGGGGTGGTCGAGGACCTCGTGACCGACGTCGTCGCAGCCCTCGGCACGCGGGACGACGTGGCGCGGCACGCCTTCCGGTTCTCCCGGTTCGTGCACGTCCGCGAGCTGCTCGCCGCCCGGGGAAGTCTCGTCGAGGTCGTCCGACCGCTGGCACCGGTCGCACGTGACGACGGCGGTGCTGCCGCCGCGCGCGCCGCCGAGCTGGTGGGCGTGCTCGACGGTGTCGAGCGCCCGGCGCTCGACGTCCGGGTCGATCGCGGAGACGCCGCGCCGGTGCGGCGGGCGCGGTTGGGAAGCCTCGTCGACGGGGGTGTCGTGTGCCGCGTTCCCGGCAACCGGCTCGACGGCGCCGACGTGCGTGCGCCCGGCGGCGACCCGGCGGGTGAGTCGCGGGTCCTCGGTGTGCCTGAGCTGCTCGGCGACCTTGAGGTCGGGGCACGTGTCGTCGACCGGCTCGGGTTCGCCGCCCGGTATCCGGCGGGACGTCTCACCGAGCCGGGCGACGTCGTGTTCTGCACGACGCCGCGCCCCGCCGCGATCGTCGACACCGCGGGCTTCTCCGTGGTCGCCTTCCCGGCCCGGGTACTGCGCCTGCGGGCACGCGGTCCTGCCGAGCCGCGCGGTGCGGTCGGGGCCGACGTGCTGCTCGTGCCCGAGGTGCTCGCGCGCGACGTCGCGGCGCAGGCCCGGGGGACCCGTTGGCGGTCCTGGGACGTGCGGCTCGTCCCGGCCGACCAGGCGGACGACGTCGTCGCGGCGCTCGCGCGGGTGCGTGCACGCCGCGCCGCGGCACGCGCCGAGCTGGCGCGGCTAGAGGAGCTGGAACGGGTGCTGGTCGACGGCGTCACGACCGGTGTCGTACGCATGCGCAAGGATGAGCCCGGCTCGTGAGCAGGGCTGTTCACGAGGACCATTCGAGGAAGCGAGCAGAAGTGCCCCCGAGGACGAAGCAGGCGGTGGCGACGCCGAGCACGGCGACCACCATGAAGGAGCTCAAGGACACGCTGTGGAAGGCCGCGGACAAGCTCCGCGGCTCCATGGACGCGAGCCAGTACAAGGACGTGGTCCTGGGGCTCGTGTTCCTCAAGTACGTCTCCGACGCGTTCGAGGAGCGGCGCGGCGCGATCCTCGCCGAGTGCGTCGCGGACGGCCTGAGCGAGGAGGACGCGCAGCCGTTGCTGGAGGACCAGGACGAGTACCGCGGTGCGGGCGTGTTCTGGGTCCCGACGCGCTCGCGCTGGGCCTACCTCGCGCGGCACGCCAAGGGGCGGGCGGCCACGCCCGAGGAGCCCGGTGCGACGATCGGCGAGCTCGTCGACGACGCGATGGTGCACATCATGGGGTCGAACCCGGCGCTCGCCGCGACGCTCCCGACGATCTTCAACTCGAACAGCGTGGACCAGCGTCGCCTCGGCGAGCTCGTGGACCTGTTCAGCTCGGCGCGGTTCACCGGCGTCGGCGCGATCCGGGCCCGCGACGTGCTCGGCGAGGTGTACGAGTATTTCCTCGCGAAGTTCGCCGCCGCCGAGGGCAAGCGCGGCGGCGAGTTCTACACGCCCCCCGGCGTGGTGCGCGTGCTCGTCGAGATGCTCGAGCCGTACGCGGGCCGCGTGTACGACCCGGCGTGCGGGTCCGGTGGCATGTTCGTCCAGGCCGAGAAGTTCCTCGAGCGGCACGGCGCCGACCCGCAGGCGATCTCCGTGTACGGGCAGGAGCTCAACGAGCGCACCTGGCGCATGGCGAAGATGAACCTCGCCGTGCACGGACTCACCGGCCAGCTCGGCGCGCGCTGGGGCGACACGTTCGCGCGCGACCTGCACCCCGACGTGCAGATGGACTACGTCATGGCCAACCCGCCCTTCAACATCAAGGACTGGGCCCGCGCTACCGACGACGCCCGCTGGCGCTACGGCGTCCCGCCCGCCGGGAACGCCAACTACGGCTGGATCCAGCACATCCTGTCCAAGCTCGCGCCCGGGGGGTCCGCGGGTGTGGTCATGGCCAACGGGTCCATGTCGTCCAACTCTGGCGGAGAGGGCGAGATCCGCGCCCAGCTCGTCGAGGCCGACCTCGTGTCCTGCATGGTCGCGCTGCCTACGCAGCTCTTCCGGTCCACCGGGATCCCCGTGTGCGTGTGGTTCTTCGCGAAGGACAAGACGGCGGGGGACCGGGGTTCGATTCCCCGCACCGGGGAGGTGCTCTTCCTCGACGCCCGGAACCTCGGTCACATGGTCGACCGCGCCGAGCGTGCGCTGTCCGACGACGACATCGCCACCATCGCCGGCACTTTCCACGCCTGGCGCGGGACGAAGTCGGCCGTCGACGCCGGGCTCACCTACGAAGACGTCCCCGGCTTCGCCTACTCCGCGACCCTCGCCGAGATCAAGGACGCCGGTTACGCCCTGACCCCCGGCCGCTACGTCGGCGCCGCCGAGGTCGAGGACGACGGCGAGCCCGTCGAGGAGAAGATCGCGAGGCTCGCCAAGGAGCTCTTCGAGCAGTTCGAGGAGTCGGCGCGGCTCGAGCGGGTCGTGCGTGAGCAGTTGGGCCGGATCGATGGGTGAGTGGCACGACACGACCCTCGGTGAACTTGTCACGTCGTCCGGCGGGGGAATCCAGACCGGACCGTTCGGTAGTCAGCTTCATGCTTCCGACTACGTCGCTGATGGCATCCCGAGTGTCATGCCCGCCAACATCGGTGAGAATCGGATCGTCGAGGACGGTATCGCTCGGATTACCGAGGACGACGCCCAGCGGCTTTCCCGGCATCGGCTCGTACCCGGTGACATCGTGTACTCGCGCCGAGGCGACGTCGAACGCCGAGCCTTGGTGCGCGAGGAGAATGCTGGCTGGCTCTGCGGCACAGGTTGCCTGCGCGTGCACTTCGGACCCGAGCCGACTGCTGATGCAGCGTTTGTGTCCTACGCGCTGGGTACTGAGTGGACTCGCTCGTGGATCGTGCAGCAGGCAGTCGGAGCGACGATGCTCAATCTCAACACCGGGATCCTGGCGTCGGTGCCGCTCTCGGTTCCTGAGCTTGGCGAACAGCGGGCGATCGCTGAGGTGCTCGGTGTGCTCGACGACAAGATCGCGGCCAACACCCAACTCGCCGCCACTGCGGAAGGGCTGCTCCGTGCCGAGTTTGAGTGCACGCGTGTCGACGTTGAACCGTGCAGCAGCGATGAAGCGGTGAGCGTGGCAGACCTCTTCGAAGTCAATCCTCGCCGAGCGAGGCCATCGGCAGATGAGCCGGTGTACGTGGACATGGCGAGATTGCCCACGAACTCCTTCTCGGTATCGGAGTGGACTCGACGTGCACCTCGCGGCGGGGTTCGATTTACGAATGGAGACACGGTCATGGCGCGTATCACTCCGTGCCTCGAGAATGGCAAGGTTGGATACATTGATTTCCTCGCTAGCGGCGAGGTGGGGCTCGGATCGACGGAGTACATCGTCCTGCGATCTCGCGCGGAGCGAGGCGTACCTCTCGAATTGTCGTATTTTCTGGCGCGTAGTCCGCGGTTTCAGGCCAACGCGGTCCAGCACATGGTCGGATCATCGGGCCGTCAGCGTCTCGCGGGCGACGACATCAAACCGTTTCCGCTTCGCCGGCCGGATCCGTCAGCGCTGGCGAGGTTCGGTGAGATGGCTAGCCCGATCTTCCATCACGTGCGGTCACTGATCCGTGAGAACGTGACCCTCGCCGCGACCCGGGACACGCTGCTGCCGCAGCTCATGTCGGGGAAGCTCCGGGTCCGCGAGGCGGCAGAGATGGCAGGGCTGTGACGGTGCCGCACGTGGCGCCAGGGTTCAGCACGCCCGTGCCCGCGTCGTCCGCGGGCCGGGGGTGCCCGGCGTGCGGACGCGCGCTCGCCGCGAACCCAGACAGGTCGTGGCCGCCGCACCTGGACGCGAGCAGCACCGCCGTCTGCCCCGGCCCGCGGCGCACCGCGAGGCGAGGCGCCGCGCGGACGGAAGCTGCGCCGTCGGGCACGACTGCCCCGGACGCCCTCGCCGAGACCCCGCGCCGTCGCGCCCGGGACGAGGCGGACGAGGATCGCCCGACGTACCTCGAGCGTCGCGAGGCCCGCTTCCGCGAGCGGGCGATCCTCGACCTCGACGACGGCCCGGCCGGCGAGGACCTCGACGACACGCTCTACCGCGCCCGCGAGTGCGGCGGCGGCCTCCCGACTCTTGGCCGAGGCCATCGATGAGGGGCCGGTCGGTCATCGGACGCAAGACGGGCGCGCGGAGCGGGGCCCGGGGGCGGGGCGTATGAGCGCCACTCGAGAAGGGAAGATCTTGCCCGGGTGGTTCGCCGATCCCACTGTCGGTGCACCGCTTCGTTGGTGGGACGGGCGTGCGTGGGCGAAGGAGCCAGGGAACCACCCGAGCCTCCGGCCAGGTGTTGAGCTTCCCGGCGGGCGACGAGTGCATTTCTGTGTTCCATACGGGTGGTTGGACTCGCACGTCGGTGCGTTCCCCGGTCCGGGCTTCCGACCTGTGGCGGACGCCGGATACGACCCTCGGCATCAGTGGTGGTGCGTCGAAGACCCGCGCCCCCACCAGCGGACGGGTGGGGATCTCGCTCACAGCGCATTCGACGTCGAGATCCGGTACCTGCAGTTCGCTGACGACCTCGCGCGGACCGCATCGACGATGTGGACTCCTCCTCCCTCGTGGCCCGTGCCCCCGTCCGGCTGGAGGCCTGCGGACGGATGGGTCGCCCCCGTGGAGTGGGGTCCCGCACCTCGGGACTGGATGTTCGAGCGCCCCGATCTCGACCAGGTGCGAACCCATCTTGCCGCGCGGGACTGGGTCCTCGGTGGGCGAAGTGCGTCCATCGAGGCGGTGCTGAACCGGATCGAGCAGGCTGTCATGTGGTCGGCGGCACAGGCGCGCGCGACGCGTCAGGCCTGGGCACCCGATGAACGGCGACTCGACTGCGAGCAACCGGTGGACTTACGCGAGTTGACACGCGTCGCCGAGGGCGTTCGCTCGAGCGGGACCAACCTCCGGACCTACCTGCTCCACGTGCTGTACGGGGTCTCTGGGCTCGACGAGTACTTCGCCCCGCTGCGGGAAGTGTTCGCTCGAGCGACGAACAGGGCTATGGCCGTCAATGCGAAGGTCCTGCTCGCTCGGGGCGATGAACTGCGCAGTTCCCCAGGGGCCGAGGCGCGCGCGAAGTGGGTTGCCGCCGTGGAGCTCCGTGAGCGCTTCAGGCCGACGCTGGCGTGGACCGGACTCGAGCTTTCCACCGCGAAGCATGGTAGCTCCCGCGATTGGGAGACCGCGGAGGAGATCTCGGCGGCTGCACTTCGACGCTGGGGATTCGTCGACGTGAGGAGAACTCCTCCCGGTGCCGACGGGGGCGTCGACCTTGAAGGGCGAGGTGTCGTCGGGCAGGTGAAGTACCACGCGCAACCTGCTGGCCGCGAGGCGCTGCAACGGCTCGTCGGAGCGAACCTGCACGGCGCGCGCGCGGTGTTCTTCTGCCGCGCCGGATATACGGCTCAGGCTGTTCGGTACGCGGACCTGGCCGGGGTCGGGCTCTGGACGGTCGATGTCGACACGGGGTCGGTGGCGGCTGCGAACGATGTGGCCCGGCAGATGGAGCAGTGAGGTAGCGGTTGAGGCGGTCGGTGGTCGCGACCGCTGGATCCCGGACCGGTGTGGACAGCGAGGAGAGCCTGAATGAGGGGGAACGAGTGACAACGCAGGGTTACCGATGGAGCTCGCCGCCGAACTGGCCGGTGCCGCCGGAGGGGTGGGCGCCGCCGGACGGGTGGACGCCCCCGGCGGACTGGCCACCGCCCCCGCCGGGCTGGAAGTTCTGGGTGCCGATCGCACCGGAGCCTGCTCCGAGCTCCGTGCACGCTCCGGTCGGTCCCGTTGCAGTGCCGTCGGCTGTGCCACCGGCCGTGCCGTCGAGCACCGCGACCGAGCGGACTGGTGGTGACCCGGGGATCCCGCTGTTCGGCGCGAGGCGACGCGCGCGGGAGCTCGCGGCATCGGCCGACGGTCTGCGGGCGGAGAACGAGCGCTTGCTGGCCGAGCTCCACCGGGTCGGAGCCCTGGATGCGGTGACGATCGAGCGCGAGCGGGAGGATGCCAGGCGCAGGTACCAGGACGAGGCGATTGCGCTGGAGGTCGAGCGACAGGCGTCGCGAGAGAAGTTCACCGCAGAGATCGCTGAACTCACTGCGCGTCGCGATGCGCTCGGCGCGAGAGTCCGAGAGTTCGACGCGAAGGTCGTCCACCTCGAGGAGACGGAGATCCTCCAGGAGGTCGGCGTGTACGAGTACCAGCACCCGCTCGCCGACGTCGAGGCGTACAAGGCCCGGCTCACCACGCTGCGCGGTCACATCATGGAGATGGCGAAAGCCGACGGCGGGGCGATCCTTGCGGCATCGGGCTGGACGGTGAACGGCTCCGTCGCGCAGGGCAGGAAGATGGTGAGTCAGACCTCGAAGCTCATGCTGCGCGCCTACAACGCCGAGGCGGACGCGCTCGTGCGAGCACTGAAGCCGCACCGCCTCGCGGCGAGCATCGACCGCCTCGAGAAGACGGCGACCACGATCGAGCGGCTCGGCACCACGATGTCGATCCGGGTCTCGTCGGCGTACCAGCGGGCCCGCATCGACGAACTTAGACTCACCGCCGACTATCTCGCCAAGGTCGAGGAGGAGAAGGAGACCAACCGTGCGGCGCGCGAGGCCCTGCGCGAGCAGCGCAAGGTCGAGCAGGAGATGGCCCGAGCCCGGGAGAAGCTCGAGAAGGAGAAGAGCCATCTGGCGAACGTCCTGGAGACCCTGAGAGCGAAAGGTGATCTGGAGGCCGTCGCCCGGTACGAGGCCCAGCTCGCCGACGTCGATCGTGCGATCGAGGACGTCGACTACCGGGCCGCGAACCAGCGTGCGGGCTACGTGTACGTGATCTCGAACCTCGGGGCCTTCGGCGAGGGGATGATCAAGATCGGCATGACGCGTCGGCTCGAACCGATGGACCGGGTCCGAGAGCTCGGTGACGCATCGGTGCCGTTCGGGTTCGACGTCCACGCGCTCTTCTTCTCCGACGACGCGGTCGGTATTGAGGCCGAGATGCATCGTCGTCTGGCGGAGAAGCGGGTCAACCGGGTGAACCTGCGGCGCGAGTTCTTCTACGCGACTCCCCACGACGCGCTCGTCCAGCTCCGGGACCTCGCGGGCGACGTGCTGCAGTTCACCGAGCTGCCCGAAGCGCTGGAGTACCGGCAGAGCCAGAACCTCCGGACGACTGGCTGAGAACGTCCTGGCGCCGTCAGGATGCGGCGCGTGCGGCAGTCGCTGATCGGGCGACCGCGGTCGCTCTCTCGGCCACGCGTTCCGGAACCTGGGCGTGTGGGACATCGGCCGGGACTGCATCGAGGCCGTGCAGAACGGCGTCCGCTATCGAGGCGATGGTCTCCACCGCCGTCGCGCGTCCCATTCCCCATGTCACCGCTTCCTCGACCAGAAGTGCACCCGTGACGAGGTCGAGCCGGTTCCGGCCTGCGACGGCGAGCCCGGAGTGCCGGTACGCGGAGGAGACGAGGTAGACCGGCGCGGCGTCGTACAGCGGCGCGACGCTGTACGACGCCTCGGTGTCGACGAGCAGCGAGTAGTTCTTCGCGTGTGCGTCGCCGTTGCCGACGATCGTGTTGAAGGTGACGAGCCGGAGCAGGTCGTGGCGGAGGGTCGCGGGGTCGACCGCCTCGGCCGAGGCCGTGCGTGCGACGCTCGCGAGTCGTCCCGGCGACCGTCCGGACGGCTCGTACTTGTCCTGCGCGGCGAGACCGAGCGCCTGAGCGAGGTCCTCCTGATGCGTTCGTCGCCCGCCCGTGCGGTCGTACCGCTCGACGACGATCACGTCCCGCCCGTCGACCGCGATCAGCTCGCTCCGAGCGGCCGGGACACCGCTCGCCTGGGCGAGGCGCAGCGTCCAGTGCTCGAGGCGCACCAGGCCGTTGATCCCGGTTCCGCCGAGGGGATCGGGCTTGACGATGTGCGTCGAGAGCGCGCCGTCCGCGGGCCACGCCCAGCCCGACTCGGTGCGGTCCAGCAGCACCTTCGCCTGCACCCCACCGAGCGACGCGGTCACGGTGAGGTCGTCCGGTGGATCGAGCGTCGGCAGCTCGGACACGAGCCGTACGAACTCGGCGTCGTCCAGGGGTCGGAGGTACCCGTGGTCGAGCGTGGTTCCCTCCGGGGTGAGCTGCACGGCTCCGGCGCACTCGGCCCCGACCCGGGCGAGGAGGCCGAACGTGTCCGAGGGGGCGACGTCGTGCTCCCGCTCGAGCGCAGCTCGCACCGGTCCTTCGGGGAGCAGGTTGTCCAGGAACCGATGCACCTCGGGTCCATCGAGCCGACGCGGGGTGAGCGGGAGCGACAAAGAGAGCGGCCGGCTGCCCTCGCCCCAGCGGTGGAGCGCGTCGTCCGAGAACTGCAGACGTAGGCGTCCGTTCCGTAGGCGTCGTACCTCGCCGACCAGGTCACCGCGCAGGCGCACGGCGAGGACGTCGGGCGTGGCGTTCACGACTCGCCGTCGCTCGTGCCCGTGGTGACGGTGAGCCTCGCACCCCGAGGGACGAGGACGAGTTCGTAGCCACACGTCGCTGCGACGTCGAGCAGGGTCGAGGTCGCGACGGCCGAGCCCCGTTCAAGGCGCGAGACGGTGGGCCTCGACGTCGCCGCGCGGCGAGCGAGCTCGTCCTGCGACAGCACGGCAACCTGCCGGGCGCGGCGCACGGCCGAGCCGAGGGCGCCCGGGGTCCGCGCACGGAACCACGGCATCGATGCGCTCATATCTGATTCATCCTGTCCTCAATACGGATGTGAATCATTCCTGATTCAGAGTCAGGTTACCCCTCGAGTGAATCAGATGCGATGCAGGCAGCTCGTCGCGATCAGCGCGGGTCGAGCGTCAGAGCATCCGCGAGCTCGTCCTCGGTGACCTTCTCCGGGACGACGATCGCCTCACGCAGGATCGTCTTCTGCTGCAGGAGTCGGTCGAGATTGAGGTCGAACGACGTCATGTCCGGGTGCAGCGCCGCGGGCAGGTACACCGAGACCGGTCTCGTCTGGCCGATGCGATAGATCCGGTCGGTCGCCTGCGCCTCCTTCGCCGGGTTCCAGTGCCGTTCGAGATGGATCGCGTGGTTCGCGCCGACGACGGTCAGCCCGACCCCCACGGCCAGGGGCGACATGATGATGACGTTGAACCCCGGGCGCTGCTCGAACCTCTCGATGATGCGCTTGCGCGTCGGTGACGAGCCGGTGGACACCGCCGCCGTGTCGCCGTTCACGACCGACACCGGGAGGCCGTACCGGTCCTGGAGCCAGAGGGCGAGGCTGCGCTGGACCTTCTTGTTGATGACGAAGACGATCGCTTTCTCACCCTTGTCGCGGACCGCGTCGAGGACCTCGAGAGCCGCCGTCATCCGAGCGGAGAGCGCGAGCGAACCGGGATCGGTCCCGAGCTCACCGTCGCCGCGCGCCGCGGGGTGCAGGCTCACGGCACGCAGCCCCTGGACCGCCTTCAGCGCAGCCCCCTGGGCGCCCGCGCTGCGCTGGTAGTCGCGCAGGACGTCGTCGTACACCTCGCGCTGTCCCGCCGGCATCGGGACGCCGAGGTCCGGCCGGGCGACGCGCGACGGGCCCTCTTCGGGGCCGTAGACGGTCTTCGGCGGGAGATCGGCGAGGTGGTCCTCCTTCACACGTCGCAGCATGAACGGCCCGACGAGCGCGCGGAGCTCCTCGCCGATACGCATCTTCTCCTGCGGGTCGGCGTCCTTCATCGGAGCGACCCACCGCGACCGGAAGTCGGACCACGAGCCGAGCAGCCCGGGCTGGGCGGTGTCCATGAGGCACCAGAAGTCCAGCATGGAGTTCTCGACGGGGGTCCCGGTCGCGAGCAGCTTGAACCGGGCCTTGAGCGCCTTCGCCGCTCGGGTCGCGAGCGTGTCAGGGTTCTTCACCGTCTGCGCCTCGTCGAAGACGACGGTGCCCCAGTCGACCTGGGCCAAGGAGAGCTGGTACGAGCGAAGGGTGTCGTACGTGGTGAGCACGAGGCGCCCCGGCACATCGAGCCGACGGTCCCCGTGGTCGGGGCCGACGCGCAGCGAGAAACGGATGGCGTCGTCCCGCATCATCCCGCGCTCGTCCAGCGACGTGACGGTCGTCGTCGTCTCCCGGCCCGCACCCGCGAGTCGGAACCGCGGCAGGTCGCGACCGCCCTGGAGCACGACGACGTCGCCGAACGGCAACTCCGGAAAGGTCGCCGCGAGCTCCGCCTCCCAGTTCTCGATGAGCGCGACGGGCAGGACGGCGAGGGTCGGGCGTGGATCCTCGCCCAGCGCACGCTCCGCAGCCATGAGCTCGCGCAGCGCGACCAACGTCATGTAGGTCTTGCCGAGACCCATGTCGTCCGCGAGGACCGCTCCCTGGACGCGGGTGGCCGAGGACTCGGGGGCGCGCGTCGAGGCGGCCATGAGCGCCGCCATCCACTCGACGCCGTCACGCTGGTGCGGATAGGGCGACCGTGCCAGCGAGTCGTAGTCGACCGGCCGGATCGGCCGCGCTGCGACGGCTGTTCCGCGCAGGGCGTCGGCGACGTCCTGCGCGTCGGCGACGTGCACGCCCACCTGCACGCGTCGGGCAGGTTCTTCGGGAGCAGGGGCGTCGGCGTCCGCGGAGGACGACGCGTCCGACGATGCACGCGCCTCCTCCTCGAGGCGGTCCCGCGCCTCGTGCAGGGCGGCGGCGGTGGCCCGCTCGTCGCCGATGTCGACGACCTGGTCCCCGACTGCTACCGCGGTCCGCCCGGCCTCGCGGGCAGCGGTCACGTCGCGCTCGACCTGCTCGAGCCTCGGGAGGGAGTCGATGAGCCCGGCGAGCACGTCCGTGGGCCGCAGGGTCGGGTCGCCCCCGAACCACGAGATCCCGGACTCGCTCGCGTCTGTGAACGTCTGCGGGACGATGACCCCGATTCCGGCGACCCGCACGCCGAAGTGCAGGTCGACGTCCACCCGGGTGGGATCGTAGAAGTCCCCCGGGGCGCGGTAGAAGTCCTGCTTCTCCTCGGCGGGGATGTGCGGGCGGCGCAGCACCTCGCGGACCCCCTCCGCCTGGTCCTCCTCGAGCATCACGAGCTGGTTGCCCACCCGGAGCACGCTCGGCCCCTCGTCCTCGACGTGATGGCGTCGTGACGAGACCGCGCTCGGGTCGACCTCGGCACCCAGGTCGGGGCTGATCGCGAGGGACCCGTCGGGCTGCTCCTCGACGAGCAGGCTCACGGACGCGGGCGACACGGTGCTGAACTCGTCGATGTGCCCGAGCGAGAAGGAGACGCCGTCGAGCGGTGCCGCGTCTCGCTGAGCCGCCTGGATCTCCGCGATCAGTCGCACGTTGTCCGCCTCCGTCCGGCGGCCGACCTCCAGGGCAGCGTGCCGTTCGACGGCGCGGATCACCCGGAGCGCGCGTGGAGACAACCGGTACCTGGTCTCGCTCCCGATGGTGACCACGGGACCTGTGCGGCGGCAGGGCTCGTCACCGTCCTCGAGCACGACACGCAGCGACACGTCGAAGTGCCGGGACGTCGTGTTGTGCCGGACCTTCGGCTCGAGCCGGCCCGGGAGAAGCGGGGGAAGTCCGAGGATCGCAGCCTCCTCCGGACCCATCGCCGCGACGTCCCGGGACCGGACCGCGTACCCGTTCGGCAGAGGCAGTGCGGCACCGGCCTCCTCCATCATCTCCAGGACCAGAAACTGCTCCTGCGTCGACCGCTGTCCGTCGCCCTGCCGCAGCAGGCCGAGGTCCTCGGGCGTCGTGACGAAGTTCGCGCCGTCGTCGTCGAACGAGACCTGGAACCGCCGCATCGGCGCCGTCTCGTCGTCGGGCCGCATGCGCAACCTGGAGAGCATGTCCTTCAAGCCCACGGTCTTCACCTCCGGAGTGGTCGTGAGCCGACGACCGGGATGCCGAACCGGCGTTTCAGGTCGTGGTAATCCTCGTGGGTCAGAACGGTCGAGAGATCGAGCGGGACCCCGACCTGCTCGACGATGAAGTCGAGCGCGCGGCGCTGCCACAGCCCTTGGTGCGGAATCCCGACATGCCCGTCGAAGCCGCTCGCGTGCCGACGGGCGTGCTCGGCCGGGACGACGAGACGTAGCTCCTCGCGAGTGAAGTATCGCTTGCCACGGTCGGTGAGGAGACCGACCGGCCGACCGTCATAGATCCACAGCTTGAACAGGTGGGAACCCTCGACGAGGTGGAACCGGCCGCAGTCGACGTAGATGATCGCCGTGTCGGAGGCTTTCTCCAGGGTGGAGACGTCCGCGCGCAGCCTTCCGAGCTGATGGTGGACGGAGGCTCGGGCCTGGCTCCCGAGGATCACCCGCGTCTCACGGATCAGACCCTGCTCGTACAGACCCCAGAGGAACTTCTTCCGCGCGGGGAACATGCGGATCATGTCCAGGTTCCGCGTCTCGCGCCCGTACGTGTCGACCGCTTCGAGGAAGAGGCGCAGGTCCTCGACGCTCATCCAGCGCACCGCCCGCTCGCGAGCGGACGGAGGAAGGGGTTCCCACCACCGGTTCCACTGCGCCGAGCGCTGCAGGCGAGGATCGCCCCCGATGTCCACGAGCGCCGCGAGCCACTCGTCGCAGGGCGCACCGTTTCCGGTCCGGGTCGTCATCGCCTCGAGGACGTCGTGGCCGAAGTAGCGGCCCGCGCTCCCGGGCGCCTCGATCACCGATCGTGCCGTGATCTCCGACAGGAACTCGAGACCGGCCGGGGTCGAGTGGTCCACGCGCGTGAGCCGCTCGAGGTACACCGCCTGCCGGACGAGCAGACCGAACCGGCCGGACTCGTACCCCTGCAGCCCCCGGGCGCGGACCCAGTCGTCCAAGGGGCGGGGGATCCCGTCGGCGCCGGAAGCCACGAGCAGCCCCGCGACGCGCCGTGGCGCGTCGCGGACGAGCAGCTCCTCCGGGTGCTCGCGCGCGACGTCCGCGACATCGACGACGACCGGGGCGCGGCGGGGCAGCGGAGCGAGCCGTGCGGCGCGCCGTGCCGCCGCGGACGTCGCGTCGAAGAGTCCCGCCGTCCAGGAGTCGAGCAGGTCGAAGTGCCGGAGCACGAGGTCGACGAGCGCGCGGACGAGGAGCCGCGACGGATGGGGGTCCTGACGTTCGACGACCGCCCGGACGAGGTCCGGGGTCATCGAGACCCGAGCCCGCTCCACGTCGTGGCTCCACACCGAGACGAGTGCGCGTGCCACGCGACGCTCGTGGAGCCGCGTCACGATCGCATCGATCTCCCCGTGGTCGATCGCGGCGCGGATCTCGTCCATCAGCACTCCGAAGGCGCGTCCACCGCCGGCCTCACGCCGCTGCCGAGAGGCTCGCGCCACCAGGCCGGTCCACGAGCCGGTCATGCTCTCCGGCCAGTGCGGG
This sequence comes from Cellulosimicrobium funkei, assembly GCF_900155925.1. Lineage (NCBI taxonomy): Bacteria > Bacillati > Actinomycetota > Actinomycetes > Micrococcales > Promicromonosporaceae > Cellulosimicrobium > Cellulosimicrobium funkei. The sequence continues at coordinate 326,957 of NZ_FTMI01000004.1, forward strand.
AGATCGAAGGTCGCGGTGGGACGCACGATCAGCCTTCCTCGGCAGGAGCTTCGTCCAGGAGTCGGGAGAGATCCTCCGCGGTCGGGCGGATCACCGTGAACCGGATCTCGATGCGGCGGTTCGCGGCCCGCTCGGCGTCCGTCGTCTGCTGCGAGGTCACCGGCCGGGTCTCTCCGTACCCGGACACGGAGAACAGGGGGCTCCCGTCCGAACGCTGGAGCGTCGCGAGCCGGTGGTCGGCGGGAAGCGCCGTCTCCCAGTAGCGCCACAGCGAGATCGCGCGGAAGGTCGACAGCCCCCAGTTGCCGGTTCCCTCGACGCCCTCGAACTGGTTGTTGTCGGTGTGCCCTTCCACGAACACGGTGTCGATGTAGCGGAAGCGGTCGTCCGTGCGGAGCGCCGCAGAGATCGTCTCGCCGATCTGCAGCGCGACCGCCTGGTGCTCGGGACGCAGCTCCCACTCGGAGCTCTCGAAGCCCAGCAGCTCCGTCGGGATGCTCAGCACCGAGTTGTCCTCGCTGACGTGCACGGCGAGACCTTGGGACTGGAGCCCGTCGGCGATCTCGAGCAGCATCTGCGCCCTGACGTCCTCGGCGCGGCTCAGGTCGGCGATGTGGCTGCTGAACTCGTCACGCTCCTGCTCCGCGGCCTCCTGCTGCGCCGCGAGCGCCTGCTGCTCCTGGGTGACCTGGAGGACGAGCGCCACGACGGCGAGCATGAAGACCGCGAGCAGCGCGGTCATGAGGTCGGTGAAGGAGACCCAGTACGGGTTGTCGGCGTCCGAGGTGTCGCCAGGTCGCCGCCGTCCCCTACGCACGTGCCGACGCCTTCGCCTTCGCGTCGATCTCGTCGACGACCTCCGCGAGGGCCTGGCTGGTCTGCAGCATGTGCGCGGCGAACTCGCGCGTGTGCGCGTCCCAGGTCTCGAGCCGGTCCCGGGTCTGGTGATGGACCTTGTCGCCGTACTCGTCGAGCCAGTCGCGCAGCACGGCGCTCTGGTTCTCGACCCGCTGCTGGAGGTCGTCGAGGAACTGGCGCTGCGACGCGCGCAGGGTGTCGAACGCCGTGTTCGCGGACTGCGCGGCGGTCAGGAGCTTCCCGGCCGTCGCCGCCGTGGTCTCGGTGAGCCGGTCGAGCTCGGTCGTGTGCCGCTCCAGCAACCGGGCCGCCTCTTGGTGCGACTCGGCGGTCCCGGCGAGAGCGGCCGCGCCGGCGTCGAACGACTCCTCGAGGCGCCGGCTCGTGGTCTCGAACGCACGGGACGTGGAGCCGAGCAGCTCCGAGGACTGCTGCAGCCCGGTCGTCGCGGCCCCGAGCTTGCCGGCGGCGGCGTCCATCCCGGCGGCGAGGGCGCTGAGCGACCCGTCCAGGATCTTCGCCTGGCTCGTCACGAGCTCGGTCAGCGTCGACATTTCCGCTTCGAAGGCCTGCGTGCGTTCCGACATCTGGGAGCGGAACGACTCCTCCTGCTCCGCGATCTGGCGCTCCTGCGCCGCGGTCTGCGCGGTGGTCGCTGCCGCCTGAGCAGCCGCCGCCTCCTGCATGGAGGCCACCGCGGCACCGACCCGGTCCGAGACTCCCGTGAGCGCGCTGTCCAGCGTGGCCGACGCCGAGCCCAGCTCTGCCGCCTGCCGCTCGCCGATCCCGCGGAAGCTCTCTGTGAACTTGTCCACGAGGTCCTCGAAGACCTGGGCCGACTGGTTCGAGGTCCGCTCCGCCAGCGCGTTCATCGACGGCGCCACCGCGGTCTCGATCGCTCGCGTGAGGGCCGACTGCATCTCCTCGGACAGGCCGGTGACCGCTTCCTGGAGCTTGGTGCCGATCTTCTCGTGCAGCTCTGCCAGGGCCGTTGCCGAGTCCTGGGTGAACTGCTCGATCCGGACGAGCGAGTGCTCCGGCGTCTGCAGGAGGAACACCTGGTCGACCTGGTCGCGGACCTCTGCGGCGTGCTTGGAGATCGACCGCGAGCAGATCTTCTCGAGGATGTTCACGACGAGGCTGCAGAGCACGCCCCACACGGACGCGATAAAGCCGAGACCTGCTCCCTTGACCAGGGCCTCGATACCCGTCCGCATCTCGTCGGCAGTCGCAGCCTGGCTGAGGTTCAGTCCGTTGAGCCCGACGGCGAGCCCGATGAACGTCCCGAGCAGTCCGAGTGCAGTGAGGATCGACGGTGCGGCCCCGAGCAGCCGGTTGCGCACGAGCTCGGGCGCGAAACGGTCGGGACTGAAGTAGTGCTCCGCCTCGACCGTGTTGCTGAGCCGGTCGTGATCCAGGACGACGAGGGTCTCGTCGAACTCGCGCCACAGCGCGTTCCCTCGGCCGGGTGCCATGGCGCGTCCGCGCAGCTCCCGACGGACGGAAGACGCGTTTCCTGCGTCCAGCACGGAGATGAGGGTGCGGACCTGTGCGATGGCCTTGACGCCCAGCATGTAGGCGCGCACGGTGTAGGCAACCGCCCAGAGGGCGACGAGGACGATCAGGGCGACGGCGACGCAGATGATGATCGCGTGACCATCACCTTCGAGCGCCTCGGAGATCAGGGTGACCGGGTTCACTCGTCGTGGCTGCCTCTCGTGCGTGGCCGTGCGTTGAGCGACCGAAGCGGCCGAGCACGGACAAGGGTGGTGAGCACCGGACGGCTCGACTGTGCGGCGCGACCGGATCGTACGGCCTGGTCGGCGACGTCGAGAAGTCCGTCCAGGGTGAAGTTCGAGGTTCTTCCCGGCGCCGGTCCGGCCTCGGTGCGCAAGAGGCTCGCAGGACGATCGGTCGAGCATGGGCGTTCTTCGTGATAACCCCCTCTATCGGCGCGCAGCACGCGTTTGCGACCGCACCTACGGCACCCTGGCGTAGGACGAGCCACCGGCCAGTAGTCTCACGACCAGTCGTCGACCGGGACGTAACCGAGACTGGCCAGGCACCGACGCCACGGAGGATCAGTGCGCAGCAACGAAGCCGAGTGGGAGCACCTCGCGCTCGACCACCTCGCCGGGATCGGCTGGCAGCACCTCGACGGGCCGGCGATCGCGCCCGGCGCGGCGTCCGCCGTCGGGCACCCCGGGTACGCGACGGGTGGTGAACCGCTGCCGCAGCGCGAGTCCTGGGACGAGGTCGTGATCCCTTCTCGGGTGCGCGCCGCGCTGCGACGCCTCAACCCGGACGTCCCGCGGGACTACCTCGAGCAGGCGCTCGTCGAGATCCTCCGCCCGACGTCGCAGGACGCGATCACGGAGAACAAGCGGGTCCACGACGTCCTCGTCGACGGGTACCGCGGCGTCACGTACGTCGAGGACGGACGTCAGCAGACTCCGACGATCCGTCTCGTCTCCTCGCGCGAGGACGAGAACGAGTGGCTGGTGGTCAACCAGGTCCGCGTGGTCGACGGCGACGTCGAGCGACGATTCGATGTCGTGCTGTACCTCAACGGGCTGCCGGTCGTGGTCATGGAGCTCAAGGACGCAGGGAGCGCGAGGGCTGACGTCGCCGCCGCGCACGCACAGCTCACGACGTACGTGCGGGAGCTGCCGATGGCGTTTCGCGCGTGCGTCCTCACGGTGATCAGCGACGGGATCGTCGCGAAGTACGGGACGCCGTTCACGCCGCTCAACCACTACTCCCCGTGGAACGTGGACGACGACGGCCGGGTCGTCGGTCCGACCGGTGCACCCGTCCCCGCGGTCACCGACGCGGACGAGGCGGCGGACCGGGACGGGTACGCCGTCGACGGCATCACGGACGACATCGCGGAGGGTGAGGTGACCCTCTCGTCGCCGCTCGAGACGATGCTCGACGGGCTGTTCAACCCGCAGCGGTTCGTGCAGCTGCTGCGCGGGTTCGTGGCGTTCGACGAAGGCGACGACGGGCTCACCAAGCGCGTCGCCAAGCCGCACCAGTACTTCGCGGTGAGCCGAGCGCTCGAGGCGACGATCCGGGCGGTCGAGACCGACGGTCGCGCGGGCGTCGTCTGGCACACGCAGGGCTCCGGGAAGTCCATGGAGATGGAGCTCTACGCGGCCCACGTGGCGCGGCACCCAAAGCTGTCGAACCCGACCATCGTCGTCGTCACCGACCGCACCGAGCTCGACGGGCAGCTCTACGAGACGTTCGCGCGCTCGCAGCTGCTCACCGAGGCACCCCGGCAGATCAGGCGGAGGGCCGAGCTGCGCGACGAGCTCGCGTCGCGCAGGACCGGGGGCATCTACTTCACGACGCTGCAGAAGTTCGGCCTGACCGCGGAGGAGAAGCACGCGGGCGCCAAGCATCCCGTGCTGTCCGATCGCCGCAACGTCGTGCTCGTCGTCGACGAGGCGCACCGGTCCCACTACGACGACCTCGACGGCTACGCGTGGCACCTGAAGAACGCGCTGCCGAACGCGACGCTCATCGCGTTCACCGGCACGCCGATCTCGACCGCCGACCGCAACACCGAGAAGGTCTTCGGCGACGTCATCGATGTGTACGACCTCACGCGCGCCGTCGAGGACGGCGCGACGGTGCCCGTCTACTTCGAGCCTCGGCTCGTCAAGGTCGCGTTCGCGGACGGTCTGGACGCGGAGACGATCGACGCCGCCGCAGACGAGGCGACCGCCGGTCTCGACGACGTCGAGCGCGACCGCATCGAGAAGTCGGTAGCCGTCGTCAACGCCGTGTACGGGGCGCCGGCGCGGTTGCGTGAGCTCGCGGCCGACCTCGTGCAGCACTGGGAGCGGCGGCGTGAGGCGATGGCCGAGCTCGTCCGGGGCACGTCGGCGTCCGACGGCGCCGGGGCGGAGAGCGCTCCGGGCAAGGGGATGATCGTCGCGGCGACGCGCGACATCTGCGCGCGGCTGTACGACGAGATCGTCGCGCTCCGTCCCGACTGGCACTCCGACGACCTGCGCGCGGGGAGGATCAAGGTCGTCTACTCCGGTACCGCGGCAGACCAGCCACCGATCGCTGATCACGTCCGTCGGGCCTCGGAGAACGCCGTCGTGAAGAAGCGCCTGAAGGACCCCGATGACGAGCTCGAGCTCGTGATCGTAAAGGACATGATGCTCACCGGGTACGACTCGCCCCCGCTGCACACGCTCTACCTCGACCGACCCATGCGCGGAGCGCTGCTCATGCAGACGCTCGCCCGCGTCAACCGCACGTTCCGCGGTAAGAACGCCGGCCTGCTCGTGGCGTCCGCCCCGATCGCGGAGAACCTGCGCGCGGCGCTCGCGGAGTACACGGTGCGTGACCAGGGTGCGCGACCGGTCGGACGCACCGTCGATGACGCGGCCGAGGTGGTGGCGGACCTCGTCGCACGGCTGCGCGAGCTCGTCGACCCGTCGGGATGGCGGGGACGCCTGACGAGTGCCCGCGCGGCGAGGTCGCGTCGTGGCTACCTCGACACGGTTCTCGCGACCGTCGCGTGGCTGCGGGACCCGCGCACCCCCGGCAACGTCACCACGGCAGACGGCGAGGAGTCGCGCGGGGCCGAGTTCCGCCGTCGGGCCGCTGCGCTCGCGAGGGCCTGGGCCATCGCCGGTCGGTCCGACGCCGTCACGGATCTCGCGGACGACGCCCGGTTCTACGAGCAGGTCCGCGTGTGGATGGGCAAGCTCGACGCCGAGGAGCGCCAGGCTCGGGGCGAGCCCGTGCCCGACGACGTCCAGCGGCTCCTCAACCAGCTCATGGCGACAGCGGTGGTGTCCGGGGAGGTCGTCGACGTGTACTCCGCTGCCGGGCTCGAGCACCCGCGGCTCGACCGCATCGACGACGACTTCCTCGCGACCGCGCAGGCGGCACCGAACCCCCAGCTGACCATCGAGGCGCTGCGCCGGCTCGTCACGGAGGAGTCGAGGCGGTTGACGCGCGGCAACCTCGTGCGGCAACAGGTGTTCTCCGAGCGCCTCCAGGCGATCATGTCGAAGTACGTGAACTCCAATCTCACGTCGGCCGAGGTCATCGCGGCGCTCGTGGAGATGGCACGGGAGGTTGCCGCGGAGGAGACGCGTGGGCAGCGGTTCGAGCCCCCGCTGAACCGTGACGAGCTCGCCTTCTACGACGCCGTGTCGACGAACGAGTCGGCGGTCGACCTGCAGGGCGAGGACGTCCTCGCGCAGATCGCCCGGGACCTCGTCGCCGTGATGCGTCGCGACTTCAAGACCGACTGGACCGTCCGGGACGACGTCAAGGCCAAGCTCCGGTCGTCGATCAAGCGGCTCCTCATCAAGCACAAGTACCCGCCGGACCGGCAGTCCGGCGCGATCGTGCTCGTCATGCAGCAGATGGAATCGATGGCGCCGCGCTACGCGGCGTGACGGAGGAATGATGATCGAGCTCGTCGCCGACACCGTCTGGCGGTCCCTCGAGTCCGCGCCGTTCGTGTCCCCCATCCGGGCAGCGGTGGCCTACCTGGGTGCGGAGGCACCCGAGATCCTTCCGCTGGGTACGGGCGACGTCCTGGTCGTGGACGGATCTGACGCCGCGCTCGCGGCCGGCTCGACGAGCCCGGCCGCGGTCAGGCGCTACGTCGAGTCCGGCGCTGTCGTCGTCTCGCTCGCCGGCCTCCACGCCAAGGTGGTGCTGGAAGGCGGGCCGGCGCCACGCTGCCTGGTCGGGTCCGCGAACGTCTCCACGCACTCGCGGGACGACCTCCGCGAGGCCGCGATCCTCTGCGACGACCCGGCGCTCATCAACCAGATCGATGCGCAGCTCGACCTGTGGGTCGGCCACCCGTCCGCCGTGGTGGTCGACGAACGATGGCTCACCCGGGCCGAGGGCATCTTCCGTTCCCCTCGTGGGCGGCGGGCCCGACGTACGGAAGCGTGGCAGGACACCGGTCGGCCGCTCCGGCTCGTGGTCGTCGAGGACGACGAGATACCACCCCAGGACGTGCTCGACACGGTCGACCTTCTTCGGGCCCAGCACCGGGATCGCGAAACCATGGTGTACCGGACCACGGACGAGGGGCCCGCCGAGGGGGTGGGTGACTCCGTCCTGCTCTACTGGAGCACGCGAGCCGGACGCCTCCCGCACGGGAACTCGAAGGCTCTCCCCTTGTCACGAGTGGCACGCGTTGTCGAGAGCGGCGGGAAGCGCTACTGCGTCGTCACGGTGGATGCGGGCGGGACCCGGCCGTCGTTCTCTGAGCTCGGAGGTGCCCTGGCTGACGTGGGAACGGCGATCGAGGACGTGGTCGACACGGTGTTCCAGGGACCTGCTCGAGACGCGGCGCTGTCCCTGCTGCTCCCGTCGTCAGAGAGGTCTGGGTCGCGCACGACTGCCCGAGGTGTGCGGCGACGATGAGACGTGTGGTCTAGGGAATGCTCCCCTGCCCGCCCGACTCGACGCGCTTCGACGTCGGGGGGGGTCCCGGCCCCAGGCAGCCGTCCCATCGGTGCCGGGAGTGCGGACACGAGGCATGGCGGCTCTCCGTCGAGTCGGAGACACACTTCGAGACGCTCGAGGAGTTGCTCGAGGAGCACGATGTGGCGGATCTCGAGAGCCTTGCCGTGCGGGTCACGGACACCATCGACCACGATCCGGTGACGATCCAGGTGATGGCGGACCGGGAGGACGGTTCACCAGCCGTGATCGACATCTTCATCGGCTCGCGGACGGCGGTCCTCCAGTTCCCGTTCAGCAGGGGCGAGTTCTGGGCGGGGTGCGAGTTTCTCTACGACGTCATGATGATCGAGGCCGAGGAGACCTTCGCGGACGACTGACAGCGGGCCTGGCCAGGGGCCCGCCGCGCGTGCGAGGGTGTCGGGTATGACCGATATGTCCCCGTACCGCGACGGCGAGGGCGACGTCGAGGTCCCGTTGCTCGGCGGCGACGTGTCCGACGGGATCGTCCGGCGCGGCGGCACCGTCCGTCGTCCGCGCGGTCCCCACAGCCCCGCGGTCGAGGCCTACCTGCTCCACCTCGAGCGGGCGGGCTTCGAGCGCGCGCCGCGCTTCCTCGGGATCGACGACGACGGTCGCGAGGTCGTGTCGTTCCTGCCCGGGGAGATGGGCGGGCGACCGCCGCACGCGTGGGCGACCGCGGAGGGCGTGCTCGTCCAGCTTGGCGGGTGGCAGCGCGCGCTGCACGACGTCTCGCGCGACGTCGTCCCGCCCGACGGCGTCGCGTGGCCCGCACGCGTGCAGTTCTGGCCGCGTGTCACAGCGCCGCGAACCGGCCGACGGCGACGAACACCGCGAGGGCGAGCAGCACCACGTTCATCGGGACGGCCTTCGCCTCGCCGAGGCGCAGGTGCAGCGGGATCGCGCCGACCTGCGTGAGGGCGAGCCCGACTGCCGCGATCGGCGTGAGGACCGGCGCGACGCCGAGCGCCCAGGGGAGGATCACGCCCACGGCTCCGGCCACCTCGAGCCACCCGATGACGCGCACGCCCGCCGCGCGCTCGGGCGTCACCCAGCGCATCTGCTCCTGGAGCACAGGGATCGGGCGCAAGGCCTTCATGAGCCCCGCGCCGAGGAAGGCGAGGGCGAGCAGACCGGAGGCGATCCACAGGGCGACGTCCATGCGTGAGTCCTTCGAGAGGAGGCGGCGACGGCCCAGGATGGCCGGTCACTCTTTGTGCCTGGGCACATGATGGGTAACCATGAGCACCGGTACAAAAGGCACACCGGTGTGCGTGAGGCACACGGAGCAGCACCCGGAGAAGACGGAGACTCCCATGACGACGACGCCCAGCACGGACGTGCCGGTGGTGCGCGAGCTCGCCGAGCGCCACGGCGTCCCGGTCGACCGCGGCTGCGCCGCGGCGGAGGCGACGAGCGAGGTGCGCTCGGTCCTCGACCGGGTGGGCGACAAGTGGAGCGTCCTCATCCTGGGGATGCTCTCCGGCGGCCCGCAGCGCTTCACCGAGCTGCTCCACGGGATCGACGGCATCTCGCAGCGCATGCTCACGCTCAACCTGCGCCAGCTCGAACGGGACGGTCTCGTGAGCCGCACGGTGCACGCCGTCGTGCCGCCGCGCGTCGACTACGCGCTCACAGGGCTCGGCGAGACGCTGCTGCCGCCCGTGCTCGCGCTCGTCGAGTGGGCGCTCGCCCACACGCGCACCATCCGCGAGAACCGCGACATGTTCGACGCGCGGCGCCCCGCGGGCTGACGGGGCCGTCCGGCACGCGGGGGACCGAGCGGGTCGGACGCAGGGCGGTCAGCCCGCGAGCGGGTCGGCCGCGCGCAGGTACCAGGGCTCGTACCGCTCCAGCGAGAGCGTCCAGAGGCCGGGGGCGCCCGCCGGCACCGCGAGGCACACGTTGCCGGTCACGGTGTCGCCCGAGCCGATGAGGCCCGTGCTCACGAGCGCGTGCGGCACCGCGCCGCACCCGCCCTCGGCGTGGACGCCGTCGTCGCCCACGAACCCGATGTCGACGGCACCCCACGCGGTCACCTGCGAGCTGGACCCGGTGTACGTGGCGGTCACGGGCACGATCCAGTACTCGACGCCGTCGGGCGGCGGGGCGTTGACGTCGTCGTGCGCGAGCACGTCCGCGGTCGCCTCGTAGGGCTCCTCGAGGAGGACCTCCCACTCCTCGCCGCCGATCGTGTACCCGTCGAACAGCCACGGGTCGTCGCGCGTGCCCGTGCCCTCCCAGTCGCCCTCGGGCCAGTCCTCGTCCGACCAGCCGTCGCCCGGCCACTCGTCGTCGTACGCGTCGTCGGTCGGGGCCGTGACCCACGCGGCGATCCGGGCGCCCGCGTCCGTCGCGACGCCCGCGGCGAACCCCGTCCCGCCGCCGACGACGAGGCACACGACCCCGACGAGCAGCCCGACGGCCGTCCGAGACAGACCGCCACGCCCCGGTGCCGCGCGCGGCGGGGCCGGCGTCGGGGCGTGGGGGTGCGGCGGTCCCGGGTGCGGTGCGAGGGGCTGCGGGGCGCCCGCGTGCGGAGGGCCGGGGTGCGCTGCGGACGGCGGCGCCGCGTACGGGTTCGGGTGCGCGGCCGGGCCGGGGGAGGAGGGCGGCGGGCCGGGAGGAGGTGTCGGCGAGGACGGCGGCGTCACAGGGGTGCTCATGGTGCTCCGGTGTCGTGCGGGCGGGCGCCCGGACGACAGGTGCCACCGTGCGTGGCCGGATGCTCCCACACTGCGCTCCCCGCCGTCGAGGGCGATGGCACGCGCCCGTGGGCACGCCCTCGGTGCCGCCGCCGGGTGGGCGACGGCACCGAGGCCGTGGAGGGCGGGAGACCGCGCTACGGCTGGTCCACCTCGGAGCCCACGAGGAACTGCGAGTACGCCCCGATGGTGAGGAACGTCGGGAAGTCCTCGGCGAGCGCGACGGCGCGGAACACGTGCGCGGCGTCGTCGATCCGGTTCCCCGGGGTGCGCGGCAGGTCGTCGACGATCTCCGCGAGCAGCGCCTCGACGCGCTCGCGCGTGATCGGCACTCCGTTCTCGGTGCGCGTGCCGGACGCGATCCACTGCCACACCTGCGACCGCGAGATCTCGGCGGTCGCCGCGTCCTCCATGAGGTGGTCGATCGCGGCGGCCCCGACGCCGCGCAGCCACGACTCGAGGTACCGCACCCCGACGGAGACGTTCGAGCGCAGGCCCGCCGCGGTGACGGTGGCCCCGGCCCGGCGGGCCGACCCGATGTCGAGCAGCTCGTGCTGGCCCACCCGGACGTCGTCACGCTGCCGCGAGACCTGGTTCGGCGCGTCCCCCAGCACCGCGTCGAACTCGGTGCGCGCGACCTCGATGAGGTCGGGGTGCGCGACCCACGTGCCGTCGAACCCGTCCGTCGCCTCCCGGCGCTTGTCCGCCCGCACCTGCTCGAACGCGCGCTCGGTGACGTCCGGCCGACGGCGGTCCGGGATGAACGCGCTCATGCCGCCGATCGCGTGCGCGCCGCGCCGGTGGCACGTCTGCACGAGCAGCTCGGTGTACGCGCGCATGAACGGCGCGGTCATGGTGACCTGCGCGCGGTCGGGCAGCACGTACGAGTCGCCGCGCGTGCGGAACGCCTTGATCACGGAGAACAGGTAGTCCCAGCGCCCGGCGTTCAGCCCGGCGCAGTGGTCGCGCAGCTCGTGGAGGATCTCCTCCATCTCGAACGCCGCGGGCAGCGTCTCGATGAGCACCGTGGCGCGGATCGTGCCCTGCGGCAGGCCGAGGTACTCCTGGGCGAGCACGAACACGTCGTTCCACAGTCGGGCCTCGCGGTGGCCCTCGAGCTTGGGCAGGTAGAAGTACGGCCCCCGCCCGCGCGCCACGAGCGCGTGCGCGTTGTGGAACAGGTACAGCCCGAAGTCGACGAGCGACGCCGACGCCGAGACGCTCACGCCCGCCCGGTCGACGTACCGCATGTGCTTCTCGATGAGGTGCCACCCGCGCGGACGGAACACGATCGTCGGGAGGTCGGTGAGCGCCGTCGAGCGCAGGCGGTACTCCTTGCGGTGGTCGCCCGAGCCGGTCGTGTGCGTCAGGGTCCCGCGGATCGCGTCGTGCAGCGCGAGCTGGCCCTCGATCACGTTGCGCCACGTCGGGCTGGAGGCGTCCTCGGCGTCCGCGAGCCACACCTTGGCGCCGGAGTTGAGGGCGTTGATCGTCATCTTCGGGTCGGTCGGGCCGGTGATCTCGACGCGGCGGTCCTCGAGGCCCGGCGCGCCGGCCGAGCCCGCGACGCGCCACGACGGGTCGTCGCGCACGGGCCGCGTCGACGGACGGAAGTCGGGGTCGATGCCGTCGGCGACGTCCTGGCGGCGCTGCTGACGGTCCATGAGGAGCTCGTGGCGGCGTGCCACGAACCGGTCGTGCAGCAGCGTGAGGAAGTCGAGCGCCTCGGGCGTGAGGATCTCGCGGTAGCGCTCGCCGAGCGTGCCGGTGACGCGCAGGGTCCCGGTGACGCGAGGGCCGCTCGCGGGCGCGGGGGTCGACGGGGGAGAGGTGGTCGTGGTCAGCGTGGTCATGGCGTGCTCCGAAGGTCGATGTCGCGAGGTAGAGGTCTGGTCTGCCGAGGGAGAGCCCTGGTCCCGCGAGGTAGAGGCGTGGTCATGACCAGGCCTCTACCTCGCGGGACCCCTCCTCTACCTCGCGAGGGGCTTAGTGGAACTGGGCGGTCTCGGTGGACCCGGCGAGCGCGAGGGTGGCGGCGTCGGGGTTGAGAGCCGTGGCGACCCGGTCGAAGTAGCCGGTACCGACCTCCCGCTGGTGGCGGGTGGCGGTGTAGCCGTCGGCCTCGGAGGCGAACTCGGCCTCCTGCAGCTCGACGTAGGCGGACATCGCGCGCTCGTTGTAGCCGCGCGCGAGCTCGAACATGGAGTGCGAGACGGCGTGGAAGCCGGCCAGCGTGATGAACTGGAACGCGTAGCCCATCGCGGCGAGCTCCTTCTGGAAGCTCGCGATCTGGGCGTCGTCGAGGTGCTTCTTCCAGTTGAACGACGGCGAGCAGTTGTAGGCGAGCTTCTTGCCCGGGTGCTGCGCGTGGATCGCCTCGGCGAACGTCCGCGCGAGCTCGAGGTCGGGCTCGCCCGTCTCGACCCAGATGAGGTCGGAGTACGGCGCGTACGCGAGGCCGCGCGCGACGACCGCGTCGAAGCCGGGGCGCACCCGGTAGAAGCCCTCGGACGTGCGCTCCCCGGTGAGGAACGGCTGGTCGCGCTCGTCGACGTCGGACGTGAGGAGGTCCGCGGCGAGCGCGTCCGTGCGGGCGATGACGATCGACGGCACGCCCGCGACGTCGGCCGCGAGGCGCGCGGCGTTGAGCGTGCGGATGTGCTGGCTCGTGGGCACGAGCACCTTGCCGCCGAGGTGCCCGCACTTCTTCTCGGACGCGAGCTGGTCCTCCCAGTGCACGCCCGCCGCGCCCGCGGCGATCATCGAGTGCATGAGCTCGTAGGCGTTGAGCGGGCCGCCGAACCCGGCCTCGGCGTCGGCGACGATCGGGGCGAGCCAGTCGCGGTCGGGCGTCTGCCCGTCCGACGCCGCGCGCTCCGCCGTCTCGATCTGGTCGGCGCGCAGGAGCGCGTTGTTGATGCGGCGCACGACGGCGGGCACGGAGTTGGCGGGGTAGAGCGACTGGTCCGGGTACGTCTGGCCGGAGAGGTTGGCGTCGGCCGCGACCTGCCACCCGGACAGGTAGATCGCCTTGAGGCCTGCCCGCACCTGCTGCACGGCCTGGTTGCCGGTGAACGCGCCGAGCGCGGCGACCCACTCCTCGGTGTGGATGAGGTCCCACAGCGTCTCGGCGCCGCGGCGGGCGAGCGTGTGCTCCTCGCGCACGGAGCCGCGCAGCGCGACCACGTCCTCGGCCGTGTAGTCGCGCTGCAGGCCGGCCCAGCGCGGGTCGGTCGCCCACTGCTCGGCGAGCTCGGCGGCGCTCTGCGTCTGGTCGCCCGGACGGGCGGACGGGCGCGCGGCGTCGCCGGAGGTCGGGGCGGCGCCGGGGCCGGTGACCGTCGCCGTCGTCGCGACGGCGCCGAGCGGGCGGGCGCCGCCCGCGTACTCGGACGGGGAGCGGCGGCTGACGATGGTGGGCCTGTTCACGGGTGCCTCCTGGTGGTGCGCCGGCCCACGTGGTGCGGGCCGGCCGGGCCGGTCGGTGGACCTCGGCGAGGTCCGTGCTTCGACCTTCCTCCCGCCCGCAAGCCCTTCTCAAGCCAGATCGAACGAAAGAAACGCGGTTCTTCTCTTGTGCGCAAGGAGTGGCGCGTGTCACTCTCAGTCATGGCTATCCCGACGACGCGACCGGCCGGAATCGCGGAACATGCGGAAATCCCGCTCGAGAGCGAGCCCGACGCCCTGACGATCGGCCGCAGGATCCGGCACCTGCGCACCGCGCGCGGCATGACGCTCGACGAGCTCGGCGCCGCGATCGGCCGCGCGCCGTCGCAGGTGTCGCTCCTCGAGAACGGCAAGCGCGAGCCGAAGTTCGGCCAGCTCCAGGCGGTGGCGCGCGCGCTCGGCGCGAGCCTCGACGACCTGCTCTCGCCGGAGCCGCCGTCGCGCCGGGACGCGCTCGAGATCGAGCTGGAGCGCGCCCAGCGCGGCCCGCTCTTCGACGCGCTCGGCCTGCGGCCCGTGCGGGTGGGCAAGTCGCTGCCCACCGACGCGCTCGAGACCATCGTCGCGCTCGAGCGCGAGCTCCAGCGCCTGCACACCGAGCGCGCCGCGACGCCCGAGGAGGCGCGCCGCGCGAACGCGGAGCTGCGCGCGACCATGCGCGCGCAGGACAACTACTTCCCCGAGCTCGAGGACGCGGCGGCCGGGCTGCTCGACGGCGTCGGGCACGCGGGCGGGCCGATGCCGCAGCGCGTCGCGGCCGACCTCGCCGCCCACCTCGGCTTCACGCTGCACTACGTCGGCGACCTGCCGCACTCCACCCGGTCCGTGCTCGACCTGCGCCACCGCCGCGTGTACCTGCCGAGCAACGGGATGCGCGGGCGGTCCAACGCGACGTCGGCGCTGCTCCAGGCGCTCGCGCCGCACGTGCTCGGGCACGCGGAGCCGCGCGACTACCGCGAGTTCCTCCGCCAGCGCGTCGAGGCCAACTACCTCGCCGCGGCGCTCCTGCTCCCGGAGCGGCACGCGGTCAAGGCCCTGCGCGCCGCGAAGGACGCGCGCGAGATCTCCATCGAGGACCTCCGGGACGCGTTCGCGGTGTCGTACGAGACCGCCGCGCACCGGTTCACCAACCTCGCGACGAAGCACCTCGGCATCCCGGTGCACTTCATGAAGGTCCACGAGTCCGGGGTGATCCACAAGGCGTACGAGAACGACGGCGTGCGCTTCCCCGCCGACCCGCTCGGCGCGGTCGAGGGGCAGTACGTGTGCCGGAGCTGGACCGCGCGCACCGTGTTCGCCGTCGAGGACCGGCTCAGCCCGTTCAGCCAGTACACGGACACCCCGAGCGGCACCTACTGGTGCACGTCGCGCGTGCAGGCGTCGGCCGACGGCGAGTTCTCCGTGAGCGTCGGCGTCCCGTTCGCGCACGTCAAGTGGTTCCTCGGGCGCGACACGACCGAGCGGCTCGTGTCCCGCTGCCCCGACGGCGCGTGCTGCCGCCGCCCGCCCGACGACCTCGCCGACCGCTGGGCCGGCCACGCCTGGCCGAGCGCCCGCCCGCACGCGTCGATGCTCGCGGCGATGCCGACCGGCGCGTTCCCCGGCGTCGACCAGACCGAGGTCTTCTCGTTCCTCGAGGCCCACGCGCCGGGCTAGCCGGCCCGTGCCTGCGCGCGCTCCGCCCGGTCCGCACGGTCCGCGCGAGCCGCGAGCCGCGCGAGCCGGGTCGGCGGACGCCGGTCGGCCGTCAGCCGATCGAGCCGCCCTCGACGGGAGCGACCATCGCGTCCTTGAGGCGCGCGGTGTCGGCGTCGGTCCAGCCGTCGGGTGCGTGCAGCGCGGCGAAGCCGTCGGCGTACTCGAGCTGGTAGACGTGCCCGTGGCCCGGCGGGATGTCGGACGCGGCCGCGACGAAGAGGTCGCCCGTGAGCTGCCAGAACGTGACGAACGGGTACCAGCGCACGTCGCCGAGCACGTCGGGCCCGCGTGGCTCGCGGAGCCAGTCGGGCTCGGACCACAGCGTCTCCGGGCCCCACCAGGTGACGCCGTCGGACGCGTGCTGGAGGTACACGACGCGCGGCTCGTCCCAGCGCGGGCCGGGGCCCCAGAGGTCGGCGACGCCGGTCGCGACCGGGTCGCCCCAGCGGACCTGGCGGCCGTCGTCCACCACGGGGGCGTACTCGAGCGACCCGGGGTCGCGCGCGTCGGTGAGCTCGCGCCACATCGGCGTGAACCCGGGCGTCCCGGTGAACATCGCGCCGTCGGAGCGCGCCTCGACGTCCTGCACGCCGCTGAACGCGCCCTGCATCCCGAACGACCCGAGCGAGATGCCGAACGCGAGCAGGCGCGGGCGGTCGCCCTCGGGCAGGTCCGACCACCGCGCGTACACCGCCTCGAACAGCGCCTTGCCCGCGGCGGGCGGGGTCGAGCGGTCGCCGACGAAGCTGATCCAGCTCGGCAGGTAGGAGTACTGCATGCTGGCGATCGCGGTGTCGCCCCCGTGCATGAGCTCGAGCGCCTCGACCATGGCGGGGTCCACCCAGCCGGTCCCGGTCGTGGTCGCGACGACGAGGACGGACCGGTCCCACGCGTCCGTCCGGTCGAGCTCGTCGACGACGCGGGCCGCCGTGGCGTCGAGGTCGCCCTCGGGGTCGAGGCCCGCGTACGCGTGGATCGGCTCGCGCACGTCCGCGGGGTCGACGACGTCGCCCGCCGCGGCGAACGCGCGCAGCTCGTCGAGGGTCGGGCCGGAGACGACGAACTTGCGCCCCTCCGCGCCGAGCGAGTCCCAGGGCTCGAGGGAGTCGGGGGAGCCGGACCGCTCGGGGAGCGTCGGGGGCGTGAGCCGAGGGCTGATCTCGGCGTTCGCCGCCGCGTAGACCGAGTTCAGCGCGCTGAGCGTGCCTGACCAGATGACGCCGTTGAACAGCAGGACCACGACGACGGCGACCGCGACGCCGCTGACGAACCGCGCCACGGGGGCGGGCACGACCTTGCCGACGAGGACGCTCAGCCATCGGGCGACGCGGCGCAGGCCGCGGCCCGCCTGGAGCACGAGCAGCGCGACGGCGAGCGCCGCGAGCAGCGTGACGACCTCGCGTCCGGGGACGTCCTCCGACATGCCGAACAGGTGCCGCAGCTCGATCTGGCGCCGCGCCCCGAGGATCAGCGCCAGCGGCACGAGCACGACGGTCGCCCCGGCGAGCACCCACCACGCGATCCGGCTCGCGCGCGCGGTCCACCGGATCCGCAGCCCGACCTTCACGGCGAACCACTCGACGAGCGCGCCGACGGCGTACCCGCCGACGGCGCTCACGCCCGAGATCACGGCCTGGTAGTACCAGGCGCGCGGGATGAGCGACGGCGTGAACGACAGGCAGAACCAGGCGAGCGCGACCACGAGCCCGGTGGCGGAGAACCGCCGGAGCCACCGCCCCCACGCGCCGTGCCGGGGGCGCTCCTCGTCGACGGGCTCGGGGGCGCGGGTCTCCGTCGCGGTGGGCTGCACCCCGCGATCGTAGGCGCGGCGCCCCGAGCCGTCCCCTCGAACGGCCGGGGCGCCGTCGGTCCACCGGACCCGGGCGAGCCCTACGCCTCGAGCAGCAGCGCCTCGCCCTGGCCCCCGCCGCCGCACAGCCCGACGGCGACGCGCCCGCCCCCGCGGCGCGCGAGCTCGTGCGCCGCGTGCACGGCGAGGCGGGCGCCGGAGGCGCCGATCGGGTGCCCGAGCGAGATGCCGCCGCCGTGCACGTTGACGACGTCCGGCGAGACGCCGAGCACGCGCGTGGAGACCGCGACGACGGTCGCGAAGGCCTCGTTGATCTCGACGAGGTCGAGGTCGTCGACCGTCCACCCGGCCCGGTCGAGGGCCTGCCGGATCGCGCGCGCGGGCTGGGAGTGCAGCGACGTGTCGGGGCCGGCGACCTGCCCCCACGCCCGCACGGTCGCGAGCACCGGCGTGCCCGCGGACTCGGCCCGGGCGCGGGTGGTCAGCACGAGCGCGGCGGCGCCGTCGGAGATCTGCGACGCGTTGCCCGCGGTGATGGTGCCCTCGGGGTCGAACGCGGGGCGCAGGCGCGCGAGGCCCTCGACCGTCGTGTCGGGGCGTACCCCCTCGTCGTCGCGCACCTCGACCGGCTCGCCCCGGCGCTGCGGGACGCTCACGGGGGCGAGCTCGGCGTCGAACAGGCCGTCCTTCGCCGCGGCCGCGGCGCGCTGGTGCGAGGCCGCCGCGACGGCGTCCTGCTCCTCGCGGGAGACGAACACGTCGCCCACGTTGGTGCGCTCGGTCGAGACGCCCATGGAGGTGTGGTCGAACGCGTCGGTGAGCCCGTCGCGCGCGACGGCGTCGACGAGCGTCGCGTCCCCGAACGCGAACCCGGCGCGCGACCCGGGGAGCAGGTGCGGCGCGTTGGTCATGGACTCCTGGCCGCCGACGAGCACGACCTCCGCCTCGCCGGAGCGGATCATCCGGGTGCCGTCGATGACGGCGGTGAGCCCCGAGAGGCACACCTTGTTCACCGTCACGGCGGGCACGTCCCAGCCGACGCCCGCGGCGGCGGCCGTCTGGCGCGCGGGGTTCTGGCCCGCCCCGGCCTGGAGCACCTGGCCGAGCACGACGGCGTCGACGGCGTCCGCGCCGAGGCCCGAGCGCTCGATCGCGGCGCGCGCGGCGACGGCGCCGAGCTCGACCGCGGTGAGCGCGGCGAGGGAGCCCTTGAGGCGGCCCTGCGGCGTGCGGGCGGCGGCGACGACCACGACGTCGTCGGGGGAGTGCGGGGTGGTGGTGCTCACGGCTGGACCTCCAGGGGTGCGGACGGCGGTGTCTGCGCGGGCGCCGGGGGTGTGGTGCCCGCTCGTGCGGCGGCGGCGGCGTCGACGTCGGCAACGGCAGTGTCGACCAGCCCGAGCAGGAGCCCGAGGAACACGTCCGGCTCCTCGAGGTGGGGGCTGTGCCCGACGCCAGGCCGCACCTCCTCACGGTACCGCCCGCCCGCGGCCGCGTAGGCGTCGAGGACGGCCCGGGTCTGGGCGACCATCGGCTGCGGCGGGTGCGTCTCGGCCCCGGGCCAGCCGGGGACGGCGTCGAGCGCGCCGAGCTGCGCGAGGTCGAACAGCGACGTGTCCGAGACGATCGCGTCGGCGTCGCCGCGCACCCACAGCACGGGCGCGGTGGCGCCGGACGTCGCGAAGCCGGACAGGTCGCAGTACTTCGCGCTGATCGCGTTGTTCATGCCGCGCGTCCCGGGCGCCACGCCGGGCCACGTGCCCGACGGCGCCCGGTCGCCCGGGTAGCTGTCGTCGCCCGTGCGCGTGGAGAGCACGGAGTCGAGCAGGAGCTCCTCGAGCGCGCCGAGCGGCTCGCCGAGCGCGGCCGGGTCGGCGACGTAGAAGCGGCGCAGCACGTCGCGGGGCGACCCGGCGTCCTCGCTGCGGTCACCTGCGGCGAGCGCCGCGACGAACGCCGGGTTCGCCGTGCCGCCGCCCGAGCCTGCGAAGTCGGGGGAGAGCGGCGTCCCGGCGACGTCGCGCGTGCCGCCGAACCCGTACGGCGACATGGGCGCCTCGAGGAGGATCGCGTCGAACAGGTCGGGCCGGTCGGTCGCGAGCTGCAGCACGACGCCCGCCCCCGCGGAGTGCGCGACGGCGACGAGCGGGCGCGCGAGGTCGAGCGCGTCGAGGACGGCCGCGACGTCGTCGGCGAAGTCCCGCACGCCCCGGGTCGCGTCGACGGGCCGGGGCTCGGCGTCGCCGTACCCGCGCAGGTCGACGGCGACGCCGCGCACGTCGGCGGGGAGCGCGCGCAGCAGCGGGTCGAAGAACGCCGACGACGAGCAGTTGCCGTGCACGAGCAGGACCGTCGCGCGGGCCGCACCCTCGGCGGCGACCTCGCGCACGTGCTCGCGCCCGCGCGGGGTCGGGACGTCGCGACGCAGCACGTCGCGCGTCACGACGGCGTCCCCGCGGCCTGCGTGGACGGTCCCGGGCCGGCGTCGGCGACGTCGAGCGGGGCGTCGTCGAGCGCGACGGCCAGGTCGGGCTCGGTCGCGGCCCGCACGTCGTCGACGCTCACGCCGGGTGCGGTCTCGCGCAGCACGAGGCCGTCGGGCGTCACGTCGATCACCGCGAGGTCGGTGATGACCCGGTGCACGACCCCGCGCCCCGTGAGGGGCAGCGAGCACGAGCGCAGGATCTTGGGCGACCCGTCGCGCGCCACGTGCTCCATGAGCACGATCACGCGGCCGGCCCCGTGCACGAGGTCCATCGCGCCGCCGGGGCCCTTGACCATCTTGCCGGGGATCATCCAGTTGGCGAGGTCGCCCGTCTCGGAGACCTGCATGCCGCCGAGGATCGCGGCGTCGATCTTGCCGCCGCGGATCATGCCGAAGCTCAGCGCGGAGTCGAAGAACGCGGCGCCGGGAAGGACGGTGACGGTCTCCTTGCCGGCGTTGATGAGGTCGGGGTCGACGGCGTCCTCGGTCGGGTACGGCCCGACGCCGAGGATCCCGTTCTCCGACTGGAGCACGAGGTGCTTGTCCGTGGGCACGTAGTTGGGCACGAGCGTCGGCAGGCCGATGCCGAGGTTGACGTACCAGCCGTCCTGGAGCTCGCGCGCGGCGCGCGCGGCCATCTCGTCGCGGGTGAGCGGCACGGCTCAGCCCTCCTTCACGGTCGTCGCGGTGCCCGACGGCGCGGGCGCGGGCTGGTCGGTCGCGGCGGGCGGGCGCACGGTGCGGCGCTCGATCCGCTTGGGCACGTCCGGGCCCACCTCGACGACGCGGTGCACGAACACGCCGGGCAGGTGCACGGCGTCGGGGTCGATCTCTCCGGGCTCGACGAGCTCCTCGACCTGCGCGACGCACACGCGGCCCGCCATCGCGGCGAGCGGGGAGAAGTTGCGGGCCGACCGGTGGAACACGAGGTTGCCGTGCCGGTCGCCGCGCAGGGCGTGCACGAGCGCGAAGTCCGTGGTGATCGCGTCCTCGAGCACGAACTCGGCCTCGTCGGCGAACGCGCCGTCGCGACCGCGCGGCCCGACGCCGAACGTGCGCACCTCCTTGGGCGCGCTCGCCTGCGCGACGCCGCCCGTGCCGTCGTACCGCTGGGGGAGGCCGCCCTCGGCGACCTGCGTGCCGACGCCGGTGCGCGTCCAGAACCCGGCGATGCCCGCCCCGCCGGCGCGCAGCTTCTCGGCGAGCGTGCCCTGCGGGGTGAGCTCGAGCTCGAGCTCGCCCGAGAGGAACTGCCGCTCGAACTCCTTGTTCTCCCCGACGTACGAGCTCGTCATCTTCCGGATGCGGCCCGCGCCGAGCAGGACGCCCAGGCCCCAGTCGTCGACGCCGCAGTTGTTGCTCACGACCCACAGGTCGCGCGTGCCCTGGGCGAGCAGCGCCTCGATGAGCGCGATCGGGTTGCCGCACAGGCCGAACCCGCCGACGGCGAGCGACGCGCCGTCGGGCACGTCCGCGACGGCCTCGGCCGCGGACGCGACCACCTTGTCCAGCCCGGTCCCTCGTGGGGACGCGATCGTGGGGCTCATGCCGTGACCTCCTCGTCACTCGCCGGTCCGGGTCCGTCGCTCGTGACGGCGGCCAGGGCCCGCAGGGTCTCGCCCGCGACGGCCTCGACGCCGGGCGGGCTCATGATGATCGTGTAGTGATTGATACCCGCTACGTCGCGGGTGCGCAGCCCCGGCAGCCGCGCGCGCCACGCGGCGAGGTGCTCGGGGGAGTAGAGGGCCTCGGGCTCGTCGAGCAGGCCGCGCGGCGCGCGCAGCAGCACGAGGGGCACGTCGAGCGGGTGGTCGCCCGCGAGCGCGTCCGCGAGCGGCCCGCCCTCGTAGAGCTCGAGCGAGTCGGCGGAGACCGCCGCGCCCGACGACGCCGGGCGCAGCGCGGGCGCCTCGCCGACGAGGTCGTAGTCGACGTACCCCGCGACGACGTCGGCCCACGGCTCGTCCCACGCGCTCGCGAAGGCGGGGTGCGCGCGCCAGAACCCGCGGTACTCCTCGTGGTCGGCGAACGTGCGCTCGAGGCGCTCGACGGCCGGGCCGAGCAGGGCGCGCAGGACCTCGTCGTGCGTCGCGTCGGGCGCGAGCCCGGTCGGCGGCGGGAGCGGGATACCGCCGTCGACGAGCACGAGCCGGGAGACGCGGCGGGGGTGGCGGTGCGCGAGCACGACGGACACGAACGCGCCCATGGAGTGGCCGAGCGCGACGACGCGGTCGATCCCGAGCGCGTCGAGGACCGTCGCGAGGTCGTCCGCGTGCGCGCCCATGCCGTACGGGCCGGGCAGGGCGTTGCTGCGCCCGCGCCCGCGGAGGTCGGGCGCGACGACGCGCACGCCCGGCAGCGCCGCGACGACGGCCGGCCACGCGCGGTGCGACGCCGTGATGCCGTGCACGGCGAGGACGGTCGGGACGGCGTCGGGCGCGGGGCGCGCGCCGCCGTCGGGCCGGGCGCCGGGCTCGGGTGCGTGCGGACCGACCGGGTCCCACACGCCGACGCGCAGCCGCCCGCCCGCGACGGGGACGTCGAGCGTCGCGTAGGTGTGGGTCGCGGCGGTGACGTCGTCCGGCGCGGTCGTCGCCGCGGTCACCGGGCGCTCCAGCCGCCGTCGATCGTCCACGACGCGCCCGAGACCATCGACGCGTCCGGGCCGGTGAGCCAGCCGACGAGCGACGCGACCTCCTCCGGCTCGACGAGCCGCTTCACCGCGGACTCCGCGAGGAGCACCGTCGCGAGCACCTCGGACTCGGGGACGCCGTGCACGCGCGCCTGGTCCGCGATCTGCTTCTCGACGAGCGGCGTGCGGACGTAGCCGGGGTTGACGCACACGCTCGTCACGCCGTGCGGACCGCCCTCGAGCGCCGTCACCTTGGACAGGCCCTCCAGGCCGTGCTTCGCGGACACGTACGCCGACTTGAACGGCGACGCCACGAGGCCGTGCACGGACGACACGTTGACGACGCGCCCGAACCCGCGCGCGTACATCCCCGGGAGCGCGGCCCGGACCAGCAGGAACGGCGCCTCGAGCATGATCGCGTGCAGCAGGCGGAAGTCGTCCGGGCGGAAGTCCTCGATGGGGCTCACGCGCTGCACGCCCGCGTTGTTGACGAGGACGTCGACGTCGAGCGTGAGGTCGTCGAGCGCGCGCGTGTCGGCGAGGTCCACGACCCACGCCTCGCCGCCGAGCTCGTCCGCGAGGCGCTGCGCGCCGCCGGGGTCGACGTCGGCGACGGTCACGTGCGCGCCGCGCGCGGCGAGCTCGCGCGCGCACGCGGCGCCGATGCCGCTCGCGCCGCCCGTGACGAGCGCGCGCCGTCCGGCGAGGGTCGGGGCGGTGCCGGGGACGGTGGCGGGGACGGTCATCGCGCGTCTCCTTCGGTGTCGGTCGAGGTGGCGGGCCCGGTCCCGGTCGGCGGGGCGGTCCGCGGCGCGGCGAGCGCGCGCTCGATGAACTGCATGGTCTGCTCGAACACGTGCGGAGGGACCTCGGCGGCCGCGGTGTCGTACGACGGCGGCTCCGCGCCCTCGTCCCAGCGCCCGCCCCACAGGACCCAGCGCATCCCGACGATCTCGCCGATGCCCATGAGCGCCCACGCGGCGACCTCCGGGTCGACGTCGTGGCCGACCTCGCCGTTCGCGCGCGCCTTGTCGAGCCCGGTCATGTAGCCCTCGACGATGCGCGCGTAGTGGCGGCGCAGCGCCCCGGGCGAGACGAACTCGGCCTGCCGCACGATCCGGTAGAGCGCCGGGTGCTCGGCGGTGAAGCGGAAGAACGCCTCGAAGCCCGCGCGCTCGGCGGCCAGGCGCGTCGTCGCCTGCGAGCTCGCCTCGATCATCGCGTGCCGCACGCGGCGGTTGAGGTCGTCGACGAGCTCGTCGAACACGTCGATCTTCGACTCGAAGTACAGGTAGAACGTGCCCTGCCCGACGCCCGCGGACTCGGTGATCTTCACGATCGACGCGTCGTGGTACCCGACCTCGGCGAACACCTGCTCGGCCGCGGCGAGGATCTTCGCCCGGGTGCGGTTGCCGCGGGCGGTGCGGGGCTGGGTGCTCATGAGTCCTCCGGGACGGTCACGCGCTCGGCGAGCGAGCGGCGCGACACCTTGTGCAACGACGTGCGGGGCAGGGACGGGACGAGGTCGAAGCGGCGCGGGACCTTGAAGTGCGCGAGCTCGCGGCGGCAGAACGCCTCCAGCTCCTCGGCGTCGGTGGGGTGGCCGGCGCGCGGCACGACGAACGCGGCCCCGACCTCGCCCCACCGGTCGTCGGGGACGCCCACCACCGCCACGTCCGCCACCGCGGGGTGGCGGCGGAGCACGGCCTCCACCTCGGACGGCGTGACGTTCTCGCCGCCGACGATGAAGACGTCCTTCAGGCGGTCGACCACGCGGTAGCACCCGTCGACGTCGCGCTCGACGAGGTCCCCGGTGCGCAGCCAGCCGTCGCGCAGGACCGCGGCCGTGGCGGCCTCGTCGCGGAAGTAGCCCGCGAACACCCCCGGCCCGCGGACCAGCAGCTCGCCCGCCGCGGGCCCGTCGAGGTGGCGGCCCGTCACCGGGTCGGCGACGGCGACCTCGACGTGCGGGTACGGCGTGCCGGCCGAGCCGCTGCGCTCGCGGGCCTGGTCGTCGGGCAGGCACAGCACGTTGGGGCCCGCCTCCGTGAGCCCGTAGCCCTGCGAGAGGGCGACGCCGCGGCGGTGCCACGTGCGCAGCAGCGGCTCCGGCATGGGCGCGCCGCCCACGACGGCGTGCCGCAGCGACGACAGGTCGGCGTCCGCGAAGCCGGGGTGCTCCGCGAGGAGCAGGTAGTTCGTCGGGACGCCCATCATCGTCGTGACGCGGCGCTCGGCGACGAGCTGGAGCACGCGCTCTGGCTCGAACGTGCGCTCCAGGACGACGGTCGCGCCGGTCCACCATGCGAGCAGCGGCTGGATGTTCCACCCGCCCGCGTGGAACTGTGGCAGCACGCTCAGCACGACGTCGTGGCTCGTCAGCTCGACCGTGCGCGAGAGCGAGAGGTTCGTCCAGAAGCAGTTCGCGTGCGTGAGCAGCGCGCCCTTGGGCGTGCCCTGCGTGCCGGACGTGAACACGAGGAGGAGCGGGTCGTCGTCGCGCACGGGCCGGCGCTCCGGCGCGGGGCCCCGCCGCGACGGCGGCGGGACGTGCGCCTCGACGCCGCTGCGCCCGAGCTCCGCCCGCCGGGGCGGGCGGCCGGGCCGCTCCCCGTCGAGCCGGCGCAGCGGGTCGAGCCGGTCGAACGCCGAGTCCGCGAGGCCGGAGAACTCCTGCTCCACGAGCACGAGCGCGGGGTCGGCCTGCTCGACCTGGGCGGCGAGCTCGCCGGGCGACAGCCGCCACGACAGCGGCGCGAGGACGAGCCCGGCCTGCGCGCACGCGAAGAACAGCACGACCTGGTCGGCGCTGTTGCCCGTGACGGTCGCGACGCGGTCCCCGACGCCGTAGCCCGCCTCCCGGAACGCCGCCGCCAGGGCGCTCGCGCGCTCGTGCAGGTCGCGGTAGCGCAGGGTCACGCCGCGGTCGTCGACGGCGACGCGGTCGGGCGTCGCGAGCGCGCGGTCGCGCGTCCAGCGCCCGAGGGTGTGCAGGCCGTCCTGGGCGTCCTGGTGCTGCGTCGTCATGCCACCTCCTCCAGGCGCTCGCGGGCCTCCTCCCGATCCTCCCGCGGGCGGCGGCGCGCGGCGAGGCGCGACGCGGCCCCGGCGATGCCGCCGGGCAGGAACATCACGACGAGGATGAAGAGGGTCCCGAGCAGGAACAGCGGCTCGCTGAGCGGCACGCGCAGCACGGCCGGGAGGTCCGCGACGGCCGCGGAGCTCGCAAGCGTGCCGAGCCGCTGGTCGAGGATCGTGTAGAGCACGCCGCCGACGATCGCGCCCCACCGGGACCCGACGCCGCCGAGCACGACCATGACGAGCAGCGTGAGCGTGAAGTCGGCGGACGTCGCGCGCGGCACGGCGCCGGACTGGAGCAGCAGGTACGCCATGCCGACGACGGTCGCGAGCGTCGCCGCGAGGACGAACACGAGGAGCTTGACGAGGTAGGGGCGCCCGCCGATGACGCGCACGCGCATCTCGTTCTCGCGCGTCGCCGCCGCGACGTGCCCCGCGCGCGACCGCTCGACCCACAGCACCACGAGGTAGACGACGACGAGCACGGCGAGGGCGAGCCAGTAGAGGTTGCGCGTGTTGAGCACGCCCACGAACGCGTCGGGTACGTTCCGGGTCGCGAGCGCGAGGCCCTCCTCGCCGCCGGTCGTGCCGCCGGGGTTGCGGCGCACGAGCACGTTGCCCGCCTGGGCGAACGCGAGGGTGACCATGGCGAACGAGATGCCCGTGACCCGCAGCGAGACGGCCCCGACGACGTGCGCGAGGACGATCCCGCCGACGAGCACGAGCGCCGCGGCCGGCAGGAGCGGGATCTCGGTCGTGTCGAGCACGATCGCGAGCCCGTACAGCCCGGCCGCGAAGTACAGCGCGTGGCCGAAGCTCAGCAGCCCCGCGACCCCGAACAGCAGGTGGTAGCTCAGCGCGAGGGCGCCGATGAGCCAGCACATCGCCATCATCTGGAGCGCGCCGGGCGTGTACGTCGGGCCGGGCAGGACGCCCGGCACGTGGAGCGCGAGCAGCGGGAGGCACGCGAGCCCCGCGACGAGCGCGACGCCCGCGAGCGTGCGGACCAGCGTGCCCGACGGCGCGCGGCGGGCGGGTCGGTCGGCGCGCGGTGCGTCGTCGGCGGGGGTGGCCGGGGCCGGGGGAGCGGTCTGGGTGGTCATGCGGCTGCCCTCCCGAGGAGGCCGGTGGGACGGACGAGGAGCACGAGCGCGAGCAGGAGCACGACGAGCAGGTCGCCGTAGCCGAGGTAGTAGTTCGCGAACTGCTGCAGGACCGCGACGAGCACGGACGCGACTGCCGCGCCGGTCAGGGAGCCGAGCCCCCCGATGACGGTGACGATGAACGCGAAGATGAGCAGCGACCCGCCGAGGTGCGGGGAGACGTACCCGAAGTACTGCGAGGCGAGGACCCCGCCGAGCCCCGCGGCGGCGCCGCCGACCGCGAAGACGAGCGTGAACGCCTTGCGCACGTCGATGCCGAGCGCGGTGACCATGGACCGGTTCTCGACGCCCGCGCGGATGATGAGCCCGTAGCGGGTGCGCTGGAGGAACAGCACGATCGCGCCGAGCACGAGCGCCGCGGCGCCGATCGCGACGAACCGGTCGTTGGGCACCGGCGCGCCGGCCAGGTCGGTCGTGCCCTTGAGCCACGCCGGGCCGGAGATGAACTCGGGGTCCGATCCCCACATGCCCTCGAACAGCGCGACGGACGCGAGCGAGAGCCCGACGGTGACGAGCACCTGCTCGATGTGCCGCTCGTAGAGCGGGCGGATGAGCAGGAGCTCGGTGAGCGCCGCGGCCCCCGCCCCGACGACGGCCCCGGCGAGCAGCGAGAGCGCGAAGACGCCCCACGAGTCCGCGCCGAGGGAGCGTGCGACGAACCAGCCGCCGAACGCGCCGAGCGTGAGGAACGACCCGTGCGCGAAGTTGAGGACGCCCATGAGCCCGTAGATGAGCGACAGGCCCGACGCGACGAGGAAGTACAGCGCCCCGAGGCCGAGCCCCGTGACGAGGAGGAGGACGATCGTGCTCACCGGGCCACCGCCCCTTCGGTTCCGTGGTGGTCGACCTCGGCGTGCACGCCGAGGAGCTGCTGGACGCGGTCGGGGTCGTCGAGGAGCTCGCGCGCGGGACCGGTGTGCACGACGCGGCCCGCGTCGATCACGACGACGCGCTCGGCGAGCCGCTCGATGACCTCGAGGTTCTGCTCGACGAGCAGGATCGGGACCGTGCGGGCCGCCTCCGCGAGCGCGTCCGACACCTCGCCGACGATCCGGGGCGCGAGGCCCTTGGTGGGCTCGTCGACGAGGAGCAGGCGGTTGGCGTTGAGCAGGGCGCGCGCGAGCGACACCATCTGCTGCTGCCCGCCCGAGAGGGTGCCCGCGCGCTGGGCGGCGCGCTGCACCAGGTCCGGGAACAGCTCCGCGACGAGCTCGCGTCGCGGGTGGGCGTCGCGCTCCGCGAGCCGCAGGTTCTCCGCGACCGTGAGCCCGGCGAACACCTCCCGGTCCTCGGGCACGTACCCGACGCCGCGCCGCACGATCCGGTCCGTGCGCTCGCCGTCGACGCGCTCGCCCGCGAGCAGCACCTCGCCCCGGCGCTCGATCAGGCCGAGCACGGCCTTGAGGGTCGACGTCTTGCCGACGCCGTTGCGGCCCAGCACCGCGGTGACGCCCGTGGCCGGGACGGAGAACGTCACGTCCTCGACGACCTGCTGGCCCGCGATGCGCGCGGAGAGCCCGCGCACCTCGAGGACGGGCACGTCGCTCCTGACCGCGGGCTGGGCGGTGCTCCTGCTGCTGCCGCTCATGCTGCCTCTCCTGCCGTGACGCCGAGGTAGGCGCTCTGCACCGTCGGGTCCGCCATGACGGCGTCGGGGGTGTCGCACGCGAGCAGCTCGCCGTGGTGCATGACGGCGACGCGGTCCACGAGCCCCAGCACGACGTCCATGTGGTGCTCGACCATGAGCACCGTGCAGCCGGTCGCGTGCAGGTCGCGGATGACCTCGACGAGGCCGGGCACGTCGGCCGACGACACGCCCGCCATGGGCTCGTCGAGCAGCACGACGCGCGGCTCGGTCGCGAGGAGCACCGCGATCTCGAGCTTGCGCTTGTCGCCGTGCGACAGGTCGCCCGCGGCGACCTCGGCGCGGCGCACGAGCCCGACGGTCTCCAGGTGCCGGTCCGCCTCCCGCGTCGCGGCGTCGCCGCGACGCGGGAAGCGCAGCACCGACAGGGCGCCGCCGAGGCGCCCCTGCGCGGCGAGCCGCACGTTCTCCCGGACGCTCAGGCGCGGGAACAGGCTCGACGTCTGGAACGTGCGGCCCAGGCCCGCGCGGGCGCGCGCGGCCACCGAGGTGGTCGTCACGTCCGCGCCCTCGAGGAGCACCGAACCGCTCGTCGGGCGGTGGATCCCCGAGACCAGGTTGAAGAGCGTCGTCTTGCCCGCGCCGTTCGGCCCGATCACGCCGAGCATCTCGCCCTGCCCGACGGCGAGGCTCACGCCCCGCAGGATCCGCGCGCCGCCGATCTGGAGCCCGAGGTCGCGGACCTCGAGCGCGGGGAGGGTGTGCGGCTCGCCCACGTCAGCCCGCCTCGGCCGGCGCGACGTCGTCGCCCGGCACCTCGGCGACGAGCTCGGGAGCCCAGCCGTCGCCCTCGGCCACGAGCTTCACCTGGTACATCGGCTGGACGAGCGCGTGGTCGGACGCGCGGACCGTCGTCGTGCCCTTGGGGCCGTCGAAGCTCCAGCCCTCGAGCGCGTCGACCATGGCGTCGACGTCGTCGCCGCCCTCGGCGATCGCGTGGACGATCATCTGCGCGGCGACGAAGCCGTCGGGCGTGAAGAGGTCGGCCTGCTTCCCGGCCTCCTCGACGGACGCGAGCATCGCGGCCTCGACCTCGGTGCCCGCGGCGCCGGGGAAGTAGTGGTTGAGGAAGTCGACCTTGCTCGCCGCGGCGCCGTACGCGCCGTAGGTCGCGACGTCGCCGAGCCCGGTGACGACCGTGGTCGCGTCGAGGACGCCCTGCTGGTCCAGGCCCTGCCACATCGCGCCCGACGTCGCCCCGGCCCACGCGACGAACACGAGGTCGGGCGCGGCGTCGACGATCTGGTGCGCGAACGGCGTGAACTCCGTCGCGTCCTCCGGGACGAGCACGCTCGTCACCTCGGCGCCCTGCGCGCCGAGGACGGCCTCGACCGCGGCGAGGTTGCCCTGGCCGAACGCGTTGTCCTGGGCGAACACGACGACCTTCGCACCGTCCGGGTCGACGAACGTGCCGGCGGTCGCCACGTCCTGGAGCGACTGGCGCCCCGAGCGGAACGTGTAGTCGTTGATGCCCGTGAGCGCGTCGACCGCGGCGGGCCCCGAGATGTAGAGCACCTTGTTCTGCTCGGCCTGCTCGGCGAGCTTGAGCGCCACGCCGGACACGACCGTGCCGCCGAGGATCTGGTAGCCCTTGCCGATGAGGTCCTTGGCCTGCCCGACGGCCTTGTCGGGGTCGCCGCCGTCGTCGTGGAACGTCACGTTGACGGGGCGGCCGTCGACCTCGCCCGTGCCGTCGGTCGCGTAGTCGAGACCGGCCTGGAAGCCCTCGTAGTAGGCCTCGCCGTAGGCCGCGAGCGGCCCGGTCTTGGAGTAGATGATGCCGACGTCGACCGGGTCGGCGCTCGTGCTGGTCTCGCCTCCGGCGCTGCCGCCGCCGCTCGCGTCGGTCGGCGCGCAGGCGGCGAGCGCGAGGCTCGCGGCCGCGAGCGCGGCGACGGCGAGCGCCGACCGCTGGGACTTCTTCGTCCGCATGACTTCGCCCTTCGTTGGGTGGTCCTGAGGGGGAGCGCCGCTCAAACATGAGAGGCGATTCAGGTTGCGGGAATCATGGATCCCCGGGCGGCGCGGTGTCAACCCGCGTCGGGAGGGACCGCCGCGCGCCCGGTGTCGCGAGCGCGCCGGCCGCGGCAGGCCTGATGTTGACAGGTGATTCAGGTCACACGTAGCGTCCGGTTCGCCCGGGTCCGGCGCGCGACGGTGCGCGCCACGGCGCGCGAAGCGCCGACGGCGACCCGACCTCGACGTGGAGGTTCAGATGGTCAGGCACTCCCTCAGACAGCGCGCCCGCGCCCGCCGGAGCGCCGTCGCGCTCGCCCTCGGCGCGGCGCTCGCGGTCGTGCTCGTCCCGCTCGTCACCGCACCGGCCACGGCCGCCGGGTCGTGGTCCCAGCGCACGGCCGGCGGGATGACGGTCGAGCTCTACCGGCCGTCGACGGCGCCCGCGCTCCCCGGCGGTCGGGCGCTCATGGTCTCCCTGCACGGGTGCGTCCAGACGTCGCAGGTGCTCAAGAACGGCGGCAACTGGACCGCGACCGCCGACGAGCACGGCATGGTCGTCGCGGTCCCCGCCGCGCCGAACGGCGGTGTCCTGCTCGGCTGCTGGGACTACTACGACACGAACCACAGCCGGACGAACCCCGCGCGGCACGACGACAACCTGCTCGACCTCGTCTCGACCCTGCTGGCAGACGCCTCGCTCGGCATCGACCCGGACCAGGTCTACGTCAGCGGCCTGTCGTCCGGCGGCGGCCAGGCGATGGTCATGGGCTGCCTCGCGCCCGACGTGTTCGCGGGCGTGGGGGTCGCGGCGGGGCCGACGGTCGGGACGACGTCGGGCCAGATCGGGAGCGTCGCGACGACGCTCGCGCAGGCGCGCTCGACGTGCCGGACCTTCGCGGGGACGCACGCGGCGGGCTTCGGCTCGCAGGTGACGTCCGTCGTCTTCGGCAGCGCCGACACGACGGTCGCGACCGGGTACGGGACGCTCAACGCCCAGGTCATGGCCGACCTCTACGGAGCCGGGACCACGTCGTCGTTCTCGCTCGCCGGGCTCGCGGGCACGAACCGCGCGGGCACCGGGTCGCTGTGGTCCGACGCCGCCGGCCCGCGCGTCTCGCTGGTCCAGAACACCGGGCTCGCGCACGCGTGGCCCGCGGGCGGCGGCCCCGGAGGGTCCTACGTGTCGACGAACAGCATCGACTACCCGGCCTACCTCACCGACTTCCTGTTCGCGAACAACCGGCGCGTCGACCGCGACCCGGGCCCCGACCCGGACGTCACGGCGCCGACGGTCGCGATCACCGCGCCCGCCGCGGGCGCCGCCGTCTCGGGGACGGTCCGCGTGGAGGTCGCGGCGTCCGACGACCGCGCGGTCGACCGCGTCGAGCTGAGCGTCGAAGGCGCGATGCTCGCGACGCTGCGCACCGCCCCGTACGGGTTCGACTGGGACACGACGGCGCTCGCGCCCGGCTCGCACGTGCTCACGGCCCGCGCGGTCGACGCGGCGGGGAACGCGTCGACCGCACAGGTCGCGGTGACGGTGCAGGCGCCGACCGGGCCGTGGTGCGGCACCGCGACGAACGCGCAGCACCGGGCCGCGGGGCGCGCGATCTCCTACGGCGTGAACCCCTACAACCCGTACTACGCGGTCGGCTCGCTCGCGTACCTCGGCCAGGGCGACGCGACGGTCACGACGCTGCGCGAGGCCGCGCCCGGCCGGTTCGAGGTCGCCGCCGCCTGCTGAGCAGGGCGGGCCCGCTCGGGCTAGTGCTCCAGGCGGTCCTTCGGGTCACCGATGAAGTCGGTGACGTCGTCCGGGAGGTCGTCGCGGTTCATGTCGTTCGAGCGGGCCCGGCGGGCGTCCCAGCGCAGCGCGAGCGCGGCCAGCACCACCGCGATCGTGGACGCCGCGAGGATCGCGATCTTCGCGCCGTCGGTGTGCTCGGCGTCGGGGAACGACAGCTCCGCGATGAGGAGCGAGACGGTGAAGCCGATGCCCGCGAGGAACCCGACGGGCAGGAGGTCGCGCACCCCGATGCCGGCCGCGAGCCGCAGCGGCGTGAAGCGCGTGACGAGCGCCGTGACCCCGAGCACGCCCACGAGCTTGCCGACGACGAGCCCGAGGACGATGGCGAGCACGACGGGCTGCGTCAGCACCTCCCCGACGGGCGTCTCGCCGCCCACGATCGAGACGCCGGCCGCGAAGAACGCGAACACCGGCAGCGCGACGCCCTGCGAGAGCGGGCGCACCGTGTGCTCGAAGCGCTGCGTGCGCGGCTCCCGCTCCCCGTGCACCGCGAGCGCGGGGACGGTGAAGCCGAGCAGGACGCCGGCGATCGTGGCGTGGACGCCCGACTCGTGCATGAACGCCCAGGCGACCACCGCGACGGGCAGCAGGAGCCACCAGCGGGTGCGGCGAGCGCGCACGAGGACGGCGTAGAGCGCGACGGCGAGCAGCGCGAGGCCGAGGTAGCCCCACTGCAGCTCCGCCGTGTAGAAGATCGCGATGACGACGATCGCGAGCAGGTCGTCGACGACCGCGAGCGTGAGCAGGAACGTGCGGATCGCGACGGGGAGCCCGCGGCCGAAGACGGCGAGCACGCCGAGCGCGAACGCGATGTCCGTCGCCGTGGGGATCGCCCACCCGTGCAGCGCGCCCGGGTCGCCCGTGGTCAGCAGGACGGCGACGAAGATCAGGGCCGGCACCGCCATGCCGCCCATCGCCGCGAGCACCGGGACGCCCGCCTGCCTCGGGTTGCGCAGGCTGCCCGCGACGAACTCCTGCTTGAGCTCGACGCCGACCACGAAGAAGAAGATCGCGAGCAGGCCGTCGGCCGCCCACGTCGACAGCGTCAGGTCGAGGTGCAGCGGGGAGGACGGGCCGACGACGGTGCTCGACAGCGTGAGGTAGGACTCGCGCCAGGGCGAGTTGGCCCAGACCAGCGCGAGCAGCGCCGCGCCGATGAGCAGGGCGCCGCCCGTCGTCTCGCGCCCGACCCAGCGGCGCAGGCGTGCACCGGGGGAGGGGCGGTCGGTCGGCGGGGTGGCCGAGGGGCCGGAGGGCAGGGCGGGGTGGGTCATCGTGCTCCCGGGGTCGCTGTCGTGTCGCACGGCCGCGTCGCGGACCGTGGCCGACCAGACTTCCCGGCACACCGCCCACGATTCTACGGGGCGGCGCACCCCTCGCGGTCGACGTGTCCGGCTCGCGGTCCAGTCTCCTGGCGCTCGTCCCGCCGCGCGCGTCAGGGCGGGGTGTCCTCGGCGAGCGCGAGGAGACGCGTCGTCGTTCTCCAGTTCCGGCCCGTCACCGGGGTCCCGGCCGCCTTCGCGAGGACGGCCGCCGTCAGCCTCGACCGACCGACGCCGTCGGGGTAGGCGACGTAGAGGACGCCGTTCGCGACGACGGCGCGCTCGGTCGTCAGGCGCGGCCCGAGCGCGGCGGCGGCGTCCGGGTCGACCGGCTCCTCGCCCACGTGGACCAGCAGCCCGGCCGGGCGGTCGGCGGCGTCGTCGGGCAGCGGGTTCCCGCGCACGATCTTCCGGAGGCGCTCGGTCGTGAGCACGGCCACGGCGGCGTCGACGCCGAACCGCTCGGCGACGCCGTCGTGCAGGAGGCGCGCGACGTCCGCGGGCGACGACGCACCGGACGACCCCGGCCCGACGACGAGGTTCCCGCTGTTCACGACCGTGCGGGCGTGCGCGAGGCCGAGCTCGCCCGCGAGGTCCCGCAGCGCGGTCGACGGGACCTTCCGCCCGCCCACGTTCACGGCGAAGAGCAGGCAGGCGTACGCCGTCACGACGACGTCCCCGGGCGACGGCGGGACCACGGCGCGGCCTCCTCGAGGCGCGCCGCGAGGGCCAGCAGCAGGGCGTCGTCCCCGTGGTCCGCGCCGAGCATCACCCCGACGGGGACGGTCGCCGCAGACCCGTCGGGGTCGGTGACGCGCGCCTCGCCGAGCGGGAGGGAGACCGCGGGCCGCCCCGTGAGGTTCCAGAGGCTCGTCCAGGGCGTGAACGCCGTCTGCGCCGCGAAGTCGGCGGCCGGGTCGTCGTCGACGCGCTGGCTGCCGACGAGCGCGGGCGGCTGCGCGAGCGTGGGGGAGAGCACGACGTCGACGCCCGACCACGCGGCGGCGACCTCGCGCGTGAGCTGCTGCACCCCCGCGAGCGCCGTCGCGTACGCGAGCCCGCTCACCGCGCGCCCGCGCTCGCGCAGCCACCGCGTGAGCGGCACGAGCAGGTGCTCGCGCTCCGGCGGGACGGGTGCCTGGAGCGCCCCGACGGACCACAGCGCCGCGAACGCGTCCCAGCGCTCGGCCCCGAACGGGGGCGGGATCTCGACGACGTCGTGCCCGAGCCGGACGAGGAGCTCCGCCGCCGCGCGGGCGGCGTCGGCGCACGCCGGGTGCACGGGGGCGCCGGCGGCGATCACGGGCTCCAGCAGCAGCCCGACGCGGAGCAGCCGCCCGTCCGGCGGGGCGCCGAGCCGCGCGGTGAAGGTGTCGCCGGGCCAGGGGCGCGCGAGCACGTCGAGGAACGCGGCGGTGTCGCGGACCGACCGGGTGAGGACGCCGTGCGTCGCGAGCCCCGCGCCGTCGACCCCGTACGGGCCCGGGCTCACGAGCCCGCGCGACGGCTTGAGCCCGACGAGCCCGCACGCGCTCGCGGGGATGCGCAGCGAGCCGCCGCCGTCGCTCCCGTGCGCGACGGGGACGACGCGCGCCGCGACCGCGGCGGCCGCGCCCCCGCTCGACCCGCCCGCGGACCGCGCGAGGTCCCACGGGGTGCGGGCGGTCGGGCCGACGTCGGGCTCCGTGTAGCAGGGGAGGCCGAGCTCCGGGGTCGAGGTCTTGCCGACCATCACCGTGCCGGCGCGCCGCAGGAGCGTCACGACGCCGTCGTCGTACGGGGCGGGGAACGGGTCGATCGCGGCCGAGCCCGCGCGCATCGGCACGCCCTCGACCATCGTGAGGTCCTTGACGGGGCAGGGGACGCCGAGGAACGGCGGGAGGCCGTCGTGGGGACCGGCCCGGCCGTCGCGCCGCGCCGCCACGAGCGCGTCCTGTGCGGCGAGGGCCTGCGTGCGCGCCAGGTCCGGGGTCAGCACGGTGAAGGCGCCGACGGCGGCACCGACCCCGGCGGCGGCGTCGAGCGTCGCGTCGAGGACCTCGACGGGGGAGACGTCGCCGGCGCGCAGGGCACCGGCGAGCGCGGTGGCGTCGAGGTCGAGGAGCTCGGGGGCGCTCATGGCTCGTGAACCTACGCGCGCCGTCGCACCCGCGCGACCGCGCGCCCGCGACCCGCGCGCGCGATCTGCGCGCGCGCGATCTCCGCGCGCGTGACCTCCGCCCGCATGGAGCCCGGCGGTCGACACCGGTCGAGCGGGAGGCGTATATTCCAACCGGAATATTCCAGCCGGGCGCGAGCTCCCCACCCGCCGGCCTGCTACCCCGCCACCCCGTCCCGGAGACCACCGTGACCTCCCCGCGCCTCAGCCCCACGGCGACCCTCGTGCTCGCCGTGCTGCTCGAGCAGCCCATGCACCCGTACGAGATGCTCGTGCGCCTGCGCAAGCGGCGCGACGACCGCCTCGTGCGGCTCAACCCCGGCGCCGTCTACCACGCGGTGGACCGCCTCGAGCGGGACGGCCTCGTCGAGCGCGCGGGCGTCGACCGGGACGGCAACCGCCCCGAGCGCACGCTCTACGCCATCACCCCGGCCGGCGTCGCCGCGCACGACGCCCGCACGCGCGACCTCGTCCGCGAGACGCCGCGCGAGTACCCCGCCTTCCCGGTCGGGCTCGCGCTCGTGCACGACCTCCCGCGCGAGGACGCCCTCGCGCTGCTCCGCGAGCGTCGCGCGGCGCTCGCGGCCGCGATCGACGGGGTGCGCGAGCGCCTCGACGACGTGGTCGCGCGCGGCCTGCCCCGCCGCTACCTGCTCGACGCCCACTTCGAGCTCCACCAGACCCAGGCCGAGATCGCCTGGCTCGACGCGACCGTCGCGGACGTCACGTCCGGCGCGCTGAGCTGGACCGAGGAGCCCGGGCCCGCGTTCCGCCACTCCCGCACGACCTCACCTCAGGAGTCCTCGTGACCACTCCCGCCCCGGGCACCGGCCCGGCCCCGGCACCCGCCGAGGCCGGCTCGCGCGTCGTGCCCCTCGTCGACCTCCACGGCCGCAGCGCCTGGAGCATCCTGCCGCCGCTCATCCTCGGCTTCTTCATGATCATGGTGGACACCACGATCGTGAACATCGCGGTCCCCACGCTCCAGCGCGAGCTCGACGCGTCGCTGGTCGCGGTCGGCTGGGTGAACAGCGCCTACCTGCTCTCGTACGCGGTGCTGCTCCTGCTCGCGGGTCGCCTGGGCGACAGGTACGGGCCCAAGCCGGTGTTCGTCGTCGGCCTGGCGGTGTTCACGCTCGCGTCCGCGTGGTGCGGGCTGTCGGGCTCGATCGGGATGCTCATCGCCGCCCGCGTGGTCCAGGGCGTCGGCGCGGCGCTCATGACGCCGCAGACGATGGCCATGATCACGCGCGTGTTCCCGCCGCGGCAGCGCGGCGCCGCGATGGGGCTGTGGGGTGCGACGGCGGGCGTCGCGACGATCGCCGGCCCGCTGCTCGGCGGGCTGTTCGTCGAGTCGTGGGGCTGGGAGTGGATCTTCTTCGTCAACGTCCCGGTCGGGGTCGTGGCGCTCTGGCTCGCCCTGGTGCGGCTCCCGCGGCTCGCGACGAACAAGCGCTCGTTCGACGTGGTCGGCGTCGTGCTGTCCGTCGTCGGGCTCTTCGCGGTCGTCTTCGGGCTCCAGGAGGGCCAGACGTACGACTGGGGCACGATCACCGGGCCGGTCACGGTGTGGGGCGTGATCGGCGTCGGCCTGCTCGTGCTGGCCGCGTTCGTGCTGTGGCAGCGCCGGCTCGGCGACGACGCGCTGCTGCCGCTGCGGCTCTTCCGCTCGCGCAACTTCTCGCTCGCGAACGTCGCGGGCATGTCCGTGTCGTTCGCGATGATCGGCATCTTCTTCCCGCTGACGATCTTCCTCCAGTCGATCCTCGGGCTGTCGCCCCTGCACGCCGCGCTGGTCAACCTGCCGGGCTCGCTCGTGTCGGGGATCGTCGCGCCGCTCGCAGGCCGCCTGTCCGATCGCGTGCCCGCGAAGTGGGTCGTCGCGACGGGGTTCGGCGTCCTCGCGGTCGCGATCGGCTGGCTCGCGGCGGTCGTCGGGCCGGGCGTGTCGGTGGTGACGATCGTGCTCCCCATGACGCTGTTCGGCATCGGCACCGGGTGCGTCTTCTCGCCGCTCGCGAACCTCGCGACGTCGGGCCTCGACCACCGCACCGCCGGGG
This sequence comes from Cellulosimicrobium funkei, assembly GCF_900155925.1. Taxonomy (NCBI): domain Bacteria; kingdom Bacillati; phylum Actinomycetota; class Actinomycetes; order Micrococcales; family Promicromonosporaceae; genus Cellulosimicrobium; species Cellulosimicrobium funkei. The sequence goes on from NZ_FTMI01000004.1 coordinate 364,264, forward strand.
CGGGCGCGGGCGCCTTCAACACGACGCGCCAGGTCGGCGGCGTGATCGGGTCGGCGGCGATCGTCGCGACGCTCACCGCGCGCCTCGCGGTGACCCTCCCGGCGGCCGCGCGGGACGCGGCGGCCTCGCTCCCCGAGCAGTTCCGCCAGCAGTTCGTCGACGGGTTCGCGAACGCGGGGTCGCTCCAGGGGGGCCAGGGCGGGTCGTTCGACCTCCCGCCGGGGGTGCCCGACGACGTCGCGCGCCAGGTCACGGACGCCGCGACCACCGCGTTCCACCAGGGCTTCGCGACCGCCGTCGGGCAGACGCTCGCGGTCACGGCCGTGGTGCTCGTGCTCGGGTTCGTCGCCGCGATCGCGATGGCGCCGAAGCACGTCGAGCACTGACCTGTCCGGGATCGACCCGACCGTCACGACGCCGCCCCCGGAGGGCCGGTCTCGGACGCTCGGGTCGATCTCGCGCGGCCCGCGGGTGCGGCCTCCGCGTGAACGGGGGGTTAAACCTCGCGCGGAGGCGTGTCGGGGGTGGTGACCCGAATCACACGGGCGTAGTTTCGAGGAGACGGACGGCACCTTCGCCGTCCTCCGGGAGGCCAGCCGATGGGGTTCACGCTCCGCTCAGGAGGGCCGGCACCGGCGCTGCTGAGCCGTGGCACCCACGGCCCGACGGCCGGTCGCCCGCCTCGCCCAGAGAGAGAACGGCGCGCGTGCGCCGGAGGGGAGCCCTCGTGGTCCATTCCTCACCCACCCCCGGTACCTCACCCACACCGCAGGACGACGCACCGGACGGCGCGCGCCGCACGTTCGTCGTCGACACGTCGGTCCTGCTGAGCGACCCGCGCGCCATCGGGCGGTTCGCCGAGCACGACGTGGTCCTCCCGGTCGTCGTCATCACCGAGCTGGAGGCCAAGCGCCACCACGCCGAGCTCGGGTACTTCGCGCGCAGCGCGCTGCGCATGCTCGACGACCTGCGGGTCAAGCACGGCCGGCTCGACGCCCCGATCCCCGTCGGCGACGTCGGCGGGACGCTGCGCGTGGAGCTCAACCACACCGACCCGGGCGTGCTGCCGGCCGGGTTCCGGCTGGGGGACAACGACACCCGGATCCTCTCCGTCGCGGCGAACCTCGCGGCCGAGGGTCACGACGTCACGGTCGTGTCGAAGGACCTGCCGATGCGGGTCAAGGCGTCGGCCGTGGGCCTGCGGGCGGAGGAGTACCGGCACGAGCTCGCCGTCGACTCGGGCTGGACCGGCATGGGCGAGATCTCGTTCACCGACGCGGAGGCGGCGGCGCTCTGGGAGCACGAGTCGGTCGAGCTCACGAGCCTGGACCCGGCGGTCGTCGAGGCGGCCGGCCCGCTGCACTGCCACACGGGTCTCGTCGTGCACTCGCCGCGCGGGTCCGCCCTCGGGCGCGTCACCGCGGACAAGCACGTGCAGCTCGTGCGCGGCGACCGCGAGGTGTTCGGGCTGCACGGGCGCTCCGCCGAGCAGCGCGTCGCGATCGACCTGCTGCTCGACGAGAGCGTGGGGATCGTCTCGCTCGGCGGGCGGGCCGGGACCGGCAAGTCGGCCCTCGCGCTGTGCGCCGGGCTGGAGGCCGTCATGGAGCGCCGGCAGCACCGCAAGGTCATGGTGTTCCGGCCGCTCTACGCCGTCGGCGGCCAGGAGCTCGGCTACCTGCCCGGCTCCGAGGCCGAGAAGATGAACCCGTGGGCGCAGGCCGTCTACGACACCCTCGGGGCGCTCGTCTCGCCGCAGGTGCTCGACGAGGTCATCGACCGCGAGATGCTCGAGGTGCTCCCGCTCACGCACATCCGCGGGCGCTCGCTGCACGACGCGTTCGTCATCGTCGACGAGGCGCAGTCGCTCGAGCGCAACGTCCTGCTCACGGTGCTGTCCCGCATCGGGCAGTCGTCGCGCGTCGTCCTCACGCACGACGTCGCGCAGCGCGACAACCTGCGCGTGGGCCGGCACGACGGCGTCGCCGCGGTCATCGAGGCGCTCAAGGGCCACCCGCTGTTCGCGCACGTCACGCTCACGCGCTCCGAGCGCTCGCCCGTGGCGGCGCTCGTCACGGAGATGCTGGAGTCGATCGAGGTCTGACCTGCCGCCGAGGTAGAGGCCTGGTCACGACCGGGCCTCTACCTCGCGGTGCCAGGCCTCTCCCTCGGCGGACCGGGGGTCTCGCTCGCGCGGAGGCGGGTCCGCGGGTGGACGAGGACCACCGCGAGGACGCCGACGACGGCGCCCAGGACCGTGTCGAGCGCGCGGTCGAGCGCGAGCGCCGACGGGTCGGCGGGGTGCGCGAGCGAGGTCATGAGCAGCGCCATGGGCGTGATGGTCAGCATCGCGAGCCCGTAGTGGCGCCCCACGATCGTCTCGGTGACGGTCTGGAGCACGACGACGACGGCGGCCGTCCCCCAGAACCCGAGCGGCGCGGCGAGCAGCGGCCAGGCGAGGAGCGCGCCCGCGACCGTGCCGGCCCCGCGCTGCAGCGCCCGCACGACGGCGTGGCGCGCCGACTCGCCCTGGAGCACCGCGGTCGAGCCCATGGTCGCCCACGCCGCGTGCCCGAGGCCGGCGACGGCGGTGACCGCACCGGCGACGAGCCCGGCGACGCCGACGCGCACGGTCGGGAGCCGCCAGGGTCCTGCGGCCCGGGCCCGCGCCTGGGCGCGCAGGGTCGTGCGGACCGCCGGGCCGTCGTCGCCGCGCGGCACGCCGGTCGCGTCGAGCGCCTCCTCGACGGCGTCGAGCTCTGCGGCGAGCGCGGGGACGGCGGGCCGCGTCCGCCACCAGGACGCGTCGTCCGCGAGGACGTCGCGCGCCCGGGCGACGGCGCCCCGGGCAGCATGCGCGGCGTGCCGCGGGGCCCCGGGCCGTTCGGCGGCGCGCACGGCGTCGGCGGCGCGGCGGACGGCGAGGCGCGCGGGCGCCGTCGGGCGGACGAGCACGCCGGCCGTGCACACGAGCCCCGCGAGGAGCGCGCCGAACGCCGCCGCGAGCGCGCGCGGCCCGATGTCGGCGAGCGTCGGTGCGCCCGCGAGGCCCGCGCCCGCGGCGAAGACGACGATCGTCGCGCCGGGCGGGCCCGTGCGGACGAGGAGGCAGAAGGCCGTGGCCCCGGCGGCGAGGAGCGCGACGGCGGCGGTCGTGACGAGCGCGGGCGTGCCCGTCGCGGCGAGGAGCGTGAAGGCCGCGATCGTACCGGTCATGAGCGTGCCGACGGTCGCGAGGAGCGTGGCCCGACGCCGGTACGGGTCGTACCGCCCGTAGAGCGACGTGAGCGCGCCGAGCGACGCGAACGCCGTGAGGTCGGGGCGCCCGAGCAGGCCCGGGACGGCGATCGCGAGCGCGACCGCGGCGCCGCAGCGCAGCGCGGCGGCGACCGTCGCGTCGGCGGGGCTCACGCGCAGGGCGTCGCGGAGGTGGGCGGGGTCGAGGACGTCCTGGGCGGCGGCGCGCACGGGCGCGAGCGCCGGGCGGGCGGGGGAGGAGAGGGGCATCGACAAACCAGCCTAGCGGTGATTCCTCGGTGTTTCACCAGTGAAAGAGTGTGAGGCCCGCCCTATCCTGGGTCCGTGGACTACGTCGACCGCGTGCGCGCGGAGTGGGCTGAGCAGCGGCCGGACCTCGACACCGCGACGTCGGCGGTCGGGGCGCGGCTGCGTCGCGTCGCGGCGCTGCTCGAGGCGGCGCTGGAGCGCTCCGCGGCACGGCACGACGTCTCGCGCGCGGAGTTCGACGTGCTCGCGGCGCTGCGCCGCGCCGGGCGGCCGCTGCGTGCGGGCGAGGTCACGACGATGACCGGCGCCCCCGGCGCGTCGATCACCAAGCGCCTCGACCGGCTCGAGCGCGCCGGACTCGTCGAGCGCACCGTCGCGGAGCGTGACCGGCGCGGCGTCCTCGTCGCGCTCACCGACGCCGGGACGGCGCTCGTCGACGAGGTCTTCCCGCAGCAGCTCGACCGCGAGCGCGCGGCGCTCGTCGACCTCGACGAGGCCGAGCGCGCCGAGCTCGCGCGCCTGCTCGCCGTCGTGCTGCGCCGCCTCGACCCCGTCGACTACTGACGTCCTCCCGCACGACCCGGGGACGACGAAGGCCGGGCGGAGCGGGTCGTCCCGCTCCGCCCGGCCTCCGTGGTCCCCGGGTCGTGGACGCTCAGGCCTGCGGCGGGCGCGTCATCGACAGGACGTCGAGCGCCTCGTCGAGCTGCGCCTCGGTGACCTCGCCGCGCTCGACGAAGCCCAGGTCGATCACGGCCTGGCGGACCGTGAGGCCCTCCTTGACGGAGTGCTTCGCGACCTTCGCCGCCGCCTCGTAGCCGATGACGCGGTTGAGCGGCGTGACGATCGACGGCGACGACTCGGCCAGCGCGAGGGCGCGCTCGACGTTCGCCGTGATGCCCGCGACGGTCTTGTCCGCGAGGACGCGCGACGCGTTCGCGAGGAGGCGGATCGACTCGAGGACGCCCTGCGCGATCACGGGGATCTGCACGTTGAGCTCGAACGAGCCCGACGCGCCGGCCCACGCGACGGTCGCGTCGTTGCCGACCACGCGCGCGGCGACCATGAGCACGGCCTCGGGCACGACGGGGTTGACCTTGCCCGGCATGATCGAGCTGCCCGGCTGCAGGTCCGGGATGAAGATCTCGCCGAGACCCGTGTTCGGGCCCGAGCCCATCCAGCGCAGGTCGTTGCAGATCTTGGTGAGCGAGACGGCGATCGTGCGCAGCGCGCCCGAGAGCTCGACGAGGCCGTCGCGCGAGGACTGCGCCTCGAAGTGGTCGCGCGCCTCCGTGAGGGGCAGGCCCGTGTCCTCGACCAGCAGCGCGATGACGCGCTGGGGGAACCCGGCGGGCGTGTTGATGCCGGTGCCGACGGCGGTGCCGCCGAGCGGGACCTCGGCGGCGCGGGGGAGCGCCGACTCCAGGCGCTCGACGCCGTAGCGGATCGCGGCGGCGTACCCGCCGAACTCCTGGCCGAGCGTCACGGGCGTGGCGTCCATGAGGTGCGTGCGGCCCGACTTCACGACCGTCGCGAACTCGGCGGACTTCGCCTCGAGCGCCTCGGCGAGGTGGCCCAGCGCGGGGACCAGGTCGCGCACGACCCCGGCCGTCGCGGCGACGTGGACCGACGTGGGGAACACGTCGTTCGAGGACTGCGACGCGTTGACGTGGTCGTTCGGGTGCACGTCGCGCCCGAGCGAGCGCGTCGCGAGCGTCGCGAGGACCTCGTTCGTGTTCATGTTCGACGACGTCCCGGACCCCGTCTGGTAGACGTCCACCGGGAAGTGCGCGTCGTGCGCGCCCGACGCGACCTCGTCGGCCGCGGCGACGACGGCGGCGGCGACGTCCTCGTCGAGCACGCCGAGCTCCGCGTTCGCGCGGGCCGCGGCCTTCTTCACGCGGGCGAGCGCCTCGATGTGGCCGCGCTCGAGCGGGGTGCCGGAGATGGGGAAGTTCTCCACCGCGCGCTGCGTCTGCGCGCGGTAGAGGGCCTGCGCGGGCACGCGCACCTCGCCCATGGTGTCGTGCTCGATGCGGTACTCGGTCGTCGGTGCGGCCGCGTCGGCGGCGGCGCCGGGAGCCTCGGGAGATGCAGTCATGGGGCCATCCTGCCGCACCGCGCGCCGGCCCCCGCAACCCGCGTGAGCGAGGTCACGCGGGCTGCGGGGAGGGTCGTGCGCGGGTCGGCGGGCGCTGCCCCGGCGACGAGCGCGCCGGGGCAGCCGCGCAGCCCGGGCCGTGGGGTCAGGCGTCGGCGCGGGGCTGCTCGCCGACGTCGCCCACGACGTCGACCAGGTGCGCGCGGCCCTCGGCGAAGTCGTACTCGACGCCGACGATCGCGCAGCGGCCCTCGGTGACGGCCGCGGCGAGGCCGGCCGAGTAGGAGTGCAGCATGTCGACCGTGTTGCGCACGTGCTCGCGGCGCAGCACGGCGGGGTCGAGGTTCTCCAGCGTGCCGTTCCCGGCGCCCGTGATCTTCGCCACGGAGGGGATGACGCGGTCGACGACGGCCCGGACGAACCCGTTCGCCTGCGCGCCCGTCCGCAGGGTCTCGACCGCCGCGCCCACGGCACCGCACGAGTCGTGCCCGAGCACCACGACGAGCGGCGCGGACAGCACCTCGACGCCGTACTCGATCGAGCCGAGCACCGTGGTGTCCACCACGTGCCCCGCCGTGCGGACGACGAACATGTCGCCCAGGCCCTGGTCGAAGATGATCTCCGCCGCGACGCGGGAGTCGGAGCAGCCGAACAGGACCGTGTGCGGGTGCTGCGCGGCCGACGTCTCGCGCCGTCGGTCCGCACCCTGCGACGGGTGCAGCGGGGCGTCGGCGACGAAGCGGTCGTTCCCGGTCCGCAGCGTCGCCCACGCCTCGGCGGGGGTGAGCGAACGGACCGGCTGTGCGGGGGCGGGAGAGGTCATGGCTCCCATCATCGCGCAGGTCGGGGCGTGCTCCGCGTGCCCGTTCGCATGGCGGGCCGCGCCGGGGGGCGGTATCCATGGAGGGTGACACCCCCGGTACTCGGGGAAGCGCGACCGAGGGGAGCTGACGTGCGCCGACGCACCCGAGCGCTCGCCGTCCTGGTCGCCGCGGGGCTCGTGGCGCCGCTCGCCGCGTGCGGCCCGGGCGACGACGGGACGCCGGAGCTCACGTGGTACATCAACCCGGACAACGGGGGCCAGGCCGACATCGCGGCGGCCTGCACCGAGGCCGCCGGGGGCGCGTACCGCATCACGACCGAGCTGCTCCCGCGCGACGCGGCGTCGCAGCGCGAGCAGCTCGCCCGCCGCCTCGCGGCGAAGGACTCGTCGATCGACATCATGAGCCTCGACCCGGTGTTCATCGCCGAGTTCGCCGAGGCGGACTTCCTGGCCCCGGTGCCCGACGACGTCGCGCAGGCGACGACGCAGGACGTGGTGCAGGGCGCGATCGACGCCTCGACGTGGAAGGACGAGCTGGTCGCCATCCCGTTCTGGGCGAACACGCAGCTCCTCTGGTACCGCAAGTCCGTGGCCGAGGCCGCCGGGCTCGACATGTCGCAGCCCGTCACGTGGGAGCAGATCATGCAGGCGGCCCAGGACCAGGACAAGCTCCTGGCCGTCCAGGGCGCCAAGGCCGAGTCGCTCACGGTGTGGATCAACGCGCTCGTCGAGGGCGCGGGCGGCCACATCATCGACAACCCCGAGGCCCCGGCCGACGAGGTGAAGCTCGGTCTGGACACGGACGCGGGCAAGGCGGCCGCGGAGATCATCGGCGGCATCGGCACCTCGGGCGTCGGCGGGCCGGGGCTGCCGAGCGAGGACGAGCCCGCGTCGCTCACCAAGTTCCAGGGCGACCGCGGGTCGTTCATGGTGAACTGGCCGTTCGTCTGGTCGTCCACCCAGAGCGCCGTCGAGGCCGGGTCGCTCGACCAGGCGCTCCTCGACGACATCGGCTGGGCGCTGTACCCGCGCACGACGGAGGGCGAGGACGCCCGTCCGCCCTACGGCGGCATCTCGCTCGGCATCGGCGCGTTCGGCAAGCACACCGACCTCGCCTACGAGGCGGCCCAGTGCATCGTGAGCCCCGAGAACCAGGCCGAGTACTTCGTCACCAACGGCAACCCGGCCGCGAGCATCAAGGCCTACGACGACCCGGACGTCCAGAAGGCGTTCCCCATGTACGACGTCATCCGCGACTCGCTCGACCAGGCGGCGCCGCGGCCCCAGACGCCGTTCTACAACGAGGTCTCCACGGGCCTCCAGCAGACGTGGTACCCGCCCGCGTCGGTCGACCCCGACACGACGCCGCAGGAGTCCACCGAGTTCATCACCGCCGTCCTGCGAGGGGAGCGACTCCTGTGAACGCCGGACCCCCGACCGAGCCCGCACCCCGCGGCCGGCACGCCACCACGCCGTCGACCGCGACCGAGGACGCCCCGCCGCGCGGCGGGGCCGCTCCCCGGTCGGGGTCGCGCGGCGCGCCGGACGCCGCCGCCAAGGCCGCGCGCAGCGACCGCTCGCGGGCCGAGGCCCGCCTCGGCTGGTACCTCGCCGGACCGGCGTTCGTCGTCATGCTCGCCGTGACGCTGTACCCGATCCTCCAGGCCGTCTACGACTCGCTCTTCAACTACAAGCTCACCGCGCCGGACGACCGGTCGTTCGTCGGGCTCAACAACTACGTCGTGATCCTCACGGACTCCGTGTGGTGGCGGGACCTCGGGGTCACGCTCTTCATCACGGTCGTCACGGTCGTCATCGAGCTGATCCTCGGCTTCGCCCTCGCGCTCGTCATGCACCGCGCGATCAAGCGCCTGCGCGGGCTCCTGCGCACCGCGATCCTCGTGCCCTACGGCATCATCACGGTCGTCTCGGCGTTCGCGTGGTTCTACGCGTTCGACATCACGTCCGGGTACGTCAACCACTGGTTCGACTGGGTGCCGGGCGTCGGTCCCGACCTCAACTGGTTCGCGCAGCAGGGCACGAGCCTGTTCGTCATCATCGCGTCCGAGGTCTGGAAGACGACACCGTTCATCTCGCTCCTGCTCCTCGCCGGCCTCGCGCAGGTGCCGGGCGACCTGGAGGAGGCCGCGAAGGTCGACGGCGCGACCGCGTGGCAGCGGTTCACCCGCGTCATCGTGCCGAACATGAAGGCCGCGATCATGGTGGCCGTCCTGTTCCGCGCGCTCGACGCGTTCCGCATCTTCGACAACGTCTTCATCATGACGAACGGCGCCAACGGCACCGAGGTGCTGTCGCTGCTGGCCTACCGCACGTCGATCGGCCAGCTCCAGATCGGCATGGGCTCCGCGATCTCCGTGCTGCTGTTCCTGTGCGTCGTGCTCATCTGCTTCATCGCGATCAAGCTCTTCAAGGTGGATCTCGCCGGCGCGAGGGGGGAGAAGTGATGGGCAGCGTCCTCAGCACCAAGGCCAAGATCTGGTGGGCGGTCATCACGGTCGTCGTGCTCGTCGGGGCGCTGTTCCCCGTGCTCTCGATCTTCATGACGAGCTTCAAGGGGCCCAGCGACATCAACTCCGGGACGTTCCTGCCGCCGCAGTGGAGCACCACCAACTACGAGCAGATCCTCGCGTCCGGCGGGTCCGCGCAGGAGCTGTTCCTGTCCGCGCTGCGCAACTCGATCGGCATCTCGCTCATCGCGACGGTCATCGCCGTCGTGCTCGCCACGCTGTGCGCCTACGCGATCGCGCGCCTGAACTTCCCGGGCAAGCGCCTCATCCTCACCACGGCGCTCGGCGTGTCGATCTTCCCCGTCGTGTCGATCGTCACGCCGCTGTTCAACCTCTGGCGCAACATCGGCCTCTACGACACCTGGCTCGGCCTGATCATCCCGTACCTGTCGCTCACCCTCCCGATCTCCATCTGGACGCTCGCGGCGTTCTTCCGCCAGATCCCGTGGGAGCTCGAGCAGGCCGCGCAGGTCGACGGCGCGACGCCGTGGCAGGCGTTCCGCAAGGCGATCGTCCCGCTCGCCGCGCCGGGCGTGTTCACCACCGCGCTCATCGCGTTCTTCATCGCGTGGAACGACTTCGTCTACGGCATCTCGCTCACGTCGACGAGCGCGGCCCGACCGGTCCCGGCGGCGCTCGCGTTCTTCACCGGGGCGTCGTACTTCGAGGAGCCGACGGGCGCGATCTCCGCGGCCGCGGTCGTCGTGACCATCCCCGTGGTCATCCTCGTCGTGCTGTTCCAGCGCCAGATCGTCTCGGGCCTGACCCAGGGGGCGGTGAAGGGATGAGCACCGCGTCCCCGGACCGCCCCGCCCACCACCGCACGCCCTCCCGGTCCGCCGGGCACCGTGCCGCACGCCGAACCCGAGGAGAGAGCTGATGGCGTCGATCACCCTCAAGGACATCGTCAAGCGCTACGGCGACGGCTTCCTCGCCGTGGACAACGTCAACCTCGACATCGCGGACGGCGAGTTCGTCATCCTCGTCGGGCCGTCCGGCTCGGGGAAGTCGACGGTCCTGCGCATGATCGTCGGGCTCGAGGACATCACGGCGGGCGAGCTCGAGATCGACGGCGTGCGCGTCAACGAGAAGGCGCCGCGCGAGCGCGACCTCGCGATGGTGTTCCAGAACTACGCGCTCTACCCGCACCTCACGGTCGCGGAGAACATCGCGTTCCCGCTGCGCCTCGCGAAGGGCAAGCACAGCGAGGAGGAGATCCGGGAGAAGGTCGAGCGCGCGGCCGACATGCTCGACCTGCGCGAGCACCTCGACCGCAAGCCGGCGAACCTCTCGGGCGGTCAGCGGCAGCGCGTCGCGATGGGCCGGGCGATCGTGCGCGACGCGAAGGCGTTCCTCTTCGACGAGCCGCTGTCGAACCTCGACGCGAAACTGCGCGGGCAGACCCGCACCGAGATCGCGCGCCTGCAGCGCCGGCTCGGCACGACGACCGTCTACGTCACCCACGACCAGACCGAGGCCATGACGCTCGGCGACCGCGTCGCCGTCCTGCGCCGCGGCGTGCTCCAGCAGGTCGCGAGCCCGCGCGGCCTCTACGAGCAGCCGGTCAACCTGTTCGTCGCGGGCTTCATCGGCACGCCGCCCATGAACTTCCTGCCCGGCGAGGTCTCGGGCGGGAAGATCACGCTGCCGTTCGGCGAGTTCGACATGCCGGAGAGCATCGCGACGGCCGTCGGCGACCGCGGCCTGGTGATCGTCGGCCTGCGGCCCGAGCACTTCGAGGACGCGCGGCTCGTCGACCCGGCGAAGAAGGACCGGGGCCACACGTTCGAGGCGCAGATCGACGTCACCGAGTGGCTCGGCGCGGAGCTTTACGCCTACGTCCCGTTCGAGATGCACGAGTCCGTGAAGGGGCAGCTCGACGAGCTGGACCGCGAGCTCGACGGCGAGGGCGTGCGCACGCAGTTCGTCGTGGCGCTCGACTCGGCGTCGCGCGCGCGGGACGGCGACGTGACGGACCTGTGGTTCGACCCGACGAAGATGATGATCTTCGACCCGGAGACGAGCGAGAACCTCACGCGCGACACCGCGGAGGCCGAGCGCATCGAGCAGGAGAACGTCGAGGACCGCAAGCGCTCCCTGGAGCGGGCGCAGAAGCAGGACGCGCAGGTCTGACGCAGGTCTCGGCCGCCCGGGCTCGTGCCCGGGCGGCCGAGGCGTGCCCAGCCTCGTGGCCGCGCTCGTGCCAGCCTCGTGGCCGCGCTCGTGGGCGGGCTCGTGGGCGCGACCTCGGAGCCGTGACCGGGCTCAGGCGGGGGCGAGCTCCGCGCGTCGCGGCGGGTTGGCCCCGGCGCGCGAGACGGTGACGGCGGCGACCGCGACGCAGCGGCGCAGCACGTCGCCGAGCACGGTGGCGTCGATCGCGCGCAGCGCCTCGCGCCGGTCCGCGCCGAGCAGGCCGGCCTCCCACAGCCCGTCGAGGAGCGCGCCCATGAACGAGTCGCCCGCGCCGACGGTGTCGACGACCTCGACGCGCGGGGCCGTGACGCGCTGCTCGCCGGCCGCGGTGACGGCGACCGCTCCCTCGCCGCCGAACGTCACGACGACGAGCGCCGGCCCCAGGGCGAGCCACTCGCGCGCGACGGCGACCGGGTCCGCGCCCGGCACGAGCCACGCCACGTCCTCGTCGCTCACCTTGACCACGTCGGCGAGCGCGACGAGCGCCTCGATGCGGGTGCGCGCGTCGGCGGGGTCGCCCATGAGGGCGGGCCGGGCGTTGGGGTCGTAGGTGATCGTCGCGGTGTCGCGCGCCGCGGCGACGAGCGCGCGGACGTCGGACGCGCCGGGCTCGAGCACGGCGGCGATGGAGCCCGTGTGCACGGCGAGCGTGCCGGCGTCGGGAGCCGTGCCCGCGGGGACGCGCCACTCCAGGTCGAACTCGTACGTGGCCGCTCCGTTCGCGTCGAGGTGCGCGGTGGCGACGCTCGTCGTGGGGGCGTCGGTGCTGCCGGGCGTGAGGGTCACGGCCGAGTCGTCGAGCCACGCCCGCACCGCCTCGCCGTGCGCGTCGTGCCCGAGCCACGTGGCGAGCCGGGCGTCCCGCCCAAGCCGGCCGAGCGTGAGCGCGACGTTCGCGAGGCTGCCCCCGGGGTGCTCGGCGACGCTGCCGTCCGCGCGGTGCACGACGTCGACGAGCGCCTCGCCGACGACGAGGACGTGCCCGGCGGGCGCGGCGGCGGGCTGGGCGGGGTCCGTGCTCGTGCTCATGCGTCGTCTCCGGTCGGGTCGTCGGGGTCGGTCGTGCCGCGTGCCGTCGCGTCGTCCTGCGAGCGTGCCGCGTCGAGGCGGGCGCGCGCGCCGTCGAGCCATTCCTGGCAGCGCGCGGCGAGCGCCTCGCCACGCTCCCAGAGCGCGAGCGAGTCCTCGAGCGGCTCGCCCCCGGCCTCCAGCCGGGCGACGACCTGCACGAGCTCGTCGCGCGCCTGCTCGTACGAGAGCGTCGACACGTCGGACGTGACAGCGTTGTCAAAGGAAGTCACGGCAGTATTCAACCCCATCTGTGCGTCGTGGCCCGACGGTCGTCCGGCGGGCGGTCGAGAACCGGCGCGGGCGCCTCACGACGCCTCCCGGCCGGGGGCGGGTCCGTCGTCGTGCGCGCCGGTGACCGCCGCGTCCAGCGCGCCGCGCGCGAGACGCACGCGCACCGCGTCGCCCGTCGCGACGTCGCCGGGGGAGCGGACCACGTGCCCGTCGGCCCGCTGCACGACGGCGTACCCCCGCTCGAGCGTCGAGGCCGGGGACAGGGCGCGCACCTGGGCCTCGAGCCGGCCGACCTCGCCCGCCGCGCGCACGAGCCGCGCGTCGAGCGCCCGGCGTGCCCGGTCCCGCAGCGCCCCGACCCGCTCGTGCCGGTCGGTGAGCATCCGCCCGGGGTCGGCGAGGACGGGCCGGGACCGCAGCGCGTCGAGCCCTGCTTGCTCGCGGGACACGCGCCCCGTGATCGCGCTGCGCAGGCGCTGACGGCTCTGCGCGACGCGGGCGCGCTCCTCCGTCACGTCGGGCACCACGCGCTTGGCCGCCGCCGTCGGGGTCGAGGCGCGGTAGTCCGCGACCAGGTCGAGCAGCGGGCAGTCGGTCTCGTGGCCGATCGCGCTCACGAGCGGCGTGCGGCACGCCGCCGCGACGCGCACCAGCGCCTCGTTCGAGAAGGGCAGGAGGTCCTCGACGGCGCCCCCGCCGCGCGCGACGACGATGACGTCCACCTCCGGGTCGGCGTCGAGCGCGCGGATCGCGTCGCCCACCTGCTGCACCGCGTGCGCGCCCTGGACGGCCACCTCGCGGATCTCGAACCGGACCTGGGGCCAGCGGGCGCGCGCGTTGACCACGACGTCGTGCTCCGCCTTGGACTCGCGCCCGCACACCAGCCCGACGACGGCCGGGAGGAACGGCAGCGGCCGCTTGCGGTCGGCGTCGAACAGGCCCTCCGCCGCGAGCACGCGCTTGAGGTGCTCGATCCGCGCGAGCAGCTCGCCCACGCCGACGGGACGGATCTCGCGTGCCTGGAGCTGGAGCGTGCCGCGCCGCGTCCAGAACACCGGCTTCGCGTGCACGACGACGTGCGCGCCCTCCTCCACCGGCGTGCCCTGGAGCACGCGGGACGCGGCCGACACCGGGAGCGACATGTCGAGGTCCGTGTCGCGCAGCGTGAGGAACGCCGTCGACGTGCCCGGGCGCCGGTTGAGCTGGACCACCTGGCCCTCGACCCAGACCGGCGCCATCCGCTCGACGTACTGCTCGATCTTGCGCGACAGGAGCCGGACCGGCCACGGGTGCTCCGCGCTCGTCTCGAGCGCGCGCGCCGGCAGGGGGCCGCGGGCCGCCGGACCGGCGGGCGCGGCACCCGGACGCGGGGCGTCGTCGGGCAGCGGGAGGGAGGCGGTCACGGGACCAGCCTGCCGCACCCCACCCACGCCCACCCAACGCGCCGCGGTACGGAGCGCGCCGACCGGCGCGCCGGTCGAGCGCTCAGGGCGCGAGCAGGTCGACGGTGACGAGGCGGTAGCCCTGCGCGCGCAGGTCGTCGACGATCCCGGGCACGGCGTCGACGGTCGAGGCGTGGATGTCGTGCATGAGCACCACGCTGCCCGGTCGCGCGCCCTCCACCGCGCGGCGACGCGTCTCCGCGGCGTCGCGCGTCTTCCAGTCGAGCGTGTCGAGGTTCCAGAGCACCACCTGGAGCCCGGAGCGGAGCGCGACCGACCGCACGCGGTCGTCGACGTCCCCGTACGGGGGCCGCAGGAGCGTCGGGGTGACCCCCGCGGCGCTCTCGATCGCGGCCTGGGTGCGCGCGAGCTCGTCACGGACGGCGTCGTCGTCGAGCGTCGTGAGCTGCGGGTGGTCCCAGGTGTGGTTCGCGAGCAGGTGGCCGGCGGCCGCCGTGTCGCGCACGACGTCGGGCCGCTTCTCCACGTTGCTCCCGACGAGGAAGAACGTGGCGGAGACGTGCTTCTCCGCGAGCACCTGCAGGAGCCGCTCGGTGTCGGGCCCGGGCCCGTCGTCGAACGTGAGCGCGACGCACCGCTCGACCGCGCAGTCCACGCCCGTCGCCCGCGCCTGGTCGCGCCGCTGGGCGAGCTGGAGCGCCAGCCGGTCCGACCAGACGGCCTCCGTCGCCGCGAGCACCGCGTCGCGCAGCGCCACGGTCTCGGCGACCGGGGCGCCGCCCGGGCCGGCGTCCAGCGTCGTCGTCGCCTGCGTCAGCAGCCCGTCGAGCGTCATGCGCGTGCCCTCGTCCGAGACGAGGCCTGCCGACTCCGTGAGGACGGGCCGGCCCTCGGTCGCCGCCGCCTCCAGACCGTCGTACGCCCACTGCCGCTGCGCGGTCGCGACGGGCTCCGCCGCCACGACGACGGCGATGGCGGCCTCGTCCAGGGCGTCCGCCGTGGGCTCGGAGCCCGTCACGACCTCGACGTGGACGGCGGGGCGCGAGCCCGGGCGCAGCGGGTTCGGGCGGGACAGGGCGTCCACGGTGCGGTCCTCCTCCGGGTAGGTCACCGGGGTCGTGCGGAGCGCGGTGGCCTCCTGGAGCGTCGCGGCCAGGGGCTCGCGGACCGCCGGGTCGTCCACCTGGCCCTCGCTCGCGGCGAGCAGCGCCGCGCCCGCGACCTCCGCCGCGGCCGTCGGGACGAGCCGCGTGAGATAGGCCGCCTCGGCCCGCGCGCGCCCGTCCGTCGCGTCCTGCGTCACGCGCCCGACCTCGGCGTCGTAGCGCTCGACCGCGGCGACCCACGCGCGGTGCTCCAGCGTCCCGACGACCACGACCGCCGCCGCGACGACGACGAGCAGCAGCGGGACGAGCCACCACCGCACGCGGCGGCGCCGTCGGGGCGCGTCGGGCACGGGTGACGTCGTGCCGCCCGGGTCGTCGCTCATGCCCTCGATCTTGGGGGGCGGCGGGACGGACGTCGACCCGGCGCGCCCGGCGGACGGGTGCGACACGCGTGCCGCACGCCGCGCCTGCGGAGGGTCTGTGTGCTCCTCGCGCGCGGGACGTGACGACGTCGGGGCCGGGCCGTGGGTGAGCGGGCTCACCGGGGTCGGGCGACCGCCGCTCGCCTAGACTCGGGAGCGTGAGCGTCCTCCCCGCCGGCTCGTCCGCGTCCCCGACCGACCGCCCCGTCGTTACCCCTGCCGTCGACGGGACCCGCAAGCGCGTCCTGCTGGCGGCACCGCGCGGCTACTGCGCGGGCGTCGACCGCGCCGTCGTCGCGGTCGAGAAGGCGCTCGAGCACTACGGCGCGCCGGTCTACGTGCGCAAGGAGATCGTGCACAACAAGTTCGTCGTCGAGACTCTCAGCGAGCGCGGCGCGATCTTCGTCGACGAGACCGACGAGGTGCCCGAGGGCGCGCGCGTCGTGTTCTCCGCCCACGGCGTGTCACCCGCCGTGAAGGCGGCCGCGGCCGCGCGCAACCTCGACACGATCGACGCCACGTGCCCGCTCGTGACGAAGGTGCACAAGGAGGCCGTGCGCTTCGCGAAGGACGACTACGACATCCTGCTCATCGGCCACACGGGCCACGAGGAGGTCGAGGGCACCGCGGGGGAGGCCCCCGACCACGTGCAGGTCGTCGACTCGCCCGACCACGTGGACGACGTCGTGGTCCGCGACCCGGACAAGGTCGTGTGGATCTCCCAGACGACGCTCTCCGTCGACGAGACGATGGAGACGGTCCGCAGGCTGCGGGAGAAGTTCCCGACCCTCCAGGACCCGCCGAGCGACGACATCTGCTACGCGACGCAGAACCGCCAGGTCGCGGTGAAGAAGCTCGCTCCCGACGCGGACGTAGTCATCGTCGTCGGCTCGGCGAACTCGTCCAACTCCGTGCGCCTCGTCGAGGTCGCGCTCCAGGCAGGGGCCGGGGCGTCGTACCGCGTCGACCACGCGAAGGAGATCGACCCGGCCTGGCTCGACGGCGCGACGACCGTGGGCGTGACCTCGGGCGCGTCCGTGCCGGAGATCCTCGTGGACGACGTGCTCGCCTACCTCGCGGAGCGCGGGTTCGGCGCGGTCGAGGAGGTCCGCACGGCGACGGAGGACCTCATGTTCTCGCTGCCGCGCGAGCTGCGCGCCGACCTCAAGGGCTCGACGGCCGACGGCGGGCGCCCCACCCGCGGCGGCCGCACCTCGCTCTCCGTCCAGCCCGTCTGACGCCCGCGCCGGAGCCCTCCGCGGCCGTCGGCCCCGGGGGAGCGGTCAGGCGCTCGCCCCGCCGGCCGACGGCTCCCGCCGGGGCTCGTCGCGGTCGTCCGGGCGCTCGTCGATCGCGACCACGGACTCGTTGACGGACGCGAGCAGCTCGGGTGCGCTCACCGCGCTGAGCTGCGGGTTCACCGTCGGGGGCGTCGTCAGCTCGTCGTCGACGACGTGCAGGTCCGCGAACCGGCGCGCGCTGACGAGCACGCGCGTCTCGAGCGAGCCGACCGTCCGGTTGTAGGAGTCCGCGGCGCTCTGGAGCTGGCGCCCGAGCTTCGCCAGGTGCGATCCCATGACCGCGAGCCGCCCGTGGAGCTCCTTGCCGAGCGTGAGGACCTGCTGCGCGTTCGCGGCCAGGGCGTCCTGCCGCCACGCGTACGCGATCGTCCGCAGCATCGCGACCATCGTCATGGGCGTCGCGATGACGACGTTCTTCGACACCGCGTGCTCGAGGAGCGACGGGTCCTGCTCGACGGCGGCCGAGAGGAACGACTCCGCCGGGACGAACATGACGACGAACTCCGGTGCCGGGCCGAACTGGTCCCAGTAGCGCTTGGCGCCGAGGTCGTCGACGTGCTTGCGCATGTGGCGGGCGTGGGCGGCCAGCCGGTCCGCGCGCACGGCCGGGTCGGTGGCGCCCTGCGCGTCGAGGTAGCCGAGGAACGCGACCTTCGCGTCGACCACGACCTGCTTGCCGCCCGCGAGCCGCACGACCATGTCCGGGCGCAGCGCGCCGTCGTCGGTCGCGACCTGGTCCTGCTCGACGAAGTCGACGTGGGGGAGCATGCCCGCCGCCTCGACGACGCGGCGGAGCTGGAGCTCGCCCCACGCGCCCCGCACCTGCGACGAGCGCAGGGCCGTCACGAGCTGCGACGTCTCGGCGCGCAGCAGCTCGGACGCGTCGCGCACCCCGCGCACCTGCTCCGTGAGGCTCCCGTGCGCGGCGAGGCGGGCGCGCTCGGCCTCGGCGACCTCCGCGCGGACCTTCTCCAGCGCGCCGGCGAGCGGCTCGACCAGGTGGCGCACCGCCTCCTCGCGGCGCGCGAGCTCGGCCGCCCCCTGCTCCTGGCTGCGCCGCATGCGCTCCTCCGCCTGCACGAGGAACTGCTCCGTGCCCGCGGCGAGCACCTTGCGCGAGAGCGCCTCGAACTGGGCCTCGAGCCGGCGGTGGTCGCCCTGGATCTCCGCGACGCGGCGCTCGGCCGCGGCCCGCAGCTCCGCGAGCTGCTGCTCGTGGGTGGCCCGGGCGAGGTCGAGCCGCTCGTCCGCGCTGCGCTGGGCCGCGCCGAGCTGGCGCGCGAAGCCCTCGCGCTCCGCCTCGAGCCGTTCGGCGAGGCCCGCGCCGCGCGCCGCGTCCTGCTGGGCCTGGCCCAGGAGCTGGGTGAGACGGCGGATCTCCGCGCCCGCGGCGTCGGGCGAGGCGCGCCGCACCGCGAGCACGAGCGCGGCGCCGGCCACCAGCCCCAGCACGAGTCCGACGGCGAAGAGCAACCATCCCGAGGAGTCCATGGCCGCACCCTCCCACGGGGCACCGACAGCACCGTCGGTCGGCGCGCGGGGCGGGCGTCGTCGCGCAGGTCGTGACAAAAGGCACCGCCCCGCGGCCGAGGGCTCGGCTACCTTGGCGCCATGGTCGATCCCCACCCCGCCCCACCTGTCGCGCCCGCCGGCGCGCCCGTCCCCGGCAGCGTGCCGGGCGTCGCGCCCGACCCCCGGCCCACGGCTCCGCCAGGACAGCCCGCGCCCCCGGACCCCACCGCCGCGCTGTCCCTGCGCGCCCTGTGGAAGCGCTTCGGGGAGAAGATCGCGGTCGCCGGCATCGACCTCGACGTGCCGGCAGGCTCGTTCTACGGGCTCGTGGGCCCCAACGGCGCCGGCAAGACGACGACGCTCTCCATGGCGACGGGCCTCCTGCGGCCCGACGCCGGCTCCGCGCACGTCCACGGGACGGACCTGTGGGCCGACCCGGTCGCGGGCAAGCGCCAGCTCGGCGTCCTGCCCGACGGCGTCCGGCTCTTCGACCGCCTCACCGGCGCCCAGCTCGTGACCTACGCAGGCCTGCTGCGCGGCATGGACCGCGACACGGTGGCGGAGCGCACCACGGAGCTGCTCGCGGCCCTCGACCTCGCGAAGGACGCCAACACGTTCGTCGTCGACTACTCCGCAGGCATGACGAAGAAGATCGCGCTCGCGACCGCGCTCATCCACGCGCCGCGCACGCTCGTGCTCGACGAGCCGTTCGAGGCCGTCGACCCGGTCTCCGCGGCCAACATCCGCGACATCCTCGCCGGCTACGTCGCCAGCGGCGGGACGGTCGTGGTGTCGTCGCACGTCATGGACCTCGTCCAGCGCATGTGCGACCACGTGGCGGTGGTCGCGGGCGGGCACGTCCTCGCGGCCGGCACCGTGGACGCGGTGCGCGGCGACCAGAGCCTCGAGGACCGGTTCGTCGAGCTCGTGGGCGGTCGGCAGAGCGCGGAGGGCCTCGCGTGGTTGCGCAGTTCGTAAGGCTCAAGCTCACGCTCATGGGGAACGCGTTCCGCCGGAGCGTGTGGCAGACGATCGGCTTCGTCGTGGGTGTCCTCTACGGGCTGTTCGTCGTCGGGATGCTCGTCGTCGGGATGGTCTTCCTCGGCACCGAGGACGCCGCGCTCGCGGGCTCGATCACGATCCTCGCCGGGGCCCTCGCCGTCCTCGGGTGGTGGGTGATCCCGCTCTTCGCGTTCGGCGTGGACGCGACCCTCGACCCGCAGCGCTTCGTGCTGTTCGGCATCCCGCAGCGTCGGCTGCTCGCCGGCCTCGCCGTCGCGGGCGTCGTCTCGATCCCGGGCATCGTCACGGCCCTGGCGGCGCTCGGCGCGTCGTTCGCGTGGTGGCGCACGCCCCTCGCGGTCCTCGCCGCGCTCGTGGGAGCCGTGGTCGCGGTCGCGCTGTGCGTCGTCGGCTCGCGCGCGACGACGACCGCGCTGGCGCCCCTGCTCGAGTCGCGGCGCTACCGCGAGGTCGTGACGATCGCCGCGTTCGTGCCGCTCGTCCTCATCGGGCCCGCGTTCGCGTGGCTGGGGTCCCAGCTGGGCGGGGGCCCGGTCGACGGCGACGCGGTGCGCGGCATGGTGACGCGCCTCGCCGACGTCGCGGCCTGGACGCCGTTCGGCGCGCCGTGGGGGCTCGGCGCCGCGGTGCACGACGGCGCGTGGGGCCTCGCGCTCGCGCGGCTCGTCGTCGCGCTGGCGACCCTCGCGGTCGCGTGGGTCGTGTGGGACAAGGCGCTCGCGCGCGCCCTCGTCACGCCGCCCACCTCCGGCGGGGGCGGCCGCGCCAAGGGCCTCGGCTTCTTCTCGCGCTTCCCGGCGACGCCCACGGGCGCCGTCGCCGCGCGCACCGCAACCTACTGGCTGCGCGACCCGCGCTACTCCGGGTCGATCGCGGTCGTGCCGCTCATCCCCGTCGTGCTGCTCGTCGTCGGCGGCGGCACCGGCTCGGAGATCTTCCTCGCGCTCGCGCCCTTCACGGCGTGGATCCTCGGCTTCTCCATCTCGGCGGACATCGCCTACGACCACACCGCGTTCGCGCTCCACGTGTCGTCGGGCGTCCCGGGGCGGGCGGACCGCTGGGGCCGGGCGCTCCCGGTGCTCGTCGCCGGCGGGGCCGTGACCCTCCTCTTCGCGCTGGTCTCCGTCGCGGTGGCCGGGCGCTGGGACGCGCTGCCCGCGCTGCTCGGTCTCACCGCGGGCACGCTGCTCACCTCGACGGGCATCTCGAGCGCGACGTCGGCGCGCCTGCTCTACCCGGTGCCCAAGCCGGGCGACAGCCCGTTCAAGCAGCCGCAGGGCGCCGCGATGGCCACCCTCGCCGCCCAGACGGTCGCGATGCTCCTCGTCCTGGCGCTGTCGCTCCCGTTCCTCGTCCCGGGCGTCATCGCGATCGTCGCCGACCTGCCCGTGCTCGGGTGGGTCACCCTCGCGGTGGGCGTGGTCGTGGGTGCCGTCGTGCTCGTGCTCGGCGTGCGGTGGGGTGCCCGCACGTACGACCGCCGGGCGCCCGAGCTGCTCCAGCGCGTGCTGTCGTACGCCTGACGCGGGGGCCGGGACCGCGCGCCGCGGTCCCGGCCCGTAGACTCGGCCGACGTGGCACTCACTATCGGCATCGTCGGCCTGCCCAACGTCGGCAAGTCCACCCTCTTCAACGCCCTGACGCGCAACCAGGTCCTCGCCGCGAACTACCCGTTCGCGACGATCGACCCGAACGTCGGCGTCGTGTCCCTCCCGGACCCGCGCCTCGACAAGCTCGCCGAGATCTTCGGCAGCCAGCGCGTCCTGCCCGCCACGGTGTCGTTCGTCGACATCGCGGGCATCGTCAAGGGCGCGAGCGAGGGGGAGGGGCTCGGCAACAAGTTCCTCGCGAACATCCGCGAGGCCGACGCCATCTGCCAGGTGACGCGCGCGTTCTCCGACCCGGACGTCGTCCGCGTTGAGGGCTCGACGGACGCCGAGGGCGACATCGAGACGATCAGCACCGAGCTGATCCTCGCCGACCTCCAGACGCTCGAGAAGACGGTCCCGCGCCTCGAGAAGGAGGTCCGGATCAAGAAGGGCGACGCCGCCCTCCTCGACGCGGCCCAGAAGGCCCAGGCGGTCCTCGAGGCCGGCACGACCCTCTTCCAGGGCGCGGCCCCCGCGGGCCTCGACCTCGCGGACGTCGCGAGCCTGCAGCTCCTCACGGCGAAGCCGTTCATCTACGTCTTCAACACCGACGACGCGGGCCTCGCCGACGAGGACCTCCAGGCGCGCCTGCGCGCGCTCGTCGCGCCCGCCCAGGCGATCTTCCTCGACGCCAAGTTCGAGTCCGAGCTCGTCGAGCTCGAGCCCGACGAGGCGAAGGAGATGCTCGCGGAGTCGGGCCAGACCGAGGCCGGCCTCGACCAGCTCGCGCGCGTCGGCTTCGACACGCTCGGCCTGCAGACGTACCTCACCGCCGGGCCCAAGGAGGCGCGCGCGTGGACCATCCGCAAGGGGTGGACGGCGCCTCAGGCGGCCGGGGTCATCCACACCGACTTCGAGCGCGGCTTCATCAAGGCCGAGGTCGTCTCCTTCGAGGACCTCGTCGAGACCGGCTCCGTCGCCTCGGCGCGCGCGGCGGGCAAGGCGCGCGTGGAGGGCAAGGACTACGTCATGGCCGACGGCGACGTGGTGGAGTTCCGCTTCAACGTCTGAGACGCAGGTCACAGGCCTGGGCGCCCGCCGCATCGTGAGACGCGGCGGGCGTCCGTGCGTCCGGGGCCGGAGGTTTCGCGCGTGTTTCCCGGCCGTCGCGGCCCGGAAACGCGCCCGTACCGGCCAGTATCAACTCGGTAACGATCACCTGCCGCAACCGGGCAAGGGGGAGATCCTTCGCAACTTGCTGGGTAGCGTGGGCCCAAACCGTGGTGGGCATGCCCGTCCACGCGCGCCGGCCGCAGGGCGAGCGTGCGACGGACGGGGCGGCCGAGGGGCGATCGACGTCCGCTCGTCCGCGCCCACCATCCCTTGGAGGAGGAACATTGAAGATCAGGCGCACGAGTGCCGCCCTCGCCGTGACGGTCACGGGGGCACTGCTCTTCTCGGCGTGCAGCGGCACGTCGGGTGAGGGCGAGACCGACGGCGGCGACGACGCGGGCATCAACACCGCGACCGCCGTCACGGTCGCGTGGGAGGCTCCGCTCAACGAGCTCAACCTGAGCTCCCAGAACGGCAACGCGACGCAGAACGCCGTCATCAACTACATGCTCAACTCGGGCTTCAGCTACTACGACGCCGACCTGAACATCGTCAAGGACGAGTCGTTCGGCACGTACGAGAAGCTCTCGGACGACCCGCTGACGGTGAAGTACACGTTCGGCGACGACACCAAGTGGTCGGACGGCACGCCGGTCGACGCGACGGAGATCCTGCTGGACTGGGCCGGTCAGTCCGGCAAGTTCAACACGGTCGAGGCCCAGACGGACGAAGAGGGCAACGTCACGAACCAGGCCGAGGTGGACGCCGGTGTCTACTTCGACGGCTCGGACCCGGGCGTCGCGCTCATCTCGCAGAACCCCGAGATCTCGGACGACAACAAGTCGATCACCGTCGTGTACGACAAGCCGTTCGGTGACTGGGAGCTCAGCTGGACGAACGAGTTCGTCCCGGCGCACGTCGTGGGCCAGAAGGCGCTCGAGATCGAGGACCCGGAGGAGGCCAAGGCCGCCGTCCGCGACGCGATCCTCAACAACGACACCGCGGCGCTGGCGAAGATCTCGAAGTTCTGGAACGAGGGCTTCGAGTTCACCTCGCTCCCCGAGGACCCGTCGCTCTACGTCTCCAACGGCGCCTACACGCTGGAGGAGTACAAGGAGAACCAGTACCTCACGCTCAAGGCGAACCCGGACTTCAAGGGCAAGAACAAGGGCTCGGTCGAGACCATCACGGTCCGGTACATCGACGACCCGATGGCCCAGGTCCAGGCGCTCGAGAACGGTGAGGTCGACCTGATCGGCCCGCAGGCCTCCGCGGACGTCCGCACGGCGCTCGAGGGCCTCGACGGCGTCGAGACCCACTCGGGCATCGAGGGTACGTACGAGCACGTCGACCTGGTCTTCCAGAACGGTGGTCCGTTCGACCCGAACACCTACGGTGGCGACACCGAGAAGGCCAAGGCCGTGCGCCAGGCGTTCCTGCTGACGATCCCGCGCCAGACGATCGTCGACAACCTCATCAAGCCGCTGAACCCGGACGCCGAGGTGCGCAACTCGAACATCCTGCTCCCGGGCTCGCCGAACTACGACCAGATGGTCGCCGAGAACGGCTCGGACTTCTACCCGCCGGCCGGTGACATCGAGAAGGCGAAGCAGCTGCTCGCGGACGCCGGGGTCGCCACCCCGGTCCGGGTGCGCTTCGCGTACAACAACGAGAACACGCGTCGCGTGAACGAGCTCGCGCTTATCACCGACACCGCGGCGCAGGCCGGCTTCGAGATCGTCGACACGGGCCGCCCGGCCGCCGAGTGGGGCACGCTCCTCGCCACCGGCCAGGACCAGTACGACGCGTCGCTCTTCGGCTGGCAGTCGACCTCGACCGCGGTCACCGAGTCGGACGCCAACTTCCGCTGGGCGCCGAACCCGGGCGTCAACAACTACGGCAAGTACAACAACGCCGCCGTGGACGCCGCGCTCGACAAGCTCCAGGTCTCGACCGACCCGGAGGAGCAGTTCCAGCTCCAGCTCGAGGTCGAGAAGAACCTCTGGGCTGACGGCTTCGGCGTGACGATCTTCCAGTTCCCCGCCATCCAGGGCTGGGACGAGAACCTGAAGGGCGTCGAGTCGATCACGATCAGCCCGACGATCTTCCACGGGTTCTGGAACTGGACGTTCGAGGGCTGAGTGCCCTGAGTCCCCTGACGGGCCCTGCCGCCGCCCCGGCGGCGGCGGGGCGCGTCCGGGTGTGAGACCGGGGGTCCCGGCGGTCTGTCCGCCGGGGCCCCCGGTCCTCGCGTGCACCCGCCCCGACGCCCAGACCCGCGGCGTCCCGGGCCCTCGGTTCACGACCACGCGAGACCCGCGCGTAGAATCGACCGGCCCCTGACCCGGGGTCCCTACCGACCAGCGAGGTAAGACCTCCGATGTTCTCCTTCATCTCGCGGCGTGTGCTGGCAGGGTTGGCGACCCTCCTCGTGTCCACGTTCGCGATGTACCTGCTCGTCGACGCCGCGATCCGGCCGTACATCTTCGCGGATCTCGAGTCGAGCACGAAGCCCAACAAGGCCCAGCTGATCGCCCAGCGCACCGCCGACCTCGATCTCGACACCCCGTCGGTGATCCGCTACTTCAAGTGGCTCGGCGACTTCGTCACCGGTGACCTCGGCACGGCCTGGCAGAGTGGCCAGTCCGTCTCGACCCTGCTCCAGGGCGCGGTCATCTCGACGATCCAGCTCGTCGCCGCCGCGACCGTCCTCGCCGTGATCTTCGGCGTCATGGTCGGCATCGTCAGCGCGCTGCGGCAGTACAGCACCTTCGACTACCTGACGATCTTCGTCTCGTTCGTGCTCTACTCCCTCCCGGCCTTCTGGGTCGCCGTCCTGCTCAAGCAGTGGGGCGCGATCGGCTTCAACGACTTCCTCCGCGACCCGAACCTCTCGATCCTCGTGATCGTGGGCATCGGCGCGATCTCCGGCCTGCTGTGGTCCCTCGCCTTCGGCGGGACCGCGCGGCGGCGGCTCACGGTCTTCGGCCTGGGCTTCGCGGCGAGCGCGCTCGCGCTGCTCTACCTGCAGCTCTCGGGCTGGTGGGAGAAGCCGAACCTGGGCCCGGTCATCATCGTCGTCACGGGCGCCGCGCTGGCCTTCGCCATCACCGCGCTCGTCTCGGGCCTGAAGAACCGCCGCGCCCTGTACGCGTCGCTCACCACGGTCCTGATCGGGGTCGTCGTCTACTTCCCGATCCAGTCGGTCCTCAAGCAGGTCGACAACTGGTGGATCGTGCTGGTGCTCGGCGTGGTCACCGTCGGCGTCGGTATCGGGGTCGGGTACGCGTGGGGCGGTCCCGACAAGGGCGTGTCCGCGCGTGCCGCCGCCATCACCGCGTTCCTCGTCGGGTCCATGGTCTTCGTCGACAAGGTGATGTCGGTCTGGCCCGCGTACTTCGGCGCACCGGCGATCAACGGCCGGCCCATCCCGACGATCGGCAACAGCACGCCGAACCTCGGCGGCAACTTCTGGGTGCAGGTCCTCGACCAGTACACCCACCTGCTGCTCCCGACGATCGCGCTCGTGCTCATCCAGTTCGCCGGGTACACCCGCTACTCGCGCGCCAGCATGCTCGAGGTGATGAGCCAGGACTACATCCGCACGGCGCGGGCGAAGGGTCTGCCGGAACGGACCGTCGTCATGCGCCACGGGTTCCGCAACACGCTGATCCCGCTCGCGACGATCGTCCCGATCGACGTCATCACGCTCCTGGGCGGCGCGATCATCACCGAGAAGGTCTTCGCCCGGCCAGGTATGGGCCTGCTCTTCCTCAACGCGCTGCAACGCGGCGAGATCGACCCCGTCATGGCGTACCTCGTCATCGTCGCGGCCCTCGCCATCATCGCCAACATCGTGGCTGACCTCATCTACGCAGCCCTCGACCCGCGGATCCGGGTGAACGCATGACCAACACACCGAACGACGCGTCGCAGAGCGGCGCGGTCGAGAACCAGATCGAGCTGCGCGAGGTCGAGGGCCTGTCCCAGGGTCAGATCGTCCGGCGGCGCTTCTTCCACCACAAGGGCGCCGTGGTCGCGCTCGTCGTGCTCATCGGCATCGTCGCGCTCGCGATCACCTCGATCGGCATCGGCGGCTGGCAGGGCTGGTACGCCTACAAGCCGTCCGGGCAGGGGTCCACGTACCCCCTGGTCAACGGCGGTGCACCGTCCGAGGCGCACATCTTCGGCCAGGACGAGGCGGGTCGCGACGTGTTCGCGCGCGTCATGCAAGGCACGCAGACGTCGCTCCTCGTGGTGCTCTCCGTCGGCGTCATCGCGACGATCGCGGGCGTCCTCGTCGGGGCGCTCTCCGGGTACTACCGCGGTCGTACCGACTCGTGGCTCATGCGGTTCACGGACCTCATCATCACGATGCCGGTCATCGTCATCGGTGCGGTGCTGGCCCTGCTCTCGGGCGGCAGCAACGCGCTCATCCTCGGGGGGTTCCTCGGGCTCGTGCTGTGGCCGCCGCTCGCGCGCCTCGTGCGCGGCGAGTTCCTCTCGCTGCGCGAGCGCGAGTTCGTCGACGCCGCCCGGGTCGCGGGCGCGAGCGACGCGCGGATCATCTTCAAGCACATGCTGCCGAACGCGGTCGGCGTGATCATCGTCAACGTCACGCTGCTCATGAGCTCGGCGATCCTGCTGGAGACCGCGCTGAGCTACCTCGGCGTCGGCATCCAGGCGCCGGCGACCTCGCTCGGCAAGCTCATCAGCGACTACCAGGAGGCGTTCGCGACGCGTCCGTGGCTGTTCTGGTGGCCGGGTCTGTTCATCGTCGCCATCGCGCTGTGCGTCAACTTCATCGGTGACGGCCTGCGCGACGCGTTCGACCCCCGTCAGAAGCGCATCCCCTCCGAGCGCAAGATGGCCCGTGCGAAGCGCGTCGCCCGCCCGACGGCCGCCACGGCGCCGAGCGCGACCGGCGAGGCCGGGGCCAGCTGATGACCGCCGTCGTCGCCGCCCGCCCGGGAGGTCGTGGACCTCTCGGGCGGCGCGGCGCGCCGCGGTCAGACGGTGAGCGCCACGACCGTCCCCACCGCGAGCGCGCCCAGCACGGCGAGCTGCACGACGTGCCAGGTCGAGCGGGCGCCGGGGGCGCCCTGGACCGCCCGGTCGAGGTGGCCGGCCGCCGCGAGCATCGCGTGGCGCTGCGTCACGGCGTCGGCCACGGCCTCGGCGCTCGCGCCGGCGACCACCTGCTCCTGGCCGACGGCGCGCCGTCGCGAGCTGCGCAGCCAGCGGGCCGTGCCGCTCGAGCGGGGCGCGGACCACGCGGTCACGCGTCCGCCGGCGTAGCGCACCTCGAGCGAGTAGCGGGTGTCGACGCCCTCGTACGCCGTCCACGGCACGTGCACGGTGCGCGTGACGTTGCGGACCTCGACCCCGCCGTCGGACACCTCGACGGCGGGACGCCAGAACAGCATCCAGACGAGGTACGTCACGAGCGCGGCGGGGAGCAGAGCCCCCAGGACCGCGACGACGTCCCCCGTCACGGCCGTGACCACGACCAGGGCGACGGCGACGGCGCCCGTCGCCAGCGTGAGGACTCGGCCGTACGTCGAACGGAAGACCAGCGTGGGACCCATGCGCCCATGCTCGCAGAGTCGCGGCGCCACGAGCGCCGGCTCCAGCAGGAAGGACACTGATCAGCGTGGCCATCGAGACGTCTCCCGCGGCCCCGGCCGCGCGCCAGGGCAGCCCCGTGCTGACCGTGCGCAACCTCGGCGTGGACTTCTACGTCGACAAGGCCTGGTACCCCGCGGCCGCGGACGTGAGCTACGACCTCCACTCCGGTGAGGTCCTCGCGATCGTCGGCGAGTCCGGCTCGGGCAAGTCCCAGTCCTCGCTCGCGCTGCTGGGCCTGCTCCCGCCGAACGGCCGCGCCAGCGGCTCGGCCAAGCTC
This sequence comes from Cellulosimicrobium funkei, assembly GCF_900155925.1. Classification (NCBI taxonomy): domain Bacteria; kingdom Bacillati; phylum Actinomycetota; class Actinomycetes; order Micrococcales; family Promicromonosporaceae; genus Cellulosimicrobium; species Cellulosimicrobium funkei. The sequence goes on from NZ_FTMI01000004.1 coordinate 392,095, forward strand.
GGCGACCGCGAGCTCATCGGCATGTCGCACGGCTCGCTGCGGCACGTCCGCGGCAAGGAGATCTCCATGATCTTCCAGGAGCCGATGACGGCGCTGAACCCCGTCTACACCGTGGGCTTCCAGATCGTCGAGACCATCCGGACGCACTTCAACGTCGGCCCCGCCGACGCGAAGAAGCGCGCGATCGAGCTCCTGCGGCTCGTCGAGATCCCCGAGCCCGAGCGCCGGTTCGACGCGTACCCGCACCAGCTCTCCGGCGGTCAGCGCCAGCGCGCGATGATCGCGCAGGCGCTCGCGTGCGACCCGAAGCTCCTCGTCGCGGACGAGCCGACCACGGCGCTCGACGTCACGGTCCAGGCGGAGATCCTCAAGCTCCTGCGCGACCTGCGCTACCGCGTCGACGCGGCGATCATCCTCATCACGCACGACATGGGCGTGGTCGCCGACATGGCGGACTCGATCATGGTCATGAAGGACGGCCAGGTCGTCGAGCGCGGCACGTCGGCCGAGATCTTCGGCAACCCGCAGCACCCGTACACGGTGCGTCTCCTCGAGGCCGTGCCGCACCTCGGCTCCAAGCGCGGCACGACGACCGCCACGGACCGCGTTCCCGGTGGCGCCCCGGCCCCGGAGCGGCCGCTCGTGCTCGACGCGCAGGACATGGTCATCGAGTACCCGGGCCGCGGCCGGCAGGCGGCGTTCCGGGCGGTCGACGAGGTCTCGCTCCAGATCCACCAGGGCGAGGTCGTCGGCCTGGTCGGCGAGTCCGGCTCCGGCAAGACGACGATCGGCCGCGCGGCCGTCGGGCTGCTGCCCGTCACGGGCGGCTCGCTGAAGATCGTCGGGACGGACATGGTGGGTGCCCGGCCCAAGGACCTCAAGCCGCTGCGCACCGAGGTCGGCATCGTCTTCCAGGACCCGGGGTCGTCGCTCAACCCGCGCCTGCCCATCGGCGAGTCGATCGGCGAGCCGCTCATGCTGCACAAGGGCGTCAAGGGCAAGGAGCTCAGCCGCGAGGTCGAGCGCCTGCTCGACCAGGTCGAGCTTCCCCGGGCGATGCGCAACCGCTACCCGCACGAGCTCTCCGGCGGTCAGCGCCAGCGCGTCGGCATCGCGCGGGCGCTCTCGCTGGAGCCGAAGCTGCTCGTCGCGGACGAGCCGACGTCGGCCCTCGACGTGTCGGTCCAGGCGAAGGTCCTCGACCTCTTCACCGACCTGCAGCGCGAGCACGGGTTCGCGTGCCTGTTCATCTCGCACGACCTCGCGGTCGTGGAGCTCCTGTCCGACCGCATCGCCGTGATGCACAAGGGCAAGCTCGTCGAGGTGGGCGACACGTCGCAGATCGTGCACGAGCCGAAGCACGCGTACACGCAGCGCCTGCTCGCCGCCGTCCCCGTCCCGGACCCGGCCGCGCAGCGCGAGCGCCGCGCCGCGCGCGACGCCCTCCTCGAGGCCGCCGCTCGCGACATCGCGAACGACGAGGTGTCCTCGCTGGCGGACGAGGAGCGCGCGCTCGCCGCGGCGCGCGAGGACGTGGACCATGAGCGCAGCGCCCCGCCCACCGCGGGCGCCGGCTTCTGACCGCACGCTTCACGGCTCGCTGAGCCCTCACGACGCCCCGGGGGCGGCCGCGCACGCGGGCGCCCCCGGGGCGTTCCTGCTGGCAGGACGCGCTTTCCTGCTGCCATGACGGGCGTTCTTGCTGCCGGGCGGGCGTTCCGGTTGCCGGGGCCCGCGCGTCCGACAAGCCTTGAGGCCATGAACGCCCCGCACCACGAGACGCCCCGCGAGCCAGCACGTGACGAGGAGGCCGCGCCAGCGCCCGACGGGGGAGGGGCCGACGCGCCCCGCGACGAGGGCGCCGTGAGGACCGACGCCGCGACGGCCGACGCCGTGGCGACAGACGCCGTCGGGCCGGACACCGGCTCCGCGCCGGTCGTGTCCTCGCACGATCCAGACGCCCCCCGGACGGGTCGGCCGGACCCGCGCGTCTTCTACCCGGCGGCGGGGATCATCCTGGTCTTCGTCCTGCTCACGGTGCTCTTCACGGACACCGTCACGGCGGTGCTGGACACGCTCCAGACCGACGTCATCGGCGCCTTCGGCTGGTACTACGTGATCGTCGTCGCGGGCTTCGTCGTCTTCTCGCTGTGGATGGGCCTGAGCCGGTTCGGCGACATCGTGCTCGGCAAGGACGAGGAGACGCCGCTCTTCCGGCTGCCCGTGTGGTTCGCGATGCTGTTCGCCACCGGGATGGGCATCGGCCTCGTCTACTGGGGCGTCGCCGAGCCGCTCTCGCACTACGTGAGCCCCAAGCCCGGTGTCGAGGGGAGCGACGCGTCGCTCGCCCAGGCCGCGATGGGGCAGAGCTACCTGCACTGGGGCATCCATGCGTGGGCGATCTACGTCGTCGCGGGCCTCGCGCTCGCGTACGCGATCCACCGCAAGGGCCGCCCCGTCTCGATCCGCTGGGCGCTCGAGCCGTTGTTCGGCGAGCGCGTGAAGGGACGCCTCGGCGACGTCATCGACATCGTCGCGATCATCGGCACCGTCTTCGGGGTCGCGACGTCGCTCGGGTTCGGCGTGCTCCAGATCTCCGCCGGGCTCGGCTACCTCGACGTGGTCGAGCCGAGCACCGCGCTGCAGATCGGGCTCATCGTGGCGATCTCGGCGCTCGCGACGCTCTCGGTCGTGTCCGGTCTGGGCAAGGGCATCAAGTGGCTGTCGAACGGCAACATGATCCTGGCCGGTGTGGTCCTGGCGCTCGTGCTGGTCCTCGGCCCGACGCTGTTCCTCCTGCGCGAGTGGGTCCAGTCGCTCGGCTACTACCTGCAGAACGTCGTGCGCCTCACGTTCGACACCACCGCCTTCCAGGGCCAGGCCGGCCTCGAGTGGCAGTCGCAGTGGACGATCTTCTACTGGGGCTGGTGGATCTCCTGGGCCCCCTTCGTCGGGGTGTTCATCGCCCGGATCTCGCGCGGTCGCACGGTCCGCGAGTTCGTCCTCGGCACCCTGCTCGTCCCGACGATCGTCACGACGCTCTGGTTCTCCGTGTTCGGCGGGTCGGCGCTGTACCGCGAGCTCATGGAGCCCGGGAGCATGCTCGTGGACGGCGAGGTCGACACAGACACCGCGCTCTTCCAGCTGTTCGACGGCCTGCCGCTCGGGAACGTCCTCGCCGTGGTGGGGATCGTGCTCATCGTCATCTTCTTCGTGACGTCGTCCGACTCGGGCTCGCTCGTCGTCGACATGCTCGCGAGCGGGGGCAACCCGAACCCGCCCACCTGGAGCCGCATCTTCTGGGCGGGCACCTCCGGCCTGCTGGCCATCGCGCTCCTGCTCGCGGGCGGTCTCCAGGCGCTGCAGACGGCGGCGATCCTCATCGCGCTGCCGTTCTCCGTGGTGATGATCGGGATGGCCGTCTCCACGGTGCGTGCGCTCCGGGTCGAGCACGCCGCGATCCTGCGCGCCGAGCGGCGCGCCGCGCGCGCCGCGCTCACGGAGCACGTGACGACGCGCGTCTCGGAGTCGATCTCCGAGCAGTGGGAGGAGCTCTACCCCGACCGCCCGGACCGATGGCGCGCGCTCGTCCGTCGGCCGCGGCGCAAGACACCCTCCGGAGGAGGCACCACCTGAGGAGGCCCTTCCGAACGGTGCACGACGGCGGGCATGGTGTCCCGAGCGCGGACCCGGTAGGATAGCCGGGCCCGGGTGACGGCCCGTGCTCCGTGATGCTGCGGCGGGCCGAGCCCGCCGTCGTGCGCGCTGAGGTGGCCGGCCGTCGTCGCCCCTCGTACCCCACGAAATGAGAACCGTAGATGTCTGTGCGCTCCGACCTGCGCAACGTGGCGATCGTCGCCCACGTCGACCACGGCAAGACCACGCTCGTCGACGCGATGCTGCGCCAGTCCGGCGCCTTCTCCGCGCACCAGCACGTGGACGAGCGCGTCATGGACTCCGGTGACCTCGAGCGCGAGAAGGGCATCACCATCCTCGCGAAGAACACCGCGGTGCGGTACGCCGGCCCGGCGGCCGCCGCGGTGGGCGAGCCCGACGGCATCACGATCAACGTCATCGACACCCCGGGCCACGCCGACTTCGGCGGCGAGGTCGAGCGCGGTCTGTCCATGGTCGACGGCGTGGTGCTGCTCGTGGACGCGAGCGAGGGCCCGCTCCCGCAGACCCGGTTCGTGCTCCGCAAGGCGCTCGCCGCGAAGCTCCCGGTGATCATCGTCGTCAACAAGGTCGACCGGCCCGACTCGCGCATCACCGAGGTCGTCGCCGAGGCAACGGATCTGCTGCTGGGCCTCGCGTCCGACCTCGCGGACGACGTGCCGGACCTCGACCTCGACGCGATCCTCGACGTCCCGGTCGTCTACGCGTCCGCGAAGGCCGGCCGCGCGTCGCTCGACCAGCCGCTGGACGGCCAGCTCCCCTCGAACGAGGACCTCGAGCCGCTGTTCACGACGATCCTCGAGAAGATTCCCGCGCCGACGTACGACGAGGGCGCGCCGCTCCAGGCGCACGTGACGAACCTCGACGCGTCGCCGTTCCTCGGCCGCCTCGCGCTGCTGCGCATCTTCAACGGCGAGCTCCGCAAGGGCCAGGTCGTCGCGTGGGCGCGCCACGACGGCACGCTCCAGAGCGTGAAGATCACCGAGCTGCTGGAGACGAAGGCGCTCGACCGCGTCCCCACGGACAAGGCCCGGCCCGGCGACATCGTCGCCGTCGCGGGTATCGCGGACATCACGATCGGCGAGACGCTCACCGACCCCGACGACCCGCGCCCGCTGCCGCTCATCACGGTCGACGACCCGGCCATCTCGATGACCATCGGCATCAACACCTCGCCGCTCGCGGGCAAGGGCGGCAAGGGCCACAAGGTCACGGCCCGCCAGGTCAAGGACCGCCTCGACGCCGAGCTCGTCGGCAACGTGTCGCTGCGCGTGCTCCCGACCGACCGCCCCGACGCGTGGGAGGTCCAGGGCCGCGGCGAGCTCGCGCTGGCGATCCTCGTCGAGCAGATGCGCCGCGAGGGCTTCGAGCTCACGGTCGGCAAGCCGCAGGTCGTCACGCGCACGATCGACGGCAAGACGCACGAGCCGATGGAGCGCATGACGATCGACGTCCCCGAGGAGTACCTCGGCGCGGTCACCCAGCTCCTCGCCCAGCGCAAGGGCCGCATGGAGACCATGTCGAACCACGGCACGGGCTGGATCCGCATGGAGTTCATGGTCCCGGCGCGCGGCCTCATCGGGTTCCGCACGCGGTTCCTCACCGAGACGCGCGGCACCGGCATCGCGTCGTCCATCTCCGAGGGCTACGAGCCGTGGGCCGGCGCGATCGAGACCCGCACGACGGGCTCGCTCGTCGCCGACCGCGCGGGCAAGGTGACGCCGTTCGCGATGATCAACCTCCAGGAGCGCGGCTCGTTCTTCGTCGACCCCACGCAGGAGGTCTACGAGGGCATGATCGTCGGCGAGAACTCGCGCAACGAGGACATGGACGTGAACATCACCAAGGAGAAGAAGCTCACGAACATGCGGTCCTCGACGGCCGACAACTTCGAGAACCTCGTCCCGCCGCGCCACCTCACGCTCGAGGAGTCGCTGGAGTTCGCGCGCGAGGACGAGTGCGTCGAGGTCACCCCCGAGGTCGTCCGCATCCGCAAGGTCGTCCTCGACCAGACCGAGCGCGCCCGCGCGGTCTCGCGCGCGAAGCGCGCCTGACGCCACCCACGGGGTGACCGTCCCGCAGAGCCAGCAGGCCGCCGTCGTGCCCGACGGCGGCCTGCTGGCCGTCCACGCCCACCCCGACGACGAGGCCCTGGCGACGGGCGCGCTGCTCGCGACCTGGGCCCGCGCGGGGGAGCCGGTCACCGTCGTGACCTGCACGCGGGGCGAGCGGGGCGAGGTGATCGACACCCCCGCGCACCCGACGGGCGTCGGGCACCTCGAGGGCGACGGGCCCGCGCTCGCGGCGTTCCGCGAGACCGAGCTCGCCCGCGCGCTCGCCGCGCTGGGCGTGCGGGACCACGTCTTCCTCGACACCGTCACGAGCCCGGTCGAGCCGTCCGACGGCGGCGCGACCGTGCGGTTCGAGGACTCGGGCATGGCCTGGGTCGCGCCGGGCGTGGCCGGCGGGGTCGCGACCGAGCAGCTCCCGCCGCGCGCGTTCGTCGGCGTCCCGCTCGACGAGGCCGCCGCCCACCTGGAGGCGGTGGTCCGGGAGCGCCGTCCCGCCGTCGTGGCGACGTACGAGGCGGGCGGCGGCTACGGCCACCCCGACCACGTCCGGGCGCACGACGTCACGGTCCGCGCGCTGGAGCTCCTCGCCGCGGACGGCGAGCCGCTGCCCGCGCTGTGGCAGGTCGTCGCCCCCGAGACCACGGTGCGCGCGGCGCGCCGCGCGCTCGCCGAGCACCCCGGCGCGCGCGAGCTGCTCGCGGCCGACGCGCGGCTCACGCTCCCGGACCCGGACGAGGCGCTGCCCCCGCTCGCGCGTCCCGACGCGTCGCTGCCCGCGCTCGTCAGCGTGCCGGTGGGTCCCGTGCTCGACGACGTGCTCGGCGCGATGCGCGCGCACGCGACGCAGGTCCAGCACGTGACGGCCGCCGCGGGGGGCGAGCCGGTGCTGCTCGGGTGGTACGCCCTGAGCAACGACGTGCTGGCGCCCGTCCCTTCACACGAGTTCTACGCTCCCTCCGGCCCTGCTCTCCCGAGCGACCAGGTCCCGCCCGGACCCACGCGTTAGCCTGGGGCCCGTGGAGACCGGTATGGGGCGGCTCGTGGGCCGCGGGGTGGCGTGCGCGCTCGTGGGCGCGCTCGTAGGGCTCGTCGGCACGGTCGCGCACCGGGCGCACCTCCCGGGCGTCGACCTCCCGGGCGGGGCCGGGCTCGGCATCGTGCTCGCCCTGCTCACCGTCCTCGCGGCGGCCACCCTGGCCCGCGCCTGGGGCGGGATGGCGGGTCTCCTGGGCTTCGGCATCGGGTGGGTCGTCGTCGTGCAGCTCCTCTCGCTGCAGGGTCCGGGTGGCGACGTGCTCGTGCCGGCCGAGCCCGTGGGGTACGTCTGGATCTACGGGGGCATGCTCGTGGTCGCCGCGGCGGCCTTCCTGCCCCGGTCGTGGTTCAGCGACCGCCCGGTCCGCACGGCCCAGCACGGGCGTCCCACCAGGCACGACGGACCCGAGAACCCCCTCGCGTCCCGCTAGTATTCGCCGTGCGGATCCCCGCACACCCCTCGTCGTCGCGCGGACCGCCGCGCGCCTTTCGTCACGGAGACAGTGGATGGGTCAGCCGACCGACCGAGACGCCGATCTCGACTCCCCTCAGGACGCCGTGCCGGAGCCCGCCGAGACGGTCGAGCCCGCGGCTCCCGAGACGGCGTCCGGCCCCGACGCGCAGCGTGCCGACGCCTCCGGCGACGTCGCCCCGGTCGCTCCCGCGCCGGCGGACGAGTCCACGAGCGCGTCGACGGACGAACCGACGGGCGCGCCGACGGACACCGCCCCGGACGGCCCCGCGCCTGCGGACCACGGTCCTGAGGGTGCCGGCGCGGCCGAGCCCGGCCCCGTACCCGGCGCGACCCCGGCGGGCGACGCGCCGGCCCCCGGTGCAGCCACCGCCGACGTGTCCGAGGCCGGCTCTCCCGCGGCGGGGAGCCGCCCGGAGGTCGCCTCCTCGGAGCCGGTCGCCGCTGCGGAGCCGCTCGCCTCCTCGGAGCCGCTCGTCACCTCGGAGTCTGTCGCGGTCCCCGAGCAGACGGCCGCGACCCCCGAGCGGTCGGCCGCGCAGCCCACCGCCACCTCGGAGCAGGGCTCCGCGGTGCCGGACGCCGCGAGCCCGGCCACCCACGCCATGCCCGCAGCTCCGGCGGACGAGGCACCCGCCGAGACCCGCGCGACGACCGGGACGGACGTGGACGCCGGTGCTCCGGCGAGCGCCGCCCTCGAGCCCGACGCCCAGGACACCCCGGTCGAGAGCGGTCCGGACGCGTCCGTCGCGGAGTCGCCCGTCGCGGGTGCGTCCGCGCCGGGCGGGTCGACGGCCGACCCGACCGAGGCGAGCGGCGCGCCGACGTCGACCACCCCCGACGCGCCGGTCGCCGGCGCTGCCGAGAGCCCGGCCCTCGTCGGCACCCCGGACGGCGGCCCCACGGCCGAGAGCAGCCCGCGGACGGTCGGCGCTCCCGGCGGCAGCGACGCAGACGAGGCCGACGAGGAGCCGTACGTCCCGCGCGTGTTCGCGTTCGACCCGGACGTCCCGGCGGTGCTCGTCCCCGCACCGGGTGCCCAGGCCGACGCCCCGGCCGCCCAGGCCACGGGCACCGCCGACCGGGAGGCCCCGGCGCCCGTCGCCCACACCTCGGTCCCCCCGGACTCCACGACCTCGGACGACACGGCCGCGGACGCGACGGCCGCGAGCAGCGCGACACCTGACGACCCGACGTCGGCCGACCGGTCGGCCGACGCGACCGGGGGAGGCCCGGCCGACGAGAGCACGGCCGAGCGGTCCGCCGTCGTGCCCGTGAGCTCCGCGCCGGCGGGCGACCAGGGCCGACCCGCGGACGAGGGGAGCGACGCCGCGCCCGACGCGACGCGGGTGATCCCGCCCGTCGACCCGTGGTCGCGGCCCGCGCCCGTCGTGCGCACGTCGATCCTGTCTCCCGCGTCCCCCGACGAGCCGGCGAGCCCGGCGCCGGTCGCCGCCGGCGCGACCGCTCCGGCGGAGGCCCCGGCCGAGGGCTTCGGCGCGACGGCGCAGGCGGTCGCCGCGGGGATCGCCGCACCGAGCGCGTTCACGCCGGTCCCGCCCGACGACTCGCGCGAGGCCTCGCCCTTCGAGGGCTTCGACGAGGACGCGCCGCGGCGCGGCTGGGCCCGCGGGCTGCTGTGGACGGGGATCGCCGTCCTGGTCCTGGGCGGCCTGTACACCGGCGCCCAGTGGTTCTACTCCGACAAGGTCCCGAGCGGGACGAGCGTCGCCGGCGTCGACGTCGGTGGCCTGTCCCGGGCGGCGGCCGAGGACCGGCTCGAGTCGGAGCTCGGGCCGCGCGCGGCCGAGCCGATCACGCTCGCCGCGGGCGAGGCGAGCACGACGCTCGACCCGGCGACGGCGGGCCTGACCTTCGACGCCGCGGGCACGGCCGAGGAGCTCACGTCGTTCTCGATGAACCCGGCGCGCCTGTGGCAGCACCTGTTCGGCGGCAAGGACGCGGAGCCGCTGGTCACGGTCGACGACGCGGCCCTCGACGCCCAGGTCGAGGCGCTGCGCGGCAGCCTGGAGATCGAGCCCGTGGACGGGGCCGTGCAGTTCGTCGACGGCGCGCCCACGAGCACGCCGGCCGCGGACGGCTCGGCGCTCGTCACGGACGAGGTGCCCGCCACCATCACGGAGAGCTGGCTCGTCACCGACGGGCCGGTCGAGCTGCCCACCGAGCCCGTCGAGCCCACGATCACGCAGGACGAGACGGACGCCGCGCTCGCCCTGGCGGAGAAGGTCGTGTCCGCGCCCGTCGTCGTCTCCGTCGGCGGCCAGTCGCCGGAGCTGCCCCCCGAGGCGCTCGCCGCGGCCGCCTCCTTCGCGGCGACGGACGGCGTCCTCACCCTGACCTTCGACGGCCCGGCGCTCGTGCAGTCCGTGGTCGACCGGACGAACGACCTGCTCACGGCGGCCGACGACGCGCACTTCGTCTTCCGGGACGGCGTGCCGGTGATCGAGGGCGGCCAGCCCGGCACGACGATCGACCCGGCCGCCATCGCGACGGCCGTCACGACGGCCGCCTCGGGCGACGAGCGCACGGCGACGGTCGAGCTCGTCGAGTCGGACCCGGAGCAGTCGGTCGCGGCGCTCGAGGCGCTGGGGATCAAGGAGAAGGTGTCGGAGTTCTCGACGCCCGTCCCCAACGTCCCCGTCCGCACCGCAAACCTGCAGCGCGGGGCGGAGAAGGTGAACGGGACGCTCGTCAAGCCGGGGGAGACCTTCTCGCTCGTCGACACGCTCTCGCCCATCACGCTCGAGGGCGGCTACTACGCGGCCGGCATCGTCGAGAGCGGGCGCCACACCGAGGGCGTCGGCGGCGGCCTGTCGCAGATGGCCACGACCACGTACAACGCGGGCTTCTTCGCGGGGCTCGAGGACGTCGAGCACCGCCCGCACAGCTACTGGTTCGAGCGCTACCCCGCGGGCCGCGAGGCGACGATCTTCGTGGGCTCGATCGACATGAAGTTCAAGAACGACACCCCGTACGGCGTCCTCATGCAGTCCTGGGTCGGCGGCGGCCAGCTGCACGTCGCGGTCTGGAGCACCAAGTACTACGACGTCGAGACGTCGTCGAGCGGCAAGTCGAACGTGGTCCAGCCGACGACGGTCACGCACTCGGGCGCCGACTGCGCCCCGACGCCCGCGGGCAGCCCGGGCTTCTCCATCACGAACTACCGCAAGGTCTACCGCGAGGGCGAGCTCGTCAAGGACGAGTCCTACCGGTGGACCTACAAGCCGGACAACGCGGTCGTCTGCGAGTAGACCCGGTCCACCCACGAACCACGGAGGTCCCATGCTCGGACGCAGCGAACGGGAGTCGGGAGCGCAGGCGCTGCTCGCGGCCACGGCGGCGGGATGGGTCGACGGCGACCCGACGGAGGCGCTGCTCGACCTCGGGTCGACGACGGCGACGCTGTCGACCGTCGCGAGCATCGACGCGCTGGCCGCCGTCGTGCACCTGGGCCACCCGGCGCAGCCGTCGCACGAGCTCGAGCGCGCGCTGCTCGCGGCGCCGCCGTCGCTCGTGCTGACCGGCGCGTCGGCGGTGCCGTCGCAGTGGGTCTGGGTCGGCCGGTCGACGGCGGCCCGCGACCTGACGGGGCACGTGGTGGTCGACGAGGCGGGCATGCGCGACCGGCGCCACGTGCTGCGCACGATGGGCGTCAGCCCGTCGCTCGTCCCGACCCGCACCACGCTGGAGGAGCGGGTCGCGCTCGCCGGCGCCGACGGCAGCCTCGTCGTGGAGCGCTCGGTGGCCCGCGGGCCGCTCGCCGCGCTCGGCTACGCCGAGCTCCCGGGGAGCGAGCTCCTCGGCGAGGGCGCGCCCGTCTGGTACGGGCTGCTGGAGAGCCGCGACGCGGCGCCTCGGGCGGAGGGCGTCGCCCAGGTGTGGCTCGCGTTCGGGCCCCGGGACGACCACCGCGGCTCGCTCCAGGAGACGCTCGCGCTCGTCGCAGCCGCCGGGATCGACCTCCAGCACCTGCGCAGCCACCGCTCGCAGGCGGGGCCGCACATCTTCTTCTGCGCGTTCTCGTGCCCTGACGCGACGACGCTCGACGCGCTCGTCGCGGGGTTCGGGGAGCGGGGCGTCGCGCACCGGGTGCTCGCGGTCCTGCCCGGGCAGGAGTTCGTGCCCGGCCCGGACGCGCTCGAGCCGCGCTGGGCGACCGCCCCCGACCCCGTCCACGCGTGAGCGTCGGGTACCTCGGCCCCGAGGGGTCGTTCACCCACCAGGCGGCGGCCGCGTGGTCGGCCGAGCACGGCCCGGTGGATGCCGGGCTCGCGGCCCGCGAGACCGTCGCAGACGTGTTCGCGGGCGTGGCCGCGGGCGTGCACGAGCGGGGCGTCGTCGCGATCGAGAACACGGTCGAGGGGTACGTCGTGCCTTCGCTCGACGCGATCGTCGGGAGCGCGAGCGTCGTCGCGGTCGACGAGGTCGTGCTCGACATCTCGTTCGACGCGTTCGCGCGACCGGGCCACGGCGACCTCACCGAGGTGACGGCGCACCCGCACGGGCTCGCGCAGTGCCAGGGCTTCGTGCGCCGGACGGGCCTCGCCCCGGTCGCGGCGTCGTCGAACGCCGCGGCGTGCCGCGACGCCGGCCCGCACCAGGTCGCCCTCGGCCCGACGATCTGCGGTGAGCTCTACGGCCTGGAGACGGTCGAGCGCGCGGTCGAGGACTTCGCGGGCGCGCGCACCCGGTTCCTCGTGCTGGCGCCGCGCGCGGAGGCCGCCGCCGCGCTCGGCCGGGCGCGCAGCGGCAGCGAGACGGCGTGGCGCACGATGCTCGCGGTGACGCCCGTCGTCACGGGACCGGGGGTGCTCGCGCGCATCACCCAGTCCTTCGGCGCGCGGCGCGTCAACCTCTCGAGCCTCATCACCCGCCCGCTCAAGGCGGTCGCGGGCACCTACGCGTTCGTCCTCGTGGTCGACGGCGCGCCCTGGGACGCGCCGGTGCGCGCGGTCCTGGAAGACCTCGTCGGGGCCGGGGACGCGCTCAAGACGCTCGGGGTCGTCCCGGCGCGCGGCGAGCTCGACGGGTCGGTGCGCGCCGACGTCGACGCCGCCCACGTCCCCGTCGGGAGCGTCGACGCGTCGACCGGCGCGGCGGGCCTCGCGACGGGGCTCCTGTGGTGACCGCCGCGGGTGCCGCGCCGGAGCCTGGAACGTCCCGCTCGGCGGTCCGGGTCGGCGTCGTCGGCCTCGGTCTCGTCGGCGGCTCGGTCGCCCGGCTCCTGCACGACCGCGGGGTCGAGGTGACCGGCTACGACGCCACGGCGACCACGCGCGCGGCGGCGCGGGCTGCCGGTCTGCGCGTGGTCGGCGACGTCGCGGAGGTCTGCGCCGACGAGCCGGACGTCCTCGTGCTCGCCGTGCCGCTGCGCGCCATGCGGGCGGTCGCGGCCGACGTCGCCCGGCACGTGCGGGGCGCGACGGTCGTGACGGACGTCGGGAGCGTCAAGGGCGCGGTGCGCGACGCCGTCCGGTCCGCCGGGCTCGACGCCCGGTACGTCGGGGCGCACCCCATGGCCGGGACGGAGCACTCGGGCTTCGAGGCGTCGGACCCCGCGATGCTCGCGGGCGCGCGCTGGGCCGTGACGGTGGACGCGACCACGCGACCGGACGCGTTCACGAGCGTGCTGCGGCTCGTCACGGGCCCGCTCGGCGGCACGGTGCACGTGCTCACCGACGACGTCCACGACGAGTCCACCGCGCTGGTCAGCCACGTCCCGCACGTCCTGGCCACCGAGCTCCTGGGCGTCGTCGCCGACGCGCCCGTGCGCGACGTCGCGCTGGGCCTCGCCGCGGGCAGCTTCCGCGACGCGACGCGCGTGGGGCGCACCGACCCGCGCCGGACCGAGGCCATGGTCACGGACAACGCCGCGTGGGTCGCGTCCGCGCTGCGCGTCGTCGTGCGCGACCTCGAGCAGCTCGTGCGCGCGCTGGAGACCAACGCGCCCGTGGGGGAGTTCTTCGACCGGCCCGACCCGGTGCGCGCCGCGACGGGCGGCACCGGCGAGCCCGTGCGCGTCGACCTCGACGACGCGGGCACCTGGCGCGAGACGCTCACCGCCGCGGGGGCCCGCGGCGCCGTCGTCGTGGACGTCGAGGACCGGGCGGTCGTCGTCGCCTGAGCGGCCGCCCGCCGGGTCTGGGCGTCGCCCGCGAGTCACGTCCTCGCCAGGCCCCGTCCCCGGGCCCCGTCGACCGGTCGTCCGTCGGGCCCGGTCGTCAGTCCGGGCGCGACGCGGGCCGTCGCGGGGGCCGCGGCGGGACGGGCTTGCCGGCCACGATCGCGTCGAGCGGCACGGAGACCAGGGGAGGGGCGTCGTCGCGCGGGCCGTGGCCGCGGTGCGGCGGGGCGCTGCCGCCCGCGTCCTCGCGCAGCACGAGCGTGGTCGCGGTGGTCTCCACGACCACCCCGATCACGTCGGTGAGGGGCTTGCCCGCGGCGGCGGCGTCGTCGGGCGAGAGCCTGCGGCGGACGACGACCCGCGTCCCCGGCGCCCACGTCGTCCAGGGCGAGTCGGGCACGGGGCGGCTCCTCGGGCGTGTGACGTTCGTCCACGGGCTGGTCAGAGAGGGTCGGGCACCGCCCGACCTGAGCGATACTAGTCGTGCATGCCCCTGTCATGACCTCGCCCCTCGCCGGGCCGGGTCCGGACGAACCCAGAAAGGTACTCGGTCGTGACTTACGTGATCGCCCAGCCGTGCGTGGACGTCAAGGACAAGGCGTGCATCGAGGAATGTCCTGTCGACTGCATCTACGAGGGCAAGCGGTCGCTCTACATCCACCCGGACGAGTGCGTCGACTGCGGCGCGTGCGAGCCGGTCTGCCCCGTCGAGGCGATCTACTACGAGGACGACGTGCCGACGGAGTGGAGCGACTACTACCGCGCCAACGTCGAGTTCTTCGACGACCTCGGCTCGCCCGGCGGTGCCGCGAAGATGGGTCTCATCGAGAAGGACGACCCGATGATCGCCGCCCTGCCGCCGCAGGCCTGAGCCTCCGGCGCCGGCGCTCGTGGGACTCGCCGACCTCTCCGGTCTCGCCTATCCCTGGGACACGCTGACCCCGTACGCGGAGCGCGCGCGAGCGCACCCCCGCGGCGTGGTCGACCTCTCCATCGGCACGCCGGTGGACCCGACCCCCGCCGTGGTGCGCGACGCGCTCGCCGCCGCGTCCGACGCGCACGGCTACCCGACGACGCACGGGACGCCCGCCCTGCGCGAGGCGGTCTCCGCGTGGTTCACCCGCCGTCGCGGCGTCCCCGGGCTCGACCCCGACGCCGTGCTCCCCACCGTCGGGAGCAAGGAGCTCGTGGGGCTGCTGCCCTCGCTCCTGCGGCTCGGGCCGGGCGACGTCGTCGTGCACCCGCGGACGGCGTACCCCACCTACGACGTCGGCGCGCGCCTCGCGGGCGCGACGCCCCTCGCCACGGACGACGTGGACACGTGGGCCGGGCGCGACGACGTGCGCCTGGTCTGGGTCAACTCGCCGAGCAACCCGACGGGCCGGGTGCTCGATGCCGCGCACCTCGCGCGCGTCGTCGCCGCGGCCCGCGAGATCGGCGCGGTCGTCGCGAGCGACGAGTGCTACGCGGAGCTCGCGTGGACCGAGCCCTTCACGACGACCGGTGTCCCGAGCCTGCTCGACCCGGCGGTGTGCGGCGGGTCGCACGACGGCCTGCTCGTCACCTACTCGCTCTCCAAGCAGTCGAGCATGGCGGGCTACCGCGCGGCGTTCGTCGCCGGGGACGCGGCGCTCGTCGCGGACCTGCTCGCGACGCGCAAGCACCTCGGCATGATCGTCCCCGCGCCGGTCCAGGCAGCGATGGTCGCGGCCCTGTCCGACGACGCGCACGTCGCCGCGCAGCGGGACGTCTACGCACGCCGCCGTGAGGTGCTCGTCGACGCCCTCACCGGCGCGGGCCTCGTGATCGACCACTCCGAGGCGGGCCTCTACCTGTGGACGCGGCCCGCCGACGAGGCGGCCGGCGACTGCTGGCTGACGGTCTCCGCGCTCGCGGACCGGGGCATCCTCGTCGGGCCCGGGGCGTTCTACGGGACGGAGGGCGCGGGGCACGTGCGCGTCGCCCTCACCGCGACCGACGAGCGGGTCCACGAGGCCGCGGCTCGACTCTCCGGAGGCCTCCCGCTGGCGTGACCTGGATCACAGCGAGTGTGGTGGTCTCGTGACGGTTCCTGATTGGTCACGTGCGGGTGAGGCGGGGTACGGTCGACCGCGCGGCAACGGCGCGAGCAGCAGCAGGAAGGGAACCATGACCACCACTCAGCAGGCGAAGGTCCGCCTCCTCGTCGACGACCAGGCGCAGGACCTGCCCGTGGTCGCGGCGACCGAGGGCAACGACGGCATCGTCGTGTCCTCCTTGCTCAAGTCGACCGGCCTCGTGACCGTCGACCCCGGCTTCATGAACACCGCGTCGTGCGAGTCGAGCATCACGTACATCGACGGCGAGGCCGGGATCCTCCGGTACCGCGGCTACCCGATCGAGCAGCTCGCCGAGCGGTCGAGCTTCCTCGAGGTCGCCTACCTCCTCATCCACGGCGAGCTCCCCGACGCAGCGACGCTCGACGCCTTCGTCGAGCGCGTCAACCGGCACACGCTCGTGCACGAGG
The DNA here is from genome assembly GCF_900155925.1 of Cellulosimicrobium funkei. Classification (NCBI taxonomy): domain Bacteria; kingdom Bacillati; phylum Actinomycetota; class Actinomycetes; order Micrococcales; family Promicromonosporaceae; genus Cellulosimicrobium; species Cellulosimicrobium funkei. Next base: position 408,000 of record NZ_FTMI01000004.1, read on the forward strand.
ACTTCCGCACGTTCATGGGCACGTTCCCGCGCAACGCGCACCCCATGGCGGTGCTGTCGTCCGCGATCAACGCGCTGTCCACGTTCTACCCCGAGTCGCTCGACCCGTTCGACGACGAGACGGTCGAGCTCGCGACGGTCCTGCTCCTCGCGAAGTCGCGCACCATCACGTCGTACCTGCACCGCCGCCGCGTCGGCGAGCCGCTGCTCTACCCGGACTACTCGCGCGGTTACGTCGACGACTTCCTGCGCATGACGTTCGCGACGCCGTACCAGCAGTACGAGGCCGACCCGGTCGTCGTCGACGCGCTCGACAAGCTGCTCATCCTGCACGCCGACCACGAGCAGAACTGCTCGACGTCGACGGTCCGCGTCGTCGGGTCCTCGCACGCGAACCTCTACGCGTCCGTCGCGGCCGGGGTCAACGCGCTCTCGGGCCCGCTGCACGGCGGCGCGAACGAGTCGGTGCTCACCATGCTCGACAAGATCGCTGGCGCGGAGTACGACGTCGACACCTTCATGAAGAAGGTGAAGAACAAGGAGGACGGCGTCCGCCTCATGGGCTTCGGCCACCGGGTCTACAAGAACTACGACCCGCGCGCGGCGATCGTCAAGAAGTCGGCCGACGCCGTGCTCTCCACCCTCGGCAAGAAGGACCAGCTCCTCGACATCGCCATGGGCCTCGAGGAGATCGCGCTCAACGACGACTACTTCATCGAGCGCAAGCTCTACCCCAACGTGGACTTCTACACGGGCCTCATCTACAAGGCCATGGGCTTCTCGCCCGCCATGTTCACGCCGCTCTTCGCGCTGGGCCGCATGCCCGGCTGGATCGCGCAGTGGCGCGAGATGATGAAGGACCCGCAGACCAAGATCGGCCGCCCGCGCCAGGTCTACGTCGGCGAGACCGAGCGCGACTACGTCGCCGTCTCCGACCGCTGACGATCCCTCCTCCGGACGCCGCGCCCCTCACCTCCCGGTGAGCGGCGCGGCGTTCGTCGTCGGCCCCGTCGGCGACCCGGCGTCGGGACCGACGACGGTCTGTCAGGACGCGTCGGGGACAGCGACGTGGACGCGCAGGGTGCCCGGCTCGAGCGGCGCGAGGTCGGCCGGGTCGAGGGTCGTCCACGTCGAGCCGTCGCGCGACCAGCGGCGGTCGCCGACCTCGACGGCGACGACGTTCGTGGCGTCCGCCGTCGCGACGGCCCACTGGGCGACGGCCCATGCCGACCGCTCGACGTCGCCGTCCTCCGCGGCGCCGGGGAGCGCGGACGCGTCGACCACGACCAAGCCCCCGTCCCCGCCGTCCGACGACGCGACGCGGACGGCGTCGCCGAGGTCGCGCGCGGCGCGCTCCCGGAAAGGCTCGGCCGGGTCGCCGTCGGCCGGGACCTCCTCCGCCGGGACCGCCGCGAGGTCGCACGTGAGCGACGCGGGCGACCAGCCGGTCAGCGCGGACGCCCACGCGCGCGAGCGGGGCTCGTGCTGCGCGTACGCGTCGGGGAACGCGGACCGCTGGACGGTCTGCGCGGCGACGGTGACCTCCATGCCCTCGTAGCCCTCGACCGTCTCGAGCACGTCGTAGAACGTGTTGGTCGAGTAGACGGGGTCCATGATCTCCGCGACGGTTCCCCACCCCTGCGAGGGGCGCTGCTGGAACAGACCGACGGAGTCGCGGTCGCCGTAGTCGATGTTGACGAGCCGCGACTCCTGCAGCGCGGTCGCGAGCCCGATGGTCGCGGCGCGGGCGGGCAGCCCACGCCGCACGGCAGCCCCGCTGATGAGAGCCGCGTTGTCCGCCTGCGTCACGGAGAGGTACCACGTGCGGCCGTCGGCGGTCGCGGCGCAGCGCTCCGCGACGGGTGTCGCGTCGTCGAGCCGGTTGAGCGCGACCACGACCGCGCCGACGCCCACCGCGGCCACCGTGACGAGGGTGACCGCGGTGCGAAGGGGGCGTCGGCGCCGCCGGACACGCCCCGGCGCCGGGGCGTCGGGGGAGCGCGGGGGCTGCGTCGTCGTCATCGTCGAGGCGGGGCGTGCTCGCGAGGGCCGGTCAGTTCGCGTGCAGCGCGGCGTTGAGCTCGACGCCCGCGCCGGTCCGCGAGACCGCCTCGACCCCGCCGGTCAGCGAGTTGCGCCGGAAGAGGATGCCGGACCGGCCGGCGAGGTCGCGCGCCTTGACGACGAGCGGCTCGCCCGAGGCGTCCTGCTGCCCGACGACCGTCACCTTGGTCCCCGCGGTGACGTACAGGCCGGACTCCACGACGCAGTCGTCGCCGAGCGGGATGCCGAGGCCCGCGTTGGCGCCGAGCAGCGAGCGCTGCCCGACCGAGATGACCTCGCGGCCGCCGCCGGACAGCGTGCCCATGATCGACGCGCCGCCGCCCACGTCGGAGCCGTCGCCCACGACGACGCCCGCCGAGATACGACCCTCGACCATCGACGTGCCGAGCGTGCCCGCGTTGAAGTTCACGAAGCCCTCGTGCATCACGGTCGTGCCGGCCGCGAGGTGCGCCCCGAGGCGCACGCGGTCCGCGTCGGCGATCCGGACGCCCGACGGCACGACGTAGTCCACCATGCGCGGGAACTTGTCGACGCCGAGCACGGTCACGGGCTGGCCGGTCGCGCGCAGGCGCAGGCGCGTCTCCTCGAAGCCGTCGACGGCGCACGGGCCGTGGTTCGTCCACACGACGTTCGTCAGCACGCCGAAGAGGCCGTCGAGGTTCAGGCCGTGCGGCACGACGAGGCGGTGGGAGAGCAGGTGCAGGCGCAGGTAGGCGTCGGCGGTGTCGGCGGGGGCGGCGTCGAGGTCGACCTCGGTCCGCACCACGACGACGTCCACGCCGCGCAGCTCGTCGCGCTCCGCGAGCGCATCGAGGGACGCGGGGACGGCGGCGTCCGCCGGGGCGGCGCCGAGCGCCGGCGCGGGGTACCAGACGTCGAGGGTCGTGCCGTCGTCGGTGACGGTCGCCAGGCCGAAGCCCCACGCCGTACGCGGCTCGGACGCGCCCGCCGAGGGGGCGGGCGCGGGGGTCGCAGAAGTCATGCGCCCCACCCTATCCGGCGCCGGTAGGGTGCTGGCGTGACCTCTCCCACCCCTGGCACCGGACCTGTGCTCGACCTCCACGGCGACCTCGTCGCCCTGTTCCGCGCGGTGTGCGACGTGCCGTCCGTGAGCGGGGACGAGCGCGCGCTCGCGGACGCGGTCGAGGCCGCGCTGCGCACGGTCGCGCACCTGGAGGTCGTCCGCGACGGCGACACGGTCGTCGCGCGCACGGCGCTCGGCCGGGAGCGGCGCGTCGTCGTCGCGGGCCACCTCGACACGGTGCCGCTCACGGTCCCGCCGAACCTGCCGACGCGCGTCGTCGGCGAGGGCGCGCACGCCGAGGTCTGGGGCCGCGGCACGGTCGACATGAAGGGCGGCGTCGCCGTCGCGCTCGCGCTCGCGGCGGAGCTCGACGCCCCGGCGCAGGACGTCACGTGGGTCTTCTACGACAACGAGGAGGTCGCCGCGGACCTCAACGGGCTCGGGCGCCTCGCGCGCAACCGCCCGGACCTGCTGGAGGCGGACTTCGCGGTGCTCGGGGAGCCCACGTCGGCCGGCCTCGAGGGCGGGTGCAACGGGACGCTGCGCGCCGAGGTGCGCGTGCCGGGCGTCGCGGCCCACTCCGCGCGCTCCTGGACGGGGACCAACGCGATCCACGCCGCGCACGAGGTGCTGGACCGCCTGGCCGCGTACGTCCCCCAGGAGATCGAGGTCGACGGCCTCGTGTACCGGGAGGGGATGAACGCCGTCGGCATCACGGGGGGCATCGCGGGCAACGTCGTGCCCGACGAGTGCGTCGTCACGGTGAACTTCCGGTTCGCCCCCTCCCGCAGCGTGGCCGAGGCCGAGCAGCACGTCCGCGACCTCTTCACCGGGTTCGCGGTCACCCTCACCGACGCCGCGCCCGGTGCGCGGCCCGGTCTCGACGACCCGCTCGCGGCGGACTTCGCGGCGGCCGTCCTCGGCGTGACCGGCGGGGCACCGGCCCCGAAGTACGGCTGGACCGACGTCGCGCGCTTCGCCGAGCTCGGCGTCCCGGCGGTGAACTTCGGCCCCGGGGACCCGCTGCTCGCGCACAAGGACGACGAGCGGTGCCCCGTCGGGCAGCTCGCGCTGTGCCGCGACGCGCTCCGTGCGTGGCTGACGGCCACCCCTGCGGCATAGGCTCGTGACCATGAGCGACACGGTGCGTGACCAGCAGGGTTCCGACGACGGCGTGCCCCAGACGGGCACCGGGTACCGCAAGGGGCCGGTGCTGCTCCGCGGCGACCAGATCCCCGGCCAGACGACGGACCAGCGCCTCCTCGACTCGCGCGGCAACGCGGACTGGGTGCACTCCGACCCGTGGCGCGTGATGCGCATCCAGAGCGAGTTCGTCGAGGGTTTCGGCGCGCTCGCGGAGGTCGGCCCGGCCGTCTCTGTGTTCGGCTCGGCGCGGACCAAGCCGGACCACGCCGACTACGCGCTCGCCGAGGACGTCGGTCGCCTCCTGGTCGACGAGGGCTTCGCGGTCATCACGGGCGGCGGCCCCGGCATCATGGAGGCGGCCAACAAGGGGGCGTCGGAGGCGGGTGGCCTGTCGATCGGGCTCGGGATCGAGCTGCCGTTCGAGCAGGGCATGAACCGCTACGTCAACCTCGGCGTGAACTTCCGCTACTTCTTCGCCCGCAAGACGATGTTCGTCAAGTACGCGCAGGGCTTCGTGGTGCTGCCGGGCGGGTTCGGCACGTTCGACGAGCTGTTCGAGGCGCTCACGCTCGTCCAGACGCACAAGATCACCGAGTTCCCCGTCGCGCTCGTCGGGACGGACTACTGGACCGGCCTGCTCGACTGGGCGCGGACCGCCGTCGTGGGGCGCGGGATGATCAGCGAGCACGACCTCGACCTGGTCCACCTGTGCGACGACCCGGCCGAGGCCGTCGAGTACGTGTGCGACCGCGGCGCCGAGTTGCGCGCGGAGGAGCGCGAGGCGACGGAGGAGCTCGTCCGGGCGCAGGCCGGCGACGCGAGCTGACGGGCGCGGCGCGATGACCGCAGGTCCCGGCGCGCCCGGCTCCGGCGCGGGCGAACCGGGGTCGCACCCGCCCGAGGGCGCGCCCGTCCCGCTGCCGCCCCTCGGGGTGCCGCCGCGCGGCACCTCGCTCGTGCTGCGCGGGCGCGAGCTCGACCGGCCCGCCGTGATGGCCATCGTCAACCGCACCGACGACTCCTTCTACGCCGGGGCGCGCCAGCTCGACGACCGCCAGGCGCTCGCCGCCGTCGAGCGCGCGGTCCGCGAGGGCGCCGAGATCCTCGACGTGGGCGGCGTGCGCGCCGGGGTCGGCCCGGAGGTCACCCCGGCGGAGGAGATCCGCCGCGTCGTCCCGTTCGTCGCCCGCGTGCGGTCGGAGTTCCCGGACCTCCTCGTCAGCGTGGACACGTGGCGGGCGGACGTCGCGCACGAGGCGGCGCTCGCGGGCGCGGACCTCGTCAACGACACGTGGGCCGGGCACGACCCGCGGCTCGTCGAGGTGGCCGGGCAGCACGGGATCGGGGTGGTGTGCTCCCACACCGGGGGAGCGCGGCCGCGCACGGACCCCGTCCGCGTCGCCTACCCTGCCCGCCCCGGAGCGGCCGACCCGCGCGACGGCGTCGTGCAGGACGTCGTGACGACGCTGCGGGCCGCGGCCGAGCGGGCGGTGTCGTGCGGCGTCCCGCGCGCGTCGGTGCTCGTCGACCCGACCCACGACTTCGGCAAGAACACGTGGCACTCGCTGCACCTGCTCCGCCGCACCGAGGTGCTCGCGGGGCTCGGCTTCCCGCTCCTCATGGCCCTGTCGCGCAAGGACTTCGTGGGGGAGACGCTCGACCTCCCGGCCGACGAGCGACTCGAGGGCACGCTCGCGGCGACGGCGGTCGCCGCGTGGCTCGGCGCGCGCGTCTTCCGCGCGCACGACGTGGCGGCGACGCGCCGCGTCCTCGACCTGGTCTCCGCCGTCCGCGACGAGACGGCCCCGGCAGCGGCCCTGCGGGGCCTGGCGTGACGACGCCGCGCACGGCCGCCCTTCCCGCGGCGCGGGCGCGGCTGCTGCGTCCCGCCACCTGGCGGTGGTGGGTGCAGGTGCTCGTGGTCTACGCCCTGGCCCGGGCGGTGAGCGCCGTCGTGCTGCTCGTCGCCGCGCGGTCCCAGGAGCAGAACCTGTGGACCGACGCCGCGCCCTCGTACCTCGCCTACGTCGGTCGGATGTGGGACGCGAGCTGGTACGAGCAGATCTACTCCTCCGGCTACCCGGACACGCTCCCCGTGGGCCCCGACGGCGCCGTGCAGCAGAACGTGTGGGCCTTCTTCCCGCTCTTCCCCGCGCTCGTCCGCGCGCTCGACGCCGTCACGGGGCTCGGCTGGGAGGTGCTCGCACCGACGCTCGCGCTCGCGTGCGGGGCGGGCGCGGTGCTCGTCGTCCATCGGCTCGTCGCGACGGCCGGGGCGGCCGCCGTCGAGCGGCGCCCGGGCCTGCCGCTCGCGACGGTGCTGCTCGTCAGCGTCTTCCCCTCCAGCCCGGTCCTCCAGGTCGCGTACACCGAGTCGCTCGCCCTGCTCCTCGTGGCCGGTGCGCTGCTCCTGCTCGCGCGGCGCCGCTACGCCGGGGCGGCGCTCCTCGTCGCGCTCCTCGGCTTCTGCCGCGCGGTCGCGCTGCCAATGGCGGCGGTCGTGCTGTGGCACGGCTTCGTGCGGTGGCGCCGCGGTGACCTGCGCGGGCCCGACGCCGCCCGGCTGGGCGGGCTGCTCGTCGTCGCCCTCGCGAGCGGGCTCGTGTGGCCCTGGCTGTGCGGCGCGGTCACGGGCGTGCACCAGGCGTACTTCCGCACCCAGGAGGCCTGGCGCGGCGGCGCGGAGGTCGTGCCGTTCGTGCCGTGGGTGGACGTCTCGCGGTGGCTCGCGGGCGACGCCGGCCCGTGGCTCCTCGCGCTCGTGCTCGTGGTGGCCGCCGCGCTCGTGCTCAACCCGGTGGCGGCGCGTCTCGGCCCGGAGATGCACGCGTGGTCCGGGGGGTACCTGGCGTACCTCGTGGCGACCGTCCAGCCGGGCACGTCGCTCGTGCGCTTCCTCCTGCTCGCGTTCCCGCTCGGCGCGGTGACGGTCGGGTGGACGCGGTCGCGCGCGTGGCTCGCGGCGGTGACCGTCGCGTGCGTCGTGGGTCAGGTGTGGTGGGTCTGGTCGCTGTGGCGGCTGGTCCCGCCGTCGGGCTGGCCGCCGTGACCGGGACGCCCGGGATGTCGGCACGCGTGAACTAGACTGTCCCCCGGGCGTCGTCCGAGGTCGGACGCCCCTCCTCGCGCGTGCGGGGTGGACTCGGGACAAACGGAAATGGAGTGCCATCGATGGCTGCGATGAAGCCGCGGACGGGTGACGGACCGCTGGAGGTCACCAAGGAAGGGCGAGGCATCGTCATGCGGGTCCCGCTCGAGGGTGGCGGGCGTCTGGTGGTCGAGCTCAACGCGACCGAGGCCAGCGAGCTGGGTGAGGCGCTCCAGGCCGTGGTGGGCTGATTGCCCGCACGTGAGCGCCGGGTCTCCGGAACCTCGGAGATCCCGCGCGCGCTGCCGGAGGTGGTCGGTGCACGGGGCGCGCTGAGCGACGCCCCGCTCGTCGACGAGGCACAGGCCGACGCGGTCGTGGTCGCCGTCGCGCCGCCGCGCGAGGCGGAGGACGGGCTGCAGCCGCGCGCCGGCACTGTCGACGCGACCCTGCGGTACGGCGTCGACCTCGCCGAGCTGGCCGAGCGTGCGGGCGGCCCGGGCTTCCGCGGCGCGGCCGGCGAGGTCGTGCGCGTGGACCTGCCGCGCGCGCACGTCGGGTCCACGACCCGGCTGCCGTGGGCGGGCCTGCCGCCCCGCCTCCTGCTGCTCGGCGTGGGCGCCGGCACCGCGACGGACCTGCGCCGCGCCGGTGCCGCGCTGGCCCGTGCGTCCCGCGGCCTCGATCGGGTCGTGAGCGCCGTGACCGCGGACGCCGGGGCGGCCGAGGTCCGCGCCTACGTCGAGGGCTACCTGCTCGCCGCGTACGCCCAGCCGCGTCGCGGCGACGCGCCCGCCGGCGCGCAGGACGCCGCCGCGCAGCTCGTGCTGCTCACGCCGCCCGACCGTCCCGACGTGGCGGCACCGATCGAGGCGGCGACCCGCGCGGCCGCCGCGACGTGGCTCGTGCGCGACCTCGCGAACACGCCGTCCGACGTCAAGGACCCGGCCTGGTTCGCCGACCGCGCCCTCGGGCTGGCCGACGCGCTCGGCCTCGACACCACCGTCCGCGGCCCCGCCGAGCTCGCCGCCGACGGCTTCGGCGCGCTCCTCGCCGTGGGCGCCGGCTCGGCGCGCGGGCCCCGGCTCGTCACCGTCACGTACGACCCCGCGGACCACGGCGTGACCCCGGCGACGGACCGCTCCGCGCCGCGGCACGTGGTCGTCGTCGGCAAGGGCATCACCTACGACACGGGGGGCCTGTCCATCAAGCCGCGCGAGGCGATGGTGCCCATGAAGACCGACATGGCGGGCGCCGCCGTCGCGCTCGCCGTCGTGCTCGGGGCCGCCCGGGCCCGCTCGGACCGGCGCGTCACCGCCGTGCTGCCGCTCGCGGAGAACCACGTCGGCGCGGCGTCGTACCGTCCCGGTGACGTGCTGCGCACGTGGTCGGGGCGCACGGTCGAGGTCGCGAACACGGACGCCGAGGGCCGGCTCGTCCTCGCCGACGCCGTCGGGTACGCCGTGCAGGAGCTCGCTCCCGACGTGCTCGTCGACGTCGCGACGCTCACCGGCGCGGCGAGCGTGGGCCTGGGTCGTGGCCACGGAGCCCTGTTCGCCACCGACGACGGGGTCGCCGACGTGCTCCAGGACGCCGCCCGCACGACGGGCGAGCAGGTGTGGCGCATGCCGCTCGTCGAGGACTACGCGGGTGCGCTGCGCTCCGACGTCGCCGACCTGCGGCACGTCCCTGTCGAGAGCCCCGGCGGTGGGGCCATCACGGCCGCGCTGTTCCTGCGGGAGTTCGTGGGCGACGTGCCCTGGGCCCACCTCGACGTCGCGGGACCGGCGCGCGCTACAGCCGACCGGCACGAGGTCGTGGCCGGGGCGACGGGCTTCGGTGCCCGGCTGCTGCTCGAGGCGCTCGACCGGCTCTGACCTCGGCCGGCTCTGACCTCGGCCGGCTCTGACGCGGCGGGTCAGCGGCGGACGGCGAGCAGGAGGCCGTCGCCGCTGGGCAGCAGCGCCGGCAGCACGCGCTCGTCGGACCGGAGCGACCGGCCGACCTCGCGCACGATCGTCGTGACCTCGTCGCGCCGTGCGGGGTCGGCGACGCGGTCGTGCGAGAGCGCGCCGTCGACCGCCAGCACGCCGCCGGGCCGCAGGAGGCGCAGCCCCTGCTCCACGTACTCGGGGTAGCTGTGCTTGTCGGCCCCGACGAGGACGAGGTCGTACGCGCCGTCGGTGAGGCGGGGGAGCACGTCGCTCGCGCGGCCCGGGATCGTGCGCGTGCGGGACGCGGGCACGCCCTCCTCCGCGAACGCCGCCTTCGCCGCGCGCTGGTGCTCGACCTCGACGTCGATCGTCGTCAGCACGCCGTCGGCGGGCATGCCGCGCAGGAGCCAGATCGAGGCGACGCCCGTGCCCGTGCCGATCTCGACGACCGCGCGGGCCGCGAGGGACGCGGCCAGGACCTGGAGCACGGCCCCGACGCCCGGGAGGACCGCGGGGCAGCCGAGCTCGGCCGCGCGGTCGCGCGCCCGCAGGAGGACCTCGTCCTCGGGGACGAACTCCTCGCTGTACACCCAGCTCGCCGCCTTGGCGCTGCGGTGGGTGCCGACGTCGCTGGTGATCAGGTCCTCCTGGTGGTCCGTCGTCCGGCCCCGGGGGCCGGGCCGGCACTGTCTCGGATCGTACCCGCCCCCTCCCACGCCGGCCCGTTCCCGCGCCGCGTGCGTGTGCACGGGCCGTGGACGTCGCGCGCACGTCCCGCGCGAGCGGGGGAACACGCGCCGAGGGCGGGACGTTCTTCTGGGACGATGGACCACGTGGACGACGCACGACCGAGGACCAGCACGCACGGCCAGCAGGACGCGGGCACGTGGGTGCCGCCGTCGTGGGACTCGATCGTGCGCGAGCACTCGGCGCGGGTCTACCGGCTCGCCTACCGCCTCACCGGCAACCGTCAGGACGCGGAGGACCTCACGCAGGAGACGTTCGTCCGGGTGTTCCGCTCGCTGTCGAGCTACACCCCGGGCACCTTCGAGGGCTGGCTCCACCGGATCACGACGAACCTCTTCCTCGACCAGGTCCGGCGCAAGCAGCGCATCCGGATGGAGGCCATGGGCGACGACGACGGGCACTACCCGGCGCGCGCCGAGGCCCAGCCGGAGCGCGGGTTCGAGCACGCGAACCTCGACCGCGACGTGCAGCGCGCGCTCGACGCGCTCTCGCCCGAGTACCGGGCCGCCGTCGTGCTGTGCGACATCGAGGGCCTCTCCTACGAGGAGATCGCCGTCACGCTCGGCATCAAGCTCGGCACGGTCCGCTCGCGGATCCACCGCGCGCGCTCCCAGCTCCGCGCCGCCCTGCCGCACCGCGACCCCGCCGAGCGTCCGGCGTCGGACGACGCACCGACCGCCGTGGGCGCCCGGGGGGCGGCGTGACCCATCTCGGCTCGCGGCTCTCCGCGCTCGTCGACGGGCAGCTGTCGCCCGCGGAGGCGGAGCGCGCCCTGGAGCACGTGGCCTGCTGCCCGCGGTGCGCGGCGGAGCTCTCCGCGGCCCGGGCGGCCCGGCGCGCGCTGAGCGCGGCCGGGCCGGTGGAGCCGGCGCCGGACCTCGCCGCGCGCCTGCTCGCGCTGTCCGCCCAGATCCCGCCGACGGACGGCGACCCGCTGCGCGCGGCGCCCGCGCCGAGCGACCCCTGGGCCGTTCCCGCGACGCTCCCGCGCGGCGCGTGGAGCGGCGAGGTGCGCCGCGGCTCGCTCCGGCGGCGGGTCGTCGGCCTCGTCGTCGGGGGCGTCGGCGTCGCGGCGGTGGGCCTCTTCGCGCTGGGGGAGAGCCCGCTCGTCACGCCGGACCTGCACCGCAGCGACCCGCTCACCGTGCTCGCGCAGGCCGCACCCCGGGCCACGGGCGCGCTCGTCGTCGGCGGCGCGCGGACCGACGCCCCGGACGGCGGGTCGGGCGGGGGGACGGTCGCCGACGGCGGCGCGTCCGCCCTCGCGGCGCTCGCCGCGCAGGGCTGGACCTGCCCGACGCCGCTCCCCGAGGGATTCCGCGTGGCCGACGTGCGCGACGACGCGCGGCGCGGCGTGCTGGAGATCGACCTCGAGGCGCCGGGCGGGGAGGCGGTCGTGCGCGAGCAGACCGGCCTGCTGGACACGTCGGCGCTCGCGGGCGGCGAGACGTGGGACGTCGACGGGCGCCGCGTGCACGTGCTGTCCGAGGCCCCGTGGCACGTCGTGTGGCAGTCGGGCGACACGGTGATCGACGTCGTCGCCGACACCGAGCAGGAGACGGTCGCCGCCCTCGTGGCGGCGTTCCCGGCCCGTGACTACGATGCCGGGGTCCCGGCGCGCATCTCCCGGGGCTGGACGACCATGACAGGAGCGCTCGGCACCTCATGACCGACCCCCAGACCGGACCGGAGCAGCCCGGTCCGCGCGACGCCGCGCCGAACCCGTTCGCGCCGCCGTCGGCCTACCGCAGCGTGCCCGTCCCGCCGTCCGCCGAGGCGCCACGGCCCACCGAGGCCCCACGGCCCGCCGAGGGCGCTGCGTCGGGCCACGCCGCGCCCGCGTACGGTCCGGGACCGGTCCCGCCCCCGCCCGCGGTGCCCGCGCCCGCGGAACCCTCGAGCGCGGGGCCCACGGACCCCTGGGAGCGGCTGAGCGCGTTCGGCCAGCCCGAGGCGCCGACGCGCCCGGGCGGGTCCGTCGACCCGACCCTCGTGGGCGTGCCCCGCGGACCCGTCGGCACCGCCCCGCGACGCGGCCCGCGCCCGGCCGCCGTGGCGGGCGTCGCGGTGCTCGCGCTCGTCGCGGGCGCCGTCGGCGGCGTCGCGGCCGACCGCCTCGCCGACCCGCAGCCCTCCGGCTCGTCCGTCTCGGCGCTGCCGCCCGCGAGCGTCGAGCCCGGCGCGGACCGCCCCGACGGCTCGGTGGCGGACATCGCGGCGACCGTGCTGCCCAGCGTCGTCTCGCTCCAGGTCCGCGGGGCCGACGGCGTCGCGACCGGATCGGGCTTCGTGCTGCGGGAGGACGGCTTCATCCTCACGAACAACCACGTCGTCGCGTCGGCCGCCGACGGCGGCGACATCGTCGTGCTCTTCTCCGACGGGCACGAGAGCCCGGCCGAGCTCGTCGGGCGGACGGTCGACTACGACCTCGCGGTCGTCAAGGTCGAGGACTCGGGCCTCACGCCGCTCGCTCTCGGCGACTCCGACGAGGTGGTCGTCGGGGACCCGGTGGTGGCCATCGGCGCGCCGCTCGGGCTCAACGGGACCGTGACCACGGGGATCATCAGCGCGCTCAACCGCCCGGTCCAGGCGGGTGCCGCGGCGGAGACGGCGTTCATCAACGCGATCCAGACGGACGCCGCGATCAACCCCGGCAACTCCGGCGGCCCGCTCGTCGACGGCCGGGGCCAGGTGGTCGGCATCAACTCGGCCATCGCGCAGCCGCCGGGGAGCGGCGAGGCCACCGGGAGCATCGGGCTCGGGTTCGCCATCCCGTCGAACCAGGCCCGCCGGACCGCCGAGCAGCTCATCGCCGACGGCGTCGCGACATACCCGGTGATCGGCGTGCTCCTCGACCAGCGCTACCAGGGCGAGGGCGTGCAGGTCTCGACCGACGCGCAGTCCGGGACGCCCGCGGTGACGCCCGACGGCCCGGCGGACGCCGCCGGGATCCGGCCGGGAGACGTGATCCTGTCCATCGACGGCCGGCCCGTCACCGAGTCGGACGAGCTCATCGTCGCGATCCGGGCGAAGGCGCCGGGGGACGCGGTGACCCTGCGCGTGCGGACCGGCGACCAGGAGCGCGACGTGCGCGTCGTCCTCGACGAGGCCACGAGCGAGTAGTCTGTCGGCGTGTTCGGGATCAACGGAGCCGAGTTCGTCGTGCTCCTCATCGTGGCGGTCGTCGTCATCGGTCCCGAGCGCCTGCCGCGCTACGCGGAGCAGCTCGGGGCGTTCGTGCGGTCCGCGCGGGGCTACCTGCGCGACGCGAAGTCGCGCGTGGACGCGGAGCTCGGCGAGGAGCTGTCCGACGTCGACTGGGCCAAGCTCGACCCGCGCCAGTACGACCCACGCCGGATCGTCCGCGAGGCCCTCCTGGACGACGACCCCCTGCCCGAGCGCGTCTCCCCGCCCCGCCCGGCCGCACCCGTCGCGCCGACGGGGCCCGCCCCGTTCGACGACGAGGCCACCTGACCCCGTCGTCCGACCGCGGTACGACGGCGATTCGTTCCGGCGCCCGAGCACCTGTCAGAATGGGGCAATGTCCATCGAGGCGACGCACATCGGTCCGGCACCGGTCCCGGAGACCACGCAGGAGCCCGGGAGCCCGACGGGCACCCGGCCACGGATCCTCTCGGGCATGCAGCCCACCGAGGACTCGCTGCAGCTCGGGAACTACATCGGTGCGCTGCGCCAGTGGGTCTCCCTCCAGGACGCGTACGACGCCCTGTACTGCGTCGTCGACCTCCACGCGCTGACGGTCAACCCGGACCCGGAGCGGCTCCGCGAGCGCACCCGCCGCACGGCCGCCCAGTACCTCGCCGGCGGCGTGGACCCGGACCGCTCGGCGCTGTTCGTCCAGTCGCACGTGCCGCAGCACGCCGAGCTGTCGTGGGTGCTGTCGTGCCAGACGGGCTTCGGCGAGGCGGGCCGCATGACCCAGTTCAAGGACAAGTCCGCGAAGCAGGGCGCCGACGGCACGACCGTCGGGCTGTTCACGTACCCCGTGCTCATGGCGGCCGACATCCTGCTCTACGACGCGGCGCTCGTGCCGGTCGGCGAGGACCAGCGCCAGCACCTCGAGCTCACCCGCGACCTCGCGGAGCGGCTCAACGCCCGCTTCGGCGACGGGACCGCCGTCGTGCCGGAGGCCCACATCGTCCGGTCGGTCGCGAAGATCTACGACCTCCAGGAGCCGACGGCGAAGATGAGCAAGTCCTCGTCCAACGGCAAGGGTGTCATCTGGCTGCTCGACGACCCGAAGGTCGCCGCCAAGCGGATCCGGTCGGCTGCGACCGACTCCGGCACGGAGATCCGCTACGACCCGGTCGCCAAGCCCGGCGTGTCGAACCTGCTGACCATCTACTCGGCGCTCACGGGGCGGGACGTCGAGGCGATCGCCGCCGAGTACGACGGCCAGGGCTACGGGCGCCTCAAGGTGGACCTGGCGGACGTCGTCGTCGACTTCCTCGTGCCGTTCCAGGAGCGCGCGAACACCTACCTGGCGGACCCGGCCGAGCTCGACGCGGTGCTCGCGCGCGGCGCGCAGAAGGCCCGCGAGATCGCGGCCGGCACGCTCGCCCGCGTCTACGACCGCGTCGGCCTGCTGCCCGTGGGCGGGACGACCGCGTGAACCTCCCGGAGCGCGAGCCCCACCAGGTGCGGATCGGCATCGCGATCGAGGTGCCCGAGCCGTTCGCGACGCAGCTCCAGGACGCGCGCGCACGGTTCGGCGACCCGCTTGCGCGGTCGATCCCGCCGCACGTGACGCTCCTCGGCCCGACGGTCCTGGACCGCACCGCGCTCGACACGGCGCGCGCGCACCTGGCTGAGGTCGCGTCGACCGCGGCGCCGTTCCGCCTCCACCTGCGGGGGAGCGCGACGTTCCGGCCCGTCTCGCCCGTGGTGTTCGTCCAGGTGGTCGAGGGCATCGCGGAGTGCGAGCACCTCGAGAGCGCGATCCGCACCGGCCCGCTCGCCCAGGACCTGCGGTTCAACTACCACCCGCACGTGACCGTCGCGCACGAGGTGCCCGAGGCCGCGCTCGACGCGGCGTTCGACCAGATGGCGACCTACGACGCGCAGTTCGACGTCGCCGGCTTCTCGCTCTACGAGCACGGAGACGACGGCGTCTGGCGCCCCGAGCAGGTGTTCCCCCTCGGCGCGGATGCCGCGGGAGCGACCGTCTCGTAGCGTTCGGGGCGTGACGTCGCCCCGCCCCGCCGCCCCGCGCACGCGCGCGCGGGTGGACGCGCTCGTCGAGCGCTGGAAGGACAGCCGGCCCGGCCGCGCGACCTACCGCTACCTGTACGCGCGCGGCGCGCTCCTGTGCGGCGGCATCGCGTACTCCGCGCTGTTCTCGCTGTTCGCCGCGCTGACGATCGGCTACACCGTCTTCATGCGGGTCCTGGGCGGCCGCCAGGAGCTCATGGACGTCGTCTTCGGGGAGATCAACGAGCTCGTCCCCGGGCTCATCGCCCTCGACGGCCAGCCGGGCGCCATCCGGCCCGACCAGCTCCTGCTGGACTCCGGGCTCAGCGTCACGAGCGTCGTCGCGAGCGTGGTGCTGCTCTTCTCCGTCGTGTCGTTCATGTACCACCTGCGTGGCGCCGTGCGGACCATGTTCGGCGTGAGCGATGTCGGCCAGAGCCCCGTGCTCGCCCGGGCGCGCGCCCTCCTCGGGTTCTTCCTGCTCGCGCTGTTCCTCCTCGTCTCCGCCGTCGCCGGCATCGCCGTCACGTCCCTCGGCAACCAGATCCTCGAGGCGATCGGGCTCTCCGGCGGGCCCGCCGTCCTCGTCACCGGTGCGGGCCTCGTCGTGAGCGTCCTGCTCGACGCGCTCGTCGTGGTCGTCGTCGTGCGGCTCCTCGCCGGGGTGCGGGTCCGACGCCGCGACCTCCTCGTCGGCTCGCTCACCGCCGCCGTCGGGTTCGGCGTGCTCCGCTACCTCGGGTCGTCGTTCGTCGAGAGCAGCGCCACGCGGAACGCCCTCCTGGCGTCGTTCGCCGTCCTCGTGACGCTGCTGCTCCTCGTCAACTTCACCGCGCGCATCCTCCTGGCCGTGTGCGCGTGGATGGCGAACCCGCCGCGCCCGCCCGACCCGGTGCCCGACGGCGCCCGGCACGCGCGCGACGGCCGTCCCGAGCTGCCCGTGCTCGACGGCGACCGGACGACCGACGGCCGCCACCTCCGGGCGCCCCGTCACGCCGTCGAGAGCACGCGCGACCACGTCGAGGACAGGCGTGACGCTGCCGAGGGCGCGCGTGACGCCGTCGTCCCGTCGACCGAGGAGCACGTCCGCGCCGGTCACGGGTCGCACCGCCCGTGGAGCCCGGTGGTCCGAGGTGTCCGCCGGGCCCGCCGCCCGCGCGGGACGTGACCGTCGCGCTCGGGCGGTAGGTCGAGATCGGCACGCGCTGCCGAGATCGGCACGTGCGGCTGCCGATCTCGGCCGCAGATGCCGATCTCGGTCGGGACTGCCGATCGCGGCCGTGACCGCTGGTCGCGGTGCGGGGCGCGTGGGCGCGGCGTCACCGGGGCACGACGAAGGGCGCCGACCGTGCGGTCGGCGCCCTTCGTGGCGGTGCGGGGAGCGTCAGAACGCGCGGGTGATCATCGCGCGCTTGACCTCCTGGATCGCCTTCGTGACCTCGATGCCGCGCGGGCAGGCCTCGGTGCAGTTGAAGGTCGTGCGGCAGCGCCACACGCCCTCCTTGTCGTTGAGGATCTCCAGGCGCTGCGTGGCGCCCTCGTCGCGGCTGTCGAAGATGAAGCGGTGCGCGTTGACGATGGCGGCGGGGCCGAAGTACTGGCCGTCGGTCCAGAACACCGGGCAGGACGACGTGCACGCGGCGCACAGGATGCACTTGGTGGTGTCGTCGAAGCGCTCGCGCTGCGCGGCGGACTGGAGACGCTCCTTGCTCGGCTCGTTCCCGGACGTGATGAGGAACGGCATGATCTCGCGGTACGACGCGAAGAACGGTTCCATGTCCACGACGAGGTCCTTGACCACGGGCAGGCCCTTGATGGGCTCGACCGTGATCGGCTTGTCGGGGTTGACGTCCTTGAGGAGCGTCTTGCACGCGAGCCGGTTGCGGCCGTTGATGCGCATCGCGTCCGAGCCGCACACGCCGTGCGCGCACGAGCGGCGGAACGTCAGGGAGCCGTCGTGCTCCCACTTGATCTTGTGCAGCGCGTCGAGGACGCGGTCAGTGCCGTGCGCCTGGACGGTGAACTCGTCCCAGTACGCCTCCTCGCCGTGCTCCGACTCGGGGGAGTAGCGGCGGACGCGGAGCGTGACCTCGAACGAGGGGATCTCCCCGGCCTTGGGCTCGGTGGCCGGGCTCTCGAGTGTGGCAGTCATCAGTACTTCCGCTCCATGGGCTCGTACCGGGTCTGGGTGACGGGCTTGGAGCCCAGGGCGACCTTGTAGCCGTCGAACTGCTCGACGTGGTCGAAGTAGCCCGCGACGTGCCCGTCGGCGACGTCGCTGGCGGACGTCGGACGGCGGTAGGCCATCGTGTGCAGCATGTAGTTGGTGTCGTCGCGGTCCGGGAAGTCCTCGCGGTAGTGGCCGCCGCGGGACTCCTTGCGGTTGATCGCCGCGACCACGGTGACCTCGGCGATGTCGAGGAGGAACCCGAGCTCGATCGCCTCGAGGAGGTCGGTGTTGAACAGGCGGCCCTTGTCCTGCACCGACACGTTCTTGTAGCGCTTCTGCAGGTCGCGGATGTCCGCGAGGGCCTGGTTGAGCGACTCGCCCGTGCGGAACACCTGGGCGTTGGCGTCCATCGTCTCCTGGAGCGCCTTGCGGACGTCGGCGACGCGCTCGCCGTCGGGACGGTTGCGCATCTCCTCGAGCTGCGCGACGACGGCCGCGGCGGGGTTCTCCGGGAGCTCGCTGTACGACGCGGTCGCGGCGTAGGCGGCGGCCGTGCGGCCGGCGCGCTTGCCGAAGACGTTGATGTCGAGCAGCGAGTTGGTGCCGAGACGGTTGGAGCCGTGCACGCTGACGCACGCGACCTCACCGGCGGCGTAGAGGCCCTTGACGACGTTGTGGCTGTCGCGCAGCACCTCGGCGTCGACGTTCGTCGGGATGCCGCCCATCGCGTAGTGCGCCGTGGGGTACACGGGCACGGGCTCGGTGTACGGCTCGATCCCGAGGTAGGTCCGGGCGAACTCGGTGATGTCGGGGAGCTTGGCGTCGATGTGCGCGGGCTCGAGGTGCGTGAGGTCGAGCAGGACGTAGTCCTTGTTCGGCCCGGCGCCGCGGCCCTCGCGGACCTCGTTCGCCATGGACCGGGCGACGATGTCGCGCGGCGCGAGGTCCTTGATGGTGGGGGCGTAGCGCTCCATGAAGCGCTCGCCGTCCGCGTTGCGCAGGATGCCGCCCTCGCCGCGGGCGGCCTCCGACAGGAGGATGCCGAGGCCCGCGAGGCCGGTCGGGTGGAACTGGAAGAACTCCATGTCCTCGAGCGGCAGGCCGCGGCGGTAGGCCAGGGCCATGCCGTCGCCCGTGAGCGTGTGCGCGTTGGACGTCGTCTTGAAGATCTTGCCCGCGCCACCGGTGGCGAAGATGATCGCCTTCGCCTGGAAGACGTGGATCTCGCCCGAGGCGAGGTCGTAGGCGACGACGCCGGTCGCGGTGACCGTCTCGTCGTCGGGGATCTCGCCCGCGGAGAGGTCGTGGTCGGTGATGAGGTCGAGGACGTAGAACTCGTTGAAGAACTCGACGTCCTGCTTGACGCACTGCTGGTAGAGCGTCTGGAGGATCATGTGACCGGTGCGGTCCGCGGCGTAGCACGAGCGGCGCACCGCGGCCTCGCCGTGGTTGCGGGTGTGCCCGCCGAACCGGCGCTGGTCGATGCGGCCCTCGGGCGTGCGGTTGAACGGCAGGCCCATGCGCTCGAGGTCGAGGACGGCGTCGATGGCCTCCTTGGCCATGATCTCCGCGGCGTCCTGGTCGACGAGGTAGTCGCCGCCCTTGACCGTGTCGAACGTGTGCCACTCCCAGTTGTCCTCCTCCACGTTCGCGAGCGCGGCGCACATGCCGCCCTGCGCGGCGCCCGTGTGCGAGCGCGTGGGGTAGAGCTTGGAGATGACGGCCGTCCGGACCTTGCCGGACGACTCCAGCGCCGCGCGCATCCCGGCGCCGCCTGCGCCGACGATGACGACGTCGTACTGATGGGTTTGCATCGGGGTCGATGCCTCCTGGGAGAGAGCCGGGTGGAGCGAGAGGAAGACGGGGGCGTGCGGTGGTGCGGTGCTCAGGCCGTGCAGAACGACGCGAGCAGCTCGGCCGGGGCGTTCGCGGGGCAGGGCTCGAACGTGAAGATCACGAGGGTGCCGAGGACCGTGACGATCGTGAAGGCGAGGTACAGCGCGAGCTTGAGGACGAGGCGAGTGCCGTCACGCTCGGCGTAGTCGTTGATGATCGTGCGGACGCCGTTGGTGCCGTGGAACATGGCGAGCCACAGCATGAGCAGGTCCCAGATCTGCCAGAACGGCGAGGCCCACTTGCCGGCGACGAAGCCGAAGTCGATCGCGTGCACGCCCTCGCCGACCATGAGGTTGACGAACAGGTGCCCGAAGATGAGGACGATCAGCACGACGCCGGAGGCGCGCATGAAGATCCAGCTGTACAGCTCGTAGTTGCTGCGCGTGGCCTTGCGGCGCTTGTACGGGTCGCGCGGGCTCGCGACCTCGACCGTGGGTGCGGCGGCCATCAGTGCCCCCCTCCGAAGACGTTCATCAGGTGGCGCGGCAGGAACCCGGCCATCGTCACGACGAACAGGCCGACGACGACCCAGAGCATCGTGCGCTGGTACCGCGGGCCCTTGGACCAGAAGTCGACCAGGATGATGCGGATGCCGTTGAAGGCGTGGAAGACGATGGCCGCGACCAGGCCCGCCTCACCGATACCCATGATCGGCGTCTGGTACGTCCCGATGACGGCGTTGTACGCCTCGGGCGAGACCCGCACGAGCGCCGTGTCGAGCACGTGCACGAGCAGGAAGAAGAAGATGAGCACGCCGGTCACGCGGTGCGCGACCCACGACCACATGCCTTCGCGGCCGCGGTAGAGCGTGCCGGCTGGTGCACTGGGCACTTTGGGGGCCTCCTGTGGCGAGATCAGGGGGAGATGTCACGTTCCGGCCGTGGTCCGGAACTCCCTCAGTCCGGACCCCGGGACCGTCGTCGGCATCGGTCTCAGGGCTTCCACCATAGTGACATCGACGTCATGATGCGGACCGCCGGGTGCGGCGGAACGGCCCCGTGCCGTGGGTTTGTGACTGATCCCACAGCCCGCGGGGGAACTGCGGCCCTCACTATGCTGGCCCTCATGGCCTCTTCGCCGCACGACTCCTCCGGCCCGTCCGGGTCGCCGATCCCCGGCTTCTTCGCCGTCGTCCCCGCGGGAGGCGCCGGCACCCGGCTGTGGCCGCTCTCGCGGGCGGGCTCCCCGAAGTTCCTGCTCGACCTCACCGGCTCGGGGCGTTCCCTGCTCCAGGCGACGGTCGACCGGCTCGTCCCGCTCGCGGGGGAGCAGGGCGTCGTGCTCGTCACGGGCGACCGGCACGTCGCGTCGGCGCGCACGCAGCTCCCGGGCCTGCCGGCCGAGAACGTGCTCGCGGAGCCGTCGCCCCGGGACTCGATGGCGGCCATCGGGCTCGCTGCGGCGGTGCTCGAGGAGCGGCACGGCGACGTCGTCGTCGGGTCGTTCGCCGCGGACCAGGTGATCACGGGTCGTGCCGCCTTCGAGTCCTCGGTGCGCGAGGCGGTGGAGGCGGCGCGCGCCGGGTACGTCGTGACGATCGGCATCGCGGCGTCGCGGCCGTCGACGGCGTTCGGGTACGTGCACAGCGGCGCCCCGCTCGGCGTCGCGGGGGCACCGAGCGCGCAGCACGTGCGCGGCTTCACGGAGAAGCCGGACGCCGCGACCGCGCAGCGCTACCTCGCGTCCGGGGAGTACCGGTGGAACGCCGGCATGTTCATCGTGCGCTCGTCCGTGCTCCTCGGGCACCTCGCGGACCAGCGCCCCGAGCTGCACGACGGCCTGCGCGCGATCGCGGCCGCGTGGGACGGCCCCGACCGCGACCGCGTGCTCGCGGAGCGGTGGCCCGCGCTCGAGCGGATCGCGATCGACCACGCGGTGGCCGAGCCGGTCGCCGCGGTCGGGGGCGTCGCCGTCGTCCCCGGCACGTTCGGGTGGGACGACGTGGGCGACTTCAACTCCCTCGCCGCGCTCCTCCCGTCCGTCGACGGTGCCGGCTCCAAGGTGCTCGGCGACACGGGGCGCGTCGTGCGCCGCGAGAGCGCGGGCTCGGTCGTCGTGCCCGCGAGTGACCGCGTCGTGACCGTCCTCGGTCTCGACGACGTCGTCGTGGTCGACACCCCCGACGCGCTCCTCGTCACGACGCGGGCGCGCGCGCAGCAGGTGAAGTCGATGGTCGACACGGTGCGCGAGCTCGGGATGGACGAGCTCCTGTGAGCGCCGACGTGACCCTCGCCGCCCGCATCGGGGCCGCCGTCGCGCGCCACGTGGACGAGGTCGTGGCGATCCGCCGCGACATCCACGCCCACCCCGAGGTCTCGCGCGCCGAGACGCGCACCACGGCGCTGCTCGCCGACCGCCTGCGCGCGGCGGGACTCGAGCCGCGGCTCCTGCCGGGCACGGGGCTCGTGTGCGACGTCGGCCCGGAGCCGGGCACGACCGCCGCGGGCGTGCCCGACGGCGCGGCCGTCCCGGAAGGCCGCGTCGCCCTGCGTGCGGACATCGACGCGCTGCCGCTGCAGGACCGCTGCGGCCTCCCGTGGGCGTCGACCGTGCCGGGGGTCGCGCACGCGTGCGGCCACGACGTGCACACGGCCGTCGTGCTCGGTGCCGGGCTCGTGCTCGCGGACCTGCACGCGCAGGGCGAGCTGCGCCGCGGCGTGCGGCTCGTGCTCCAGCCCGCCGAGGAGGTCCAGCCGGGCGGGTCGCTCGACGTCCTCGCGGCCGGGGCGATGGACGGGGTCGACGAGATCTACGCCGTGCACTGCGACCCGAAGGTCGACGTGGGTCGCATCGGCACGCGGATCGGCCCGATCACGTCGGCGTCCGACGAGGTCTCCGTGACGATCGCCTCCCCGGGCGGCCACACGTCGCGACCGCACCTGACCGGCGACGTGGTGTACGCGCTGGGCCAGGTCATCACGCAGGTCCCCGCGGTGCTCGGCCGTCGGCTGGACCCGCGATCGGGCGTGAACCTCACGTGGGGCGCCGTCCACGCGGGCTCCGCGCACAACGCCATCCCGAGCACCGGGACGGTCCGCGGCACCCTGCGCTGCCTGGACGTGCGCGCGTGGGAGTTCGCGGGGCAGGTGCTGCACGACGCGGTGGAGCAGGTCGTCGCGCCGTACGAGGTCGAGGTGACCGTGCACCACACGCGGGGCGTCCCGCCCGTCGAGAACGACGAGCGCTGCACCGGCCTGCTCGAGGCTGCCGCGCGCGACGTCCTGGGCCCGGACAGCGTCGTGCTCACCGAGCAGTCGCTCGGGGGCGAGGACTTCGCCTGGTACCTGACGAAGGTGCCCGGGGCGATGGCCCGCCTCGGCACACGGACGCCGGGCGGGCGCAGCTACGACATCCACCAGGGCGACCTCCAGGTGGACGAGCGCGCGATCGGCCTGGGCATGCGGCTCCTCGCGCGCGTCGCCGCGGGCCAGGACGGGTGAACCGGTCCCGACCCGTGGACAGGGGTGTGTCACGCCTCAGACGCAAAGTGACGCTTGCATAACGAAGCGCCCGCGTTACCGGCAAGTAACGTGCTGGACCCCTCGGGCTGATTAGTCTTCGGTCCTATAGAGGCCGACGGACCGGTTCTCCCGTGCAACGGTGCTCGGGAGGGCCCAGGGGTCCTTCCCTGCGCGGCACTGCTACGAGAACGACAGGAGCTATCAGGTGAAGAGAGCGACTCAGGTCACCGCCCTCGCGGCGGTCGCCGCGCTCGCGCTGGCCGCGTGCGGCGCCGCGCCCGAGGACGACGAGACCACCGGCGGCGGCGACAGCACCGCGGGCGGCAACTCCGACTTCTCCGCGTGCATGGTCTCCGACGCCGGCGGGTTCGACGACCAGTCCTTCAACCAGTCGGGCTACGAGGGCCTCGAGAAGGCCAAGACGGAGCTCGGCATCACGACGCACGAGGTCGAGTCCCAGGCGGACACCGACTACGGCCCGAACATCGACAGCCTCGTCCAGCAGGGCTGCAACCTCATCATCGGCGTCGGCTTCCTCCTCGAGGACCCGATCCAGTCGGCGGCCGAGGCCAACACGGACGTGCACTTCGCCCTCATCGACTCGGCGTTCAGCAACCCGGGCGCCACGGCGGACGACCCGCCGGAGCCGGTCGAGATCGACAACGCGAAGCCGATCCTCTTCAACACCGCGGAGGCGGCGTTCCTCGCCGGCTACCTCGCGGCGGGCATGACGGAGACGGGCACGGTCGCCACGTTCGGCGGCATCCAGATCCCGTCGGTCGCCATCTTCATGGACGGCTACGCCGACGGCGTCGCGAAGTACAACGAGGACAACGGCACCGACGTCAAGGTCCTCGGCTGGGACAAGGAAGCGCAGACCGGCACGTTCACCGGCGACTTCGACAACCAGGCGAACGGCCAGAACGTCACGCAGGGCTTCATCGACCAGGGCGCGGACATCATCATGCCCGTGGCCGGCCCGGTGGGCCTCGGTGCCGCCGCGGCGGCCGAGAGCGGCGGCGCGAAGATCATCTGGGTCGACTCGGACGGCTTCCTCACGACGGACTACGGGAGCATCATCCTCACGTCCGTGATGAAGCAGATCGGCCCGGCGGTCTTCGACACCGTGAGCGAGTCGGCGGACGGCAACTTCACGAGCGAGCCGTACGTCGGCACGCTCGAGAACGAGGGCGTCGGCCTGGCGCCGTTCCACGACTTCGAGGACGCGGTCCCGGCCGAGCTGCAGGACCAGCTCGCCCAGTACCAGGAGCAGATCATCGCGGGCGACCTCGTCGTCGAGTCGCCGAACGCGCCGTGACGCGACGCTGAACCCGCCGGCCGCCCACGGGCGACCGGCACCGGTGGCCCGGGCCCAGCGCCCGGGCCACCGTCATGACGACGACGGTGTCGTCGGGGCCGCGACGACGCGCCGCGCTCCCGCGGGTGCGGTTCGATGGAGTACCTCGACGGGATCGAGGTCGACACCGCGGTACGACTGCGAAGCACGAGGAGAGGCAGACCGGTGAAGCTGGAGCTGCGAGGGATCACGAAGGTCTTCGGGTCCCTGGTCGCCAACGACCACATCGACCTGGTCATCGAGCCCGGCGAGATCCATGCCCTGCTCGGGGAGAACGGGGCGGGCAAGAGCACGCTCATGAACGTGCTGTACGGGCTGTACGACCCGGACGACGGGCAGATCCTCGTCGACGACGTGCCCGTGCAGTTCGCCGGCCCGGGCGACGCGATGGCCGCGGGCATCGGCATGGTGCACCAGCACTTCATGCTGGTCCCGGTGTTCACGGTCGCCGAGAACGTCGCGCTGGGGCACGAGCCCGTGAAGGGCGCGGGTCTCATCGACGCGCGGCGCGCGCGCCGCCTCGTCCAGGAGATCTCGGACCGGTTCGGGTTCGAGGTGAACCCGGACGCGATGGTCGAGGACATCCCCGTCGGCGTGCAGCAGCGCGTCGAGATCATCAAGGCCCTGTCGCGCGACGCGCGCGTCCTCATCCTCGACGAGCCGACCGCGGTCCTCACGCCGCAGGAGACGGACGAGCTCATCGCGATCATGCGCGAGCTCAAGGCGGCGGGGACGTCGATCGTCTTCATCACGCACAAGCTGCGCGAGGTGCGCGCCGTCGCCGACCGCATCACGGTCATCCGTCGCGGCAAGGTCGTCGGCACCGCCGACCCGAGCGCGAGCGAGACCGAGCTCGCGTCCCTCATGGTCGGCCGGTCCGTCTCCCTCGGGGTCGACAAGGCGCCCGCGGAGGACGGTGACACCACGTTCCACGTCGACGAGCTCACGGTCATGGACGACGCCGGCACGGCCGTCGTCGACCGCGTGAGCCTGGAGGTCGCGCGCGGCGAGATCCTCGTCGTCGCGGGGGTCCAGGGCAACGGCCAGACCGAGCTCACGGAGACGATCGTCGGGCTGCGCAAGCCGGTCGCGGGCTCGATCCTGCTCGACGGCAAGGAGCTCGTGGGGCGCAGCGTGTCCCAGGTGCTCGAGGCGGGCGTGGGCTACGTGCCCGAGGACCGCAGCACCGACGGGATCATCGGGACGTTCTCCGTCGAGGAGAACCTCGTGCTCGACCTCGTGACGTCCGCGCCCTACTCGCGCGGCGGCGCGCTCGCGCGCGGCACGATCCGCGCGAACGCGGAGCAGCGCATCGGCGAGTTCGACGTGCGCACCCAGTCGGTCGAGACCCCGGCGGGCACGCTCTCCGGCGGCAACCAGCAGAAGGTCGTCCTCGCGCGCGAGATGTCGCGCCCGCTGCGCCTGTTCATCGCGTCGCAGCCGACGCGCGGCCTCGACGTCGGCTCGATCGAGTTCGTGCACCGGCGCATCGTGCAGGAGCGCGACAACGGCACCCCCGTGATCATCGTGTCGACGGAGCTCGACGAGGTGCTCGCCCTCGCCGACCGGATCGCCGTCATGTACCGCGGCCGCGTCGTCGGGGTCGTGCCCGGCGACACCGACCGCGACGTCCTCGGCCTCATGATGGCCGGGGTCCCGCTCGAGGAGGCTGTCGTGCAGGCCGCCGAGCACCACACGACCCTCGGCGAGGCGGACGCCGTCGCCGAGGACGCGCCGTCGGGCGCCGCGCAGGACGCGGCCGCCGCCCGCGAGGAGGAGATCCAGTGACCCAGCAGGCCACGCCCGACGACGCGTCGGCGCTCCCGCCGACGGCGGCACCGCCGAGCGACCCCCAGAAGCCGGAGGCGCCGGCCGGGCAGGGCGTCCTGCGCGAGATGCTCGAGAGCAGCTGGCTCGTCTCGCTGCTCGCGATCGTCGCCGCGCTGATCCTGGGCGGCGTCCTCATCGCGGCCGCCGACCCCGCGGTCCAGGAGGCGGCGTCCTACTTCTTCGCGCGCCCCTCGGACTTCTTCCAGGCCGTCTGGGACGCGGTGTTCGGCGCGTACGCCGCGCTCTTCCAGGGCGCGGTCCTCAACGTCGACGCGCCCGACGTCTCGCGGGCGCTGCGCCCCCTCACCGAGACGATGACGGTCGCGACGCCGCTCATCCTCGCGGGCCTCGGGCTCGGCATCGGCTTCCGCGCGGGCCTGTTCAACATCGGTGCGCAGGGCCAGATCATCCTCGGCGGCATCTTCGCCGGGTTCGTCGGCTGGACGTTCGCGCTCCCGCCGGGGCTGCACCTCCTGCTCGCCGTGCTGGGCGCCGCGCTCGGCGGGGCTCTGTGGGCGAGCATCGCGGGCGTGCTCAAGGCCCGCACGGGCGCCCACGAGGTGATCGTCACGATCATGCTCAACAACATCGCGATCTACCTCGTCGCGTACCTGCTCACGACGAAGCCGTTCCAGGCGCCGGGCAGCTCCAACCCGATCAGCCCGCGCATCCCGGGGAACGCGCAGTTCCCGCTGCTGCTGGGCGAGGGCTTCCGCCTCCACGCGGGGTTCGTCCTCGCGCTGCTCGTCGCGGTCGGCGTGTGGTGGCTCATGGAGCGCTCGACGCTCGGCTTCCGCTTCCGCGCCGTCGGCGAGAACCCGCACGCGGCCCGGACGGCAGGCATGTCGGTCCCGTGGACGACGGTGTGGGTCATGGCCATCGCGGGCGCGCTCGCGGGCCTCGCGGGCAGCGCGCAGGTCCTCGGCACGGAGCACGTCCTCACGGCCGGCGTCGCGGCGAGCTTCGGGTTCGACGCGATCACGGTGGCGCTGCTCGGGCGGTCCCGTCCGCTCGGGACGGTGCTCGCCGGCCTGCTGTTCGGCGCACTGCGCGCGGGCGGGTTCGTCATGCAGGCCCGCACGGGGACGCCGATCGACATCGTCCTCGTCGTGCAGTCGCTCATCGTGCTCTTCATCGCCGCGCCGCCGCTCGTGCGGGCGATCTTCCGCCTCCCGACCCCGGGCGGCCCGACGCGCGCCGAACGGCAGGCAGCCCGCCGCCGCGCGAAGGCCGTCCCGACCACGACGACCACCCAGGAGGCCGGAGCATGAGCACCGCGACCACCACCCCGGCACCGGCCGCCGCGCCGGAGCGCGCGGCCAAGCCCCTGCCGCCCATCAGCTGGAAGGCCCCGGTGGCGTACGGGGTCATCGGGCTGCTGGCCCTCGTCGTCTTCGCGCTGCTCCCCGCGGGCGGCCAGCAGACGACGTTCCGCCTCTCGACGGCGAAGGACTTCTTCCAGATCGAGCCGATCACGGTGAGCTCCACGGGGGCGGCGCTGTTCCTGTCGATCCTTGCGCTGCTCCTCGCCGGCCTGTCGTTCTGGGCCGCGCGCGACCGGCGCAAGGTCGGCGTGTGGCTGCCGATCGTGTACGGCGTCGCGATCGTCTTCGCGTTCCTCTCCTGGGCCGGGGCCGGGAAGTCGGCGATCCCGCTGACGGGCCTGCTCCAGGGCTCGCTCTTCCTCGCGGTCCCGCTCGTGTTCGGCGCGCTGTCCGGCGTGCTGTGCGAGCGCGTCGGCATCATCAACATCGCGATCGAGGGCCAGCTCCTCGCGGGGGCCTTCCTCGCCGCGGTCGTCGCCTCGCTCACGTCGTCGGCGTACGCCGGCCTCATCGCCGCGCCGATCGCGGGCGCGCTCGTGGGCGTGCTGCTCGTGATCTTCTCGGTGAAGTACTGGGTGAACCAGATCATCGTCGGCGTCGTGCTCAACGTGCTGGTCGTCGGCGTGACGAGCTACCTCTACTCGACGGTCCTCAGCGCGGACCCGGCGACGTGGAACTCGCGCAACCCGCTGCCCGTCATCGAGATCCCGGTGCTGTCGCAGATCCCGGTCGTCGGGCCGGTGCTGTTCCGCCAGACCCTCCTCGTGTACCTCATGTACGTGGTCGTGATCCTGCTGCAGGTCTTCCTGTTCCGCAGCCGCTGGGGCCTGCGCCTGCGCGCGGTCGGCGAGCACCCGAAGGCGGCCGACACCGTCGGCATCAAGGTCAACGCGACGCGCGTGCGCAACACGATCCTCGGCGGCGCGGTCGCCGGCCTCGGCGGCGCGTTCTTCACCGTCGCCGCGGGGCTCGCCTTCGGCAAGGAGATGACGGGCGGCAAGGGCTTCATCGCGCTCGCCGCGATGATCCTCGGGCGCTGGAACCCCGTCGGCGCGCTCGTCGCGGCGCTCCTGTTCGGGTTCTCGGACAACCTCCAGACGGTGCTCGGCATCGTCGGGACGCCGATCCCGAGCCAGATCATGCTCATGACGCCGTACGTCGTGACGATCTTCGCCGTCGCCGGCCTCGTCGGGCGCGTGCGCCCGCCGGCCGCCGAGGGCATCCCCTACGTCAAGTGAGGACGGCATGACGGACGTGCACGACGGCGGTACCCGGCCGGGCGGGGGGACGGACCCGGACGGGTCCGCCGCCGGGCCGGCCGTCGACTGGGACGCGCTGCGCACCGCGGCGCGCGACATCATGACCCGCGCCTACGCGCCGTACTCGGGCTTCCCCGTGGGCGCGGCCGCGCTCGTGGACGACGGCCGCGTCGTCGTCGGCTGCAACGTGGAGAACGCCGCGTACGGCGTGACGCTGTGCGCGGAGTGCTCGCTCGTGAGCTCGCTCGTCGGCTCGGGCGGCGGCCGCCTCGTCGCGTTCGCGTGCGTCGACAAGCACGGCGCGCCGCTCATGCCGTGCGGCCGGTGCCGCCAGCTCCTGTGGGAGCACGGGGGGCCCGACCTGCTGGTCGAGACGGTGCGTGGTATCAAGACGATGAGGGACGTGCTGCCCGACGCCTTCGGGCCCGAGGATCTGGAGGAGCGCTCGTGACCAGCGACGACGTGGCCACGCAGGACGGCATCGAGGACGACGGCGAGGACCGCGGCACCGAGGGGCCGGCGCCGGAGGCGTTCGACGCGGTCGACGTCATCCGGACCAAGCGCGACGGGGCGCGGCTCGCGCCCGAGCAGATCGACTGGGTGATCGACGCCTACACGCGCGGCGTGGTGGCCGAGGAGCAGATGGCCGCCCTCGCGATGGCGATCTACCTCAACGGCATGGACCGCGCCGAGATCGGCCGCTGGACGCAGGCGATGATCGCGTCGGGCGAGCGCATGGACTTCTCGGGGCTCTCGCGCCCGACGGCGGACAAGCACTCGACCGGGGGAGTCGGCGACAAGATCACGCTGCCCCTCGCGCCGCTCGTCGCGGTCTACGGCGTCGCGGTGCCGCAGCTCTCCGGCCGCGGCCTGGGCCACACGGGCGGCACGCTCGACAAGCTCGAGGCGATCCCCGGCTGGCGCGCGGCGCTGACCAACGCACAGATGATGAACGCGCTCGAGCACGTCGGCGCCGTGATCTGCCAGGCGGGCTCGGGCCTGGCGCCCGCGGACCGCCTCCTGTACGCGTTGCGCGACGTCACGGGCACGGTCGAGTCGATCCCGCTCATCGCGAGCTCGATCATGAGCAAGAAGATCGCGGAGGGCACGGGCGCGCTCGTGCTCGACGTCAAGGTCGGCTCGGGCGCCTTCATGAAGGAGCTCGGCTCGGCGCGCGAGCTCGCGCGCACGATGGTCGACCTCGGGACCGACGCCGGCGTGCGCACGGTCGCGCTGCTCACCGACATGTCGACCCCGCTCGGCCTCACCGCGGGCAACGCGCTCGAGGTGCGCGAGTCCGTCGAGGTGATGAAGGGCGAGGGGCCGCAGGACGTCGTCGACCTCACGGTCGCGCTCGCGCTCGAGATGCTCGCCGGGGCGGGCCGCCCGCAGGACGAGGACGACGTGCGCCACGCCCTCCTGGGCGGGCGCGCGCTCGACAAGTGGCGCGAGATGATCGCGGAGCAGGGCGGCGACTCGCGCGCCCCGCTGCCCGTCGCGCG
Organism: Cellulosimicrobium funkei; assembly: GCF_900155925.1. Classification (NCBI taxonomy): domain Bacteria; kingdom Bacillati; phylum Actinomycetota; class Actinomycetes; order Micrococcales; family Promicromonosporaceae; genus Cellulosimicrobium; species Cellulosimicrobium funkei. Next base: position 438,013 of record NZ_FTMI01000004.1, read on the forward strand.
CGAGCGCGAGCACGTCGTGGCCGACCGCGACGGGGTGCTCGAACGGCTCGACGCGTACGCCGTCGGGGTCGCCGCGTGGCGCCTCGGGGCAGGCCGGGCCCGCAAGGAGGACCCGGTGCAGGCGGGCGCGGGCGTCGAGCTGTTCGCCAAGCCCGGGGACACCGTCCGCAAGGGCCAGCACCTCATGACCCTGCACACCGACACCCCGGAGCGCTTCGAGCGCGCGGTGCAGGCCCTCGACGGCGCGTGGTCCGTCGCGGAGCCCGGCACCGTGGTCGAGCGCGGCTCGGTCGTCCTGGACCGCGTCGACTGAGCGTGTCGGCCGACGAGCAGGGCCCGCCCGAGCCGGCCGACACGCGCCGGCCGAGGTCGGTCTACGGCGTGGGGACCGAGCCCGACGCGCGGTTCAGCCTCGCCAACGAGCGCACCGCGCTCGCGTGGGTGCGCACCGGGCTGGGCCTGGTCGCGGGCGGCGTCGCGCTGACGTCGTTCGCGACGTTCGCGGGCATGGCGGGCCTGCTCGACGTCGTCGCGGGCGTCGCGTGCCTCGCCGGCGCCGGGTTCGCGGGCTACGCGCTCGTGTCGTGGCGCCGTAACGAGCGGGCCCTGCGGCTGCGGTGGCGCCTCCCGGCGCCGAGCGGCCTGCCGGTGCTCGTCGTCGGCGTCGTCGTGCTGGCCCTGCTGCTCGCGGGCTACGCCGTCGGGGCGGCGACCGGAGGGTGAGCGTGCCGTCGGGGGAGCCCGGCGCCGTGCCGCCGCGGGACGAGGGGCTGCAGCCCGAGCGCACGGCGCTCGCGTGGCAGCGCACGGTGCTCGGGGTCGTGGTGGGGGCGCTCGTGCTCGCCGCCGCCGGGCTGCGCTCCGGCTCCGTGGTCACGGTGTGCGCGGCGGTCGCGGTGGCGGTGCTCGCGCTCGTCCCCGCGGTGCTGCGCCCGCCGACCGGCGGGCTCCCGCGCGACGGGCGGCTCCACTCGTGGTCGTTCCTCGTGCGCGTCGGCGGCCTCGTCGTCGTGCTCGCCCTCGTGGGCGCGGCCTGGGCGTTCGGCCGGGTCCTCGGCGGTGCCGCGTGAGGCGCGGGCCGGGGGCGCTGCGGGCGACCGACGTCGCGCGCCTCCTCCCGGCACGCACCCTGCCGCCGTCCCCGCCGCCCGGCGCCTACGCGCCCGACGCCGCGACCCCCCACGTGCTCGACCTCGCGCGCCGCGCAGGGCACCCCGAGCCCCGCGTGCGCGCGCTCGCGACGACCCTCGACGGGCTGCGGCCCGCGGACCGGCGTGCCGTCGTCGACCCGTTGCGCCGGCTCGACCGGCCCGACGAGGGGCTCGCGGTCCGGACGCTGGAGATCGCGGGCGGGCCCGCGCGCCAGACCGACGGCACGACGTGCGGCTCGGCCGTGCTGGGCCTCCTCGCCGCGGCGGGCGACCCGGTGCTCGCCCTGTGGCTCGCCACCGGGCTGCGCCCGGGGGACGCCGCGCGGCACGACCCGGCGGACGCTCGCGTCCGGGGCGGCGTCGAGCGGTTCAGGACGCTCCAGCAGGCGCTCAAGCGCCGCACGAACCGGCGCGCGCTCGGGCCGCTGCCGTGGCCCGCGGCGCTCGGGACGCCGCCCTGGGGCGCCGCCCGGACCGCACGCCACGCGGACGTGCGGTTCGTGGACCGGGTCGTCGCGGGGCCGGGCGCGGAGCGTGTCGTGGGCGCCGCGCTCGCGGCGGCGGCGCGCGGCGTGCCCGTGCCGCTCTTCACCGGGGGAGACCTCGCGCTCGGGCTCGCGACCGCCGTCCCGCGCCACGTCGTGCTCCTCACCGACGCCGACGCCGGGGCGGGATGGTGCCGGGTCTACGAGCCGTCGTCGGGCACGCTCCGCACCGTCGCGGCGGGCGCGCTCCTCGACGGTGCCCGGGTGCCCGCCGTGCGCCGCGCGCTCGGGGGCTGGCCGCACGTGTGCTGGGCGCTCCTGCCCGACGGCCGCGCTGGCGAGGGGGCGCGCCCGGCGGCAGGATGGGCGCAGCCGCCACGACCGTGGTGAGCACGCCGATCGTCGAGGAGGAGTCGCGATGAGCACCGTGCCCGGGAACGACGCATGGCGGGACGCCGGACTGGACGAGCAGGGCGAGGACGCCGTCAGCCTGGTGGAAGAGGTCGAGGACGACGACCCCGGGGTCGAGGACCCCGTGCACGAGGTCGACGAGTACCAGCCGCGGACCCCGCGCCCCGACCTGGAGGGCGAGGCCGCCGAGGCCGACGTCGTCGAGCAGGCGTCCGCCGTGCCCGGCAGCGACGACGACTACGCCTGACCGTCCGCACCCGGCCGGTGCGCTCGGCGCGAGGCGGGGCGTACCGGCCGGTACCGTGAGCGCATGACCACCGAGAACGCCCCGCTGACGGTCGACGTCATCCGCGCGCTGCCCAAGGTCGTGCTGCACGACCATCTTGACGGCGGGCTCCGCCCCGCCACGATCCTCGAGCTCGCCGCCGACGTGGGGCACCAGCTCCCCGCGGACGACGCCGAGGCGCTCGGCGCCTGGTTCGCGGAGTCCGCGGACTCCGGGTCGCTCGTGCGCTACCTCGAGACGTTCGACCACACGATCGCCGTCATGCAGACGCGCGACGCCCTCGCCCGCGTGGCGCGCGAGGCGGTGCTCGACCTCGCGCGCGACGGCGTCGTGTACGCCGAGCAGCGCTGGGCGCCCGAGCAGCACCTCCAGCGTGGCCTCACCCTCCAGGAGACGGTCGACGCCGTGCAGTCCGGCATCGAGCAGGGCGTCGCCGAGGCGGCCGCCGAGGGGCGGACCATCCGCGTCGGGCAGCTCGTCACCGCGATGCGGCACGCCGACCGCTGGTCGGAGATCGCGGAGCTCGCCGTCGCGAACCGCGGGAACGGCGTCGTCGGGTTCGACATCGCGGGCGCCGAGGACGGCTTCCCGCCCTCGCGCCACGTCGAGATCTGGCGCTACCTGGCCGAGCAGAACTTCCCCGTGACGATCCACGCGGGGGAGGCGGCGGGCCCGCAGTCGATCGCCGAGGCCGTGCACCTCGGCCAGGCGAGCCGCATCGGCCACGGCGTGCGCATCGTCGAGGACATCGCGTTCGACCCGGAGTTCCCGCACAGCGCCGAGGGCGAGCCCGGGACGGCCGCGCTCGGCCTCCTCGCGCACTGGGTGCGCGACCACCAGATCCCGCTCGAGCTGTGCCCGTCGTCGAACGTGCAGACCGGGGCGGCGACGTCGATCGCCGACCACCCGATCACCCGCCTCAAGGAGCTCGACTTCGCGGTCACGCTCAACACCGACAACCGGCTCATGTCGCGCACGACGATGACCCAGGAGATGGCGCTCCTCGTCGAGCACGCCGGCTGGACCATCGACGACCTCGCGGACGTCACGATGACCGCCGCGTGGAGCGCGTTCGTGCACCACGACGAGCGTCGTGCGCTCGTCGACGACGTGATCCTCCCCGGCTACCAGCAGATCGAAGGAGCGCAGCTGTGAGCGACGCGACCGGCACGCAGCCCCTGGACGCGGCGGGCCTGGCCCGCTTCGTCGACCACACGCTGCTCAAGCCCGAGGCCACCCCCGCGGACGTCGCGGCGCTCGTCGAGGAGGGCGTCCGCCTGGGCGTCTACTCCGTGTGCGTCTCCCCGTCGATGCTGCCCCTGGACCCGGCGACCACGCGCGAGCGCGGGCTGCTCGTCGCGACGGTGTGCGGCTTCCCGTCGGGCAAGCACCACAGCGACGTCAAGGCGTTCGAGGCCGCCCGGTCCGTCCGCGACGGCGCCGACGAGGTCGACATGGTCATCGACGTCGGCGCGGCCAAGGCCGGCGCCTGGGACGCGGTGCGCGACGACGTCGCGGCCGTCCGCGCCGCCGTCCCTGCGGACAGGGTCCTCAAGGTCATCATCGAGTCCGCCGCGCTCACGGACCACGAGATCGTCGAGGCGTGCCGCGCGTCCGAGGCGGCGGGCGCGGACTTCGTCAAGACCTCGACCGGGTTCCACCCCGCGGGCGGTGCGTCGACGCACGCCGTCTCGATCATGGCCGAGACCGTCGGCGGTCGCCTGGGCGTCAAGGCGTCCGGCGGCGTCCGCACGCTCGCCGACGCCCTCGCGATGATCGAGCACGGCGCCACGCGCCTCGGGCTGTCCGGCACCGCCGCCGTCCTCGCGGGGTTCGGCGGCGCGGACGCCCCCGCCGGCGGGGACGCGGGCTACTGAGCGTCGTGACGGCGGCGGTGATCGTCGTCGCGGAGGCCTGACGAGCCGGGGTCCCCGGTCACCGGAACGTTCCGGCGACCGGGGACCCCGGCTCGTGGTGGCTCAGAGACCGAGCGCGCGCGTCATGTCGGCCTTGACGCGGTCGAGGCGGTCGCGGGCGAAGGCCCGGGCCGCGGTGAGGTCGTCGTGCGAGGCGTCCGGGGCGACCGGGACCACGACCTCGAGGTAGCACTTGACCTTCGGCTCCGTGCCGCTCGGGCGCACGATGACGCGCGTGCCGTCCGCGGTGAGGATCCGCACGCCGTCCGTCGGCGGGAGCCCGTCCAGGCCCGCGGAGAGGTCGGTGACGTCGGAGACGCCGGCCCCCGCGAGGGTGCGCGGGGGAGCGGCCCGCAGGTGGGCCATCGTCTCGCCGATGCGGTCGAGGTCCTCGAACCGGGCGGAGAGCTGGTCGCTCACGTGCAGGCCGTGGGCGCGCGCCAGGTCGTCGAGCGCGTCGACGATCGAGCGCCCCTCGGCCTTGAGGCGGTTCGCGAGCTGCGCGACGAGCAGCGCCGCGCTGATGCCGTCCTTGTCCCGGACGTGGGCCGGGTCGACGCAGTAGCCGAGCGCCTCCTCGTAGCCGAACACGAGGCCGTCGACGCGCGAGATCCACTTGAACCCGGTGAGCGTCGTCGCGAAGCCGAGCCCGTGCGCGGCCGCGATCTTCCCCAGCAGGCGCGACGACACGATCGAGCAGGCCAGCACGCCCCCCGGGGCGCCGGACGCGGCGACGCGGCGCGCGACGTCGTCGCCCAGGAGCGCGCCGACCTCGTCGCCGTGCAGCATGCGCCAGCCGTTCGACCGGGCCGTCTCCGCGCCCTGGTAGGTCCCGACGCGCGGGTCGAGCACCGCGACGGCGCACCGGTCGGCGTCGGGGTCGTTGGCGAGCACGACGTCGGCCGCCGCGTCCTGCGCGACGGCGAGCGAGAGGTCCATCGCGCCCGGCTCTTCCGGGTTGGGGAACGCGACGGACGGGAAGTCGGGGTTCGGGTCGAGCTGCTCCTCGACCGGCACGACCGTCGTGAAGCCCGCGTCGCGCAGGACGTGCGCGACCGTCTCGCCGCCCACGCCGTGCAGCGCCGTGGTGACGACCTTGAGCTCGCGCCGTGCGCCGTCGGACAGCGCCAGGACCGACCGCTCGTAGGCGACGACGACCTCGCGGTCCAGCACGGTCCACCCGGACGACGCGCGCGGGACGGACCGCGCCGGCCCGACGGCCGCGATCGCGGCGGCGATGTGCGCGTCGTAGGGCGGGACGATCTGGGCGCCCTGGCCCGAGTCGGTGACGACGCGGCCGCCGAGGTAGACCTTGTACCCGTTGTCGGCAGGCGGGTTGTGGCTCGCGGTCACCATGACACCCGCGTCGGCGCCGAGGTGGCGCACCGCGAAGGCGAGGACGGGCGTCGGCAGGGCCGACGGCAGGACGAGCACGTCGAGGCCCGCCGCGGTGAGCACGGCCGCGCTGTCCACCGCGAACGTGCGGGAGCGGTGCCGCGCGTCGAACCCGACGACGACGCGCGGGCGCGCCGCGCCGCCCGCGCCCGCCGGGCCGAGGGTGTCGAGCAGGTAGGCGCCCAGGCCCGCGGCCGCGCGGATCACGACCGCGCGGTTCATGCGGTGCGGCCCCGCCTCCATGCGCCCGCGCAGGCCCGCCGTGCCGAACTCGAGCGGGCCGGAGAACCGGTCCTGCAGGTCGGCGAGCGCCCGCACGCGCACGTCGTGCTTGCGCGGGTCGGGGGAGTCGACGAGCTCGAGCAGACGGCGCAGCTCGTCCTGGTCGCTCGCGTCGACGTCGTCGTCGATCCACGCCGTGACGCGCGCGAGGAACGCCGCGTGGTCGGTCCCCGGGTCGAAGGTCGGGTCGTCGGCCGGGTCGGCCCGGTGCCCCGCAGTGCGGTCCGTCATGTCACACCAGCTTCGCGATGTCGGCCAGGAGGGCGCTGATCCGGGGTCCCGCGGCCTGGCCGGCCTCGATGACCTCGGCGTGGGAGAGCGGCGTCGGGCTGATCCCGGCGGCGAGGTTCGTCACGAGCGAGACGCCGAGCACCTCCAGGCCGCAGTGCCGGGCCGCGATGGCCTCGAGCGTCGTGGACATGCCGACGAGGTCGGCGCCGAGGACCCCGGCCATCCGCACCTCGGCGGGCGTCTCGTAGTGCGGCCCGGGGAACTGGGCGTACACGCCCTCGGGCAGCGTCGGGTCGACGCGGTGCGCGAGCTCGCGCAGGCGCGGCGAGTACACGTCGGTCAGGTCGACGAACGTCGGCCCCTCCAGCGGGCTGCGGGCCGTGAGGTTGATGTGGTCGGAGAGGAGGACGGGAGTGCCCGCGCCCCACTCCTGGTTGAGCCCGCCGCAGCCGTTCGTGAGGATGAGCGTCTCCGCGCCCGTCGCGGCGGCCGTGCGCACGCCGTGCACGACGGCGCGCACCCCCTTGCCCTCGTACAGGTGCGTGCGCGAGCCGAGCACGAGGGCGTGCCGCACGGAGCCGTCGGCGCGCTCGACCCGGATGGACCGCGTCACCGAGAGGTGGCCCGCGACCGCGGGTGCGGAGAAGCCGGGGATCTCGTGCGTCGGGACCTCCGCGACGACCTCGCCGAGCAGCTCCGCGGCGCCGCCCCAGCCCGACCCGAGCACGAGGGCCATGTCGTGGCCCTCGACCCCGGTGGCCTGCGCGATGTGGTCGGCCGCGGCCCGGGCCACGAGGAAGGGGTCGGTCGCGGGATCGTCGAGCGGGGGTGTGCTCGGAGGCGTCGTCGTCATGGTCGCAAGGCTAGTCCGTCCCCGGGCCCGCGACCTGACGAGCACCGCCGTCCCGTGCGGCGCGCCGGACCTGCCGCGACGTCTCGCATGCTGACACCGAGGGACGCGACGGCCTGACAGAATGTCCGGCGTGACGCACGTGAGCATGGACTCCTCGACCGCCCCGGACAGCACCCGCATCGTCGTCGTGGGGGGTGGGCCCGGCGGCTACGAGGCCGCCCTCGTCGCCCGTCGCCTCGGCGCCGACGTCACCGTCGTCGAGCGCCACGGGCTCGGCGGCGCGGCCGTCCTGACGGACGTCGTGCCCTCGAAGACGCTCATCGCCACCGCCGACTGGATGACGATCGCCGAGCGCGCCGCCGAGCTCGGCATCCGCCTCCCCGTCGACACGGCCAAGGCGCAGCACCCCGCGATGCGGCGGCACATCGTCGACCTCGAGGCCGTCAACACGCGCGTCATGGCGCTCGCGGCGGCGCAGTCCGCCGACATCCACGCGCGGCTCGAGCGCGAAGGCGTGCGCGTCGTCATCGGGGAGGGCCGGCTCGACGGCCCCGAGCGCGTCGTGGTCGACGCGCCCGACGGCACCGACGGCCCGCTCGTGCTCGACGCCGACGTCATCCTGCTCGCGCTCGGCGCGACGCCGCGCGTGCTGCCCACCGCGCAGCCCGACGGCGAGCGCATCCTCACGTGGACGCAGCTCTACAACCTCTCCGAGCTCCCGGAACGGCTCGTCGTCGTGGGGTCGGGCGTCACCGGCGCCGAGTTCGCGGGCGCGTACAACGCGCTGGGCTCGGACGTCGTGCTCGTGTCGAGCCGTGACCGCGTGCTCCCCGGCGAGGACGCCGACGCCGCCGAGCTGCTCGAGGGCGTGTTCCGCTCGCGCGGCATGACGGTGATGTCACGCTCGCGCGCCGAGTCCGCCGAGCGCACCGCGGACGGCGTCCGCGTCACGCTCTCCGACGGCCGCGTCGTCGAGGGCTCGCACGTGCTCATCGCCGTCGGCGCGATCCCCTCGACGAGCGGCATCGGCCTCGAGGAGGCCGGGGTCCGGCTCACGCCCAGCGGGCACGTCGAGGTCGACAAGGTGTCGCGCACGTCGGTGCGCGGGATCTACGCCGCGGGCGACTGCACCGGCGTGCTGCCCCTCGCGTCCGTCGCGGCGATGCAGGGCCGCGTCGCCATGTCGCACGCGCTCGGCGACGCCGTCGTGCCGATCAAGCTGCGCACCGTCGCGGCGAACATCTTCACCGCGCCCGAGATCGCGACCGTCGGGTACAGCGAGGAGCAGCTCAAGGCGCAGAGCAGCAAGTACGTCACGACCGTCCTGCCGCTCGCGCGCAACCCGCGCGCCAAGATGCTCGGGATGCGCGACGGCTTCGTCAAGCTGTTCGCCCACCCGGAGGCGGGGGTCGTGCTGGGCGGCGTGGTCGTCGCGCCGCGCGCGAGCGAGCTCGTGTTCCCCATCACGCTCGCGGTCTCGCACCGCCTCACGGTCGACGACGTCGCGTCGGCCTTCACCGTCTACCCGTCGCTCAGCGGCTCGATCGCCGAGGTGGCGCGCATGCTGCACCACCGGGAGGACTGAGCACTCGGCGGTCCCGGCGGGCGCGGCGCCTCAGCCGAGCGCGGCGACCAGCCGACGGGCGCTCGCGGCGGGGTCCTCGGTGCCCGTGACGAGCGTGCGGTGCGCGAGGCTCCGCGTGCCCGGGTCGTCGAACCACTCGGCGAGGAAGTCGTGCCCCGCGGGTCGCCAGTCGGTGCCCTTGGCGGCGAGGGAACGGGCGCGCAGCACGCCGAGCGCGTGCTCGCGGTCGGTGCTCGGCAGCACGAGGACGACGTGGGGGACGGACGCGAGCGCGGCGCGGACGCGGGCGAGCTGCACGGGGTCGGTGTACGACGCGTGCCCCGCGCCGAGCGCCAGCACCGAGCCCGGGTGCTCCGCGACCGCGCGCTCCGTCGCGTGCGCGCGGGCCGGCTCCCACTCGCGCTCGGCCGCCACGCGGCCCACGACGCCGACGCGCTCGACGAGCCGCTCGACGCTCCAGCCGACCTCCGGGTAGTAGCGGTCGGCCACGGTGTCGAGGTCGACGAACGGCACCCGGAGCCGCTGCGCGACGAGCGCGCCGAGCGTCGACTTGCCGGTCGCCGCGGGACCGAGCAGGACGAGGACGGGCGCCGGGGGACGAGCGTCCGGCACGTCAGAGCCGTCCGTCGAGACGCAGGCTCCCGTCCGACCACGCGAGCTCGGTGAGCTGGAAGCCGGGGAACGTGTGCTCGAGCACGCCGCCCAGGAGCGCCTGCACGTCGACCGCGACGCGCGCCTCGGGCAGCACGCGCACGGCCTCGGGCGGCAGACCGCGCGAGCGCAGCGCGCCCTGCAGCGGCGCCTCGACGAAGCCGAGAAGCTTGTGGGCGGGCAGACCGGCGGCGCTCGCCTCTACCGCGAGCACCGCGGTGCCCGCGACGACGGACTCCACGCGCAGCGTCGCGCGGACGACCGGGACGAGCCGGGCCGCGAGCCGGAGGGCCGACGGCGGGTCGGGCACCTCGCGCAGGTCGACGACGACCCGCACGTCGTCGCCCTCGCTCGCGACCGACCGCACGTACGGCGGCAGGCCGCCCGTCGCGCGGGCGATCTCGACGGCCTCGGTCACGGTCAGCTCGATGCGCACCCGTCGACCCTAACCCGCCGCCCCGCGCCCGGGTCAGGCCGCGGGCGCCGGGATCCCGGGCCGAGGTGGCCGGGACGGTCTCAGTCCTGCGCGCGGAGCTCGGCGAGCAGCGGGCGGTGGTCGGACGCCGTGACGTCGAGGACCTCGACCGACCGGAACGTCACCGCGGGGGAGCCGAGAACCCAGTCGATCCGGTGCGCCGGGGCCACGGCGGGCGACGTGAGCGCCGCGGGGTCGCCCGCGACGTCCTGCCCGCTCTCGAGACCGGCGTCCTCGAGGAGGGCGATCTCGTCCCAGCCGGGTTCCGCGTTGAGGTCGCCCGCCAGGACGTACGCGTCCCCGACCGGCTCCGCGGCGAGGAGCGCGTCGAGCTGGTCGAGCCGGGTCGGGGTGTTCTCCTCCCGGTGCTGCACGTGCACCGACGTGACGCGCACCGGGACGCCCGCGGCGTCGACCGTCGCGGAGACGGCCGAGCGCTCCTGGGGACCGGCGCCGTAGGGGAGGGCGTGGCGCACGACGTCGGTGAGGTCGCCCCGCAGCGGGTCCCAGAGGATCGCGTTGCCGAACTGGCGGTCGGCCGCGGGCGCGAAGACGACCCGCATGCCGGTCGCGCGCGCGAGGTACGTCGCCATGTCGGCGCCGCCGCCGAGCACCCAGCCGCGGGACACCTCCTGGAGCGTCACGACGTCGGCCCCGGACTCCGTGATCGTCGCCGCCATCTCGTCGAGCCGGACCGACGGGTCGGCGCTCACGCCGTAGTGCAGGTTCCAGTCCAGCAGCCGGAGGTCGCCCACCGGGTAGTCGGCGACGGCGGACGTCGTCGTCGGCACGTGGACCTGGGAGACGCCGACGAGCGCGAGCAGCGCGACCGCGCCCCCGAGGGCGAGCGCGAGCGGCCCGCGCTCCCGAGGGGCGGGCCGCTCGTCGTCCGGGGTCGGCGCGGCGCGGTGCGCACGCCTCCCCGCGACCACGGCGGGGACGGCCACCGCGAGCGCGGCCGCGACGGGCAGCAGGGTGTGAGGGAACGGCAGCGGCACGTCGTACTCGAGCTGGTAGCCCAGCAGCGGGACGGCGACGCCGAGACCCGCGGCGCTCGCGGCGCCGGCGAGCCGGAGCCACGTGAGCGGCAGCGCCGGGCGGGTCAGCGCGAGGGCGAGCGTGCGCCCCGCGACCGGGACCAGCAGCACGAGCAGGGCGAGGAGCACCCAGCCCCACGCTCCCGGCCCGTCGACCCGGGGGACCGCGAGCAGGACGACGGCGACGCCCACCACGAGCACCGCGGGCGGGAGCCACACACCGGGCCGGGACCGCGCGGGTCGCGGGACGGCCCAGGCCGTGAGCAGCGCGGCGACGGCGAGCCCGGTGACCGCGAACGGGAGCGAGACGCCCGTCTGCGCCGCCGCGAACGCCGGGTTGGCCAGCACCTGCACGGCGAGCGCGACGAACTGGCCGAGCACCCACAGCCCGCGCGACCCCGGCAGGGCGTCGCGCCGGCGCAGCACCCACGCGCAGGCGAGCGCCGCCCCCGTGATGGCGGCCGTCACGACCCACGCGCCGACGTCGACCCGCCAGTAGGCGTCCCACGTGCCCAGGGCCGCGCTCAGCGCCGCGGCGAGGAGCGCGCCGAGCACGACGCCCAGGGCCACGAGGCGGCCCCGCGCGAGGCCGTCGGCCGCGCCGGGGCGGGCGCCGCTCGCGAACCCCGCCACGAGGACGAGCACGCCTATCCCGAGCGCGACGGTCGCCAGGCCCACGCCGTACCGGACGAGCCCGAGGTCCGCGCCCGAGGCGATCGCCGTGCCGAGCGCCTGGAGCACGAGCCGCGCCACGACGAGCGCGGAGACGGCGAGCAGCACGACGCGGCCGGTGAGCTCGAGCCGCGCGGCGATCATCGCGACGAGCAGCCCCGGCGCCGCGTACGTCGCGAGGGCCGTCAGGGCCACGGTGACGACCCCCGCGGAGAACGCGTGGTCGAGCAGCGGGCCGCTCGACCGCACGAGCTCGACCACCGTCGCCGTGACCGTGACGACGAGGAGCAGGAGGGCGAGGTCGGCGCGGTCGCGCGGGACGACGGGGGCCGGCGCGGGGTTCACGAGGTGTGACGCTACCGCCCCGGGCGCGCCCGGCACAGGACGGCCGGCGTGCGGGCGGGCGGCGTCGGTGCTCGGGACGCCGCCCGGGCCCTCAGTCCTCGGACGGGCCCTCGAGCAGGGCACGCAGCCCCGGCCAGGCGTCCGCGAAGGCCGGGAGGAGGTCGAGGCCCGCGAGGTCGTCGACGGGGACCCACCGGACCTCGATGCTCTCGGCGTCGGTCGCACGCGGCTCGACCGGCGTGCCGTCCACGACCTCGGCGAGGACCGTCGTGTACCGCCACGGGCCGTGGTCGAGCACGCGCTCGCCCACGACGCGCACGGCCGCGGGGTCGATCCCTGCCTCCTCCTCCGCCTCGCGCAGGGCTCCCTGCGCGGCGGTCTCGTCCGGCCCGACGGCGCCCCCCGGCACGCCCCACGTCCCGCCCTGGTCGGACCACGGGGCCCGGTGCTGGAGCACGACGTCGGTCGGCCGCCCGGTGCCGTCGCGCCGGGCGAGCAGCAGCCCGGCCGCCCCGAACAGCCCCCAGTGCCGACGTCCGCACGCGCACTCGACCCAGCCGTCGCCCGGCTGGAGGTGGCGGGGGAGCCGGGTCGGCGGCTCGTCGGGGTCGCGGGGGGCGGTCGGGATCGTCACGAGCCCCATGCTGCCAGCCCGGTGCCGTGCCCCGCCGCGCGCGGCGGTGCGCCGTCGGCGAATTCCGTGGACCGTGTGGGTGGCGCCCGGCACGATGTCCGGGTGAGCCATACGCCGTACGAGAACACCGACGCCGCGCCCGCGGACGCCGTCGACCGTCCCGCCGAGGACGACACGCTCGCCCGGCCCCGGTGGCGCCGGGACACCGCGGTGTTCCTCTCGGGGCAGACGGTCTCCCTGTTCGGCTCGATGCTCGTCCAGTACGCCGTCATGTGGCACCTGACGATCGAGACCAAGTCCGGCTCGGTGCTCGCGCTGAGCACGCTGTTCGGGTTCCTGCCGCAGGCCGTCGTCTCCATCTTCGGCGGCGTGTGGGCGGACCGGGTGAACCGCAAGGTGCTCGTGATCGCCGCCGACGCCACGATCGCCGTGACGACGCTGGCGCTCGCGCTCCTCATGCTCGGCGGGGCCGACGACCTCTGGCTCATCTACGCCGCGCTAGCCGTCCGCTCGACGGGCGCCGGCGTCCAGACCCCGGCCGTCGCGGCGCTGCTCCCGCAGATCGTGCCCACGAGCAGGCTCCTGCGGGTCAACGGCATCAACCAGTCGATCCAGTCCGCGATGATGCTCCTCGCCCCCGCGGTCGCTGCGGCCCTGTACGCGAGCCTGTCCCTGGTCGCCGTGTTCTTCGTCGACGTCGTCACCGCCGCGATCGGGATCGGGCTCCTCCTGCTCGTGCCCGTCCCGACCCTCGCGCGCGCCGCCGCGGGTGAGCGCGCCGGGTACTTCGACGACCTCGTCGAAGGGTTCCGCTACCTCGGGTCGCACCCGTTCGTCCGGTGGGTGCTGGGCCTCTACGCCGTCGTGTTCCTGCTCATCGTCGCGCCGTCGTACCTCACGCCGCTCATGGTCGCGCGCACCTTCGGCGAGGAGGTCTGGAAGCTCACTGTCAACGAGGTCGCGTTCTCCGTCGGGATGCTCCTCGGGGGCGTGCTGCTCGCGACCTGGGGCGGCCTCAAGAACCGGATCGCGATGATCGTCGGCTCGACGTTCGTCTTCGGCCTGCTGTCGGTCGCGATGGGCGTCTCGACGAACATGTGGGTGTTCTTCGTCTTCATGTTCCTGCTCGGGCTCTCCGTGCCGCCCTTTTCCACGACGTCGATGACCGTGCTCCAGGAGACCGTCGAGCCGGAGCGCCAGGGCCGGGTCTTCGGGTTCGTCGGCATCGTCATGGCGGTCTCGATGCCGCTCGGCATGGTCGTGTTCGGCCCGCTCGCGGACCGCTTCTCCGTCGAGTCGTTGCTCGTCGTCTCCGGGGTCCTCATGTTCGTCGTCGTGACCGTCGCCGTCGCGCTGCCCTCAGGACGGCGGGCGATGCGCGCCGCCGCCCAGCCCGGCTGACAGCAGGCAGACGGCGAGCTCGGCACCCGCGGTCAGGATCGGCAGTCGGTGCTACCGAACTCGACCTCGGGTGCCGAGCTCGGTCGGAGGTGCCGATCTCGGGACGACCGCGTCCACCCCGACAAGGTGCCGGGGTGGGACGCGCAGGTCAGTCGACGATCTCGCAGATGGCGGTGCCCGAGCTGACGCTCGCGCCCGCGGTCGCCGAGAGCGAACGGACGGTGCCGGCGCGGTGGGCGAGGAGGGGCTGCTCCATCTTCATCGCCTCGAGCACGACGACGAGGTCGCCCTCGGCGACCTGGGTGCCGTCGGCCACGGCGACCTTGACGATCGTGCCCTGCATGGGCGAGGCGAGCGTCGTGCCGGACCCGCCGCCGTTGGACTTCGCGGCGCTGCGGCGCGCGGGGCGTCGGGCGGCGTTCGCGGTGCGGGCACGCCCGGCGGCCATGCCGAGCCCGGCGGGCAGCACGACCTCGAGCCGCTTGCCGCCGACCTCGACGACGACGCGCTCGGTCGCGAGCGGCTCGTCGTCCTCGTCCGCGGGCGCGGCGGGAGCGGGCGCGAGCGTGGCGAGCCGGTCGGCGAACTCGGTCTCGATCCACCGGGTGTGCACGCGGAACGGCTCGTCGTCGGTGGGGACGAACGCCTCGGCGTCGAGCACGGCCCGGTGGAACGGGACGACGGTCGGGATGCCCTCGACCTCGAGCTCGCGCAGGGCGCGGCGGGCGCGCTGGACGGCCTGCTCGCGCGTGGCGCCGGTGACGACGAGCTTGGCGATCATCGAGTCGAACGCGCCGGAGATCGTGTCGCCCTCGACGACGCCGGAGTCGACGCGCACGCCCGGCCCGGACGGGAAGCGCAGGCGCGTGATGCGCCCCGGGGCGGGGAGGAAGTTGGCCGCCGGGTCCTCGCCGTTGATGCGGAACTCGATCGAGTGGCCGCGCACCTGCGTGGAGGTGTACCCGAGCGGCTCCCCGGCGGCGATGCGCAGCTGCTCGCGCACGAGGTCGATGCCGGTGACCTCCTCGGAGACGGGGTGCTCGACCTGCAGGCGGGTGTTGACCTCGAGGAAGGAGATGGTGCCGTCGGCGCCCACGAGGAACTCGCACGTCCCGGCGCCCACGTACCCGGCCTCCCGGAGGATCGCCTCGGACGCCTTGTACAGCTCGGCCTCCTGCGCGGCGCTGAGGAACGGCGCGGGAGCCTCCTCGACGAGCTTCTGGTGGCGACGCTGGAGCGAGCAGTCGCGCGTGGAGACGACGACGACCGTGCCGTGCTCGTCGGCGAGGCACTGGGTCTCGACGTGCCGGGGGGTGTCGAGGTACCGCTCGACGAAGCACTCGCCGCGCCCGAACGCCGCGGTCGCCTCGCGGACGGCGGACTCGTAGAGCTCGTCGATCTCGTCGGTGGTGCGCGCGACCTTGAGGCCGCGGCCCCCGCCGCCGAACGCTGCCTTGATCGCGATGGGCAGCCCGTGCTCGGCCGCGAACGCGTGGACCTCGCTCGCGTCGGCGACCGGGTCGGGCGTGCCGGGCACGAGGGGGGCGCCCGCACGGTGCGCGATGTGGCGGGCGCTGACCTTGTCGCCGAGCGCGTCGATCGCGGCGGGCGGCGGGCCGATCCAGACGAGCCCGGCGTCGAGCACGGCCTGCGCGAACTCGGCGTTCTCGGCGAGGAAGCCGTACCCGGGGTGCACGGCGTCGGCGCCGGAGCGGCGCGCGACGTCGAGCAGCTTCGCGATGTCGAGGTAGGTCTCGGCCGCGCGCGTGCCGCCGAGCGCGAACGCCTCGTCGGCGAGGTGCACGTGCAGGGCCTGGCGGTCGGGGTCGGCGTAGACCGCGACGGACGCGATGCCGGCGTCGGCGCACGCGCGCACGATCCGGACGGCGATCTCGCCACGGTTGGCGACGAGGACCTTGCTCAGGGGGCGGGTGGGGTTCGCGGGCACGGCTCACGGTAACGCGTGCGCACGGCGCGGTTCACGCTCCTGCGCGCGGTACCGGACAAGATTGGAGAACAAACCAAGCCGCGCCGAGGGCGGTTGTCGGAAACCTCCATAGCGGCCCGTCCCTGGGCTTCGTGAGGTGCGCGGCGTTGTCCGGCCTCGACAACGGGCGCCGCGCAGCGCGTCAGGCGCGCAGCGCGTGCCAGGCCACGCCGACCTCGCGCAGGAGCGACCGCACGAGCGGCAGGCTGATCCCGACGACGCCGTGGTGGTCGCCCTCGATCCGCTCGACGTACGGGCCGCCGAGGCCGTCGACCGTGAACGCGCCGGCCACGTGGAGCGGCTCGCCGGTGGCGACGTACGCGTCGATCTCGTCGTCGGTGAGGTCGGCGAAGTGCACGACGGTCGAGCTCGTCGCGCCCACCGCCGCACCCGTCCCCCCGGCGTCGGCCGGGCGCAGGTCCACGAGCCAGTGCCCGGTGTGCAGGACGCCGGCCCGGCCGCGCATGGCGCGCCAGCGGGCGCGCGCGTCGTCCGCGTCGGCGGGCTTGCCGAGCACCTCGCCGTCGAGCTCGAGCATCGAGTCGCACCCGACGAGCAGCGCGGCGTCGTCCTCCGGCGTCCCTGGGGCGGTCGCGTCGAGCGTGCGCACGACCTCCTCCGCCTTGGCGCGCGCGAGCACGAGCACGGCGTCGACGGGCGCGAGCCCGCCACGTTCCGCGGCGGCGTCGCGCAGCACGGCGTCCTCGTCGACCCCGGACACGCGCACCAGCGGGTCGACGCCGGCCGCACGGAGCGTCGCGAGGCGGGCGGGGGAGCGGGAGGCGAGGAGCAGTCGGAGCACCCGCGCAGACTACCCGGCGCGGCTCTCGGCCCCGGCTACGCCAGGAGCAGCGCGGCAGCGAGGAGCACGACGGGCGAGCCGACCGTCGTGACGAGGATCGTGTCGCGCGCGAGGATCTCGCCGCGCCCGAACCGTGCCGCGTAGTTGTAGACGTTCTGCGCGGTGGGCAGCGCGGCGAGCGTGACCGCCGAGGCGACGGCCGCGTCGTCGAGCCCGAGCACGAGCCGGGCGACGACGAACGCGACCACCGGCATCACGACGAGCTTCGCGGCGCTCGCGACGCCGACGGCCGCGCGCGGCTCGCCGCGCCGGAGCGGGCGCGTGCCGTGCAGCGACATGCCGAACGCGAGCAGGATCATGGGGATCGCGGCGCCGCCGAGGATGTCGAGCGGGGCCATGACCGCGACCGGCGGCGTCCAGCCGCTCACGGAGACGACGGCGCCCGCGAGCGACCCGAGGATGATCGGGTTGCGCACGGGCTGGGCGAGCACGAGCCGCCACGACGTCCGTCCGGTCGTCGTCGCGTCGAGCACGAGCAGCGTGAGTGGCGCGAGCACGAGGAGCTGGAGCAGGAGCACCGGCACGACGGCCGTCGCGTCGCCCAGCACGTAGACCGCGACGGGCAGGCCGATGTTGTTCGCGTTCACGTATCCCGAGCCGACGACGCCGACCGTCGCCTCCGGGGCTGGCAGCCGCAGCCAGAGCCGGTCGACGGCCACGAAGACGCCGGCCGTGACGACGGCGGAGGTCGCGGCCACCGCGAGGGGCGCATGGAACAGCGCGCCGACGTCGGCCCGGGCGAGGACGGTGAACAGCAGCGCCGGGCTCGCGACGAAGAATCCGACGCGGTTGAGCGCGGTCCGTGCGTCGGGGCCCCCGACGTCGAGACGTGCGGTGACGTACCCGGCGGCCACGACGACGGCGATGACCGCGAAGCCGGTGAGGACGGCGCCCATGGGCTCAGAGCACCCGGGCGCCCACCGGCCCGGGACGGCGCGCCGCCGTCCCGGGCCGGCCGTGCGCGGGGGTCACGACGAGAGCGCGTCGCGCAGCACGTCGAGGCCCACGGAGCCGAGGTTGAGCGCACGCTCGTGGAACGCCTTCGCGTCGAACTGCTCGCCGCGGGACTGCGCCGCGGCGAGCGCGTCGTCGCGCGTGGCCTCCCACAGGCGCTGCCCGACCTTGTACGACGGCGCCTGCCCCGGCCAGCCGAGGTAGCGGTCGAGCTCGAACCGCACGAACGAGTCGGGCATGTTGACGTTCGCGCGCAGGAACGCGAGCGCCTTGTCGGCGTCCCACGTGCCACCGCCCCACTCCTGCGGGGCGGGGAGCCCGAGGTGCACGCCGATGTCGAGCACGACGCGCGCGGCACGCATGCGCTGCGCGTCGAGCATGCCGAGGCGGTCGCCGTCGTCGTCGAGGAACCCGAGGTCCGCCATGAGGCGCTCCGCGTACAGGGCCCAGCCCTCGCCGTGGCCCGAGACCCAGCACGCGAGGCGGCGCCACGTGTTGAGCGTCGCGCGCGCGTACACGGCCTGGCCGCACTGCAGGTGGTGGCCGGGGACGCCCTCGTGGTAGACGGTCGTCTTCTCGCGCCACGTGTTGAACTCGGTGACGTCCGCGGGCACGGACCACCACATGCGGCCCGGGCGGGAGAAGTCGTCGCTCGGCGGGGTGTAGTAGATCCCGCCGGTCTGCGTCGGCGCGATCATGCACTCGAGGTCGAGCACCGGCGCCGGGATGTCGAAGTGGACGCCGTTCAGCGCGGTGACCGCGGCGTCCGAGGTCTCCTGCATCCAGGCCTTGAGCGCGTCCGTGCCGAGCAGCTTGCGGCTCGGGTCGGCGTCCAGCGCCGCGACCGCGTCCTCGACGCTCGCGCCGGGGCCGGCGATGCGGCGCGCGATCTCCTCCTGCTCCGCGACGACGCGCGCGAGCTCCTCCAGACCCCACGCGTACGTCTCGTCGAGGTCGACCTCGGCGCCGAGGAACGTGCGCGAGAAGAGGGCGTAGCGCTCGCGGCCGACGGCGTCCTCGGTGCGGGCCTGCGGGGCGAGGGTCGTCTCGAGGAAGTCCGCGAGCCGGCCGTACGCCTCGCGCGCGGCGGCGGCGCCGTGCTCGAGCTCCTTGCGCACGAGCGAGCACGCGGCGGAGTCGTCGAGGACGGCGTCGGCCTCGGGGCCCGAGACGAACGTCGTGAAGAAGGAGCCCTGCGGGTCGGCGAGCTCGCGTGACTGCGCCACGCCGATCCGCACCTGGCGGATCGCGGCGACGTTGCCGCGCGACGCCGCCTCCGCGAGCGACGCCATGTAGCCGTCGATCGCGCCGGGAAGGCCGTTCAGGCGGGCCGCGATGTTCTCCCACGCCTCGACCGTGCCCGTCGGCATGATGTCGAAGACGTCGCGCAGCTCCTGCACGGGCGACGCGATGTTGTTGAGGCTCGCGAGCGGCTCGCCGGCCTCGTGCAGCTCGAGCTGCAGGCCGATGCGCTCGCGCATCGCCGCGAGGGTGACGCGGTCGACGTGGTCGACCGGCTCGAGCCCGTCGAGCTCGCGCAGCACCGCGCGGTCGGCCTCGGCGCGCGCCTCGTGCCCGGCGGGGGACAGGTCGGTGACGAGGTGGTCGTAGCCGGACAGGCCCATCGAGGTGGCGGCCAGCGGGTCGAGCTCGGCGACCTGCGTGACGTACGCCTCGGCGACGGCGTCGATCGGCGTGGGAGTGCGGTCGGGGGTCCCGGCGGAGGCGCCGGCGGGGGTGGTGGTGGTGTCGCTCACCCGGACGAGACTACTCGGCGCGGGGCGGGCGCTCCGTCGGATCCTCCGGGACTTTCGGCCCGTCCTGAGGTGCCCCGTCGCCCGCGACCGGGCGTCCCCCGCGCAGCGCGGCGAGCAGGTCGTCGGCCCAGTCACGGTGGTAGCGCACGAGCAGCACGCCGGTCGCGTCCTCGTCGTCGGTCGCGTGCCAGACGGCGACCGGGTCACCCGGGCGCGGGCCCGCCGTGCCGGTGGGCGCGACGACGCGCACCGGGCGCGCCGTCGCCGCGCCCGAGCTCGTCGTGACGACGAGCGTCCCGCGCACGTCGTGCGCACCGGGCTGCGGGGCGTCGGTGGCCGGTGCGGGCACGGTGAGCGTGCCCGTGGCCCGGACGGGGGCGGCGAGCAGCGCGTCGCGACCGCGCGCGAGGCGCGCCGTGGCGCGGTCGTCCTGGTAGCGCACGAGCGCGAGCACGGCCGTCAGCAGCAGGCCGAAGGTCGCGACGACGACGAGCGCCTCCGGCACGGGCCAGCCGCGCGACGCGCTCGCGCGCTGGTAGACGAGGAGCGCGACCGTCGGCACGAAGGCGACCGCCCAGGCCCAGCGTCGCCACGCCGCGACGGGCGCGACGGGCGGCAGCGCCGTCGGGTCGGTCTCGACGGCGTCGGCCGTCGGAGCCTGCTCCACGAGCACCGCCCGCTCGGGCAGCCGACGCACGCGCGGGGAGGTGCCGGGCGTCGTCACGAGCGCAGGCTCCAGCGCCAGGAGTCGGCGTTGTGCCGTCCCGAGCGCCCACCGAAGCTCTTCGCCGTCGCGCCATCGCCCGTCCCGCGCAGCACGCGCGCCCGGTTGGTCCACTCGTCCACGGGCGCGACGTCGTCGGGCTCGTCACCGGCCGCGGCCGCCGCCGCCAGCCCGGCCACGAGCGCGGCGACCTCGAGCTCGTCCGGGGCGCCGCGCACGACGCGCACGCTCGGGGTGGCGCCCACCGGCTGCTGCTCGCTCACGCGTCGTCCTCGTGCTCGTCCGTGCCGCGGCCCACGCCCCACTCCGGGACGTCGTAGCCCGCCTCGGTGAGGCGCGCCTGCGCCTCGTGGCCCCACGAGTCCAGCAGCCCGACGACGTCGTCCAGGTCCGGGCCGCCGGGGCGCGAGACGACGACGTACTCCAGGGTGAACGTGTCGTCCTCCAGGTCCGCGGGCGCGGCGTCCGCGTCGTCGGCCTCCTCGCCCTCCGTCGGCTCCCACACGGACGACGTGAGGTCGGGGTGGATGCCGAGCGCCTCGTGCAGCACGTCGAAGAGCTGGGCGTTGAGCGCGCCGACGCGCGCCTCGAGCGCGAGGACGCGCGGGTCCTCGTCCGCCTCCGACGCCCCGAACTCGGCGCGCACCCCCACGGCGGTGCCGACGTACTCGTGCAGCGCCGCGGCGAGCGCGTCGACGACGGCGTGCATCGGTGCCGGGTCGACAGCGCCGAGCGGCGCGGGGCCGTGCGTGGCGTCCTCGTGGCTCATGACCGTCCTTCTCTCGGGCCGCTCGTGCGGCGGGTCGTCGGGGGCGTGCGGTCCGCGACGCTCACAGGGGGATGTTGCCGTGCTTCTTGGGCGGCAGGCTCGCGCGCTTGGTCCGCAGCGCCCGCAGCGCACGCACCACCTGCACGCGCGTCTCGGACGGGCGGATCACCGCGTCCACGTAGCCGCGCTCCGCGGCGTCCCACGGGTTGACGATCGCGTCCTCGTACTCGGCGACGAGGCGCGCGCGCTCCGCCTCGACGTCGTCGCCCGCGTCGGCCGTCCGCTTGAGCGCCGCGCGCTGCAGGATGTTCACCGCGCCGCCCGCGCCCATGACGGCGACCTGCGCCGTCGGCCACGCGAGGTTGACGTCCGCGCCGAGCTGCTTGGACCCCATGACGATGTAGGCGCCGCCGTACGCCTTGCGCGTGATGACCGTGACGAGCGGGACCGTGGCCTCCGCGTAGGCGTAGATGAGCTTCGCGCCGCGGCGGATGATGCCCTGGTGCTCCTGGTCGACGCCCGGCAGGAAGCCCGGGACGTCCACGAGCGTGAGCACGGGGATGTTGAACGCGTCGCACGTGCGCACGAACCGCGCCGCCTTCTCGGCCGCGTCGATGTCGAGCGTGCCCGCCATCGCGAGCGGCTGGTTCGCGACGACGCCGACCGACTGGCCCTCCACGTGCCCGAACCCGACCAGCACGTTCTTCGCGAACAGGGGCTGCACCTCGAGGAACGCGCCCTCGTCGAGCACGTGCTCGATCACCGTGCGCATGTCGTACGGCTGCGAGTCCGAGTCCGGGACGAGCGCGTCGAGCTCCTCGTCCTCCTCCGTGACCGCGAGCTCGACGTCGTCGGGCAGGAACGACGGCGCGTCCGACAGGTTGTTCTGCGGCAGGTACGACACGAGGTGGCGCACGTAGTCGATCGCGTCGTCCTCGTCGCTGCCCAGGTAGTGCGCGACACCGGACCTCTCGTTGTGTGTCAGGCCGCCCCCGAGCTCCTCGAAGCCCACGTCCTCGCCCGTCACCGCGCGGATCACGTCCGGCCCGGTGATGAACATGTTCGACGTCTTGTCGGCCATGACGATGAAGTCCGTGAGGGCCGGGGAGTACACCGCGCCGCCCGCGCTCGGGCCGAGGATGAGCGAGATCTGCGGGATCACGCCCGACGACGCGACGTTGCGGCGGAAGATCTCCGCGAACTGCGTGAGCGCCGCGACGCCCTCCTGGATGCGGGCCCCGCCGCCGTCGGAGATGCCGATGAGCGGCACCCCGGTGCGCAGCGCGAGGTCCTGCACCTTGGTGATCTTCTGCCCGTGGACCTCGCCGAGGCTGCCGCCGAACACCGTGAAGTCCTGCGAGTACACGCACACCTGGCGGCCGTCGATCGTGCCGTGACCGACGACGACGCCGTCGCCCGCCAGCCGCTTCTTCTCCAGACCGAAGTTGTGGGAGCGGTGCTTCGCGAACGCGTCGAGCTCGACGAAGCTCCCCTCGTCGAGGAGCGCGTCGATGCGCTCGCGGGCCGTCTTCTTGCCGCGCGCGTGCTGCTTGGTCCGCGCTGCCTCCTCGGGCAGCCCGACCGCCTCCGCACGACGGCGGTCGAGGTCGGCGAGCTTCGCCGCGGTCCCGGTGGGGCGGGGCGCGTCGGCGCTCTCGGTCGTCGCGGGCGAGGTCGTCGCAGAGTCCGTCACGCACCCGAGCCTAGTTGGAGGATCGCACCCACTCGATGCGGCCGCCGCCAGCACCGCGGGGGCCTGGGTTGGTGGGTACCCACAACTCGGCCGGTCGCAGGTCGGCCGGTCCCCGCCTCGTGCGGCGCCCGCGCGGTGCGCGAGGATGGCGGGCATGGCGACCGCGCACGACCCCGAGACCCCGTCCGGCGACGAGCGACCCCCGCTGCGGGCCGACTTCCTGCGCGAGCTGCTCGTGGCGCCCGCCGGGCCGCTCGCCCGGCTCGAGGTCGTGCCCGAGTCCGCGTCCACCAACGCGGAGCTCGCGGACGCCGTCGCGCGCGACCCGGCGGCGTGGCCCGCTCCCGCGCTCCTCGTCGCCGAGCACCAGCCCGGGGGCCGCGGCCGGCTCGGCCGCTCGTGGACGACGCCGCCCCGCACCGCCCTGCTCGGCTCCCTCCTCCTGCGGCCCGACGTGCCGCGCGAGGCCCTGAGCTGGCTCCCGCTGCTCGCCGGGCTCGCGACCGCCCGCGCGCTGCGCGCCACCGCCGGCGTCGAGGCCGTCGTCAAGTGGCCCAACGACGTCCTCGTCCCCGACCCCGGCGCGGGCGAGCCCGCACCGCTGCGCAAGGTCGCCGGCATCCTCGCCGAGGTGCTGCCCGACGGCGGGGTCGTCGTCGGCGTCGGCCTCAACGTCGCGCAGCGGCGCGACGAGCTGCCCGTCCCGACCGCCACCTCGCTCGCCCTCGCCGGAGCCGCGACCACCGACCGGGAGGTCGTGCTCGTCGCGCTGCACGAGGCTTTCGGCGAGGTCCTCGCGCGCTGGCAGGACGCCGGGGGCGACGCGCACGCCGCCGGGCTCGACGCCGACTGCGCCGAGGTCAGCGCGACGCTCGGCACGCGCGTGCGCGTCGAGCGCGTCGCGGGCGGGGACGTCGTCGGGCTCGCGACCGGGCTCGCCCCCGACGGCGGCCTCGAGGTCCGCCTCGACGACGGCACGACGACCGTCCACC
This sequence comes from Cellulosimicrobium funkei, assembly GCF_900155925.1. Lineage (NCBI taxonomy): Bacteria > Bacillati > Actinomycetota > Actinomycetes > Micrococcales > Promicromonosporaceae > Cellulosimicrobium > Cellulosimicrobium funkei. Next base: position 461,561 of record NZ_FTMI01000004.1, read on the forward strand.
ACAGCGGCGACGTGCACCACCTGCGCCCCCACGCCTGACCGGCCCACGCCTGACCGGCCCCGACGGCCCCCCGAGATCGGCGGTCCGCGGCCGGATCGGCGGTCGTGCGTGCCGATCTCGCGTGCGCCTGCCGACGTCGACGAGCCCGACCGAGGAATAGGATCGCCGGGTGCCAGTGGACCCGGAGAACGAGCTCGCCCCCGCACCGTCCGCGACGACCGCGGAGGACGGCGCGCCGACCACCGAGGCCGAGGCGACCGAGGCGGTGCTCGACGAGGCGCTCCTCGGCGGACCCCGCACCCTGACCGTCGAACGGCTCGCCGAGCGGGCCGGCGTCGACGAGGACCGCGTCCGCGCCTACTGGCAGGCGCTCGGCCTCCCGCTCACCGAGGGCGAGGAGCACGCCTTCACCGAGCGCGACGCGCAGGCGCTCGCGGACGTGTTCGCGTTCGCCGAGCAGGAGCAGCTCGACCAGCGCGCGCTCACGACGCTCATCCGTTCGACGGGGCACACGACCGAGCGCCTCGTGCTGTGGCAGGTCGAGGCGCTCGTCGAGCACCTCACGCGGCGCTTCGACCTCGACGACACGAGCGCGCGCCTGCTCGTGCTCGACCGGCTGCCCGAGCTCGCGCCCGTCCTCGAGGAGCAGCTCCTGCACGCGTGGCGGCGCCAGCTCGCGGCCGTCGCCGGGAGGTTCGCGGTCGAGTTCTCCGACGCCCGCGCGACCGCGGTCGACGAGCACGAGCTCCCGCTCCCGCGTGCGGTCGGGTTCGCGGACATCGTCTCCTTCACGCAGCGCACGCGCGGGCTCGGCTCGAGCGAGCTCGCCGAGTTCGTGCAGCTCTTCGAGACGAGCGCGCGCGACGTCATCACCGCGGCGGGCGGTCGCGTCGTCAAGACGATCGGCGACGCGGTGCTCTACGTGGCCGACGACGTCGCGACCGGCGCGCGCGTCGCGCTCGGCCTGGCCGCGGCGGGCGGACGCGAGGAGGACGTCGACGTGCCGCCCGTGCGCGTGAGCCTCGTGTGGGGACGCGTGCTGTCGCGGTTCGGCGACGTGTTCGGCCCGAGCGTCAACCTCGCGGCGCGACTGGTCGACATCGCCGACCCGACGACCGTGCTCGTCGACCGCGAGACCGCGGGCCTGCTCGCCGGCGACCAGCGGTTCGCGCTCACGGCGCAGCCCGAGACGGAGGTGCAGGGTCTCGGCACGATCGAGCCCGTGCGCCTCCAGTGGGCCTACCGCGGCTGACCGGCTGCGCCGGGCGCGCGGTCGCCGACGTCCGCCCGCCAGCGCAGGGCCCGGTCAGACGGCCTCGAGGAGCCCCGGGCCGTCGTTCGTCACCGAGTTGACCAGGGTCGAGATCTCGCGCGCGACCATGGGGACGTCGTCGTGCGGGCCGCCGAGCCCGAGGAGGTCGGCGGCGCCCCGCGCGTCGACCGCCGGGTCGAGCCACGCGTCCCAGGCGTCGGACGGCAGGGCGAGCGGCATGCGGTCGTGGATCTCGGCGAGGTAGGGCGCCGCGTCGGTCGTGATGATGGTCGTCGAGACGAGCCAGCGGTCCGGGTCGTCGTCCGCCTTGGTGCGGTCGCGCCAGAACTCGTAGAGCCCCGCGAACGCGGCGCTGCGCCCGTCGCCGGGCGCGATCCAGTACGGCTGCTTGGGGACCTTGCCCCGGCGCGCCGGCGCGCCCGCGGACCCGGCGGGGGACGCGCCGTCGGGCAGGACGCGCCACTCGTAGTAGCCGTCGGCGGGCACGAGGCACCGTCGCACGCCGAACGGCTTGGCGAACGCCGGCTTGTCCAGGATCGACTCCGCGCGCGCGTTGATCATCCGCGCGCCGCCCTTCGGGTCCTTCGACCACGACGGCACGAGGCCCCAGCGCGCGAGCCGCAGCGAGCGGCGCACCTCTCCCGTGTCCTTCGCGGCGCGCTCGACGACGATCCGCACCGGGTCCGTCGGTGCGAGGTTCCACGACGGCGGGAGGAGGCGCGCGTCGTCGGCCACGTCGGCGATCGCGAACTCGTCCGCGAGGTCCTGGGCGTCCCGGAAGGAGGCATAGCGTCCGCACATGCCTCCAGGGTGCCGCACGCCACCCACGCTCGCGCCGGGCCGGCGGGCGCGCGCACGGGGAGGGCCGCCGGGGGAGAGCAGGGTCACGCCCGGAAGCCCGGTCCGCACGCGATCGAATCGTTACGATGGGAGTCATGCCACCCTCCTCGGTCGACCCCGCCGTGCCCCGACCGAGATCGTCCGCCCGCTGGGTCCTGCTCCTCGGCGCGCTCGCCACGCTGCCCGCGCTCACGGTGGACATGTACCTCCCGCTCCTGCCCGAGGTGGGCGCCGAGCTCGGTGCGCCCGACTCCCTCGCGCAGCTCACGCTGTCCGGCATGCTCCTCGGTGGCGCGGTCGGGCAGCTCGTCATCGGGCCGCTCTCCGACCGCTACGGCCGTCGTCTGCCCGTGCTCGTCGGGCTCTCGCTGCACGTCGTCACGTCGCTCCTGTGCGCGTTCGCGCCCAACATCGGCATCCTCGTCGGCCTGCGCGTGCTCCAGGGGTTCTTCAACGCGTCCGCGTCCGTCGTCGCGATCGCCGCCATCCGCGACCGGTTCACCGGGTCCGACGCCGCGCGCGTCCTGTCGCGGCTCATGCTCGTCATCGGGCTCGCGCCGCTCCTCGCGCCCTCCATCGGGTCGTTCATCGGCGCGCACGCCACCTGGCGGGCGGTCTTCTGGGTCCTCGCGCTCGGCGGCGTCGTCCTGGGCGCGATCGTCCTGTTCTTCATGCCCGAGTCCCTGCCGCTCGAGCGGCGTCGCCCCGCCGGGGCGCGCACCGTCCTGCGCGGGTACGCAGGCCTCCTGCGCGACCGGCACTTCGTCGCGCTCGCCGTGCTCCCCGGCCTCGGGCAGGCCGTCCTCATGAGCTACGTCGTCGGCTCACCCTTTGTCCTGCAGGAGGGGTACGGGCTGAGCCACGGGCAGTTCGCGCTCCTGTTCGCCGTGAACGGCATCGGGCTCGTGCTGTCGGCGCAGGCGAACGCCGCGCTCGTCCGCCGCGTCGCACCCGTGCGGCTGCTGCGGACGGCGCTCGTCGTGCAGGGCGTGTTCGCCGTCGGCCTCCTCGTGGTCGCCCTGACGGGGGCGGGCGGGATCGTCGGGATCGTCGCCGCGCTGTTCCTCGTCCTGTCGATGCAGGGCCTCATCCCCGCGAACGCCTCCGCGCTCGCGCTGACCCGGCACGGCGAGATCGCCGGCACCGCCGCCGCGGTCATCGGCGCGTTCCAGGCAGGCGTCGCGGGGCTCGTGAGCCCGCTCGTCGGCGTCCTCGGCGGTGACGCCGTCGCGATGTCCACCGTCATGCTCGGGGCGGTCGTCGCGTCGATCCTCGTGCTCGCGCTCGCCACGCCGGCGTTCCGCCGCGGGGGCTGGCACACGCCCGTCTGACCCGGTCTTCGCCGCCCTTTCACACGTCCTCCCGCTGGTCCGGCGCACGCATTCGCGCCCGACCCTCTACTCTCGGACCGTGCCGAAGACCGCCCCCGCCTCGCCGCCCGCACGCGCGAGGTCCCGCGCGACGCAGGAGACACGCTCCCGCAAGGGGGCGACGGACAAGCCCGCCGGGGGCCCGCACCACGCCCGCGCGCTCCGCTCGCACCGCGTCGCCCGGGCGATCGGGCTGGTCCTCACCGGCGCGTTCGTCTTCCTGGCCGTCGGCGCCGGAGCCGTGTACCTCGACCTCAAGTCGAAGATCACCGTGAGCGACGTGTCCGAGTACGTGGTCGGCATGCCGACCGAGGAACCACCGAAGGACCCGTCCGACCCGTTCGCCGGCAAGGCGCTCAACATCCTCGTCATGGGCACGGACTACCGCGACGCCGAGAACGCCGCGCTCGCGGGCGAGGAGGAGGGAATGCGGTCCGACACCACGTTCATCGTGCACGTGTCCGGCGACCGCACGCGCATGGAGGTCGTGTCGATCCCGCGCGACTCGCTCGTCGACCTGCCCGCGTGCAAGCTTCCCGACGGGTCGATGTCCTCGCCGCGCCGCAACACCATGTTCAACGAGGCGTTCCAGATCGGGTCGGGCGGCGTCGACGACATGGACGCGGCCGCCGGCTGCACGATCTCGTCGGTCTACAGCCTCACGGGCGTGCCCATCACCAACCATGTCGTGGTCAAGATGACCGGGGTCGTCGGCGTGGTCGACGCGATCGACGGCGTGACCATGTGCTTCCCGGAGCCGATCAAGGAGGATCCGCGGTACGGCACCCTCGACCTGCCCGCCGGCGAGCACACGCTCAACGGTCACGAGGCGATCGGTTTCCTCCGGGCACGGCACGGCAAGGGCATGGGCCTCGAGATGGGCTCCGACCTCACGCGCATCGCCCGGCAGCAGGCGTTCATCGACTCGGCGGTGCGCGAGCTGCTCTCGCAGAACATCATCACCAACTCGCCCCAGCTCTACGGGGTCATCGAGGCCGTGCTCGGCTCGATCAGCGCGGACCCCACCATCGCCGACCCGACGGCGCTCGCCGGGCTCGCGTTCAGCCTGCGGGCCATCAAGCCCTCCGAGGTCGTCTTCACCCAGGTCCCCGTCGTGGACGCGGCGAGCGACCGCAACCGCGTCGAGTGGACGGCGGAGGCCGACGCGATCTGGCAGCGGCTGATCGACGACGCACCCCCGCCCGGCCACGAGCCCGTCACGGACCCGCGCGACGACGCCACGGCCCCCGCGGACGGCGCGACCGACCCCGGAGCGGGGACCGACCCGGGCACCACCGACCCCGGGACCGGTGCCGTCGACCCTGGCACGGGCGCGACGGACCCGGGAGCGGGGACCGACCCGGGTGCCGGCGCGACGGAAGCGCCACGCGACGGCGTGTGCCCCTGACGTCGCTCAGGGCCGCGACGCGCCGAGCGCGGCCAGGCGTCGCACGGCCTCGTGCAGGACGTCCTCGCGCTTGACGAACGTGAACCGGACGCGCGACGCGAGCGCGCGCGCCGTCGTCGACCCCGGGGTGCAGAACGCGCTCACGGGGACGGCCACGACGCCCGCGAGGGCGGGCAGCTCGCGGCACAGCGCGGTGCCGTCCTCGACGCCGAGCGCGGCGCCGTCGGCGATGACGAAGTACGTGCCCTGCGGCACGACGACGTCGAACCCCGCGCGGACCAGGCCCTCGCACAGCAGGTCACGGCGTGCGGCGAGCGAGTCGGCGAGCGCGCGCGGGGTCTCGTCGTCCGCGAGCGCGTCGGCGATCGCGGGCTGGAACGGCGCGCCCGACGTGTAGGTGAGGAACTGCTTCACCGTGCGGACCGCCGTGACGAGCGGCTCGGGGCCGTGCAGCCACCCCACCTTCCACCCCGTGAACGAGAACGTCTTGCCGGCCGAGGAGATGGTGATCGTCCGCTGCCGCATCCCCGGCAGCGTCGCGATCGGCACGTGCCGGGCGTCGTCGAACGTCAGGTGCTCGTACACCTCGTCCGTGACGACCACGACGTCGTGCCGGCGTGCGACGGCGGCGATCGCGTCGAGCTCGTCGAGGTCGAGGACCGTGCCCGTCGGGTTGTGCGGCGAGTTCACGACGATCAGGCGCGTCCGGTCGGTGACGGCGGCGCGCAGCGCGTCCACGTCGAGCCGGAAGCGGTCGGGGCCGGGGAGCAGGGGAACCGTGACGTGGCGCGCACCCGCGAGCGCGATGCACGCGGCGTGGGAGTCGTAGAACGGCTCCAGCGTCACGACGTCGTCGCCCGGCCCGGCGAGCGCGAGGATCGTCGCCGCGAGCGCCTCGGTGGCGCCCGTCGTCACGAGCACCTCGGTCTCCGGGTCCGGGTCCAGGCCGTAGTGGCGGAGCTGGTGGCTCGCGACGGCGTTGCGCAGCTCGAGGACGCCCGGGCCCGGCGGGTACTGGTTGTGGCCGTCCTCGATCGCGCGCACCGCGGCGTGCTTCACCGCGGCCGGGCCGTCGACGTCCGGGAAGCCCTGCCCGAGGTTGATCGCCCCGGTGCGCTGCGCGAGCGCCGTCATCTCGGCGAAGATCGTCGCCGCGACCGCGCCGTCGGCGCCCAGGAGGCCCGTGGCGCGCGCGGCGGCCTGCCAGCGGCCGGGCGGGAGGTCCGTCATGGCCCGACCCTAGCCGTCGCGACGACCACGATGTGGGACGCCGGAAGGGGGGTCCCCTCTCGACGGCGCGGGATTCCGGGGCGCCCGCGACCTTGTCCACAGGGGCGGTTCACGGGGGCGCGTCCATGCCCTACTCTCTGGCGCAGATCGTTGACGACCGGCGGGGCAGCCGGCCGACGGAGCAGGGGGAATGCTCGACATGTCTACGGACACGCACGCCGTCGGCGTGCTCGAGGGCGAGGTGCGCGAGCTCGTCCGACGGCGCGGGGTGGACCCCGCGCGCGACCGCGCGGCCGTCGACCAGCTCGTGCGCGACGTCGTCGCGGACTACGAGACGCGCAGCGCGCTCGGGGCCGTCGCGCCGCTCGCCGACCCCGCCGCTGCCGGTCGCGCGGTCGTCGACGCCGTCGCCGGGCTGGGGCCGCTCCAGCCCTACCTCGACGACCCGGAGATCGAGGAGATCTGGATCAACGCGCCCTCCCAGGTGTTCGTGGCGCGCAGCGGCTCGTCGGAGCTGACGACGACGATCCTCACGGCACAGCAGGTGCGCGACCTCGTGGAGCAGATGCTGCGGTCGTCCGGGCGTCGGCTCGACCTGTCGAGCCCGTTCGTCGACGCGTGCCTGCCGGGCGGGGAGCGGCTGCACGTCGTCATCCCCGACGTCACGCGCAGCGAGTGGGCGGTGAACATCCGCAAGCACGTCGTCCGGGCGTCGCACCTGGACGACCTGGTCCGGCTCGGCGCGCTCCCGCCCCAGGCCGCCGCCTTCCTCGACGCGTCCGTGCGGGCCGGGCTGAACATCCTCGTCGCGGGAGCCACGCAGGCGGGCAAGACGACGATGCTCAACGCCCTCGCCGGGTCGGTCCCGCCCGCGCAGCGCGTCGTCACGTGCGAGGAGGTGTTCGAGCTGCGCTTCGCCGTGCGCGACGTCGTGTCGCTCCAGTGCCGGCAGCCGAGCCTCGAGGGCACGGGCGAGATCCCCCTGCGGCGCCTGGTGAAGGAGGCGCTGCGCATGCGCCCGGACCGCATCGTCATCGGCGAGGTCCGCGAGGCGGAGAGCCTCGACCTGCTCGTCGCGCTGAACGCCGGAGTCCCGGGGATGTGCACGATCCACGCGAACTCCGCCCGGGAGGCGATCACCAAGATGTGCACGCTGCCCCTGCTCGCGGGCGAGAACGTCTCGGACCGCTTCGTGGTGCCGACGGTCGCGTCCGCGATCGACCTCGTCGTGCACCTGGGCGTCGACGCCGACGGGCGTCGCGGCGTGCGCGAGATCCTCGGTGTGACGGGCCGCGTCGAGCAGGGCGTCGTGGAGGCCGCGGAGATCTTCGTCCGCTCGGGCGACCGTCTGGTGCGCGCGGGCGGTTTCCCGCCGCGCGCCGAGCGCTTCGCCCGCGCGGGCATCGACCTGGCAGCGGTCCTGCGGGCGGGCCCGGCCGGGGCCGACGTGCTCGACGGCGCCGCGCCGACGAGGGTGGGCTGACCGTGGGCGTGGCGGTGGGCCTCCTCCTCGGCGCGGGGCTGTTCTGCGTCTGGTGGTCGTTCTGGGCGCCCGGGCCCCCGCGCGTGCGTCGTGCCGACGGGTGGGCGGCACGCACGCAGGACCTGCTCGTCCAGGCCGGCGCACCGGCAGTGACACCCGGTGCCCTGGTGGTCGCGAGCGTCGGCGTCGGGCTCGTCGTCCTCGTGGTCGGGACCGTCCTCGCGCGGTCGTGGACGATCGCGGCCTGCTTCGGTGTGATCGCCGCGGGAGCGCCCTCCCTCCTCGTGCGGTCCCGCGCCCGGCGGCGGCGTGCGCGGCTCCGGGAGGTCTGGCCCGAGGTGCTGGACCACCTGTCCTCGGGCGTGCGCGCGGGGCTGTCGCTGCCCGAGGCCGTCGGTCAGCTCGGCGAGCGCGGTCCGGTCGAGCTGCGCGAGCCGTTCACCCAGTTCGCGCGGGACTACCGCGCGTCCGGCCGGTTCGGGGAGTGCCTCGACCTGCTCAAGGACCGGCTCGCGGACCCTGTCGCCGACCGCATCGTCGAGGCGCTCCGGATCACGCGGGACGTCGGCGGCACCGACCTGGGTCGCCTCCTGCGCACCCTGTCGACCTTCCTGCGCGAGGACGCCCGCACGCGCGGTGAGCTCGAGGCCCGCCAGTCGTGGACCGTGAACGGGGCGCGACTCGCGGTCGCCGGCCCGTGGGTCGTGCTCGGCTTCCTCGCGACGCGCCCGGAGACGGCGGCCGCGTACAACACGATGGCGGGTGCGGTCGTCCTGGCCGCCGGCGCCGCGTGCTCCGCGGCGGCGTACCAGCTGATGCTGCGGATCGGTCGGCTGCCCGAGGAGGAGCGGGTGCTGCGATGAGCGCCGTCGACGTGTCCTGGACCGGTGCCGCGCTCGGCGCGCTCGGCGGGCTGGGTGTCCTCCTCGTGGTCGCCGGGCTCCGGGGGCGGTCGATCCGGCTCGACGAGCGGCTCGCGCCCTATCTGCGCACCCATGACCGCACGTCCGTCCTGCTGCGCGACCACCCCGTGCGATCACCCTTCCCGACCCTCGAACGACTCCTCGCGCCGCTGCTCGCCGACGCGGGCCGCGCGCTGGAACGGTTCGGCTCGACGGCGTCCGACGTCCGGCGCCGCCTCGACCGTGCCGGCCGCGGACGCAGCGTCGAGCAGTTCCGCGCACGGCAGCTCGTGTGGGGCGTCGTCGGGCTCGGCGGCGGGACGGCGCTCGCCGTGCTGCTCGCGGCGACGCGGGGGTCGTCCGTCGCCGCACTGGTGGTCCTCGTGCTGCTGTGCGGCGTCGGCGGTGTGCTCGCGTGCGACCACGCGCTGACCCGCGCCGTGCGACGTCGGGAGGAGCGCATGCTCGCCGAGTTCCCCACGGTCGCCGAGCTCCTGGCGCTCGCGGTGAACGCGGGCGAGGGGCCGGTCGCGGCGCTCGAGCGCGTCGCGACCACCGCGCACGGCGAGCTCTCCGGCGAGCTGCGCACGACCCTCGCGACCGTGCGTGCCGGGACCCCGCTCGCCCGGGCGCTCGAGCAGCTCGCCGACCGCACCGGGCTGCCGAGCCTCACCCGTTTCGCGGAGGGTGTCGCGGTGGCCGTGGAACGGGGGACCCCGCTCGCCGACGTGCTGCGGGCGCAGGCGCAGGACGTTCGTGAGTCGGGACGTCGCGCGCTCATGGAGGCGGGCGGGAGGAAAGAGGTCGTGATGATGGTCCCCGTCGTCTTCCTCATCCTCCCCGTGACGGTGGTCTACGCCGTCTTCCCGTCGCTCGCGACCCTGCGGCTCGGCTTCTGAGCAGCAGCGACCAAGTGTCCGGGACGACCGCCCGGCACGACCGATCGAAACGACGACGAAGGAGAACCATGCAGGGGTGGAATCGAGGGAACCAGGCGGTGCGCGCCGCAGCGCGCGGCGCGCTCGGGCGGCTGACCGGTCATGACCCGGAACGCGGCGACGTGCCGGGCTGGGTGCTCATCACCCTGATGACGGCCGGGTTGGTGATCGCCCTCTGGGCCGTCGCCGGGCCGGCGCTGACGCAGGCCTTCAGCAACGCCATCTCGAGCGTCGGCGCCCCCTGAGATGGTGCGTCGCGGTGGTCCGGGAGCCGGCGTCGAGGACCCGGAGCGGGGCTCCGCCGTCGTCGAGTTCACCCTCGTCTCCGTCCTCGTGCTCGTGCTGTTCCTCGGGGTCGTCCAGGTCGCGCTCGCCGTCCACGTGCGCGCGACGCTGGTGGACTGCGCGGCGGAAGGTGCCCGCGTCGCGGGCCGTGCCGACCGTGGCCCGCACGACGGCGCGGACCGCACGCGCGACCTCGTCGTGTCCGCGCTCTCGGCGCGGTACGCGCAGGACGTCGTCGCGCGCCAGACCGTCGTGGACGGTCTGCCCGTCGTCGAGGTCACGGTGACCGCGCCGCTCCCGGTCGTCGGGCTGCTCGGCCCGGCCGGAGCACTCACCGTCCGCGGTCACGCGCTGGAGGAGGCTCCGTGACGCGCCTGCTCGCTCGGCTCCGCGCGAGGCTGACAGGGGAGCGCTCGGACCGGGGGAGCGCGGTCGTCGAGTTCCTCGGCGTCGCGCTCGTCCTCCTCCTACCGGTCCTCTACCTCGTGCTCACGGTGGGGCGGGTGCAGGCCGCGACGTTCGCCGTGGAGGGCGCCTCCCGCGAGGCGGCGCGTGCGTTCGTCACGGCGCCGTCGAGCGACGACGGGGCCCGGCTCGCCTCGGCGGCCGTGGTCCTGGCGCTCGACGACCAGGGTTTCTCCCCGGCCACCGACGGCGTGACGATCTCCTGCTCGTCACGGCCCTGCCTGGAGCCGGGCGGCGAGGTGACGGCGCACGTCCGGCTCGACGTGCCGCTCCCGCTCGTGCCCGAGCTCGTGCGGGGGGTCGTCCCCCTCGTGGTCCCCGTGGAGGCGCGGCACGTCGTGTCCGTCGACGCGTACGCGGCGAGGCGGCCGTGAGCGCCCCGCCACCCCTGGGCACCTCGACACCCGGGGGCGCACCCGGACGCGGTCCCGGGCGGCGGTCCGGCGCAGTCGGGCGCGGTTCGGCGGCGCTCGTCGCGCGGCTCCGGGGCTCGAACGAGCGGGAGGAGGGCCGCATCCTGCTGCTCACGAGCGCGTTCGTGGCGTTCGCGCTGCTCCTCGTGACGGTCGTGGTGAGCGCCACGGAGGTGCACCTCGAACGCAAGCGGCTCTACGCGCTCGCGGATGCGCTCGCCCTCACGGCGGCCGACTCGACGACCCCGGAGACGTTCTACTCCGGCAGCGCGGCGCCGCCGGTCGAGGGTGCCGTCCTCACGCTGACCGACGCCGGGATCCGCGCGGACGTCGACGACTATCTCGCCCGGAACCCCGCGGCGCTCGCCGGTCTGAGCGAGGTCGTGGTGACCGACGCGTCGACCGGCGACGGGCGCACGGCGTCGGTCGGCCTCGCCGCGCGGGCGCGACCCGCGATGATCAGCTGGGTGACCGGGGCGTGGAGTGATGGCATCATCGTGCGTGCAGAGTCACGTGCCAGAGCGTGGTGAGCACCTGTTGCTGTTCGACGAAGAACGTCCAGGGAAAGGAATACCGCAACGTCGCGTGAGCGCGCTCGCGCGCCTTTGTTCACTTTCTTAACTTTGGATGGCCACTTCTGGTTCGGCCCTGTCAAAACCCCAGGTTCGCCGCTATGGTGATCCGGTCCGACAACAACTCCAACGATGGAGAGCTACAACATGAACGCACGAGCAACGAAGAAGCTCGTCGCCGGGGGTGCCCTCGGTGCGATGCTCATCGGCACGGTCGCCCTCGCGTCCGCCGCCTCCGCCGACCCGGTGGACGGCACCGACGTCGACGTCTCCGTGGAGATCGAGTCCAACGTGGAGCCGGGCAACCTCGCCCTCACCGTCGCCGCGAGCTCGACCACGCTGACCGAGGCCGACGAGTCGTCGGTCGAGGGCACGCGCGAGTTCAACGGTGCGCTGCCGGAGGTCACCGTCACCGACACGCGGACCGAGGTGCCCGAGGGCGCCTACTGGTACGTGCTGGGCAGCGCGTCGGCCTTCACGGGCGACGCGGGCGAGATCGGTGCCGACAACCTCGGGTGGGCCCCGACCCTCGTCGACGGTGGCGACACCGGCCTGGTCTCCGAGGGCGAGCCGGTCGAGCCCTCCCTCGAGAACGGCCCGGGTCTCGTCGACCAGGAGCTCCTGGTCTCGACGTTCGACTCGGCCGAGGTCAACCCCGAGGGTTCCTGGACCGCCGGCGCGAACCTCACGCTGCGCACGGGTGAGGACGTCGCGCCGGGCGCGTACAACTCGACCATCACGCTGTCCCTGTTCGAGGACTGAGCCGTCCCGACGTCCCGGTGACCGGTTCCGACCGGGCACCGACCGAGTAGTCACACGACGGGTCGCACCGTCCCCCACGACCACGGTCGTGCCGGGCGGGCGACCCGTCGTCGTACGGAGAGAAGCCCCTGCGTGATCCCCGCACCAACGCACCCCGCCCGCACCGGGTCCCCGTCCCGCCGCCGCGGGCGTCGTCTCGTCCTGGCCGCGACCGCCCTCGCCCTCGGCCTCCTGCCCGCGACCCCGCTCGCCGTCGGCGCGTCCGCGACGACCGCCGCCACGAGCGCGCACGCCGGCGTCACGAACGCGCAGGCCGACGTCGTGAGCGCTCTGCCGACGCCGCTGCCCCTCGACACCGAGGACCGCATCACGTGGGGCGCCAAGCCCGCGGACGCGAACGGTCCCGACGGGCGTCGCGGCGTCGACCTCGTCGCCGACCCGGGCACGACGGTCGAGGAGCACATCGCCGTCTCGAACTTCAGCGACGTGCCGGCCACGTTCGCGCTCAAGGCCGCGGACGGCTACCTCACCGCCAACGGGCGCTTCAACATGCTCTCCTCGGACCAGGAGTCCACCGACGCGGGGACGTGGTTCACCGTCCAGGAGAGCGTCGATGTGGGCCCGAAGGAAACGGTCGTCGTCCCGTACACGATCACGGTCCCCGAGAACGCGACCCCGGGCGACCACCCGGCGGGCATCGCCGCGTCGGTCACGAGCACGGGCGGCGGCGAGGGCGGGACGAGCGTCGGCGTCGAGAGCCGTGTCGGGTTCCGCGTCACGACGCGCGTCACCGGCGAGGTCCAGCCCGCGCTCGCCGTCGAGGACGTCAAGGCGTCCTACGCGCCGTCGTGGAACCCGTTCGCCGCGGGCGACCTCAGTGTCTCCTACGACGTCGCCAACGACGGCAACGTGCGCCTCGGTGCCGAGGGCCAGGTCGCGACGTCCGCACTCTTCGGCGCCGTGACGGACGAGGCGACGGCGGAGCCGCTCGGGGAGGTCCTGCCGGGCGGATCCCTGCGGAGCAAGGTCGCGTTCGCCGACGTCTGGCCGCTCGGGCCGGTCAGCACGACGATCACCGTGACGCCGACCGTCGTCGGCGACGACCAGGTGGACGCGCCGCTCGACCCGGTCACGGTCACCGTCACCACGTGGGCGGTCCCGTGGCCGCAGCTCCTGCTCCTCGCGATCGTCGTGGTCGTGATCGTGGGCGTCCGGGACGACCGCCGACGCCGGCGCCAGCGCCTCGAGGCGATGCTCGCGAAGGCGCGTGACGAGGGCCGCCAGCAGGCGACGACCGCCGAGCGGGCGCCGTCGACCACGGGCGGCTCCGCCCCGCAGGGCGGCACGAAGGACTGACGGCGACGCGCCGTCGGGCGTGCCCCGCCCGGGGACGCCGAACCCCCGCGGCGGCCCCGCGCGCGGACCCCGCGCGGAGCCCCCGCGCGGTCCCGTCGCCGTCGCCTCGCGCGACGGCGCCGACCGCGCGCGGGGTCGCGTAACCTTGAACCTCGTGGCCACCATCGACTTCCCGTCCGAGATCAAGGCGCTGCGGAGCACGCTCGAGTCCATCGAGAGCGTGAGCGACCCGGAGGAGCTGCGCGCGACGATCGCGAACCTCTCGGAGAAGGCGTCGGCGCCCGACCTGTGGGACGACCCCGACGCGGCGCAGAAGGTGACGTCGGCGCTCTCCGCCGCGCAGTCGGAGCTGGACCGGGTGAAGAAGCTCGGGCAGCGCATCGCCGACGTCGAGACCCTGGTCGAGATGGGCCAGGAGATGGAGGACGAGGACACCCTCGTCGAGGCCGAGAACGAGGTCGCCGCCATCCGCAAGGACCTCGACCAGCTCGAGGTCCGCACCCTGCTCGCCGGCGAGTACGACGCGCGCGAGGCCGTCGTGACGATCCGTGCGGGGGCCGGTGGCGTGGACGCGGCCGACTTCGCCGAGATGCTGCTGCGCATGTACCTGCGCTGGGCGGAGCGCCACGGCTACCCGACGACGGTCCTCGACACGTCGTACGCCGAGGAGGCGGGGCTCAAGTCCGCGACGTTCGAGGTGAAGGCGCCGTACGCGTTCGGCCACCTGTCGGTCGAGGCGGGCACCCACCGCCTCGTGCGCATCTCGCCGTTCGACAACCAGGGCCGTCGCCAGACGTCGTTCGCGGCGGTCGAGGTGATCCCGCTCATCGAGCAGACGGACTCGATCGAGATCCCGGAGTCGGAGATCAAGGTCGACGTGTTCCGGTCCTCGGGCCCGGGCGGGCAGTCGGTCAACACCACCGACTCCGCGGTGCGCATGACGCACATCCCGACGGGCATCGTCGTCTCGATGCAGAACGAGAAGTCGCAGATCCAGAACCGCGCCGCGGCTCTCCGCGTGCTCCAGTCCCGCCTGCTGCTCGTGCGCCAGGAGGAGGAGAACGCGAAGAAGAAGGAGCTCGCGGGCGACATCAAGGCGAGCTGGGGCGACCAGATGCGCTCCTACGTGCTGCAGCCGTACCAGATGGTCAAGGACCTGCGCACCGAGCACGAGGTGGGCAACCCCTCGGCGGTGTTCGACGGCGACATCGACGACTTCATCGAGGCCGGGATCCGCTGGCGCCGCGGGGTGCAGAAGGAGGCCTGACCTTCCGCGGCCGCCCCGGGCCGATTGATCCGAGCAACGGATCGATGCACCCGGGCGCGGCGTGTCCGCCCCGCCGGGCCGGAGACACATGCCTACCCTCGGGATCGTGCGACGAACCCCGTTCGTCCACGGATCGACCCCCGACCCGAGGAACGTGCCGCTGTGATCCGCTTCGAGAACGTCACCAAGGTCTACGCGCGCGGCGCGAGGCCGGCCGTCGACGACGTGTCGTTGGAGGTCCGGCGCGGCGAGTTCGTCTTCCTCGTCGGCGCGTCCGGCTCCGGCAAGTCGACGTGCCTGCACCTCGTCCTGCGCGAGGAGCGCCCGACGAAGGGCAAGGTCTTCGTGGCGGGCCGCGACCTCGGGTCGATGTCGAGCTGGAACGTCCCCAAGCTGCGCCGCCAGATCGGGGTGGTGTTCCAGGACTTCCGCCTGCTGCCCAACAAGACCGTGTTCGAGAACGTCGCGTTCGCGCTCCAGGTGATCGGCAAGCCGCGCCACACCATCGCCATCACGGTGCCCGAGACGCTCGAGATGGTGGGCCTGGCGGGCAAGGAGAAGCGTCGCCCGCACGAGCTCTCCGGCGGTGAGCAGCAGCGCGTCGCCATCGCGCGCGCCATGGTCAACCGCCCGCCGATCCTGCTCGCCGACGAGCCGACCGGGAACCTCGACCCCACGACGTCCCTCGGCATCATGCGCCTGCTCGACCGGATCAACCGCACCGGCACGACCGTCGTCATGGCGACGCACGACGAGGAGATCGTCAACCAGATGCGCCGCCGCGTCGTCGAGCTCGACACCGGCACGCTCGTGCGCGACCAGGCGCACGGCTCCTACGGCGCGCGCGGCCAGGTGATCCCCGACCCGACGGCCGGCCCGGCGCCCGAGTCGGCGCCGACCGCCGTCGTGCGCCGGACGGCACGCCCGTCCGCGGCGCCCGACCCGGCGTCGTCCTCGACGCAGGACCCGGCCGAGGCGCCGGACCGGACGACGGCGACCGGCGCGACGCCCGCGGCCGACGCACCGGGCCGGCCGCCGCTGCCCCGGCGACGCTCGGCGCGTCGTCACGTCGACGCGACGGCGGGGGAGTGAGCGGCGTGCGACTCCAGTTCATCCTCGCGGAGCTCGGTCAGGGCCTGCGGCGCAATGTCTCCATGGCCGTCTCCGTCGTGCTCGTCACCTTCGTCTCGCTCACGTTCGTGGGGTCGTCGCTGCTGCTCCAGGCGCAGATCGGCAAGCTCAAGGACGACTGGTACGACAAGGTCGAGGTGTCCGTCTTCCTCTGCCCGGCCG
The DNA here is from genome assembly GCF_900155925.1 of Cellulosimicrobium funkei. Lineage (NCBI taxonomy): Bacteria > Bacillati > Actinomycetota > Actinomycetes > Micrococcales > Promicromonosporaceae > Cellulosimicrobium > Cellulosimicrobium funkei. The sequence continues at coordinate 477,418 of NZ_FTMI01000004.1, forward strand.
GGTCGCCGTCGCCCACGTGCGCGGCCGGCGAGGCCACGCCCGAGCAGATCGCGGCGATCGAGGACCTGTTCGACACCGAGCTCGGCGACGAGATCCAGACGGTCTACTTCGAGTCCAAGGACGACGCGTTCGCCGCGTTCACCGAGCGCTACCCCGACGGGTACCTCGGCACGCAGCTCACGGTCGACGACATGCAGGCGTCCTTCCGCCTCAAGCTCACCAACCCGGAGAACTACGAGGTCGTCAACGACGTCGTGACGGGGCGGCCGGGCGTCGAGGTGGTCGAGGACCAGCGCCGCATCTTCGACTCGCTGTTCCTCGCGCTCAACCGCGCGTCCCTGCTCGCGGCCGGTCTCGCGGCGGTCATGCTGCTCGCGGCCGTGCTGCTCATCACGACGACGATCCGCCTCTCCGCGCTGAGCCGACGGCGCGAGACGGGCATCATGCGGCTCGTCGGGGCGTCGAACCTGTTCATCCAGCTCCCGTTCCTCCTCGAGGGCGCGATCGCCGCCGTGCTCGGCGCGGTCCTGGCGGTGGGCGGGCTCTGGGTCGGCGTGAAGTACCTGGTCACCGACTGGTTGTCCCAGTCCGTGACGTGGGTGGCCTACGTCGACGAGGCGGACGTGCTGCGCATCGCACCCGTGCTCGTCGGGATCGCTTTCCTGCTGGCGGCCGTGTCCTCGGTCGTCACGCTCAACCGCCACACGAGGGTGTGAGATGACCCGGGACCTCCGCCGCGCGACAGCGGCTCTGATCGCCACGACCCTGCTCCTCGTGGGCGGCGTCGCCTCGGCGTCCGCCGACGACATCGACGACCGCCGCGCCGCGGCAGAGCGTCGCCAGTCCGAGATCCTCGGCAACCGCGAGCAGCTGCAGTCCGAGCTCGAGGACACGGACGCGGCGCTCGCGCAGGCCGTCGTCGACCTCCAGGCCATCGAGGCGCGGCTGCCCGTCGCGCAGGCCGAGCTCGACGCGGCCCAGGCCGAGGTCGAGCGGACGCAGCGCGAGGCGGAGCTGCTCGCGCAGCGGCTCGAGGACGCGCTGGGCCAGGAGGCCGCGATCAGCGCCGAGATCGAGCGCGGCGCGACCGAGGTGGCCGACGCCAAGTCGAGCATCGCCGAGATGGCGCGCCAGGCGTACCGCGGTCAGGGCGACGTCTCGAGCCTCGGCATCGTCACGGGTGCGCAGAGCACCGAGGAGTTCATCGCGGAGTACGCCGTCTCCTCGACGGCGGCGCGCAGCCAGTCTCGCTCGCTCCAGGAGCTGCTCGAGGCCGAGTCGGTGTCGCGCAACCGCGAGGCGCGCCTCCAGGCGGTGCGCGAGACGGTCACCGACCTCAAGCAGCAGGCGGACGAGAACCTCGTCGCCGCCGAGGCGGCGCGCACGGCCGCGGCCGACCGCAAGGCCGAGGTCGAGCAGCTGATCGTCGACCAGCAGGCCAAGAAGGCGACGATCGAGGAGCGCAAGTCCGCGGCCGAGGCCAAGGTCGCCGAGAACGAGGCCGCGCAGCAGTCCCTGCAGAGCGAGATCAAGGGCATCATCGCGGAGCAGGCCGAACGTGACCGCAAGGCCGCCGAGGAGGAGGCGCGCCGCCAGCAGCAGAGCCAGCAGTCCGGCGGCGGCGGTGGCGGTGGCGGCGGCGGCTCGTCCTCCGGCGGTGGCGGTGGCGGTGGCGGAGGTGGCGGCTCGTCCTCCGGCGGCGACCGCGGCAGCATCTCGAGCTTCCTGTCGTACCCGACGGCGGTGCCCTACGTGACCTCGAGCTACGGGATGCGCCTGCACCCCATCCTCGGTTACTACCGCCTGCACGCGGGGACGGACCTGCGCGCCTACTGCGGCACGCCGATCATGGCGGCCGGGCCCGGGACGGTCGTCCACGCCCAGTGGCGCAACGGCTTCGGCAACCAGGTGCTCGTCAACCACGGCACGGTGGGCGGCAAGAACCTCATGACGAGCTACAACCACCTCACGCGCTTCGCGGTGTCGTCCGGCCGGACCGTCAACAAGGGTGACGTCATCGGCTACTCGGGCAACACCGGCCTCTCGGGGGCGTGCCACCTGCACTTCGAGGTGTACGTCAACGGGTCGACGATCGACCCGATGTCCGTGCTGCGCTGACCGGGCCGGGTCGCGCTCCGGGCGTCGCGCCCGACCCGCCCCGGCCCCCGCGCGACCGCACCCGGGGGATAATCGGTACCGGGCGCCGTCGGGCACCCGTACGCTGGGGCGCCCGCACGGCTCGGGGCCGGCGCACGGACGGTGCCCCGGACGAGCACCCGGGCGACAGCACCGACAGCAGAGAAGGACGGTAGGACACGGATGGCGAAGGACAGCGGCCGCAAGGTCGTCGCCAGCAACCGCAAGGCACGCCACGACTACGTGATCGAGGACGTGTACGAGGCGGGGATCGTCCTGTCCGGGACCGAGGTCAAGGCGCTGCGGATGGGCAGGGCGTCGCTCGTCGACGGCTACGTCGCGGTCGACCGCGGCGAGGCCTGGCTCGAGAACGTCCACATCCCCGAGTACACCGAGGGCACGTGGAACAACCACGCCCCGCGCCGCAAGCGCAAGCTGCTCCTGCACAAGGAGGAGATCCTGCGCCTGGAGTCCAAGACGCGCGAGAAGGGGCACACGATCGTGCCCCTCGCGCTGTACTTCCTCGACGGCCGCGCCAAGGTCGAGATCGCGCTCGCGCGCGGCAAGAAGGAGTACGACAAGCGCCAGGCGCTCCGCGAGAAGCAGGACAACCGCGAGGCGCAGCGCGCCATGCGGCAGCGCGAGCTGCGCTGACGCCGCGCGGGGCGTCCCGCACGCGGTCCCGTGCCCGACGCCGGCCCCACCCGCTGGTGACGCCGTCGCCCTCGACGTACGGTCGAGGGCGAGACGACGACCGCGAACCAGGAGGCCCCATGGTCAAGCTCCGCCAGTACATCCCGCGCCTCGCGGCGGGGGCGTACATCCTCAACTCCGGCCTGAGCAAGCGCGGTGCCGACGAGGAGACCGCGCAGGGACTGCACGGGATGGCCGCCGGCACGTACTCGTTCCTCGGGGAGGTCGAGCCGAAGCAGTTCACCAAGACCCTGTCGACCGCCGAGATCGCGCTCGGCGCGGCCCTCGTGGCGCCCTTCGTCCCGACCGGTCTCGTCGCCGTCGGGCTCGGCGTCTTCTCGGCCGGCCTCGTCGGCATGTACCTCAAGACGCCGGGCATGACGCGCGAAGACGGGGTGCGACCTACCGAGCAGGGGACCGGGCTCGCGAAGGACGTGTTCCTCCTCGGGATCGCCGGCGGGCTGCTCGTCGACTCGCTGAGCCGGAAGAAGTAGCCACGACGCGGGTACCGGCGGTGCGCGACCGCCGGTACCCGGCCGCGCGGAAATATCCGTGCGGGGCACGGCGTTGATCGCGTAGGCTGGACCTGCTGCACGAGGTCCGGGTCCGCCCGGGCGCCGCGCAGTGCTTGACAACTGCACAGGGGGTGATCGGTTTCGACGGTGGTCGTGCTTCGAGGAGAAGCGGGCCGAGGATGCAGGCTTATCTCGTAAACGATGTCTGCAAAACACAGGTGCCGATAACAAGCGCACCGACTTCGCCCTCGCCGCCTGAGCGAGCCCCGAAGTCCGTCAGCCCGAGCTAGCTCTCGACTCGGATCCTGGCGTCATCTAGAGAGCCACTGCTCGCAGTCCTCGTCACCGGGGCTGCGGGGACTTTCAGGTGACTGAGCCCGTCCGCATCTTGTCTGCGTGAGTGCGGGGGCCGAGAAAAACGACAGCAGACTGCGCCCGGAGAAGTCCTCGATCGGCGTCACCGGACCGGGGTTCGATTCCCCGCACCTCCACCCCTGCGGCGACGGCCCGCACCCCTCTCGGGGTGCGGGCCGTCGCCGTACCGGCGCTCTGTGCGGTCACCAGCCGTGGCGCTCCCAGGCTGCCGCCGCCTCGTCGCCGTCGAGCCACTCGAGGCGCAGCCGCCGCCCCCGCACCTCGAGCCGGTCGTCGTCCCGGGGGAGCGGGGGCGCGCCGGGGTCGTCGCTGTACAGGTCCTCGTCGTCGCCCGCGCCGTCGAGGTGGGCCCGCCACTGCACGCGCGGCTCCGGGTTGACGTGCCGGGGGAACGTCTGCGGCCCGACCGTGTCCCAGTGCGTGCACACGCGCGTCACGAGGTGACCGGCGAGCCGGGCCGTGCCCTCGTCGTCGGCCCACAGGCGCGCGACGCGACCGGTGCCCTCGGGGGCGACGGGCTCAGTCACGGGCGGACGCCCCGACGAGCGGAGCCCGCCCCGACGACGGCGCCTGCGGGTCGTCGTCCGGCCCCGTGCCGCCGTCGTCGGCCGGGGGAGCGCCGCCGTCCTGCGCACGACGGCGGACCCGGCGCAGCACCCAGCGCACGACGAGCAGGACGAGGCCGACGACGACGAGCCACGGGAGCAGCGCGCCGAGGACGACGACCAGGCCGTTGAGCGTGGTCAGCAGAGCGTTCCAGCCGTTCTGCAGCCCGCCGAGAAATCCGCCGGGGGCGAGCTGCTCCGTCGGCACCACCTGCACGACGGTGACGTGCAGCGTGGACATCGAGACCTGGTCCGTGAGCGCGGCGCGCTGCGACTGGAGCGACTCGAGCTCCGCCTGGCGCGTCGTGAGCTCCTGCTCGGCGGCGAGCAGGTCCGCGGTCGTCGCGGCGTCGCCCATGAGCGTCCGCAGGCGCTCGACCGACGTGGTGAGCGCCGCGACGCGGGCGTCGAGGTCGCGCGCGGTGCCGGTCACGTCGACCGCCTCGATCGCGAGGTCGCGCACCTCGCCGACCTGACCGAGCGCGTCCACGGTCGCGGTCGTCTGGGCCGCCGGCACGCGCACGGTCAGCTCGGCCGTGGGTCGCGCGTCGCCCTCGGGCTCGGACTGCCGTCGGCTCTCGACCCGCCCGCCCGCGCTCTCCGCGAGCTCGGCGACCTGCTCGGCAGCCGCCGACGGGTCCTTCGCGACGACGGTCACCGAGCCGGTCGTGACGATCTCCCGGTCCGCCTCGACCACGGCGTCCTCGTCGCCGGTCGTGATCCCGGCCGGGGCGCCGGACGAGGCGTCGGTGCCGTCGACCACCGCCGCCTCGGACCGCGCGCCGGAGTCGAGGGCGGCGTCGCCGACACCCGGCGTCGCGGAGCAGCCGGCCAGGAGCGCGCCGCCGAGCACCAGGGCGGCGACGACGGCGAGAGGGCGAGTGGTCCGCATGCTGCGAGGGTAGGGGGCCAACCGCGCGAACCGGACAGCCGCACCCACATCGTGACCGTCTTGTGAACTGTCCGTGATCCGACCGTCGCCCGGCGCCGTGCGGACGCGCCGGTCAGCGCGCGAGGATGGGCGCGTGCTCGTGTGCTGCGGACTCGTGACCCTCGACGTCGTCCAGGTCGTCGACGCCCTGCCCGGACCCGACGAGAAGGTCGTCGCGCGGTCCCTCGCCGCGACCTTCGGCGGCCCGGCCGCGAACGCCGCGGCCACCGCCGTCGCGCTCGGCGTCCCGACGGCCCTCGTGACCGCCGTGGGCCACGGGCCCCTCGCCGCGGTCGTGCGGGCCGAGCTCGAGTCCTCCGGCGTCACGCTCGTCGACGCGGCGGACGGCGTCGCCGGGGCGGTGCAGCCCGCGGCCTCGACGGTGCTGGTCACGCGTGCGACCGGCGAGCGCGCGGTCGTGAGCACCAACGCCTCCGGCTTCGGCGACCTCACCGATGCGCAGCTCGTCGCGCCGGGTCGCACGACGGACCCGCTGGACGAGCTCGGCCCCGGGGACGTGCTGCTCCTCGACGGCCACCACCCGGGGCTCGCGCTCCGGGTCGCGCGCCGCGCGCGGGAGCGCGGGTGCGCCGTCGTGCTGGACGGGGGCTCCTGGAAGCCCGACGCGCCCGCGATGATCGGGCTGTGCGACGCCGTCGTCGTGTCGGCGGACTTCCGGCCGCCCGGCGTCGCGACGGACGACGTGCTCGACGCCGTCGCCGCGCTGGGCCCTCGGTTCGTCGCGCGGACCCGCGGTCCGCGGCCCGTCGAGGTGCTCGACGCGGGGGAGAGGTACGAGGTCGCGGTCCCGCGGCCGCGCCGCGTGGTCGACACCCTGGGTGCGGGCGACGTGGTCCACGGCGCGTTCGCCGCGGCGGCGGCGCACGGGTCGTCGTGGCGCGCGGCGCTGGAGGACGCCGTGCTGGTCGCGTCCCGCTCGGTCGAGCACGCCGGTGCGCGGGGCTGGATCACCGCGACGTCGTGACGTGCGGGGCCGTGGGACCAAGGTCCCGGGTCGTGGCCTCCTCGGCTACATTTCGGTCACGAAGCCGGGAGGGAGTTGACAGCCACTTAGTAAAGGCAGTCTACTAACAAACATGACAACGGCAGTCACCGGCACCGGCGCACCGAGGAGGCGACTGAGCACAGGGCTCAGGCCGACCTCCAAGGTGCTCCCCGAGCACGCTCGGGCCCACAACCGGTCGCTCGTGCTGCAGCACCTGTTCCACGAGGGGCCCACGTCGCGCGCCGACCTCGCGCGCGCCACCTCGCTCACCCGCGTGACCATCTCCGACCTCGTCTCCGTGCTCATCGCCGAGGGCCTGGTCGAGGAGCTCGGCGTCCGCCCGGGGCAGCGCGTGGGCAAGCCCGCGATCCTCGTCGGCATGCGCACGAGCGCGTACCAGATCGTCTCCGTCGACCTCACCGACGACGAGGTCCTGCGCGGCGCCGTCGTCACGCTCACGGGCGACTTCGTCGTCCGGCAGAGCCTCGCGGTGGACGGCCGCACCGGCACCGAGCTCGTCGACCTCCTCATGCGCTTCTGCCGCGGCCTCATCGCGTCCGCGACCCAGCCGGTCATCGGCGTGGGGATCGGGTCGCCCGGCGTCGTCGACGCCGAGGGCCGCGTCATCGAGGCGCCGAACCGCCGCTGGTACGACGTCCCCCTCGCGGCCCAGCTCACGGAGCGGCTCGGGCTCGCGGTCCACGTCGCCAACGACGCCAACATCGCCGCGCTCGGCGAGTTCACGTTCGGGGGAGCGGCCGGGGACGGCCTGCTCGTCCTCACGGTGGGCGAGGGCGTGGGCGCCGGCATCATGGTCGACGGCGCACGCGTGCACGGGCACGCCGACGCCGCCGGCGAGCTCGGCCACGTGACCGTGGTCGAGGACGGCGAGCCGTGCGCCTGCGGGCGCCGCGGCTGCCTGGAGACCGTCCTGTCCGTGCCGGCGCTGCGCCGCGCGGTGGACGGGCTCGACACCGAGGCTTCCGACGCCGTGCTGGCGTCGGTGGGCAGGACGCTGGGCATCGCCCTGGCCCCTGTCGTCAGTGCGCTCAACCTCGCGGAGGTGCTCGTGAGCGGTCCTGCGGACCTGCTCGACGGCCCCCTGCGCGAGTCGGCGTTCGAGACCATCCGTTCCCGCACCATGCCGGTCATCGGCAGCGGGCTGCAGGTGCGGATGGCCACGCTCGACGAAGACGTCGTCCTCGCTGGGGCCGCCGTCCTCGTCCTCTCCGGACAGCTGGGGGTCTCGTGAGCCGACGACGCTCCGCCTGACCCACCCTGCCCGACCGGGGCGCGGGCCACGACCCGCCCCTCACGACCTCCTGGGACCCCCAGTGCAGCACCCCCGGGAACGCAGTAATACAGCAGCACCCCTGCACACGCTCGATTACGCAGGACTCCTGCCACACCTCCGGTGGGGGCATCGCCGCCACCACCAAGAATCACCGAGAGGAAGCACCCAGTGAAGAGGAACCGTCTCGTCGCCGCCTCCGTGGCGTCGACGATCACCCTGGCGCTCGCGCTGACCGCCTGCAGCACCGGCGGCGGGAGCGACGACAACGGCTCCGGCGACGGCGAGTCCGCCTCCGGCGACATCCGCGTCTGGCTCAACGGGTCGGACACGCCCGACGCCGCGCGCGACTACCTCAAGACCACGTTCGAGGAGGAGAACCCGGGCAGCACCCTCACCATCGAGGAGCAGTCCTGGACCGGACTCGTCGACAAGCTCACCACGTCGCTCTCCGGCTCCGACAGCCCGGACATCGTCGAGGTCGGCAACACGCAGTCCCCGGCGTTCACGTCGGCCGGCTACTTCCGCGAGATCACGGAGGACGAGTTCCAGTCCCTGGGCGGCGACGACCTGCTCGGTGGCTTCGTCGAGGCCGGCGACTGGGAGGGCAAGCACTACGCCCTCCCGTACTACGCCGGCTCGCGCGCCGTGTTCTACACCCCGCAGGTCACCGGCTCCACGCCGGTCCCGACGACGCTCGACGAGTACGTCGCGACGGCGAAGTCGCTCAAGACGGACACGGTCTCCGGCGTCTACTGGCCCGGTCAGGACTGGTACAACGCCCTGCCCTTCGTCTGGGAGAACGGCGGCTTCATCGCCGAGCAGAACGACGACGGCGAGTGGGAGGCCGGGTTCTCCTCGGAGGGCGGCCTCGCCGGCCTCGCGCAGGTCCAGGACCTCATGACGAACGCGTCGCTCGCGCCGAAGGACGGCCAGGAGACCGATCTCCAGGTGCCGTTCTGCGAGGGCAAGGTGGCGTTCGTGTCGGCCCCGACGTGGATCGCCGGCACCATCAAGACCTCGGCCACGCCCGAGGACCCCAAGACCACCCCCGGGTGCCTCGAGACCTACGGCTCCGACCTCGCGGCGTTCCCGCTGCCCGGCAAGACCGCGGGCGAGCCGGCGGCCGTGTTCGCCGGTGGCTCGAACATCGCCGTCGCGGCGAAGTCCAACAACCCGGACCTCGCGTACAAGGCGTTCGAGATCATGATGAGCGACGAGTACCAGACCATCCTCGCCCAGGCGAACATGATCCCGGCGAAGAAGTCGCTCGCGAACCAGGTGCCGCAGGACAACCCGATCGCCCAGGCGGGCGTCGAGGCGGCGCAGAACGCTCGCCTCACCCCGGCGTCCCCGAAGTGGGCCGACGTCGAGGCGCAGAACGTGCTCCAGAGCGCCTTCACGAAGATCGCCAACGGCGACGACGTGCAGACGGTCGCCGAGGAGCTCGACGCGAAGATCGAGTCGATCCTCAACAGCTGAGCCGGTCCGACGGTGCCCGGTGACCTCCGGGCACCGTCGGAGGCTCGAGCCGTCAGGGGTGGGGACTCCTTCGCCGGAGCCCCCACCCCTTCCCATGACGAGCCCCGGAGGCACGTCGCCTGCGCACCACCGCGCAACCCCTGACGGAGTGAGGAAATGAGCTCAACCACCCTCGAACCCCGCACCGAGCGCTCCTGCGCGCCCGTGCGGCCACCCAAGAAGCGGCGTCCACCGATCCTGCCGTGGACGCTCCTCGTCCCCAGCCTCGTCGTGCTCGGCATCCTCGTCGGATACCCGCTCGTGCGGCTCGTCATCATGTCGTTCCAGGAGTACGAGCGGGCCCAGCTCATGGGCCAGCCCGCCGAGTGGGTCGGCTTCGACAACTACGTCCAGGTCCTCACCGACGTCGACGGCTTCTGGACCGTGCTCCTGCGCAGCTTCGTGTTCATGGTCGCGTGCGTCGTCCTGACCATGGTGCTCGGCACGCTCATCGCGCTGCTCATGATGCGTCTCGGCAAGGGCTTCCGCCTGCTGGTCTCGGTCGGGCTGCTGCTGGCGTGGGCCATGCCGGCGCTCGCCGCGACCATCGTCTGGGGCTGGATCTTCGACACCCAGTACGGCGTCATCAACAACCTGCTGACCACGATCACGGGCGACAACTGGATGGGCCACTCGTGGCTGCTCAACCCGCTCCAGTTCTTCCTCATCGCGACGATCGTCATCGTGTGGGGCGCCGTGCCGTTCGTCGCCTTCACGATGTACGCGGGACTGACGCAGATCCCCGGCGAGGTCCTCGAGGCCGCCCAGCTCGACGGCGCCCGCCCGGTTCAGCGGTTCCGGCTCATCATGGTCCCGTACGTCCGGAGCATCATCACGGTGCTCATCGTGCTGTCGATCATCTGGGACCTGCGCGTCTTCACGCAGATCTACGCCCTTCAGGGCGTGGGTGGTGACCGCGACAAGACGAACACGATCGGCGTGTACATCTACCAGATGGGCATGGCCCAGGGGCACTACGGGCTCGCGGGCGCCATCTCGGTGATCTTCGTGTTCATCATGCTCGGCATCTCGTTCTACTACGTGCGCCAGACGGTCCGGGAGGAAGAACTGTGAGCACCGTCCAGACCACCCCCCGCGCCGCGGTCCGGCACGCGTCTGCCGCAACGGGCCCTGCCCCTCGCGTGAGCCGTGAGAAGCAGCGCAAGAAGCTGGCGAACGTCGGCTACGCGATCCTGGCGATCATCGTCTTCGTCTCGTCGGTCTTCCCCGTCTACTGGATGATCAACACGTCCTTCCTGCCGTCGAGCCTCGTGCGCGGGACGGAGCTCAAGTTCTTCCCGACGCCCGACGTCTTCACGCTGAACAACTACGTGACGGCGATCACCGACGAGACCCGCGCTCCGTTCATCCCGGCGATGGGGAACTCGCTCACGGTGACGTTCTTCACGCTCGTCATCGCCATGGTCCTCGGGTTCCTCGCGTCGCTCGCGGTGACGCGGTTCCGGTTCAAGGGCCGCCGCACGTTCATCCTCGCGATCCTCGTGGTCCAGATGATCCCGGGCGAGGCGATGATGATCTCGATCTTCCGGATCATCGACAACTGGCAGATGCTCAACACCATCGTCGGCCTGGGGATCGTCTACGTGTCCGGCGTGCTGCCGTTCACGATCTGGACGCTGCGCGGGTTCGTCAACGGCGTTCCCGCGGACCTCGAGGAGGCCGCCATGATCGACGGGTGCTCGCGAGGCAAGGCGTTCTGGAAGATCACCTTCCCGCTCCTGGCCCCCGGGCTGGTCGCGACGGGTGTCTTCGCGTTCATCCAGGCGTGGAACGAGTTCGTCATGGCCCTGATCATCATGCAGCGCCCGGAGTCCATGACCTTGCCGGTCTGGCTGCGCACCTTCCAGCAGGCGACCCAGGCGACCAACTGGGGCGCGCTCATGGCCGGCTCGGTGCTCATCGCCATCCCGGCGGTGGTCTTCTTCCTCATCGTCCAGGGTCGGATGACCGGTGGCCTCGTCTCGGGTGCGGTGAAGGGCTGACGTGAGCGACCTGAGCACGGCTGCCTCGCTCGACGGCGAGGCGGCCGCAGCCCTGGCCGGACGCCCCGGTCCCGGGACCGCGTCACGGCGCGGCCCCGCGGGACCGGGCAGCGCGGTGGGCCTCGACATCGGCGGCACCAAGGTGCTCGCGGCCTTCCTCGGCCCCGACGGGGTCGCGCGCGAGACGCTGCGGCTGCCGACGGTGCGCGGACCGGAGGGCGTCGTGTCCAGCGCGGCGCGCGCGGTCCGCGAGGTGGTCCGGCGCGCCTGCGGTGACCTCGCGGACGTCGACGGCGTCGGTGTCGGGGTCCCCGGGCTGGTGGACCCGGCCGACGGCTCCGTCGTGCACGCGGTGAACCTCGGCATCGAGGGCGGACGCTTCGCCCTCGCCGAGGCGCTGTCCGCGGAGCTCGGCGGCGTCCCGGTCCAGGTCGACAACGACCTCAACGTGGCCGCCCTCGGTGCCTCGCACCTGCGCGGCGCGGAGGGGGAGGACCTCGCGTTCCTCGCTCTCGGCACCGGGCTCGCGGCCGGCATCGTGCTCGGCGGCGAGCTCCGCCGTGGCGTGAGCGGCGCGGCGGGGGAGATCGGGCACATCCCGATCGACCCGCGCGGGCCCGAGTGCGCGTGCGGGCAGCGCGGGTGCGTGGAGGTCTACGCGTCGGGCTCCGCCGTGTCGGCGCGCTGGCCGTCGCGCCACGGCCGTCCGGCCCCTGCCGAGCTCTTCGAGGCCGCGGCCGCGGGCGACCCGGAAGCGATCCGGATCAAGGACGAGTTCGCGTCCGCCGTCGCCTCCGCCGTGCGGATCCTCGAGCTGACGGTGGACGTGCGCCACGTGGTGCTCGGCGGCGGCGTGTCCGCGCTGGGCCAGCCGCTGCTGGACGCGGTCCGCGACGCGCTCGACGCGCAGTCGAGCACGTCCCCCTTCCTGTCTTCGTTGCGTCTGTCGGAGCGGGTCTCCCTCGCTCCGTCGGACGTCCCGGTCGCCGCCGTGGGCGCTGCTCTCGTCGGCCGTCGAAAGGTGTTGTGATGGAGGTCGTGATCGCTCCGGCGGAGCGGTTGGCGGTGCTGGCTGCGGATGCCGTGGAGGCGGTGGTGCGGTCGGGTCCGGGGGCGGTGCTG
>NZ_FTMI01000009.1:0-107276 GCF_900155925.1 Cellulosimicrobium funkei
CACGGTCCTGGTCGACGACGCGGCGGCCTCGCGCCTGCAGCTGGGCGACTACTACCGCCAGACGTACGCGTCCAAGCCCGACTGGCAGGGCCTCTGACCCGACGGGTCGACGACACCTCGCGGGAGCTCCCGCGACACCGAGCCGCCCGTCGGCGCGCGGTCCACGCCCCTGGACCGTGCGTCGGCGGGCTTCGTCGTCTCCCGTCCCCGCGGCCCGTGGTCCGCGCGGCGGGTGTCGCACGGCGCGCGGACCGGCCGCGGCGACGGCCGCCCGACGTGTGGGCGTCGCGACGTAGACTTCACTCCATGATCGAACTCCGCGCGAGCACGCCACCCGGGGGTCCCGAGGACCCGTTCCGGACTCCTGCGACCGAGCCGACGACCGGCACGTCGACCGGGGTGCTCGAGCGCGAGGAGACGCGCGAGCAGACCGAGCCCGGCGACCACGAACGCTTCGCGCACTACGTGCGCAAGGAGAAGATCATGCAGTCGGCGCTCTCCGGCAAGCCGGTGATCGCGCTGTGCGGCAAGGTCTGGGTGCCCGGCCGTGACCCGAACAAGTTCCCCGTGTGCCCCACGTGCAAGGAGATCTACGAGGGACTGCGAGACCCGCAGGACGGCGAGGGTGACTCCGGCAAGTGAGCGCGGAGCACCACACGACGTCCACCGGTCACTCCGCCCCCGACTCCCGTAGCAGGACCTCGCCGCCGGCACCCCAGAGCCCGTCCTCCGCGGCGGCGTCGCACCTCTCGCCGGCGTTCCCGCGGCGCGCCCCGTGGGGCTCGGCGTCCAAGCTGCGCGCCTGGCAGGCCGAGGCGCTCGAGCTGTACCGCACGCGCGCGCCGCGCGACTTCCTCGCCGTCGCGACACCCGGCGCGGGCAAGACGACGTTCGCGCTGCGCGTCGCGACCGAGCTCCTGGAGCAGGGCGTGGTGCGGCGCGTGACCGTCGTCGCCCCGACCGAGCACCTCAAGCACCAGTGGGCCGACGCCGCGGCGCGCGTCGGCATCCGGATCGACCCGAACTTCCGCAACAGCCAGGGCCGGCACGGCGCGCACTACGACGGCGTCGCGCTCACGTACGCGCAGATCGCCGCGAAGCCGGCGCTGCACGCGGCGCGCACGACGGCCGACCGCACGCTCGTCATCCTCGACGAGGTGCACCACGGCGGCGACGCGCTGTCGTGGGGCGACGCGGTGCGTGAGGCCTTCGAGGACGCGACCCGGCGCCTCGCGCTCACGGGCACGCCCTTCCGCTCGGACACCGCGGCCATCCCGTTCGTCGAGTACGAGCGCGGTCCCGACGGCATCCGGCGGTCGCGCGCCGACTACACGTACGGGTACGGCGACGCGCTGCGCGACCACGTCGTGCGGCCGGTGCTGTTCCTGTCCTACTCGGGCAACATGCGCTGGCGCACGAAGGCCGGCGACGAGGTGAGCGCGCGTCTCGGCGAGGCGCTCACCAAGGACATGACGGGCCAGGCGTGGCGCACCGCATTGGACCCGAACGGCGAGTGGATCCCGTCGGTCCTCGCGGCGGCGGACAAGCGGCTGACCGAGGTCCGGCGGGCGATCCCCGACGCGGGCGGCCTCGTCATCGCGACCGACCAGACGGACGCGCGCGCGTACGCGGGCCACCTCGCGCGCATCACCGGGAAGTCGCCGACGGTCGTCCTCTCGGACGACGACGGCGCGAGCAGCCGCATCGAGGAGTTCTCCGACGGCGACGCGCGCTGGATGGTCGCCGTCCGGATGGTGTCGGAGGGCGTCGACGTCCCGCGGCTCGCGGTGGGCGTGTACGCGACCTCGACCGCGACGCCGCTGTTCTTCGCGCAGGCCGTCGGGCGGTTCGTGCGTGCCCGCAAGCGCGGCGAGACGGCGTCGGTGTTCCTGCCCAGCGTGCCGCACCTGCTCGAGCTCGCGAACGGGCTCGAGATCGAGCGCGACCACGCGCTCGACCGGCCACTCACCGCGGAGGAGCAGGGGGAGGGGTTCAACCCCGAGGACGCCCTGCTCGCCGAGGCGAACCGCGAGGACAAGGCGTCGGGCGAGCTCGTCCAGGGCTCGTTCGAGGCGCTCGAGGCCCAGGCGTCGTTCGACCGCGTGCTGTTCGACGGCGGCGAGTTCGGCACGGGCGCGGACGTCGGCTCGGACGAGGAGCTCGACTTCCTCGGGCTGCCCGGCCTGCTCGACGCGGACCAGGTCACGACCCTCCTGCGTCAGCGGCAGGCCGACCAGATGAGCGCGCGCTCGCGCACCACGCAGTCCGCGGAGCGCGAGCGGGCCGAGATGGACCATCGGCGCGCCGCGGAGCTCCGCAAGGAGCTCCAGCAGCTCGTCTCGGCGTGGTCGCGCCGCAGCGGGCAGCCGCACGGGTCGGTGCACACCGAGCTCCGGCGCCGCTGCGGCGGGCCCGAGGTCCCGCTCGCGACGGTCGAGCAGCTCGACGCCCGGGTCGCGACGGTGCGCGGCTGGTTCGTCGGGAAGCGGTAGCCCCCGTGATCTCGGCGGCCGGGCGCGTGCGCCCGGCCGCGACCGGGTCGCGGCCCGGTCGGGGAGTCAGGGCAGCGTGTGCACGACCGTCGGGATCGCCGGGTCGCCGGCGGAGAGGCGGCGCGCGCCGCGGGGCAGCTCGGCGCGGGCCTCGCGGTGGCGGTGCGCGGCGTTCTCCACGCCGTACGACCCGACCCAGCGCGAGTCGACGGCGCCGTCGACGACGAGGGGCACCTGGAGCCGACGCAGGTCGACGTCGTCGGGCTCCCACTCCTGCACGGCGAGGTCGGCACCCGTGACGACGACCTCCTCGACCGCGCGCCCGTCGGCGTCGTAGCGGCGGGCGGCGCACTTGCGGCCGCCCGTGCTCGTCTTGGCGGTGGACGCCTTGGCGACGGGCTGGAGCACGCCGCTGGAGTCGGCGCGGGCGACGAGTTTGTAGACCATGCCGCACGTGGGGGCGCCGGAGCCGGTGACCAGGGAGGTGCCGACGCCGTAGGAGTCGACGGGCGCGGCGGCGAGCGACGCGATGGCGTACTCGTCGAGGTCGGAGGTCACGGTGATCTTCGTGTCGTGCGCGCCGAGGGCGTCGAGCTGGCGGCGCACCTCGACGGCGAGGACGCCGAGGTCGCCGGAGTCGAGCCGCACGGCACCGAGGCGGCCGCCGGCCGCCTCGACGGCGTTCTCGACGCCGCGGCGCACGTCGTAGGTGTCGACGAGCAGCGTGGTGCCGGGGCCGAGGGACGCGACCTGCGACGCGAAGGCGGACCTCTCGTCGTCGTGCAGGAGCGTGAAGGCGTGCGCGGCGGTGCCGATGGTCTCGAGGCCGTACCGGCGGCCCGCCTCGAGGTTCGACGTCCCGGCGAACCCGCCGACGACGGCGGCCCGCGCCGCGGCGACGGCCGCCTGCTCGTGCGCGCGCCGCGCCCCCATCTCGAGGCACGGGCGCTCGACGGCGGCGCTCGTCATGCGGGACGCGGCGGACGCGACGGCCGAGTCGTAGTTGAGGATCGACAGGACGAGGGTCTCGAGCAGCACCGCCTCGGCGAACGTGCCCTCGACCGTCATCACCGGCGACTGGGGGAAGAAGACCTCGCCCTCGGGGTACCCGGTGATCGTCCCGGTGAAGCGGTAGCCGGCGAGGAACTCGAGGGTGCGGTCGTCGACGACGGACTGCGCGTGCAGCCAGTCGAGCTCGGCGGCGGAGAAGCGGAACGACGACAGCGCCTCCAGGACCCGCCCGGTCCCGGCGAGGACGCCGTACCGTCGACCCGGCGGGAGGCGGCGCGTGAAGACCTCGAAGAGGCAGTGCCGGCCCGCGGTGCCGTCGGCGAGCGCCGCCTGGAGCATCGTCAGCTCGTAGCGGTCGGTGAGGAGCGCGGTCGACGCACCGGGCTGGTACGTCGGCTGGTACGACGGCCGCTGCGTCGGCGAGGCGGAGGGGGCAGCGCTGTCGGTCGCGGGGAGGGCGACGCTGCCCGGGTCGGCGAGGCTCATGCGGAATACCGTAGGGCAGCGACCGCCGCGGTGGGCGCCGACAGGCCCGCGAATAGAGTGGTGACGTGAGACCCCACCCCATCTTCACCCGCCCCGCTGCCGCGCGGGCCTCCCTGACCGTGCCCGAGGAGGCGGTCCGCACCGAGGAGGCGACCCGGCTCGACAGCCCGTGGGTCACCCTCGTGTGGAACGACCCGGTCAACCTCATGAGCTACGTCGCGTACGTGTTCGAGTCGTACTTCGGGTACTCCACCGCGCGTGCCCACGAGCTGATGATGCAGGTGCACCAGGAGGGCCGGGCCGTCGTGTCTACGGGTGACCGCGAGCGCATGGAGGTCGACGTGCAGGCGATGCACTCGTTCGGGCTGTGGGCGACGCTCCAGAAGGACGGCGAGCAGTGAGGCCGTTCCGCGCGGAGGCGCACGGGTACGTCGCCGAGCTCGAGCCGTCGGAGCGGATCGTGCTGGCGCAGCTCGCGGGCGACGTCGCGCAGATGCTCCAGGAGGGCGTCCCCGGGCGGGCGTCGGACGCGCCGGGCCGGTCCGCGCCCGACGACGCGTGGTCGCCCCCGGGCTGGACGGGCCCGACGCCCGGTGGCGGCGGGTCGGACGCGACGCCGCCGCCGGACCCGGCCGTGCGCCGTCTGCTCCCGGACGCGTCGGACGACGTCGAGGTGGCGCACGAGTTCCGACGCTTCACGCAGGACGACCTGGCGGCGCGCAAGGTGGGCCGGCTGGTGCTGCTCGGCCGGATGCTCGTGGACTCCGAGCCGGCCGAGGCGGCGCCGTTCGTCGTCGGGCGCGAGGAGGCGCAGGACGTCGCGGGCGCCCTGACCGACGTGCGCCTCGTCCTGGCCGAGCGCCTGGACCTGCGCACGGACGAGCAGGTCGAGGGCCTGTACGACGAGCTGGACCGGGAGGGCGACGACGGCCCGGACGAGGGCGAGGTCGGGGGAGCGCCGCGCCGCTTCCTCGTGAGCGTGTTCCTCCTCACGGGGCTGCTCCAGGAGTCGCTCGTCGACGGCATGCTCGCGGACCTGCGGGCGGGGCGGGGCGGTCCGCGCCCCGGGCCGCGGGGCTGAGCGTGGCGGGGACCTGTGGGCGCTGCCACAGCGGCGTGCGCGTGGTTCGGGGCGCCTGGCGCGGGGCGGCGACAGTAGGCTCGGCCGGGTGAACGACGCTCCCATCGGGATCTTCGACTCGGGCGTGGGTGGCCTGACCGTGGCACGCTCGATCCTCGACCAGCTCCCGAACGAGGCCCTCCTCTACATCGGGGACACCGCAAACAGCCCGTACGGACCGAAGCCGCTCGCGGCGGTCCGGGCGATGGCGCTGGCGATCATGGACCAGCTCGTCGACGACGGCGTGAAGATGCTCGTCATCGCGTGCAACTCCGCCTCGTCCGCGGTGCTGCGCGACGCGCGCGAGCGGTACACGCAGCGCCACGGGCTCCCGGTCGTCGAGGTGATCCTCCCGGCGGCACGTCGGGCCGTGGCCGCGACGCGGTCGGGCCGCATCGGCGTCATCGGGACGCGGGCCACGATCACGTCGCGCTCGTACGAGGACGCGTTCGCCGTGACCCCGGGCCTGACCCTGACGACGCAGGCGTGCCCCGAGTTCGTGCCGCTGGTCGAGCAGGGCGTGACGTCGGGCCCCGAGGTCCTGGAGGTCGCGCACCGCTACCTGGACCCGGTGAAGGCCGCGGGCGTGGACACGCTCGTGCTCGGGTGCACGCACTACCCGCTGCTGACGGGCGCGATCTCGTACGTGATGGGCGACGAGGTCACGCTCGTGTCGAGCGCGGAGGAGACCGCGAAGGACGTGTACCGCACGCTCGTCGCGCACGACCTCGAGCGCTCGCGCGACGCCGGGCCGCCGCGGCACCGGTTCCTCGCGACGGGGAGCGCGGAGCCGTTCGAGCACCTCGCGCGCCGGTTCCTCGGCCCCGAGGTGCTGAGCGTGGAGGCGGCCTGATGCGTCTCGTCACGGTCGGGTGCTCGGGTTCGTTCGCGGGCCCGGCGTCGCCCGCGTCGTCGTACCTGGTCCAGGTCCCGGCCGCAGAGGCCGCGGCCGCGGGGTTCGAGGCGCGCGACTGGAACGTCGTGCTGGACCTGGGCAACGGGTCGCTGGGCGCGCTGCAGCGGTTCGTCGAGCCGCTCGACGTCGACGCCGTGGGACTGTCCCACCTGCACCCCGACCACTTCGTCGACGTGTGCGGCCTGTACGTGTACCTGCGCTACCACCCGGTCCGCGGCTCGACCCGCACGGGCGTGCCGAGCCGGCTCACCGTGCTGGGCCCGGCGGGCACGGCCGCCCGCATCGAGGCGGCGTACGGCGCGGAGCCGGGCGACGGCGTGACGGAGGAGCTCGACGTGCGCACGTGGGAGCCGGGCGCGCCGGTCCGGGTCGGCCCGCTCGTCCTCGAGCCGTACCGCGTGTTCCACCCGGTCGAGGCGTACGGGGTGCGCGTCACCGGGCCGTCCACGCTGCGCCCGGGGGAGAGCGCCGTCCTCGCGTACACGGGGGACACGGACGCGTGCGACGGCGTGGTCGAGCTCGCGCGCGACGCCGACCTGCTCCTGTCGGAGGCGGCGTTCCACGAGGGCCGCGACGACGGCGTCGAGCGGGGCATCCACCTCACGGGGCGACGCGCGGGCGAGGTCGCGACCGCGGCCCGCGCGCGCCGGCTCGTGCTCACGCACCTGCCCGCGTGGAACGACCCCGAGCGCTCGCGCGCCGAGGCGCGGGAGACGTACACCGGCCCGGTCGACGTCGCCACGACGGGCGCGGTCTTCGACCTCTGACCGCTGAGCGCGGGGAGGAGCCGCCGTCGGGCCCGGAAGGCGCAACCATTCCGCGCGCACTCAGCGGTGGGCCGGGGGTCGGTAGGGTGGCGGCATGACCATCCCCTCCTCGTCTCCGGGCACGGCCG
Source organism: Cellulosimicrobium funkei (assembly GCF_900155925.1). NCBI lineage: Bacteria > Bacillati > Actinomycetota > Actinomycetes > Micrococcales > Promicromonosporaceae > Cellulosimicrobium > Cellulosimicrobium funkei. The sequence goes on from NZ_FTMI01000009.1 coordinate 6,921, forward strand.
CGCCCCTCCGCGCCGACGGCCGCACGCCCGACCAGCTCCGCCCCGTGACCATCACCCGCCACTGGCTCGACCAGGCCGAGGGCAGCGTGCTCGTCGAGTTCGGCCGCACGCGCGTGCTGTGCGCGGCGTCGTTCACCGAGGGCGTGCCGCGCTGGCGCAAGGGGTCGGGCGAGGGCTGGGTCACCGCCGAGTACGCGATGCTGCCGCGCGCGACGAACGAGCGCAGCCAGCGCGAGTCGGTCAAGGGCAAGATCGGCGGGCGCACGCACGAGATCTCGCGCCTCATCGGCCGGTCCCTGCGCGCGATCATCGACGTCTCCGCGCTCGGCGAGAACACGATCGTGCTCGACTGCGACGTCCTCCAGGCCGACGGCGGCACGCGCACCGCCGCGATCACCGGCGCCTACGTCGCGCTCGCCGACGCCGTCGCGTGGGGCCAGCGGCACGGCCACATCAAGGGCGGCAAGCCCGTGCTGACCGACTCCGTCGCGGCCGTGAGCGTCGGGATCATCGACGGCACGCCCATGCTCGACCTCCCGTACGTCGAGGACGTCCGTGCCGAGACGGACATGAACGTCGTCGTCACGGGCTCCGGGACGTTCGTCGAGGTGCAGGGCACCGCGGAGCACGCCCCGTTCGACCGCGCCGAGCTCGACGCGCTGCTCGACCTCGCGGTGGCCGGCACCGCCGACCTCACGGCGGTCCAGCGCGCGGCGCTCGCGGCGGACCCGCGGTGAGCGGCACGCCCGAGGCGACCGGCGTCGTCGTGCCCGACGGCGCGCGACTCGTCCTCGCGACGCACAACCCGGGCAAGATCGCCGAGCTGCGCGCGATCCTCGCGGCCGAGCTCGACGCGCACCCGGGGCTCGAGCTCGCGCCCGAGGCGATCGTCGGCGCGGGCGACGTCGGCGCGCCCGAGCCCGTCGAGGACGGCGTGACGTTCGCCGAGAACGCGCTCATCAAGGCGCGCGCCCTCGTCGCGGCCACCGGGCTGCCGGCCGTCGCGGACGACTCCGGTCTCGCCGTCGACGTGCTGGGCGGCGCACCCGGGATCTTCTCGGCGCGCTGGGCGGGGCGGCACGGCGACGACGTCGCGAACCTCGAGCTCCTGCTCGCGCAGCTCGGCGACGTGCGTGCGGAGCACCGCGCGGCCGGTTTCGTGTGCGCGGCGGCGCTCGTCACGCCCGACGGCACCGAGGTCGTGCGGACGGGGGAGATGCGGGGAACCCTGCTCACCGCGCCGCGCGGCGCGAACGGGTTCGGCTACGACCCGATCCTCCTGCCGGACGAGCAGCCCGGTGCGGGGACGGCCCGCTCCGCGGCCGAGCTGAGCCCGGCGGAGAAGAACGCGATCAGCCACCGCGGCAAGGCGTTCCGCGCTCTCGCGCCGGACGTCGTCGCGGCGCTCTCAGCGCGGTAGGGGGCGGCCGGCGAGCTCGCGCTCGCGGCGTCGGCGGTCGCCCGGCCGCAGGACGCCGACGAGCGCGACCACGCCGCGCCAGCCGAGCATCGTCACGGCGAGGAACCCGAACGACACGAGCTGGAAGGCCGGGGCCACGCCCTGGTCGGTGAGCACGCGCAGCAGGACGCCCAGCGCCCACGTGCAGCCCCAGACGACCACGCCCGTCGGCCACAGGGCCCACGGCCGACGCCACGCGCGCGTGACGAGCCAGCCCAGCGCGGCGCCCGCGGCGAACGGCCACGCCACGACGAGCAGCCGCGTCAGACCCTCGTCGGCGGAGTGCGTCGCGAGGCCGCCGGTCGCCAGCGCGAGGACGCACGCGACGTCGGCGAGCGCGGCGAGCACGACGAGCCCGGGGCGACGAGTGCGCGGTCCGGTGGGCGCGAGGTCGGTCATGCTCCCGACGGTACCCCGCCCGCGGGACCGTCCCCGCACGGCCCGGACCGGCCCTGGCGGGTCGATCCCGGGACGCGGAGGGTCGATCCCCAGGAACATAGGGTGGTCCCCGTGCACCTCGCCGCCGACGACCTCGCCTTCGCCTACCCCGGACGCCCCGTCCTCGACGGGGTCGGGCTGCGCGTCGCCGCGGGGACGCGGCTCGGGGTCGTGGGGGAGAACGGCACGGGCAAGTCGACGCTCCTGCACGTGCTCTCCGGCGACCTCGCGCCCGGCCGCGGGGAGGTGCGCCGCGCGGGCTCGCTCGCGCTCGTCGAGCAGGAGCTCGCGATCGCGCCGGGCCAGACGGTCGGCACGCTCGTCGCCGCGACGCTGAGCGGGCTGCGGGCGGTCGCCGCCGAGCTCGAGGCGGCGGCCCGGGACTTCGACCACGAGGCGGGCGACCTCGCCGAGCTCACGGAGATCCTCGCCCGCGCCGAGCACCTCGCCGTGTGGGACGCGGACCGCCGGGTCGACGTCGCGCTCTCGCGCCTCGGCGCGTGCCGCGACCGGGACCGCGAGCTCGCGACCCTGTCCGTCGGCGAGCGCTACCGCGTGCGGCTCGCGTGCCGGCTGGCCGAGCGCGCCGACCTGCTCCTCCTCGACGAGCCGACCAACCACCTCGACACCGGCGGGATCGACTTCCTCACCGGCGAGCTCGTCGCGTGGCGCGGCGGCGTGGTGATGGTCACGCACGACCGCCAGCTGCTCGACGACGTCGCGACCGAGATCCTCGACCTCGACCCGGCGATGGACGGGAAGCCGGTGCTGTACGGGCAGCCGGGCTACCTCTCCTACCGGTTCGCGAAGAACCAGGCGCTGCACCGCTGGCGGCAGCGGTTCCGGGCGGAGCAGAAGCGCGCGGAGAAGCTCGCGGCGGTCCTCGACGCGTCGTACGAGGGGCTGTCCGACGAGTGGCGCCCGCCCAAGGGCAGCCAGAAGCACCGCCGCGCGACGCGCGCCCGGATCCACGTCAAGGCCGCGGACCGGCGCCTCCAGCAGCTCGAGGCCGAGGCCGTCGAGGTGCCCGTGCCGCCCCTCCAGCTCGTCTTCCCCGAGCTCCCCGCGATGTCGCCGGGCTGGGAGCCGGGCGACCCGGTGCTCGAGCTGCGCAGCCCGCGCGTCGGGCCCGACGGCGGAGCGCGCCTCGACCTGCCCGGGACCCGGGTCGCGCTCCCTCCCTCGGGGCGTCTGCTCGTGACCGGGCCGAACGGCAGCGGCAAGTCGACGTTCCTCGCCGCGCTCGCGGGCCTGGTGCCGCTCGACCGCGGCACCCGGTCCGTCGTCGACGGCGCGCGGCTGGGCGTCGTCGCGCAGGAGGGCCCGGCGCTGCCCCCGGAGGCGGAGGACCGCACCGGGTTCGACGAGTACGCGCGCGAGGCGCTCGACCTGCTCGACGCGGGCCGCCTCGACCCCGAGCACCTCGTCCCCGTCGCGTTCCTGGGCCTGCTCACGGAGGAGGACCTGGAGCGGCCGCTGCGCGAGCTGTCCGCGGGGCAGCGCCGGCGGTTCGACCTCGCCCGCGCGCTCCTCGCGGCGCCGCACGTGCTGGTCCTCGACGAGCCGACCAACCACCTGTCGATCGACCTCGTCGACGAGCTCACCCAGGCGCTGCGCGTCACGCCCGCGGCGGTCGTCGTGGCGACGCACGACCGCCGCATGCGCGAGGACCTCGACGACTGGCCCCGGCTCGAGCTCGGCTGACCCGCGGCGCCCTCAGCGCCGGACCGGCCGGAGCGTCGTGGCCAGGGGGCGGGCGGGCCCGGCTGGTCAGCGGCCCTCGGCCGGGCTCTCCGCCGGGACGAGCACCTTGCCCAGCGCGCGACCCCACGCGCGCGCCCGGTCGAGCTCGCCGTCGTCCAGGGGTCCCTCGACGTCGCCGACGTAGAACGACGCGGACGGGACGACGAGCCGGAACCCCGCGCGGCGCATCGCCCTGGCGGCGCCGCGGGCTGCCGAGCCCGGGAGCGAGCGGACCTTCGTCGCGCGCGTGTCGAACGTCGCGGCGAGCCGCCCCTCCTCCTGTGGCGGGAGGGACTCCACCCACTCGCGCAGCCCGGTGGCCCGGTCGGAGACCGGGCCCGTCGCGCGCTGCACCGCCTCGGCGCGGGTCGCGGGGCGCGTCATGCCCAGGGCGTGCGTCGGGCCGCCGGCGACCACCAGCTGCACGTGGCGCAGGGCGTCCGGGTGGGCGGCCGGGTCGGTCACGTCGACGACCTCGACGCGCACCGTCTCGCACAGCCCCTCCGCGATGGCCTGCGCGACGCGTTCGCTGTTGCCGTACATCGACTCGTAGACCACTGCGGCGTCCATCGCGCTCACCCCTTCGTCGACCGCCCGTCCGGACCGGACGGGTCCCCTCCCTCCAGCGTCCGGCTCCGAGGGCGCGAGGCCCAGGGCCGACGGGAACGAGCGTGCGGGCCCTTGGTCCCGGGCGCACTGCCGGGGCGCGAGAGGGTCAGGGCGCGGGGCGCAGGCGGGAGTCGACGAGACGCACCACCCACGCGAGGGCGAGGAAGACGACCGCCACGACGGTGGTGTTGACGAGCGCCCGGCCGAGGCCGAGCTCGCCCACGTCGAGGAACGGGTAGGGGTACCAGCCGACGACGGCGCCCCGGACGAACGTGTACGCGATCCACGCGAGCGGGTACGCGACGGACCACCAGACCGTCGCGGCGTCGACCCGCGGGCGCGGGCCCACGAGTCCCCACGCGGCCACCGCGAGCAGCGGCGCGACGAGGTGCAGCAGGAGGTTCGAGACCTGGCCGGCGCTCGTCAGGTCCTGCAGACCGCGCAGCACGGTGTTGTAGACGATCCCGGTCACCGCGATGCACAGCAGCGCGTCGAGGCGCGCGACGCGGAAGACGGTCCCGTCGCGCGCGGGTCGCGCCGCGAGCAGGACGGAGACGACCCCGACGAGCAGGTTCGACTGGATCGTGAAGTAGGAGACCAGGCGCACGAGGCGCTCGGCCTGGCTCGGGGCCGTGCCGGGACCGTCGACGAGCGCGATCGCGACCTCCAGGACGACGCCCGTGAGCGCCGCGACGGCGACGAGCGCGTGCAGGGTGCGGGCCACGACGTGCCGGCCCGCGTCGACCCGGACGCCTGGCGCGTCGGTCACGGCAGGCGGCCGACGTACGCCATCGCCTGGCGCAGCAGCACCCCCTGGCCGCCGCGCATCTCGAGCTGGACCTCGTCGCTGCACGCCTGCTCGGGCGTGAGCCACGCGAGCTCGAGGGCGTTCTGCTGCGGCCGGCAGTCGCCCGTCACCGGCACGACGTACGCGAGCGAGACCGCGTGCTGGCGGGGGTCGTGGTAGGACGTGATGCCCGGCGTCGGGAAGTACTCGGCGACCGTGAAGGGCTGCGGGGACGCGGGCACCTGCGGCAGCGCGACCGGGCCGAGGTCCTTCTCGATGTGGCGCAGCAGCGCGTCGCGGATGCGCTCGTGGAACATGACCCGCCCGGAGACGAGGGCCCGCGTCATCATGCCCTCGGGCGTCACGCGCAGCAGGAGCCCGACCGCGACCACGTCGCCCGAGTCGTCGACCCGGACGGGGACGGCGTCGACGTAGACGAGCGGGAGCTGGGCGCGCGCGACCGCGATCTCCTCGGCGCTGAGCCAGCCCGCGGGGCGCGGGTTGTCGTGGGAGAAGTCGTCGGGCGGGAAGTCGGCGGTGTCGGTCACGCGACTGTTCTACCCCGAGCGGTGCGGCGGGGCGAGTCCGCCCCGGGCGCCACTGCCCGGTCGTGCGGCCTTCACGCGGTGCCGGGCGCCTCGGCGTGCGGCTCGGAGACGCGCGCCACGATCTCGACGAGCGCCTGCTCCGCGACCGGTGCGGGCAGCACCTCCATGAGGGCCATGAGCGGGGCGAGGCGGTCGGGCAGGACCGACGCGCGCGGCCCCCGGTCGTCGTCGCCCTCGGGCCCGCCGTCGTCCGCGGCGAGCACCCCGACGAGCGCGCCCCACATCTCGTCGGCGGTGGGGGCGTCGGCCCTCGGTGCGAACTCACCGGCGAGCGCGGCGAGCACCCCGCTCACGTCGGGGCGCCCGGCGCCGCGGACGGCGTCGGCGCCCGCGCCGAGCGCGGCGACGAGGCCGTCGAGACCGGCCTCGGTGACGGGCGTGATGGTGAGGTGGGTCGTGTGCGGCAGGCGCGTGCCGTCGTCCTGCACGAGCCCCGGCTGCGGCTGGAGCACCCACCCGAGGGACCGGACGGCGTCGGCCCACAGGTGCGGGTCGACGCGCCGCTCGGGCGGCACGGACTCGTCGGTCGCCACGGCGACGAGCGGGCCGGTGGGGCGGCCGACGACGCGGAGCCCGTCGATCGCGTCCACCGCCGCGCGCAGGGCGTAGGTCGCGCGCACGCACCGCGCGGTGAGGGCCGTGTACCCCGCGGTGCCGAGGGCCTGGCTCACGGCCCACGCCGCGGCGAGCGGCGCGGCGGATCGCGACCCGGACAGCGTCGGGTTGACGACCGGGTACCCCGGCCAGCCCGTCGTCGCGAAGAACTGCCGGCGCTGGCGGTCGCGCCCGCGCACGAGCAGGACGGACGCGCCCTTGGGCGCGTAGCCGTACTTGTGCACGTCCGCGGAGATGCTCGTCACGCCCGGCACGGAGAAGTCGAACGGCGGCACCTCCTCGCCCCCGGCCGCGGCCCAGAACGGCAGCACCCAGCCGCCGACGCACGCGTCCACGTGCACGGGCACGCCGCGCGCGGCGGCGGCCTCGGCGACCTCGGCGACCGGGTCGACGACGCCGTGCGGGTACGACGGCGCGGACACGACGACGAGCGCGGCGTCGTCGGCGTCGAGCGCCGCGACGAGGTCGGCGGCGGCGGGCGTCCCCGTCGCCGGGTCGACGGGGACGAGCGTGAGGTCCACGTCGAGGTGCTGCGCGGCCTTGCGGAACGCGGCGTGCACGCTCACGGGGGCCACGACGCGGGGGCGCACGTCCGGGTGCGCGGCGCGGAACGCCTCGCGCGCGATCTTCACCGCGAGCAGGCAGCTCTCCGTCCCGCCGGACGTCACCGAGCCCACGACGGCGTCGGGCCCGTCGGCCGGCCCGTGCAGCATCGTGCGTGCGAACCCGAGGAGCTCGCCCTCCATGACGGCGACCGACGTGAACGTCGTGGGGTCGAGCCCGTTGACCGGCTGGACGGCGCGCGCGGCGGCGGCGGCGAGCTCGTCGAGCTCGGCGAGACCGGGGTCGTAGACGTAGGACAGGACGCGTCCGCCGTGCGTCGGGGCGTCGGCCGCGCGGAGCGCGGCGAGCCGGTCGAGGATCCCGTCGGTGCGCAGCGGCACCGCGTCGGCGGGCCGCGGCAGGGCGCCGGGGGCGGTCGATCCCGTGTCAGTCACGGGCTCGGTCGGTCGGGGCGTGGTCACGCGGCAGCTCCGGTGCTGTGTCGTCGATGTCCCCCCTGCGCAGACCGTATCGCACGAGCGGGACGAGGCTCAGCAGGACGAGCGCGGCGGGCACGACCGAGAAGGAGAGCGCGATCCCGTCCACCGCGGCGGCCGGCTGCGCGACCGTCTCGCCCGCCCGCGTGGACACGTACCCGGTGATCCCGAGGACGAGCGAGAGCACCGCGGCGCCGAGCGCCATGCCCGTCGTCTCGCCCGCCGTCCACACGCCGCCGAAGGCGCCGCCGCGGCCCTCGCCGTGCGTCCGCGCGTCGTGCGCGATGGCGTCGGGGAGCATCGCGAGCGGCAGCGCCTGCATGCCCGCGTACGCGACGCCGGCGAGCGCGGTGGGGACGTAGACCCACGCACCGGGTGCCCACACGAGCGGGACCATCCCGAGCGCAGCGACCGCGAACATCACGGTCGCGACGACGAACCCGCGCTCCTTGCCGTCGCGGCGCGCGAGCCGGGTCCACAGCGGCATGCAGAGCAGCGCGGGCGCGACGAGCGCCGCGAAGAGGTAGCTGACGGCCGCCTCGTCGCGCAGCACGTACCGCGCGACGTACGCCGCCCCCGCGAGCATGAGTCCCGTCGCGACGGCCTGGAGCACGAACGCGGCGAGCAGCGTGCGGAACGGGCGCGAGCGGCGCAGGGCGTCGACCGCCTCACGCACGGCGAGGGTCCAGGCGCGCGACGCCGAGGCCGGCGCCGTCGAGCCCGTGGCGGTCCCGGGTGAGGCGGTGGTCGCTCCGGCCGAGGCCGTGGTCGTGCCGGCCGGGGGAGCGGGCGTGCCGGCGCCGCGGGGTGCCCGCGGCGCGACCCGCGCGGCGACGAGCATCCCGGCACCGATGACGACACCCGACACGACGCCCATGACGAGGTACCCCGTCGTCGAGTCCCCGCCTCCGCGCAGCGCCGGTCCGCCCGCCCCGAACAGGAGGATCGCGAACGCGAGCGTCGCGACGCGCCACGCGAGCAGGCGGGTGCGGCCGTCGTACGTGGGGTCGAGCTCCGCGGGGAGCGCGATGTACGGCACCTGGAACAGCGAGAACGCGGTCGCGGCGAGCAGGAACGCGACGAGCACCCAGATCGCGGCGGCGGTCGGCCCGGCGGCCGCCGGGACGGCGAACGTCAGCGCGAAGAGGACGGGCAGCGTGAGGGCGCCCAGGGTCATGAAGCGACGGCGCGACCCGGTGCGGGCCAGGTCGCGGTCCGACCCGTAGCCGATGAACGGGTCGACCACGACGTCCCACACCTTGGCGCCCGTGACGATGAGCCCGGCGACCGCCGCCGGCACCGCGAGCGCGTCGGTGAGGTACACGAGCAGGACCAGGGCGGGGAGGGTGCCGAACCCGCCGGTGCCGACGGACCCGGCGGCGTAGCCCGCGATCGTGGTGCGCGAGAGCCGGTGCGCGGTGGTGTCGTGCGTCACAGGGGCAGCGTAGAGGGTGCGCGGGCCGGGCCTGCGCGGTCGTGCGCGGGGAATACTCCGGGCAAGGTGTGTGCTCTACGTAGCAGACCCCCAAGCCCCCAGGAGGAACATCCATGGCCACGCAGACGCTCACCGAGTCCACGTTCGAGCAGACGATCAAGGAGAACGACATCGTCCTGGTCGACTTCTGGGCCGACTGGTGCGGTCCGTGCAAGATGTTCGCGCCCGTCTTCGAGGCGTCGTCGGAGGAGAACCCGGACGTCGTGCACGGCAAGATCGACACGGAGGCCGAGCGCGGCCTGGCCGCCGCCGCCAACATCACGTCGATCCCGACGCTCATGGCGTTCCGCGAGGGCATCCTCGTGTTCTCCCAGCCCGGCGCGCTCCCGGCCCCGGCGCTCAAGCAGGTCGTCGACGCCGTGAAGGGCCTCGACATGGAGGACGTGCGTCGTCAGATCGCCGCGGCGAGCGACGGCTCCCCGGCGCAGGACGCCTGAGCCTGCACGACACCACGACGGCCCGGCACCCTCGGAGGGTGCCGGGCCGTCGTCGTGTCGTGGGCCGTCTCGCGCGCAGGCGCTGCGTGGCAGGTGTGGGAGCCGGTGCCCGTACCGGCAGGGGGCAAGTGGTGCGGGCACCGGCTCTGCCACCACGGTAGACACCGAACTGGACGGTCGTCCAGATCGGGTGCGGGTGAATCTGGCACATGCTGCGAGAGCGGGACGGTCGTGTCCGGATCGTTACTTGTACAGGCGTCACACTTCGGACGTTCGGCCTTCTCTCAGGGTGCTGGCCCGTGTCGAACGGGCCCTCGACCCGATGTGAGGAAGTATGAGCACGCCCGAACTACCCGTTCCGCCGCCGCCCCCGCCGGCGACACCAGCTCGATCGAAGGGCGGTAGCGCCCGCGCGTACGTCAGCGCGAACCGGACTCTCCTGATCGTGATCGCCGCGCTCGCCATCTTGCTGCTGGGTGCTGCGGTCGCATGGGTTGCACAGCATCAGGTCACGGTGAACGAGGCGCAGAAGGTGCTTGACCTGCGTGAGACGCGGGATGAGCTCGAGGGCAAGCTGTCCATCGCCCAGGACAGGCTTGCGGAGGTCTCCTCGGAGAACGAGGACCGTAAGTCGCGGGAGGCTGATCTGGCCGCGGCGGAAGCCGCCGTCGCGAAGCGGGAGAACGAGGTCGGGACACGCGAGGCCGCGGTGTCCGCGACCGAGCAGCAGGTTGCCGCGACAACGATCAAGCCCGGGCGCTGGACCGTGGGCGTGGACATCGAGCCCGGTTCGTACCGTGTCTCCGAGCCTGTCGTCGGCACGCGCTGCTACTGGAAGATCTCGGTGACGGGCTCGAACGGGGACGACATCGTGTCCAACGACTTCGGCACGCAGGGTAACCACACCGTGACGCTGTCGAATGGGCAGGACTTCGAGTCGTCCGACTGCGGATCGTGGGTGAAGCAGTGACTGTGCCCGGGTCGGACCAGCCCAGGGCTGAGACCCCAGTCGCCACGACGGAGACTACGAGCAGGTCGGAGGTCACGGCACCTCCCGCGTCATCCCAGCGCCGCCCGGGCTGGGTGCTTCCGGCAGTCACGGGCGTCGTGGGGCTGGTGACAGGCGTGATCGCCACGCTCGGGGTGACGTCAGCACAAGATGCTGCCGAGGAGCGAGCCGAAGCAGATGCAGCGGCAGCCGCCGAGGCAGCGGAGCAGGCTGTGCTGAAGGACGCGATGGCCGCGTGCGGGATCGACGACGGCGAGCCCGGGATCCGCGTCGGCGACGCGGGGCGCACCCTGACCGTGGACCACCAGGGAGACGACGATCTCGAGGGAGCGTCGTCAGAGGACCTGTTCTGCATCGTCGAAGCCCTGGATACCCCCAGCTCGGTGGTGTCGCACATGGAGCAGACGACATCGATGGATGGCCGACAGACGGAGTCGTGGGAGAACGTCACGGTGTCGTGGTCGTACCACCCGGATCGTGGGATGGACTCTGTCTTCACGGTCGAGTAGCCGATCCCTGGGGGCGAGCCGTTTTCGGCTTGCCCCCAGGGGTGCTCTCAGTGCCTCGTCCGTAGGCGCTCTCTCCGGTGCCGCAGAACCGCGAGACGGCCGACGGGCGGGGGGATGGTGACGGAGGCGACGGCGGTGTCCAGTAGGTGCGCACCGGGCTCAGTCCGGGAGATCGTCGTCGCGCGGGCCGACGGAGTTCCGTCGGCGTCAGCCCGGCGGCTATGGTGCGCGAGGCGGGACTCGAACCCGCACGTCCGAGGACACCAGGACCTAAACCTGGCGCGGCTGCCAGTTACGCCACTCGCGCGCGGTGATCAGTCTACGGCGGGCGGTGCGGCCCCGGCGGCCGGTGCGCGTCGCTCGACGCGCACCGGGCCCGGACCGCACCGCCCGGGTGCGCTACTTGGGGTCGATGCCGAGGTCGCGGCGGAGCTTCGCGACGTGGCCCGTAGCCTTGACGTTGTACTGCGCGAGCTCGACCTTGCCCTCCGGGTCGACGACGACCGTCGAGCGGATGACGCCCACGACCGTCTTGCCGTAGAGCTTCTTCTCGCCCCACGCGCCGTACGCCTCGAGGACGGACCTGTCCTCGTCCGACACGAGCGGGAAGGTCAGGTGCTCGGCCTCGACGAACGCGGCGATCTTGTCGACCGGGTCGGGGGAGACGCCGACGACCGAGTACCCCGCGCCCTGGAGCGAGGCGAGGTTGTCGCGGAAGTCGCAGGCCTCCGTCGTGCAGCCGGGCGTGCCGGCCGCGGGGTAGAAGTAGACGACGACGTGCTTGCCGCGCAGGTCGGAGAGCGTGACGGTGCTGCCGTCGGCGGCGGGCAGGGAGAAGTCGGGAGCGGTGTCGCCGACGGTGAGGCGCGTGGACATGGATCTCCTTCGGTCCGGCCAAGGTGTGGTTCGAGCGTAGGTGAGGGTGGGCGGCACCGGTAGCGTTGTCGCTGTGAGCAAGACGACGTCCGCCCCCGCCACCGCCTCGTCCCGCCCGTCGCCGTCCCGGCCGGCCGCCCGCGACCTCCCGATCCGGATGCTGCACGACCGGCTGCTCGTGGACCCGGAGGTCGACGCGAGCGAGCGGCAGAGCTCGGCGGGGCTCGTCATCCCCGCGACGGCCGTGGGCCCGAAGCGGCTCGCGTGGGCCGTCGTCGTCGCGGCCGGTGAGCACGTGCGACAGGTCGCGGTGGGGGACCGCGTGCTGTTCGACCCGGACGAGCGCGCCGAGGTCGAGCTCGGCGGCAAGGACCTCGTGCTGCTGCGCGAGCGTGACGTGCACGCCGTGTCGCAGGAGGTCGAGGAGGACGGCCCGACGGGGCTGTACCTCTAGCCGGGGCCGCTGCGCGGGGTCGCCGGGCCGTGTCGCCGACGTCACACGAGGGCGGGCGGAACGGATTTTCGCGGCGCGCCCGCGGCTGCTAGTGTTTTCTCTCGCGCGCCATTAGCTCAATTGGCAGAGCAGCTGACTCTTAATCAGCGGGTTCGGGGTTCGAGTCCCTGATGGCGCACCACCACCGATCGGGCCGTCCGCATGGCGGGCGGCCCGAGCCGTGCCGGTCGAGAGCCGGCGCGGCGGCGGGCCCGGTCTCCTCGCGGAGATCGACGGTCCTGGCCGCTGGTAGTGTTCCCTCTCGCGCGCCATTAGCTCAATTGGCAGAGCAGCTGACTCTTAATCAGCGGGTTCGGGGTTCGAGTCCCTGATGGCGCACCCTTCCTGACCAGGCCGTCCACCCTCGTGGTGGGCGGCCTTCGTCGTCCGCCGCCCGGGCGATCCGCCCTCCGGCTCCACCCGTGCCGGTCGCCCGCCGCAACCGTCGCCGTCCGTTTCGCCGGAGTTCGCCCGCCGCCGTCCTCCCGTTCACCCCCGCCGGGAAGGGTCCGGTGCGGGCGTCGTCGCCGCTCGGCAGCGCCGCCCGTCGACCCGTTCGCCACGGAAGGGAACCACGATGGACACGTCCGTGCCCACGCACAGGACTTCGCGACGCGCCGAGAGACGCACCGACAGACGGACCGACGGCGGGGCGCGGCGCCGCGCCGCGGTCGCCGGGGCGCTCGGGGCGGTGCTGGTCGCCGGCCTGCTCGCGCCCGGCGCCGCCGCCGCGATCGCCCCGGGAGCCTCCCCGACCCTCGACCGGACGGCCGCCCGGTCCACCGGGGCCGGCCCGGAGACGCGGCCGGTGCTGAGCCCGACGACCGGCACGTTCCTCGACGGCACGGTGCGTGTCGCGGCCGACCCCGTCCGCGCCGGCGACGCCGTCACGGCGCTCGCGGTCGACGGCACCGCCCTCGACGCCGCCGCGACGCCCGCGACGGCGCGCCTGCTGTTCGACGTCGGCAGCAACTCGATCGAGAAGCGGTACGGCAGCCACGTGCTCGTCAACGGCGAGCGCCTCGAGCTCGACCGGGACATGGTGTCCGAGCGCGTCGCGCTCGACGTGCCCGCGCGGTGGCTCGTGCCGGGCGAGAACCGGGTGCGGTTCGTCGTCGGTGCGGTCACGACGTCGTGCGGCACGAACTACGACGACTACGACCTCACGGACGTGTCCCTCGAGCTCCTGGGCGAGACCGCCGACGGCTCCGCCAACAGCTTCTCCTACGCGTTCGGCGACGGCTCGTGCGGCACGAACACGGCGCGCGTCCTCTCGGCGGACCTCACGTTCGACCTCGACCAGGACCCGGCCGCCACGACCGGCCTCGCCGCGGAGCTCGACACCACGACGCTCGAGAACGGCGCCCACACGCTCACCGCGACGACCGCGTCGGGCGCGACCGCGACGAGCGCGGTCACCGTGAACAACGGCGCCCCGGGGGCGCCCGTGATCCTCCCTGCGGACGGCGCGCTGCTGCACGGTCCGCAGACCGTGCTCGCCACACCGCCCGCCGGGGGCGAGCCGCCCGTCGGCATCGAGCTGGACGGCACCCCGCTGACCACCGTCGCGACGCTCGGCACCGGCTCGTCGCGGTTCGTCTTCACCGTGGGCTCGAACTCGATCGAGGCCCGCTACACCAACCACCTGCTCGTCAACGGGCAGCGCATCGACCTCGTGGACCGCGACTACGTGAGCGAGACGGTGCGGATCGACGTCCCAAACGCCTTCCTGTCCCCGGGCCGCAACGTCGTGCGCTTCGTCACGGGCACGTACCCGACGGCGTGCGGCGACAACCGCGACGACTTCGCGATCTCCGGGATCGCGCTCGACGTGACGGACGGCACGGCGACCGGCGTGGGCATCGCGCCGTCGTACTCGATGGGCGACGGAGACTGCGGCACGAGCACGACGAAGCCGCGCGAGGTCGACCTCGCGTTCGACGTGACGCGCGACGCCGACGCGCCCGCGACCGGCCTGCGGGCCGACGTCGACACGACGACGCTCGCCGACGGCGAGCACGCGATCACGTCGGCGACCGCCGCGGGTGCGGCCGCGCGCCGGACGGTGACCACCGACAACACCGGTCCCGCGATCGTGTCCAGCACGCCGGCGGCGGGCGCGGAGCTCGCGAGCGCGACGAGCCTCGCGGTCGAGCTCGCGGACGCGTCCGGCGTCCTGTCCGGCCCCGACGTCACGCTCGACGGCGAGCCGCTCGAGCTCGGCGCGCCCGTCGGCCCAGGGCTCGCCCCGGGTGCGCACACGCTCGTCGTCACCGCGACGGACGTGCTCGGGAACGCGAGCACGCACGAGATCGCGTTCACGAGCCTCGGCGTGCCCGACGTCCCGACCGACCTCGCGCCCGCGCACGGCACGCGCGACGTCGCGGGGAGCGTCGACCTGTCCGCGCGCGTCGCGGCGCCCGGCGGCGGCGACGTCACTGCCACGTTCTCCCGCGCCGACGTCACCGCCCCCGCGCTCGTCGCGCAGGGCGAGTCGGCCGAGGTCCCGACGACGCTCCCGGTCGAGGGCGAGCAGCCCGCCGCGGCGGACGCGCTCGCCCCGGGCGACGACCTGACGCTCGACTCGCCCCGGAGCCGCGACGTCACCTACCAGCGCTTCGAGCTGCCCGCCGAGGGCTCGACCTCCGGCCAGGTCGTGCGCTGGGAGGGCGTCGTGGACCCGCAGCGGCTCGCGACGCTGCACGTGTGGGACGGCGAGCGGTGGGAGCCCCTCGCGTCCACGCGCGGCGCGGTCGAGGGCACGACGTCGCTGAGCACCGTGCTCCGCGACGGCGCCGCGACCGACGGGACCGCGCACGTCCTCGTCACGGGCACCGACCCCTTCGCCGACGACATCGCCGCGGGCGGGTCGCGCGACGAGACCGACTTCGCGCCCCGCGAGGACTACGACTTCTCGCTGGTCCACCTCACCGACACGCAGTACCTCACCGAGGGAGCGGTCGAGCAGGAGACGGCCGAGGAGCGCGCCGTGTGGGCGCAGGCCTACACGGACCTCACGCAGTGGGTCGTGGACAACGCCGAGGCGCGCGGGATCGCGTACGTGGGTCACACGGGCGACGTGAACGAGAACTACACGCGCCTGCCGGCCGACGACGCGATGGCCGCCCAGGTCCGGGGCGAGTACGCGTTCTCCTCGTCCGCGCAGCAGATCCTCGACGACGCGAACATCCCCAACGGGGTCCTCGCCGGCAACCACGACAACCTCACGGGCCAGGACAACGGGCCCGGGGCGCTGTTCAACGAGTTCTACGGCCCCGAGCGCTACGAGGCCCTGTCCGCGGGGTGGGAGAACGCGTCCTACGGCGGGCCCTGGCGCGAGGGCGACAACCAGAACCACTACGACCTGTTCAGCGCGGGCGGGCTCGACTTCGTCGCCGTGTACCTGTCGTACGGGGTGACGGACGAGGAGGCCGCGTGGGCGGACGGCGTCCTCGAGCAGTTCCCCGACCGCAACGCGATCGTGCTCACGCACGACTACCTCGTGCCGAGCACGAACCCCGACGGTCGGGACTCCGAGATCTCGACGCCCGACGGCCGCCTCGTGCACGCCAAGGTCGTCGAGCCCAACCCGAACGTCTTCCTCGTCCTCGCGGGGCACCGGCACGGCGTGGGCATCAACGTGCGCCAGGACGTCGGCACGCCGGGCAGCGGCGTCGTCGAGCTGCTGGCCGACTACCAGTTCTACGAGGTCACGGCCGAGGAGGCGGGCCTCACCGAGATCGGCGGCTACGCGCCCGACGAGGGCCTGCGGCTCGGCGCGAGCTTCCTGCGCCTGCTCCAGTTCGACGTCGACCGCTCCGAGATGATCGTCGACACCTACTCGCCGTGGCTCGAGAACTTCGGCGCCACCGAGTACGACGACGAGCAGCGCTACGACGGCCGCGAGGACGACTTCACCGTCCCCGTCGACCTCACCTCGCGCGTCACGAGCCTGGCGACCGACGCCGTGTCGCTCTACGCCCCGGGCGAGGAGGTCGGCAGGGTGACCGTGCCCTCGGGCGAGGTCGCGACCGTCACGTGGGACGGGCTCGAGCCCGGCGCCGCGCACGCGTGGACCGTCACGGCCACCAGCGCGGGCGGCGGCACCGCCGTCTCGCCGGTGAGCACGTTCACCACCGCGCCCGCCGAGGACGGCCTCGTCGTCGAGACGACGGCGCGAACGCAGTGCCTCGGCGGCACGGCCTACGTCGCCGTCCGGGCCCGCAACGCGGACACCGTCCCGATGGACGTCACGCTCAGCACGCCGTTCGGCGAGCGCACCGTCACGGGCGTGCGACCCGGCGCGTCGGCCTACCAGGCGTTCTCCGTCCGGGCGTCCGACGTCGCGGCGGGCACCGCGCACGTCGCCGCGAGCGGGGACGGCCGGTCGTCCGCCGCGGACGTCCCGTACGACGCGCTCGCGTGCGGCTGACACCGCGCTGATCCGCCGGCGTCGCGCCGCTGACGCGGCGCCGACGGCACGACGGCGGCCCCCGGACCGGACGGTCCGGGGGCCGCTGCGTCGCCCGCCCGGTCGGGGAGCGGGACGGTCAGACGGCGGCCCACCCGCCGTCGCTGTGCAGGACGGCGCCCGAGACGTTGGCCGAGTCGTCCGACAGGAGCCACGTGATCGCCGCGGCCAGCTCGTCGGCGCTCGCGGCCGGCGGGACGGTCGTCGCCATGACCGGTCCGAGCCGCTCGCCCGCGTACGGCGAGCGGAAGGGCGCCTCGATGCTCGTCGCGACGGCCCCGGGGGCGACGACGTTCGCCCGCACGCCCCGGGGCGTGTAGAAGAACGCCGTGCTCTTCGTGAAGCCGACGATCGCGTGCTTCGAGGTCGCGTACGCGGTGCCCGACGCCGACGCGCGCGAGCCCGCCTCCGAGCCGACGTTGACGATCGATCCCTTCCCCGCCTCGAGCATGAGGGGCAGGACCGCACGCGTGAGGCGCATGACCGCGGTGACGTTGACGGTCATGACGAGGTCCCACGTCGCGTCGTCGAGCTCGGCGGTCGGCAGGAAGCCGTCCATGATCCCGGCGACGTTGGCGAGGGCGTCCACCCGGCCGCCCGCGGCAGCGACCACCGCGTCGACCGTGGTCTGCGCGCTCACGTCGCCCGCCACGGTGACGAGAGCGTCCGTGCCGACGTCGGCGACGAGCTTGTCGAGGCGGTCCTCCCGCACGTCGGTGGCGACGACGCGCGCGCCCTCCGCGAGCAGCCGCTCGACCGTCGCGCGGCCGATGCCGGCGCCCGCGCCGGTGACGATCGCCGTGCGTCCCTCGAACCTGCCCGGGACGTGGTTGCTGACCATGACGGCTCCTTCCGTCCGCGCCGGCACTGCCGTCGACCGGCGTCTGCTCCCATCCCAGCGCCCGCGCGCCCGCGCGCGCGAGAGCCGATCGTCCTCACCTGGGCGCCGGTGGTCCCGAGCGTGCGGGCGGGGGTAGGGTCGGCGTCGTGACGCACCCGTCCGTGACCCCCTGGTGGCCGGCCGCCTGACGGCCGGTGACCTCATCCGGCCGTGCCCCGACGACGTGGGCGGGCTCGGTGAACCCGGTGCGCGCGTCGTCGGCCCAGCGGCCGTCCCCCTGAGCTGGAGCCGAGCATGACGACACCGCAGACCCCACCGACGGCCCTGCCCGTCCGGTCCCTCGAGCCGACGGGCGCCGAGGTGCCCTCGACCGTCCCGACGCACTGGTACAACCTCGCGGCCGACCTCCCCGAGCCGGTGCCCCCGCACCTGCACCCGGGCACGCGCGAGCCCCTCACGCCCGACGACCTCGCGCCGCTGTTCCCGCTCGCGCTCGTGCAGCAGGAGGTCACGACGGAGCGCTACGTCGAGATCCCGCAGACGATCCGCGAGATCTACGCGCTGTGGCGGCCGTCGCCGCTCGTGCGCGCGCGGCGCCTCGAGCGGGCCCTGGGCACGCCGGCCCGCATCTACTACAAGTACGAGGGCGTGAGCCCGGTCGGCTCGCACAAGCCGAACACCGCCGTCGCGCAGGCTTACTACAACGCGCTCGAGGGCACCACGAGGCTGACGACCGAGACGGGCGCGGGCCAGTGGGGCGCGTCGCTGTCGTTCGCGGGCGCGCTGCTCGGGCTCGACGTCGAGGTGTGGCAGGTGCGCGCGTCGTACGACTCCAAGCCGTACCGGCGCGCGCAGATGGAGGTCTACGGCGGGATCTGCCACCCGTCGCCGTCGGACCTCACGGAGGCAGGGCGCGCGATGCTCGCCGCGGACCCCGAGACGACCGGCTCGCTGGGCATGGCGATCAGCGAGGCGGTCGAGACGGCCGCGAAGGACCCCGCGGCGCACTACGCGCTGGGCAGCGTGCTCAACCACGTCATGCTGCACCAGAGCGTCATCGGCCAGGAGGCGCTCGTCCAGCTCGACGAGGCGGGCGAGGGCGCGCCGGACGTCGTGTTCGGCTGCGCGGGCGGCGGGTCGAACCTCGCGGGCCTGACGTTCCCGTTCCTCGGCCGCAACCTGCGCGAGGGCACGACGACGCGGCTCGTCGCGTGCGAGCCGGCTGCGTGCCCCTCGCTCACGCAGGGCGAGTACCGCTACGACTTCGGGGACGTCGCGGGCCTCACGCCGCTGCTCAAGATGCACACGCTCGGCAAGGACTTCGTCCCGCCCGCGATCCACGCGGGCGGTCTGCGGTACCACGGCATGTCGCCGATGGTGTCGCACGCGGTGCACCTCGGGCTGATGGACGCCGTCGCCGTCGACCAGGACGAGGCGTTCACGGCCGGGACGCTGTTCGCGCGCAGCGAGGGCATCATCCCCGCGCCGGAGTCGACGCACGCCGTGGCGGCGGCGGTCGCGCACGCGCGCGCGGCGACGGAGCCGGAGGTGATCGTCCTCGGGCTGTCGGGCAACGGGGTGCTCGACCTGCCCGCGTACGCGGCGTACGTCTGACGGGCCGGGCGCCTCGCGCGGCACGACCCCCGCGAGGCGCCCGTACCCTGGTGCGGTGCCCGAACCGACCCCCGAGACCCTCGACGAGCCCGTGACCGGCGCCCCCTCCGCGACCCCGGGGACCGGCGACGCCCGACCGCGCTACCGCACCCAGCCCGTGTCGTTCGTGCGGCGCAGCGGACGCCTCGCGCCGCGCCAGCAGCGCGCGTGGGACGCGTACCGCGACCGCTACCTCGTCGACGTGCCACGCGACGTCGCGCGGACCTCGGTGGACCCGGACCACGTGCTCGACGTCGCGGCGACCTTCGGGCGCGACGCGCGCCTGGTCGTGGAGATCGGCTCGGGCCAGGGCGAGGCGGTCGTCGCGGCCGCCGAGCGCGAGCCGGGCACGGACTTCCTCGCCGTCGAGGTCTACGCGCCCGGGCTGGCCCAGACGGTGCTGCGCGCGTCGCAGCGCGACCTGACGAACGTGCGGCTCGTCCAGGCGAACGCGGCCGAGGTCCTCGCCACCACGCTGCCCGCGGGGAGCGTCGACGAGCTGTGGGTCTTCTTCCCCGACCCGTGGCACAAGTCCCGCCACCACAAGCGCCGCCTCGTGACGCCGTCGTTCGCGGCGCTCGCCGAGCGCGTCCTGCGCGCGCCGGGGGAGGGCGACGACGGCCGCCCCGGCGGGACGCTGCGGCTCGCGACCGACTGGGCCGAGTACGCGGAGCAGATGCTCGAGGTGCTGGACGCTGCGCCGGGGCTGCGCAACGTGCACGGCCCGGGGAACGCCGCGCCGCGCTTCGAGGGCCGGGTGCTCACGGGGTTCGAGCGCAAGGGCGAGGCCGCGGGGCGCGTCATCACGGACCTGGAGTACGTGCGCGTCTGACCCGCGGCACGGCTCGCGACCGGCCTCGCGACCGGCCGCGCGCGGTCCTTGCGGACAACAGTGATCTACGGCACATTGTGCCGGGGGTGGAAGGTCGCCCCGGGCACGCAGCGTCGCGTGCGGTCGCGTCGACAGGCGACCGTCCGCGGGGTGCGGGCTCTCTGTCTGTCCACGGAATGAGCCAACGGAGGCGTCATGACCGACGTGACGGCCGCCCCCGGACCGGGGCCCGCCGAAGAGACCGACTACCAGCGGGTGCAACGCTCGCCCGAGTTCCAGGACCTGCGCCGACGCTTCCGGAACTTCGTGTTCCCGATGACCGCGCTGTTCCTCGTGTGGTACTTCGTCTACGTGCTGCTGGCGAACTACGCGCACGACCTCATGAGCGTCCGGGTGTGGGGGAACGTCACCGTCGGGCTGCTCCTCGGGCTCGGCCAGTTCGTGTCCACGTTCGCGATCACCATGATCTACGCGCGCTGGGCCAACAAGCGCTTCGACGCCCAGGCGGACGAGCTCCGCCGGGAGATCGAGGAGGACGAGCTGTGAGCGCGCTCCTCCTGGCCGCCGAGGCCACGGACGTCGGGAACCCTGTCGTCAACGTCGCGATCTTCGCCGTGTTCGTCGCCGTGACCCTCGTCATCGTGCTGCGCGCGTCCCGGCAGAACAAGTCCGCCGCGGACTACTACGCGGGCGGACGGTCGTTCACCGGGCCGCAGAACGGGACCGCCATCGCGGGCGACTACCTGTCCGCCGCGAGCTTCCTCGGGATCTGCGGCGCCATCGCGATCAACGGCTACGACGGGTTCCTCTACTCGATCGGCTTCCTCGTCGCGTGGCTCGTCGCGCTGCTGCTCGTCGCCGAGCTCCTGCGCAACACCGGCAAGTTCACGATGGCCGACGTGCTGTCCTTCCGGCTCAAGCAGCGGCCCGTGCGCATGGCGGCCGCACTCGCGACCCTCGCCGTCGTGTTCTTCTACCTGCTCGCCCAGATGGCGGGGGCCGGCGGCCTGGTGGCGCTGCTGCTCGGCGTCGACTCCACGGCGGGCCAGAGCGTCGTCGTCGCGGTCGTCGGCGCGCTGATGATCCTCTACGTGCTGGTCGGCGGGATGAAGGGCACCACCTGGGTCCAGATCATCAAGGCCGTCCTGCTCATCGCGGGTGCCGCCGTCATGACCGTGTGGGTCCTCGCGAAGTTCGGCTTCAACCTGTCCGACCTGCTCCAGGGCGCGATCGACAAGGCGGGCCCGGGCGGCGAGGCGCTCATCGAGCCCGGCAAGCAGTACGGCGCCACCGGCACCACCAAGCTCGACTTCCTGTCGCTCGCCCTCGCGCTCGTGCTCGGCACCGCCGGCCTGCCGCACGTCCTCATGCGCTTCTACACCGTGCCCTCCGCCAAGGAGGCCCGCCGGTCGGTCGTGTGGGCGATCTGGCTCATCGGCATCTTCTACCTGTTCACGCTCGTGCTCGGGTACGGGGCGGGCGCGCTCGTGGGGCCGGAGACGATCAGCTCCGCTCCAGGGGGCGTGAACTCCGCGGCACCCCTGCTCGCGTTCGCGCTCGGCGGCGAGATCCTCCTCGGCTTCATCTCCGCCGTCGCGTTCGCGACCATCCTCGCCGTCGTCGCCGGGCTCACCATCACCGCGGCGGCGAGCTTCGCGCACGACATCTACGCCAACGTCATCAAGCGCGGCGAGGTCAAGCCCGACGGCGAGGTCAAGGTCGCGCGCATCACCGTCGTCGTCATCGGGATCCTCGCGATCCTCGGCGGCATCTTCGCGCAGGGCCAGAACGTCGCGTTCCTCGTGGCGCTCGCGTTCGCCGTCGCGGCGAGCGCGAACCTCCCGACGATCCTCTACTCGCTGTTCTGGAAGCGGTTCAACACCGCGGGCGCGCTGTGGAGCATGTACGGCGGCCTGATCTCGTGCGTCGTGCTCATCGCGTTCTCTCCCGTCGTGTCCGGGAAGGTCGACCCGGTGACGGGCGCGAGCCTGTCGATGATCAAGAACACGGACATCGACTTCGCGATCTTCCCTCTGAGCAACCCCGGGATCGTGTCGATCCCGCTCGCGTTCCTCCTCGGGATCGTCGGGACGCTCCTCAGCAGGGAGAAGCCGCACCCCGAGAAGTTCGCCGAGATGGAGGTGCGCTCGCTCACCGGGGCAGGCGCCGAGAAGGCGACGGTGCACTAGCCCGACGGCGGCCCCCGCGGAGCGTGCAGGACGCCCCCGGCCTCGACCGGGGGCGTCCGCGCGAGGCAATTCCGTCGCGCGGCACGCCGACGACGCCGTACGGTCGCGCCGTGACCTCCGCTACCCCGGCCCCCGCCGCCCCGGGCGGGGAGACGCCGGTCCTCGTCGTCACCGGGGCGATGGCCTCGGGGAAGTCCACGGTCGCCGACGCGCTCGCCCGCACGTTCCCGCTCGCCGCGCACGTGCGCGGGGACCAGTTCCGGCGGTTCGTGGTCAGCGGCCAGGCGTCGACGGCGCCGCCCCTGTCCGCCGCGGCCCGGGCCCAGCTCGACCTGCGGCAGGCGCTCGCGGCGCAGGCGGCCGACACCTACGCGGCCGCAGGCGTCACGGCCGTGGTCCAGGACATCCTGCTCGGTCCCGACCTCGCGCGGTCACGGCGCGCGTGCGCACCCGGCCGTGCTACGCCGTCGTGCTGACGCCGGACGCCGCCACGCTCGCCGCGCGCGACGCCGGTCGCCACAAGCAGGCGTACGGCGCCTGGACCCCGGAGGAGTTCGCCGCCGCGGCCCGCGCGACGCCCGGTGGGCTGCACGTCGACACGACCGGGTGGACCGTCGCGCAGACCGTCCGGCACGTGCTCGACCGCCTCGACGAGGCCCGCGTCGCCTGACCCGCGGCCACACTGCCGGGCGGCGACCGGGCCGTCGCGCGAGGATGGGCCCATGACGTCCGACGCGCAGCCCGAGGCCACCCCTGACGAGACGTACGACGTGATCGTGATCGGCGGCGGGCCCGTCGGCGAGAACGCCGCCGACCGCGCGTCGCGCACCGGCCTGAGCGTGGCGCTCGTCGAGGCCGAGCTCGTGGGCGGCGAGTGTTCGTACTGGGCGTGCATGCCGTCCAAGACGCTCCTGCGCCCGGGGGCCGTGCGGGCCGAGGCGCGGGGCGTCCCGGGCGTCACCGTGGGGGACGACCTCGACGTCGCCGCCGTCCTCGCGCGCCGCGACCAGATGGTCTCCGACTGGGACGACTCCGGCCAGGTCTCCTGGGTCCAGGGCGCGGGCCTCACGCTCGTGCGCGGGCTCGGGCGGATCGTCGGCCCGCGGCTCGTGGAGGTCGTCGCCGAGGAGCCCGACGCCGACCCGGACGACCTGCCGCGCACCCGGCGGCTCGCGGCCCGCCATGCGGTGATCGTGGCGACCGGCAGCGTGCCCGTCCTGCCCGACGTCCCCGGGCTGGCGGACGCGAACCCGTGGACGAGCCGCGAGGCGACCGCGGTCGAGGACGTGCCCGAGTCGCTCGCGATCGTCGGCGGGGGAGTGGTCGCCACCGAGATGGCGGTCGCGTTCGCCGACCTCGGGGCGCGCGTGACCGTGCTCTCGCGCGGCAGCCTGCTCGGGCGCACCGAGCCGTGGGCGGGCGAGGCGGTCGCCGCGTCGCTGCGGGAGCTGGGGGTCGACGTGCGGCTCGGCGTGGCGACGGAGGCCGTCGAGCCCCTGCCCGACGGCGGCGTGCGGCTCGTCCTCGCGGCCGCCGGTCCCGCGGACGGCGGGGACGCACCGGACCTGTCGCCCGTCACCGCCGAGCGCGTGCTCGTCGCGACGGGCCGCGTGCCGCGCACGCAGGACCTCGGCGTCGACTCCGTCGGGCTCGCGCCCGGCCGCGCGCTGGAGGTCGACGACACGATGCTCGTCCAGGGGCTCGGGTCGGACGCCGGCACCGGGTGGCTGTACGCGGCCGGCGACGTCACCGGTCGCGTCGCGACGACCCACCAGGGCAAGTACCAGGGCCGCGTCGCGGGCGACGTCGTCGCCGCGCGCTTCGGCGACCCCGACGCCGACGGCGCACCCACCGCGGGCGAGCGGCCGCCCGCCGTCGGCTCCCGGCCCGAGCCGTGGTCGCGGTTCGCCGCGACGGCCGACGCCGTGGCCTCGCCCCAGGTCGTGTTCACCCGTCCCGAGGTGGCGGCCGTCGGGCACACCGAGGCGTCCGCGCGCGACGCGGGCCTCGACGTGCGCGTCGTGCGCTACGACCTCGCGAACGTCGCCGGCTCCTCGGTGCGCTCCGCCGACTACGCGGGCAGCGCGCAGCTCGTCGTCGACGCCGCGCGCGAGGTCGTCGTCGGCGCCACGTTCGTGGGCCCGGACGCGGCCGAGATGCTGCACGCCGCGACGATCGCCGTCGTGGGCGAGGTGCCGCTGCGCCGGCTGTGGCACGCCGTGCCGTCGTACCCGACCGTGAGCGAGGTCTGGCTGCGGCTGCTCGAGGAGTACGGGCTGTAGCCCCCCGTCGCACCCTGGTCGCCCCCGGGCAGGAGCACCCGGGAGCGCCCCGTAGCGACCCGCGAAGCCGGGCCGTTGGGGTTTCCCCTACCCCTGGCCGTGGCGGTCTGCCGGGCCGCCGAAGACTGGGGACCGTTGCGGCGGCGAGTCGTCGAGACGGAGCAACCTCCGGTGGCGAGCACCCTCGCGGGACGCGCAACGCGACGCAGAAGGGGAACGCTCACCATGAACACGAAGACCAAGGGAATCGTCGCCGGCGTCGCCGGGGGCGCGCTGCTCCTCGGCGCGGGCGGCACGTTCGCGCTGTGGCACGACGACGCGGGCGTCCCGGGCGGGGAGATCCGCAGCGGTCTCCTCGACGTCGAGGCCCAGGAGGCCCGGTGGTTCGACGTCTCGCCCGACCGGCCCGACGCGGCCGACCTCGGGGGCGAGGTCGGTCCGGGACTGCGGTGGGACGTCAACTGGCTCGGCGAGGAGCGGACCGTGTGGAGCGGCGTCCCGACCGAGTTCCAGCGGCTCGACACGGACGGGGCAGGGACCGGCACGGACGGCGTCGTCGGTCACGTCATCGACGACCTCGGGACGTGGCAGGCCGTGCCCGGCGACTACCTGCTGGGCCAGACGCGCGTGACCGCCAAGACCGAGGGCGACAACATGCGCGCGCACCTCGCCGTGCACGGTGCCGGCGTGCAGAGCGGCGAGCTCGCGCAGGGTCTCGGCCTCAAGTACGTCGTCGCGGACGTCGACGGCACCGTGCTGGGGGAGGCGCGCGACGTGGGCGAGCCCTTCGACCTGGCGTTCGAGGGGTCGGGGGGCCAGGAGCTGCAGGTGTTCGTGATCGCGGCCTTCCCGCACGAGATCCAGGCCCAGGACCTCATGACCACCCAGGCGTACCTGGACGGTCTCCACGTGACGCTCGACCAGGTCCGCTGACCGCACGCCGCGCGTCGTGGCTGTCCCGGACCGGCACCGGCCGGTCCGGGACGGGTCGCGGCGCACGCTTCGACACGGAAAGGAGCGCGCCATGAGGTGCGCAACCGGTCTGGGCACCACCGCCGCGGTCGCTGCGTTGCTCCTCGCAGGAGCGTCCGGGACGACGCACGCCCTGTGGCGCGACGAGGCGCTCACCACAGCAGCGGTCGTCCGCTCGGGCTCGCTCGACGTGGAGCTGGAGCCGCAGGGCGAGACGGCCCCCGTCCTGCTCGTGCCCGACGGGCGGGTCACGGTGGACTACCGGCTCGCCGCGACGCTGGGTGGGGACAATCTCGACGCGCGCCTGCGCCTCGGGCTCCCCACGTGGCGCGACGTCCCGCTGCTCGACTACGTGGACGTCACCCTCGAGCTGCGGCGCGAGGGTGCGGAGGTGGCCACCGGCACCCTCGACGCCCAGGGCCAGGTCCTGTTCGGAGGTTCGCCGGACGTGCCCGTCGATCTCGCGACGGGGACGACCACGCTCGACGTGACGCTCGCCGTCCAGATGGACTGGGACGTGAGCGGGCACTGGCAGACCGCGCTGCCTGACGGCGACCTCGTCGCCGACCTCTGGCAGGTCCGGACGGACGACGACGCGTTCGACGACGCTCGGCTGTGGCGCGACACGCAGGGCGCCCCCGCGCCGTCGATCGTGACGGGCCCGCAGACGGCTGCGGCGACCGAGACGGTCCCTGCGCCCGACACCGCGGTGCCCGCTCCCGACGCCGTCACCACCACGCCCGAGGTCCCGCCGACGACGGGGGCCCCGGCGGGCGACGCGCCCACGGGCGACGCAACGACCAGCGGCGGGCCGACGCCCGTCGCGCCCGGCGCGCCCGGCGCCGCCCCCGACGAGCCCGCCCTGGCGGCGGACGACCCGCCCTGGGCCACCGAGCTCCGCACGCTGCTCGAGGACCTGGGCATCGACCCCGCGACGCTCGACCCGGCAGTCCTCGACCTCGGCCGGCTGCCCGTCGAGGTCGAGCAGTGGGCCGCGGACCGTTCCGTGCCGACGGCCGACGTGGTCGCCTGGCTCCGGGAGCAGAGGCCATGACCGCCGGGACGCAGGCCACGGCAGCGGCAGGCACCGCGTCGCCAGCGGCTGCGACGGCGCGCGCAGGTCGTCGGCTCGGGCGTGGCCCGCTGGAGAGGGTCGCGTCCGTCGTGCTCGGCGTCGTCATGGTGGCGCTGGTCGTGCTCGCCGGGGCGGTCGTCGTCGTCCCGCGCGTGCTCGGCGCGACCCCGCTCACGGTGCTCAGCGGCTCGATGGAGCCCGCGCTCTCGCCGGGGGACGTCGTCGTGGTGCGGCCCGTCGACCCGGACGAGCTGCGGACGGGCGACGTCGTCACCGTGCAGCCCGTCTCGGGCGACCCGACGCTCGTGACCCACCGTGTCGTGCAGGTCGACCGTGACGGTGCGGACGTCACCGGTCTCGTCACGCGCGGCGACGCGAACGGCGCGGCCGACGCTCCGCTCGTGCCCGACCAGGTCATGGGCCGCGTCGCCTACTCCGTGCCCCTCGTGGGCCACGCGACGAACGTGTCGTGGGGCCCCACCGCGGTGACCGTCCTCGCGGTCGCCCTCCTCGTCTACGCCGCGGTGGCGCTCGTGCGCCCCGACCGCGGCCGTCCCACCGACCCGTCGCGCGAGCAGGAGGTCCCGACATGACCACCCACCGAACCGTCGCCCCGGCACGCCGTCTTGGCCTCGCGGCCGCCACCGCCGTCGTCGCCGTCGCGCTCGTCGTGCCCACCACGGGCGCACCGGCCGCGGCAGCCGCCACCGCGACGAGCGCCGCGCCGACCGCCACGGTGACGAGCGCCGCGGCGAGCGCCTCCGCGACGAGCGACTCCGCGACGACCGCCTCGGCGACGACCGTCGCGGCGCGGGCGACCGTCGCGCGGGCGACCGTCGCGCGGGCGACCGTCGCGCCGCCGACCGAGGCGGGGACGCCGGTCGTCCCCGGGAGCGACGCCGACGGCACCCCTCTGGTCGCCGTGACGCCCACGTCGACCGCGACGCAGGCCCTGCGGGTCGACGGCGCGGGCCTCGGCGAGGTCCGGGTCGTCCCCGGCGACGCGGGCAGCGCCCTGCTGCGCGTGCGCAACGACGGACCGACCGCGGGCACCCTCACGGTGAGCATCGTCGACGCCGAGGCGCTGCGGAGGACCGACGACGACACCTGGACGGACGACGCGTTCTACGACGACCTCACCGTCAACGGCGTCCCGGCGTCGCAGCTCGAGGGGCGCCGCACCCGGATCCAGGAGGTCCCGCTCGCGCGGGGCGCCACGGTCGACGTGCCGCTGACCTACGACCTCCCCGTCGAGGCGACGACCGGCAACACGGCCACCGTCGGGGAGCGCCGGTTCTCCTTCGACCTCCTGCTCGTCATCGCGGGGGACACGCCGGACGGCACCGGCACGACGCCCGACCCGGCCGACCCGACCCCGGCCGAGCCGACCCCGCCCGCCGTCGCCGGGACGACCGGCCGCGGCGGCACGGGCACGACCGCGACGGTCGACCGGGTCGGGGGTCCGCTGACCCGGACCGGCGGCGTCCTCGCCCCGGACCGGCGCCCGTGGCTGCTCCTCGCCGGTGCGGCGCTCGTCGTCGTCGCCGGGTCCGCCGCGCGGGCGCTGCGCCGTCCGGCCCCGACCCGCCGGGCCGGGGGATGAGCCGGGCGGTGCGGGCGCTGCTCGGGGCCGTCGTCGTGCTCGCGCTCGCCGGGGCCGCGGTGCTCACGGCGACGGTCCTCGGCGGCGGCGACCGGTGCGACGCGGCGCTCCGCGACCTCGACGGGCGCTGCGTGGTGCTCGACGCGCCGCCGTCGGCCGCCGCCGCCGACCTGCGACCCACCGGGGGCCGGTTCGAGGCGCCCGCCCAGGGCCTCGACGTGCCGCTCACCGCGATGCCCGGCACGCGAGCCGTGCTCGACCCGCCGACGTTCACCGAGGCGTTCGTGCTCGCCGACCCGGACCGCACGTCCGCCTCCGGGGTGCGGCCGCTCGTCGTCGCGATGCACGCCGTGCGCGACGGCCGCGCGCCCGGGAACGCGTTCTTCGAGCCGGGCGCGCCCGACCCGGCCGTGACGGTCGCCCCCGGCGACCCGCTGCGCGTGGACGGGGTCGCGTACGTCGTCGAGCGCACGGAGGTCCTCACCAAGGACGCGGCGGCCGCCTCCCCGGAGATCTGGAGCCGCCTCCCCGACGGCGGGCAGCGCCTCGTGGTGCTCACGTGCCTGCAGCGGGCGGGGGTGACCGGGGCCGCCCGGGAGAACGTCGTGGTCCACGCGGTGCGCCGCTGAACGGGTGTCGTGCGCGGGCCTCTGTCAGCATGAGGACGTGGTGCGGGACGCGGATCGTGCCGAGCGCCGCGCCGTCGCGCTGATCGCGATGGCCGGCGTGGTGCTCATCGCTGCCGTCCCGGCGATCGAGCTCGTGCTGTGGGCCATCGAGGACTTCGGTCCCGTGTCGCCCGGCGGCGAGCCGATGCTCGCCGGGGCCGAGCTGCAGCGCGTCGCCTCCGTCGCCCTCGTGCTCGTCCTCGCGGTCGCCGCGGCGAGCGCGGTCGCGGCCGCCGTCCTCGTGCGGCTGCACGTCCTCGCGTGGCCGCTGCGGCGGCAGGTCGCCCTCGTGCTCGGGCTGAGCCTCGGCATCGGTGCCGTGCGCGCGGGTGCGCTGTACCTCACGCTCCCGCGCGGCGCGCCGGGACCGTTCGTCGCCGCGCAGGTCACCCTCGGCACCCTCGAAGCCTGCTTCGCCATCTCCGTCGCGCTCTTCTACGTCGGCTCGCGGCGTCGCATCCGCGCGGAGGAGCGGCGACGCCTCGTGGAGACGCAGCGCGCGGAGCGCGCGCGGCTGGAGGCCGAGGAGGAGGAGCTGCGCGTCCGGCGCGACGTGTCGCGCCAGCTCCACGGCGGGCTCCAGCAGCGCCTCGTCCTCGCGATCCGCGAGGTCGACGCGATCCGCGACGACCTCGAGCACGGGGGCCAGGAGCAGGCTGCCCACTCGCTCGAGGCGGTGTCCGAGCGGCTCGACCGCCTCCGCGAGTCGGAGGTCCGCGCGGTGGCGCACTCCCTCTACCCGCTCGCGGGCGACT
The DNA here is from genome assembly GCF_900155925.1 of Cellulosimicrobium funkei. NCBI lineage: Bacteria > Bacillati > Actinomycetota > Actinomycetes > Micrococcales > Promicromonosporaceae > Cellulosimicrobium > Cellulosimicrobium funkei. The sequence continues at coordinate 36,380 of NZ_FTMI01000009.1, forward strand.
TCTCGCTGTCGACGGCGCTGCTCCTGCTCGCGGACCGGCTCCCGCCCTCCGTGCGCATGGACGTCCGGTACGAGGGCGTGGCCGACGCCGTGCTGGCCGGGTACTCCTTGCCGCCCGCCGACCGGGTCCTGCTCTTCGCGATCGTCGAGGAGGGCGTCAACAACGCGATGCTGCACGGCCGGGCCGACGTGGTCAGCGTCGTCCTGCGCGGCGAGCCCCTCACGGAGCGCCGGAGCCTCGCGCACGTCGTGGTGGACGACGACGGCACCGGACTCGCGGGGGAGCCGCACCTCTCGGGCGTCGCCCATCTCCAGGCCCGCGTCCACGGACGGGGCGGTGACCTCGTGCTGGGCCCCTCGCCGATGGGCGGGGCCCGGCTCGCGGCGCGGATCCCCGTCGTCAGCCCCGTCGCCGAGGCCGAGGATCGGGCGTGAGCAGCGCACGCCGCCTGCGCGTGGCCGTCGTCGAGGACGAGGCGATGGTGCGGGGGCTCGTCCTGGCGCTCCTGCGGGCGCAGCCCGGCATGGAGGTCGTGGCCGACGCCGCCGGCCAGACCGCGGCGCTCGCCGCCATCGCACCGGGCGAGGTCGACGTCGCGGCCCTCGACATCGAGCTCGAGGACGGGAACGGGATCGCCCTGGGCCGGGCGCTCCAGGAGCGCGACCCGCGCCTGCGGATCCTGCTCGTGTCGAGCCACAACCTGCTCGCCCTCGTGCGCTCGATCAGCGCGAGCGCACCGACGCCGTGGAGCTACCTGTCCAAGCGCTCCTCGGCACAGCCCGGCCAGCTCGTCCGCGCGCTCGGTGACGTCGCGAAGGGCCGGGTCGTCATCGACCCCGCGCTCGTGCGGCGCTCGGTGCCGCGAACCGACACGCCGCTCGCGGGGTTGTCCGTCGCGCAGTTCCGCGTGCTCCAGCTCGTCGCCGAGGGCCGCGCGAACGGCGCCGTCGCGGCAGAGCTGGGGATCACGTCCAAGGCCGTCGAGGCGCAGCTCACCGCGATCTACCGGCTGCTCGACCTGCCGGCCGGAGCCAACCACCGCGTGGCCGCGGTGCTCGAGTTCCTCCGCCAGTCCGTGCGCCCGGAGCCCTGAGCGCCGCGCGCGCCCGCCTCCGGGGGCCGGCGGCCCGTGCCAGGCCCTAGGCTCGGAGCGTGACGACCGAGAACTCCGCCCCGCGCGTCGCCCTCGCGACGTGCTCCGTCCTCCCGCAGCTCGACCCCGACGACGCGCCGCTCGTGCGGGCGCTCGACGCCCGGGGCGTCGCGGCACAGCCGGCCGTCTGGGACGACCCCGACGTCGACTGGTCCGCGTTCGACGCCGTCGTCGTGCGCTCCACGTGGGACTACTCCGCCCGGCGCGACGAGTTCGTCGCGTGGGCGGCCCGGGTCCCGCGCATCCTCAACGCGGAGCGGGTGCTGCGCTGGAACACCGACAAGGGGTACCTGCGCGAGCTCGAGGGCGCGGGCATCCCCGTCATCCCGACGCTGTGGCTCGACCCGGCGCGCAACCTCTCCTCGCGCGCGATCCACACGCGCCTGCCCGCCCAGGGCGACTTCGTCATCAAGCCCGTGGTCAGCGCAGGCGCGAAGGACACGGGCCGGTACCAGGCGGGCGAGGCGCACTCGCGCGGGCTCGCGATCCAGCACGCCAAGAACCTGCTCGTCTCCGGGCGCGAGGTCATGGTGCAGCCCTACGTGACGAGCGTCGACACCGCGGGGGAGACGGGCCTCGTCTTCGTCGACGGCGAGTTCTCGCACGCCGTGCGCAAGAACGCGCTGCTCACCGGCCCGCACCGCCCGACGCGCGGCCTGTACCAGCAGGAGGAGATGAGCCCGTTCACCGCGTCCGACGAGCAGCTCGACGTCGCGCGGCGGGCCCTGGCCGTGGCGGCCGACGCCGTCGGCGGCGGCGACCCGGCGACCTTCCTCTACGCGCGCGTGGACGTCGTCACGGGCAACGACGACGGCGGCGTCGTGGTCATCGAGCTCGAGCTCACCGAGCCGTCGCTGTTCCTCGCGCTCTCCCCGGGGTCTCTCGACCGGTTCGCCGACGCGATCGCGGCGCGCGTCGCGCGCTGACCCGCACAGGCCCGTCCACGCACGACGGCGGCCCGTCCCGATCCCGGGACGGGCCGCCGTCGTCGTGCGGTCAGGCGAGGCCGTTCTCCGACAGCCAGTCCGCGGCGATGTCCTCGGGCGAGCGCTGGTCGACCGTGGACTCCACGTTGAGGGCGACGAGGCCCTCGGGGGTGAGCGCCTCGCTCACCGGGTTGATCACGTCCGCGATCTCGTCGGCGATGTCCGCGTTGACCAGCGGCACGACGTTCGAGGCGAGGAACAGGCCCTCCGGGTCCTCGAGCGTGACGAGCTTCTCCGTCTGGATGCGCGGGTCCGCGCTGAACACGTTCGCGATGTTCACGGTCCCGGCGACGAGGTCCTGGACGGTCGTGTCGCCCGTCGCGACGAACGACACGTCGACCCCGTAGACGTCCTTGAGCCCCTGCGGGCCGTAGGGGCGCTGCTCGAGCTCCGCAGGGCCGCCGAGCGTGAGCGGCACGTCGAGGCCGGCGAGGTCGGACAGGCTCGTGAGGTCGTTCTCCGTGGCGAACGCCTCGGTGACGTTGTAGGAGTCCTGGTCCGTGGCGGTCGACTGGTCGAGGACCGTGAGGCCGTCGGGCAGGGCCTCCTGGAGCGCCGCGTACACGTCGTCGGGCGACGTCGCCGTGGTCTCCGGGTCGAAGAACTGCAGCAGGTTGCCCGTGTACTCCGGGAAGAGCTGCACCTCGCCGCTCTCGAGCGCCGGCATGTACGCGTCGCGCTGGCCGATCGAGAAGTTGCGCTCGACCGTGAAGCCCTCCGCTTCGAGCGCCTGCGCGTAGATCTCCGCGATGATCTCGTTCGAGTAGTAGGCCTGCGAGCCGACGACGATCGTGTCGGACGAGGCGCTGCCGCCGCCGTCGGAGCTCGTGGTGTCCTCGGCGAGCGGGTCGGACCCGCCGCCGCAGGCGGTGAGGGCGAGGACGGCGGTCGCCGCGGTGGCGACGAGGGCGGCGGTGCGTCGGGTGGTGCGCATGTGTCTGCCTTTCTGAGGGCCGTCCCGGGGACCGGGAGGGGTCGGTTCGGCGCGTGCGGCGGGGGAGCGCCGTCCGCGTCAGGCGGTGGTGGGTTCGGGGGCGCGGCGGCGCCGCCGGGACGGGGAGTCCTCCGCGGACCGTCCCGCCGTGACGCCGCGCGGCACGACGAGCCGTTGGAGGATCGCGAACAGCGCGTCGAGCACGACGGCCAGCACGACGATGACGAGGGCCGCGCCGAGGATCTGGGAGAAGTCGCGGATCTGGATGCCCTGCACGATGTAGAAGCCGAGACCCCAGTTGCCGACGTAGCCGGCGAGCGTCACGGTGGCGACGACCTGGAGCGTCGCGGACCGCAGCCCGCCGATGAGCAGCGGCAGCCCGAGAGGAACCTCGGCCTTGAGGAGGACCTGCCACCCGGTCATGCCGACGGACCGGGCGCCGTCGACCACGCGCCGCTCGACGGCCTCGATACCGGCGTACGCCCCCGCGAGGATGGGCGGGATCGCGAGGAGCACGAACGCCGTGATCGACGCGGCGACCTTGTGGGTCACCCCGAGCACGAGCACGAGCAGCAGGACGAGCCCGAACGAGGGCACGGCGCGCGCCGCGCCCGAGAGGGCGACCGCGACCTCCCGCCCGCGCCCGGTGTGGCCGATCGCCCAGCCTGCGGGGATAGCGATCGCCGCGGCGATCAGCACCGCCACGAACGTGAACGCGAGGTGGGTCCAGATCGCCTCGGGCAGCGGGAGCGCGCCGGTGAGCCGGTCGGGGGAGAAGATCCAGGCGACCGCGTCGGAGAAGACGTTCATGCGCGCACCTTCCGGGACCAGGGCATGACCGCTCGCCCGGCGAGCACGAGCAGCAGGTCGACGAGCAGGGCGATGACGACGACCGCGACGACGCCGGCGAGGATCTCGGGGACGATCTGCCGCTGGTAGCCGTTGGTGAACAGGTATCCGAGGTTGTCGATCCCGATGAGGATGCCGACCGTCGCGAGCGAGATGGTCGAGACGGCCGTGACGCGCAGCCCGGCGAGCACCACGGGGCCGGCGAGCGGGAGGTCGACCTGCCAGAAGCGTCGCCACGGCCCGTACCCGACGGCGAGGGCCGCCTGCCGGACCGTCGGGTCGACCGACGCCAGGGCGTCGGCGACGAACCGCGTCATGATCGCCACCGCGTAGATCGTCAGTGCCACCACCAGGTTGACCTCGGACAGGAAGCTGATGCCGAGGAGCGGCGGGAGCAGCGCGAAGAGCGCGAGCGACGGGATCGTGTAGAGCAGCCCGACGAGCGTGAGCACGAGACCCCGCGTGAGGCGGAACCGGAACGCGAGCCAGCCGAGCGGGATCGAGACGACGAACCCCAGCACGATCGGCACGACGCACTGGCGCAGGTGCTCGACGGTCAGACGGCCGATGAGGTCGACGTTGTCCAGGACCCAGGTCATGCGCCGTCCTCGGGGGCGTCGCCGACGAGCACGCCCTGGGTCCGACCCGCGCCGTCGACGAGGACCGTGCCGTGGTCCGTCCGCTTCGTGCGCAGCGCACGACGGCCGCGCTCGGCACCGATGAAGCTCGCGACGAACTCGCTCGCGGGGTTCTCGAGGATCTCGCTCGGGGACCCGATCTGCGCGATCTGCGCCCCCTTCTCGAGGATCACGACCTGGTCGCCGAGCAGGAAGGCCTCGTCGACGTCGTGCGTGACGAAGACGACCGTCTTCTCCAGCTCCCGCTGCAGCCGGATGGTCTCGGTCTGGAGCTCGGCCCGCACGATCGGGTCGACCGCGCCGAACGGCTCGTCCATGAGCAGGATGTTCGGGTCCGCAGCGAGCGCGCGGGCGACGCCCACGCGCTGCTGCTGGCCCCCCGAGAGCTGGCTCGGGTAGCGGTCGGCGAGCGCCCGGTCGAGGCCGACCGTGTCGAGGAGCTCGAGGGCGCGCTCGCGCGCCCGCCTCCGGGGCGTGCCCTCGAGCCGCAGGACCGTCGTCACGTTGTCGACGACCTTGTAGTGGGGGAGCAGCCCGCCGTTCTGCAGGACGTACCCGATGCTGCGCCGCAGCTTCACCGGGTCGCGGTCGAGGACGGAGCTGCCGTCGATCTCGATCGTGCCGGACGTGGGCTCGACCATCCGGTTGATCATGCGCAGGAGCGTCGTCTTGCCGCTCCCGGAGGAGCCGACGAGCACCGTGGTGCGGTGGGGTGGGATGACGAGGTCGAAGTCGGCGACCGCAGCCGTGCCGTCGGGGTACGTCTTCGTGACCGATCGGAACTCGATCATGGGGCGCTGCCTCCCGACAGTCGGTGAACGGCCTCCACCCAACCACGACCGCGGTTCGGCTCGTCAAGCGCAATGCCGCGCGTCCCCCAGACCGTACGACGAACCACCGACACGCCGCACCCGGACCGCGCGGGCGGCCTCCGCAAGGGCGGCGGTCGCCGCCGTGCGTCCGGCCTGCCGCGCGGATTCGCCCGTGACGTGCGTCACGCTGCGGCCTATCGTGGCGCTGTGCCCCACCTCGACGCCCTCCTCGCCTTCGCGCTCGCGTCCCTCGTGCTCGTCGCGATCCCGGGCCCGAGCGTGCTCTTCGTCGTCGGCCGCTCGCTCACGCTGGGCCACCGCGGCGGCGTGCTCAGCGTGCTCGGCAACGAGCTGGGCGCGCTCACGCTCGTGGTCGCGGTGGCGCTCGGGGTCGGGACGGTCGTCGCGACGTCGGTCGCGATCTTCACGGTCGTCAAGCTCGTCGGGGCCGCCTACCTCGTGTGGCTCGGCGTCCAGGCGATCCGTCACCGGCGCGACGGGACCGTCGCCGTCGACGCCGCCCCCGTACGTGAGCCCTGGTGGCGCGTGGTGCGGCAGGGCTACGTCGTCGGGGTGACCAACCCCAAGACGATCGTGTTCTTCGTCGCGGTGCTGCCGCAGTTCACCGACTTCCACGCGGGCCGCGTGCCCGGGCAGATGATGGTGCTCGGGCTCGTCTTCACCGTCATCGCGTTCGTGTGCGACAGCGTCTGGGCGCTGGCGGCGGGCGCGGCCCGCTCGTGGTTCGCGTCCTCGCCCCGACGGCTCGGCGCGGTGCGGGCCGCGGGCGGCGGGATGATGATCGGCCTCGGCGGCGTCCTCGCCGTCGCGTCGCACCGCGCGCCCTGAGCGGCCCCGAGCGCGTCGACGCAGGGCTCGTCGGGCCCGGGACGCGACGAGGGCCGGCCTCCGTACGGAGACCGGCCCTCGCCGTCTGGGGTGAGTAACGGGACTTGAACCCGCGACCCCCTGGACCACAACCAGGTGCTCTACCAGCTGAGCTATACCCACCATGTGAGCCGTGCTCACGGACCGGCGCCTGGAGCACCGGCCGTCGAAAAGTGTACCCGGTCCGGGAGGTGCTCCTGGACGCCTTTCTCGCGTCAGGCCTCGCCGGCTCCTGTGACGGTCGCCACGGCCGGGTCGTCGGTGGCGTCGGCGCCCTCGGCGGGACGCGTGCGTCCCCGGGTCACGCTCGTCGTGACGACCTGCTCCGCGATCTTGCGGGCGGTCGCCGAGTCCGGGCCCGGCGCGGGCACGAAGACGGCGGCGCGGTAGTAGCGCAGCTCGTCGATGCTCTCGAGGATGTCGGCGAGCGCGCGGTGCCCGCCGTGCTTCTCGGGAGAGGAGAAGTAGGCGCGCGGGTACCAGCGGCGGGACAGCTCCTTGACGGAGGAGACGTCGATGATCCGGTAGTGCAGGTGGCTCATGAGGGCCGGCATGTCGCGGTCGAGGAACGCCTTGTCGGTCCCGACGGAGTTCCCCGCGAGGGGCGCCTTCCCGGGCTCCGGCACCCAGGTGCGGACGTAGTCCAGGACGCGCTGCTCGGCCTCGGCCAGCGTCAGGCCCTCGTCGAGCTCGTCCAGTAGGCCGGACGTCGTGTGCATCTGGCGCACGAAGTCGCCCATCTGCTCGAGCGCCTCGGCCGGGGGGCGGACCAGGACGTCGACCCCGTCGCCGAGCACGTTGAGCTCGGAGTCGGTGACGACCGCGGCGACCTCGACGAGGGCGTCGGCGCCCAGGTCGAGCCCGGTCATCTCGCAGTCGATCCAGACGATGCGTTCGTTCGCGTTCACAGGGCTCACGCCCACAGCCTAGTCGCGCACGAGGAAGGCCCCGGCGGTCCGGTCCACGGAGGGTCCGGACGGCCGAGGCCTTCGACGGGTCGCGCTCTCGCCCGGCGGGGTGTGCCCCCGGTGCGACGAGCGCTCGGTGCGCGTCATGCGGTGCGGCGCGACAGGCGGGCCTGCCGGGTGTGCGCCGGGACGCGGGTCGTGGTGCGGCGCAGCTGCGACCGGCGCAGGGTCTGCTCCTGCAGCTGCTCGCGACGGCTGAGGGCCGCCACGTCGTACGTGATCAAGGGATGCATGGTGCTGCTCTCGTGACGCTGGGTTCGTGGGTCTGGCCGGACCCTCCACCGCCCGGTACGGACCGGACGGACGCCACCGCGGTGTGTGCTCATACGACCACGCCGGGCGCCGGGGGCGCACGGGATTTTCGCCAGGACCGCCCGGGGGCCCGTCCGGTCCGTCGGAGGGTCGGCCCGGGACCGTGCCGCGCTGCGTCGTCGGCCCGCGTTCCGTAGCCTCCGGGGATGGGTGCGACGACGAGCGGGTCGAAGGAGGGCACGTCGCCGCGGGCGGTGCTCGTGAGCGTCTGGCCGGGGGTGCTCCTGGTCCTGGTCGGCGTCCTGGGCTTCGCCGGCCTGCTGGACTCCGTCCGGGAGCGGGACGACCTCTGGCGGTTCGACGAGCCGCTGCTGGCCTGGATGGTCGCGCACCGGACTCCCGTCGCCACGGGGGTGCTGACGGTCGTGACGAACGTGTTCGGCCCGTTCGTGCTGCCCGTCCTCGTGGCGGTGGGGTGCGTCGTGTGGGCCCGCCGCTCGGGGACGTGGTGGGAGCCGGGCCTGCTCGCCGGGGCGATGGTGCTCGCGACCCTCGTCTCGAGCGTGCTCAAGGCCGTGATCGCGCGACCGCGCCCCCCGGACGTCTCGATGGTCGTGGCCGGGGTGGAGCGGTCGTTCTCGTTCCCGTCGGGCCACACGATCGGCGCGGCGACGCTCGTGCTCGTCGGGGGCTACCTCGTGTGGCACCGCCACCGCGACGCGCGCGTGCTCACGGTCTGGGTCGTGGCGTCGGTGCTCGTCGTCGGGACCGTGGCGCTGAGCCGGCTCTACCTCGGGTACCACTTCCTCACGGACGTCCTCGCCGGGCTCTGTCTGGCCGTGGCGGTGCTCGGCGTCGTGGTCGCGGTCAGCCGGGTGCACGACCTGCTGGCTCGACCGGAGGCATCCCCGCGGCCCGTCGAGGCACCGCCCGAGGAATCTTGAGAAAGAACTCTTGCGCAAGATATCTTTCGTGACGTAGCGTCGTCGCCATGACGACCGCTGCCGACCGCCCCGCGCCGGGCACCCCCGCGAGCACGACCCCGCCGGAGCCGGTCGTCGCGACCGACCCGGCGAGCATCCGCGCCCTCGCGCACCCCCTGCGCCTGCGGATCCTCGCGCTGCTCGACGACGAGGGCGAGGTCACGGCCACGCGCTGCGCCGAGGTCACGGGCGAGTCGGTCGCGAGCTGCTCGTTCCACCTGCGCATGCTCGCGAAGTACGGCTACGTCGAGGCCGCCGAGCGGCGCGGCAAGGAGCGCCCGTGGCGGACGGTCGGGCGCGGCCGCCAGACCCGCTTCGACCCCGACGTGCCCGAGTCGCTGCCCGCGGCGAGCGCCGTGGCGGACCTCGTGCTCGGCCAGGAGGCGGCGCGCGTGCGGGCGTGGCTCGCCGGCGCCGCGGCGGAGGACCCGCGGTGGCTGCTCGCCTCCACGCTCAGCTCGTCGTCGTTCTACGCGACGCGCGAGGAGCTCGACGCGCTCGCCCGCGAGGTCGAGGCGCTCACCGACCGGTTCGCCGGGCGCTGGGAGGACCCGGCGCTGCGCCCCGAGGGCGCGCGACCGGCGCGGCTGTTCGCCGTCGTCAACGCCGACCCGCCCGCGGACCCCCGGTGACCGCGCCGTCCGAGCCGGCGGCCACGGACCAGGCCGCGGCGCCGACGTCGACCGCCGCGCCGACGGCGACCGGGGAGAGGGCGACCGGGGCGTCCGCGCCGCAGCGCGAGAGCACGACGCCGGGACCGGACGCACGGGCGGCGCTCCGCGGGCGCCCCTTCCGGCTGCTCTCCGTCGCGTGGGGCTTCACCAACTTCGCCGACTCGGTGCTCGCGATCATCCTCGCCGTGTGGGTCAAGGACCTCACGGGATCGAACGGTGCGGCCGGGCTCGTGTTCGCCGCGCTGGGCCTGCCCGCGCTCGCGTCGCCGTTCCTCGGCCAGCTCGCCGACCGGGTGTCCCGCCGCCGGATGCTCGTCGCGACGTACCTCGTCGGCGCGGCCGTGCTGCTCGCGCTCCTCCTCGTCCGCGGCCCGGGACAGGTGTGGCTCGTGCTCCTCGTGACGGTCGTGTACTCGGGGGTCGGGTTCGCGACGTCCGCGGCGCAGTCCGGGCTCGTGCGCGACATGCTGCCCGACGACGCGCTCGTCGCCGCGAACGGCCGTCTCACGACGATCGACCAGGTGTTCCGCCTGCTCATGCCCGTCGTCGGCGCGGGCGCCTACGCGTTGGCGGGCGTGTGGCCGCTCGTCCTGGCCGCGTCGGGCGCGTTCGTCGTCGCGGCCGCGGTGGTGGCGCGCGTGCGGGTGCGCGAGACACCGCCGGCCGACGAGCGCGAGCCGTACCTCGCCGAGGTGACGGCGGGCTTCCGGCACCTCGCGCGGACGGCCCCGCTCGGCGTGCTCACCGTCGCCCTCGTCGTCGCGTTCGGGGCGGTCGGCCTGCTCAACGCCGTGAGCCTCGCGATCGTCGAGGACGGCCTCGGCCTGCCCGCCGCGCTGCTCGGCCCGGTCTCGTCCGTCCAGGCCGTGACCGCGATCGTGGCCGGCCTCACCGCCGCCCGGCTCGCGGCCCGGTGGGGCGCGCAGCGCCTCGTCGCGCTGGGGCTGGTCGTGCTCGCGCTCGGCATCGTCCCGGCGACCGGCACGAGCGTGGTGGCGGTCGTCGTCGGGCTGGGCGGCGTCGGCCTCGGCGTCACGTGGGCGATCGTCGGGTTCGTCACCGAGCGCCAGCTCCGCACGCCGCCCGCGCTCCAGGGCCGGGTGGCCGCGGCGAGCACCATGCTGCTCAACGTGCCCCAGCTCCTGCTCACCGTGGTGGGGGCCGCGCTCGTCGGGGTCGTGGACTACCGGGTGCTGCTCGTCGTGACCGTGGCGGGCATCGCCGTCGCCGCGGCGCTCGCCCTGCGTGGCCGCCGCGCCGTCGCCGGCGCGCGCTAGCGGGACCGACCGGCGGCACAGCGGCGGGGCCGGGACAGCGGGCACGACAGCGGGGGGCACGACGGCGGGGCGCAGCACCGGGACCACCGGCGAGACGACGCCGGGGCGGCCTCAGTCGTCGAGGCCGCGGGCGCGCAGCGCGTCGCCGAGCGCGTCCGCCTGGCGCAGGGCGCCCACGACGAACGGGACGGCGAAGGCCCGGACGTCGTGCTCCCGGCCGCGCGCGCGGGACGCGTCCCGCACGCGCTGCGCGAGCGCCGCGACCACCGGGACGGAGCGCACGGCGAGCGAGAGGACGAGCGCGACCCGGCCGACGTCGACCCCCGCGCGGCCGAGCGGGCGCAGCCCGCGCTCGATCGCCGCGAGCACCGCGGCCGTGCGGGTCGTGAGCAGCACGAGGCCCGCGAGCGCGACGAGCGCCACGAGGCGGGTCGTGAGGACCACCGCGGCGGCGGGACCGAGCGCGAACCACTGCACCGCGAGGAGCACCGGCACGACGAGCCGCAGCGGTCGGACCTGCTCCCACGCCGCGCGGGCCCCCACCCCCGCGAGCGCGTAGAGCGTCGCGACCACGACGACCACGACCCCCACCGCGAACGGTGACGACACGAGCAGCACCGCGCCCGACGCCGTCGCGAGGCCGACGAGCTTCGCCCCGGCCGGGAGGCGGTGCAGCACCGAGGTGCCCGGCCGGTAGCCGCCCGGCGTCATCCCGGCCCCGCGTCGACCAGGCGCCGGTAGTGCGCGACGGCCGGGCCCGGCGCGTCGTCCGCCACGACCTGCCCGCCGTCGACCACGAGCACGCGGTCCATCGCGTCCATGAGCGCGAGGTCGTGCGAGACGAGCACGACCTGCTGGGGGAGGGACGCGAGCTCGGCGGCGACGCGGCGCGTGTTGCGCAGGTCGAGGAGCGTGGTCGGCTCGTCGGCCACGACGAGGCGCGGTCCCGCCGCGAGCACGGAGGTGAGCGCGAGGAGCTGCTTCTGGCCGCCCGAGAGGAGGTGCGCGGGATGGTCCGCGTGCTCGGCGAGGCCGCGCGCGGCGAGCGCGCGCCGCACGACCGCGGCGCGCTCGTCCGCGGGGACGCCGCGCAGCGAGTACGCGACGTCCTCCGCCACGGTCGGCATGACGATCTGCGCGTCCGGGTCGGTGAACACGAACCCCACGCGCCGTCGCACCGCCGCGCCCTGGCGGCGCGTGTCGAGACCGTCGACGAGCACGCGTCCCGCGGTGGGCACGACGAGCCCGTTGAGCAGGCGGGCCAGGGTGCTCTTGCCCGAGCCGTTCGCCCCGACCACGCCGACCCGGCGCTCGCGCAGCTCGAGGCTCACGCCGCGCAGGACGTCGCGCTCGCCGAGCCGCACGTGCACGTCCTCGAGCCGCACCACGCAGCCCGCTGCGCCGTCCTGCGGCGGGAGCTCGGGCGCGGGTGCCGCGACCTCGGCCGGGCGGTCCCGGCGTCGCCCCCGCAGGGCGCGCGCCGCCCGCGCGATCACCGCGCCACCTCCACGAGCACCGCGACGCCCTGGCCGCCGCCGACCGCCGCCGTCGCGAGCCCGAGCGTCCCGGCCCGCGCGCCCCCGCGCACGAGCCGGGAGAACAGCCGGACCACGGACACCGCGCCGCTCGCGCCCCACGGGTGGCCCAGCGCGAGCGCGCCGCCGTCGGCGCACACGCGGGCGTCGTCCGCCGGGTCGCCCAGCGGGTCGAGGCCGAGCGCGTCGGTGACCGCGAGCACCTGGGCCGCGAACGCCTCGACGACCTCGACCGCGGCCGCGTCGTCGAGCCGCGCGCCGGCGCGGTCGAGCACCGCGCGCACCGCGGGCACCGGGCCCCACCCGGGCAGCGCCGGGTCGCAGCCCACGGTGGCCGACGCGACGACCCGCAGGCCCGCGAGGCCCAGGTCGCGGCGCACCGCCTCGGGAACCACCGCGACGACCGCGGCGCCGTCGCTCACCGGGCTCGACGTCGCCGCCGTGACGGTCCCGTCGGGGGTGAACGCGGGGGAGAGCCGCGCGACGACGGCCGGGTCGAGGCGGCGAGCGCGCTCGTCGCGCTCCAGGGCACGGCCCGGCGGGCCGACGCGCACGGTCTCCGCGGCGAACCGCCCGGCGTCGTGCGCCGCGCGGGCGCGCGCGTGGCTGCGCACCGCGTACGCCTCCTGGCGCTCGCGGGTCACGCCGCGTCGTCGGGCGAGCTCGTCGGCCGCCGCGCCCATCCCCGGGTCGGCCCACGGCACGGGCGTGAACGCCGCGCGCGCGTACGGGACGTCCCCCCACGGCGTGCGGTGGGCCCGCGCGGGGGAGCGCGTCGCGCTCTCGGTGCCGCCCGCGAGGACGAGCGTCGCCTCGTCGGCGCGGACCTGCTGCGCCGCGACGAGCACGGCCGCGAGGCCGGACGCGCACTGCCGGTCGACCGTGAGGCCGGGCACGCCGACGCCCGCTCCCGCGGCGAGCGCCGCGACGCGCGCGACGTCCCCGCCGGGGCCCGTGCAGCACCCGAGCACGACGTCCGCGACGTCACCGTCGACGCCGTGCGCCCGCGCGTCGTCGAGGGTCGCGCGCAGCGCCGCGGCCGCGAGGTCCACCTCGGTGAGCGCCCGGTGCCCGTGGCCCGCGGTGCCGATCCACGTGCGGCGCGCGGCGACCACCACGGGCGTCGCGTCCGTCGTGCCGCGCGTCGACGTGCTCGGGTGCCGGGTCACCGCAGCGGCTCCAGGCCCGACCGCGCGAGGTCCGTCCCGCCGAGGGCCTCGCTCACCGCGCCGCGCGCGGGCTTGCCCGACGGCGTCCTCGGCAGCGCGCGCGTGCCGTACCAGCGCCGCGGTCGCTGGGCCGGCGCGAGCGCCGCGCGGGCGACCCGCTCGAGGTGCGCGCGCAGCCCCGACCGGTCGTCGCACTCCACGACGGCCGTCACGACCGCCCCGAGGCGGCGGTGCGCCGTGCCGAGCACGACGACGTCGCGCACCCCGGGCACGGCCCGCAGCACGACCTCGACGTCCTCGGGCACGACCGTCGACCCGCCCGAGAGGATCGCGCCGTCGCCCCGGCCGCGCAGCACGAGCGGCTCCGGCCCCGGGTCGGCGAGGTCCCCGACGGTGTGCCACGCGCCGTCGCGCCGCAGCGGTCCCGTGGCGCGCGCGAGGTAGCCGCGCGACACCCACGGCGAGCGCACCCACACCTCGCCGACGCTCGCCGACGGCAGGGGGCGGACCGCCAGGTCCACGCCGGGGAACGCGCGCAGCCCCGACCCGTCGGGGTCGTAGGCGACGAACGACAGCTCGACGGCGCCGTAGTACGCGAGCACGTCGACGCCGAGGCCCCGCGCCCGCTCCCGCGCCCCGGGCGCGAGCGACGCCCCGCCGACGACCGCGTGCCGCAGCCGCGAGGGCGCGCCCGCAACGACGGCGTCGAGCACGTCGTCGAGGACCTGCGGCACGAGGTGCACGACGTCGCTCGTCGCGAGCGCCGCCGTCGTCGCGGCCGGGGTGCGCGTGAGGACGACGCACGCCCCGACGGCGAGCGTGTGCACGGCGGCGAAGCAGTACAGCGACGACGCGAGCGGGCCGGGGACGAGGACCGCGTCGGTGGGTCGCAGCCCGAGGAGACGGGTGACCGCGTCGAACGACCCCGCCCACGACGCGCGCGTGCGCACGACCGCGCGCGGGCGGCCGGTGCTCCCGGACGAGAACCCGGCCCACGCGAGGTCGTCGGGACCGGGGACGTGCGACGGCGCGGGCTCCGCGCCGTCGGCGGTGCCGGTCCCGCGCGGCAGCGGCACCTCGACGAACGTGCGCGGCGCGAGCGTGCGCAGCACCTCGGCGCGGTGGGCGCGCGGCCACGCGGCGTCGCACACGAGCGGCGTCGCGCCCAGGTGGTCGACGGCCAGCATCGCCGTGAGCAGGTCGAGCGGGTCCGGCAGCGACACGGCGACGAGGTCGCCCGGTCGCGTGCCCGACGCGCGCAGGTGCGTCGCGCCCGCGCGCACGTCCGCGGCGAGCGCGGCGTAGGTGCGCGACCGCTCGGGCGTGCGCAGGGCGGGACGGTCGCGCGCGGCCGGGTCGGCGGCGTGCGTCAGGACCTGGTGGGCGACGGGCACGCGGACACTCTCGCAGGTGTTCAGGAGGCGGGGCGGCCGTCGGCCGCGGCGCGGCTGGTGCGCCCGACCGGACGGGCCGCGGGGTAGGCCCGCACGACGCCCACCGTGATCGCGGCTGCGGCGAGCGCCTTGAGCAGGTCGCCGGGCAGGAACGCGAGCGAGAGCTGCGCGGTCGTGGGCAGCGGCACGCCCGTGACGAGCGCCTGCACCGGGATGCCGACGGCGTAGACGACCGCGATCCCGCCGACGACGCACGCGAGGAGCACGGGCGCGAACGTGACGCGCCGGAGCCGGTCGACGAGCAGGCCGACGACGGCCGCGCCGGCGAGGAACCCGACGAGGTAGCCCGCGGACGGCCCGACGAACGCCCCGAGCCCGCCGCGCCCGCCCGCGAGGACGGGGAGCCCGGCCGCGGCGAGCGCGAGGAACGTCGCGACGGCGAGCGAGCCGCGCCACGCGCCGAGGATCGCCCCCGCGAGCATGACGCCGAGCGTCTGGAGCGTCACGGGCACCGCGTTGCCGAACAGCGCGATCGAGCCGGGCAGGCCGAGCGCGGCCAGGAGCGCGGCGAACGTCGCGACCCGCGCGGCGTCGCCGGCGTCGAGCGCGAACCGGCCGCGGCGACGGTCGGGCAGGTCCCGCGGTGCGCCGCGCGGCGCGTCCGGGGTGGTGGGCGCCGTCGCGGACGGGGTGGCGGCGGGCGTCTCCGTGCGGGCGTCGGTCATCGCGGGCTCCCTGCTGTCGGTGGTCGGGCGTGTCCACTCTGGCCGGGACGGCGGCCCTCGGGCGACGGCGCTCGCGACCACCTCCGCGGCCCGCCGTGCACGGATCGCACAAGGCGTTGGAGGGATCCTCCAACCGCGCCGGGGCGCGGGCGCGGGGTCGGTGTGGGAGCCGCACAACGCGGCCTGCCCGGCCGGGCGACACGGCTCGTCGCACCTCTTGGCACTCTCGGGGTGAGAGTGCTAAAACAGGAGCTGTAGCCGCCCGCGGGGTGCCTGCCTCGCGGGAGCACCGACCGGTCCCGGACCGTCCGGGACCGTGCGACGAGGAGGTGAGAGGTGTGGCTGCGATGACCGACCCCTTCACGAGCACCTTCGACGCGATGGACCGTCTGGTCGGCCAGCTCGCGTCCGGCGCCCGCGCGACCGCCGCCTCGGCGGCCTCGGGCGGCATGCCGCTCGACCTGTTCCGCGCCGGGGACCACTACGTGCTGACGATGGACCTCCCGGGCGTCGACCCGGGCACGATCGACGTGTCCGTCGAGGACCGCACGCTGACCATCCGCGCCGAGCGCAGCCCGCGGACCGACCCGGACGTCCAGTGGCTCGCCCGCGAGCGGCCGTCCGGCACGTACGCGCGCCAGCTCACGGTGGGGCGCGGCCTGGCGCTCGACAAGATCACGGCGTCGTACGAGGACGGCGTGCTGACGCTGACGATCCCGGTGGCCGAGGAGGCCCGGCCCCGCCGGATCGAGGTCGCGCACCGCGCGGGCGGCGCGGCGACCCAGATCACGGCCGAGGCCGAGCCTCAGACGTCGGAGGGCTGAGCCGGGCTCACGCCTCGCCGGGGAGGGCCTTGCGGACGACGAGGCGCGTCCACGCCCCGAGGTACACGCGGTCCCCGTCGGCCAGCTCGCGTCGCTGGCCGGCGGGGATCGGGTCCGTCGGGAGCGGTTCGCCCGCGGGGCTCACGTAGGTGCCGTTCGAGGACTGCAGGTCCTCGACCCACCAGCGCTGCCCGTCCGTGCTGAGCTGGCAGTGCCGTCGCGAGACCCCGGTGTCCGCGCCGCAGTCGACCTGCGGGTGGATGCCGCGCGAGACCGACGGGCGCCCCACGAGCACGCTGCGCTCGCGCAGCACGACCAGCCCCGGCAGGCCCGCCGACGGCATGAGGTCCTCGGGCTGCTGGGCCGCGTACCAGTCCGGGTCGATCCAGATCTCGACGACCCACTGGTCCGGCCCGGGCACGGGCGGCGTCGGCAGGTGCGCGCCCGACGGCGCGGGGCCGGCCGGGTCCGCAGACGCACCGGCGGGCTGCTCGCCCGTGCCCGTCCCGGCGGCCGGCATCGACGCCGGAGCCTCGAGCGGTGCGGAGGCGCCCGGCGGCGGGGTGGCCGCGGACGCCGGGGACGCGGCCGGAGCCGGGAGCGGGGGCGGCGTCACGCCCGACGCGAGGCCCGCTTCCGGTGCGGCCGGGGCAGCGGCGGGTGCGGCCGGCGTGGCCGGCGTGGGGCGTGACGGCGGGTCGAGCGAGAGCGCCGACGCAGGCTCCACCGGGTCGGGCAGGGCGCCGGTGGTGAAGTCGTAGCCGCAGTTCTCGCAGAACAGCGCGCCGGCAGGAGCGGGCGAGCCGCAGTTCGGGCACTCGAGGGCCTGCGCCGGTGCGGAGGCCCCGCCCGGAGCAGGAGACGCCGCGCCCGCCGCGGGCGCCGCGGGTGCCGACGCCGCGGCGATGGGCTCGCCGCACACGTCGCAGTAGTCGGTCGACTCCGAGGGGTGCCCGTTGGGGCAGACGACGGCGCTCACCGACGCACCCGCGTCGTCTTCGTCGAGGCGGTGTCGAGCGCCATCTCGTCGAGCGTCGAGGTGTTGCGCTTGAGCCGCACGGTGCCGTGCTCCTCGTCGTCGATCTCGACGACCTTGCGCAGGCGCGACGTCGCCTCCTCGTTCCCCGTCTGCTGCGCGAGCTGGACGGCGCGGCCGAGCTTGACGGTCGCCGTCGCCTCGTCGCCCGACGCCTTGGCCGCGAGGCCCTCCTGGATCGCCGCGGCGAGCTCGGTCTGGCCGGTGTAGTGCGCGACCTCGGGGTTGATGCGCGTGGTGAGCGACTCGTCGTCGGACCACTTCGCCTTGACCAGGCCCGAGGACACGACCTCGCCGTTCACGGCGAGCTGGACGCGCGCCGCGAGCTGCTCGGAGCCGACGGGCTTCGAGGCCACGCGCACCGCGACGTGGTAGTCGCGCGACTCGTCGCCCCACGATCCGGTGGGGTACGCGCCCGTGAGCGGGTTGACCTCGGCCCGGCGGTGCGTGAGGTCCTCGACGGTCGGGGCGACCTGGCGCACGAACAGCACCTGCGAGCCCTGCGGGGCCCACACGCGTAGGTCGGCCGAGGCGACGCCACGCGCCATCGACGCCTGCATGAGCTTCTCGAAGTCGGCGGCGATCTCGTTCGGGTCCGCGATGAGATCCACCGTGCCGAGCAGCGCGGTGGAGATCTCGCGCAGCTCGTCGACCTGCCAGCGCGAGCCGACGCCGCGCGCGTCGCACTGGAAGTGGCCCGTGACGTCCCGGACCGCGGCCGAGAGGTTGGCGCGGGGCTCGGACTCGTTCTTGCCGTCGGTGAGCAGGATCGCGTGCCGCTGCGTCGCCTGCGGCACCGTGGCGAAGAGCTGGTCCGCGAGGCGCAGCCACGTGCTCATCGCCGTGCCGCCGCCGGGCGTGAGCATCGAGATCGCGCGCTTCGCCTCGGCCCGCGCGCCCGGCTCCATCTGCACCATGGCCATGCGGGCGTTCGGGTAGGGGAACGCACGGTTCGCGACGTGGCTGCCGCCGACGATCGCGAACCACGTGCCGTCGAGGATCTGGTCGACCGCGACCTGGGCGGCGTGCTTCGCGGCCTCGATGTTGCGCCCCGACATCGACCCCGACGTGTCGACCATGATGATCTCGGCCACCCCGCCCGCGCCGCCGGCGCTCCCCGCGCTCCCGGCGCCGCGGCACGTCACGGTGACGATCGCGTGGACGTCCGTCGCGCCCTCGGACAGGAACTCGTTCTGGTAGACCTCGGCGGCGAACTCGGCCATGGGGGCTCCTTCGGTGGTGCGGGTGTTCGTGCAGGCTATCGGGTCGTCGGGGCCCGACGCGCGGTGCGCGTCAGGCGGTGGCGGGGTCCGTCGGGGGCGGCGGCGGGGTCGCGGACGACGCCCGGGAGAACCGGGCGAGCGTCGCCGTGATGTTGTCCCGGCCGCCCTGGGCGTTCGCCCAGTCGACGAGCGCGCCCGCGAGCACCTGCGGGTCGTCGCCGACGCGGTCCTGCGTGCTGCGCACGAGGGCCGCCAGGTCGGCCGCGGGGGAGCAGTAGTTCCACAGGCCGTCCGAGCACACGAGCAGCCAGCCGTCGCGGTCGGGCAGGGTCGCGGCCGTGCGGGCCACCGGGTCGGGGGCGTCGGGGCCGAGCCAGCGCGTGATGGCGTGCGCCTGCGGCGACGTCTCCGCCTGGGCGCGCGGCACGCCCTGCGCGATCATCTCCTGCGCCCACGAGTCGTCCACGCTGAGCTGGTGCGCGTCGCCGTCGTCCGGGATCCAGTAGGCGCGCGAGTCGCCCACCCAGCCCGCCACGACGAGCGGCCCGTCCAGGACGGCCGCGACGAACGTGCACGACGGCGGGTTCTCGCGGTCGGCCATCGTGCCGACGGTCGCGAGGATCGCGTCCTGCGCAGCGCGCGACGCGTCGCCGAGGAGCGCAGACCACGCGCCCATGCGCGCCGAGGCCTCGCCGGTCACGGGGTCGGGCCCGTCGGGGCCGCGCGCCGCGAGCACGTCGCGCGCGGCGCGCGCCGCGGAGAGGCTCGCGACGTCGGAGTCGGGGGCGGAGGACACGCCGTCGCACACGACGAGCGCCGCGAACGCCCGCTCGGCGGTCGCGGACGGGCTCGCCGCCAGGGCCATCGCGTCCTCGTTGCGCGAGTGCCGCACACCTCGGTCGCA
The DNA here is from genome assembly GCF_900155925.1 of Cellulosimicrobium funkei. Taxonomy (NCBI): domain Bacteria; kingdom Bacillati; phylum Actinomycetota; class Actinomycetes; order Micrococcales; family Promicromonosporaceae; genus Cellulosimicrobium; species Cellulosimicrobium funkei. Next base: position 55,604 of record NZ_FTMI01000009.1, read on the forward strand.
CACGCCGGCGACCCAGCTCGCGGGCCGCTCGGCCCAGTGGTCGCGCTCCGACGCCGCGGGCTCGCCGCACTCGGTGCAGTACCCGTCCTCGGCGACCCGGCCGCCGCAGCGCACGCAGGGGCGCACACCGCTCTCGGCCGCGTCGCCGCCGGTCTCGGTGGAGGCCTCGCCCGACGGCGCGGCGGTCCCGGCGGCGGTCACGCTGTCGGACCTGGGCCCGCCGTCGCCGGTCCCGGCTGCTGCGGGGTCCGTCGCGGCATCGGGTGCGGTGTCGGCCGCGGCGCCGGTCCCGGCGTCCGGGTCCGTCGCCGTCGGGAGCGGGGCGAGCGGGGTGCCGCACGCCTCGCAGAACCGGGCCCCCTCGGGCGACGGCTCCCCGCACGCCGGGCACGCGAGCACGCCGCTCGGCTCCGCGACCGTGCCGCCGGGCGCGGGTGCGGGTGCGGGGGAGTCGCTCATCGGATCGTCCACCGGCGCACCTCGTTCGCGCGGTCCACGAGCGTGATGCGCTCGTCCCGCGAGTCGGTGAGCGACGCGAGCTCGCGGTATGCGCCCTCGAGCGCGTCGCGCAGCGCGGGCTCGTCGGCGGGCACGCCCGCGATGCGTGTGGTCGGCTCCGGGCCGGAGGTCGTCACGGTGTCGAGCGCGGAGCGCAGGACGCCCACCGCGAGCTCGGCCCGCTCGCGCGGTGCGATCGCGACGGTCGAGACGCTCGCCATGGCGTCGGCGAGCGCGGGCAGCCCGCGGCCCGAGGCGGCGAGCAGGTGCGCACGGAGGGTGCGGGACTCGACGTACGACCCGCGCGTCGGGCCGACGAGGTCGAGCGCGTGCAGCGCGCCGTCGAGGTCGCCGCGCGCCTCGCGCACGCGCATGAGCCCGAACGCGGCCGGCGCGGTGTAGTTCGCGTCGGTGCGCGCGCAGATCACGTAGAGCGACTCGGCGATGTCGGGCTCGCCGCTCAGCTCGCAGGCCGCGGCGAGCGCGAGCTTGGGCGCGAGCTCGCCCGGCACCTGCCCGTACACGGCGTTGAACGACGCGCGCGCCGCGACCGGGTCGCCCTGCGCGAGCTCGCCGAGGCCGCCGATCCACGCGGCGCGCCACTCCCACGGGTCGTCCGCGAGGATGGTCGCGATCGTGTCGCGCAGCACGTCGAACCGCTCCGCCTCGATCGCGGCGCGCGCACGGGCGAGGCGCACCTCGACCGTGTCCTCGGGCGCGTCGGCGAGCGCGGCGAGGCGCGCGTCCGGGTCCACGACGTTGACCCCGGCGAGCCAGCTCGCCATGGGGTCGTGGTCGTCGCGCCGCAGCGTCGGCAGCTCGTCCCAGGCGAGCGGGCGGGACGCGACGTCCGCGACCGGCGCCTCGAACAGGACCGAGGCCGCCGAGTGCAGCGCCGGGTTGCCCGGGCCGGCGTCCGCCGCCACGACCTCCCGCAGGACGCCGAGCAGCTGGGTGCGCATCTCGTCGGCGGTCGCGAACCGGTCGGCCGGGTCGAGCGCGCACGCCTTGGCGAGCAGGCGGTAGAACGAGTCGTACTGCTGGAACACCGGGGTGTCCGCGACGGGCGGGAGGGACGCGACGTACGTCGTCGTGTTCCCGCGGAAGTCGAGGACGAGCGTCGCGAGGGTGCGGCCGATCGTGTAGATGTCGGACGCGACCGACGGCCCGACCTCCGCGACCTCGGGCGCCTGGTAGCCGACCGTGCCGAAGATCGCGGACGTGAGGTCGTCGGTGCGGCGCACGCCGCCGAGGTCGATGAGCTTCACGCCGTCGCCCTGCTGGATGACGTTCTCCGGCTTGAAGTCGCAGAACAGCAGGTTGTGGTCGTGCAGGTACGCGAACGCGGGCAGGATCGCCAGCACGTAGGCGAGGGCCTGGTCCACGGGCATCGGGTCGATGACCCCGTTGTTGTCCTCGCGGCGCTGCTGGAGGATCTCCTTGAGCGACTCGCCGCCGACGTACTCCATGACGGTGTAGCCGGCGCCGTCGTGCATCGCGAAGTTGTAGATCTCGACGATGAGCGGGTGCTCGACCTCCGCGAGGAACTGGCGCTCCGAGATCGCCGCCGCGTACGCGTCGGGGTCGCCGGAGTTGAGCAGGCCCTTGAGCACGACCCACCGGCCGGACACGTTCTGGTCGCGCGCGAGGTAGATCCAGCCGAGGCCGCCGTGCGCGAGGCAGCCCACGACCTCGTACTGGCCGCCCACGAGGTCGCCCGGCTTCAGCTGCGGGGTGAAGTCGAAGCGGTTGCCGCAGTGGGGGCAGAACCCGGAGGTGCGGCCGGGCTGGCCGTCGCGCCCGCGGCCGACCTTCTCGCCGCACGCGGGGCAGAAGCGCTTGCGCTCGGCGACCTCGGGCACGGCCATGACGGACTGCAGCGGGTCGCGGACGGGCACCGACGGGACCGTCGTGAGGCCCGCGCCGAGGCCACGCCCGCGCAGGCGCGTCGAGGAGGTCCCGACGCGACGGGTCGCCTTGGAGCCGGTCGCGGCGGTGCGCGCGGAGCCGAGCGCGGTCGACGCGAGGCGGCTCGAGCTCGTGCGGCCGGTGCGCGTCGAGCGCTCGGCGTCGGGGTCGCCCGCCCCGGCGGTGCCCGGGCGGCCCTGCACGAACCCGGTGCCGAGCATGGCGGACGGCGAGGCGGCGGCCGCGCTCCCGGGCGCGGGCACGCCGGTGGTGCCGCTCGCGGCGGGCGTCGGCGTGGTGCCGGAGCCGCCCGCGGGCGCGCCGCAGACGTTGCAGTAGCCGTCCTCGATGGTGCCCGGGCAGCCGGGCTCCGAGCACGGGACGGTCGCGGTGGTCGTCACGACGACGCTCCTTCCGGGGTGGGCAGGTCGCGGGTGAGGAACTGGTACTGCTCGACGAGGAACCGCGCGAGCGTCACGTCGCACGGCGTCGTCTCGACGGCCTCGCGCGCCTCGGCGAGGCCCGAGCGCACCGTGGGGGACGCCGAGCGGCCGTTCGCGTCGGCCCGCGCGGCGAGCCGCTCCAGGCTGTACCGCAGCTCGGCGCGGGCGCGCAGGGGACGGGTGTAGGCGTCCTCGACGGTCTCGACGGCGCGGGCCACGGTCGCGAGCCGGGCCGCGTAGGCGTCGAGCTCGAACCGCGAGTCGGGCACGGGGCCGAGGCGCGAGACGTCCGGGACGGCGAGCCGCGGCGGGTGCGCGATCTCACGGCGGCAGCGCGCGACGAGCTCGCGCAGCGCGGGCTCGCGCGCCTCGAGCGCGGCGCGCTGCTCCTCGGTGCGGGCGCGGTCGCGGCGCAGCTCGCGACGCTGCGCGGACGCGACGATGAGGTCGCGCTCGGCGCGCGCGACCTCGGTCTCGAGCTCCGCGAGCGGGCCCGACACGTCGGCGCCGCGCGCGGCCTGCGCGACGAGGTGGTCGAGGCGCCCGCGGAGCGTCTCGACGCGCCCGCGCGCGTCGGCGTCCGAGCCCGCAAGGTCCTCGCAGCGCACGAGCTCGGCGCGCACGCCGCGCAGCCGCGCCACCTGGTCGGCCGTGTGCGGGTCGAAGGACAGGCGCGTGCGCAGCTGCACGACGAGCGCGTCGCACAGCTTGACCGCCTCGACGAGCGAGACGAGCGCGGCGCCCGAGCCCGAGTCGAGCCGGCCCCACAGGAGCTGGGAGATCTTCTCGCGCGCGACGGCGTCGGCCCGGCCCGAGTCCCACACGGGCCGGATCTCGTCGGCGCGCGAGCGGATCGCCTGCCACAGCGACAGCGCGAGCACGAGGTCGGCGGTGTAGGCGTCGGGCGTCGCGGCGGCCTGCGCGGCGGCGTCGAGCCGGTCGAGCTCGGTGCGGCGCTCGTCGAGCCAGGTCTCGAGCGCGCCGAGGTACGCCAGGAGGTCGGCGGCGGGGATCGCCTCGCCGAGCCGTCCCGGCGCCTCGGGTGCGGGGGAGCGCGTCACGGCGTGCGGCCGTACACCGCGGCCGGCGGGGTCGGGGCGGGGCCCAGGCCGCCGAGCCACTCGCCGTAGATCGCGGCCCAGCGCCCGTCGGCCTTCATCTGCTCCAGGACGCCGTTGACGAACCGCACCATGTCGACGTTCTGCGCCGGGACGCCGATGCCGTAGGGCTCGTCGCTGATCGCCTCGCCGACGACCTTCGCGTACGGGTCCTGGGCCGCGAAGCCCGCGAGGATCGTGTCGTCGCCGGTGATCGCGTCGACCTTGCCCTGCTGGAACAGCACGAGGCACTGCGTGTGCGTGGTCGCCGGGACGGGCTCGATGCCGGAGAACTGCTCGAGGCGCGTGAGCGTCGTCGTGCCCTCGGGCGCGCACACGCGCTGGCCCTCGAGGTCCGCGATCCCGTTCGCGGTCGAGTCGCGCGTGACGAGCACCTTCTGCCCCGCGTGGTAATACTCCGCGGAGAACGCGATGGACTCCCAGCGCTCGCAGTTGATGGTGAACGCGCGCGCGACGAGGTCGACCTCGCCGTTCTCGAGCACCTCGAGCCGCTGCCCCGACGTGATGACGCGGAACTGCAGCCGGTCGGGGTCGCCGAAGATCGCGCGCGACACCTCGTGCAGCACGTCGATGTCGAAGCCCTCGATCTGGCCGGACAGCGGGTTGCGCGCGCCCATGAGCAGCGTGTCCGCCGAGACGCCGACGACGAGCGTGCCGCGGTCGCGGATCGCGGCCATGGTGCTGCCGCCGGGCAGGGCGTCCGGGCCGGGCAGAGCGCCCTCGGGCGCGTACGAGGCGAGCGGGTCGGCGCACTCGGCGGGTGCGGCGGGCGCCGCGGGGGACTCCGTGGCCGACTCGTCCTGCGGGGTGGTCGTCAGGCGCAGGTCCTCCGCGCCGGACGGCCCGGAGCAAGCGCCGAGCGTCAGCAGCGCGACGAGCGCCGAAGCCAGCCCGGTCGTGACGACACCGGCGTGGCGCGCGCGCGTGCCGGTGCGGCGGGTCCCGGCGGGCCGGGCGTGGGGGGCAGGCGTCGTGGTCACCGGTACTCCTCCAGTCGTGCCGTCACGCCGCGCCACGCGAGCAGCGCCGCGACGAGCCCTGCCGCGAGCAGCAGCCAGCCCGCGACGGTGGCCGTGGTCGCCGCGCCGTCGAGGCGGTCGCTCGTCGCGGCGGCGTGGGTCTCGATGTCGTCGCGCGCCGCGGCCGAGAACGCGTCGAACGCGGCGTTGGGGCTCTCGGGGTCGGTCGCGGTCGCGAGGGCGACCGCGTCGTCCCACTGGCCCCCGTCGTCGAGCGCGCGGATCTCGGCGTGCCGCGCGACCCAGGCGTCGAGCGCCTGCGCCGTCGTCCCGTCGAGGTTGCCCTCGGCCGCCGCGGTGTCGAGGCGTGCCGCCGCGTCGTCCGTCGCGGCGACGAACGACTCCTCGTACGTCTGGCCCGAGCCGCGCTTGATGAGCGTGAACGCCTCCATGGACTTCGCGTCGTTCGCGAGCGAGTAGGCCTGCGACGCGGCGAGCGTCGCGGCGTAGGGGCCGGTCCGCACGTCGTGCGCGCGGGCGCTCGCCTGGGAGAGCAGGACCGTCGAGACGACGCCCACGACGAGCAGCACGGCCGTGGCGACGGCGAGCCCCACGTTGAGCACGCGGTGCGTGCGCCGCGCGAGCCAGACCTGGCTCGCGAGGAGCACGGCGAGGGCCAGCAGGCCGGCCGCGAGCACCCACAGCGCGTTGCGCACGCCCGAGAAGTCCGCGGCGACGCGGTCGGCGTCGTCGAGCACGACCTCGTCGAGCGCGGGGAGCATCTGCTCGCGCAGGATCGTCGAGGCCTGGTCGAGGTACGCGGACCCGACGGGGAAGCCCTGCCGGTTGGTGGCGCGCGCCTGCTCGACGAGGCCCGTGTAGACCGTGAGGTCGGCGGCCACCTGACCCAGCAGCGCGGCGTCCGCCTCGTTGCTGCCCGAGAGCGTGGCGAGGCGGTTCGCGGCCTGGTCGACGAGCTCGTCGTACCGCGCGCGCTGGTCGGCGGGCTCGAGGCCCCCGACGAGGAACGCCCCGGTCGCGGTCGCGTCCGCGGCGACGAGCGCGTTGCGGACCTCCTGGACCCCGACGAGCTGGGCCGCGTCCTCGCTCGCCGCGGCGAGGGCGCGCGACTGGAGGCTGCCGGCCTGGAACCCGAGGACGCCGAGCGCGAGCGCGGCGAGCACGCACAGCGCCATGACGAGGCGCAGCTTGCCGGGCGTCCGTCGCAGCGCGCCGCGCGCGCGGGACACGGCGGCGCCATGCGACCCCTGCGGGACGACGGCGCCCCCGCCCGGGGCGGTCAGGGCACCGCCCGGCGCGGGTCCGCCGGCCGGGACGATCTGCTGGCCCGCCGGGCGGACCGGGGTGGTCGTCATGCGTTCTCCTCGGCGCTGGAGGGTGCGGTGTCGGGTGCGTCGTCGGTGCCGTCGGCGGTCTCGGGGGCAGGGGACTCGGCCGGCGCGTCCTCGGGTGCCGGCGGGTCGAGCGTCGCGAGGAGCGCGGGAGCGCCCTCGCCGTCCACGAGGTCGACGGGCAGGAGCAGGCGCAGCTCGTCGATCGTCGGGGCGTCGACGTCCTTGAGCCGCCACGCGTGGCGCGCGATCGCGGCGTCGAGCACGTTGCGGGCCCAGCGCGCGTTGCCGAACCCCTCGGTGCGCGGCTGCGCCGCGGCGAGCCGGGCGAAGACGTCGAGCGCCTCGGGGGTCGGCTCGAAGTCCGCCCGGGAGGCCATGCTCGCGAAGATGTCGCGCAGCTCGGCGTCGGCGTAGTCCTCGAACGTGATGGTCGTGGAGAACCGCGACTCGAGGCCGGGGTTCGTCGCGAGGAAGTCGGCCATCGGGCCGGGGTAGCCCGCCACGATGACGACGAGCTCGTCGCGGTGGTCCTCCATGTCCTTGACGAGCGTGTTGATCGCCTCGGCGCCGTACTGGTCCTCCGCGAGCCCGTACGCCTCGTCGACGAACAGGACGCCGCCGAGCGCGGTCGCGACCACCTCCGACGTCTTCACGGCCGTCTGCCCGAGGTAGCCCGCGACGAGCTCCGAGCGGTCGACCTCGACGAGGTGGCCCTTCTCGAGCAGCCCGAGCGCGCGGTAGATGCCCGCGACGAGCCGCGCGACCGTCGTCTTGCCCGTGCCCGGGTTGCCGAGGAACACGAGGTGACGCGTGAGCGTGGGGCGGGTCAGGCCCGCCTCGGTGCGCAGCTTCTCGACGCGCAGCAGCTCGGTCTGGCGGTGGATCTCGTCCTTGACGCGCGTGAGGCCCGTGAGCGCGTCGAGCTCGGCGAGCAGCTCCTCGATCGAGCGCGCGTGCTCCTCCTCGACCGTCGCCTCCGCGGCGGTCTCCATGGCCGTCTCCGCGCTCCCGGCGGTCGCGTCCGCCGTCGTGCCCGACGGCGGGGCGGGCGTCGTGCCGGACGGCGCGGTCCCGCCCCCGGTCCCGCGAGCACCGAGCGCGTCGAGGATCGACGCGACGGACGGGACCTCGGGGGCCGGGCGGCGCAGCGCGTCGAGCGAGCCCTGCGCGGCGAGAAGGTCGCCGAGGTCGAACGGGTCCGCGCTGCCCGTCGTGCGGGGTGCGGCGAGCGGGCCGCCCGCGGCGGACGTCGGGCCTGCTGGCGCGTGGGTCGCAGCAGGGGCGGCCACCGGGCCGGCTCCGGCCTGCTGGACCGCGGCGGTCGAGGCGGCGGCCCCGGCGACGTGCGGGCCGGGGGAGCCGAGGCGCGCAGCCGCGCGGGCGACGTCGGCGAGCGCCTGCCCGTACGCGGTCGCGTGCTTCGAGCGCGCTGCCCCGAGGGCGGCGAGGACGTCGGTCGGGGACGTGCGCCAGCGCCGGGCGCTCGACGCCGCGGTGAAGAACGCGCCCGTCGCCGCCGGGTCGTGGCCCAGCGCGGCGAGCCACGCCGCCGGGGCGCCGGGGGAGGACTCGGCGACGGCCGCGGCGAGGCGCGCGCCCTCGTCGCGGGCGGCCTCCTCGTCGACGCCCGCGGTACGCGCGGCGGCGTCCAGCGCGTCGAGCGCCGCCGCGAGGGTCGGGGTGTCCGGGGTGGTCACGGTGCCTCCAGTCGTCCGGGCTCCGACGGCGGACCCGGCTGCGGCGTGCCCCGGCCCGCGCCGGGGTCGAGCGCGATCGACGAGTCGCGGAACTTCTCCGCCAGGAACGCGCCGTGCGCGACGAGGGCCGCAGCGTCGGCCCGCGACACGGCGTCGGAGATCTTGTCGAGCGTCACGCCGAGCAGGTCGAGCTGGTCGCACAGCAGCATGAGCGACGTCTTGCCCTGCGCGACGACCCGTCGGTCGGCGAAGTCGCGCGGCAGGCGCAGGTAGGCGCCGACGGCCTCGGGCAGGTAGCTCGTCGCCGTCGCGACGACCGTGTGCGCCTGCTGCGACCCGCCGCCGAGACGGTCGAGGCGCGGGACCATCTCCTCGACCGTGCCGGTGATGCGGTGCACGCGCGCCGTCACGGCGGGCGGCACGCGCCCCTCGATCTGCTGCTCGACCCGCTCGACCGACGCGAGGATGTCGGTCGACGTGGGCGGGGCCGGCAGCTCGTACTCGGGCTCGGGCGCGGAGGACCGGCCGCCGAGGCGGCCGATCACGTCGGAGAACCAGCCCATCTAGCTCGGGGTCCGATCTGTGGTGCGGGGAGGGGTGGTCGAGGGACAGCGCGTCACAGCCGGCCGATGTCGAGCGAGCCGCTGCCCGCCTGCGACTGGTCGGAGCGGCGCGCGCGGTCCAGGTACTCGTTCGCCTTCGTCGTCTCCGTCTCCAGGACGCCGATGGTCTGCGCCATGGAGTCGAGCGCCTGCGTCTTGAACGTCGAGATCGAGTCGAGCGTCGCGTAGATGTTCGCGAACGCCTGCTGGAGCTGCGGGAGCCCGACGGTCGCGCTCGCCGCCTGCTGCTGGATGCTCGCCGACTGGTCCGCCAGCATCTTCGAGGTCGACGCGATCATGTTCGACGTCGTCGTGTTGAGCGCCGTGATCTGGTCGAGCACGAGCTTCTGGTTCGCGAGCGCCTGCGCCACGATGACGGCGGTGCGCAGCGCCGAGATCGTCGTGGTCGTCGCGCGGTCGACGCCCTTGATGAGCTCGAGGTTGTTCTTCATGATGATGTCCATCGCGAGGTAGCCCTGGATGGACACCGCGAGCTGCGTGAGCAGGTCCTGGTGCTTCTGGCGCACGTAGAACAGCACGTCCTCGCGCAGCGCCTGGGCCCGCTCCGGGTCGCTCGCCTCGATCTCCGCGATCTTCGTGGACAGCTCGGTGTCGAGGCGCTCGGCGATGAAGATGTACTGGTTGAGCCGCGCCATCGTGTCCCAGAGGTTCTGCTTCTCCAGGTTGAGCGCCGCGTTGTCCTTGCGGAGCTCGTCCTGGCCGTTGTACAGCGACTGGACGATCGCGTTGAGCTGCTTCTGCGAGCTCTCGTAGCGGCGGAAGTAGTCCTGGAGCTTCCCGCCGAACGGGATGAGGCCCAGGAACTTCTTGCCGACGCTCGCCTCGCTCGGGTCGAGGTCCTCCACGGTGCGGCGCAGCTCGAGCAGCGACTTGCTCACCTTCGAGCTGTCGGACACGCCGCCCTCGCGCAGCTCCTTGACCGGCATCTCCAGCATGCGGTTGGAGACGTCGGCCGCGGCGCGGATGTCCTTGTCGCCCATCTTGCGGACGTCGTCCGCCTTCGCGCCGAACTCGGGGGAGCGGGTGTCCGTGGTCAGGAGCTGGTCGAGGTAGGACGACACCTTCGACTCGAGACCCGGGATGGCCGCCTCGTCGATGCGCGGCGCGAGCGCCGGGGCCTGGGTGGCCGCGACCGGCTTGACGGGCTCCGGGGCGCTGAGCGTGAGCGTCTCCGTCGGGGCGGGGGGCTGGAGCGGTGCTGCCTCGGTCATGTCGGTCCTTCGCTCGTGCGTGCCGTCGGACGCCGTCGGTGGCGGGTGGAGGACGCCCTCGCGGGCTCCCCCCTCGACCCGGGCGAACCGGGTGGAACCGGCCTGCGCCGGTCGGGCGAGTATATCTACGACCGGTGGCCGGATCTTTACCCTTTCCGGGGATCGGGAGGGTGAGAACTCCCCATGTCAGACCAACGTTCGGGCGGTCGGCGAGTTCCGCTGTCGGCTCGCGCGGGCACGTTCCGGGGACGCCCGGCTGTGCCGGACGTGAGCGGGACCCGGACGGCTGACGAGCCCTGGTCGCGGCCCACCTGCGACCGTCGGTCGCTCAGGGTCGGCGATCTGGTCCTTGCGCTCCGTCGACGGCACGAGGCTCCCGCTCCTGCCGACCGGACGTGAAGGCCTCCATCACGAGCTCCGCCGCTCGCACGTTCTCCTCGGGCACGTGCTCGTCGTAGAACCAGGTGCGCTCCTCGCCGTCGGGGGTGAGCGCGACGGTCACCGCTTCCGCGAACGCCTCCCGCGCGGGACGGAGGGTCGGCCGCTCGCGGTCGAGCTCGACGACGACGAGGTCCCGGAGGTCGTCCTCGGAGAGACCCAGCAGCGCGTCGAGCACGTGCCCGAGCTCGTGCCGCACCGTGGTGCGGACGTGCTGCTCGAGCAGCTCTCCGTCGACCGCGTCGCCGTCGTCACCGTAGGCGGCGACGTCCTCGACGATCCAGACCCGCGGCGCCTCCCCGGGCCGCACGACCGCGTCGGCGAAGCCCCACCACCCGACGCCGCCCGGGACGAACCGCCACCGCACGTCGCACACCGGAAGCCCGCGCGCCCCGAGCCGCTCGATCTCCTCCCACGCGATCGCGTTGACGACGCCCGCGACGTCGTCGGGCACGCACGACGTCCCGGGCGTCACGGGGGAGTAGGCGGCGAAACGTGGGGACGGGGCGGTCGCGGGCAGGTCGGCGCTCGCGGTCGAGCCGACGAGCGTGGCCGGGACGGCCAGGAGGAGGGCAGCGCAGAGCGCGCGACGGCGAGCGTGCCCCCAGCGACTCACGTACCGGAGGGAGGGACGCGCGCCGTTCCTGATACCCGGGTGAGGAAGAGCGCTGCCTCTGCCGGCACGAGCGTGTGGGGACCGTCGCGCCGCAGGCCCTTCCAGGCTCGCCCGGGCGTGATGTGCGTCGCGCGGGGGTCGCGCGTGGTGCCCCGAGCAGGACTCGAACCTGCAACCTACGGATTAGAAGGCCGTTGCTCTATCCATTGAGCTATCGAGGCGCGCGCCCATCGTAGTGGGAGCCGGGCGTGCTCGGGAGGTGGGGCCGCGGTGGTGGAGCCGCAGGTCGGGTGGTCGTGCGTCGTCCGGCGCGTGCGTTTGGCGGGGCCCTCGACAGCGGTCACTATGAACCAGTGAGAACCCCAGACGCCGCCACGAGCGACGCGAGCGCCACCTCGGCCGGCCGGTCGCCGGGCTCGTGGCGCCCCGCTCAGGCGACCGAGGAGCTCGGTGTCACGGTCTTCGACGTCGCGCGCGACCTGCGCCGCGACGTGGCGGACGTGCGCCTCCCGCTCGCGATCGACGGTGCGACCGAGGCCGACGCCTCGCGCCGTCGTCTGCTCACCCAGCTCGACGAGCACCTGCTGCCGCGGCTGCGGGAGCTGTCCTCGCCCGCGATCGTGGTCATCGCGGGGTCGACGGGGGCGGGCAAGTCGACGCTGTACAACTCGCTGCTCGGCGAGGAGGTGTCGCAGGCGGGCGTGCTGCGGCCCACGACGCGCGAGCCGGTGCTCGCGTTCAACCCGCTCGACGCGGACGTCATCGTCGAGGGCCCGGTGACGCGCGTGGCGCGCGTGATCGACCACGACGGCGTGCCGCGCGGCACGGGCCTGCTCGACGCCCCGGACCTCGACTCGCTGCTGTCGGAAAACCGCGACACGGCCAGCCTGCTCCTCGAGGCGGCGGACCTGTGGCTGTTCGTCACGACGGCGTCGCGCTACGGCGACGCGCTGCCGTGGCAGGCGCTGTCGCGCGCGAAGGAGCGCGGCGCGAGCGTCGCGATGGTCCTCAACCGCGTCCCGCGCGAGACGCTCACGACGATCCGCGGCGACCTGCTCCAGCGGCTGCGCGACCACGGCATGGACGGCGTGCCGCTGTTCGTCGTGCCCGACGTCGGCCCGCACGAGGGCCTGCTCGACCGCTCGGTCGTCGCGCCGGTCGCGCGCTGGCTGACGATGCTCGCGGGCCCGGACCGCTCCCGCGCGGTGATCGTGCGCACGCTCAAGGGGTCGCTCGCGGCCCTGCCCGACTGGGTCACCGGCGTCTCGGACGCGGTGGAGGAGCAGGTCGAGGCCGCGGCGGACCTGCGCTCCGCCGTCGAGCGGGCGCTGCCGCCGGTGCAGGAGACCGTGCGCCGCACCGCGCTGGACGGCGCCGTCGCGCACGGGTCGCTCGAGGCGCGCTGGGCCCAGGTGACGGGTGCCGGGCGCGTCGACCGCGTCAAGGTGCGGGGCGGCGTCGTGCGGTCGTCCCGCCGCCGGGGCCGCGCGCGCGACCTGGTGCTCGCACCGCTGCTCGACGAGACGCGCGACGCGGCGCGGCGCACGCTCGCCGCTGACGGCGTCCTCGCGTACGAGGCGCTGCGGGCGGCGCTCGACGGCGACCGCCCGCTGCCCGGCGGGGCCGACGTCCTGCCCGCCGAGGACGCCGCCGCCGCGCGCCGGGAGGCGTCCGCGACGACCCAGGTGCAGCAGTGGGCGACGCGCGCCGAGCACGTGGTGGCCGCGCTCGGGGCGCCGTCGGCGTCGGAGGCGGGCCGTGCCGCGGTGAAGGCCTTCGGGGAGACGGGCGTCGCGGCGCTGCTCCTCGCCGGCGCGGCAGGGAACGACGACGCCGCCCGGCTCGTGCGCACCGTGCTCGCGGACGAGGGCGACGAGGCGGTCGCCGCGCTGCGCGACGACCTCGCCGACCGGGCCGCGACCATGGTCGAGCGGGAGGCCGAGCCGGTCCTCACGACGCTCGCCGACCCCGCGCTCGCCGCGGACGCCGCCGTCGGCCTGCGCCTACGACTCGCCGAGCTGAGGAGGCTCATGTGACGTCCCACGACGCCCAGCTGCGCGCCCGGGTCGACGACCTCGCGCGCGCGGTGGACCTCGCGGGCGACCGCCTCGACCCCGCCGTCGCGGCCCAGGTGCGCGACGCGATCGGCGGCGTGCGCGAACGGCTCGCGCTCGGCGTCGACCACACCGTCGTCGCGCTCGCGGGCGGCACCGGGTCGGGCAAGTCGAGCCTCTTCAACCGGGTGTCGCGCCTCGATTTTGCCGACGTCGGCGTCAAGCGGCCCACGACGGCCCGGGTCACGGCGTGCTCGTGGAGCGACGCCGCGACGGCGCTGCTCGACTGGCTCGACGTCGACCCCGAGCGTCGTATCACGCGCGACGGCGAGCTCGACGCCGAGGACGAGTCGGCGCTCGGCGGCCTCGTCCTGCTCGACCTCCCCGACCACGACTCGATCGAGCCCGCCCACCGCGCCGTCGTGGACCGGGTGCTGCCGCTCGTCGACCTGCTCGTGTGGGTCGTCGACCCGCAGAAGTACGCCGACGACGCGCTGCACTCGGGCTACCTGCAGAAGTCGACGGGGCTCGAGGGCTCCATGGTCGTCGCGCTCAACCAGATCGACACCGTCCCCGAGGCGCGCCGCGCGTCGCTCGTCGAGGACATGGGCCGCCTCCTGCAGGAGGACGGGCTCGACGGCGTCTACGTCACCACCGTCTCCGCGCGCACCGGCGAGGGCCTGGACGAGCTGCGGTCGCTGCTCGAGCAGGCGGTCGCGCGACGCAGCGTCGCCGCGAGCCGCGTCGCGGGCGAGCTCGACCGCGCCGGGGCGCTCCTCCTGGAGCAGCTCCCGGGCGACGTCCCGTGGACGATGAGCACGGCCGTCGAGGAGGAGGTCGACGCGCTCGCCGACGCGACGGGCCTCGCCGCGGTCGCGGGCCAGGTCGGCGCGGCCGTGCGCAACGGGTACGGGCGGCCCGAGTTCTCGCCGCCGCAGCCCGACGCCGTCGCCCTGTCGCGCTCGCGCTGGCTCGCGCGCGCGGGGCGCTCGCTGCGGTCCGGCTGGCAGAAGGCCCTCGACGAGGCCGTCGCGCCGTCTCCGCGCGTCGCCGAGGCGACGCGGTCTGCGCTCGCGAAGATCCCCCTCGACACGCGCGGGCCGTCGTCCTCGCGCCCCACGCGGCGCGCGGCCTGGTCGGCGCTCGCGGTCGGGGTCGTGGCGGGCGTCCTGGCGGTGCTCGGGTCGCTGCGCGTGCTCGACCTCGGGCGCACGCTCGTCACGGTGTGCGCGGTCGTGGCGGCGGTCGCCGTCCTGGGCGCCGTGGTCGCGTTCCTCGTCGCGCTCCAGGTGCGGCGCACGCTCGCCCGACGCCGGGAGCAGCAGGTCCTCGCCTCCGGGCGGGGCGCGATCGAGCGCGTCGTGCAGGACGCGATGGGCCGGCCCACCCAGGAGCTCCTCGACCTGCACCGGCAGGTGCGCGAGCTGGCGCAGTCCGCGCGGGACAAGACCCCCGCCGCACCGCTCACCGGGGCCCTACGGCTACCCCCAGGCATGGACGGCGCAGGCTCGTCCACAGGCGAGGGCCCGACGCCGGACGCCCCCGCCGCTCCCACCGCACCCTGAGGCGGTGGCCGGGACCAGCCCGGCCGTCGACCTCAGGAGGAACCATGCCCGGTGACGTCACGGTCACGCTGTCCGGCTTCGTCGCGACCACGCCCACGCTGTTCCGCTCGCAGTCGGGCAACGACTTCACGAGCTTCCGGATCGCCCAGACCCGGCGCTACCTCGACCGCGAGCGCGGCGAGTGGGTCGACGGCCGCACGCTGTGGTTCACGGTCAAGGCGTGGAAGAACACCGCGCGCAACGTCGCGCTCTCGCTCCACAAGGGCGACCCGGTCGTCGTCACGGGCCGGCTCTCGCTCGACGAGTGGGACGGCCCGGACGGCCCGCGCACGAGCCTCGTCGTCGAGGCGACGGCGCTCGGCCCGGACCTCACGCTCGGCGAGGCGCGGTTCACGCGCACGGTGCACCGCCGCGACGACGACGCCACGCGCCGCACCGAGGGCGGCCCCGCCGACGCGGTCGACGGCGTCCCGCCCGCTGCGGCCGGCACGCTCGACCCGACCGGGGTGCCCGACACCTCGGGCGGTGTCGAGTCGGGCGCGGGGCCGGGCGTCGGCGGCCGTGAGCCCGTCCCCGGCGAGCCCGCGCTCGACGAGCCTGCCGACGACGACCCGTGGGCGGCGGCGGACGTCGCCGCAGCGCTGGGCGGGGAGCCCGACGCGTCGGGTGCCCGCGCGCCGCGTGCCCGCACCGCCCGGAAGGGGAGCGCGACGGCGGCCGCCTGAGCCGTGGGACGGGGCGGCGTCGTGACCTTCGACCGGTCGCGGCGCCGTCGGGCGCATCCCGGCGGCCCGACCGCGTAGGCTGAGTGGTCGACGAATCCCGTACCTCTCCCGACCGAAACGGTGGAACGACAGGCTGTGGCTGAGTTCATCTACTCCATGTACAAGGCGCGCAAGGCGCACGGAGACAAGGTCATCCTCGACGACGTCTCCCTGAACTTCCTGCCCGGCGCCAAGATCGGCGTCGTGGGCCCCAACGGCGCCGGGAAGTCCACGATCCTCAAGATCATGGCCGGCCTGGACACGCCCTCGAACGGTGAGGCGCGCCTCTCCCCGGGGTACAGCGTCGGCATCCTGCTGCAGGAGCCGCCGCTCAACGAGGAGAAGACGGTGCTCGGCAACGTCCAGGAGGCCGTTGCCGACATCCTCGCCAAGAAGCAGCGCTTCGACGAGATCTCCGCGCTCATGGCGGAGCCCGACGCGGACTTCGACGCGCTCCTCGCCGAGATGGGCACGCTCCAGGAGGCGATCGACGCCGCCGACGCGTGGGACCTCGACTCGCAGCTCGAGCAGGCGATGGACGCGCTGCGCTGCCCGCCGCCGGACGCCGACGTGTCGGTGCTCTCCGGTGGTGAGCGACGCCGCGTCGCGCTGTGCAAGCTCCTGCTCGAGAAGCCGGACCTGCTGCTGCTCGACGAGCCCACGAACCACCTGGACGCCGAGTCCGTGCTCTGGCTCGAGCAG
Organism: Cellulosimicrobium funkei; assembly: GCF_900155925.1. Taxonomy (NCBI): domain Bacteria; kingdom Bacillati; phylum Actinomycetota; class Actinomycetes; order Micrococcales; family Promicromonosporaceae; genus Cellulosimicrobium; species Cellulosimicrobium funkei. The sequence goes on from NZ_FTMI01000009.1 coordinate 71,555, forward strand.
CACCTCGCGACGTACCCGGGCGCGATCCTCGCCGTCACGCACGACCGCTACTTCCTCGACCACGTCGCGGAGTGGATCTGCGAGGTCGACCGTGGGCGCCTCTACCCGTACGAGGGCAACTACTCGACGTACCTGGAGAAGAAGCAGGAGCGTCTCCAGGTCCAGGGCAAGAAGGACGCGAAGCTCGCCAAGCGCCTGAAGGACGAGCTCGAGTGGGTCCGCTCGAACGCGAAGGGCCGCCAGACCAAGTCGAAGGCGCGTCTCGCCCGCTACGAGGAGATGGCTGCCGAGGCCGAGCGCACGCGGAAGCTCGACTTCGAGGAGATCCAGATCCCGCCGGGCCCGCGCCTGGGCAACCTGGTCCTCGAGGCGACGAACCTCCAGAAGGGCTTCGACGGCCGCCAGCTCATCGACGGTCTGAGCTTCACCCTGCCGCGCAACGGCATCGTCGGCGTCATCGGCCCGAACGGCGTCGGCAAGACGACGCTGTTCAAGACGATCGTCGGGCTCGAGCCGCTGGACGGCGGCGAGCTCAAGGTCGGTGAGACCGTGTCGATCTCCTACGTCGACCAGTCGCGCGGCGGCATCGACCCGAAGAAGACGCTGTGGGAGGTTGTGTCCGACGGCCTCGACTTCATCAAGGTCGGCAACGTCGAGATCCCGTCGCGCGCGTACGTCGCGTCGTTCGGGTTCAAGGGCCCGGACCAGCAGAAGCCTGCGGGCGTCCTGTCCGGTGGTGAGCGCAACCGCCTCAACCTCGCGCTGACGCTCAAGCAGGGCGGCAACCTCCTGCTGCTCGACGAGCCGACGAACGACCTCGACGTCGAGACCCTGGGCTCGCTCGAGAACGCGCTGCTCGAGTTCCCCGGCTGCGCCGTCGTGGTGTCCCACGACCGGTGGTTCCTCGACCGCGTGGCGACCCACATCCTCGCGTACGAGGGTACGGAGGAGAACCCGGCGAGCTGGTACTGGTTCGAGGGCAACTTCGCCTCCTACGAGGAGAACAAGGTGGAGCGTCTCGGCGCGGAGGCGGCCCGCCCGCACCGCGTGACGTACCGCAAGCTCACGCGCGACTGAGCGACCGTCGTCGCACGGCTCGGCCACGACGCCGGGCGGGACCCGTTCCCGCCCGGCGTCGGCCCGTCCAGACCTCCAGGCGCCCCGCCGTCAGGACCTCGGCGGTCCAGCGGGACGGACCGTCCCCGCCGTCCGTGGCGGCTCGGCGGCGCGGAAAGGCGTTGACGCCGCCTGTCGGAGGTCGCGAGGATCCCTCGGCATGACCCTCGACCTCGCCCCCTCGCGCGTGCGCCCCTCCTGGCCCGACCTCCCGGCGGCGGTCCGCGCTGCCGTCGAGACCCGGCTGGGTGCCGGCGTCTCGGGCTGGACGAGCCACGACGGCGGCTACTCGCAGGGGCTCGCGTCGACGCTCCGGACCGACGCGGGCGACGTGTTCGTCAAGGCGGTCGGGCCCGAGCACCCCTTCACCGCCGACCTGTACCGGCTCGAGGCGCGGACCGCGCGGGCCCTGCCCGCCGGGACACCGGCGCCTGCGCTCCGCTGGGTGCTCGACGACGACCTCGACGGCGTGGGCACCTGGGTCGCCCTGGCGTTCGACGCCGTGCCCGGCCGGGCCGTCGCCACGCCGTGGCGTGACGACGAGCTCGCGGCCGTCGCGGACCTCGCCCGCGGCATCGGCGAGGTCGAGGTGCCCGCCGACTCCCCGCTCCCGCGCTTCGCGGACACGGTGGAGTGGCGCGAGTGGGAGGACCTCGCGGACCGTCGTCCGGCGGGCCTGGGTACGTACGACCCGTGGGTCGCGGACCGCCTCGACCCGCTCGCCGTGCTGGCGTCGGCGTGGCCCGAGGCCACGGCGGGGGACCACCTCGTCCACGGCGACCTCCGGGGCGACAACACGGTGCTCGTCGACCGTGCGGCCGTCGCGGTCGACTGGCCGTGCGCCGCGCGGGGTGCCGCGTTCTGCGACGCGGTCGGCATGCTCCCGGCCGTGCAGGTCGAGGGCGGTCCGCCGCCCGAGGAGGTGCTGCGGCGTCACCCTCTGCCGCGCGACGTCGAGCCCGACGCCGTGACCTCCTACCTCGCCGCGCTGACCGGCTACTTCCTCAAGTCCTCGCTCGACCCGGCGCCGCCGGGCATCCCGCACCTGCGCGCGTTCCAGCGGGCGCAGGCCGAGGTCGGGGTCGCGTGGCTCCGGCACCGCCTGGGGGAGTGACCCTCCGCGAGACCGGCTCGTGCGGTCGCGGTCGACCCTCGCAGGGGCGGTCTCGACCCGTGCGCGTCGATCTCGCCGGGTGCGGGGGACGGCCGTGCCGTGTCCCATCGAGCCTGGCCAGCGGCAGTCCGGCAGACTGACGGGATGACGGCCAGCGGTGACTCCGGAGACGACGCGGTCCGTCCGGACGCGCCGACCCCCGACGGCCCTCGTCCCGACGGCCCGCGCCCCGACGCGCCGCGCGCCGGCGGGGTCGCGGCGAGCGCCTCGGCGACCACGGGGCTCGTCGAGGCGCTGGAGATCCTGCGGGGGCGGCTCGCCGCCACGCGGCTCCCGCTCGACCTGCCCGGCGCGGCGCTCGCGCGCGAGGACCTCGGCCTCGCGGTCCACCAGCTCGACGACTACCTGCTGCCCCGGCTGCGCTCGCACGCGGCGCCGCTGCTCGTCGTCGTCGGCGGGTCGACCGGAGCGGGGAAGTCGACGCTCGTGAACTCGCTCCTCGGCGAGCACGTCTCGGCGCCCGGCGTGCTGCGCCCGACGACGCGTGCGCCCGTCCTCGTGCACCACCCGCTCGACGAGCGCTGGTTCTCGACCGACCGCGTGCTGCCCGGGCTCGCGCGCGTGAGCGAGCACGGCACCCGGTCCGCCGCCCCCGGCACCCCGACCGGCACCGCGACCGGTCCCGGTACCGGGGCCAGGCCCGGCGAGCCCGCCACGCCGCCCGACCCGACGCGCACGCTGCGCCTCGTGGCGAGCGACGCGCTGCCGCAGGGCCTCGCGCTCGTGGACGCGCCCGACGTCGACTCCGTGGAGACGGCGAACCGCGAGCTCGCCGCGCAGCTCCTCGCCGCGGCCGACCTGTGGCTGTTCGTCACGACGGCCGCCCGCTACGCCGACGCCGTCCCGTGGGACCTCCTGCACCGAGCCGCCGAGCGCCGTGCGCAGGTCGCGATGGTCCTCGACCGGGTCGACCCGGGCACCGAGGCCGTGGCGGACGACCTGCGCCGGATGATGGACGAGAACGGCCTCGACGCCGCGACGCTCTTCGTCGTGGGAGAGTCCGAGCTCGTCGACGGCTTCCTCCCCGAGCGGGCGGTCGCCGCGGTGGCGTCGTGGCTGTCCGCGCTCGGGGCGGACGGCGACGAGCGGGACCGGGTCGCGACCGCGACGCGCGACGGGGTCGTGGACGACCTCGTGCGCCGGGCGGTCCTCGTGGCGGGTGCGGCCGACGCGCAGGCGGCGTCGGACGCGCGCCTGCGCGCCGTCGTCGAGCGCGCGTACGACGAGGCGGCGACGACCGTGGACGCCGCGACGAGCGACGGGGCGCTGCTGCGCGGCGAGGTGCTCGCGCGCTGGCAGGACTTCGTGGGCACGAGCGAGCTGTTCCGCTCCGTCGAGCAGGGCGTCGGTCGGGTCCGCGACGCGCTCGCGGCGTTCTTCCGCGGGCGGCCGGCGCAGGCGCCACAGGTCGAGCAGGCGATCGCGCACGGCCTGGAGGCGGTGGTCCTGGACGCGACGGACGTCGCGGCCGAGCGCGCCTACGGCGGGTGGCGCGCGGACCCCGCGGGGTCGGCCCTGCTCGACGGGCTCGACCTGGCGCGGTCGTCCGCGGGCGTGCGGGTGCGCGTCGCGGAGGAGATCCGGGGCTGGCAGTCCGACGTCCTCGACCTCGTGCGCGAGCAGGGAGCGGGCAAGCGCGGCGCCGCGCGGGCGTTGTCCTTCGGCATCAACGGGCTGGGGCTGAGCCTCATGGTCGTGGTGTTCGCCTCGACCGGCGGTCTGACGGGCGCCGAGGTCGGGATCGCGGGCGGGACGGCGATCCTCGCGCAGAAGCTCCTGGAGGCCGTGTTCGGCGACGACGCCGTACGGCGTCTGACGCGGACCGCGCGCGAGCGGCTCGCGGAGCGGGTGCGCGTGGTGCTCGACGACGAGGCGCTGCGCTACACCGCGCAGCTCGACGCGCTCGGGACGGCCGACGCCGACGAGACCGCCCGCTCGGTCCTCGAGGCGGCGCGCGCGGTCGAGGCCGCGGCCCGGGTCGAGCGGTCCGCACGCCCCGCCGTCGCGGCCGGTGTAGACGGCCGGACCGCCGTGGGCCGGCACGCCGCGCGCCTCCTGCGCGGCGCGGGGTGGACCCCGCCGCCTCCGGACGAGCCCGTGGCCGCGCCGGGGGACGAGGCGGCAGAGCCGGCCCGGCGGCCGGGGTTCTGGCGCCGCCTGCTGGGGGGTGAGCAGGCATGACGATCGACCTCGCGGCGCGCACGACCGCGCTGGAGACCGCCGTGCGCGCGGGGGAGGGGCGCGTCGACGCCGACCTGCTCGCCGACGCGCGGACCGTCGTCGCCCGCGCGCGAGAGCGGGCCGGGCTCTCGGCCGACCACACCGTCGTCGCGCTCGCGGGCGCGACCGGCTCCGGCAAGTCGTCGGTGTTCAACGCGCTCGCGGGCACCGAGCTCGCGACGGTCGGGGTGCAGCGGCCCACGACGTCCCACCCGCTCGCCGCGGTGTGGGGCGCGTCGGGACCGGCCGCCGGCCCGGCGGGACCGGCCGCCCTCCTCGACTGGCTCGAGGTGCGGCGACGGCACGAGATGGGCACCCCGCTCACGTCCGGCGACCCGGGCGACGCGCGCGCGGGCGGGGGCCTGCGCGCGCTCCTGCGCGGTCGCCGCGCGGGCGAGCTGACGAGCGGCCTCGTGCTGCTCGACCTGCCCGACCACGACTCGGTCGTCGTCGAGCACCGCGTGCGTGCGGAACGCCTCGTCGAGCGGGCCGACCTGCTCGTGTGGGTCGTCGACCCGCAGAAGTACGCGGACGCCGCGCTGCACGAGCGCTACCTGCGCCCGCTCGCGGGGCACGGGTCGGTCGTCGTCCTCGTGCTCAACCAGGTGGACCGGCTCACGCCCGCCGACGCCGACGCGTGCCTCGCCGACCTGCGCCGGCTCGCGGCGGAGGACGGGCTCGCCGACGCGCGCGTGCTCGGCGTCTCGGCCCGCACCGGCCAGGGCCTGGACGAGCTGCGGGGGCTGCTCGCGGACGCCGCGGCCCGGCGGCGCGCGTCGAACGACCGGCTCGCGGCCGACGTGCGCGCGGTCGCGCGCCGCGTCGCGGCGGCGTGCGGCGAGCCCGTCCCGGAGCGGGCGGCGCGCCGCGCGCGCGACGGCCTCGTCGACGCCCTGGAGGCCGCGGCGGGCGTCCCGACGGTCGTCGCCGCCGTGCGCGGCTCGGCCGTGCGGGACGCGCGCGCCGCGACGGGCTGGCCCGTGACGCGCTGGGTCGGCCGGTTCCGGCCCGACCCGCTGCGCCGCATCGGGCTGCGCACCGGCCCTGCGCCGGGCTCGGCGCGCGCGCGGGCGGCGAAGGAGCTGGGCACGGCCGAGACCGCGAGCCGGCCCGAGCTCGCACGGACCTCGCTCCCGGCGGTCGGCGCCGCGCTGCGGGCCGGCGCCCAGACGGCGGTGCGCGACTACGCGACCGAGGCCACCGCGGGCGTGCCGGACGACTGGGCGCTCGTCGTGCGCCGTCGGGCGTCCGAGGGTGCGGCGGACCTCGCCGACGCGCTCGACCAGGCCGTCGCGGGGACCGAGCTCGAGGCGGCCCGCCGTCCGGTGTGGTGGCGCGTCGTCGGCGCGTTCCAGTGGCTCGTGCTCGCGGCGCTCGTCGTGGGCCTGCTGTGGCTCGCCGCGCTGTGGGGGTTCACGTACCTGCGCCTGCCCGAGCCGCCGACGCCGGTCCTCACGCTCGGCGGCCCGGGCGCCCCGGAGCTGCCGTGGCCGACGCTGCTCGCGCTCGGCGGGATCGTTGTGGGTGTGCTCGTCGCGCTCGTGTCCCGCGCCGCGGCCGCGGTGGGCGGACGACGGCGGGCGGCGCGCGCCCGACGGCGGCTGCGCGACGCCGTCGGCCAGGTGGCCGACCGGCTCGTGCGGCTCCCCGTGGGCGAGGAGCTCTCCGCGCTCGCGAGCTGCCGCGCCGCGGCCCTCGTCGCCGCGTCCTGACCGTCCGACCTCCAGTCGCCGAGCACGAGGTTGCTGTCGTTCTGGGCGCCAGGACGACGGCAACCTCGTGCTCGGCGCGGAGGAGCCTCGTGGTCGGCGGGCCGGTGGAGAATGGACCCGGTCCGGTGACCGGGGCACCTGTCCCGCCGGTCGCGCCGGGCCGCACCGTCGAGCGAGAGGACCCTCCATGACCCGTCTGCACGTCCCCGTCTCCCTGCGGTGGTCGGACCTCGACGCGTACGCGCACGTCAACAACGTCGAGATGTTCCGCCTGCTGGAGGACGCCCGCATCACCGCGTTCTGGACCCACCCGGACGCGGGCGAGGACGCCTGGCCGACGGCCGTCCTGGAGACCGGCCCGCACGCGACGAGCCACACGCTCGTCGCGCGCCAGGAGATCGAGTACCTGCGCCCGCTCGGCTTCACGCGCACGCCCGTCCGCGTCGAGCTGTGGATCGGGCACCTCGGCGGGGCCAGCCTCGAGGTCTGCTACGAGGTGCACGACGGCGCCGCGCGCTTCGAGCGCACCGGCCCCACCTCGGGCGGCGCCCCGTACGCGAAGGCCGCGACGACGATCGTCGTGGTCGACGCCGCGACGGGCTCGCCCCGGCGCATCAGCGAGGCCGAGCGCGCGGCGTGGGAGCCGTTCGTCGAGGAGCCCCTGACGTTCCGCCGGCGCCGCTGAGCCCTCGGAGCGGCGGCGTGCGTCGCCGCTCCGGTCAGCCCGGCTCTCGGTCGTCGCGCGGCCGGTCCGCGGAGGGACGACCGCTGCGGGCGGCGCGCTCGGCGGCCTCGGCGACGTTGCGCTGCATGCCGCCGAACACCACGCCGTGGAACGGCTTGACGGCCCACCAGTAGAGCTGGCCCGCGAGCCCGTGCGGGTGGAACAGCGCGCGCTGCGCGAAGTAGGTCCGGCCCGGCCCGCTGGCGTCCTCCGGCGAGGGCCCCGGGGCGTCGGGGTCCGTCGCGTCGGGGAGCTCGGCCGCCGCCTCGTCGACGCGCAGCTCGAGCCACGCGAGGCCCGGGAGCCGCATCTCGGCACGCAGCAGCAGCCGGCGGCCGGGCTCGATCGCCTCGACGCGCCACCAGTCGAGCTCGTCGTCGACGCGGAGGTAGCGCTCGTCGCGCCGGCCGCGGCGCAGTCCCGGCCCGCCGACGACCCGGTCCATGAGGCCCCGCACGCGCCACGCGAGCGACCACGAGTACCAGCCGCCCTGCCCGCCGATCTCCTCGATCACGCGCCAGAGCACCTCGCGCGGTGCGTCCACGACGGTGCGGCGCTCGTCCACGTAGAGCGAGCCGCCCGCCCAGTCGGGGTCGCTCGGCAGCGGGTCCGACGGCGCCCCGGGCACCGACGCGGACGACCAGCGCGTCGTGACCTCGCCGTCGTGGATGCGCTCGAGCGCGAGCTCGACGGCCCGGTCGAACCCGATGAGCCCCTCGGGCGGGTCGGGCACGTACTGCGCGATGTCGTGCTCGTGGCACACGACCTCGTGCTGGAGCGACTCGACGAGGGGTCGGGCGATGCCGCTCGGCACGGGCGTGACGAGCCCGACCCAGTGCGACGACAGCCGGGGCGTGAGCACCGGCACGCTGACGATGCGCCGTCGGGGGAGGTTCGCCACGCGCGCGTACCGCTGCATCATGTCGCGGTAGGTGAGCACGTCGGGGCCGCCGATGTCGAAGCCGCGCGACACGTCGTCGGGCATCGAGGCCGAGCCGACGAGGTAGCGCAGCACGTCGCGGACCGCGATCGGCTGGATGCGGTTGTCGACCCACTTCGGGGTCGTCATGGCCGGGAGCCGCTCGGTGAGGTAGCGCATCATCTCGAACGACGCGGAGCCCGAGCCGAGGATGACCGCGGCGCGCAGGACGGTCGTCGGGACGCCCGACGCGAGCAGGATCTCCCCGACCTCCTTGCGCGACGCGAGGTGCGGCGACAGCTCGCCCTCCGGCACGTCGGGGAACAGTCCGCCGAGGTAGACGATGCGCCCCACGCCGGCCTCGCGCGCCGCGCGCGCGAACGTCAGCGCGGTGCGCCGGTCGCGGACCTCGAACGTGCGCCCGGTGCCGAGCGAGTGCACGAGGTAGTACGCCACGTCGGCGCCCTGGAGCGCCGCCCGGATCTGGTCCAGGTCGCTCGCGTCCGCCTCGACGAGCTCGACGTCGTCCGCCCACTCGCGGCCCGCGAGCCGCTCGGGGTGCCGGGCGAGCGCACGGACCTCGAAGCCGGCACGGAGCAGCTCGGGCACGAGCCGCCCGCCGACGTACCCGGTGACCCCGGTGACCGCGGCCCTCATCCGAGGAGCTCCAGGACCTCGCGCTCGGCGCGTGCCTGCGAGCGCGTCGACCCGATGGTCTCGCCCCGCTCCCACAGGTCGAACAGCCGCGGGTCGATGTACGACGAGCGCGCCACGGCGGGCGTGTTCCCGAGCTCCTCCGCGACGTCCTTGACGATCCCCGTGACGACCCGGCGCCGGGCGCGCTCGGACGCGGGCGCCGTGCCGGCGTCGGCCAGGGCGCGCGCCGCGAGCACCGTCGCGTGCCACGTGCGGAAGTCCTTGGGCGTCGCGTCGTCGCCCAGGCGCTCCTTGATGCCGGCCTGGACGTCGGCGCTCGTGACGTCGTGCCACACCGCGCTGCCGGTCGCGTCCACGTCGCGCCACGCGAGCAGCTCGACGCCGCCCCGGCGCCGCTTGAGCGTCGTCACGAGCTCGGCGACCACCGGGTCGTCGACGATCACGTCACGCACCTGGCCGGACTTCGCCGGGTAGTGGAAGTGCACGCTCCCGTCGCGGCGGACGCGCGCGTGCTCCTTGCGGATCGTGGCGAGGCCGTAGCTGTTGTTCTGCTTCGCGTAGATCTCGCCGCCCGCCCGGAAGTACGCGAGGTCGAGCAGCCGGAACGCGAGCGCCAGCACCTTGTCGCGCGGCATGCCGGGGAGCTCGAGCTCGCGCGCGACCCGGCGCCGGGCGGCGGGCAGGCGACGGCCGACGTCGAGCACGTGGTCGTGCTTGCGGCGGGCCCGCCGCACCTGCCACTGCTCGTGGTAGAGGTACTGGCCGCGCCCGGCGACGTCCCGGCCGAACGCCTGGATGTGCCCGTTGGGGTACCGGCAGATCCAGACGTCGGACCACGCGGGCGGGACGGCGAGGCGCTCGCACCGCGCGACCTCCTCCTCGTCGGCCAGGGGCAGGCCCTCGACGTCGAGGAACACCCACGCGTCGCCCTTCGGGCGGCGGGTGTACCCCGGCGAGGTCACGGTCACGCGGCGCAGTCGCACCAGGACAGTGTCGGGCCGACGCGCGTCCGTCGCCCGTCAGAGCGCGGGGAGGCGGACCATGCCCTCCTGGGCGATCGACGCGACGAGGGTGCCGTCCTGCGCGAACACCCGCGCGGCGCCGAGCCCACGTCCGCCCTGGGCGCTCGGGGCGGACTGCACGTAGAGCAGCCACTCGTCCACGCGCACGTCGCGGTGCCACCACATCGCGTGGTCGAGGCTCGCGATCGACATGTCGGGCGTGACCCAGCTCGTGCCCGCCTGGCGCAGGATCGGCTCGAGCATGACCTGGTCGCACGCGTACGCCATGAGCGCACGGTGCAGCAGCTGGTCTTCGCCGACATCGCCGCGCGCCCGCATCCACACCATCTGGTGGTCCTTGGGCTCGTGGTCCGGGTGCAGGTAGAGCGACCCGCCCACGTGCCGCAGCTCGAACGCCGAGTGGTGCGACCAGAACCGCGCGATGGGGTGGTCGATGCCGCCGAGCACGTCGAGCGCGGACGGCACCTCCTCGGGGGGCGGGGCGGCGGGCATCTCGGACGCGTGCTCGATGCCGCCCTGCTCCTCCTGGAACGAGGAGATCATCGACAGGATCGGCTTGCCGTGCTGGATCGCGTGCGTCCGGCGGGCGCTGAACGAGCGCCCGTCGCGCAGCCGCTCGACCGCGAAGTCGATGGGCACGTCGAGGCCGCCGGGTCGCAGGAAGTACCCGTGCAGGGAGTGGGGGAGCCGGCCCTCGGGGATCGTGCGGCCCGCGGCGAGGACCGCCTGCGCGAGCACCTGCCCGCCGTAGACGCGGCCCGTCGGCTGGTGCACGGAGACCCCGCGGAAGTGCTCCGGGTCGGCGGCCGACCCGTCGCCGTCGCCGACCCGCTCGAGGCGCAGCACGTCGAGGAGGTGGTGCAGCGGGTTCGGGACCTGCTCGCGCGGGGCGGCGTCCGACGTCGGGCCGGGGGAGGCCGAGAAGGTCGACGGCGGGGTGGGCTCGGGGGTCACGGGTGGGGGCTCCTTCGCTCGGGCGGCGGGTCGGTCAGTCCTCGAAGGTGTTGAGGAGGGAGTGCGCCGCGCGCTCCAGATAGTCCCACAGCGTCGCCTCCTGGATCGGCGGCAGGTCCAGGGTGTCGACGGCGGCGCGCATGTGCGCGAGCCAGCGGTCGCGCGCGTCGGGGTTGACCTTGAAGGGCGCGTGCCGCATGCGCAGGCGCGGGTGGCCGCGCTGCTCGCTGTACGTCGTCGGGCCGCCCCAGTACTGCTCGAGGAACGCGGTGAGCCGCCAGCGCGCCGGGCCGAGGTCCTCCTCGGGGTACATGGGCCGCATGACCGGGTCGTCCGCGACGCCCTCGTAGAACGCGTCGACGAGACGCACGAACGTCTCGTGCCCGCCGACCTCGTCGTAGAACGTGCGGCTCGGGCGGACCGGCGCGGTCGCGCCCGCGGGGCCGGCCGGCGCGCCGTTCGACAGTCCGGCGACGGGCAGCGTCGGGCGGGGGGTGGGCTCGGTCGTCACCGGCCCATCATCGCACCGGCGGCGGCGCGCTCCAGAGCCCGGAGCCGCCGCCGGCGGCGGTCCGGGCGCACGTCACAGCCCGAGCTCGGCGAGCACCGGCAGGTTCTCGCGCACGACGGCGCGCGCCTCGGCCGCGCTTTCCGCCTCGACCGCGAGGCGCGCGAGCCGTCGGCACTCGTCGACGTCGACCTCGCGCAGGAGCGCCGCGACGTCGGGGATCGCGCGCGCCGTCATGGACAGCGACGACACCCCGAGCCCGACGAGCACGACGGCGAGCACCGGCTGGGACGCCGCCTCGCCGCACACGCCCACGGGCCGGCCCTGCTGGGCCCCGCCCGCGCACGTCGCCTCGACGAGCCGGAGCACGGCGGGCTGCCACGGGTCGCTCAGCTCCGCGAGCGACCCGAGGAGCCGGTCCGCGGCCATCGTGTACTGCGTGAGGTCGTTGGTGCCGATCGACGCGAACGCCGCGCGAGCGAGGATCGGCCCGGAGAGCAGGGCGGCGCTCGGGACCTCGACCATGACGCCCGCCACGTCGAGGCCGTGCGCGCGGCAGCGCTCGACGAACCACTCGGTCTCCTCGACGGTCGAGACCATGGGCGCCATGACCCACACCTCGGCCTCCTCGGCCGCGGCGGCCTGCGCGATCGCGTCGAGCTGCTGCTCGAGCAGCTCCGGCCAGCGCGCGGCGGTGCGCAGCCCGCGCACGCCGAGCGCCGGGTTCTCCTCGTCGTCGACGGTGAGGAAGTGCAGCGGCTTGTCCGCGCCGGAGTCGAGGGTGCGGATCACGACCTTGCGCCCGCCGAACTCGCGGAAGACGGTGCGGTAGGCGGCGACCTGCTCCGCGACGGTCGGCGGCTGCTCGCGGTCGAGGAAGCAGAACTCGGAGCGGAACAGCCCGACGCCCTCCGCGCCGGACGCGGCTGCCGCCGCGGCGCCCGCCGGGTCGCCGACGTTCGCGAGGAGCTGCACGCGGTGCCCGTCGCGCGTGCGGCCCGTGCCGTCGAACGTGCGCACCTGCTGCGAGCGGGCCCGCGCCGCAGCCACCTGCTCGGGCGACGGGTGCACGACGACCGTCCCGGCCGCGCCGTCGACCAGCACGACGTCCTCGGGAGCGAGCGCCGCGCTCGCTCCCGTGGCCGCGACGACCGCGGGGATGCCCTTGGCGTTCGCGACGATCGCGGTGTGCGACGTCGGCCCGGCGCCGTCGGTGACGATCGCCAGCACGCGCGCGGGGTCGAGCGCGGCCGTGGCCGACGGCGCGAGGTCGTACGCGACGAGGACGAACGGCTCGGTGTGCTCGGGCACGCCGGGCGCGGGGCGGTCGGTGAGGGCCGCGACGAGCCGGTCGCGGACGTCCGCGACGTCGCGGGCGCGCTCGGCGAAGTACCCGCCGAGCTCGGTGAACTGCCGCACGACCTCCTCCGCGGCCTCCCACACCGCGCGCTCGGGCACGAGGTGCTCGTCGAGCACGCGCCGCCGCGCGTCAGCCGCGAGCGTGGGGTCGGCCGCCATCGCCGCCGTCGCCTCGAGGACGTCGCGCGCGTCCCCGTCGGCGGCGTCGGCGGCGCGCTGGAGATCGCCCGCGACCTGCTCCGCCGCGGCGTCGACGCGCCGCGCCTGCGCCTCGTGGTCCTCGCGCGGACCCATGCGCAGCCCGGGCGCCGGCTCGTCGATGGCCTCCGGCATGAGCACCACCGGCCCGACGACCGTGCCGGGGCACACGCCGATGCCCGTGATGACCTGCCGTGCCTCGTCCTCGGTTCCGCCCGTCACGACCCTCGCTCCTCGTCCGCCTCGGGCGTGCGACCCGGGTGCCCGGGCCGGTGCGCACGCGTGCCCGTCACGGTCCGACCGCCAGGCGCCGCGCACGTCCCTGTTGCGGGGGCGTTGCGGGGCCGCGTCGATCCGGTGACAACCTCGCCAGGAGACTAGGCTGTTCCCAGGTGCTCGGCACCCCGACACCCCGGATCCCCCGCGCGGATCCCCACCCGCGACTCGCCTCAGGAGACACTTTCGATGAGCACCCCCTCGGACCAGAAGGCACAGAACATCCTCGACGCCCTCGGGGGTCAGGGCAACGTGGTCGACCTCGAGCCGTGCATCACGCGCCTGCGCGTCGAGGTCACGGACCCGCAGCTCGTCGACGAGGCGCGCCTCAAGGCGACGGGCGCGTTCGGCGTCGTGCGCTCGGGCCGCGTCGTCCAGGTCATCGTCGGCCCGGAGGCCGACAACCTCGCCGCGGAGCTCGACGGCCTGCGCTGAGTCCCCACCGGGTCCCTCCGCGCGGAGGGACCGGCGCCGTCGTGGTCGTGCCCGACGGCGCCGCGCGGCTCAGGACGCCGGGCCGCCCGCCGCGTCCTGCACCACGGTCGCCGCGGCGGCGCCGCGCCGCTCGCGGGCCGCCTGCGCGGACCGGTCGCCCGTGTCGTCGGGCCGGTCGTCGGCCCGCGCGTCGGTTCGGTTGTCGGCCCGGTCGTCGGGCAGCGACGGCGAGTGGTCGAGGACGACCACCTGCTGCGCCCCGGCCAGCGGGACGCGGGCGTCGGACAGCGCCTGCCGGACGCGCGAGCGCAGCGCGCGCGCCACCTCCCACTGCATCGCGGCCTGCGTCTTGACCTGCACCCTGAGCTGCAGCGCCTCGGCCGTCATGGCCTCGATGCCCGTGACCTCGGGCGGCTCGAGGAAGTACGTGCCGAGCACCGGGTCGCTCCCGACCTCCTCCGCGGCCGCGAGCAGCGCCGCGCGCACGACCTCGACGTCGGCCCAGTACGCGACGCGCACGTCCACCACCGCGCGACCCCACTCCTGGGTCTTGTTGCCCGTCCGCAGGATCTCGCCGTTGCGGACGAACCACAGCGTGCCGTTGCCGTCGCGGACCTTCGTCACGCGCAGCGCGACCTCCTCGACGGTGCCCGTGACCTCGCCGAAGTCGACCGTGTCCCCGACGCCGTACTGGTCCTCGAGGAGCATGAACGTGCCCGAGAGGAAGTCCTTCACGAGGCTCTGTGCGCCGAAGCCCAGCGCGACGCCCGCGATGCCGGCCGACGCGAGGAACGGCGCGATGTTCACGCCGAGCTCGGTGAGCACCATGAGCACGATCGTCGCGCCGATGACGATGTTCGCGGTCGAGCGCAGCACCGAGCCCACGGTCCGCGCCCGCTGGGCCCGGCGAGCGCTCGCGAGCGGGTTCGCGCGCAGCAGCACGCTGCCCACCTCGGAGCCGCCGAGGCCCTTGAGCCGCTTGCCGCGGAGCGTGGGCGTGCCCTCGGCGATGTGCTCGGAGACGCGACGGATGAGCCGGCGCACGACCGCGAGGACGAGCGCCCCGATCACGACGATGAGCAGCACGCGCAGCGGGAGGCCGACGAACCACTCGAACCAGTCGTCGGGGTTGCTCGGGTCGAAGCCGTTGCTCAGCTCTTCCGGGACCTCCGCGGGCACGCGCACGGCAGGAGCGAGAAGGGGGAGGGACATGCGGGCAGGGTACCCGGGGCACATGAGAGCGCCCCGGGCACGCCGGGCGATCGTCCTGCTCGCAAGGCCCTGGTCTGGCAGGATGCAGGCGTGAGCGAACCCCCGCAGACGGACCTGCCCGAGCCGTTGGTGCAGCTGGCCGACGCCCACGGCGTCGCGTCCGACTTCTGGGACTTCGACGGGACGCGCCGCCAGGTCCGGGCCTCGACCCTCGTCGCCGTGCTGGAGGCCCTCGGCGTCCCCGCGTCGTCCCCGGAGAAGGTCGCCGTCAGCCTCGAGCACTCGCGCGACGACGCGTGGCGGCAGATGCTGCCCCCGACCGTCGTCGTGCGGCAGGGTGACGCCGTGCCGGTCCCCGTGCACGTGCAGGACGGCGCTGCCGTCGACGTGTGGGTCGAGCTCGAGGCGGAGCAGGGCCGCTCCGGCGTCGCCGGGCACCACGCCGCGCGCGCCCCCCGGGAGCGCCGCGACCTCGGCCAGCTCGACGTGTTCGTCGAGCCGCGCACCGTCGACGGCCGGCGCGTCGGCCGCGCGACGTTCGAGATCCCGGCCGACCTGCCCCTCGGGTGGCACGACCTGCACGCCGAGAGCGACGGCGCCCACGCGCGCGCGACGCTCGTCGTGACGCCGCAGCGGCTCGAGCTGCCCGTCGCCGTCGCGGAACGGCGCGCGTGGGGCTTCATGGCCCAGCTGTACTCGGTGCGCTCGCGCGCGTCGTGGGGCGTCGGCGACCTGGCCGACCTCGCCGACCTCGCCTGGCTCGCCGCGCACGAGGCCGGCGCGGACTTCGTCCTCGTCAACCCGCTGCACGCCGCCGAGCCGCGCACGCCGATGACGCCCTCGCCCTACCTCCCGACGAGCCGCCGCTTCGTCAACCCGCTGTACATCAGGGTCGAGGACATCCGCGAGACGGGGTACCTGTCCGCGGCCGACCGCTCGCTCGTCGAGTGGGCGTTCGACCCGGTGCGCGACCTCGACACCGACCCCGGTCCCATCGACCGCGACGCCGCGTGGGAGGCCAAGAAGGCAGCGCTGGAGGTCGTGTTCACCGCGCCCCGGTCCACCGCCCGCCAGGCGTCGCTCGACGCGTTCCGCGCCGAGCAGGGCAAGGGGCTCGAGGACTTCGCCACGTGGTGCGCGCTCGCCGACCACTACGGCGACCGGGACTGGCCGCCCGGCGCGTCCGACCCGAACGGCCCGACCGTCGCGGCGCTGCGCGAGCAGCTCGCCGACCGCGTCGAGTTCTACTGCTGGCTCCAGTGGGTCGCCGACGAGCAGCTCCGCGTCGCGCAGCGCACCGCGCGCGAGGCGGGGATGTCGGTGGGGATCATGCACGACCTCGCGGTCGGGGTGCACCCCGAGGGCGCCGACGTCTGGTCGCACCGTGGCGTGCTCGCCACCGGGGTGTCCGTCGGCGCGCCGCCGGACATGTACAACCAGCAGGGGCAGAACTGGTCCCAGCCCCCGTGGCACCCGCGCGCGCTCGCGCGGGCCGGGTACGCTCCGTACCGCGACATGCTGCGCACCGTCCTGCGGCACGCGGGCGCGATCCGGATCGACCACGTCATCGGCCTGTTCCGGCTGTGGTGGATCCCGGGCGGCGCGCGCGCCGACGCGGGCGCGTACGTCCGCTACGACCACGAGGCCCTCGTCGGCATCCTGTGCCTCGAGGCGCACCGCGCGGGCGCGATGGTCATCGGCGAGGACCTCGGCGTGTTCGAGCCCTGGGTGCGTGACTACCTCGCGGACCGCGGCGTCCTCGGCACGTCCGTCCTGTGGTTCGAGAAGACCGACGACGGCCGTCCGCTGCCCCCGGAGGACTACCGGCGCCTCGCGCTCGCGACCGTCACGACGCACGACCTGCCGCCCACGGCCGGGTACCTCGCGGGCGAGCACGTCGAGCTGCGGGACCGTCTGGGCGTGCTCACGGAGGACGTCGCCGACGTGCGGCGGGCCGCGCGCGCCGAGCGGGACGCGATGATCGCGTTCCTGCGCGAGCGCTCGCTCGTGGGCGAGGACCCGTCCGAGCGCGAGCTCGTCGAGGCCCTGCACCGCCTCGTCCGCAGCACCCCGGCGGTGCTGCTCGGCGTCTCGCTGGCCGACGCGGTGGGGGAGCGCCGCTCGCAGAACCAGCCGGGCACGGACCAGGAGTACCCGAACTGGAAGGTGCCGCTCGGCGACTCGTCGGGCAACCTCGTCCTGCTCGAGGACCTGTTCGACTCCGCACGCCTGCGCTCGCTCGCGAAGGCGATGAACGACTCCCTCTGACCGCCGAGCCGGCCGTCCTGGTCCGTCCTGCTCGCCGCACGCGCCGGGATCGCCTGCTCGCCGCGCCGGTACCGCCTGGTCGCGGACCCGCGCGGGACGACGAGCGCCGGGCCGCCCCGTCGTGCGGAGCGACCCGGCGCGGTCGTGAGGGGTGCTGACCCGAGGGGTCAGGCGTCGGCGGCCTGGGCCGCGAGGGCGCGCTCGACGCCGGCGAGGTTCTCCACCACGAGCCGGCGCAGCGCCGGGGCGGCGTCGGCGTTGGCGTCGAGCCACTCCTGCGTCGCGTCGCGCAGCACCGTGCTCGCGAGCGGGGCCGGGTAGAGGCCCGTGACGAGCGCCTCGGCGATGTGGTACGACCGCTGGTCCCACAGGGGGAGCAGCGCGTCGAAGTACGCGCCGACGAGCGGGGCGAGCGACTCGGGGTCGTTGACGTGCTGGAACCCGAGCGTGGTGGCGCGGACGATCGCGTTGGGGGCGTCGTCCGAGCCGACGAGGCGGTCGAACGCGGCGCGCTTCGCCGCGGCGGTGGGCACCGTCGCGCGGGCCCGTGCGGCGGACTGCTGACCCGTGGCGGTCGAGTCGGCGTCGAGCGTCGCCTCGATCTCGGCGTCGTCCGCGAGGTCGAGCAGGACGAGCCCCTCGAGGATCTCCCAGCGCAGGTCGGTGTCGATCTCGAGCCCGTCGAGGGCAGCGGAGCCGTCGAGCAGCGACCGCAGAGCCTCGCCGTGCGCGGGCGTCGACGCGAGGTGCGCGAAGAACTTCACGAGCTGGAACTGCAGGTCGGAGCCGGGGGCCGCGTCCTGCGCGAGCGACCAGAGCACGTCGCCGACGTGCGCGAGCGTCTCCTCGCGGCGCTCCGGGGCCACGTACGTCTTCGCGGCGAGCGCGAGCTGGTTGAGCGTCGTACGGATCGTCGTCGACTCGGTCTCGCGGGCGATGTTGCCCAGCACGAGGCGCACGTAGTCGCTCGCCGGGGTCTCGCCGTCGCGCGTCGCGTCCCACGCGGAGCCCCAGACGAGCGAGCGGGCCAGCGGGTCGGCGAGGTCCGCGAGGTGCTCGGTCGCGACCTGGAGCGACGCGGGGTCGAGGCGGATCTTCGCGTACGCGAGGTCGTCGTCGTTGAGCAGGACGAGCTGCGGGCGGTCGAGGCCGAGCAGCTCGGGGATCTCGGTCCGCGGGCCGGCGACGTCGACCTCCGTGCGGTGCACGCGGGTCAGCACGCCGTCGACGAGGTCGTAGAAGCCGATCCCGAGCCGGTGCGGGCGCAGCGTCGGGTGGTCGGCCGCCGCCGTCTGCACCACGGAGAACGTGGTGAAGCGGCCGTGGGCGTCGAGCTCGAACTCGGGCCGCAGGGTGTTCACGCCCGCGGTCTCGAGCCACAGCGCGGACCACGCAGTGAGGTCGCGGCCGCTCGTGGCCTCGAGCTCGACGAGCAGGTCGCGCAGCTCGGTGTTGCCCCACGCGTGCTTGCGGAAGTACGCCGCGACGCCGGCGAGGAACTGCTCCTTGCCGACCCACGCGACGAGCTGCTTGAGCACCGACGCGCCCTTGGCGTAGGTGATGCCGTCGAAGTTGACGAACACGTCCTCGAGGTCGTTGATCGTCGCGACGATGGGGTGCGTGGAGGGCAGCTGGTCCTGGCGGTAGGCCCAGGACTTCTCCATCGCGGCGAACGTCGTCCACGCCTCGCGCCACTCGGTCGCCTCGGCGGTCGCGAGCGTCGACGCGTACTCCGCGAACGACTCGTTGAGCCACAGGTCGTTCCACCACTTCATGGTCACGAGGTCGCCGAACCACATGTGCGCGAGCTCGTGGAGGATCGTCACGACGCGACGCTCCTTGACCGCGTCGGTGACCTTGGACCGGAAGACGTACGTCTCGGTGAACGTCACGCACCCGGCGTTCTCCATCGCGCCCATGTTGTACTCGGGCACGAAGAGCTGGTCGTACTTGTCGAACGGGTACGGGTGCTCGAACGCGGACTCGAAGAACGCGAAGCCCTCGCGCGTCTTGTCGAACACGTAGTCGGCGTCCATGTGGTCGGCGAGCGACGCGCGGCAGAAGACCCCGAGCGGGATCGTGCGGCCGTCGGACGACGTGAGCTCGCTGCGCTCCACGACGTACGGCCCCGCGACGAGCGCGGTGATGTACGACGAGATGCGCGGCGTCGGCTCGAACGCCCAGCGCGCGACCTCGACGTCGCCGGCGCCGGTGCCGGTGCCGGTCGGGTCGGCCTTCGTGCCGAGCGCCTCGGGCGCGGGCGTCGGCTGGTTGCTCACGACCTCCCACGCCGCGGGCGCGGTGACCGTGAACGCGAACGTCGCCTTGAGGTCGGGCTGCTCGAAGACGGCGAACACGCGCCGCGAGTCCGGGACCTCGAACTGCGTGTAGAGGTAGACCTCGCCGTCGACCGGGTCGACGAACCGGTGCAGGCCCTCGCCCGTGTTGGTGTACGCGCAGTCGGCGACGACGCGCAGCTCGTTGTCGGCCGCGAGGCCGTCGAGCGCGACGCGCGAGTCGGCGAACACCTGCGCCGGGTCGAGCGCACGGCCGTTGAGCACGACCTCGCGCACGGTCGGTGCGACGAGGTCGACGAACGTGCTCGCGCCCTCGGTCGCGGTGAACCGCACCACGGTCGTCGACGCGAACGTCGTCGCCCCCGTCGTGAGGTCGAGGTCGACCTCGTAGGACTGGACGTCGACGATCGCCGCGCGCTCGCTCGCCTCGGCGCGGGTGAGGTTCTCTCCGGGCACTGCATCTCCTCGGTCTCGTGGTCGGGCCGGTCGGCCTCGACGGCGGCCTGTGGGCCACGGACGATCATCCCACGCGTGCCCGCGCCCGCTCCCGGGAATACGCTGCCCTCGCGCGGTGTCGGAACGGGGTGGGGACGCCGTCGGCCCGGCCGCCGCGCCCCCGGCGACCCGGACCCCGGGCGCGCCCGACGACGAAGGAGACCGCCCCGTGACGCTCACCGCGACGACCGACCCCACCGCGACCGAGGACGACGTGCGCGTCGCCGACTTCTGGTTCGACCCCGTGTGCCCGTGGGCGTGGATGACGAGCCGCTGGATGGGCGAGGTCGAGCAGGTGCGCGACGTCACCGTCCGCTGGCACGTGATGAGCCTCGCGGTGCTCAACGAGGGCCGGGACCTGCCGGAGGAGTACCGCGAGCTCATGGCGAAGGCGTGGGGCCCGGTGCGCGTGGTCACCGCCGCGCGCGTCGAGCACGGCGAGGACGTCGTCAAGCCCCTCTACGACGCGATCGGGACGCGCCTGCACCCGGGCGGGCGGACGGACTACGACGCCGTGCTGCTCGAGGCGCTCGCGGAGGTGGGCCTGCCCGCGTCGCTCGCCGAGGCGGCGGGCTCCGACGCCTACGACGAGCAGCTGCGCGCGTCGCACGCCGAGGGCATCGGCCGCGTCGGTGAGGACGTCGGGACGCCCGTCGTCGCGTTCGGCGGGACGGCGTTCTTCGGTCCCGTGGTGACGCCCGCGCCGAAGGGCGAGGCCGCCGGGCGGCTGTGGGACGGGTGCGTCCTGGTCGCGAGCACGCCGGGCTTCTTCGAGCTCAAGCGCACGCGCACCCAGGGTCCGGTCTTCGACTGAGGTCGGGCGCGGCGCCGCCGTCGTGCGGACGTCGTGCAGACCGCGGGGGCGTGGGCGTGGTGGGGATCCCGGGGTTCGACCGGTGCGGGTGGCTCGTGCCATGCTTCGTCAGTTCGCGGGCGGTTCCAGGAGCGCCCGCCGCCCGGTCGCGCCGGGCGAGACCGCCGAGGAAGCCCGCGAGGAGCCGAGCATGTCCCCGAACGCACCCGTGCCACCGCCGCCGCCGCCCCCCGGCGGCGTCCCGGGGGCCGCGGTCGGTCGTGACGACGCCCAGCCGACCACGGCGTTCGCCCCCGTGCCCGCGCACGCGACCTCGGGGCCGCCCTCGTTCGCCCCGACGAGCGGCCCGACGGCCCAGGCGCCGCGCGCGACGCCCGCGGACGGCCAGCCGACCGTCGTCGCGTCGGCGGCGTCCTTCCAGGCGACGACGGTCCAGCACGTGACGCCGATCACCCAGCTCCCGACGGCGGCACAGCCCGCGGTCCCGGCGCCCTCGCCGTCGCCGGTGCCGCCGCAGCGCGTGCGCTACGCGACCGAGCAGAACGGGTTCGGCGTCGCGGCCCCGGTCGGGACGGCCGCGGGCCGTCCCGGCTACGCGCCGGGCGACACGGCGGCCGGTCACGCTGCGGCCGGTCCGTACGCGGGCGCGACCGCGGCGTACGAGCCGACCGCCCAGCCCGCCTACGCGGCCGCCACGCCGCCCGCGCAGCAGCCCGCCTACCACCCGCCGGCCTCGGCAGCCCCGGCCGCCGCCGCCCCGCGCACCACGTCGGGAGGGGCGGGCGCCCCGTCCGGACCGTCGACCGGTCGGCGCGACGGGCGCAGCGGAGGAGGCGGCGGTCGCGGCTCGAACCGGCTCGGCGCGGGGTGGATCGCGTTCATCGTCGTCGACGCGCTGCTCGTCCTCGGGGCGATCGTCTTCGCGATCTCGCTGCTCGGCGGCGGCGACGAGGAACCGCTCGGCGGGGCGTCGACGTCCCCGGCGGCGACCGCCACGGACGGCGCCGAGGAGACGGCACCGGCCGAGCCCACGGTGTCCGAGACGTTCGCGTCGGAGTCGCGGAACATCACGTGCGA
Source organism: Cellulosimicrobium funkei (assembly GCF_900155925.1). Lineage (NCBI taxonomy): Bacteria > Bacillati > Actinomycetota > Actinomycetes > Micrococcales > Promicromonosporaceae > Cellulosimicrobium > Cellulosimicrobium funkei. The sequence continues at coordinate 92,992 of NZ_FTMI01000009.1, forward strand.
GGTGACCGACGTCAGCGCGACGTGCATGATCGCCCAGCTCGGCACGCAGCCCGCCCCGGTCGACGGGTGCGACGGCACGGTCGGCTACAAGGTCGTCCTGGACGCCGACGGCAGCGTCGACCAGCCGTGCGTGCCCGCGGCGGAGCAGCCGCAGCCCGCGCCGGGGGACACCGCGATCCTCGACTACGGCACGTCCACGACGGTCGGCCCCTTCACGTGCGACAGCGCCGAGACCGGCATGACGTGCCGCGACGACGCCACGGGCAAGGGCTTCACCATCGCGCGCGCGGGCATCCGGACGCTCTGACCGGCCCGACCACCACGCAGGAGGGCCCGCGGCGGGACGACCCGCCGCGGGCCCTTCGCGCGTCCGGGGTCACCAGATGCGCACGCGCTCCTCGGGGGCGAGGTAGAGCGCGTCGCCCGGCTGCACGTCGTAGGCGTCGTAGAACTCGTCCACGTTGCGCACGACCCCGTTGCAGCGGAACTCGTTGGGCGAGTGCGGGTCCGTCGCGATGCGGCGCACGACCTCCTCGTCCCGTCCCTTCGACTGCCACACCTGGGCCCAGCCGAGGAACACGCGCTCGATGCCCGTGAGCCCGTCGACGACGGGCGCCTCGTCCAGCGGACGGCCGAGCGCGATGCGGTACGCCTTGAGCGCGATCGACAGGCCGCCGAGGTCGCCGATGTTCTCGCCGATGGTCAGCGCGCCGTTGACGTGCGGGCCGTCCTCGCCGAGCTGCGCGGGGCGGTACGCGTCGTACTGGGCGACGAGCGCCGTCGTGCGCTTCTCGAACTCCTCGCGGTCGCGCGCCGTCCACCAGTCCTCGAGGCGGCCCGCGCCGTCGTACTTGGATCCCTGGTCGTCGAAGCCGTGACCGATCTCGTGGCCGATCACGGCGCCGATGCCGCCGTAGTTCACGGCGTCGTCGGCCTCGGGGTCGAAGAACGGGGGCTGCAGGATCGCGGCGGGGAAGACGATCTCGTTCATGCCCGGGTTGTAGTAGGCGTTGACCGTCTGCGGCGTCATGAACCACTCGTCGCGGTCGAGCGGGCGCCCGATCTTGCCGAGCTCGCGGTCCTGCTCGAACGCGTGGGCGCGGCGCACGTTGCCCACGAGGTCGTGCGCGTCGACGACGAGCGCCGAGTAGTCGCGCCACCGCACGGGGTAGCCGATCTTCGGCGTGAAGGCCTCGAGCTTGGCGAGCGCCCTCTCCTTCGTCTGGTCCGTCATCCAGTCGAGCGTGGTGATCGACTCGCGGTAGGCGGCCACGAGGGTGGCGACGAGCTCCTCCATGCGCGCCTTGTGCGCGGGCGGGAAGTGCCGCGCGACGTACTGCGCGCCGACGGCCTCGCCGAGCGCGCCCTCGACGACGGAGACGGCGCGCTTCCAGCGCTCGCGCACCTCCTGCGCGCCCGACAGCGTGCGCCCGTAGAAGTCGAAGTTCGCCTCGACGAGGTCGTCGGAGAGGTAGGGCGCCCGGGCGGTGACGAGGTGGTACACCATCCACAGCTTCCAGTCCTCGAGCGGCTCGCTCGCCCAGAGCTCGGCGAACCCGGCCGCGAAGTCCGGCTCGCGGACCACGACGTCGTCGAGCGAGCCCTGCGGCGCGCCGAGCGCGAGGACCCACGCGCGCCAGTCGAACCCGGGGGCCTCCTCGACGAGCGCGGCGAGCGTCCGCGGGTTGTACGTGAGGTCGGCGTCGCGGTCGCGCACGACGTCCCAGTGCTTCGCGGCGAGCCTCGTCTCGAGCGCCACGATCCGCTCGGCGGCGTCCTCGGGCGACGCGCCCCACGTCTCGGACGTGACGCCCGCGAGCGCGAGCATGCGCGCGACGTGCGGTACGTACTTCTCGCGCACCGGGGCGTACTGGTCCTCGCGGTAGTACGCCTCGTCCGGCAGGCCGAGCCCGGACTGGTAGAGGTAGGCGACGTAGCGCTCGGGGTCCTTCGCGTCGTTGTCGACCCAGAAGCCGACGGCGCCCGCGCCGCCCGTACGCTGGAGGGCGCCGAGCGCCCCGGTGAGCTCGGCCTGCGTCGTGGCGGACGCGATGAGCGCGAGGTCGGGCTGCAGCGGCGTGGTGCCGAGCGCCTCGATCCGCTCGGTGTCCATGAAGCTCGCGTAGAGGGCCCCGACCTTCGCCGCGTCCGGCCCGACGTCCGCGCCGCCTGCCGCGACCTGCTCCCCGAGGTCCGTGATGATCTCGCGGACGTGCACCTCGGCCTGGTCGTGGAGCGCCCGGAACGCGCCGTCCATCGCGCGGTCGGCAGGGATCTCGTGCGTCGCGAGCCAGCGGCCGTTGACGTGGCGGTACAGGTCGTCCTGCGGGCGGACCGCGGGGTCCAGCGCGTCGAGGTCGATGCCGGAGCGCGCCGCGTCGGCCGGGCCGGACGAGGACGGAGGCGTGGACGTCGGGGAGGTCTGTGTCATGCGTCTCAGGCTACGGCCTCACCCCGGCGGCGAGGGGGCCCGCTGGGGCATGATGAGCCCATGCGCGTTCACATCGCCGCGGACCACGCCGGCTACGAGCTCAAGACCCATCTCGTCGAGCACCTGGGGGCGGCGGGTCACGACGTCGTCGACCACGGTGCCCACACCTACGACGCGCAGGACGACTACCCGTCGTTCTGCTTCGCGGCGGGCGAGGCGGTGGCGGCGGAGCCCGGCTCGCTGGGCGTCGTCATCGGCGGCTCGGGCAACGGCGAGCAGATCGCGGCGAACAAGGTCGTCGGCGTGCGCGCGGCGCTCGCCTGGAACCTGGAGACCGCGCGCCTCGGGCGCCAGCACAACGACGCGAACGTGGTCGCGGTGGGCGCGCGCCAGCACTCGGTGGACGAGGCGGTCGCGCTCGTCGACGCGTTCCTCGCGGAGCCGTTCAGCGGCGACCCGCGCCACCAGCGCCGCATCGACCAGCTCGCGGCGTACGAGGCGGCGCGCGGCACCTCGGCCTGACGTGCCCGAGGGCCACACCGTCCACCGCCTCGCGCGCGCCTTCGGTGAGCTGTTCACGGGCGAGCCGCTCGCGGTGAGCAGCCCGCAGGGCCGGTTCGCCGCGGGAGCCGCCCTGCTCGACGGCCGCGTGCTCGTCGCGAGCGAGGCGTGGGGCAAGCAGATGTTCCTCGGCTTCGCCGGGCCGGGCGGCGCGTCCGACGACGTCCGCTGGCTCCGCGTGCACCTCGGCCTCTACGGCGCGTGGACGTTCGCGGGCGACGGCAGCACCGCCGTCGTGCACGCGATCGGCGCGCCCCGGCGCCGGATCGGCGAGCGCGAGACCGTCCCGGCGGGCCCGGCGGAGGTGCCCGGCGCGCCCGACGACGCCTGGTCGCCCCCGCCGCCGCGCGGCGCCGTGCGCGTCCGGCTCGTCGGCGCGCACGCGGTCGCGGACCTCACGGGCCCGACGGCGTGCGAGGTCGTCACGGACGACGAGAAGCGTGCGGTCGAGGACCGGCTCGGTCCGGACCCGATCCGCGACCCGGGCCCCGGCGAGCCCGACCCGCGCGACGCGTTCGTCGCCGCGGTGCGGCGCTCGCGCAGCCCCGTCGGGCTGCTCCTCATGAACCAGGACGTCGTCGCGGGCGTGGGGAACATCTACCGCGCGGAGGCGCTGTTCCGGGCGGGGCTCGACCCGATGCGCCCCGGCCGCGACGTGCCCGCGGAGGACCTGCGGAGCCTGTGGGACGACCTCGTCGTGCTCATGCGCGACGGCGCGCGCACGGGCGCGATCGTCACGACGCGCCCCGAGCACCGCGACGACGGCGCGGGCGAGGCCCCCGACGAGGCGGGGGCGGGACGACGGCGCGTGCGGCAGAACACGGACGTCGCTCCCGGCGCCGTGCCCGCGGACGAGGCGTTCTACGTGTACCACCGCGACGGGCTGCCGTGCCGGGTGTGCGGCACGCCGGTGCTCCTCAAGGAGCTCGCGGGGCGCAACCTCTTCTGGTGCGGCGTCTGCCAGACGTGACGGCGGGCGCACCCGGGACCGGGTGCGCCCGCCCGGTCAGAACACCCAGCTGCACACCGGGGCGACGGGCCAGCCGAGGGCCGCGCTCGTGCGCGCGAGCGCGCCGGGGGAGTGCTCGGTGACGAGACCTGCCGCGCCGAGGGCCGCGAGCGACGTCCCGCCCAGGTAGGTCGCGCCGAGCTCGCGCACGTCGAGGGAGACGTCCGCCGCGTCGTCGGTCCGCTCGGCCGTCGCCGGGCCGAAGGCCTCCGCCCGCAGCCGCCAGCGCCCCGCGTTGTCGGGCAGTCGCTCGTCGGTCACGTGCAGCACGACGTCGACGTCCGCGGCGTACCGGCGCGCGGCGAGCGCGCCGGGCACGTCCACGACCCGCACCCAGAGGTTGTCCGCGAGGCGCGGCGACGCGGAGCGCGGGTCCACGAGCAGGCTCGTGACGACGTCGTCCACCGGCAGCATGAAGGGCGTCACCTCGTGCGTGAGGTCGAGGTCGGTGAGCACGCCCCACAGCGCGCGGGCGGCCGCGGCGTCGAGCGCGACGACCTCGCCCGTGCTCACCGGGCCGCGCGGGCCCGTCACCTCCCAGGAGAGCTTGCGGTGGAAGCGCGCGTACCCGCGCGGCTCGCCGTCGAGCTCGACGATCGCGATGCGCGTGGGCTCGCGGTCCTTGCGCCAGACCTTGGCGTCGTCCCAGAACGTCGCCTGGAGCTCGGGGGTCTCGCGTGTCGCCCACCCCGGACGGTTGATGCCCGCGCCCTGGCCCGTCGGGTCGGCGCCCGCGCGCTCGTGGATCGTCGCGACGAGCTCGCCGTGCCGCGCGCGGTCCGCGCGCTCGATGCGGACGGTGTGCCGCTCCGCGCCCGGGACGTCGCGCAGCGCGACGCCGCGCGGGACGGTGAGGCGCACGTCGTCGGCCGCCTTGCCGTACCCGAACCGGCCGTAGATCGCGGCCTCCGCCGCGAAGAGCGCCGAGACCGGCTCGCCCCGCTCGCGGCACCGGGCGAGGTGCGTGTCGATCATCGCGCTGAGGATGCCGCGCCGCCGGTGCGCGGGGTGGACGCCCACCCAGGTGAGGCCCGCGACCGGAGCGGTCGCGCCGGGGACCGGGAAGCGCGCGAACGGGTACGACGCGTGCATCCCCACGAGCTCGCGCCGCACGGGACGCGCGCCGTCGACGGGCGGCGCGTCCGCGTCCTCGCGCTCGACCGTCACGCCGAGCGCGCGCTCCCACGTGAGCGGGAACGGGAGGTCGACGAGCTCGTCGACCTCCACCGGCGAGGGGAACGTCGTGGTGTCGAGGTCGAGCACGTCGCGCAGGTCGGCGGACGTGAGGGGGACGAGCTCGTAGCCGTCGGGGAGGCGTGCGGGTCGGTGGTCGCTCATGCCCCCGATCCTCCTGTCCCGGGCCGTGCTCGCGCCAGGACATTCGCGACGGCTAGGGTCGGGCGCCATGGCACGACGCACCCCCGGACGCGGCGGCGACGACCGCGCCGACCCTCGCGCCCTCGCCCAGGAGTACGCGACCGCGGTGCTCGACCTCGTGCGGCGCGTCCCGCCCGCGCGGGCCATGACCTACGGGCTCGTCGCGGAGATCGTCGCGGAGTCGCTGGGGCGGGGCGGCCCGCGCCAGGTCGGGCAGGTGCTCGCCGGGTCGTCCGGGGTGGACGACGACGGCACCCCCGTGCCGTGGTGGCGGATCGTCAACGCGGCGGGGTCGCCGCCCGCGCACCACCTCGACGCGGCGCTCGCGGAGCTCCGCGCCGAGGGCTGCCCGCTGTCGCGCGACGGGCGTCGCGTGGACCTGCGCCGGGCGGTGTGGTTCCCCGGCGCCGACGGCTGACCGCGCGGCGCCGGGCCGGTCAGCCCGGGGTCGGGGCCGCGAGGAGCGGGGCGAGCGTCTGCACGGCCGTCGCGTCGCCCTGGACGAGGAGCGTCGTCACCGCCGTCTCGCGCCACGCCGCGAGGTCGCTCGCGATCTTCTCGGGGGGGCCGACGAGCGCGACGTCCTCGACCATCGCCGTCGGGACGGCGGCGGCCGCGAGGTCCTTGCGTCCCGCGAGGTAGTGCGCCTGGATCTCGTCGCACGCCTCGGCGTACCCGAGGCGGTCGAGCGCGTCGCGGTGGAAGTTCGCCCCCTTGGCGCCCATCCCGCCGACGTACAGCGCGAGGAACGGGCGCACCTGGTCCGCGGCCTGCTCGACGTGCTCGCGCACGACGACGGGGACGGTCGCGCTCACCTCGAACGCGGACTCGGGCGAGCGCTCGGGCGCGCGGCGCGCGAAGCCGTCCGCGAGGAGCTCGCGGAACGTCGCGTCCATGCGCGGCGAGTAGAACAGCGGGAGCCAGCCGTCCGCGATCTCGGCGGCGAGCGCGATGTTCTTCGGCCCCTCGGCCGCCAGGTGGATCGGGAGGTCGGCGCGCAGCGGGTGGACGGTCGAGCGCAGGGGCTTGCCCAGCCCGGTCCCGACGCCGTCGGGCAGGGGGAGGGGGTAGTGCGGGCCGGACGACGTCACGGGCGCCTCCCGGCGCAGGACGTCGCGCACGACCTGCACGTATTCGCGGGTCCGTGCGAGCGGCTTCGCGTACGGCTGGCCGTACCAGCCCTCGACCACCTGCGGCCCGGAGACGCCGAGGCCGAGGACGAACCGGCCGCCCGAGAGGTGGTCCATCGTCAGCGCGGCCATCGCCGTCGCGGTCGGGGTGCGCGCGGAGACCTGCGCGACGGCGGTCCCGAGGCGGATGCGGGTCGTGCGCGAGCCCCACCACGCCAGCGGCGTGAACGCGTCGGAGCCGTAGGCCTCCGCGGTCCAGACAGAGTCGACGCCGAGGCGGTCGGCCGCGACGACCGCGTCCTGGATGCCGTCGGGGGGACCGGCGGACCAGTAGCCGGTGTGGATGCCGAGGCGCATGCGCGCTCCTCCTCGTCGAGGGTCGTGGTGCCGGGACCGGCGGCCACGGACGGGCGGCTGCGGCCGGCGGTGAGCGGGCGGTACCCGAGGGCGCACCGGGCAGGGGGGTATCCGGTACGCGCGGTCTCAGGTACCGCCCACGACCACACTAGCCGATCCGGGGCCGCCCCCGGCGTCCTCCTCAGATGACGTACTCGATGAGGAGCGACGGGTCCTCGACGGCCTCCCGCGCGGCGGGCGTGCCCGCCGGCATCCGGACGGTGGCCGGCACGCCGACGGCGACCGCGCCCGGGGGCACGTCCTTGACGACGACGGCGTTGGCGCCGACCTGGACGTCGTCGCCGACCCACACCGGCCCGAGGATCTTCGCCCCGGCGCCGACGACGACCCGGTCGCCGAGCGTGGGGTGCCGCTTGCCCCGCTTCATCGAGCGCCCGCCGAGCGTCGACGTGTGGAACAGCACGACGTCGTCGCCGACCACGGCCGTCTCGCCCACGACGACGCCCATCCCGTGGTCGATGAACAGCCGTCGGCCGATGCGCGCGCCGGGGTGGATCTCCACGCCGGTGAGCGCGCGCGCCGCCTGCGACACGAGCCGCGCCGGCAGGCGCAGCAGGGGCTCGCGCCACATGCGGTGCGCGAGCCGGTAGGCCCACACGGCGTGCACGCCGGGGTACGCGAGAGCGACCTCGAGGCGGCTGCGCGCGGCGGGGTCCCGCCGTCGGGCCGCCTCGAGGTCCTCGCCGAGCACGCGCACGAACCGGCGCAGCCGGTGGCCGGCCGTCCGTGCGCGGGGGTGGGGGTCGGTCACGTCAGTCCAGCAGGTCGGCGTAGAGGACGGAGGACAGGTAGCGCTCGCCGAACGACGGGATGATCGTCACGATGAGCTTGCCCGCGTTCTCGGGACGCGCGGCGAGCTGCAGCGCGGCGGCGATCGCGGCGCCCGAGGAGATCCCGACGAGCAGGCCCTCCTCCTTGGCGGCGCGGCGCGCGTACTCGACGGCGGTCTCGGCGTTGACGTCGATCACCTCGTCGTAGACCGAGGTGTCGAGGATCTCGGGCACGAAGTTCGCGCCGATGCCCTGGATCTTGTGCGGGCCGGGCTGGCCGCCGTTGAGGATGGCCGACTCCTCGGGCTCGACCGCGACGATCTGCACGCCGGGCTTGCGCTCCTTGAGCACCTGGCCGACGCCCGTGATGGTGCCGCCCGTGCCGATGCCCGCGACGACGATGTCGACCGCGCCGTCGGTGTCGGCCCAGATCTCCTCGGCCGTCGTGCGGCGGTGGATCTCCGGGTTCGCCTCGTTCGCGAACTGGCGGGCGAGGATCGCGCCCTCGCGCTCGGCGACGATCTCGTCCGCGCGGCTGACCGCGCCCTTCATGCCCTCGGAGCCCGGCGTGAGGATGAGCTCGGCACCGAACGCGCGCAGCAGCGCGCGGCGCTCCTTCGACATCGTCTCCGGCATCGTGAGCACGACGTCGTACCCGCGCGCCGCACCCACCATCGCGAGCGCGATGCCGGTGTTGCCGGACGTCGCCTCGACGATCGTCCCGCCCGGCTTCAGCTCGCCGGACGCCTCGGCGGCGTCGATGATCGCGACGCCGATGCGGTCCTTGACCGAGTTGGCGGGGTTGTAGAACTCGAGCTTGCCCACCACGGTGGCGCCGAGCCCCTCGGTGAGCTTGTTGAGCCGGACCAGCGGGGTGTTGCCGACGAGCTGCGTGACGTCGTCGTAGATGCGTGCCATGTCTTCCTCTTCTGTCGACGGCTCGGGGTGAGCCGGGTGGGGGTACCGATGGGGAGCGGGGCGCGCCCGGTGGCCGGGGTCCAGCGTCTCGCGGGGGCGGCGCGGGCGCGCGCGGGCGACGGGACGGGCTCGGGCGGGACGAGGGGCGTGCGCGGGCGTGCCGGGGCACGCGGGGACGGCCGTCGTCAGCGGCAGCCGAGACAGCGACAACAGGAGGTGCGCGGCGCGGCGCGGTGCAGCGATGCAGGACGCGCGGTCGTCGCGGTCATTCCTCGCTCCTCCTGGTCGGTCGCGCCGGGGGAGTCGCCCGGAGCTCCGGGCGGGCCGACGGCGCGCGTGCCCCGAGGCTATCGGTCCGTGGCGCGGCCCTGCAACGCCGTCCGCGGGGCCCAGGAACGACGACGGGCGCCTCGCCGGGGAGGCGGGGCGCCCGTGGGGTCGTGGGACGAACGGAGCGGGCGACGGGAATCGAACCCGCGTAGCCAGTTTGGAAGACTGGGGCTCTACCATTGAGCTACGCCCGCGCGGGCCTCGGCTCGCCCGGTGGTCGGCCTGTGCGGCCGCCCGGGACGGCGTGCCACCGACCTGCGGCCGCCACCCTAGCAAACGTCGGCGGGCCGCCCGTGCCGCGGCGTTCCCCACGCGGCGGCCCGTCGGTCGCGCCCCGTCCCGCCAGTACACTTGCCCCTGGTCCGCCCGCCGTGGCGGACGACGGGGTGTGGCGCAGGTTGGTAGCGCGTCCGCTTTGGGAGCGGAAGGTCGCAGGTTCAAATCCTGTCACCCCGACCTTCGCGCGGCGCCCTGCGGGGCGCCGCGGGACGTCGTCGACGTCCGGACCGTCGAGGCGGTCCCGTCCCCGGGAGGTGCCCGTTGACCCCGTCCTCCGCGACCGCCGGTCCGGCAGCCCGCGTGACCCTCGCCGCGCTCGTCGCCGCGGGCAGCGGTGCGGTCCTCTCGCTCCAGGGACGCCTCAACGGCGACCTCGGGGCCGCGGGCACGGGGCCCGTCCTCGCCGCATGGCTCTCCTACGTGGGCACCCTCCTCGCGACCGTGCTCGTGGTGGTCGCCCGCCGCCGCGTCCGGTCCACGCTCGCCGTCGTGCGCTCGTCCGCCTCGTGGTGGTGGTTCGCCGTCGGGCTGTGCAGCGTGCCGATCGTCGTCGCGATGGCCGCCGGGATCCCCCTCGTCGGGGTCGCGGTCGCGTCCGTCTGCTCCGTGGCCGGCCAGACCGTCGCCGGGCTCGCGCTCGACGCGCGGGGCGTCGGCCTGCCCGCGCCGCTGCGGCTCACGCCGCGTCGTGCGGGCGCCGGCCTCGCAGCGCTCGCCGGTCTGGGCATCGCGGTGCTCGGGAGCAGCGCGGGCGGTCCCGGGTGGGCGGTCGTCGCGGCCGGTGCGGCGCTCTTCGTGGGCGGCGCGGTGCTGTGCGGGCAGCAGGCGGGCAACGGCCGCGTCACGCAGCTCACGGGCGACCCGGTCGTGGCGACCCTCACGTCGGTCACGGGCGGGCTCGCCGGGATCACGCTCGTGTGCGCGCTCGGCGTCCCGTTCGGCGTGCTCGACGGCGTCGTGCTGCCCCCGCAGTGGTGGCTCTACCTGGGCGGGCCGCTCGGGACGGTCGTCACCGTCGCGGCCGCGTTCGCCGTGCGCCACCTCGGCACGTTCGTCCTCACGCTGACCGTCGTCGGGGGCCAGATGGTCATGGCGGTCCTGCTCGACGTGCTCGGCGTGGTGGGGCTGCGCTGGCCGACCGTCGTCGCGACCGCGGTCGTCGCGCTCGCGGTGCTGCTCGTCGTGCCCCGGCCGGGACCACGGCCCGGGTCGAGGTGAGGATCGGGGTCGGGATCGAAGTCAGGATCGGGTCAGGATCGCGGACAGACCCGCGCGTCGGGCGCGCTTGACCGCTCGCGTACGATGGGACGGTTGCCCGTACGCCCGCGTGCGGTGCCGTCCCCGGCCGCCCGCGGCCCGCCCCGATCAGTTGGAGATCATCGAAGTGAAGAGCGCCGTCGAGACCCTGGACCCCACCAAGGTCAAGCTGACCGTCGAGGTGGAGTACGACGAGCTCAAGCCGAGCATCGACCACGCCTACAAGCACATCGCGGAGCAGGTGAACATCCCCGGCTTCCGCAAGGGCAAGGTCCCGCCCCGCGTCATCGACCAGCGCGTCGGCTGGGGCGCCGTGATCGAGCACGCCGTCAACGACGCGCTCTCCGGCTTCTACCGCCAGGCCGCGAGCGAGGAGAATCTGCGCCCCCTCGGCCAGCCCGAGGTCGAGGTCACCGAGATCCCGGCGAAGGCCGGCGAGGGCCAGCTGGTCTTCACCGCCGAGGTCGAGGTCCGCCCCGAAATCACGCTGCCCGCGCTCGACTCGCTCGCCATCACCGTCGAGCCCGCCGAGGTCACGGACGAGGACGTCACCGAGCGCCTCGACGCGCTGCGCGAGCGCTTCGGCACCCTCGTCGGCGTCGACCGCCCCGCGGCCGAGGGCGACTTCGTCGTGCTCGACCTGAAGGCCGAGATCGACGGCGAGGAGGTCGACTCCGTCTCCGGCGTGAGCTACCAGATCGGCTCGGGCAACATGCTCGAGGGCCTCGACGAGGCGCTCACCGGTCTCTCGGCCGAGGAGACGACCACGTTCAACGCGCCGCTGGCCGGCGGCGAGCACGAGGGCAAGGAGGCCGCGGTCACCGTCACCGCCACGTCCGTGAAGCAGCGCGACCTCCCCGAGGCCGACGACGACTTCGCGCAGCTCGCCTCCGAGTTCGACACGCTCGAGGAGCTCACGGCGGACCTGCGCGAGCAGGTCGCGAGCATCAAGACGTCGAACCAGGCCGTCGCCGCGCGCGACGAGCTGCTCAAGGCGCTCAACGACGCCGTCGAGATCCCCGTCCCCGCGGGCGCCGTCGAGGCCGAGGTGCACCGCCACCTCGAGTCCGAGGGCCGCCTGGAGGACGACACGCACCGCGCCGAGGTAACGGTCGAGGCGACCGACGCCCTGCGCAACCAGATCCTGCTCGACACCCTCGCCGAGCAGCTCGAGATCAAGGTCGCGCAGAACGAGCTCCTCGAGTACCTCGTGAGCGCCTCGCGCCAGTACGGGATGGACCCGAACCAGTTCATCCAGTCGCTCGACCAGGGCGGGCAGATCCCCGCGATGGTCGGCGAGGTCGCGCGCTCCAAGTCGCTCGCCGTCGCGCTGCGCCAGATCGAGGTCAAGGACACCGCCGGCAACGTCGTCGACCTGACCGAGTTCATCGGCTCGGACGACGAGGACGCCGCCGCGGACGAGTCCGTCGAGGACGTCGCGGGCGAGCCGGTCGAGGAGGCGCTCGTGGACGACTCGGCCGCCCCCGCCGCCGACGCCCCGGTCGAGGACGACGAGAAGGACGCGACGAAGGCCTGACGCGTCGCCGGCCCCCGGCCGGACGGTCCCCACGACGGCCCGCAGCCTCCACGCGAGGGTGCGGGCCGTCGTCGTCGGCGAGGGGCGTGGTGGCTGGTGCGCCGTCAGCGAAAACGCGGCCCGCCGGGACGAACGGCGGGCACGGACCGCGTTAGGGTCACTGCAGCACGGCTGGACCGGGACGCCGTCCCGGCCGGCCAGGGCAGCGCAGGCGGGGGCGACCCGCGGGAGCGACGAAGGAGATGGATGTGAACGAGCTGTACCTGCCGTCCGACGCGACGGCCCCGGTGAACCGCGCCGAGGGTCCGGGCCTCGGACTCAACGACTCCATCTACAACCGGCTCCTCAAGGAGCGCATCATCTGGCTCGGCTCGGAGGTGCGCGACGAGAACGCGAACGCCATCTGCGCCCAGATGATGCTGCTCGCCGCGGAGGACCCGGACAAGGACATCTGGCTCTACATCAACTCGCCCGGCGGCTCGATCACGGCCGGCATGGCGATCTACGACACGATGCAGTACATCCAGCCCGACGTCGCGACGATCGCCATGGGCATGGCGGCGTCGATGGGGCAGTTCCTGCTCTCGTCCGGCACGAAGGGCAAGCGGTACGCGACGCCGCACGCGCGCGTCATGATGCACCAGCCGTCCGGCGGCATCGGCGGCACGGCGACCGACGTGCGCATCAACGCGCAGCTGATCATGCACATGAAGCAGGTGCTCTCCGAGCTCACGGCCGAGCAGACCGGCAAGCCGCTCGAGCAGATCCTCAAGGACAACGACCGGGACAGCTGGTTCACCGCGCAGGAGGCGCTGGAGTACGGCTTCATCGACCACGTCGTCACCAACGCGTCGTCCGTGACCGGCGGCGGCGGCACCACGGGTTCCTGACCCCGCACCGGACACCAGACTTCACCGAGGAGAACCCGTGAGCTTCAGCGCCGAGTCCCAGTACCTGTCCACCGCCCAGCGCCTCGCCGGCCCCGCGGCCCGCCCCGGCGGCATCGCCCTGCCGGGCGGTGCGCCGTCCGCCCGCTACGTGCTCCCGCAGTTCGAGGAGCGCACCGCCTACGGCTTCAAGCGACAGGACCCCTACACCAAGCTGTTCGAGGACCGCATCATCTTCCTGGGCGTCCAGGTCGACGACGCGTCCGCGGACGACGTCATGGCCCAGCTCCTCGTGCTCGAGAGCCAGGACCCGGACCGCGACGTCATCCTCTACATCAACTCGCCGGGCGGGTCGTTCACCGCGATGACCGCGCTCTACGACACGATGCAGTACATCAAGCCCCAGATCCAGACGGTCTGCCTCGGCCAGGCGGCCTCCGCCGCGGCCGTGCTGCTCGCCGCGGGCCAGCCGGGCAAGCGTCTCGCGCTCCCCAACGCGCGCGTGCTCATCCACCAGCCCGCGATGGAGGGTGGCGGCTACGCGCAGGCGTCCGACATCGAGATCCACGCGAACGAGCTCATCCGCATGCGCGAGTGGCTCGAGGACACCCTCGCGCTGCACTCGGGCAAGTCGGTCGAGCAGGTCCGCCAGGACATCGAGCGCGACAAGATCCTCACCGCCGAGCAGGCGAAGGAGTACGGCCTTGTGGACCAGGTCCTCGAGAGCCGCAAGGCCGTCGCGGTCAACAAGCCGTGACCCGGTCCGCCTGACCACGCGCCGCGCCGCCGTCCCCGCCGGGGTCGGCGGCGCGACACGTTGCGCCCCGTGCGGAGAGCCCACCTGACAACGGGGGCCCCGTGGTGTGGAATGGGGAGCAGGACCCGCTCGGCCGTGCCCGGGCCCCGCGCCGTCGAACCCGACGGGCGGAGGACCGGTCACCGGGACAAGGAGACGCGTAGTGGCTCGTATCTCAGACGGTGCCGACCTGCTGAAGTGCTCGTTCTGCGGCAAGTCGCAGAAGCAGGTCAAGAAGCTCATCGCGGGCCCCGGCGTGTACATCTGCGACGAGTGCATCGACCTCTGCAACGAGATCATCGAGGAGGAGCTCGCCGAGGCGACGGAGCTCGGCCTCACGGAGCTGCCCAAGCCCAAGGAGATCTTCGAGTTCCTCGAGCAGTACGTCATCGGCCAGGACGCCGCGAAGCGGGCCCTGGCCGTCGCCGTCTACAACCACTACAAGCGCGTGCAGGCGGGCGAGCAGGCCAAGCCCTCGAACCCGGACGACGCGGACTACGTGGAGCTGGCGAAGTCGAACATCTTGTTGATCGGTCCGACGGGGACGGGCAAGACGTATCTGGCGCAGACGTTGGCGCGGATGTTG